>NZ_JBYRIZ020000004.1:0-191234 GCF_058349845.2 Microbacterium cucumeris
ATGCCGTCGATGGTGCCGTATCCGGTGCCGGTGGTGAGGTCGTCGAGGTTGACGCGGACGATGACGGTGGCTCCGGCGAGGGCCGGAGCGTCATTGTCGCAACCGAGAGCGTGCGAACAGATCAGCGCGAGGCCCTCCGCGCGGATCTGCGCGATCGTGCGACGGTCGGCGTCGGGGGCATCCGGATCGATCGCGTTCGCACGGGAGGCGAACACGGCAGTGGTGTGCCCTTCCAGCGCCGCCTTGATCGTGGCGCCGGTCGGCAGGTCGAAGTCGGCCTCGAGATGGAGGCGTCCGCGTCGTTCGGAGAACACCAGTGAGTTCTGGGCGCGGGCATTCTCTTCCCGCGGTGCGATGCCGTCCGGATCCAGATGTGCTTCGGCGCGAGCGATCAATTTGCGGACCTCGTCCAGGGACAGCGCCGTGGCCTTGTCCACGAGCAGTCGTTCGGCATCCTGCAGGTCGTCTGCAGCGACACGGAACTGCACGCGATCGAGCAGCTCCACGATCAGCGCCGCTGCGGGCGCGCCGAGCGACCCGGTGTTCAGTGCCTCGCGCACCGCCGGATGCTTCGCCGGCAGTGGTGCGCCCAGCAGATCGCTGCGCGTCGCGGTGGCCTCGCCGACCGTGACCAGCCGGCTCGCGTCCGTGGAGGACGCTCCGGTGGTCGCGGCGATCAGCTTCGCCGCCGTACGGAACCCGTGCTGCTTCGCCAGGGACTCGGCACCCAGTTCTGTGCGCGACTCATGCGCGATCCCGGCCGCAACCTCCGCCTGAAGGCCGTCCGTCACGCGACGCAACCGCCCCAGGACCTCATTGGCCGCGATCAGCGCCGCCCGGTCGAGGTGCGCGGCGTCCTCGGCATCCGCCCACACAGCGTCGAGGCGGGAAACCGCCTCGTGCAGGGCATCCAGATGCGTCATCGTCATGCATCCAGATTAGCCGATCTGGGCCAAGAATGGAAGATAACTACGAAAGAAATGTTCGAAACCATCGACGGGAGCGCGAGCGCGATGCTGGCGTCGGCGGGCGATCCGACGGTCTGTCGACACGTCCAGTCTGAACGCCCTAGTCTGAACGCGTGACCACCACTGACGCCCCGGCGAGGATGAACACCCTGGCGCTGGTCGGGTTCATCGCAGCTTTCGTCAGCCCGCTGGCCGGGGCCATCCTTTCCGTGTTCGCGCGCCGCCAACTCGATGCCCCGGGGAACGTCGAGCAGGGCCGTGGACTCGCTCGATGGGCCATGGTGATCGGGATCCTCGGCACCCTCGGTCAGATCGCGTTCTTCGCGCTGTGGTTCTCGCTGTTCTTCCAGGCGATCAGTTGACGTGCGGCGGCACCTTGCTCTACGCAGTCGCAGAGTCTCAGCGCATCTCAGATGTCCGGAGGCACCTTCACGATCAGCAATCTCGGCATGTACGAGGTGGAGCAGTTCACGGCGATCATCAACCCGCCCGAGGGCGCGATCCTCGCGGTCGGCAGCGCGTCACCGGAGGCTGTCGTGCGCGACGGGGTCGTCGAGGCGCGGCATCGGATGCGACTGACGCTGTCCGCTGACCATCGCATCATCGACGGAGCCCTCGCCGCGCAGTTCCTGCGATCGCTCAGAGCCCTGATCGAGCAGCCGATGAACATCCTCGTCTGAGCGGAGCGATGATGAAGGGACGCGTGACGCGTGGCTACGGTCAGCCCTGGGTGGGGCGGAGTGCCGGCTCGTGTAGTAGCTCACCTCGCCGGTGGCATTCTCCACACCGTAGATCCATTTGCCCGATGGCGTGGCTCTCACGTCGATGATGCTGCCTCGTCCGCCGGGCGCGTCGACGTCATCGCCGAGCTTGGGATTGATGTCGGTCATGCCTTCGACGATACGAGAGACACCCGTCCACCGCGTCCCCCGTACGGCGGACCCCATCGCATCCGGCCATGCCGGATCGTGTCCAGTCCTGTCGCCGTCCGCGCGTCCATCACCGAAAGCGAACCCAGCGGACGGTGACTTCGCGGTGCGGATTACCGGATTACGCGGTAGCGCAGGTGAGTCTCGCTTGCGAAGGCTGATGTCTCGAGGCGTTCCAGCTCGATACGGTTCTCGAGGCCTGCGAACAGCGGGATGCCGTTGCCGAGGAGCACCGGCGCGATGTCGAGATGGAGTTCGTCGACGAGTCCGAGCTGGAGGCACTGGCGGGAGATGCTGCCGCCCAGCAGGCTCACCCATTTGTCTCCCGCTGCTCGTCGGGCAGACTCGACGGCGTCCGCGACGTCGTCGACGATGAAGGTGTATGTGACGCCGTCCCGCTCGATGGGGGCGTGAGGCGTGTGCGTCATGAGGTACACGGGCACCTTGATCATCCCACCGTAGGGGATCTCTCCTTCGTCGATGGTCTGCGTCTTGTTCGCTCCGCCGACGACGGCGCCGATCCGTTCGACGACCTTCATGACGACGTCGTCGTCCTCGGGCGCGGACGGTCGTCCGAACATCCAGTCGACTCCGCCCTCGGTGTCGGCGATGAATCCGTCGACCGTCATCGTCGCGTGCACGATTACTCGACTCATGAATCTCTCCCTCGTGATGGTGAGTCAGATGACTCACCATCAATCTAAGGGCCGATCAGACATGAGTCAAGCAACTCACCTCCGTGTCATACTGGGACCATGTCGCGCCCACTGTCCGCATATCACCGCGGTGTCGCGGCGACGAACCGTGAGAAGATCCTCGACGCCGCTGTTCGCCTGTTCCTCGATTCCGGATACGACCGCACGTCGTTGGCGCGAGTCGCCGAAGGGGCAGGTGTGTCGAAGGCGACCTTGTTCAAGCAGTTCCCCACGAAGGCCGCGCTGTTCGAGGCGACGGTGCTCGCGGCGGGTGGAAGCTCCGATTCGGAGCCGGTCGCCATGCCGACGGGGGACTTCCGTCGTGGCCTGGTCGCGCTCGGGCGTGCCTACGCGGAGCTACTGTCCCGTCCCCACATGGTCGCGCTGATGCGGATCGTGATCGCTGAGTCGCCGAGATTCCCCGAGCTGAGGGAGCGCACCTTCGATTTCGGTACGCTGCCTGTGCTTTCGTCCCTCCGCGGCTATCTGCAGGCGCAGCGCGCGGCGGGGAGCGTCGACATCGACGACCTGGACATCGCCTCCGCGCAGTTCCTGGGCATGATCGCGTCCGCGATCTTCTGGCCGCGTCTCGTGCACGGCACGTGGACGATCACGGATGAGGAACAACTCCGGGTGATCGACGAAGCCGCGCTCACCATGGCCAGGCGCTACGGCAAGCCAGTCGAGAACCGAACGCCGGCTCGCGACGGGTAGGGGCAAATGCGACAGGTGGTGGAGGGGCTGACGGGAATCGAACCCGCGCTGTCTGCTTGGGAAGCTGTCCAGACCACCCTCAAAGTGTTGCGTCATCTCGCGGAAATTCGTGATCAGGCGCGAAATCACCATAACATCCGTTTACCGCTGAGAACCGCGACTTACCGGGGTGGAGTCCACGCGAGTCCACGAGATTGGCCTCGTCGCTCCACCGGCTATGCCGGCGCGGTTGATAGTTCTATGACGTCCTCGTTCCCCAGGCGGAGTCTCCGCGCGGCGATCGGGATGTATTGACGGCCGGCGAGCTCAATAGTCGGAAGATCAGAATCGAGCGTCCGCGCAAAGCGAGGACCGTCTAAGAAATCGTCGCGCGCTGTCGTGCTCGCGTTAAGGCCGGACAGAGCAAGTTCGAGAACCGAGTTCCCCTCGGCGGCCTTGCTCCTCAAGAACTCCACGCCCTCGGGGCCCGATTCGGACATCCGTATCGCGAACGATCGCGGGCTCGAGTTCGATCCCTCAACATAGACGGAAGCCACGACGGCGGCGCCGGAAAGCTCACGGATAAGCGGTGAATCTTTGAGATCGGCTACGGCTGCCGCCAGACGGCAGGAAACGTATTCCTTCACCGCATGCTGGCCGTCATAGGTCGCCCCGACCTGAAGCCCCACAGCGTCCGCGCGTCCGATGGGACTGTCCGGGTCGGCGACAGATCCCGTGGCGTAGTTGACAATGTCAGCGATGGCACCGCTAGGCAGATTCCGGACAAGGTCGGCGGCAACGCGGTCTCCCTTGGGCATCGAGTATCCGACGATGGTGAGGCTGCGGGCTGAGACGACGGACTCGTATGCTTCCCGCCAAAGCATGTGAATGAGGTTTACGTTGTAATAGCTGTCCTTGGCAAGCACAGGTGGCACGAGGAATCGATCCAGGAAGCGAATGCCGCTGAATTCGGCCGCGCGATGATCCGGTTCTTCGCTGAACCCCTCTATGTACGGGGTGCGAACCAGCGTGTTGCCGTCGCCAACTGACCAGTACCAGTTCAGGGAACCATGCAACTTCAGCAGGCGGAATGAACCAGTGGTGGGGCCGTGCTGGTCGCGGAACGTGATCGTCGCAGCGGGTGGAGGCGCCGGAAATACAACGCGTGAGCCGTGCACGTAGTCCATCGAACGCCCTTCGATGGTGACTGGACGCAGGGTGGTGACTGCGTGCTCGACAAGGGTGTCGTAGTTGAAGGTAAGAACGGTGGCATTCTCCGCATGCCAAAGTGCGACCAGCTGTAGCAGCCAAAGGGGGGCTTTGTCGCTGGTTACAAGGGCGGCGCGATGCTCTAGCTCTTTTGCGAGTTGCGCGGTTATCCGTTCAGCTAGGGCGCGCCGGGCGGTGTTTTCGTAGCCTTCAAGGAACGGCAGTGCTGTTGACAGAACAGTCAGCTGCTCCTCAAAGGAAGAGCCGTCGTACCCACTTGGCCAGTCATGCCGCAGCTCGGCGCGGATCGCTTCACCAAGCTCGTCGGTGAGCGGCATCCTTTCATGGACTGCGCGCGAGAAGCCCGCTCCGAGGACGTAAACGGGGCGGCCGTCGCGCAGAGAGCTCATCGCAGAAGAATGCATGGATCGCATGGCTGTCTGCAACCTCGCGGGCGTGAGTGTCTGTCAGGTTCGCATCTCGAGGACCAGCATGTGGAGTGCGGCCAGCCAGTCGGAGCCCGTCGTGTCCGGATCCCCGTGTTCGGGTTGGGACTTTATGGGGATGACCGCCTCAAGAGTCATGTACAGGTAGCCACTAGTCAGTGTCGCCACGTAATTGAAGCTGAACTCCGAATCTTGCTCGACGGCCTCGTGCCAGCCCTCCGAGCTTGCATGAACGTGTCGGCTTCCCAGGCTGTTCGAACTCGCCAGATTGATTTCGACCAGCTCGGAGAGCTTGCCGAATGTCAGCTTGGTCCTCGGGGGAAGCAGGCATGCCGCCCAACCCCAAAGCGTCTTGTACTCCTTTCCATACGCAGCGACCAGCCTGTCCCGTTGTGTTTCGAGGCCGCGGAGGGTTTCTTCGTCAAGCGCGTGTCCTTGGCCAAGATTCCCGCTGGCCAGCATCTCTTCCGCGAGGCTTCGAGCAAAGACTTTGTGGTGCTCGCGGTACCGCTGAACTAGATCGGGGTGGTCGCCGTCCGGCTGGCCGTGAACGGCGAGGATTGCCGCAACCAGGAATATCTCTTCCAATGTTCGAAGCCGGCCCTTTGCGCCAGCGATGAGATCGTTGGTAAGGAGTTCGTATATCTCCGTGGCTGTCGTGAGTGCTCGGCGCGAGAGGACGAAGAGGGTCTCGTAGTACAGCGCGAACTGTTTGTCTTCGTCGTCGTCACCCAGCGAACCGTTGATGTGCCCGACCGTCCAATCGACGGCGTCCCCAGCAACGGCGAGTAGGAGAAGGAACGAGTCGAGTTGTCGACCGCGGCTCTCGCGGAATGATGCGACGTGGGCATCCCTTCGTGCTCGGACTTCGCGAATGATGGCGTCGCGTTCTCCACTGATTAGCCGCGCCGTCCCGAACGCCAGCGGGTCTTCGGGGGTCCATCCGATTTCGAAATCCAGGTCGAGGTTCACGGGGCTATTCTCTGGCGTGCAAGGGCGCGGGTGGAGTATTTCGGCTCGTGATCGGTGAGAATGCCGACTGGGGCGGGGTGGTCTGGGGGTGCCTCTCAGAAAAACGGCCCCTTGCGGGCGAGAGTGAGAGTGACTGCCACGCACGCCGCACCGCCACACCGAGACCGGAAATAATGTCTGACCTGGGATTTAGTGGCGATTGATGGCCGCCACACTGGCCGCCACACACCCGCCACACCGGATCGCCACACGACGATGCGCCCCGCATCGTCGCTGTCTGCCAGCGGATGCGGGGCGCATCATCTCGGATCTCGGCTCGGTCGGGCGGGTGTGCGGGGGAGAATGCTCACCTACCTGCGGTGATCTAACGCCTGTAGATACACCACCCCCCTGGCCCCCCTATAAGGCCCCCAAGGTCTGACGACCATAACACGCGATCTCACCACGGGACAAACTGCGCCCCGTGCAGTAGCTCGGTGAGCCTGTCGCCCTGCGCTCTCGACAGCTTGCGCCGCGCCTCATGGAACGGGAGTCCCTGCGCCTGCATGTCGGCCAGGCGATCGCGTAGACGTTGCTCGACGCGCTGCGCCCGCACCTGCTCTGCATCGTCCGGCTCAGCCAGCACGTCGGCCACCGCGTCGAGCGTGGCGAGCGAGTGAGCAAGCACCGCCCCTGCCAGGTGCCAGTCATCATCGATGAGCGCCGAGCGCCCTGCCATGTTCGCCAGGGCAATGGCGATGATCGCCCGATTCAGCAGCACGCGGCTATTGATCGGTTCCCGCTCGCCTCGGTGCGCCGCTCGCGTATCCGCCTCATGCGCCGCGTCCATCTCGGGCAGGGCGTCCACGTATTGCACCCGATCCCACTGCGCGAGGGGCACCTGCACGGGCGGATGCTCGACGGTCGGGCGAGGGGCATCCGCTGCCTCGGGATCCTCGGCCACCAGCCAGACGAACCGAGCCGACAGACCGCCCGCCACGGCACCGTCACTCAGCAGCGGGCCGGCCCGGCCCGGTTGTACGGCCACGGTCAGCACAGCGCGATAGCTGCCGCCCGGAATGGTCACGCCGTCACCCTTGGCGTTCTGCCCGCCGATGCTCTCGCCCGAGGTCACAGACTTGATCGATTCCATCACGGTCGAGCCGGTACGCGCGCCCTGCTCGCCGAGCTGGCCGACCTCATCCCAGTGCAGCCAGACGGCGTGATCCGGGCGCGCCCAGACCAGCTCGGGCGGCTCATCTTTCGCCGTGTGCATCCTGCCCAGCATCGTGGCGATGCCCTCACCGCTGCGCGCGGCGGCAGGGGAGGGCACGTCCTCCCCGGCGAACGTGACGGCGCAGGCTGCGCCCCGGATCGCCGTGGACTTGCCCGCCCCCGAGCGCCCGACCAGCGCCACGGCCAGATTCAGCGGAGTGCCCTCGGGGTGCAGTGCCGACCGATACCGGACGGCATACGGAATCGTGAGCAAGGATCTGATGATCGCCGCCCCGAGCACCGCCCACGGTGAGGCGATGCGGCGTCGCGCCTCATAACGAATCGCGGCCAGCTCGGGGCGGTCACACGCCCACACCGCCCCCGGCTCGGGCAGATCCCCGAACGCAGACCGTGCCTGCACCGTGCGCGGCGACGGCTCGACAGACACGGGCACGACCGGCACCGCCTCGCTCACGACGCCTGGCCCATCGTGCGGCGGGCGCTTGTGATCGTGCGGCGCGCCTCGGTCTCGCTCAGGCCTGCGACCATCGCCGCGCCCTCGAGCAGATCGAACGTCATAGCGTCGTGACCATCGCGGATCGCCTGGCAGGCGGCCCAGTAGAGCCGCCCGTTACGGGTGCCCTCCGGCGCATCCTGAACGAACTTAGCCAGGTGCGCGGCGCGCTCGCTCAGCCTGCTTGATCCGCTCGTGCGGGGCGCAGGGACGACGGGCGCGGGTCGAGCGACTGCGGGGCGCAGTAGCTCGCGCAGAGCAGTGGGCAGGTGCGCGGGCGGCGCAGATTCCCACCTGTACGGCTGCCCCGTGGCAGGGTGCAAGCTCGGCGGCATCACCAGATAGCCAGTCTCGGTTTTCACATCGATCCCCGCAGGCAAGCGAGTCGATGACAGCGGCCCGCCCGGATTCAGGAAGTACAAGTGTCGCCCGCCCGTACCCCGGCCAGAATGCACGGTCAGAGTGCGCGGCAGGTGCACGCCTGCGGCCTCGGTGAGCGCCGCGAGGCTCCCGCCGTTCTGCGGGTCGATATCGAGCACCACGAGCGAGCGGGGCACGCGCGCCCCGATGTTGTGTTGCGCTCGACCCGGCCACCAGCGCGTGATCTGCTCGGGATCGGTCGTGGCATCTTTCACCCCGTGTGCGGTCGTCGGGATCTTGCCCCGAAGCGGGATGATCGGCCAGCCAGCGGCGGCGAGCCGTAGCGCATCGTCACGAGTGGGCATCGGTTGCCACCCCCTGACGGCAACGGGTCGAGCACCCGTGCGAGCATGACGCGAGCGCAGTTGACCGGTCGCGCTTGCGCACGCGAGCGCTGCGCACGGTTCGGGCGCGGGCATCGGCGTGCTCGGCCTCGCGCTCAAGCTCGGCGCGCTGGGGATCCGATTGCAGGCAGAGCTGCGGCACGCGCTCGCAGGTGCTCGGCGCGCTGGCGGTGGGCATCTTGTGCGGCGCGGCTGACGCTCACGACAGCACCCCGCCTCGGCTCGCCTCGAGTTTCACCAGGTATGCGATTCCCTGGCCCCGCTCGCGGCGCGACAGACGCAAGGGCACCAGTGCGCGGGCGTCGATCTGATCGAACGCAATCCCCACGGCGCGCGAGTTGTGACCGGCGCGGATAGCGGCGCGGATCTCGGGGGTCACCGCGTAATAGACGCCGTGCACGAGTCGGGCGCTGAGCGGCGCAGACGCGGGCAGGGGCGGCGGTGTCTCGTGGTCGGCGGCGCGGAGCACGTACCAACGCTGCGGGGCGCTCATCGTGCCGCCTCCACCGTGTTGGCCGCGACGTAGGCGTCAAGGTCGGCGCGGTGCACGCGCACCAGTGCGCCGATCTTGACGACCGGCACGCGCCGATCGGACACGATGCGGCGAGCGGTGCGCGGCGCGACGTTCAGATAGTCGGCGATGCCCTGAACGTCGAGCAGTTCGAGCGTCGGGGCGGTGCTGGGAGTGTTGCGAATAGCCATGTTGGGCATTCCCTTTCGGGTCACATGACCGGCGCAGGGCGCAGGATGCGGGGATGCCTGTAGGCGTGAGCTGTGACAGCTCTAAGGGCGCGTACCGGCGCAGAGCGTCGGTCTAGATCGATAAGGGTGTGTTCGGTGCGCGCCTACGCCAGGCGGACTGGCGCTGGGGCGCGAGGGGCGCGAGTGACGCGCTGAATGACAGCGGCGCGCAGGGCGGCGATTGCGGCTCCCGTGTGCGCCTCGCGGAGCGCGAGGGGCACGGATGCCGTGATGAGTGCGGTCTGCTCGCGGGCGGCGTGCTCGCGCTCGGCGCGGAGCGAGGCGGCGCGCTCGCGCAGGGGCACGTACTCGAGCGGTACGCCCGTGCGAGCGGCGAGGGCGCGCACGGCGGCCCGGCGAGGGTGATCAGTCGGGAGTTGCTGCGCGGCCCACTCGATATCGGCGGCGCGGCGGCGGAGGCCCCGTGCGATCTCGGCGGCGTCGCGGTCGAGCGCCTGGCGTGCGCGATCGCGCAGGGCACGGCGGTGCAGCTCCCCGAGGTCGTCAGGGTGAGCATCATCCGCCCATGCCCATGCCAGGAAATCGCCCGCGTGTAGCTCGGCCATGCTGTTACCGGCTTGGGCGTCGGTATCGAATCGAGGGGCAGTGTCCGCGGGGTGTGCGGTGCGAGGCCAAAGGGCGCGCAGAACGGCGCTTATCGCGCCGCTCAGCTTGCCCATTTGTTTACCTCTCACGTTGTGTGTCGCCAGACAGTTACGCACATGCCGCCGACGTTCCCGAAATGAAGACACGCGCTATGTGAGGAGGTTTGTGTAGGTATGTGCGGTCAGAAATTCTGACGTTAGAGTTCAGATTGCTCGTAACCGCGGCATGCTCTCCGAGTCGCCGTAGAGAGCGTTCAAGCGCTCGGCCAGCACGCGGTCAGAGTCGTCGGCGGCGTGTGCGTAGATCTGCGCGGCGCGCATTGTCGTGTGCCCGAGGCGTGCCTGAACCTCGGGCAGGGATGCCCCGGCGCGGTAGGCGAGCATCGCGCCCGTGTGCCGCAGGTCGTGCCAGTGCAGATCCTCGCGCCCGATGACGGCGCGAGCCTGGCGGAATGCGAGCGAGATCCGCACGTTCGGCGTTGGGGATCCATCCGGCATCGGGAACAGCAGCGCATCGGCGTGCTCCGCCACGTGCTCAGCCATGTGCGCTGCGAGGGCGTCCACGACGAACGCGGGCAGGTGCACGACGCGGCGGCTCTTGTCGGTCTTGGTCTTGCCGAATCCGATCGGTTGGCCGGGCACTTGCTCGAGCGCGCGCTCGACGCGTACCGTGCCCGCGTCGAGATCGACATGACGGCGAGCGAGCGCGAACAGCTCGCCGTAGCGCAGGCCAGACCATGCGGCCAGCGTCACGGCGGCGGCATAGCGGGGCGGCATGAGTGCGGCGAGCTGCGCGACCTCGGCGGGCGAGGCGGTGCCCCGCTCGCGGTGGGCAACTTGCCCCGCACCCTTGATCTGGCACGGGTTAGCGGTCAGCAGTCCATCGGTCACGGCGGTTGTTAGGATCGCGCGCAGTACGCGATACGCCTGCGCGGCAGTCGTCGCCCCGGCCTGATCGAGCGGCACGACCGTGCGCAGGTTCGCGCGCTGCGGCTGCGGCTCCCCGGCCTCGCGCCACGCCTGCATCACGGCGGTGGGCATCTTCCCCGTGGCGGCGACCTGCATCCCCTGCGCCCGCGCCCAGACGCGAGCGGGATGCTCGGAGCGCTCCCGATCGCGTGCGAGCTGGCGCGCGGCGGCATCCCGCGCGGTCTTGATGATCGCCGCATACCAGGCACGTACGACAGCGGGCGTGATATCGCCGACGTGCATCGTGCCCAGCTCGACGCCTCGGGATCCGCTACCGGCCCCGATGCGCGGCGAGATCCATCGGCGCACGTTGCGCGCGTAGGTGTCGAGCGTGCGGGGTGCGAGATCCGGGCGCGAGGCGAGCCAGTCGGCGGTGTAGGCGTCGAGCGTGATCCGGCTCGCCTCGGGATCGCGCCAGGTGCCGCGCGTGCGGTCGGCGAACTCGGATGCCAGCCAGGCGGTGCCCTCCGCCCGCGTCGAGAACGTGTGCGGCGCGGCGAACTTGCGCCCATCGCGCCGGTAGAACGCGCGCCAGCGGCCCGAGGGCAATTGCTCGACCGTGCCGAGCTGGCCCGGCGTGCGGCGCGTCGGCGTCGCGGTGCGGCGGGTCACAGCGCGGCCCTCGCCACAGCGGTCACGCACGCGGAGTGTGCGTCTATTGAGTCGAGCAGGTGAGCAGAACCAGTAGCCATGTCGGCCCCTCATTTCGGCCCGTGAGTCCACGGGAGTCCACGAGAGGGTCTGAACTCGCTCCCAAATCCGACCACCAGCGAATCCTAGAAATCATTGATGACTAGGTGTTTCTCTAGTGGAGGGGCTGACGGGAATCGAACCCGCGCTGTCTGCTTGGGAAGCAGAAGTTCTGCCATTGAACTACAGCCCCGTACCGGCATCCGAAGAAGCAGGTAACGGAAAGCCTACCTGCACGCCGCCCGTAGGCCAAAGACGGGACCGGCGGGCCACCCTCGGAGTACTCTGCCGGAAGAGCCGTGCGCATCGAAGGAGAGCGACGAGATGAGACCACTGCGCTACGCGATCAACGTCACGCTCGACGGCTGCTGCCATCACGAGGCGGGACTCGCGCCCGACGAGGAGTCGATGCAGTACTGGACGACGGAGATGGCGCGCGCCGATGCGCTGCTCTTCGGCCGCGTGACCTACGAGATGATGGAGTCCGCCTGGCGGCGCCCGGCCGCGGGCGTCTGGCCGGACTGGATGAGCGGCTGGGAGGTCCCGTTCGCCGAGGCCATCGACCGGGCCGAGAAGCACGTCGTGTCGAGAACACTCCGGAGCGTCGACTGGAACGCGGAGCTCGTGCGCGGCGACCTGGAGCAGGAGGTCCGTCGTCTCAAGCAGGAGCCGGGGCAAGGCCTGTTCGTCGGGGGCGTGACGCTTCCGGCCACACTGGCAGATCTGGGGCTCATCGACGAGTACATCTTCCTCGTGCATCCCGTTCTCGCGGGGCACGGTCCGACGCTGCTGTCGGGGCTGCGCGAGCGCATCCGCCTCGATCTCGTGGATCGGCAGGAGCTCCGGTCGGGTGTCGTCGCTCAGCGCTACCGGCCGGCGCCGGTCACGACTGCGGTGTGAGGCTGCGCCCCGACTAGGCTGTTCCCGTGCTTCTCAGCGATCGCGACATCACCGCAGAACTCGCCTCCGGCCGGATCGGTCTCGCGCCGCACGATCCGGCGATGGTGCAGCCGTCCAGCGTCGACGTGCGGCTCGACCGCTACTTCCGGCTGTTCGACAACCACAAGTACCCGTTCATCGATCCGTCCGAGGATCAGCCCGAGCTCACGCGCCTCATCGAGGTCGCGCCGGACGAGCCGTTCATCCTGCACCCCGGCGAGTTCGCGCTCGGTGCGACCTTCGAACAGGTCACGCTGCCGGACGACGTCGCCGCGCGCCTGGAGGGGAAGTCCTCGCTCGGCCGCCTCGGCCTCATCACCCACTCCACGGCCGGCTTCATCGACCCCGGCTTCACCGGACACGTCACGCTCGAGCTCGCGAACGTCGCCACGCTGCCGATCAAGCTCTGGCCCGGCATGAAGATCGGCCAGCTCTGCTTCTTCCGTCTGACGTCTCCGGCCGAGAACCCGTACGGTTCCGGCCCGTACGGCAACCGCTACCAGGGGCAGCGCGGCCCGACGGCATCCCGGTCCTTCCAGAACTTCCACCGCACCGACGTCGGCGTCACGGACGTCGGCTCCCTGGGCGGCTGAGCACCGCGCGTCCGGCAGACTCAACCGATCGCGAGGTCGGCCGGCCTGTCGACCGTGTCCGCCGGGAGGCCGCCGGTGACCGCCTCGACCACGGCGTCCAGCACATCGTCGTCGGACAGGATGCGGTTATGACCGAGCCCGACCGGCCGCAACATCCGGGACCGGTCCGCGTGCGCACGGTGCAGGCGCAGCGAGTCCTCGTCCGGCAGCCCGCGATCATCGCGACCGTGGACGACGAGCAGGCTCGTGCCGTCCGGCAGCGGGTCGTCGGCCGCGTCGAAGAGCTCTCGGACGGATGCCGGCGACTCGCCGATCCTCGCTGCGAACCGGCGTTCCAGCTCCGCGCGTGCCCCGGGGCTCAGGCCGATCATCCCGGCGAACTGGTCGACCATCGCGATCGGACTCGCGGCGCCCGAGATCGTGACGACCATGGGTGTCGGGGCGAACGTGCGCGCCGCGGTCAGCGCGGCGACCGCCCCGACCGAGTGCCCGACGATCGCGGCGAACGGTCCGTGCCGGCGCTGCAGCTCGTCGATGGCGGCGAGCCAGTCGCGGATGTCCGTGCGACGTCCGGGTGAAGCGCCGTGCGCCGGAGCGTCGAACGACACGACGCTCCGTCCGCGCGCCCGCAGTTCGCGCACGAGCGGGGCGAACTGCGTCGCTCGTCCCTTCCAGCCGTGCACGACGAGCACGGGGCGGTCCTCGGTTCCCCACTGGTAGGCGACGACGGAGCGTCCGCGCACGCGCAGCTCCGCGCGTCGGGCCGCGAGGTCGGTGGCGGCGTCGCGGTCGCGCAACGGCATCCGCGGGCGCGTGCGGAAGAACAGCTGGTACGCGATCCCGCCGGCGAGGGCGGGAGAGATCGCATCGGCGAGGCGGATGCTGCGGACGACGGTTGACATGCTTCCTCGATTCGGCCAACAATACGAACGATCGTACGTAGACTATACGAACGATCGTTCGTACACTAGAGGCATGTCCGAAACGCCTGTCGTCGACGGCCGCCGAGCCCGCGGAGACGCCTCCCGGCGCAGCGTGCTGTCGCGGGCCACGCACCTTGCCTCGGTCGAGGGGCTCGACGGCCTCACCATCGGGCGGCTCGCCGAGACGTCGGGACACAGCAAGAGCAGCATCGCCACTCTCTTCGGCAGCAAGCAGTCGCTGCAGGTGGCCACGGTCGCCGCCGCGCGGGAGGTCTTCGTCGCGACGATCATCGAGCCGTCGCGCGCCGAGCCCCGGGGGCTGAGTCGCCTGGTCGCGCTGATGCGCCGCGCCCTCGACTACTCACGTGAGCGCACCTTCGAGGGCGGATGCTTCTTCGCGGCGACCTCGGCCGACATCGACTCCAAGCCCGGTCCTGTGCGCGACGCCCTGCGCGAAGCGCTCTCGGAGTGGTACGGATACGTCGCGGCCCAGATCCGATACGCGGCGGATGCCGGTGAGCTCGCGCTCGCCGCTTCGGATGCCGAGGCGCTCGCCTTCCACCTCATCGCGCTCGATCAGGAGGCGAACAACCGGTCCCTCCTCTTCGGGGACGATGCGCCCTACGCGCTCGCCGCTGCGGGGATGCACGAGCGCCTGCTCGCCGCGGGAGCGGATGCTCGGATGCTGTCGCCCCTCACGGCACCAGATGCCGGGAGTCGCTGAGCGGGTTCGACTCTGCTCCGCGGATACCCGGGACACCGCGGCATGCGCGACGTAGGATCGGAGCGTGAGCGGCGACGAGGAGGACCCGACCAGACCCGGCCACGAGCAGGCGCGCGACTTTCCGCCGCCGCCGCCATCGCCGTCCGTCGATGCCGAGGTGCCAGGAGCCGTGGTCTCGGACGCGTCGGGCGAGACGGAGGATGCTGCTCGGCACGCGTCGGATTCCGATCCGTCCGCCGTCGCCGTCCCGGAGGATGCCGCCCCCGCGGCTGTCGCGGAATCCGAGGTCGCCGACTTCGCCGTTCCCGCACCGCCGGCGATCCCGCCGCTGGACGAGGAGGCGCTGGGAATCGCGGACGACGCGGACCCGGACGGACCGCCGGTGAGCGACACGGCCGCGGCTCTCCTCGCGGAGACGGGCGCCGCCGTCCCGCCCGTGCCGCCGACCCGTGGCGCCCTGCGTGCTCAGGAAGCCGCGGGAGCGGATGTACCGGGTCCTCGTCCCGCCGCACCGGTGCGGGCCGCCGCGGCGGTTCCTCCGCCCGCGGCATCCGACCCGGTGCCCGGCGATGCGGCGTTCGCCGCTCCGGAGGGGCCGGCCGGTTCCGGATATCGCGCACTGCCGCTCATCGTGTTCGCCGCGCTGCTGGTGCTTCTCGTGGCGGCGATCGTCGCGGTCGTGGTGCTGATCAATGCCGCTCCGCCGCCGTGGCCGTCGTCGATGAGCGGAGAGGTTCCGGCGCTTCTCTCGGCGACCTGGCCGTAGACGCGGCGAGGCGTGCTCCGCCGTCGGATGCGCGATGATTCACGCATCCCGGAGAGAGCACGCCTCGGGATGGGGTCAGTACGCGCCGCGTCCGCGATGGAAGCCGGCGTCGAAGCCGCGCTCGTACGCGTGCTGCGCGAAGCGCGCGAACCGGCGGTGCGGGTGGTCGTGACCGCTGCTCGGGGCGAACTCGTCGTTCTCGACGCGCTCGCGGTGTACGAACTCGTGGCCGCGGCGACCGTGGCGCGGGAAGAACTCGCCGTCGCCGTGTCCGGGGTGGCCGTCGCGGTGCGGGCCGAACCCGCGGTGTCCGCGGCATCCGTGCTCGGAGCCGTTCCGGGGATCCGGCTCGAAGCCGTGCCCGGAGAAGCCGTGCGCACGGTGGGGGCCGAAGCCGCGTCCGCCGAAGCGATGGCGTCCGTGGTGGCCGTGGGCCCGGGGCTTGCGCGGGAGCGGGGTGTGCTCGTCCCAGCCGAGTGCGCGTGAGATCTGCTCGAGCGTCGCGATGGTGGTCGCGTAGTCCTCGGGGGCGACGGCGTCGCTGATCGTGGCGCGGATGCCGTCGACGACGGTGCCGAGGCGCTCCTTGGCGGCGCGTCCGTCCTCGGTGAGGGTCCAGCCCTCGTCCGAGGGAGCGATCCAGCCGAGCTCGATGAGGCGGCCGGGCTTGCGCTCGTCGAGAGCGCGCTGAGCAGGCGCGGAGCCGTCGACGACATTGAGCAGTCGCCATTCGCGGCGCGTGATGCCCTCGGCCTCGAAGGCGCGCGCGAACTCGGCGGCCAGGAGGCGGTCGGTGGCCTTGAGCCAGTATCCGATCGGGCGTTCGTGGTTCTGTTCGTTCTGCGTTTCCATGGGGAGAATCCTTTGCTTGTAACTGTGCATGTACATGTAGTGTGACATGCAAGCAAGAAGCATGTCAAGTCGCATGTAAAATCGAACCGTGAGCACACCGGATCCCGCCGACGACATCGCGGAGGCCCTCGCGCGCCTCCGCGGGCGCCGCCCGCACGGACGAGGCCACGGCGGACCGCACGGAGGGCACGGGCATCCGGGGCCGCCCTGGATGGCCGGTACCGGCGGGCGGTTCGGTGCGCCGGCCTGGATGCGGATGCTGGAGGCTCTGGCCGCGGCATCCGCGCCGCTGAGCGTCAGCGAACTCGGCGAGGTCGTCGGCGTCGATCAGCCGCGGGCGTCACGCCTCGTGCAGCAGGGGGTCGAGCGCGGCTTCGTACGTCGCGAGGCCGACCCCGAGGATGCTCGGCGCACGCGCATCGCGCTGACGGATGCCGGGTCCCGCATCGCCCGCGGGGCGAAAGGTGAACGGCGCGAGACGCTGTCCCGCGCGCTCGAATCCTTCACCGCCGACGAGCGGAACGAACTGGCGCGGCTGCTGAACAAGCTCGCGGATCACTGGCGGGTGTGAGTTCAGCTCCGGTCGCCCCGCTGACGCACGAGCCCGACGATGAGCGTGACCGCGAAGAGCGCGATGCCGATCACCGCCAGAACACGAGGAGTCCCGCGTTCGGGATCGGATATCGTGGTGAGATGTCCTGTCGCCCCCACGACGAGCCCGTGCATGGTTGAGGGAGTTCGGGAGCGCCCGAAGCGCTTCCTGCTCCTAGACGGTCTCCGGCTCAGCGCCGCCATGATGGTCGTCGCGTATCACTACATCGGACGCAATCACGATAGTTGGGGTAAGCCCCCGTCCGAAGTATTCTCTTTCGCCTCCGACTTCGCCGCCTACGGCGGGCTCGGAGTGCAGCTCTTCTTCATCATCAGCGGCTTCGTGATACTGATGTCCGTCGAGGGGCGTGGTCTCGGCGCGTTTGTCGCATCCCGGGTTTCTCGGCTCTTCCCAGCGTACTGGGTAGCGGTGCTCTCGACGGCGTTCATGATGTCTTGGCTCGCGAGGCCGGGGGAGTTCCGCGAGTTCTCCGTCTCGGAGATCTTGATCAACCTCACCATGACCCAAAGCGCGTTCGGCGTGCCCTCGATCGACGGTGTCTATTGGACACTGTGGGTTGAGTTGCTCTTCTACATCCTCGTCGCCATCATGATCTGGCGAGGTGTCACAGAACGCCGGATCCTGGTCGTGGCATTCCTCTGGCCACTCATCGGAGCTATTTCGATGAAGGACGACGGGTTCCTCGACGACGTGCTCGTGCCGAAGTACTCGCCGTTCTTCGCTGCCGGGATGGTCATCTATCTCATCTACCGGCATGGTCACAATCTTTTGCGATGGCTGGTGCTTGCTTTCGCTATCGCGGCTGGCACCACACAGGGCGTTCAACACTGGGTTCTCGCGAACATGTCCAAGGACACAGGGCGTGACCTCTCCCCGACGATCGGGGCACTCATCCTGCTGAGCTTCTTCGCCGTGGTGATCATAGTCACGCTCACACCGATCGCGCACAGGGGCCCGTCATGGCTCGTCTATGCCGGTGCGCTCACGTACCCCGTGTACCTCATCCATGAGAACTGGGGGTGGTGGCTTATCGACCGCTTGTACCCCTCGCTGGGAAAGTGGCCAACGGTGTTGTTGACGACGTTGCTCGTCCTCATCGCCGCAGCACTGATAGAGCGATTCGTAGAGCGTCCTCTTCGGCCGATACTGAGCCGCCGGATCGCCTCCACGTTGTCGGAGCCGGAGCGGAGCAGTGCGCGGTGAGCGCCCGACCTATGCGCGACGACGGCGTCGATATCAGCCTGGTCATACCGATCTACAACGTCGCTCCTTACCTACCTGACTTGCTCCGCTCGCTCAGCACCCAACGTCCAGCGCCCGTTCGCGTCGAAGTGATCTTCGTCGACGACGGCAGTAACGACGGTGGTCACGAGTTGATCGAAGAGTGGCTCGCGAATCGCCCGGATGGTCGGGACCGCCTCATTCGGCAGCAGAACCGCGGTGTCAGTGCGGCAAGAAACACCGGGATCAATGCGGCGCGAGGCCGCTGGATAAGCTTCCCGGACGGAGACGACGTCCTCGACGAGGCTTACATTGCAGAGGCTTGGCGGTTCCTCGACTCCGGTAGAGCCGACCGCGCGAGCATGGTCGCGTCACGGGTGCTGCGGCTCGACGACGCCACGAGTCGCGTGGTCGACGACCATCCGCTCAAGTTCCGGTTCGAGAACGGCGCTCGGGTGATCGACATGGAGCGTCACCCCGACTACTTCCAGCTGCACGCTGCCTCCACGTTCTTCCGGCTCGACAGCCTTCTCCGAAGCGGCGTGCGCTTCCCGGAAGGTGTGCACGCCTCTGAGGACGCGCTGTTCATCGCACGTCACCTGCTCGCTTTGCGTGATGCTGTTCTCGGCGTCAATCCCCGGGCCCGCTACCTCTATCGGCGGCGCTCCACCGGTGAGTCCGCCACCGACGGTTATGTGCAGAACCCGGAGTCTGCCTATTTGATCCGGTTCCGCGACCATTACGCAGAAGTCTTGCGCGACGCAACCGCACAGGGCGGTGTTCCGAGGTGGCTGCAGTCGATGCTGCTCTACGAGTTCCATTGGGCGCTCGGTCCATGGCAGCGCCGCGGGGCGCGACGGCCGGCTTGCGATGCCGCTTTGGGGCGACGCATCCTCGCCGGGTTCGCAGAGTGTGCGCGCCATCTCACCCCCGAACGGATCATGTCCTACGACGCGACGGCGCTGTCGGTTGAAGCCCGAATTGTTCTCCTGGCGCTTCGGGATCACGACATACCGGCCTGGGTGCCGGAGCACATCGACGCCGTGGATACTGCGTCGAACCGCACGCGGTGGCGGCGATGGACATTGGACCGGGCCGCCGCTTCCCTCGCGGCTTCGCCCAGTGGCGGCGAGAACTGGGCGCGCAACATCGCGTACTTTGGTCCGACGCCTCTCTGGGAGGTCTACGAATGGCGGGACGGCATCGTTGACCGCCCGCTTACCTCGCGCACCGCCGCGGCGGACAGGGCGCGGCGAGCGGCGTACGGTCAACGTGTGTTCGCGCTCTCCTCGCGCCTCAGTGACATTCGAGTCCGCCGCGTCCGCTGGGGAGGCACGGGGGTGCCACTGCTTGCGCTCGCGCACTGGATCAGGGAGGCACTGCGCCGCACGGTGCTGTCGCAGTCGATGCTCATGCGGACATTGTCGACCTTCGTCGCGCGCACCGGCCGCACCACAGTCGTCATCTCAGGCGGAGCCCACGCCGAGCGCAAAGGCGACGTGACGTCCGCCGTGGTGCGTGTGGGAGCGTCGAAAGGCCTGGACAACCCCAGATCCCCTCGATCGCTGGCCGCGGCAGTGGCAATCCGCCGGTCGATCGCGATCTTCGCGGACGATCCGGCTGCTGCGATGGAGCTGCTCGGGCGTGTTCGGCCGCGGGCCAGCCAGTGGCGGCTGACGCTGGTGTCTCACGCAATGCGCACATACGACGATGACCTCGCCGTCGCCGAGGCCTCCGTGTACTGGCTCGTAGAGGAGTAGCCGTGCTTAGAGGGCATCGATAGCGAGCATCGATTCGAAGACACGTTGGCAGCACCGGCCATCGCGGTATTCGAAGAAGGCCTCGGCGCGATCGCGGTACACGATCGTGTCGGGGCTTTCCGATAGAGCCGATCTTGTGGCCGACACGGCAGCTTCGACCGTCGTTGTGACCGGGCCGAATCCGTGCTCGACATAGGAGAAGTAGCCGGGGCGGTGCGGATGGCTGGAGAAGAACTCCTGCCGATCGAACTGGAAGTACACGCTAGTCGATCGGATGTATGCCGCGTCGAAGGCGATGGATGAATAGTCGGTTACCAGAACCGCCGCATCGGCGATGATCTCCTGCACATTCGAATCAGCGTAGAGGCGAACGTCGATAGATGGCGGCAGGGCCATGGCATCGATGTGAGGTTCGAGATTGGGGTGGGGTAGAAAGACGATTCTCTTGCCGAGCGCTCGGGCGGTGCTGTGCAACTCGGGCGACGAGAGGAAGTTGCGCCACGAAATGACGTACTCGGACTCGGAGAAACCCTGGGTCAGAGGCCTGAAGTTACCCTTGCCGTTGGTCGGGCCCAGCAGGTACTCGCGCCAGGTGGGCGCCACGAGAATCGACCCACGGTCCTTCGGAGAGGATCCCTGGGCGAGACGCAACAGCTCGTCGTGGCGTGGAAACCCCGTGAGAACACTCTCCCGGTCAGTGAAACCGTAGGAGGTTCCGTCAGCGACGAATCCGCTCTGCTCTGCCTGGCCCGTTGAGATGATCCGTCGGATCGGCTTCGGGTTGAGCCATCGCGAGATATCGTCCTTGGTCACGCCGTGCTGCAAGAACGTGTACCGCCAGGGCCGTTTGGGGAAACGCTTCGGGTGGAGTGGCTGGACGACGTAATGGTCGACGTGGGAAGACGCCAGGTGAACCGTGTTGAGGAGGAGCAACTTATGCTGCCACGACCCGTGGGCAACGAGCCGGAAGCCCTCGTTTCGCAGCCGCGGCCAGTCCGGCGAGCGTCGTGACAACACGAACCATGAATTTATCTCAGGGTGTTCTCTTGACACCCAGCGGTAGAGGTGCTCCGCATTGTCCTGCGCCTGGGCATCGCGGTCCATGAATACCCACGCGTTCGCGTACCGTCGGGTTGCTTTGGCCACCGCGGAGGTAAACCGGTCGAGAGGGCGCAGGAATCTAGGACTTCGCCCCTCGAGAATGCGGGTGATCTGAGCCGAACGGCTCGCCACTTGGCGGCTGATCCACCCGGTACTGCGGTTAGGTTCCGAGGGAATCCAGGATGACCTGGTTGGCGGTCCTGGTCGCCAGCCGGCGCGACGGGCGATTGACGGCGAGAGAGAAATACCCGGCTGACTGCCCGACGCGATATGGACGGTCCTATGCGCGCCATTGAGAGTGATGCGGAGATCGGGGACGTATGCGATCCAGACAATGCGTTCGTACAGGGGCGTCCTGCCGAAGTAAGTGACGGCGCGGTCCTTGGCATGACGGGGACGCACGTCGATCCCCCGTGCGCTGAACACCTCGGCAGGGCGCTCGCGAGTGAAGTAGTACTTCAGCTGGACAAGACCCTTGGTGTTGTCCGCTCGCCAAACGGTGACTGGTAGCCAATCGAGCTCGACGCCCTTGATTGCCAGGAGGAGCATGCGTATCTCGTACGACAGCTGCGTGATCTCGTAGTCGAGGACTACCTCCGCCGAGATGTAGGTCATCACTTCGGCCACGAGCTCCATGAATCGGGACTTCGTCGCGTCGTTGAGGCGCTTCGTCGGCGTATGGATTCGGCTGTCGTGTTTGAAGTACCAGCTCATGTCGTAGAGCACGATGTTCTGCGCCCACGTCGGGACGGAACCTAGCGACGACTCGAGATCTTTGAGCAGCCGCAACCAGCCGGTCTCGGGAAGCACGGTGTACTTGGCGGGGTTCGTCCAGCTCGAAGCCACGAGGGAGCTCGCGTCGGCGCGAGTGCGGTAGCGGTACTCGGCAGAGGGTACGGCTGCGATCGAGGGCTTGTCGAAACCCGCTAGATAGCGCGCGATGAGAGCTGTGTCCTCGAAGTTCGGGCGCACCTCGGAGTCGAACGCGAGACCCATTCTGTTGATCGCGTCCCTGCGGAGGAAGCTGGTGTTGGCGTGGATCTTGATCGCCGACGGATTCTGCTCGAGTCGGTAGATCCCCGCGCCGCGGGCGAAGAGACCAGACAGCGGATGGTCGTCGCGGATCTTCCCCGTTTCCTCAACGAAGGTGATCAGAGGTGCGGCCACCATGCTCACGGTTTCGTCAACGGACGCGATCATCCGACGGACGTCGGTGAGGTAGGTGTCTCCGAGGATGTCGTCTGGGTCGGGGAACGAGATCCAGGTGCCAGTCGCTCGCGCGAGCCCCGTGTTACGCGCGCCACTGAGGCCGCGGTTCTCCTGGCTGACGAGATGCGCATCCGCGTGGGGATGCCCCGTGATCCACGCGGCGATCACTGCTGCGGAATCGTCAGGGGAGCCGTCATCGACGAAGATGATCTCCGTGTCGTCCAGCGGTTGAGCGGAAAGGCTCTTCAGGAAGTCCGGTAGATACTTCTGCACGTTGTATGCGGGTACGACGAGACTTAGGAGAGCAGTAGATGGACGGGTCTCATTCATGGTCGGCACTCTTCGAATCGGCGGAGCCCGAGCGACGCCAGAGACGGCGCGGGATCCGGATGAGGCGGCTAAGACGATTTGCAATCCTCGCGGCCCGCCTGTTCCGGGCCGCGTGAAGCGAGCGTTCGAGCTCCGCGGCAGCTGCCTTCAGACGGCGGATCGAGTCCTCACCGTCTTGCTGCGCGGTCCGCGCCGCGTCGAGCTGGATCTCGGCTGCTTCTCGTCGCTCCTCGGCGTACGCAAGGGCGTTGCGGAGTTCGTCCATTACGGTCCTGTCGGCCTCGAGGGCAGCCGCGAACGCGGCACGGGCGGTCTCCTCCTGAACGCGTGAGGTCCAGAGCAAGCGGGATGCCGCGAGGCCGGTCGTCACGAGCTTGGTCCACAGGGGGCCGGCAACGTCGAGAGAGGGGAAGCTCGTCGCCCGCACGGGCGTGCCCGTCCGGATCGCGTCCACGATCGCATCCCAAACTTGCTCCTGTCCGCTGGAGCGTTGTCTCATGGCCTTGCGGAGGTCATCGGCCTGGAAGCCACCCTCGCGGATGAGGTCGCCGATCAGCTCCGCGATGGCGCCGTCGCGGAGAGCGAGCGCGGGAAGCACGTAGCCGGTGAGCCCCGCGTTTTCATACGCGCCTGCCATGCGTACGACGTCGTAGTCGCTGCGGGCGAGCGTTAACGACGGAATCCCCGCCATCATGCTGAACACCGCTTGGTGATATCGGGTTGACACCGAGGCCAGAGCTCCCTCGGTAAGTGCAAGGGCATCGCGCGCCGTGCAAGTGCCCACAGCGACGATCCGGGCTGATGACGACTCAGCCACGATCCGCTGGTTCAGCGCATCGTCGGCTTTGATCACGCCCTCCTCCAGTGACCCGACGTGTGGGAGCAGCACCACCGTCACGTCATTACGTACGGCAACGGCATCCAGTACCTGCGCGAGCGCCTGCGGGTAGGCGACCTTGCCAAGCTCCTGAGCAGGCTGCTCGTCGGCGAAACTAGCGACGACGTAGCGTGTGCCAGCGACGGGGAACGCCGCCGACGAGCGGCGGAGCAGGACAGCGTCGTCCATCGTGCGCCGGATGACGTTGGAGCCGGGCCGGAGGTCCGAGAGCAGTGCTGCCGTCGCGGCATCCCTGGCGCCGAAGAAAGCTGCACCGTCAAGGATCTCGCCGACGAGCTCTTCGTCCGCCGGCTCCAGCCAGGGGCCGACTGTCTGGCTCACCACGAACAGCGGGACCTCGAGGTGCCGCGCGATGCGCGCAAAGCTCCAGCGTTCGTAGAGGTGGTAGGCGTGGGCGGAGTTGAGGTTGCCCCCACCCGCAATCACAGCGGCGTCCGCGCCGCGGATCGCCGCGATCAGCGCACGCATCCGCTCCGACCCCATCGCACCGCCGGTCAGGGCGTGCTCCAGATCGGAGCGGACGGACTCCAGCCGTTCGCGGCTCCACGGCCGGTGATAGCCGATCCTCAGCTCGGCCGCGCAGTCGTACATCGCCGCAGCCACCTCGGTCTCTCCCGCAACCACGGTGAGATCGTTGAAGCCCCGGGCGCGGAGTTGATCCAGGGCCACCTCAGTCATCGCCTCGTCGCCGACGTGGTACTGGGAGCGCCAGCCGACATCGCCGAGGACGACGGCCTTCATCGACCTTCTCCAGCGGGGAGCGTTGCGTCTGTGCCTCGAGTCACGCCGAAACCCCTGCCTGTTCGACCCGCACGGTCACGACCTGGCCGGTCATGTTCGCATCCAGCACGCGCAGGCTCACGGTGGCGACGTCGCTCGCGTCCAGCAGCGTGCCCGACGGCTCGTCGCCGAACGCCGCCGTGCGCATGGGCGTCCTGGTGCGCTGCGGGTTGATGCAGTTGATGCGCACGCCCTGGTCGGCCCATTCCTCGGCCAGCGCCTGCGTGAGGTTCACGACGGCTGCCTTGCTCGCCGAGTACACGCCATAGTTCGCCCGGCCCCGCGTGTAGGAGCTCGAGGTGAACAGCAGAACCTGTCCACGCGACTCGCGCAGGTATCTGAACGCGGCGCGGGACACGATCACGGGCGCCAGGAAGTTCGTCTCGATGCTGTTCTCGATGTCACGGACCTTCGTCGTGGCCAGCGGCCCGACGCGCAGTACTCCGGCGGACATGACGACCGCGTCGATCACACCGGTCTTCTCGTAGACGGACTTCAGAGCCTTCTTCACCTTGGCGCGCGAGCGCACGTCCGTGCCCGTGCTGGTCCGGCTGAACTCGTGGACCTCCGCCCCGGCAGCCCGGGCCAGCTCGACGACGCTGGCACCGATGCCGTAGCTGCCGCCGAACACGACGATCGTCCTGCCCGACAGGTCGGGGATGTCCGCGGACGACGACAGGCTTTCGGACTGCAGCTGGAACAGCTTGTCGGCGATGTGCACGTCGATCGGCTCGGTCACCTTCATGTTCTCCGGCGTGCCGTCGACGACGTAGATCGGCACCTCGGGGAGATACGTGAAGACGACGCCGCAGTCATCGGTGGCGTGGAACGACTTGTCCTGAGCCGCGAGCTCGTAGGCGCGGCGGATCGTGCCCAGCCGGAACGCCTGGGGAGTCTGTCCGCGCCGCAGCTGCGAGCGGTCGGGGATCCTCGTGATGTGGGACGCGGCGTCCACCTGGATGATCGTGTCCGCCGAGGGGATCGCGGTGTCGACGGCGTCGTAGTGGTCCAGCGCCTCGACGCACTCGCCGAGGATGCGGTCGTCGACGAACGGCCGCACGGCGTCGTGGAACAGCACCTTGGTCTGCGGGTCGTCTCCGAGCGCGGCCAGCGCGGCGAGCGTCGAGTCGTTGCGCGTGTCGCCACCAGGGATGATCTGAGTGAGCTTGGGGAATCGCTGCGGGTCGCGCAGCGCATCCAGCTCGCTGAGCGAGCCGGCGTTCATCACGATGAGGATCTCGTCGATGTGCGCACTGGCGTTGAGGACCTCGAGGGTGTGCTCGACGATCGCCTTGCCGGCGATCTTGATGAGCTGCTTCGGGATGCCGAGCCCCACGCGGACGCCGATGCCGCCGGCGAGGATCACCGCGACCGTGCGGGAACGCTGATGCGTGATCATCGTCGAGCCCCTTCCTCGTCGTGCGCGGCCTGTGCGACGTCGCGCCCCAGCACGACTCGTGCGAGCCTATCGGCCGCGGAGCGGTCGTCCGTCGGCATCACCCATTCATCCCGCACACGGCGCGCGTCCTCCGCGGTCGCCGCGCCAGCCCGCACCTGCTCCTCGATCTCCTCGATCGAGCGCGCGAGCGGCAGCCCCAGATCCTCGGGATACTTCGCGTAGAAGTCGCGCCGCACCGAGTACTGGTCGAGGTCCGGAGCCAGCAGATACGAGGGCACTCCCGCGACCGCTGCCTCGAACACCGCCGACGAATAGTCGGTGATGAAGATGTCCGCGACGAGCAGCATCTCCTGGGTCGACATTCCCGGCGCGGTCAGCAGATCCGGATGCTGCGGGGTCGGCACGAGCGGATGGAGCTTGGTGACCGTGACGTACCCGGCATCCTTCAGCGCGGCCGTCAGCTCCACCGGATCGGTCGTCGGCAGCGCGCCCTCGGTGCGGAAGGTCGGCGCGAACAGCGCGATCCGGCGACCCGTCAGGTGCGGGTACAGGAAATCGAAAGCGGCCCGCGCCCTGGCCTTCTCTGCGGGATCGCGCAGGCGGTCGACCCGGGGCAGCGGAGCCACGACGACCTTCGAAACGTCGACTCCGAATGCTTCGGCGAACGGCGCCCGGCACCGCTCGGCGCTCGCGATCACGACGTCGTATCCGGCGTGCATGCGCATGGCCCTCGCGAGCCGCGGATCGCGCCCGCCCGCCTGACCCAGGATGCTGAGGCCGAACTTCTTCAGGGCACCGAGCGCATGCCACACCTGGACGATCCTGAGGCCGTCCGAGTGCCGGGTCGCCGACGCGATGATCGAGTAACCGTCGACGATGAGCACGCGGGACGTCTCCGCGTGGTACATCTCCGTGATCAGGTGCAGTGCGTATCCGAACTTGCGCAGGATGCCGGGCGGCACCATCCGAGCCACGAGCACGACCTCGGTCGACGGGTCCTCCCGGAGGATCGCCTGCTTGAGCAGCACGAAGTCGGACGGCGGACGCGCGCTCTGCCGCGTCAGCATCGTGACCTTGTTCCGGCGCGGGAGCGGCCACATCACGAGACTCACGAGGGTCAGGGCGAGGCGCGCGGCGTAGGCGGCGACGATGTCGAGTCGGAGCACCCGGACGAGGCGAGCGATCATGCCGCGACCTTCGCCGTGCCTGCCGTGCGAGCCGGAACATCGGCGAGCTGATCGGCGATGCGCGCACTGGAGCGGCCGTCGAGCGCGCCGCAGAACTCCGCGAGGAAGGCGTCCAGACGAGCCGGCGGGACCTCGGCGCCCGAGATCGCGTCCGCCAGGTCTGCGGCGTCGGTCACGACAGGACCGACGGCGTACTCCTCGAAGGGGCGGTAGAACGAGCGCGCGGCGGTGTACTCGGCGAGATCGGGCACGTAGAACACGATGGGCCGGCGCAGCAGCGCGTACTCGAAGATCGCGGAGGAGTAGTCGGTGACCAGGACGTCCGCAGCCATGAGCACGTCGTTCATGTCCGCGACGGCCGCGGCGTCCACGATCCCGGCCGGCAGGGCGCCCCGTGCCACGAACGGGTGCTGACGGACGCCGATCCGCCAACCTTCGCCCAGAGCGGCGGCGATGCCGGCCCAGTCGGCCTCGGGGGCGGCCTCGGCGCTGCGCTGCCCATTGCCGCGGAACGTCGGGGCGTACACGACGAAGCGCTCCCCGTCCGCGACACCCAGGGCCGCGCGCGTGCGCGCACGTGCGGCGCTGGCCGCGTCGTCGTCGAAGAACACGTCCGACCGCGGCATCCCCCAGGCATGGACCCGCTCACGAGGGATGCCGAACGCCTCGGCGTACTCGCCGATGATGCCCTCGCTGCTGACGATGGCGTCGGTGTAGTTGCGGTGGATCTCGCTGCCGGGCGTGGGACCGCCGGGGAGGCCCGCCCGGCTGTGCCCGACCTGCTTGAAAGCGCCGGCGGCATGCCAGATCTGCACGAGCCGCGCCCCGCGGCGGATCCGGAAGCGGTAGATCAGCGGATAGAAGTCGTCCAGCACGATGACGCTGCTCGTGGCGATCAGGTACGGCAGACGCACGGCATCCCGGATCGATCGTCGCGACGCCAGGCTCGGCTTGAAGACGCCGATGATCTCGGCATCCGGATGCCGGGACGCGAGCGCGTCCCGCAGGTACGCCATGTTGCCCGTGAAGCCGACGTGCGAATCGGACAGGAACAGGAAGCGGCCCGCCGTGATCGGCCGCAGGAGTCGCCAGATCGCGTAGGGGATCAGATAGGGAAGGAACCGGAGTGCGCGCAGCGTCCGGCTCCCTCGCAGCCGCTG
Organism: Microbacterium cucumeris; assembly: GCF_058349845.2. Lineage (NCBI taxonomy): Bacteria > Bacillati > Actinomycetota > Actinomycetes > Micrococcales > Microbacteriaceae > Microbacterium > Microbacterium cucumeris. The sequence goes on from NZ_JBYRIZ020000004.1 coordinate 27,845, forward strand.
TCGCACGAAGAATTCACCTGTTGTTCAACACGATCGGAGGTCGGATCGAGTATATGGCGTGCGAGTGGGAACCCGAGCCGCTCTCAGCCTGCGCGGGCGACCCGGCGCTCCTGCACCGGAAGCAGCAGCAGGAAGCCCAGCAGGAGGACGAGTACGATCCCGAGGATGCCGAACTTCGTCTGCGCGGTCAGGACGATCAGTCCGGTCCATGCCGCCGACGCCATCCAGCTCGCAGCGCGTCCGGTCGTGGCGTACAGGCCGAAGATCTCGCCCTCGCGCCCGGCGGGCGTCACGCGGGCGAGGAACGAACGCGACGCCGACTGCGCCGGACCCACGAACGCGCAGAGCACGAGGCCGCCGATCCAGAAGACGGTGGCACCGGCCTCCACGAGGAAGAAGACCGCGAGACCGGCGACGACCATCGCCCCCAGCGCGAACAGGATGATCCGCTTGGCGCCGAAGCGGTCGTCGAGGCGCCCGGCGAGGATCGTCGAGACGCCGGCGATGAGGTTCGCCGCGATGCCGAAGATCACGAGCTGCAGGAAATCGAACCCGAACACCTGGCCGGCGATCACGGCCCCGAACGCGAACACGCCGCCCAGCCCGTCGCGGAACACCGCGCTCGCCAGCAGGAACCAGAACGTCGGTCGCGTCTCGCTGCTGCGGTAGAGCCCCGCGACATCCTTCACGAGCAGGGCGTAGGAACGGAAGAACCCGACCTGGCGCTCGGGCCGCCCGAGCGACGGCTCCGGCACGTTCAGGAAGATCGGGATGCTGAAGACGATCGCCCACACCGCGCACCCGACAGCGATGATCCGGAACGGAAGACCGCCGTCCTCGGACAGCCCGAACCAGTCGGCCAGGAAGAAGACGACGACGAGCACGAGCGCCACGATCCCGCCGAGGTACCCGAATCCCCACCCGAGTCCCGAGATGCGCCCTATCGTCTTCGGGTTCGCGATGCCGATGAGCATCGCGTTGGAGTTCACCGCCGCGATCTCGCCGAATACGCTGCCCGCGGAGATCAGCGCGACCCCGAGCCAGAACAGCGTCGGCGTCGGCTCGACGAACCACAGGCCGAACATGCACGCGACGAGCGCACCGGTGCCGATCCCGAGCCACAGCTTCTGGCGTCCGGCCGCATCCGCGCGCTGGCCGAGCACGGGGGCGAGCAGGAGGATCGCGAGCCCGGCGATGGTCGACCCGAGCCCCAGCCCGCTGGCCAGCTCCGCCTCGGCGGCGAGCCTTACCGGATCCTCCTCCCCGAGCGCCGCGACGTCGGCCGGCAGGAACTGCTCGGTGGTCAGGTACAGCGCCGTGAAGATAAACGTCAGGATGACGGTGTTGAACGGCTGGGTCGCCCAGTCCCACAGCGCCCACGAGTACACCTGCTTCTTCGGCGCCGGGGTGTCGCCGCGCAGCTCCAACCCGATCACGCCGACCGCTCCGCTGTTCGCGGTGGGCGGCGGGGGCGGAGCGTCATCCGGCGTGGTCATGACTCGAAGTCTGGCCGTGTCCGGTGAACGAGAGGTAGCGACGCGCCGCGCATCATCCGCAGGTCGCCGCGACGAGATCGGCGAACAGCGCCTCGGCGTCGGCATCCACCCGATGCCGGGCGAACCAGCCGCACACGTTGACGCAGTCCCGGTGCAGCAGGTCGAAGCCCTGCGGATTCGCGATCACCTCCACGATCTGGGGCAGATCGATCACGCGCACGCGTCCGGAGTGGACGAGCAGGTTGTACGGCGAGAGGTCGCCGTGCGCGAAACCGGCCCCGGCGAACACGTGCATGAGGTCGACCACCTGGCGGAACAGGTCGGTGAGCTCGTCCCGATCGCCGCGGACCTGGGCAAGCCGGGGCGCAGCCGCACCGCCCGTGCCGATGAACTCCATGAGCAGTTCGGTGCCGCTGACCTGCACCGGATACGGGACGGGAGCGCCGAGCGTCCACATGCGGCAGAGCGCTTCGAACTCCGCGAACGACCACTGCGCCGCCGCCACCTCGCGACCGAAGCCGGTCTTCTTGGCGAGGGCACGGCCGTCGCGGGAGTTCCGGGTGCGCCGGCCTTCGGTGTAGATGCTCGATCGGTGGAAGCTGCTGTGCTCGCTTCCGCGGTACCGCTTGGCCGCCAGCAGCGTGCGTTGCGACGGGTCGTCCGGGACGGCCCGCTCGATGAGGAAGACATCCGCTTCCTTGCCGGTCTTGAGGATGCCGAGCTCGGTGTCGACGGCGCCGGCGCTCGTGACGACCCAGGACGGCCAGGGCTCGGGCCCGCGCTCGGACGGGGTGACGGCCGGCCAAGTGGTCCAGCGCTGGTTCTCGCCGGGCTCGACATCGGCGAAGGACAGGGATGCGTCGAAGGACGCGAAGGGATCGGTCACGGTGGTGCTCCGGGATGGGAGGCCACGCGCGGATCTAGGAGCGGGCGGCCTCGAGGGGAAGGTGGTCGGCGGCAGAGGGCGCGACAACGACGGCGTTCATGTCTCGCTCCTCTCGCTGAGTCCTCCCGGGGATGTCCCGGCGCGCGTCGAGCCTAGCCGCGCCCGCGCTCGCCGTCCACCCCCGGACGAACGGTCGGATGCCTCGGACGTCCGGTCGGGTGCGCGGATCGGCATCCTGCGACCGTAGAAGCATGACCACGACCGCCCCTGTGCCTGTGACCCGCGCCGCCACCCCGACCGTCGAGCGGATGCGCTACGGCGGTCCCGTCGTGCTCATGCTGATGAGCTTCCTGCTCGTCACCGCGGAGTTCTTGCCGAACGGGATGCTCACCGAGATGGCGACCGGCCTCGGCGTCACGCCCGGCCAGGCCGGTCAGACGGTCACGGTGACCGCGCTGGTCGGACTGCTCGTCGCGCCGACCGTCGGTCTGATCTTCCCGCGGCTGGACCGGCGGAGCCTGCTCGTCTGGATGGCCCTCGCCGCCGGCGTCTCGAACCTCGTCGTCGCGATCGCGCCCAACCTCGTGCTCGTGCTGCTCGCGCGCTTCCTGCTGGGAGCGGCGATCAGCGCCTTCTGGTCGATGTCCATCACGGTCGCGGCGCGCATCGCCGGGCCCGAGCGCATCGGTCGGGCGGTGATGTTCACGACGGCGGGGACGTCTCTCGCCACGGTCGCCGGCGTGCCGCTGGGCGTGATGCTGAGCGAGCTGCTGGACTGGCGCGCCGTGTTCGCGCTCGCCGGGATCGTCACGCTGGTTCTCGCGATCGGCCTCCGGACGCTCCTGCCTGCGGTCCCGGCGGCCCAGGCGTCCAGTCTCCGCATCCTCGTCGACACCGTTCGGCGCCCCGGCGTCGGCCTCGGCCTCGCCGGCCACGTGCTCGTCGTGCTCGGACACTTCCTCGCGTATACCTACATCCGTCTCGCTCTGGAGCGGATGCCCGAGGTGGATGCCGGCACCATCGTCCTGCTGCTCGCACTCTTCGGAGCCGGCGGTCTCGTCGGGAACCTCGTGATCGGGTTGGTCGTGGACCGGACCTTCGCCCTCTTCGCCGTGATAGGATCCATCGCGATCGCGGCATCGGTGCTCGGCACGATCCTGTTCCCCGGGTCGATCCTCGCCATCTCGGCCGCCGTGCTCGTGTGGGGCTTCTTCTTCGCCTCCTGGCTCATCGTCGTGAACACCTGGGTCGGGCACCGGATGCCGGATCGGCTGGAGGCCGGCGGCAGCCTGGTGGTCGTCGGCTTCCAGGCCGCGATCATGATCGCGGCCGGTGTCGGCGGCCTCCTCGTCGATGGACTCGGCGTCGAGCTCAACTATCTCGTCGGGGCGGCGCTCCTGGTACTCGGTGCCGTGCTGTTCGGCGCATCCAACCGCGTGCGCGGCTGAGCGGCGGCATCACGGAACCGGGCGGAGCACACGGACGAGCGCGCCGCCGTCCTCGCCGCCGAGCGCGACGACCCAGCCGTCGCCGACCCAGGCGGCCGCGTTCACACCGCAGAGGAACGACAGAGGCTGTCCGCGGAGGTCGGCCGTCGATTCCGTGAACAGCGGACTGTCCGTGAAGAACGGCTCCTGGCAGTGCTCGTGCCGTACGATGACCTCCCGCGCATCGCCCGACCCGGCGACGACGTCGGCCCGGGCGCCGCGCGGATCCTCTTCGGCGCCCCACCACAGCGCCGCGCCGTCCGGATCGGCGGCGACGTGCGGTCGTTCGGCATCCTGGCCCGTACGAGCGAGCTCTGCGCCGTCGGCGTCCAGGACGATGCGGTGGACCGGCGTGGCCAGGAAGATCCGGTCCGCGGTCACGTCGAGGGCGACCGGCGGCAACCCCGGGGCGCTCTCCGGAGAGTCGGCGAAGTGCAGCGGTTCGATGTGCACGACGGTCGTCCGCCCGTCCGCGGGATGGATGCGGAGGACCTCGGCCTCCAGATCCGCGGTCTCCGCAAGCCGGTAGCGCACCAGGTGGACGAGCCCCGCGCGGGCGGCCACGGCGCCGAACGCGAGCCGCACATCGTCGGGACCTGAGACGGTCTCGATCGGAACATCGGTCAGCGTGAGGTCACGGGTGTCGACGATCGACAGCGTCGGATCGCCCGTGCCGCCGCGCACGACGACGAGTCGATCCGCGGACAGCCCTGCCATCGCGGTGACGCCGAAGAGCGGTTCACCCGGATCGAAGGAGTGCTCGGCGACCGTCTCGCCCTCGGCGTCCACGTGCACCCAGGAAGACGCGTTGGCGCTCCAGAATCCGCCTTCGCCGTCGGCGGCCACCATCGTCGTCCCGACGACGATGTCGTCGGGATGCGGGGACCCGACCCCGATGGCCTCGAGCGACCAGCGGTCTTCGGCACTGGTGCAGCCGGAGAGCGCCAGCACGGCGGCGAACGCCAGCGCCACGGTCGCGGACCCGCGTCGACGTCGCACAGCGGAGGGCATGGTCCCAGTCTGTCGGCGACTCTCGTGCGGCGGAAGCCGTCGCCCCGATGGGCACCCCGGTGCCGACGGCGCCTGCGCGTCCGCACTCACCCGTCTCGTAGGCTGGGATCGACCCCCACCCGAGGAGACCCGTGTTCCGTGCGCCTGCCCGCCTCTTCCGCACTCTCGCGATCGCTGAGGCGATCACGTGGACGATCCTGATCGGCGCACTGATCGCCCGCGCGCTGGGCGCACCCGGGATCGTCGTCACGATCGGCGGCGGCATCCACGGCTTCGTGTTCCTCGCCTACGGGGCGACCGCGATCCTCGTCGCCCTCAATCAGCGCTGGCACGTCGGGGTGGCCGTCCTCGCCGTCGTGAGCGCCGTGATCCCCTACGCCACGATCCCCACCGAGATCTGGCTGCACCGGTCGGGACGCCTGCGCGGCGACTGGCGGCTCGAGGCCACGGAGGACCCGCGCGATCGACGCTGGTACGACCGTCTGATGCGCTGGTTCCTGCGCCGTCCGTGGGTGCTGGCGCTGCTGCTCGTGGCGGCGATCGTCGTCCTGTACGTGGTCCTGCTGCTCATCGGCCCGCCCGGAGGCCGTTGACCGGCCGCCGCACGTCAGGCCGGGATGGCCGAGCGCCGGCTCGCGCGCCACATCGACGGGGTCACCCCGGTGTGACGGCGGAACGCCCGGCTGAACCCCTCGTCCGATGAGTAGCCGAGCTCGCGCGAGGTCTCGGACACGCTGCGCCCGGCATCCAGCATCTGCTTCGCCTGACGCATCCGCACTTCCGTGACATAGCTGGCGGGCGACTGGCCGACGGCGGCGCGGAAGCGCTCGGCGAACACCGACCGCGACATCGCGCCCACGGTCGCGAGCAGGTCGACCGTCCAGTCGCGACCCGGCTCCGAGTGGATCGCCTCGACGACGCGATCCAGGAACGGATCCCCCGCCCGCGCTGGCCAGCCCTGCGGCGCGCACCCCGCCTGCGCCCACGCCCGGATGAGGCTCAGCAGCACCGTGGTGACCATCATGCGGCAGATCAACGGGTCGCCCGAGCGCAGTCCGTGCGCGTCCGGATCGACCGGACCCAGGTTCGCGGCGAGTGCCGCCGCGGCCGGCTCGAGCTCGGCGAAACCGGTCACGAAGACGAAGCCGGGGATCCCGTCCACAGCCGCCGAGTCGAGTTCGAGGTCAGCCGTCATCAGCCTCGCGCCGGAGGTCGACTGCAACGCGATCGCCCGGTGACCCATGCTGAGGAAGGCGTCCCCCGCAAGCAGCGTGCGCGGCCCCCGGGCAGGCCCCGCCGATCCGCCGGGGACATCGAGCGTGCATCCCCGGTCGAAGACGACGTCGCCGGTTATCTCGCCCTCGACGACGTACGCCAAGGTGACCTGACCCGCCGGCAACGGGAGGATCCCGTCCTGAGCGAGAGTCGTACGGCGGGCGAAGCCGAGCCGGACATCGAAGGAGGAGAGCACCTCCGCCAGGCGAGCAGGATCGACAGTCGTCATATCCCTCCCAACGACGGCTCGGGGTCCGCTATTCCGGTTCGGCACCGGATGGCCTCGGCCCCGATCCCGGCACCGAACCCGGATCAGGCCGCCGGCAGCCGCGGGATCGCCGAGACGAGCGTCTGCGCGTACTCGGTCCGCGGTGCGTCCAGGATGCCGCGGGTCGTGCCCTCTTCGACGATCCGACCGTCGCGCAGGACGACGGTTCTCTCGCACAGCGCGGCGACGGCGCTGAGGTCGTGCGACACCATGACGAGCGCCAGCCCCGTCTCGCGCCGCAGGCTCCGCAGCAGCTCGATCACCTGGATGCGCGTCGTGACGTCCAGCGCAGAGACCGGCTCGTCCGCCAGCAGCACGCGCGGCTTCGACACCACGGCGCGGGCGATCGCGATGCGCTGCCGCTGCCCGCCGGAGAACTCGTGCGGGTATCGGCCCAGCACATCCTCGTCCAACCCGACCGCGCGCACGGCGTCCGCCACCATCCCCGCGGCAGCCGTGCCGCGCGCGATCCCGAGGGAGCGCAGCGGCTCGCCCACGATCCGGTCGATGCGCTGGCGCGGATCCAGCGACGAGTACGGATCCTGGAACACGGTCTGCACGTCCGTGCGGAATCGGCGCAGGAGCGCTCGGTCCCGCCGGTTCAGCGGCTGCCCGTCGAACAGGACGGCGCCTTCGTCGGGCGCCGCCAGGCCGAGCAGAAGCGAGAAGATCGTCGACTTCCCGGCTCCGGATTCGCCCACGAGCCCCATGGCCTCGCCGGCGGAGACGCCGAAGGTCACGCCGTCGACGACCCGGCGCGCGCCGTAGGAGAATCCGGCGTCCTGCAGCTCGAGGATCATGGGGCCTCCCCTGCCGGAGCGTCGATCGCGGAGTCCAGGGCACGGGCGCTCGCGACCAGGTCCGCGGTGTACGGATGCTGCGGCGCTCCGATCACCTGTGCGACCGCCCCCTGCTCCACCGCCCGGCCCGAGCGCATCACGATCACGCGGTCGGTCATGCGGGCGACGACGGCCAGGTCGTGGCTGATGAACAGCAGCGCCATGTCGCGCTCGGCGACCAGTCGGTCCAGCAGCGTGAGGATCTCGTCCTGCACCGTCACGTCGAGTGCCGTGGTCGGCTCGTCCGCGATCAGCAGCTGGGGCCGCGCGGCCAGCGCGATCGCGGTGGCGACCCGCTGCCTCTGGCCGCCGGACAGCTCGTGCGGGAACGCGCGCGCGATGCGCTCGTCGGGCAGCGACACATCCGCGAGGGCGGTGCGCACGGCATCCTGCAGCGCCTCTCCGCGCAGGCCGAGGTGCCGGCGCATCGGCTCCGCGATCTGCCGGCCGACGCGCATGAGCGGGTCCAGCGCGGTCAGCGGTTCCTGGAACAGCAGCGCCGCGACCGGACCACGCAGCGGACGCAGGGCCCGATCGGCGGCGCCGACGACCTCCCGGCCGCCCAGCAGCACCGAACCGGAGGCCGCGAGAGACGGGCTGAGGAGACCCGTCGCGGCCAGCGACGTGACGGACTTCCCGGATCCGGACTCGCCGATGACGCCCACTCGTTCCCCCGCGGAGACGTCGAAGGACACGTCGTCGACGAGACGGCGGCCGCCGGCTGCGACGGTGAGACCCATCACCTCGAGCAGGCTCATCGCGACCTCCTGCGTGTCGGGTCGGCGAAGTCGCGCAGACCGTCGGCGACGAAGTTGACGCCGAGGACGAGCACGACGAGCGCGACGCCGGGGGCGATCGCGCCGACCGGAGCGGTCAGGACGGTCCCCTGCGCCTCCTGCAGCAGGCGGCCCCAGGACGCGTTGGGCGGCGGGGCGCCCAGGCCGAGGTACGACAGGCTCGCCTCGGCGAGCACGGCGGCGCCGAACTGCAGCGCCAGGTTCACGCTCAGGGTGGGCCAGATGTTCGGCAGCACGTGGAAGGCGATGATGCCGGGCCACCGCGTGCCGCTCGTGCGCGCGGCCGTGATGAACTGCTCGCGCAGGACGCGGTGCGCGAGGATGCGGGTGAGCCGTGCGACGACGGCCGACATCGCGAGCCCGATGGCGAGGATCGCCGACCACAGCGAGGCGCCCTGCACGGCCACGACGAGCATCGCCAGCAGCAGCACGGGGAACGCGATGATGACGTCCAGCGCCGCCGACATCGAGTCGTCCACCCATGGTCGCGCGAACGCCGCGATCAGTCCGATGGTCACGCCGATCACGGCCGCGAGGACGACGGAGCCGAGTCCCACGACGAGGGCGATGCGTGCACCGATCATGAGCTGCGTGAACAGATCGCGTCCGAGCTTGTCGGTGCCCAGCAGATGGGTGCCGCTCGGCCCCTCGAGCCGCCCGCCGCTCACGTCGCCCGGTGCGAACGGCAGCCAGAACAGCGACACCAGCGCGATGAGAACGATGGCGCCCGTGAAGCACAGGCCGATGACGAGGGTCGGGTGGCCGCCGCGACGGCGCTGCGGCGCGGCATCCTCGATCTGCTCCACGACTCCGGTCATCGCGCACCCGCCACTCGGCCGCGCAGCCGCGGGTCGATGATCCGCTGCACGATGTCGGCCAGGAAGCCGACGATCAGGACGAACAGGGTCGACACGACGAGCACGCCCTGGATGTTGGCGAAGTCGTGCTGCTCGATGCCGGTGAGCAGCATGCTGCCGAGCCCGGGCAGCGTGAACACGCTCTCGACGACGACCGCTCCCAGCAGCGTCGTCGACAGTTCGATGCCGAGCACCGCGATCACGGGGACGGCGCCGTTGCGCACGCCGTGACGCACGAGCGCCTCGGCGAGGCCGGAGCCGCCCGCCCGAGCGGTGCGCAGGTAGTCGCTGCCCAGCACGTCGAGCGTGGCGGCGCGGACGTAGCGCGCCAGCGATGCGCTCATGACGATCGCGACCGTGAGGACCGGCAGCGTCAGCGAGCGCAGCGCATCGCCCGGATCCTCCCAGTCGTCGCGCGGGAAGCCACCGGACGGCAGGACGCCGAGACCGAGCGCGAACACCCAGACCAGCAGCATCCCGACCCAGAACACGGGCACGGCGATCCCGAGCTGCGCGAATCCGGAGAGCACAGCGCCGTACCAGGTGTCCGTCTTCACCGCGGCCGTGATGCCGATCACCAGGGAGAGCACCAGCGCGAGAGCGAAGGCGAGCAGCGTCAGGGGGAGCGTGACCTGCAGGCGAGCGGCGATCTCCGGACCGACCGGGAGCGTGCTGATGTAGGACTCGCCCAGATCGAACCGCACCATCTGCCCCGCCCAGAGCAGGAACTGCTCGATGAGCGGGCGGTCCGAACCCACCTGGGCCCGCGCGGCGGCGATCTGCTCCGGTGTGGCGTCCACCGAAAGCAGCGCGTTCGCCGGGTCGCCCGGAAGCAGGCGCAGCAGCACGAAGATCACCATCATGGCGACGACGAGCGACACCACGAGGAACGCGGAGCGGCGGAGCAGATACGTGAGCATGGGGGACAGGAGGATCGCGGGGCGGATGCTCCAGCATCCCACCCCGCGATCCGAATGTTCAGGACTTGGTGATGTCGTACGCGAAGAACTGCGAGTTCAGGCCGTTGACCGGGTACCCGCTGAGATCGCTCGAGGCGACCACGATCTGCGGGTAGAGGTACAACCATACGCTCGCCGCGTCCTCGGCGATCTTCTCGTTCACCTGCGTGAGCAGTGCGGTCTGCTCCTCGGTCGTCGCGGCCTGCTCGGCCTCGGCCACCCACTGCTGCACCTGGGCGTCGTCGTAGCCCCAGTAGAAGTCGGGGTTGCCGTACCAGACGACGTCGCGGTCGTTGACGTGCTCCTGCAGCGTCGCCTCGAAGTCGCGCTCCTGGAAGACCTTCGTGTACCACTCGTCGGCGCTGATGGTGTTGATGTTCACCGTGATGCCGACCTCCGCGAGCTGCGACTGCAGGAACTCGGCCACGGCCGGGTGCGGGTCGTAGCTCGGGGTGTCGAGCGTGAACTCGAACCCGTCCGGGTAGCCCGCCTCGGCGAGCTGCTGCTTCGCGAGGTCCACGTCGTACGGGTTCACGTCGGTGAGGTCCTCATACCACGGATCGGTCGGAGGGACCATCGAGCCGATGAGGGTGCCGTAGTCGCCCCAGATCGAGGTGAGCAGCTTCTCGGTGTCGATCGCGGAGTAGATCGCCTTGCGCACCAGGGCGTCGTCGAACGGGGCGACGCGGTCGTTGAAGGCGAGCAGCTCCTTCGTCGTCGAGGTGCCCTCGCTGATCGTGTAGTCGTCGTTCGAGGCGAACTGCTCGAGGGCGTCCGGGCTCTGGATGCTCGTGATCACGTCGATCTCGCCGGTGAGCAGCGCGTTGTTCTGCGCCGTCGCATCCGTGAAGTACGTGAAGACGACCTCGGCGTTCGCGGCCGGCTCGCCCCAGTAGTCGTCCCAGCGGGTGAGGGTGAGGGTGCTGCCCTGCTTCCACTCGTCGAGCGTGTAGGGGCCGGTGCCGTCCTCGGTCGTGGTGAGGTCGGTGGCGTCGGCGTTCACGATCCAGATGTACGCGAGGTTGTAGAGGAACGAGATCGAGCGCTGCGAGAGGGTGAACACGACCGTGTGGTCGTCCGGGGTCTCGATGCCCGAGATCACGGAGAACGCCGACTTGCGGGCGGACTGCGAGTCCTCGGCCGTGACGGCTTCGACGCTGGCCTTGACGTCGGCCGACGTGAGCGCCTTGCCCGAGTGGAAGGTCACGTCGTCGCGCAGCGTGATCGTGTAGGTCAGGCCGTCCTCGCTGACCTCCTCGCTCTCGGCCAGCAGCGGCTCGACCTCGCCGTCGTCGGTGAGCCGGTACAGCCCCTCGTAGACGTTGCCGTTGAAGGCCTCGGTCACTCCCTGGCCGCCACCCTGGGTGTTGCTGAGGTTCTGCGGTTCGTACAGCGATCCGATGGCGATGGTGGCGTCGGCGGGGTCCTCCGAGGATGTGCTCGACGAGCAGCCGGCGAGGACGAGGGCCGTGGCGACGACGGTCGCCGCGAGCGCGAGGGGCTTTCTCACAGGGGGTCTCCTGCTTTCGGTTCGGGTGTTCGGGTGTTGGGATGCCGGGTCAGGCCGCGGTGTAGATGTCGAAGCCGCCCGTGAAGACGACGTTCTTCTCGCCGGCGCGCACAGGCTGGGTGAAGCGGTTCTGCGCGGGCGGCAGCGGGCAGTTGTACTGCGCCGAGAACCCGCAGGGCGGGACGAAGGCGCGGTTGAAGTCGAGGATCACGGATCCGGCATCGCCGAATCCGGCGCCGTCGTCGCGGCGCACGAACAGGAAGCGTCCGGAGCCGTAGGTCTCGGGGCCGTTGGTCGGATCGCCGAACACGAGCAGCAGCACGCCGCCGTCGTCGAAGGCGGCGAGGCGGTGCTCGGTGCCATCGAGGGTGAAGGTGATGTCACCGGGCACGACGAGATCACGCGTTCCACCGTTGTCGCGGATGTGCTCGAAGGGAACGGTGCGCCCGGCATCCACCGGGGTGAACCGGGCCTCGATGACCCAGGCCGGGTCGTAGTCGTAGGCGTCGATGCGGTCGTACGCGCGGATCGCCGGGGAATCGGCGTCCCAGAACCGCAGGCCGTATTCGGCCTCGCCCGTGGCGATGTCGGTGCGCTGGATCGGTGTCACCGTGACCGAGGCCGGGGCCGCCGCCTGAGCGGCCTCGAGGTCGGGACGCTCGGGACCGACCCAGCGGGTCTCGACGAGAGCGAGGTTGCCGGTGGGGCCGGCGACGGCGGCGTGGCGCTCGTTGCGCCAGCGGGCGTGGTCTTCTTCGGGTGCAGACATGACCGTTCCAGGGTAAGGAGTGCGCGGGAGAAGCGCCGCGATGCGGCGTCATCAGGAGCAACACACATCCACCCGAATGCATTCCGTGCGCCCTGAACGAGGAAAGCTGCTCAGTGAGCGGTCGCGACGCCGATCGCGTCGTGCACGATGACCGCGGCCACCCGCGCGCCTGCCCCGGCGGCGACGATGAGCTGCTGCGGGCCGGGAGCCGCGGCATCCCCGGCGGCGTACAGGCCCGCGACGTCCGTGCGACCCGACCGATCCGTCACGAGATGACCGGAGTCGTCGAGAGCAGGGGAGATCCCGTTGAGGAACGACAGCTCGGTCTCCCACTCCGGGCGGACGAATCCGCCGTCGACCGCTGTGCGGCTGCCGTCCGCGAGTACCACGGCCTCGAGACGTCCGCGCTCGCCGACGAGTTCGACGATCGGATGCCGGGCCACGCCGATCCCGACCGAGGCGAGCTCCGCCTCCTCGGTCGTGGAGACGACGTCCGCGCCGTTCGTGAAGACGGTGAGCCGGGGACTCCACCGGGCGATCAGTCGGGCGCGGTCGGCGAGGTCCTCGGACTCGCCGATGAGCGCCAGCGGGCGGCCCTGCAGATCCCATGCGTCGCAGGCGGCACAGCTGAACAGGCTCATGCCGTAGAAGCCGCGAAGGTTCGGGACCTCGGGCAGCGTCTCGCGCAGACCCGTCGCGAGCAGCACGGTGCGCGCCCTGACCGTCTCGGTCTCCTCGCGCCGGCCGATCCCCGCGACGAATTCCTCGCCGTCGTGGGACAGGCGGGCCACGCGCACACGCGAGCGCACCTCGACGTTCGGGTAGGCGGCCAGCTCCTCGCGGGCGAGGCGGCGCAGCTCGTGCGGCGGGATGCCGTCGCGGGTGAGGAATCCGTGCGAGTTCAGCGTCGCCGCGTTGCGCGGACGGTCGGCGTCGATCACGAGCACGCGCATGAGCGCCCGCCCGAGGTTCAGCGCCGCGGAGAGACCGGCCGGTCCGCCGCCGACCACCAGCACGTCGTACTCAGTCATGCCCGTCCCCCTGCGGCGGGAGCTCTGCCACCAGCGGATGGTCGAAGTCATAGGCGCCAGCCTTGGCGGCGCCGCCGGGGGAGCCGATCTCGTCGAAGAACTCGACGTTGGCCTTGTAGTAGTCCGCCCATTCCTCGGGCAGGTCGTCCTCGTAGTAGACCGCCTCCACCGGGCACACCGGCTCGCAGGCCCCGCAGTCCACGCACTCGTCCGGGTGGATGTACAGAGACCGCTCGCCCTCGTAGATGCAGTCCACCGGACACTCATCGATGCACGCCCGATCCTTCACATCCACGCACGGCAACGCGATCACATACGTCATCGGACCAGCGCTCCGTCGCGCGACACCGCCAGCTGCTCCTCGCGAGGGACGACCTTGACGCGCTCGCGGGTGTGCTCGTGCGTCTCGCCGAGGTGGCGCTCATGCGCGTCGAGGGCGAGCCAGCCGTCCCACGTCGTGTAGACGGTGCCGCGCTCTTCGAGGAGCTCGAGGACATCGGTCCCGGCATCCGCGGCCGACAGCAGTCCCGCTTCGGCATCCGACAGGAGGTGCGTGATCGTCTCGAGCGCGTCCGACTTCGTGTGGCCGATGAGACCCACGGGGCCGCGCTTGATCCAGCCGGTGGCGTACAGGCCCGGCTCCGCGTCCACGCGTCCGGCCTCGTTGGGGACGACCCCGCGAACCTCGTCGAACGGGGCGCCATTCACGCGCGTGCCGTAGTAGCCGACCGCGCGGTACACCGCCTGGACCGGGTACTCGCGGACCTCGTCGGTGATCACGAGAGCCCCGTCGGCATCCGTCCTGGTGCGGGCGAATCGGATGCTCTCGACGCGCCCGTCTCCCTCGATCGAGACCGGGGCATGCCAGAAGTGCAGGTGCAGACGCCGCGAGGCCGTGCCCGCCGGACGGTCGCGCCAGCTGTTGAGAGTGCGCAGCATGACCTTGAGCTGGTTGCTGGACGCCGAAGCCGGATCGACCCCGTCGAAGTCCTCGTCGTGCAGCACGATGTCGACGTCGCGCACCTCGCCGAGCTCGCGGAGCTCGATCGGGGTGAACTTGATGTCGGCGGGTCCGCGGCGGCCGAACACGTGGACGTCGGTGACGGCGGATGCCTCCAGGCCCGAGAGCACGGTGTCGGGCACCTCGGTGGAGCGCAGGTCCACGGCGTGCTTCGCGAGGACGCGGGCCACGTCGAGGGCGACGTTGCCGTTTCCGATCACCGCGACCTCGCGCGCGTCCAGCGGCCACGTGCGGGCGACGTCCGGATGCCCGTCGAACCAGGCCACGAAGTCGGCGGCGCCGTAGGAGCCGGCGAGGTCCACGCCGGGGATGTCGAGAGCGGCGTCCCGGATCGCTCCGGTCGCGAGGATGACCGCGTGGTAGCGCTCGCGCAGCTCGGCCAGCGCGATGTCGCGGCCCACCTCGACGTTGCCGAGGAAACGGATCGTGCGGCGCTCGGCCTCCCCGTCGTCGCCGGCGTCGGGGAACGCGTCGAGCATCTCGTGCAGCGAGTTCACGATGCCCTTGATCCGGGGGTGGTCGGGCGCGACGCCGTAGCGGATCAGGCCGTACGGCGCGGGCAGCGACTCGAACAGGTCGATCTCGACGCGTCCGCCGCGCTCGGCGACGGCATTCGCGAGCAGATTGCCGGCGTAGATCCCGGCGGGGCCGGCGCCGACGATCGCGACGCGCAGGGCGAGGGGAGAGGAGGACATGGGCATGGCCTTTCGGGTGCCGCTCCGCAGAGCGGGCGAACGGGTATCAGATCACGTAGTCGAGGGAGCGGTCGATGGCCCGGCTGAGCCCGGTGTCGACCGCGAGCCCGGCGTCGATCGCCTCGAACCAGCGGGCTCGTGGGGCCGGTTCCTGGACCGATCCGGATGCCGGGAGGGATGCCGCGTCGGGGCTCAGGCGCACGACATCGCCGACGACGATGACCGCCGGCGAGCGGACCTGTCGGGACGCCGCGAGATGCGCGATCGTGCCGAGCGTGCCGATCGTGACGCGCTGGTTCTCGCCGTAGCCGTCCTCGACGACCGCGACGGGGCAGTCGGCTCCGCGCACGCCGGAGGCGAGCACGTGCGCCGAGTGGCCGAGCGTGTTCACGCCCATCAGCAGCACGACCGTGTGCTCGGCGCCGCCGGGCAGCCGCTCGATCTGGTCGTGGGCGCTGACGACGGTGAACGAGGTCGACACCCCGCGGTGGGTGAGCGGGATCCCGGCGACGGCCGGGACCGAGACGGCGCTGGTCACGCCCGGCACGACCTCGACGGCGACGCCGGCCTGTTCGCAGTGCAGCTGCTCCTCGCGTCCGCGTCCGAACACGAACGGGTCGCCGCCCTTGAGGCGGACCACGCGGCGTCCTTCGGAGGCGAGCTGCACGAGCAGGGCGTTGATGCCGTCCTGCGGCACCTTGTGGTGGCCGGGGAGCTTCCCGACGTCCACGATCTCGGCCGTCAGCTCCCCCCCCTCGGCGGCCAGCTGATCCAGGACGGCGCGGGCGCCGAGCCGGTCGGCGACGATGACGTCGGCGTCCTGCAGCGCGCGCAGCCCGCGCAGCGTCAGGAGGCCGGCATCCCCGGGGCCCGCGCCCACGAGCGTGACGAGACCGGTCATCGGGAGCCTCCCTGGGCGAGTCCGCGGCTGCGCAGCAGGCGCCGCTCGAGCGGTCCGAAGATCACGAGCTCGATCAGGATGCCGATCGCGAGGATCAGCAGGATCGTGCCCAGGACGCCGGCGAGGTCGGCGAGTTCGCGGGACTGCTGCAGCATCGAGCCGAGTCCGAAGCCCATCGAGCCGCCGAACGCGATGATCTCGGCCGCCATCAGCGACCGCCACGAGAACGCCCAGCCCTGCTTGAGCCCCGCGACGTAGCCGGGGAGGGCGGCCGGCAGCACGACCGAGGTCGCCAGCTGCCAGCGGCTCGCGCCCAGAACGATGCCCGCACGGCGCAGCTGCGGCGGCACCTGGTCGATGCCGGAGAGCAGCCCGTTGACGATCGAGGGGATCGCGCCCATCAGGATCACGAAGTACACGGTGGCGTCGCTGAGGCCGAACCAGATGATCGCGGCGGGCACCCAGGCCACCGAGGGCAGCACCTGCAGCCCCGAGATGAGCGGGCCGGCAGCACGGCGGAGCGCCTTCCACTCCGCCAGCAGCATCCCGAGCGGGGTGCCGACGGCGATCGCGATGAGGAAGCCGAGGACGCCGCGTTCGAGACTCGTCGCGACCGCCTCCTGCAGGCGGCCGGACTCCCAGGCGTCGCCGAGGGCGGCCGCGACCTGCAGCGGGCCGGGGGAGAGATCCGGGCGGGGCTGGGCGATCACGACGTACAGCTGCCAGGCGGCGAGCAGCACGACGAGCAGGATGACGGGTGGCAGGACCTTGGCCAGCACCCCTCTGCCGCCTGACGAGCGCCGGCCCTCGTCGTTCTGCAGCCGGTCGAGGCCGGTGGAGAGGGTGCTCAGCTCGTCGAAGGTGTCGAGGGGGTTGGTCTTGGCGGTCTCAAGCGGCATTGCGGCGGATCTCCTCACGCAGCTCAGAGGTGATCTCGGCGGCCAGCGCCGACACCTCGGGAGGTTCGATGCGCCGCGCCGTGCTGCCGGAGATCCGCCACTCCCGCGAGATCCGGCCCGGCCGGCTGGAGAGCAGGATCACGCGCTGACCCAGCCGGGCGGCCTCGCGCACGTTGTGGGTGACGAAGACGATCGTGCGACCCGTCGCACGCCACACGCGCTCCAGCTCCTCGTGCAGCAGGTCGCGGGTGATGGCGTCGAGAGCGGCGAACGGCTCGTCCATGAGTAGGACCGGACGGTCCTGCGCCAGGGCGCGCGCCAGTGCCACGCGCTGACGCATGCCGCCGGAGAGCTCGTGCGGGCGCTTGTCCCCGGCATCCGCCAGGTTCACGGTCGCCAGCAGTCGTTGCGCCTCGTCCCTGCGCGCGGCGCGCGCCACCCCGCGCAGCCGCAGGGCGAGCTCGACGTTGCGCCGTGCCGTCAGCCACGGCATGAGGGCGGACTCCTGGAACATGACGGCGGTGCCGGCATCCGGCGTGGTGATCTCGCCCGAGGTGACCGGCTCGAGCCCGGCGACGAGGTTCAGGAGCGTCGACTTCCCGCAGCCCGAAGCGCCGAGCAGGCACACGAACTCCCCCGGCGCGATGTCGAGGGAGACGTCGTCGAGGACGACGGGGCCGGATCCGAACCGCTTGGTCACGTGCGAGATGCGCACGATCGGCTCCGCCGGAGCGGATGCCGGGGCCACCGGGGCGACTCCGTCGAAGCTGGGCGCCAGCGAGGAGGCGCCCGCACTCGCGCGCGCGATGTCGTCGGGCAGGGTCCTCCCCGCGGGCGCCGCCATCATTCCTCCCCGAGGCCGCCGGCGGAGACGGGCTCCTGGCCGTCCGCCTCGAGCAGCGCGTTCAGGGCGGTCAGATCGAACAGCCCGTCGATCGAGCCCTCCTTCTGGGTGCCGGCGGCGAGGCCGCTCTCGACGAGCGTCGTGAAGGTCTCCGCGTGCGGGTCGACCGTGAAGGTCACGTTCTCGAGCGCCCGGGCCAGCACCTCGTCGGAGAGGCCTTTGCCGGTGGCGTCCGTCAGCGCCGCGTTGATGACGTCGGGAGCCTCGGCGGCGTTCTCGTCCAGCCAGGCGACCGAGGCGATGTGTCCCTCGAGCAGCTGCTCGACGACGTCCGGGTGCTCCTCGGCGAACTCGGCGCGCACGAGCAGGACGGTCGTCGGGAAGGCGCCGTCCTCCCACAGCTCGGCTTCGTCGACGAGGACGTGCGCCCCGGCATCCACCACGAGGCGCGAGACCCACGGCTCGGGCAGCCACGCGCCGTCGAGCTCGCCCTTCTGGAACAGGGTGAGCGTCTGGGCGTTCTCGGTCGGGGTGATCGTGACGTCGCCGCCGCCGGAGGTCGAGGTCTCGAAGCCCTCGTCGGCCAGCCAGCTGCGCAGCGCGACGTCCTGCGTGTTGCCCAGCTGCGGGCTGGCGAGATTCGTGCCCTCGAGGTCGGCGACCGACTCGATGCCGTCGCGCACGACGAGAGCGGCCCCGCCGCTCGTCGCACCCGCGATGATGCGCGCCGACTGCCCGCCGGACTGGATGAAGGTGTTGATCGACGGGTTCGGCCCGATGTACGTGGCATCGATCGCCCCGGCGGACAATGCCTCGATCGCGGCCGGCCCGGCATTGAAGATCTCGGTCGACAGGTTCACGTCCTCGCCGAGGGCGTCCTCGAACAGGCCCTGCTCCACGCCCACGAGCGCCGGGGCGTGGGTCACGTTGGCGAAGTATCCGAGGCGGACCTCGTCGACGGATCCTTCCTGCGTGCCGGACCCTTCGGCGGCGGAGGCGCAGCCGGCGAGCATCATGGCACCGAGTCCTAGAGCGGTGAGTGTCGTGGTCCTGCGGGTGATCTTCACGGTTTCGCCTCCTTAGACGTGTTCGGGTGGTGCGGGTTCAGTCGACGACGGTCGCTGCGGCGAGCGTCGCTCCGTCGACGGGGTGGATGAGCAGCAGCGATCCGGCGGCGCGGTTCACGGCGTACGGTTCGAGCGGCAGCTCGGCGGCGAAGCGCAGCCGGACGCGGCCGATCTCGTTCACGGCGAGCCGGTCGGCGTCCTCGTGCGCGAGCGTCTCCAGGTCGCGACGGTCGATGATCTCCGCGATCAGCGCCTGCACGGTCGCGGTGCCGTGCTTGACGAGCACTTTGGCGCCCGGAGCGACGTCTCGAGGGTCCAGCTGGAACAGTTCGACGACCGCCTCGCGACGCGGGGTCGGGGCGGTGCCGGTCGCGACGATGACGGCGCCGCGTGCGGCATCCACCTCGTCGGCGAGCGTCACCGAGATCGACTGCGCGGCCGTGGCGGAGTCCGCTTCGCGGCCGGCGACGCGGAGGCCGGTGATGACGGTCTCGTGGCCGCCGGGGAGCACCTCGACGCGGTCGCCGACGCGGACCGAGCCCGAGGCCACGCGTCCGGCGAAGCCGCGGAAGTCGCGGTACCGCTCGGCCTCGTCCTCGGGGATGCGGGGGTCGAGCCCGCCCTGCGGGCGCAGCACGATCTGCACGGGGAGGCGGAAGGCGGCATCGGCGGACTCGGTCTCGTCCTGCGCGGGCAGCGTCTCGAGCAGCTGGATCAGCGTCGGGCCGGTGTACCAGGGCGTCTGCGGCGACCGGTCGACGACGTTGTCGCCCTCGAGGGCCGAGACGGGCAGCACATGGATGCCCGAAAGACCGAGCTGCTCGGCCACGCGCTCCGTCTCGAGCTCGATCTCGATGAAGCGGTCCTCGTCGTAACCGGTGAGGTCGATCTTGTTGACCGCGACGATCACGTGGGCGACCCGCAGGAGCGACACGACCGCGAGATGACGACGCGTCTGCTCCACGACGCCCTTGCGCGCGTCGACCAGTACGATCACGGCGTCCGCGGTGGCCGAGCCCGTGACCATGTTCCGGGTGTACTGCACGTGGCCGGGGCAGTCGGCCAGGACGAAGCTGCGCTGATCCGTGGCGAAGTAGCGGTAGGCCACGTCGATCGTGATGCCCTGCTCGCGCTCGGCCCTGAGGCCGTCGGTCAGAAGGGCGAAGTCGAACTCGCCGTGCGCGAAGCCGCGGGCGCGCGAGGTCGAGGCGACCTGCTCGAGCTGGTCGGCGAGGATCGCCTTGGCGTCGTGCAGCAGCCGGCCGACGAGGGTGGACTTGCCGTCGTCGACCGACCCCGCCGTCGCGAACCGGAACAGCGTCTGCTCCCCCGCCCCTTCGTTCGTCGGGCGGTCTTCCCCTTCGTTCGTCGGGCGGGCGTCCGTCCCCTCGTTCGTCGGGCGGCCGTCCTCCCCCTCGTTCGTTGAGCGAGCCGAAGGCGAGTCGAAACGCGGTGCCGAAACGCTCGTGATGTCGATGCTCATCAGAAGTACCCGTCCTTCTTGCGGTCCTCCATGGCGGCCTCGCTGATGCGATCGTCCGCCCGCGTGGCGCCGCGTTCGGTGAGCGTCGACCGCGCGACCTCGGCGACGACCGAGGCGGTGTCTGCGGCATCCGACTCCACGGCGCCCGTGCAGCTCATGTCGCCGACCGTCCGGTAGCGCACGACGCGCTTCTCGACTTGCTCGTCGGGACGCGGAGCGGAGAACTCGCCCACGGCCCACCACATGCCGTCCCGGCGGAAGACCTCGCGCTCGGCGGCGTAGTACAGCGGAGGGAGCGCGATGCCCTCGCGTTCGATGTAGCGCCAGACGTCGAGCTCGGTCCAGTTCGAGATCGGGAAGGCGCGCACGTGCTGCCCGGGCAGATGCCGCCCGTTGTACAGGCTCCACAGCTCGGGGCGCTGGTTGCGCGGGTCCCACTGGCCGAACTCGTCGCGGAGGGAGATGATGCGCTCCTTGGCGCGCGCCTTGTCCTCGTCGCGACGGGCGCCGCCGAAGACGGCGTCGTGCTTGCCCGCGGCGATCGCGTCCAGCAGCGGCTGGGTCTGCAGGGTGTTGCGCGTGCCATCGGGGCGCTCGGTCAGGCGGCCGTCGTCGAGGTAGTCCTGCACGCGGGCGACCTCGAGGGTCAGCCCGAGTTGCGCCACGGTCTCGTCGCGGAACGCGATGACCTCGGGGAAGTTGTGCCCGGTGTCGACGTGCAGCACGGGGAACGGCACGCGGCCGGGCGCGAACGCCTTGGTGGCCAGGTGCAGCACGAGCACCGAGTCCTTGCCGCCGGAGAAGAGCAGCACCGGTCGCTCGAACTCGGCGACGACCTCGCGGATGATGTGGATGGCCTCGGCCTCGAGCACGTCCAGGGCGCTCAGGCGGCCGGCCGCGATCGGGGCTTCCTCCTCGTTCGTTGAGCGAGCCTCCCTCTCCTCGTTCGTTGAGCGAGCCTCCCTCTCCTCGTTCGTTGAGCGAGCGGAGCGAGTCGAAACGCGCCCACTGTCGCGCGGCGGTGACTGCGTTTCGACTCGGTCGGCTGCGCCTTCCTCGCTCGACGAGCGGGGGGAGGGAGCTGGAGTGGTGTTCGTCATCATACGTGCAGCCCGCATTCTGTCTTCGCCTGCCCGGCCCAGCGGCCGGAGCGGGGGTCTTCGCCGGGAGCGACCGGCTTGGTGCACGGCTCGCACCCGATCGACGGATAGCCGAAGTCCACCAGCAGGTTCACCGGTGCGCGGTGGTCCGCGGCGTAGCTCAGGACGTCGTCGAAGCTCCAGGCGGCGACCGGGTTGACCTTGACCAGCCCGTTGCGCTCGTCCCACGTGACCAGCGGAGTGTTGGTCCGGGTGGGGGCCTCGTCGCGGCGCACCCCGGTGAACCACACCTCGTAGCCGCCGAGCGCATCCTGCAGGGGCGCGACCTTGCGGCGGGCGCAGCACAGCGCGGCATCCCGTTCGAACAGCTTCGCGCCGTACTCGGCATCCTGCTCGGCGACGGTCTGGTCCGGTGTGATGTCGACGATGCGGACGTCCAGCGCGCGGGCGACCTCGTCGCGCGTCGCGTAGGTCTCGGTGAAGTGGTATCCCGTGTCGAGGAACAGCACGTCCACGCCCGGCAGCTGCTCGGCGACGAGGTGCGGCAGAGCGGCGTCCGCCATCGAGCAGGCGACGGCCGCGGCATCCGCACCGAAGTGACGGGCGACCCAGGCGACGACCTCGGCGGCCGACGCCTCGTGGTCGGTCAGTCTGCCGAGCTCGATGTTGCCCTGCTCGGCGAGCGCCGCGAGCTCGTCGCGGCTGCGCTTGGTCCGGATGCGCGGGGCGAGGCTCACGGTCATTGCAGCGCCTCCTCGTCCGCGCGGTGCGCCCAGTGCGCGAACGTCTCGTCCTGCTCGCGATCCGTCAGGTAGCGGCGGATCACGCGTTCGGCGTAGTCGGCGATCCCGTCGGCGGGGACCTTCAGGCCGCGCACGGTCCGGCCCAGGCCGGCGTCCTCCCGGTCGGGGCCGGCCAGGCCTCCGCCGAGGTGCACCTGGTAGCCGGGCACCTGCTCGCCGTCGATCGAGACGAGCTGGCCCTTGAGTCCGATGTCGGCGGTCTGGATGCGTGCGCAGGAGTTAGGGCATCCGTTCACATGCAGGGTGATCGGGCGGCCGATCTCGGGCTCGAGCGCCCCCAGGCGCTCCTCGAGCTGCTGGATCGCGCGTGCGGCGTTCGCCTTGGTCTCGACGATCGCGAGCTTGCAGTACTCGATGCCCGTGCACGCGATGGTGCCGCGGCGGAACAGACTGGGCCGCGCCGACAGGCCGAGCGCGTCGAGACCCGCGACGAGACCGTCGACCTCCGATTCCGGCAAGTCGAGCACGAGGAGCTTCTGATACGGCGTGGTGCGCACGCGGTGCGAGCCGTGCACCTCGGCGAGGTCGGCGAGCGCCGTGAGAGTGCTCCCCGAGACCCTGCCGACGAGAGGCGCGGCACCGACGTAGAAGCGGCCGTCCTTCTGTGCGTGCACCCCGACGTGGTCACCGAGGCTCGTGGGCTTCGGCGCGGCCGGTCCGTCGGGCAGCGGGCTGTCGAGGTACTCGGTCTCGAGCACCTCGCGGAACTTCTCGGTTCCCCAGTCGGCGAGCAGGAACTTCAGACGTGCCTTGTTGCGCAGGCGCCGGTACCCGTAGTCGCGGAAGATCTGCGTGACACCGTGCCACACCTCGGCGACGCGGTCGGGGGAGACGAAGGCGCCGAGGCGCTCGCCGAGACGGGGGACGACGGAGAGGGCCCCACCGACCCAGAGGTCGTATCCGATGCCGAGCTCCGGATGCTCGACCGCGACGAAGGCGCAGTCGTTGATCTCGTGCACGACGTCCTGGCTGGGATGCCCCGTGATCGCCGTCTTGTACTTGCGGGGCAGGTTCGCGAGCGTCGGGTCCCCGATGAAGCGGGCAGCGATCTCCTCGATCTGCGGCGTCGGGTCGATGAGCTCGTCCGCGGCGATGCCCGCGACGGGGGAACCCAGGATGACGCGGGGCACGTCTCCGCAGGCCTCGGTGGTGCTCAGCCCCACCTCTTCGAGACGGCGCCAGATCTCCGGGACATCCTCGACGCGGATCCAGTGCAGCTGCACGTTCTGCCGGTCGGTGAGGTCGGCGGAGTCGCGGGCGAAGGTGGTGGAGATCTCGCCGATAACCCGCAGCTGGTGCGTCGTGAGCTGGCCGCCGTCGATGCGGACGCGCAGCATGAAGTACTCGTCCTCGAGTTCGTGCGGCTCGAGCTGGGCGGTGCGCCCGCCGTCGATCCCGGGCTTGCGCTGGGTGTACAGGCCCCACCAGCGGAAGCGGCCGTGGAGGTCCGTCGGATCGATGCTCTGGAAGCCTCCGGCCGCGTAGACGGTCTCGATGCGCTCACGGACGTTGAGGCCGTTGTCCGCCAGCTTGAACTCCTCGTTGCCGTTGAGCGGCTCGGTGCCGTCGACGAGCCACTGGCCGTGCGGTTTCGTCGGGGTGCGGCCGGTGCGGGTGCGTGCACCGCGGATCGGGGTCTGCTGAGGGGTGGTCATGACGATGCTCTCTCGGATTGGCGTTGGACCACTGTGACGAAACCGGGCTCTCGCGTCACGGGTCCGCGACACACGACGTCAGCAGACGAAACATGGCGTCATGTGGGTGACGGGGCGGGAGGAATGCGTTCTAATGCGGTCCCCTCGGATTCGAACGCTCTCGAAGAGAAATGCGAATGAAGCCTGAAGCTGTCTGCGGGATTCCGTTTCGATGTCCTGATTTCTCGTATCCAGATCGAAGAAATGTTCGACAAATGGTCCGATCGGGAGTACGATAGGGACATGGCCACCCACCTGAATCCGCTGCACGAGGCGCTCGCCGTGCTGGATCGAGTGTGGGGCGAGGCGGGGGATGCGACCGAGCTCTCGCGGGATCAGCTGGTCGCGGTGAACGACGCGCTCGGGGTGCTGGAGCGCCGGACGAGTGCCGTGCATGCGGAGGTCGCGGCCGGCATCTCGCACGAGTCGCGTGCCGAGCTGGGGCCGGACTCCCTGGCCAAGCAGCAGGGCTTCCGCACGCCGGCGAAGCTGATCGCCGCGTCGACCGGTGGTTCCACTGGAGACGCGACCCGGCTGGTCAGGGTCGGCGAGGCGACAGCGCCGCGGAGGAGCTTCGTCGGGGAGCGCTTGCCGTCGAGATGCCCGGCGGTCCAGGCGGCACTCGCGGAGGGGGTCATCGGCGACCAGGTCGCGGGGCTGATCATCTCGATTCTCGACAGAGTGCGCGTGACGGCGGGGGCGCAGCGCGTCGCCGAGGCGGAGCGACTGCTCGTGGCGCAGGTTCCCGGGCTCGCGATGGACGACGTGCGCCGGCTGATGACGCGTGTGCAGGCGTGGCTCGATCCCGATGGTGTCCAGCCTCGCGAGGAAGAGATCCGCGCCCGGCGCTCGCTGCGGATGTGGGAGCGCGACGGCGAGTTCCACGCCGAATACGTCACGGATGCCGCGTCCGCCGCCGCGGTGAAGGCCGCGCTGCGCGGGTATGTGTCCGCCGCGTTCGCGGCCCGCAGGGAGGCGCTCCACGCGGACTCGCCGGACGCCGATCGCCGCACGATCGAGCAGCTGCAGGCCGATGCGCTCACCATGATCTGCCAGCACGCCCTGGACTGCGATCGCAAGGACGTCCCGCTGGGCGGCGCGAAAGTCGTCGTCCGCGTCGCCCTCGAAGACTTGCAGTCCGGTACCGGGGTCGGACGCATCGACGGGACCGACCAGCCCGTCAGTATCGCCGCGGTCCGGCGGATGGCCGCCGACGGCGAGATCATCCCGTGGGTGCTCGGGGGCGACGGCGAGATCCTCGACTGGGGTCGTGGTCGACGGCTGTTCACGCGGGCGCAGAAGCTCGCGCTCGCCGAACGCGACGGCGGATGCGCGATGTGCGCGCTCCCGGTCGAGATGACGAAGGTGCACCACATCGACTGGTGGGAGCGGGATCGCGGCCGGACCGACCTCTCGAACGGCATCCTGCTCTGCGAGACCTGTCATCACCGCATCCATGACAACGGGTGGGAGATCCGCATCGACGGGATCGGCGTCGCCGCGCGCGTGTGGTTCATCCCGCCGCCATACGTCGATCCGGCCTGCACGCCCCGCCTGGGCGGCCGCGCCCGCTTCGACCTGCTCGCCGCGGCCTGATCCGGCCGGATGGCGTGCTCGGTAAAACTTGAGTGAACTCGTATCAAGTTTGTTTG
The DNA here is from genome assembly GCF_058349845.2 of Microbacterium cucumeris. NCBI lineage: Bacteria > Bacillati > Actinomycetota > Actinomycetes > Micrococcales > Microbacteriaceae > Microbacterium > Microbacterium cucumeris. The sequence continues at coordinate 53,189 of NZ_JBYRIZ020000004.1, forward strand.
ACAGCGACCGATCCCCGATGTACAGTTGAGTCATCGCGACTCAGGTTTCCCTGATCGCCGCAGATTTCCCACCAGGCTTCAGCAACAGAAGGAGAAACACATGGCACGTGCTGTTGGAATCGACCTCGGTACGACGAACTCCGTCGTCAGCGTCCTCGAAGGTGGCGAGCCGAAGGTCATCGCCAACGCCGAGGGCTTCCGCACGACCCCCTCGGTCGTCGCGTTCACGAAGGACGGCGAGGTGCTCGTCGGCGAGACCGCCAAGCGCCAGGCCGTCACGAACGTCGACCGCACTGTCGCCTCCGTCAAGCGCCACGTCGGCACCGACTGGTCGTTCGACGTCGACGGCAAGAAGTGGACGCCGCAGGAGATCTCCGCGCGCATCCTCCAGAAGCTCAAGCGCGACGCCGAGTCGTACCTGGGCGACACGGTGACGGATGCCGTCATCACCGTCCCGGCGTACTTCAACGACGCCGAGCGCCAGGCCACCAAGGAGGCCGGCGAGATCTCGGGCCTCAACGTCCTGCGCATCATCAACGAGCCCACCGCCGCGGCCCTCGCGTACGGCCTCGACAAGGGCAAGGAGGATGAGCTGATCCTCGTCTTCGACCTCGGTGGCGGAACGTTCGACGTGTCGCTGCTCGAGGTGGGCAAGGACGACGACTTCTCCACCATCCAGGTGCGCGCCACCGCCGGTGACAACCGCCTCGGCGGCGACGACTGGGACCAGCGCCTGGTCGACCACCTGATCAAGCAGTTCAAGGACTCGACCGGCGTCGACGTCTCCGGCGACAAGATCGCCCTGCAGCGCCTCAAGGAGGCCGCGGAGCAGGCGAAGAAGGAGCTCAGCTCCTCGACGTCGACGAGCATCAACCTGCCGTACCTGTCGCTGACCGAGAACGGGCCGGTGTCGCTGAGCGAGACGATCACGCGTGCCAAGTTCGAGGACCTCACGAAGGACCTGCTCGACCGCACCAAGAAGCCGTTCGAGGACGTCATCCGCGAGGCCGGCATCAAGGTCGCCGACATCGACCACATCGTGCTGGTCGGTGGCTCGACCCGCATGCCCGCCGTCGCCGATCTCGTCAAGCGCGAGACCGGCAAGGACGCCAACAAGGGCGTGAACCCGGACGAGGTCGTCGCCGTCGGCGCCGCCCTGCAGGCCGGCGTCCTCAAGGGCGAGCGCAAGGACGTCCTGCTCATCGACGTCACCCCGCTGTCGCTGGGCATCGAGACCAAGGGCGGCCGGATGACCAAGCTCATCGACCGCAACACCGCGATCCCGACCAAGCGCAGCGAGACCTTCACGACGGCCGACGACAACCAGCCGTCCGTCGCGATCCAGGTCTTCCAGGGCGAGCGCGAGTTCACCCGCGACAACAAGCCGCTGGGCACGTTCGAGCTCACCGGCATCGCCCCGGCTCCTCGCGGCATCCCGCAGATCGAGGTCACGTTCGACATCGACGCGAACGGCATCGTGCACGTGTCCGCCAAGGACAAGGGCACGGGCAAGGAGCAGTCGATGACCATCACCGGCGGCTCGTCGCTGTCGAAGGAGGACATCGAGCGCATGGTGCGCGAGGCCGAGGAGAACGCGGCCGAGGACAAGCGCCGCGCCGAGGCCCTCGAGCAGCGCAACCAGGCCGAGACCCTCGCCTACTCGATCGAGAAGCTCATCAAGGAGAACGAGGACAAGCTCCCCGCCGACGTGAAGGACTCGGTCCAGGCCGACGTCGACGCCCTCAAGACGGCTCTCGCCGGCGAGGACGACGACGCCGTGAAGGCCGCGTTCGACAAGCTCAACGAGTCGCAGGGCAAGCTGGGCGAGGCGATCTACGCGCAGAACCAGGCGGATGCCGCGGCCGGCGCCGAGCAGCCCCAGGATGCCTCGGGTGACGCCTCCTCCGACGAGGACGTCATCGACGCCGAGGTCATCGACGAGGATGAAGAGAAGAAGTAACCATGACGGACAAGAACTTCGACGACAACGGCGAGGTTCGGCCTGAGGGCGAGGGGTCGGATGCTGCGGCATCCGGCCCCGCGCCGCAGGAGAACCCGGACTCCGCCGAGGCTGCGGCGGCCGAGGGCTCGGACGCGACCCCCGCGGACGACCTGACGGTCGAGGACATCCTCGGCGCTGAGCAGACCGGTGAGGCCGCGGCGGAGGATGCCGTGCTCGCCGATCTCGAGTCGGCGCTGCTGAACGACCTCAAGCGTCTGCAGGCGGAGTACGCCAACTACCGTCGGCGCACGGAGGAGCAGCGGCAGGTCGAGATCGATCGCGCCAAGGGCGAGGCGGCCAAGGGGCTGCTCCCCGTGCTCGATGACCTCGACCGCGCTCAGCAGCACGGCGACCTCGAGGAGGGCACGCCCTTCGCGGTGATCGCGGAGAAGATCCGCGCCGTCGTGGAGCGCCTGGGCGTCGTCGCGTACGGCGAGAAGGGCGAGGAGTTCGACCCGCAGCGCCACGAGGCGATCTTCCAGCAGCCGACTCCGGGCGCCGAGGCGACCACGGTGCTCGAGGTCGTCGAGGTGGGCTACCGCCTGGGCGATGTGGAGCTGCGACCGGCCAAGGTGGTCGTCGCGGTTCCCGCGGAGTAGGGGTCCGATGGCAAGCCAGGACTGGTTCGACAAGGACTTCTACAAGACGCTGGGCGTCTCGAAGGACGTCAGCGATGCGGAGCTGAAGAAGACGTACCGCAAGCTGGCGCGCAAGTATCACCCGGACTCCAACCCGGGGGATGCCGCGGCCGAGGCCACGTTCAAGGAGATCAGCGAGGCGTACTCGGTGCTCTCCGATGCGGAGCAGCGCAAGGAGTACGACGAGATCCGGGCCATGGGGTCCGGTGCGCGATTCACCGCGGGTGGCTCGGGCGCCGGCGGGTTCGAGGACGTCTTCAGCCGGTTCGGGCAGCGCGGTCAGTCGGCCGACTTCGACGACATCTTCGCGATGTTCAACCAGGGCGGCCAGGGCGGCTCGTTCGGCTCCGGGCGCTTCGGTCAGCCCTCCGGCGGGTTCCGGGGCTTCGGCGGTCCGCAACGGGGTGCCGATGTCACGGCTCGCACGACGCTCGACTTCATCACCGCTGCGCAGGGTGAGACGATCACGCTGCAGGGGGAGGACGGCAAGCCGTTCAAGGTGAAGATCCCGGCCGGGGTCGCGGACGGGCAGAAGATCCGTCTGCGCGGCCGAGGCCGGCCTTCGCCGGACGGCGGAGAGAACGGCGACATCGTCGTGAGCGTCGCGGTGCGGCCGCATCCCGTGTTCACGCGGGACGGGCTGAACCTGCGCGTCACCGTGCCGGTGACGTTCACCGAGGCGACGCTCGGGGCGACGATCGAGGTGCCGACCCTCGGGGGCGACCCCGTGAAGCTCCGCGTGGCCCCCGGCACTCCGTCCGGGCGCGTGCTGCGGGTCAAGGGCCGGGGCATCGCGAGCTCCAAGGGCACCGGCGACCTGCTCGCCGAGCTGCAAGTGGCCGTGCCCTCGCACCTCGACGACGCCGCGCGCGAAGCGCTGGAGGCGTTCGCCGCGGCCGAACCGAAGGAGAATCCGCGGGCCGACCTGATGGCCAAGGCCCGCGGCTGATGAGTCCCCTCTCGCTTCCTTCGCTCGCTGAGCAGGCTCCCCTCTCGCTCGCTGAGCGAGCCCCCCTCTCGCTCGTTGAGCGAGCGGAGCGAGTCGAAACGCAATAACCGACAGGACACACAGGAGGTGATGGCGATGGTTCCCGACGACGAGGACGCTCCGGTGTTCGCGATCGCCGTCGCCGCTGAGCTCGCGGGCATGCACCCGCAGACCCTCCGCCAGTACGACCGGATCGGCCTGGTGGTGCCCGGCCGCACCCGTGGCGGGTCGCGGCGGTACTCGGCGCGCGACGTGCAGCAGTTGCGCGAGGTCGCGCGGCTGTCGTCCGAGGGCATGAGCCTCCCGGCGATCGCGCGGCTCATCCATCTGGAGGATGAGGTGCGGATGCTGCGCCGGCGCGTCCTCGAACTCGAGGGTGCGCTGCGCGCCGAGCGGGAGAACCGTCCGGGCGGGCGCGTCTTCGCGGCGGGAGCGAGCGGCGTGATCCCGGTCGGGCAGGGCCGCCGCATCCGCCGCTCGACCGAGATCGTGCTGTGGCAGCCCGGTGGCCGCCGCGGGGAGGACTGAGCCCGGCAGTGCATCCCCACCCGTCGATCCGGCGCTTGTGTACGGCCGGGACGGCGTGTCGCGGGCGTTCGCGCCACATAGACCGGGAGTGAGCCGCAGCCGCCGGACAGCGCGGGGCGGTAAGGTGGCGACACGATGAGGATGACGCGCCGCACGCTGCTGATCGGCGCCGGTGTCGGCGCCGTGAGCGTGCTTCTCGCGTCCTGCACACCGGAACCCACGCCGTCGCCGACCCCGACCCGCACTCCGACCGGGACGCCGCTCCCGATCGACGGGCCGGTGCCCGCGCAGTGGCTACGCAGTGCCTGGACGACCGATCCGTTCTCCCGCGGAGCGGCGAGCTTCACCCCGGTCGGGGCGCAGCCGAGTCTGCGGGAGGCGCTCACGGAGCCCGTCGAGGGACGCGTGTTCTTCGCCGGCGAGACGACCGACACCGAGGCGCCCGGAACGCTGCGCGGTGCGCTCCGTTCCGGGGAACGGGTGGCGTTCGACCTGCGCGGTCGCGCCATCACGGGAGAGCGGATCGCCGTCGTCGGGGCCGGGCTGTCCGGTGCCGTCGCGGCCGGGCTGCTCGCCGAGGCCGGGGCGGAGGTCACCGTCTTCGAGGCCCGCGATCGGATCGGCGGACGTGTGGACTCCCGGGTCTCTGACGACTGGCCGGTCCCGGTGCAGCTCGGCGGCTGGCTGCTGAGCCCGGACGACGGCGACCTGCGAGAGCGCTTCGAGGGCATCGACACACGCCTGCTGGAGCTGACCGGGGCGCAGTGGCGCTCCTTGGAGGGCGATGTCGATCCGGTCGGCGACGACGTCCTGACCGCGGCGATCACGGCGGCCCAGGCGCAGCCGGCTGACCTCTCGATCGCCGAGGCCCTGACCGCGAACGGCGCGGACATCGAGGACCCCGCGCTCGCAAGCCTGCTGGCGGCGCTGGCCGCAGCATCCGGAGGGGATGCAGACGTCCTGTCGAGCTGGTTCCCTCCGTCCCTGCCTCAGGATGCCTATGCGGCCCCATCGGCCGATCTGTCCGCGTTCGTCGAATCGCTGCTGCAGGACGTCCGCGTCAGCCTGTCGTCCCCCGTCTCCCGGGTCGCCTACGACGACACCGGCGTGAGCCTGCGGATGGGCACGGGGGAATCGCTGTCCTTCGACCGCGTGGTGCTGACCCTTCCCCTGGGCGTGCTCCAGCACGGCGGAGTGGAATTCGCGCCCGCCCTGCCGTTCGCGCATCGCGGCGCCATCGCGGACCTCGGCGTCGGCGCGATCGAGACGATCTGGCTGCGCTTCGACGAACCATTCTGGGAGTCTGAGGCGGCGTTCTGGCACGTCGTCGGCGGGGACGGCGTCATCCGGACCTGGCTCAATCTGCTGCCGACGACGGGCGAGCCCGTTCTCGTCGGTCTGGTGGGCGGAACCGCCGCCGAGGAGTTCGCGACGCTAGGCGATCAGGAGGCGGTGGCCGCGGCGGTCGCCGCACTCGCCCCGTTCATCCCTGCGGACTCGACCGAGCAGTGACGGGCGCGACCCGCGCGCGACGAGCCAGCGGGCTCGGCATCCGGCTCACGCCGACGATCGCCGCCGCGACGAGGGCGAAGATCGCGAGGGCGATGCCGCTGGTGAGCAGGAACTCGGCGGGACCTGAGACCTGGCGCGGGTCCAGGAAGTAGTACGGGTACCAGCCGATCGAGGGACCCCGCCACAGCGTGAGAAGTCCCCACGCGATCGGGAAGGCGAGGGATGTCGGCACGACGCGCCACGGCACCCGGCGATGCCCCGGTGTCAGGCTCCATGCCAGCGCCGTGCACGCCGGCAGCCAGAAGTGCAGCAACTGGTCGGACCAGGGGACGTCGATGCGGATGCCGCGCAGTCCCGCCTGCCAGACGATGAGGGCGAACGCGAGACCCGCAGTTATCGTCCATGTGAGCACGAGGGCGAGCACGACGGTGAACCAGCGCGGATCCGCGTCGCGGCGGAAGGCGAGGACGCCGCCGATCGCCAGCACGGCGACGAGCGCGCAGTTGGACTGCACCGTGAGATAGGCGAAGAAGTTGTCGCCCGCGACCGTGTGGGAGCTCAGACCCCAGAACAGGCGATGGGTCAGCGCGGCCAGGCAGACGGCGGCGGTCAGCAGGCGCAGCACGCCGAAGATGGTCCGCCATCGCACGCTCGCATCGCCTCCTCTCCCGCGCGGTCACGTCATCTGGCGAGTCTACGGAGGCTCGGATGTGCGGCGGATCCGGGCAGGCGGAAGGGCAACGAGTTGACTTCTGAAATCGATTCCAGTTAACTGTCTTTCGTTAACGGTACACAAAGAGGTGAAGTCATGGTCACGATGAGGCCCACCCGAGCACCTGCGCTCGGAGACCAGCTCGCAGCGGTCCTGCGGGACCAGATCGTCCGTCGGCACCTGCAGCCGGGTACTCATCTCGTCGAGGATTCGCTCGCGGCGGAGTACGACGTGAGCCGAGGTCCGGTGCGCGATGCCCTGCGTCAGCTCGAGTCCCAGGGGCTGGTCGAGTCCCGGCGCCGGGGATTCTTCGTCGTGGGCCTCAGCCAGGAGGACATCAACGATCTGTACGAGCTGCGCGAGTCCATCGAGCTCGTCGCGGTCACCCGTGCGATCGGGCGCGTTTCCGACGACCAGCTGCGCATCGGGCGCGAGATCGTCCGGGAGATGGTCGCGTGCGCAGATCGCGCCGCTGCGGCCGATTTCGCCGATGCCGACATGCGCTTCCACGCACTGCTGTATCGCATCGGAGGCAACTCCCGCCTCATCGACGTCTGGGAGGCCTACGAACCGGTCTTCGCGAGCCTCATGCAGCTGACCGTGGAGGAGGATGTCGATCTGCACCCATCCGCGCACGATCACGGCCGCCTGCTCGATCTCCTTGAGGAGGGCGACGCCGACGAGATCAGGGCGGAGCTGCGCGAACACCTCGACGGCGCGCGTTCTCGCATGGCGCACGCGGTTCAGGCGCTCATCGAAGGTGCCGGAGAGGAGCGGGCCTCATGAGCGTGGTCGACATCGAGCGGCCCGTGGAGGCATCGACGGCACAAGGCGGCGCGCCGTCCGGCGTCGGCCGCCGCCGATTCGTCGGGGTAGGACAGTCGAGGGCGCTGCTGGTGCTGGCGATCCCGGCACTGATCTTCTACGGATTCGCGGTCGTGGTCCCGTCGATCCGCGGCGCCGTGCTGGCGTTCACGAACTGGGACGGCCTCTCTCAGAACTACGACTTCATCGGGTTCGACAACTTCGTCCGGATCTTCACGTCTCAGAGCTCGCTCGACGCCCTGAAGATGACCTTGATCTTCGCGCTCGCCGTCACGGTCCTGCAGAACGGCATCGGTCTGCTCCTCGCCCTCGGCGTGAACAGCGGTCTCAAGTCGCAGAACTTCCTTCGTGTGCTGTTCTTCGCTCCCGTCGTGATCACTCCCGTCGTCGTCGCGTACCTCTGGAAGTTCCTGCTCACGCCCGACGGAGCGGTCAACACCCTTCTCGCGGCCGTCGGTCTCGGCGACGTAGCGCCCAGCTGGCTCGGCGATCCGTTCTGGGCCGCGGCATCCGTCGTCATGATGATCGTCTGGCAGCACGCCGGGTACTCCATGGTGATCTACATCGCCGGCCTCCAGTCCATCCCGCATGAGCTCAACGAGGCCGCAGCGGTGGATGGAGCAGGTCCGTGGCGCCGGTTCTGGTCCGTTACGTGGCCGCTGCTCGCACCGGCCACGGCGATCAACGTCATGCTCACGATCATCGGCGGACTGAAGATGTTCACCGAGGTGTTCGTTCTGACCGCCGGCGGTCCCGGTGGCGCGACAGAGACGATGTCGACGCTGCTGTACAAGTCGGCGTTCCAGTTCAACGAGTTCGGCTACGGCATCGCGTTGGCGCTCGTGCTCGCCGTCGTCGTGGTGTTCTTCTCCGTCGCGCAGCAGCGCCTGAGCCGGAAGGGCGGCCACTGATGTTCCGCTACACCAAGGCGACCTTCGCCCGGGAGCTCGTCATGCTCCTGATCGCGCTGGCATTCATCTTCCCGGTCTACGTACTGGTCAACATGTCGTTGCGGCCGGCGAACGACGCCACCTCGGCGCTCGTCCCCTCTGCTCAGCCGACGTTCGACAACTTCATCCAGGCGTGGAACGAGGCGGGGCTCGCGCAGGCTCTGCTGAACAGCGCGATCGTGACCGTGACGAGCGTCGTCCTGATCGTCGCCATCTCGTCCATGGCCGCCTACCCGCTCGCGCGCGTCATGTCGAAGCTGTCGACGACCGTGTTCTGGATCGTGCTCGTCGGCATGATGATCCCGTTCCAGGTCGCGCTCATCCCGCTCTACCAGACCATGCGCGATCTGGGTCTGCTCGGATCCCTCGCCTCGCTCATCCTCTTCTACACGGGCAGCCAGGTTCCGTTCTCGGTGTTCCTCTACACCGGATTCCTGCGGACACTGGAGCGCGACTACGAAGAGGCGGCGGCGCTGGACGGTGCGGGCACGTTCCGCACGTTCACGAGCATCGTCTTCCCGCTGCTGCGCCCCATCACCGGAACCGTGATCATCCTCAACGCCATCACGGTGTGGAACGACTTCCTCGTGCCGCTGCTGTACCTCAGCGGCACTCCCCAGCAGACGGTCACCGTGGCGCTCTATGCGTTCGTCGGTCAGTTCGTCTCCGACTGGCCCGTGGTGTTCGCGGGCCTGGTCATCAGTGTGGTGCCGGTGCTGCTGGTGTACTTCCTCATGCAGAAGCAGATCATCAAGGGCTTCGCCGGAGGGCTGAAGGGATGAGCCTGGAGCCGTATGCGCTGCGCGTGGACGGGCAGCGCGAACCCCAGGGCGTCGTCACGGCGCCCGCGTTCTCCTGGCGACTGCGCTCCGCCGAACCGGGTGCGCGGCAGAGCGCGTACCGGATCACGGTGGCGCAGGTCCTTCCCGGTGGTGGGTCGGCACCGGTCTGGGATTCCGGGAACGTGCCGTCGGATCTGACCGTCGGCGCTCGCTACGCCGGCGCTCCGCTGGTTACCTCGGCGCGGTACCGCTGGGTGCTCTCCGTCGAGGATGCGAACGGTGCGATCGTGACCCGCACGGCGGAGTTCGCGACGGGGATCGTGCATCCGGACGAATGGCGCGCGGCCTGGATCGGGCGCAATCCGGTCTACCGTCACACGGCCCTTCCCCCGCAGGACACCGACATCAGCTTCACGGTGAACAAGCTCCAGCCGGTGCGCCGCTTCGTGCGGCACTTCGATCTCGATCGTGTTCCCGCGATCGCGCGCGTGCACGCATCCGCGAAGGGCGTCTACCGGTTGTACGTGAACGGTCGGAAGGTCGGCGCGGACGAGCTGGCTCCGGGGTGGACGGAGTACCGAGACCGCATCACGTACCAGTCCTGGGACATCGCGCCGCTCCTGCGACCCGGCCGCAACAGCGTCGCCGCGCTGCTCGGGGACGGGTGGTACGTCGGCTTCATCGGAACCGATCGCCGGCAGCAGGCGCAGCACTACGGCAAGGAGCCCGCGTTCCTGGCGCAGCTCGTGCTCGACGACGCCGACGGCGGTCGTCGGATCGTGGCCACGGACGGGGACTGGAAGGAGGACGCGTCCGACATCCTCTACGCCGACCTGCTCATGGGCCAGTACGAGGACTCCCGGCGCTCCGTGCCCGACTGGCACATGCCGGACCACGACATCGAGCACTGGTCGGATGCCGTCGTGAAGGACACCGCCGTCGACCTGCTGACGCCCGAGGTGGATCCGGGCGTGCGTGCGACCGTGCGTCTGCCCGCGGTGTCGGTGTCGTCTCGCGGAGAAGGCCGCTTCATCGTCGATTTCGGGCAGAACCTCGTCGGTCGTGTGCGCCTGACGCTGCGCGATCAGCCGTCTGATCGGCGCATCCAGCTGAATCATGCGGAGGTCCTCGACGCCGGCGAGTTGTACACGGCCAATCTCCGCACCGCCGAGCCGGTCGACGTGTTCTGGACGAACGGGGATGCGGAACAGGTCTTCGAGCCGCGGTTCACGCTGCACGGGTTCCGCTTCGCAGAAGTGCAGGGCCTGCAGGGAGAACTCTCACCGGACGACGTCGAGGCTGTCGTGCTGCACAACGACGCCGAGTTCGTCGGCGACTTCTCCTCGTCGGATCCCGCCCTCGACAGACTGTTCCAGAACATCCAATGGGGGCTGCGGGGCAACTTCGTCTCGATCCCGACCGACTGCCCGCAGCGGGACGAGCGACTCGGCTGGCTCGCCGATGCGCAGGTCTTCGCGCCGACCGCCCTGGCGCTCGCGGATCTCGGCCCGCTCCTGAAACGCTGGATGCGCGACGTGCGCAGCGCGCAGAACGGCGACGGCGCGTTCCCCGACATCGCACCGCACCTGATCCATCTGCGAGAGGGGGCACCGGCGTGGGGAGACGGTGGAGTGACCATCCCGTGGAACGTCTACCGCGCCACCGGTGATGTCGAAGTGCTCGCGGAGGCCGCCGACTCCATGATCGCCTGGGTGCGTCACATCGAGCGGCACAATCCGGACCTGATCTGGCGCACGCAGGTCGGCAACGACTACGGCGACTGGCTGCAGATCGGCGAGGAGACGCGCAAGGACGTCCTCGCGACGGCCTACTTCGCGCGCAGCGCCGACCTCACCGCGCGCGCCTTGCGGGAGATCGGTCGCGCCGAGGATGCCGAGGCGATCGAGCGGCTTCGCGAGCGGATCGGGGTGGCCTTCCGCGATCGGTTCCTGTCAGAGGACGGGACGGTCGCCGGTGACACGCAGGGCGGCTATCTCCTCACCCTCGCCTTCGACCTCTGCGCGGATGACGCACAGCGAGACCGCGTCGCGCAACGCCTGGTCGCAGCCGTCGAACGCAGGGATGTCTCGCTCACGACGGGTTTCGTCACCGTCGGGCTGCTGTGTCCGACGCTGGCGGAGATCGGACGCGAGGACCTCGCGTTCCGCCTGCTGCACAACGACCGCTACCCGTCGTGGCTCTTCTCGGTACGCAACGGGGCCACCACGATCTGGGAGCGGTGGGACGGGTGGACCCCCGAGCGCGGCTTCCAGTCTGCGCGGATGAACAGCTTCAACCACTACTCGCTGGGATCGGTCGGGGAATGGTTCCTCTCCGGCATCCTCGGCATCCGACAGGCGGAGGCATCGGCGGGATTCGCGGACATCGAGCTCGCACCTCGGTTCGACCCGCATCTGGATCACGCTGCCGGCTCTCTGGAGACGCCGCGAGGGCGCATCGAGAGCCGCTGGCGACGCGAGGGCGGACGCATCACGTGGAGCGTGATGGTTCCGCCCGGCCGCCCGTCGGTCGCCGTCCTCCCCGCCGCGCCCGAGGTCACGGAAGGAGGCGAGAACGCGACGCACTCGCACGGCGTCACCCTGATGGAACGAAGCCAGCGGGGCACTCGATGGCGGCTGGAACCCGGAACCTACGAATTCCGGTTCCCGGCCGAGTGAACCACTGAACCCGAACACCTGTACCCGGGGGCTCGCGCCCCCTTCCTGCATTGGAGTCTAGCCACCATGAAATCGCGTTACATCGCCGTCGTCGCCGGTGTCGCCGTCGCGGGCCTCAGCCTGTCGGCGTGCTCGTCGTCGGAGCCGACGTCGTCCACGGAACCCACGGATTCGCTCACGATCGCGACCACGTCGAACAACCAGGGCCCGATGGAGGCCGTCGTCGCAGCCTACGAGGAGAAGACCGGCCTCGACGTCAACCTGACCGTCGCCGACACCTCGCAGTTCCAGACGACCATCCGCACCCAGCTGTCGAGCGGCACCGGCCCCGACGTGTTCACGGTCTGGGCCGGCGGCGGGAATCCCGGCGCCATCGACGTCCTGCAGGGGGCGGGCTATCTCGCGGACCTCTCTGATCGGGAGTGGGTCGACACCGTGGATCCCGGTACCGCCGAGACCCTGCAGATCGACGGCAAGACCTATGGGCTGCCGTCGAAGCTCGACGCGGTCGGCACGATCTACAACACGGCCACGCTCAGCGAGCTGGGACTGGAGGTCCCGACGACCTACAGCGACCTGCTCGCGTACTGCGCGGATGTGAAGGACGCCGGAAAGGTCGCCTTCGCGCTCGGCATCCAGACCGACTGGGTCACGCAGCTCATCCCCTACGCGCTGGTCGCGTCCACCGTGTACGCGGACGACCCCGATTTCGATGCGCAGCTCGCCGACGGCTCGGCGACGTTCGAGGGCTCGGGCTGGGCCGACGCCTTCGACAAGTACCTCGAGATGAACGAGGCGGGGTGCTTCAACGACGATCCGCTCGGCACCGACGTCACCGCGTCCTACAACCTCGTGAACAGCGGCGAGGCGGTCGGTGTCGTCCAGGTCCTCGCGTCCTACCCGCAGATCGCCTCCACGGCGCCCGAGGGAACCGAGTTCGGGTTCTTCCCCCTGCCCGGCGACGATTCGGGTGAGACCTCGGTCCCGCGTGGCATCGGCGTGAGCTTCGCTGTCAACGAGAGCGCGAAGAACATGGTGAACGCGCTCGACTTCGTCGACTGGCTGGCCACGCCCGAGGCGACCGGCATCTGGTTCGAGGCCGCCCCGGGGATCCCGGCGCTCACGTCGGCGGAGGTCGAGCTCGACCCCGTGATGCAGACCGCGGCGGACGTCATCGCGGAAGGGCTGACCGCGCCCATGCCCGATCAGGGCTGGCCGAACGCGAAGGCGCAGTCCGCGCTGTTCGTCGGCGTGCAGCAGTTGTTCTCCGGCCAAGCGGGCGTCGATGACGTCCTGGCCTCGATGGACACGGCCTTCTCCGGCTGACCCATCCGGCTCCGGGATGCCGACGCTGGCGTCCCGGAGCCGCCCCTCCCGCACGACTTCCGGAAAGACCGCATACGCATGCCCACGCACGACATCATCACCGCCGTCCCGCTCGCCTTCGACGATCATGGAGCGCTCGACCTCGACGGATGCCGGGAGATTCTCGCCTACGTCGCCGCCTCCGGCGTCCAGGGTGCGCTGATCCTCGGCACCACGGGGGAGTTCCCCGCGCTGTCGATCGACGAGCGCAATGCCATCACGAGACTCTCCCTGGAAAGCCTCACCAGTATGCGGGTGATCGTGCACGTCGGGGCTGCGAGCCGGTTCGAGGTGTCGCAGCTGATCGCGGGCGCTCGGGGTGCCGGCGCGAAGGAGATCGCGATCCTCACGCCGTACTATCTCCCCGCACCTCCGGATGAGGTCTACGACTTCTTCCGGGAAGCGGTCGCGGAAGCCGCGGGATTCGATGTCTACGTGTACATGTTCGAGGCGCGGACGGGCATTCCCGTCGACGAGGAGCTCATCGTGCGGCTCGCGGGGCTGCCGGGAGTCGTCGGCGTGAAGGTGAGCGGCGAATCTCTCGATCTCATCTCCTCATTCCGCGCGCGCCTCCCCGAAGGCTTCCGGATCTACACCGGCTCGGACGGGGACTTCGCGAGGGCAGGGCTGGCGGGAGCGGACGGGGTCATCTCCGGCGTCGCGTCGGCGTTCGCGCGACCGTTCGTCGCGATGCGTCGAGCGCTGATCGACGCCGACGCCGGTCGCGTCGACGAACTGCAGAAGGACATCGACGAAGTCGTCGAGGCCGTGGACGGATCCCCCGCGCGGATGCGCGCCGTCCATCGCCTCGCCGGGCGTCCCGTCGGCGGTCGGCGCATGCCGATCCCCGAACCGGACGCAGCGGAACTCGCGCGACTCGAGCGCGCGGTCCCGCGTTTCCACTAGAAGCGGCATCCGATCGGATGCCGCGAGATGAAGGAGTAGCAATGTCGCCCTCACCCGTCTCGTTCCGCCGGCGGATCCTCGCCGGCGGGGCACTGCTCTCGGCCGCCGCGCTGACAGCCGCCCTCGCAGGGGGCCCGGCCGTCGCCGATGTCGAGAGCCCGCCCGTCGCCGTGGCCGACGGCCTCATCGACACGGCCGATCTCAACGCCCTGGGGCTGCCCCAGGCCGAGAACGCCGAGACCGTCACGATCTTCTCGCCCGGCGACGATGATCTGAAGTTCAACCACGGAACCGTTCTGACCTCGTTCCAAGGGCGGCTCTACGCGCAGTGGCAGAGTTCCGAACGCGACGAGGACGCGCCCGAGACGATCGTGCGCTACAGCGTGAGTGATGAGCACGGCGAGAACTGGTCCGATCCGATCGACCTGACCGCGCCGCGCACCGACGGCTACACGTCGAACGGAGGCTGGTGGACCGATGGCGAGACGCTCATCGCGTATCTCAACGTCTGGCCGTCCGCGCTGTCTCCCCGCGGCGGGTACACGTTGTACGTGTCCAGCACGGACGGCGTCACCTGGAGCGATCCTGCCCCCGTCACGGATACCCAGGGGCAGCCGGTGCTCGGCATCATCGAGCAGGACGTGAAGGCCCTCGACTCCGGGCGCATCCTCACGGCGTTCCACGTGCAGCCCGGCTTGCAGGTGAAGCCGTACTACACCGACGATCCGCTCGGCGTCAGCGGGTGGACGCAGGGTGAGTTCGAGAACCAGCCCTATCTGCCGGACGAGATGTCGCGAGAGCTCGAACCCAGCTGGTACACGCAGGAGGACGGCGACGTCGTGATGACGTTCCGCGATCAGGGCGGCAGCAGCATGTTCAAGTTGGCGGCCGTCAGCGAGGACGACGGCGAGACCTGGTCGGAGTCCGTGGTCACGAACATTCCCGATTCGCGCACGAAGCAGAGCGCCGGCAACCTCCCGGACGGCACCGCGTATCTCGCCGGCAGCCTCACGGGGACCAAGACCCGGCACCCGCTCGTGCTCGTGCTGAGCGCCGACGGCGAGACCTTCACCGAGGGCGTCGTGCTCAGGGACTCGGCGGATCTGCAGCCCCTGCGGTACACCGGCAAGTCCAAGAACCTCGGCTACAGCTATCAGAAGAGCTTCGTCTGGGGCGAGCACCTGTACGTGTCCTACGGCACCAACAAGGAGGACGTGGAGTACACCCGGGTGCCGTTGGGCGACATCTCGCTGCGCGAGGTCCCCGCGCAGATCGAGCGGCCCGATGCCACGGGCGGCGGGCGCGAGATCGCGGTGCAGTGGTCGTCACCGGGCGCCGGGGACTCCCTGATCACCCGTTACGTGGTCGAAGCCGAATCGCGGTCGGGTGTCATCGTCACGACCACCGTCTCCGGTGACGACGTCGACGCCGTCCTCACCGGATTGCGGCCCGGTCGCTACCGGGTCGCGGTGACCGCCGTGAACGCGTTCGGCGAGGGTGAGACCTCGCCCTGGTCGCCGTGGGTGACCGTCACCGGAAAGCGCGACTGAGGCAACGGGGGCCCGGCCCGGCGGCCGAGCCGGGCCGGGCCCCGCACCTCTCACCCGCCCAACCCCTCCACCCGGAACCGGTAGGCGGCGCCGGGTCGGAACGGTTCGAAGATCTCGAAGTTCTCGTAGGCGGGGCCGCCGGGAATCGGCGAGGAGCTGGCCCAGTACGACCAACGGGCGTTGACGAGGACCTCGAGATCGGGATGCGGGTCGTCCACGATCCATGTCTGCCGCGCCAGCTGCCCGACGAGATGCCAGTGCTCGGCGGTGTCCGGCGCGTACGTGACCGACCAGGGATCCTCTTCGTCGCCCACTGCGCTGACGACCGCGGCCGATCCGTCTCGTTGCAGTTCGGACAGCGGGAACCGCGCATGCGCGGCGAAGCCTGTTCCCGAGAAGCCCGGCCACAGGTCGGCGGTCGAGACGGACCGGTCGCCGAGCTCCAGCACCCGCAGCCTCGCCCAGTTGCCCATCGTGGCGGTGAGGACCAGGTGGCTGAGCGGCGCGGAGTCGGCCGTCGCGAATCCCGCCACCTCCACCTCGTGCGGCCGATCGGCCCGGAACCTCACGCGCACCTCCACCTCGGCGCCGTCGTCGAACCGCTCGACGCCGATCCAGACCGTGAGGGTCTCGATCCCGTCGATCTCCGCCACGACGCCCCGAGGCTCGCCAGCGTCCCTGTGTTCCCCGGCGCCCGGGGCATCCATCGCCCACAGCCGCTTGCCGCGCTCACCCGGGTCGAGCGAGCTCGGCTCGAGCTCCGAGTAGCCGCGCGTCGTCGATCCCGAGACGATCGGCTCGATCGCGATGAAGTTCACCAGTCGGTCCGGCGGGTGTCCGAGATACGGGGTGTACACGCGCAGCAGACCACGAGGGCCCGGAAGGGGCGGGAGCCCGATCTGCAGCCCGTCCCGGTGACCCCAGCGGGGGATCGAAGGACCGGTGTCGGCAGGGCGCAGCCATTGTGTTCGCATGTCCGACACCGTAGCTTTATGAAATCGATTTCGCTAGAGTGGCGCCTGATCGAGGAGGATCATGCGCCCCGCAAACCGCCGCATGCGCCGGGCCGCCGGCGTCTCAGCATCCGCCGTCCTGCTGCTCGCCATGACGGCCTGCACAGGCGACGGCGTCGTGACGGTCGACCCGGACCGGGACAAGCCGTTCCGGCTCGCCGGTGTCTCGGACGTGACCGAGATCGCTCAGCTGACCGGGCCCGATGCGATCAACGACACCGCCGCCGTGTCGGTCGCCGGAACGGACCTCGGGTCGATGGTCAACGTCGGCGACCGGACCCTGTTCCTGTTCGGCGACACGTTCGGTGAACGCGATCCGGAGTCGATCGGAGGGCAGGGTGGGTTCTGGAGATCGAACGTCGCGGCCTGGTCCACCGACGAGGACCCGACGGACGGGATCACGTTCGACGGCTGGGTCGAGGACGAGCTGGGTCTGGCCGCAGCGCTCGTCGAGGGTGACCACGACGCGAACGGCGCCGGCGGCGAGGTCACGAAGATCCCGACCCACGGCTTCGCGGTAGGCGACAGCATCTACGTCGCCTACATGTCCGTCAGGCACTGGGGAGAGCCCGGCGCCTGGGAGACCAATCACTCGGCGCTGATCGTCTCGCGGGACGGCGGCGTCTCCTGGTCTCCGGTGCCGGACGTGCAGTGGTCGGGGGACTCCGGCTTCATCCAGTTCTCGGCCGTCGCCGTGCGCGACGGAGGTCGGGACTATGTCTACATCTGGGCGATACCGGCGGGCCGGTTCGGAGGAGTGAGCCTGATGAGGGTTCCGGCGGTCGAGGCCGACGTCGAGGATCCCGGCGCCTACGAGTACTTCGCCGGACTAGACAGGCAGGCGCCGCGGTGGTCGTCCGAGCTCGCCGACGCGCAGCAGGTGGTCGAAGGGACGATCGGCGAGCACTCCGTGATGTGGTCGACGTATCTCGAGCGGTGGATCATGACCTACTCGGATGCCGGCTCGGCGTACATCCGCGAGGGTGCCACGCCCTGGGGGCCCTGGGGTGAGCCGATCGAGCTCGTCTCGCGGGACGACTATCCGGGGTTGTACTCGCCGTACCTGAATCCGAGATACGTCAGCGACGACGGTCGGACGATCCACTTCACGCTGTCGCTGTGGGGACCGTACAACGTGTTCTGGTTCTCCGCGGAGCTCGATCGCATGCCATGAAGGGTGTTGCGCTTGAAATCGATTTCGCTTACTCTGACGCTACCCGGTCGCCGCTGATCGATGTGTGCGCGGCCGTCACCCTCGGCTACCGCCGAACACAGCAAACGACTCGAGGACGAGTCGAGTTCCTGAGGAGGAACCCATGTTGAGAACGACACGCACTCGCCGGTTCGTCATCACCACTCTGGGGGCGGTGTCCGCCGTGGCGCTGCTGGCCGGTTGCGGCTCCAGCACGCCGGGCGAGTCCGCGGACGGGGGAGAGGAGGAGGGCGTCACGACGATCCAGTTCTGGCATCGCACCTTCACCCCCGTCGAGAACGAGTGGTACGAGAACATCGTCAAGCAGTTCAACGAGTCCCAGGACGAGGTGAAGGTCGTCGACACCGAGGTGCCGGCGGACGCCTGGGACCAGAAGATGAAGGCGGCCCAGGCTGCGGGCAAGGCTCCGGACATCTACACGCACCCCGGAAGCATCCAGGATGCCGTCAACGCCGGTCAGCTGCACGACCTGGATTCGGTGGTGTCGGAGGAGGCTCTCGGTGAGATCATCGACGCCGCGAAGCCGGTGTCCGAGATCGACGGCACCTTCTACGCGTATCCGCTGCTGCTCGAGCCCCAGGCCGTCCTGTTCTGGAACAAGGACATGCTGGATGCCGCGGGAGTCGACTCCGAGAAGGGTCCCGAGACGTGGGACGACCTGCTGGCGGCCTGCGAGAAGATCCAGCCGACGCTCGCCGACGGCCAGTACTGCATCTCGCCCGCCCAGGACGCCGCGACCTTCGCATGGTCGACCGTCGGCCAGCAGTACAACTTCGCCGGGCACACGGCGCTCACCGACGACTGGACCGCGCCGAACATCGACGATGACGGCTACCGCGAGCTGATGGCCAGCTACAAGAACCTCTGGGACGAGGGCTACATGCCCAAGCAGGCCCTCGCCGCGTACGTCGAGGGCAAGGACTTCGGCGAGGAGAAGGCGGCGTTCAAGGTGTCCGGCTCCTGGATGATGTCCGAACTCGGCTCCGACTTCCCCGACGTGCTCGCCAAGACCGGCATCGGGGCGTTCCCGGATGCCTCGGGCGGCGAGCGCACCGCGACCACGCTCGGCAACTTCAAGTGGGTCATCGACGCGAAGAGCTCGAAGGCCGAGGCCGCCGGCGCCTTCCTGGAGTGGGCGATCGCGGGAGACCCGGAGAACCTCGTGCCGTTCTTCGTCGACACGCAGTTCACCAAGGTGCCCGTGCGTCAGTCCGTGCAGGACGCCGTCGCCGAGAGCGACGAGGCCGCCGACGCACCGTGGTCGAGCATCATCGTCGACGAGATCGCGCCGGACGCCATCCCCGAGCCGACCTACCCGTGGGACGTCTCCCTCGCGGTCGGCACCGCCATGGAATCCGTCATGAAGGGCTCCGCCTCGGTGGACGACGCGATCGCGACCGCGCAGTCCGCGATCCAGACCGTCATCGAGCGCGACGGCCTTCCGGACAAGGCGCCCGCCAACTGAGGTCGCACCCGTGCGGAGACCGGCCGAGCGTCGGTCTCCGCACGGGTGAGCGCCCTCGGCCACGAGAGAACGGTTGGACATGGCCACAGCAGCAGTCGATCGCAGGGCGATCAAGAAGCGTCAGGACGCCTACAGGTACCGGGACGGGAAGGTCGCGTACCTCTTCCTGCTCCCCGTGATCGTCCTGCTCGGGATCTTCGTCATCTGGCCGGCGATCTACGCCGGATTCCTCTCCTTCCAGGACTGGAGCTTCTACAAGGAGCCGGAGTTCGTGGGATGGAAGAACTTCACGGACGTCCTGAGCGACCGCCTGTTCTGGGCGTCGGTCGGCCGCGGATTCGTGTTCGTCGCGATGACGGTCCCGCCGATGCTCGTGCTCGCGTTCCTCTTCGCGAGTCTCGTGGTCAGCGTCTCGCGGCGATTCGCCAGCATCCTGAAGGTGAGCATCTACGTCCCGACGATCATCTCCACGGTCATCACCTCGATCATCTTCGTCCTGATCTACGACTACTCCGGAGGCCTGCTCAACTGGCTGCTCGGCCGATTCGGGATCGATCCGATCGCGTGGATCGGCGACCCGGCCTGGGCTCTGCTGGCGATCGCGATCCCCGCCATCTGGTTGGGGATGGGGCTCACCTCGCTGATCATGGTCGCCGCCATGGTCGACATCCCGCAGGAGTTCTACGAGGCCGCCGCGATGGAGGGCGCGAACTGGTGGCAGAAGACGGCCTACATCACGCTGCCGCAGATGAAGAACATCCTCCTCTACCTGCTGATCACCGGCTTCGTGGCCGCCATCCAGCAGTTCGAGCTGCCGCTGGTGATGACGAGCGGCGGTCCGTTGGACTCCACCACCCTGCCGAACCTGTTCATCTTCAACCACTTCCGCAACGACATCAACGTCGGGTACTCGATCGCCGCCGCACTGGTGATGTTCGTCGTGCTGGGGACCGTGTCCGCCATCGTGTTCAAGTTCGTCAACTCCGAAAGGCTGGTGGACTGACATGGCCGTCATGCAGGAGACCACGCGCATCGTCCTCGAAGGACGCGAACCCCGACGCGACCGGATGCCGCGCACGCCGGGGTCCTGGCTCACACTGGTCGCCAAGCTCATCGCCGGAGCGGTGTTCATCGTGGCGGCGCTCTTCCCGCTCGCCTGGATGGTGATCGCCGGCTTCAAATCGAAGACCGAGGTCATCCAGACGCCGTTCCAGTTCTTCCCCGAAGTGTGGCTGTGGGAGAACTACGTCCAGATCCTCGCCGATCCCACGTTCACGCTGACGATGGGGTGGACGTTCCTCGGAGCGATCCTGTTCACGCTGCTGAGCCTGACGGTGAACTCGCTGGCCGCCTACGCGTTCGCCCGCCTCGACTTCCGGTTCAAGAGAACGCTGTGGGTCGCGGTCATCACGACCATGTTCATCCCCGGGATGACGATCCTGCTCACCAGCTTCATCGTCGTCACACGGCTGTCGATGCTCGACACGCTCGCCGTGCTCGTGATCCCCGGGGCCGCGAGCGCGGCCACCGTGTTCTTCATCCGCCAGTTCTATCTGAACATCCCGGCGAGCCTCGAGGAGGCCGCCATGCTCGACGGCTGCGGGCGGGTGCAGATCTTCTTCCGGATCTTCCTGCCGCTGTCCAAGCCGCCCTTCGTGGTGATGGGGATCACGGCGTTCCTGGCCTACTGGAACTCGTACGTGTGGCCGATCATGACGATCACGACACCCGAGCGCTTCGTCGTGCAGCAGTACCTGGCGACGTTCCGCTCGGAACGCAGCACCGAGCTGGGGCTCCTCATGGCCGGGTCCGTGCTCGCCGCGGCTCCGGTGATCATCCTGTTCCTGATCTTCCAGCGGCAGATCATCGGCAACATCAAGATGGCGGGGCTGAAGTAGGAGGTTCGGATGCTGCTGTCCGTGAGCGGCGCGAGCGGCGTGGGGAAGTCCACCGTGCTCGCCGCGCTGCGGGAACGCGACTTCGGCGCGCCGGTCGTGGCCGTCGAGTTCGATTCGATCGGCGTTCCGGCCGACGCGGACACGTCCTGGCGGCACGGTGCGGTCGAGCACTGGGTGCGGGTCGCGATCGATGCACAGGCCGAAGGGAAGCACGTGCTGCTGTGCGGTCAGGTGCCTCCGGGTGAGCTGCTGGCGGCGCCGTCCGCGCCGCTCCTCGACGGCATCGCCGTGTGCGTGCTCACCGCATCGGCGGAGACGCAGCGGTCGCGTCTGATCGCCCGAGGCGAGGATGCAGAAGGGCTCGTCCACCATCTGCGGTTCGGAGCGTGGTTCGCGGCGCACGCGGCGGATCCGGCCCACCTGCCGGAGGTCATCCGCGTGCCGAGCGCCGTGCCGATGGTGTGGGAGCGGTGGGAGGGATGGGAGGCCGGAGACGAGCGCTGGCCGGTGACGATCCTCGACACGGATGCGCTCGGCGCCGAAGAGGTCGCGAACCGAGTGGAGATCTGGGCACGCGACGCGCTCGTCGGTGCGGCTCGCGCGATCGATCGTCGCGGACGGGCTGGCCATCCTTCGTGAGCCGTGCTCAGACGGGGGGAGACCATCCTCGTCGTACGATCGCGCGATCGATCTCCTCGGGGGAGAGGACCTCGTCGATGACGCGGAGGGCGGCGCCGCGGGAGCCTGCGAGCGACCCGAGCGACGTCCCCACGAGCACGAGGTCCTGTGCGGACGCCGGGAGGGCATTGGCGTGCAGGCCTTCGCGGATCCCGGCGAACAGCACGGCACTCTCCGCCAGATACCCCCAGGCGGTGATCGCCGTCGGGTTGAGCAGGTTCACCACCGAAGCGAGCGTCTGACCGATGCGCATTCCTGCACTGCGCAGCGCATGAACCGCGTCAGGGTCGCCGTCGTCGGCCAGTCGGATCACGTCCCGCACATGTTCGACAGTTCGTCCGGCGGCCCGCAGATCGCGGACCAGCGCCTGGCCGCTCGCGACCGAATCCAGGCACCCGATACGACCGCAACTGCACGGCTGTACGGAGCCGTCGACCTTCATATGGCCGAGTTCCCCGGCAAGGCCCTTCGCGCCCCGCACGGGCTCACCGTTCACGACGATCGACGCGTTGATCAAGGTGCCGAGCTTCAGGCACACGAGCACTTCGGCATCGGGCCAGGAGAGTCGGTGCTCGGCGATCCCCAGCATGTTCACGTCCAGCTCGAGGAAGACCCGTACCCCGAATCGGCGCTGAAGGACCTCCTTCAGGTGCTCGGCATCCCACGGCTCTCTGGATTCGCGATCCGTCATTCCGGAGAGGTCGAGATCGCTCGGCATGCCGAGTCCGATCCCTGCCAGGTCGTCCGCCGAAGCTCCGTGGTCCTCGAGAAGAGCGAGGAACGACAGCATGAGCGCGTCCTGAACCCGCCGCGAGCCCAAAGCGACTCCGGTCTCGACGAACTGTTCGCGCAGAACGGTTCCGTCCAGCGATGTGAGCGCTGCACGGAACCCGGTCGCACCGATCTGTGCGGCGAGGACTACGCCGCCCGAGGGGTCGAAAGCGCTCGTCGCGGCGGGGCGGCCGCGCTGACCGGGCAGGGGCTCGATCCGCCGGATCAGACCCCACTGCTCCAGATACTCGAGCCTCTGAATGATGGTGGACCGAGCGACGTCCATGGCCTGCGCGAGTTGGGAGACGGTCTGCGTCCCCTGGCGGATCATCGACAGGACCTGGCCCGTGCCGTCGACTTGCGCAGCTGTGGCAGACGGGCGCACCGGTCGACCCTTCGTCATCGTTGTCCATCCCTTCGGTGTCCCGATCGTACTCACAGCACGAAGACGATGAGCTCCCAGCTTAACGAAGTTGCCCAACATAAATATGTTGACGATCAACATAATGTGACATAGCCTGATCGCGGGCGATCCGGCCCGACGTAACGGTCACATCCCGATGCAAGGGGGCATCATGTTTTCCTCACGCAGACTCACTCGAACCGTGGCAGTCGCCGCGATCGCCGGCCTGGCCGTCGTCGCCAGCGGTTGCGCGATCCAAGAGGGCGGCGGTGGCGGCGAGACCACGTTGACCTTCTGGAACTACTACAGCGGTACCCAGCTCGACTGGCTCAAGGAGCAGGCGGCCACTTTCGAAGATGAGCATCCCGGCGTGACCGTCAACCTCGTCCAGACCGTCGGCAGTCAGCACGATCAGAAGCTGCTCGCCAGCGTCGCCACCGGCTCGACGCCGGACCTGTTCATCAACAACATCGTCGTCGACTTCCCCACGCTCGTGGCAGGCGGCGTGATGCTCGACCTCACGGATTACTGGGACGACTTCGACGCGGCATCCGAGTTCCCGGACAACGCCGCCTGGCGCAGTGACGACAAGGTCTACAACCTCATGTCGTACACCAACCTGCTCGGGATGTACTACAACAAGGACATCCTCGACGAGTACGGGATCGCCGTCCCCGAGACGCTCGACGAACTCACCGCAGCAATGGAGACGGTGGCAGCAGGCGGCGAGTACCAGGGGGTGGCGCTCTCGGGTGCGGCATCGGTCGAAGGCGCGTGGCTGTTCGCTCCGCAGTTCCTCGGTCTCGGCGTGGACTACTGCAACCTTGCCGACAACGCCGACATCGTCGGCGGCGCCTTCGACCGCGTGGCCCAGTGGCGTGAGGAGGGCCTGCTTCCGCAGGCGGCGGCGACCTGGGACCAGAACGCCTCGTGGCAGCAGTTCATGACAGGCAAGTACGCGTTCGGGCTGAATGGCAACTGGCAGCTCGGCAACGTCAAGGATGCCGCGTTCGAGTACGGCACCACCCAGTTCCCGGCTCCCGAGGGCGGCGTCAGCCAGGTGTTTCCGGGCGGCGAGGGATTCGCCATCGGATCGAAGAGCAAGAATCCCGATCTGGCTTGGGAGTTCGTCGAGCAGATGATCATGTCGCAGCAGGGCGGCGAGAGCGTCTTCGAGTTCGCCGGCTCCATCCCGCTGAACTCGGGCGCTGCCGGGTCCGAGGCCGTCACCGCGGACCCGTTCGTGCAGCCGTTCGTCACCGCGGCGCAGGCGACCGCGAACTGGCCCAACAACCCCGAGACCTCCGCGATGCAGAAGGCGCTCGGTACGGCGGTCAGCTCGGTGATCTCGGGTCAGAGCACGGCCGCCGAGGCGACGGATGCCGCGATCGACGACATCTCGGCCGCGATGGAGAAGGGTGGTGGCACCTGCTCATGAGCGGTGACACGACTGCGGCGGTGGTCCTGGGTCAGCAGGGCCGCCGTGGCTACCACGGACGATCGCGTGGACGGTTCGGGGCGCTCGGGTTCGGGCTCCCCGCGGCCGTCCTGCTCGTCGCCCTCGCGCTCTACCCGATGGTCGTGCTGTTCCGGATGTCGTTCAGCGACGTCGGGCCCAGCAACATCATCGGGGAGTGGGACTGGGTGGGCGGCGCGAACTTCGCGGCAACGCTGCAGGACCCCTCCTTCTGGGACGCCCTGTGGCGCACCCTCCTGCTGAGCGCGATCCTTCTGGTCTCGAACCTGCTGCTCGGGTTCATCGCGGCGACGATCCTGGCCTCATCCGGTCGGCTGACCGCCATAACCCTCAGCATCATGGTCTTCGTCTGGGCGCTGCCCGCCCTGGTCAGCGGCAGCGTCTGGAAGTTCATGCTGGACGACTCCGGCTCCGTCAACGCGGTCCTGGGGGCGCTCGGGCTCGGCGCCGTGCCGTGGCTCAGCTCGCCGACGCTCGCCCTGTGGTCGGTCGCGGGGGTGATCGCCTGGTCCGCCCTGCCGTTCTCCGCGCTGATCCTGCGCGGCGGACTGCTCGCCATCTCGGCCGACGTCCTCGAAGCCGCCGCGATCGACGGCGCGGGCTTCTGGCGCACGCAGGCACGCATCGTCATGCCGTTGCTGCGCCCCACGATGTGGATCCTTGGGATCCTCACCCTGATCAACTCCTTCAAGACCTTCGACTTCTTCTACGTCATGACATCCGGCGGCCCGGGCACCGCCACCAACACCCTGCCGGTCATGGCCTACCTGCAGGCGTTCAGCGCCTTCGACATGAGCACGGGCGCGACCGTCGCCGTGCTGTCGATGATCATCGTTGTGGCCTTCGCCGTCCCCTACGTCCGCGGAATCCAAAAGGAGGAAGACGAATGATCATCAGCCGGACCCAGCGTGTGAGCTTCGCCATCCTCAAAGTCGTGCTCATCCTGCTCTACCTGATCCCTTTGCTCTGGATCGTCCTGACGTCCCTGAAGGACAACGCGGCCATCCTGCAGGACCCGAACGGGCTGCTGTTCATCCCGACGTTCGACGCGTACACGGAGCTGTTCTCGACGAGCCTGGGCGCCATCGTGACGTCCGTGCAGATCGCGGTCCTGGTCACGGCGGCCGTGGTCATCCTGGCCGTTCCCGCCGCGTACGCCCTCGCGAAGCGCGCGAACATCTGGGTGGCGCGCACGATCGCGATCGTCCTGGCCGTGCTGTTGATCCTGCAGATGATCCCGCAGCCGATGACGGTGATCCCGCTGTACAGCGTCCTGGCGAACTGGGGACTGCTGGGATCCCTCGGCGGACTCATCCTCGCCGACATCGCGATGATGCTGCCGTTCGCGATCATGATTCTGCGCCCGTTCGCGCAGTCCGTCCCGCGTGCCATCTACGAGGCGGCCGAGATCGACGGCGCCGGCACGTGGCGCACCTTCCGGTCGATCACGGTGCCGATGATGGGCAACGGCATCTTCACGCTGATGAGCGTGGTGTTCATCGGGGCATGGGGAGAGTTCGTCTACGCGATCAATTTCCTTCCGCAGGGCACTGTCCTGCCGGTGAGCGGTCTGCTCGCGTCGCAGAACACCACCTACGCCGCCAATTGGAACAGCCTGATGGCATTGGCCGTGATCACGTCCCTGCCGCTGCTGATCGTGTTCATCGTCTCGCAGAAGCAGTTGATCAACGGCCTGACGCTCGGGGCAGTGAAATGACCGCCCCCGCCGTCCACCTCGTCGGCGCGCTGGACACGAAGGGCGTCGAGTACGGTTTCCTGCGCGACCGCCTGCGAGCGGCAGGGCTGCCGGTCATCCTCGTGGACACTGGGGTGCTCGATCGCCCGCAGCTCGAGGCGGAGGTCGACAGAACCGCGGTCGCGGATGCCGGCGGGGAGCTGCTTGGCGACCTGCAGGATCGCCCGGATCGCAACCACGCCATGCAAGTGATGGCTGCCGGCGCCGCTCGGATCGTCTCCGATCGCCACGCGCGGGGCCTGGTCTCCGCGGTGCTCGCGATCGGCGGGTCGAACGCCGGCTTCGTGATGAGTCGCGTCGCCGGCGCCCTGCCGATCGGAGTGCCTAAGCTCCTGGTGTCGACGATCGTCGCCGGTGACACGCGTCCGTACGTCGGTACCTCGGATCTGATGATGATGTACCCCGTCGTCGACATCGCCGGTCTCAACTCCGTGAGCATCCCGGTCCTGGCACGTGCGGCGGACGCGCTCATCGGCATCCTGCAGGCAGTCCCCGTGCCGCCGCGCGACGGCCGAATCCCCGTGATCGGCGCCACGATGTTCGGCGTCACGACCGGCTGCGTCAACGCTGTGCAGGAGAAGCTCGAAGCGGACGGCGCCGAAGTGCAGGTGTTCCATGCCACCGGCACTGGCGGCCGCAGCTTCGAGGCGCTGATCCGCGCCGGGGCCTTCGACGCCGTCGCCGACCTCACCACCACCGAGCTCGCCGACGAGCTGCTCGGCGGCGTCTGCTCGGCGGGACCTGATCGGCTCACGGCAGCCGCGCTCGTCGGCATCCCGCAGATCGTGAGCCCCGGCGCCATGGACATGGCAAACTTCGGCGCGCGCGGCACAGTGCCGGCGTGGTTCGCTGATCGCCTGCTGCTCGAGCACAATCCATCCGTGACGCTGATGCGCACGAGCGCGGAGGAGAACGCCGTCCTCGGCAGGACCATGGCGGAGCGCCTGAACGCCGCCGCGGGGCCGGTCGAGGTGCACATCCCCGCCCTGGGCTTCTCGCAGATCGCCGTCGAGGGGGCGCCGTTTCATGACCCCGTGGCGGACGCTGCTTTCATCGACGGCCTGCGGGGCGCTCTCTCGCCCACCATCCCCGTGGTCATCCACGACCTCGACATCAACGCCCCGGCCTTCGCCGCAGCGGTGCATTCGGCACTGCAGGGCATCCGCACACCCCACAAGAAAGGCTGACGCCATGCCTGCACGTACACAGATCCTCGCCTCGATGCGCCAGAAGATCCAGGAGGGCCGCCCGATCATCGGCGGCGGGGCCGGAACAGGGCTCTCTGCGAAGTGCTCGCAGGAGGCGGGACTCGACTTCATCGTCGTCTACAACTCGGGCCGCTACCGGATGGCCGGGCGCAGCTCGATGGCGGGGCTGATGCCCTACGGCGACGCCAACGCGATCGTCATGGAAATGGGCGCCGAAGTCCTCCCCGTCGCGACTGAGATCCCCGTCGTCGCGGGCGTTTGCGGCACGGACCCGTTCCGCCTGATGCCGCAGTTCCTCGACCAGGTGAAGGCCGCCGGATTCTCCGGTGTTCAGAACTATCCGACGGTCTGCCTGTTCGACGGCATCATCCGTGCCAATCTCGAGGAGACCGGTCTCGGGTTCTACAAGGAGGTCGAGCTGATCCGCCTCGCGCACGAGCGTGAGCTCTTCACGGCCAGCTACGTGGCCAATCCCGAGGAGGCCGCGGCGATGGCGGCGGCCGGAGCGGACGTCGTCGTCCCCCACATGGGCCTGACGACGGCCGGAATGATCGGCGCGCAGACGGCGCTGACGATGGACGAGTGCAAGGAGAAGATCGCGATCCTGCGCGACGCCGCCAGGGCCGAGAACCCCGACGTCATCGTGGTCGCGCACGGCGGCCCGATCTACGGCCCGGACGAGGCCGCCGAGATCATCCGCACCGTTCCCGGCGTCCAGGGCTTCCTGGGGGCGTCCAGCATGGAGCGCATGCCCACCGAGGTCGCCATGGTCGATCACATGCGTTCGTACACCCGCATCCCGCTGTCGGCCTGACAAGCGGCCGAAAGGAGTCAGCACATGTACCGCATGACCATCGTCTACAGCCGCCCCGACGACGTCGCGGAGTTCCGTCGCTACTACGACGAGGTGCATATCCCCCTGGCGCGGAGGATGCAGGGACTCGCCGGCTGGAACCTGGTCTGGATCGACGATCCGGCCAGCGACGCCTGCCTGATCGCCGAGCTGTACACCGGGGACAAGGCCACCATGGACGCCATGCTCGCCTCGCCGGAGGGGCAGGCCGCGAACCAGGACCTGGAGAACTTCGTGACCGCCCCGGTCGCGTTCCTCACCGGATACGAAGAGCAGGTGGAGCTGTCATGACGACGCAGCTCACAGTCGCCGTGGTCGGTCTCGGGTTCGGTTCCGACTTCGTCCCGATCTATCTCAGCCACCCCGGAGTCGGCCGAGTCGTGCTGGTGGACTCGGCCGCGGACCGCCGCCGTTCCCTGGCGGCCGCCTACGGACTCGACGAGGGATACGACTCGCTCGACGAGGCGCTCCTCGATCCCGACGTGGACGCCGTGCATATCCTCACGCCGGTGTTCCTGCACACCGACATGGTCGTGGCCGCTCTGGGTGCCGGCAAGCATGTGGGCTGCGCCGTGCCGATGGCGACGAGCCTGGACGACCTGGAGCGCATCATCGCGGCGAAGGAGCGCTCTGGCCGCACCTACATGATGATGGAGACCACGGTCTTCGCCCGCGAGTACTTCGCCGTGCAGGGCATGATCGGGCGCGGCGAGTTCGGTGCGCTCACGCTCTATCGCGGATTCCACATCCAGAACCTCGACGGCTTCCCCTCCTACTGGCAGGGTTACCCGCCGATGCTCTACCTCACGCATGCGCTGGCGCCGATCCTCGCCCTCGAGCAGACCTCGGTCGCCTCGGTCTCCGCCCGCGGCGCCGGTACGCTCGCGGAGCATCGGCGCACCGGCGGGTTCGACAACCCGTTTCCCGCAGAGGTCGGCCTGTTCACGCTGCGCGACAGCGACGTCCTCGTGGACATCACGATGGCGTTCTTCCAGACGGCGCGCAGTTATGTCGAGGGGTTCAGCCTGTACGGCGAGCATCGCGGTGTGGAATGGCCCATCGACAACGAGGGCCCCCTGACGGTGTTCGACATGACGAGCCCTGACGAAGGCGGACGCGGCAATCGCGTCGCGGCGAGCGAGTTCGAGGCTCCCGAGGAGACGGAGCGGCTGCCCGTGCCGCTGCGCGGCTTCGTGCGGCCGAGTACGGTGCAGTTCGAGGGGATGCCCGAACCGGTCGCGGTGGGTGCGCATCACGGCGGCTCTCATCCCCATCTCGTGCACGAGTTCGTGACCAGCATCCTGGAGCAACGACCGCCGACCGTCGATGTGTACCGCGCCGCGGCATGGACCGCCCCCGGCATCTGCGCGCATGAGTCGGCTATGAACAGAGGGAAGCCGATCGACGTCCCCGATTACGAGTCGCGGCGAGGACGGTGACGGTCGTCACCAGACCGTGTACCCGCCGTCCGCGATCACGTCGGAACCCGTCATGAGGCTGGAGGCGTCGGAGGCGAGGAACAGGATCACCGACGCCACCTCGTCCGGCGTGCCCAGCCGCCCCATCGGCGTCCGCTCGCGCCAGATGACGCCGAGCTCGGGCTCGCGCTCGAGCAGCGCGGCGGTGAGATCCGTGGCGATGTATCCCGGCGACACGGAGTTCACGCGCACGCCGCGGTCGGCCCATTCCCCGGCGAGCGTCTTCGTCAGGTGCACGACACCGGCCTTGGCCGCGTTGTAGCTCACCTGCTTCTGCGGGAAGTTGCTCACGGTGCCGCTCATCGAGGCGATGTTCACGATGGCGCCGCGGCCGGCCTCCAGCATCCGCCGGCCGAAGGCCTGGCAGACGAAGAAGGTGCCCGACAGGTCGATGTCCACGACCTGCCGCCAGTCGGCGGCGGACATGTCCTCGGCGCTCGCCGAGCGCACGATCCCCGCCGCGTTGAGCACGACGTCGGGGGTGCCGAATCGGGCGGCGACATCGGATGCCGCGGACTCCACGGCCCCGGCATCCGTCACATCGACCCGGAGGAAGACGGCGTCGAGGTCGGTATCCGTCATATCCAGGTCGAGCACGACGACACGGCAGCCCTGCTCGAGGAAGCGGCGGGCCGTCGCCAGGCCGATTCCGCGTCCTCCGCCCGTGATGACGACGAGTTTGCCGGCAAGGTCGCGATAGTTGGCGGACGTCATGCGGGTCTCCTCACTCCTGCGGCGCACGCGGCGGCGTCGCGCCGATGTCCGGAACCGGGGCGGTCCCCAGGTGCACCTCCAGGTCGTCGGCGCTCGGCGTCTTCGGTCGCCGGGCTGTCGGCCGGTCGAGATAGAACATGGCTGTGGAGGCGATGTCGTCGCGCAGCGGCAGGTAGCGCCATCCGCTGCGCCACCCGAGTGCCTGGATGTCCACCTTCGGGATGCCGGTGGAGAAGTGGATCGGATCCAGCAGGTGCCAGCGGTACATCCCGAAACGCTGCTGCGACACGTACAACCCGTCAGGGCGGATCACCTGCGGCATCCCGAGGTAGGGCGTCGAATACGCGGTGTATCCCTGTCCGGGGATGTCGAAGTTCCAGGCGCCGCCGAAGTAGTCCTCGGTGCCCGTGCCGCAGATGGTGGGGTAGTCGGTGTCGTCGTCCAGATAGAACTTGATCTCGCCCTCGCCCCACCAGCCGTTCGCGTTCACGCCCCACGCGAGGTAGGTGCCGACGTACTGCCCCTGCCCCTCGATGCCCTCGAGGATGACGTGGGGTGTGCGATCCTCCAACGGGTTCGATCGCCGCCACTGCGCGTGGAAGTACGCCTGGTCCGAGTAGTCCCCGCCGATCTCGTAGGTCACTTGGTAGTACACCCGCACGTCGGCAACCGAGGTGTTCTCGAGCGTGAGGCGCGCCCCCTCTCGGAACGGCATCGGCCAGTACGAGTTGAACCCGCCGTGCGGGTTCGCCGCGATCGCCTGCGAGTCGACCTGGGCGAACACGCCCCAGCCGTTGCAGAAGAAGTCTCCGTACGGCACTTCGACGGCCGGCTCCTCGGCCCCGTCCCAGTATGCGCGCAGCAGCAGTGTCCGCCAGTTGTCGGTGTGCGTGGTGATCCAGATATGCGTGATCTTCCCGGCGCCCGGGATGTTCGCGAGCTCGAAGGTCTCGCCGGCCTTGACGTCCACGCTGGGCGAGATCTTCCACCCCGGTCCGAGATCGCGGGCGCAGGACGCTCCCGTCCCCTCGGTCGCGCGTCCGCCGCCACCCGGCGAGCCGTCGAAGTTCTCGGGGGAGATGGATCGCGTCTGCACGGTGCGCAGAGCCGAAACCGAGGAGAGGTCGCTGGCGTTGGCCATGGCTGATTCACGTCCTTGTGTGTCATGTCGAGGCGTTCCGATCAATGTAATCGATTTCAGAAACTCTCGCCACCGTGCCGGCATCGCGATAGTGTGTCCCTGCCGGTTCGGGGGAAGGTGCAGATGGCCACGATCTACGATGTCGCGCAGCTCGCGGGGGTGTCCCCGGCGACGGTGTCGCGCGTCTTCAACGGCACGAGCGTGTCCGCTCCCAAGGCCGACGCCGTGCGCAAGGCGGCGAGGCAGCTGAAGTTCACGCCGAACCGCACGGCGCGGACCCTGCGGCGGCAGAGCAGCGAGGTCATCGGTCTGATCATCCCCGACATCGAGAACCCGTACTTCACCGAGATGGCGAGGGGCGTCGAGGACGTCGCCTCGGAGGCCGGGTATTCGGTGGTCCTGTGCAACTCGGACGCCCAGCTCGACAAGGAATCCACCTATCTGCAGATCGCGATCGCCGAGCACATGTCCGGTGTCATCATCGCGACGGCCTCCGAGCAGAGCAGCCTCGACGAGATCCTCGGGACAGGGCGACCCGTCGTCGCGGTCGACCGCAGCACCTCCTATGACATCGACGGCGTCGTGATGGCCAACCGCGCGGCCGGTGCCTCGGCGACCGAGGCGCTGCTCTCGGCCGGATATCGTCGCATCGCCTACATCGGCGGCCCCGAGCACATCGACACGGCCGCGGAACGGGCGGCGGGATGGCGCGACGCGCTGTCGACGGCGCAGCCGGACGCTTCGATCGACGAGCTCCTGCGCTTCGCCACCTTCCGCGTCGACGGCGGGCGCGCGGCGATGGAGGAGCTCCTGGCGCTCCCCGAGCCCCCGGATGCGGTCGTAGCCGGCAACAACCTCATCGGCGTGGGCGCCATCCAGGTGCTCACCGAGCATGGTCTGACCCCGCCGAAGCTCGGCGTCGCGGTGATCGGCTCCCTTCCCTTCACGACCCTGTCCCCCACCGCGGTCACGGTCGTGCGGCTCCCGGCCAGGCACATGGGCGTGACCGCTGCCAAGATGCTGCTGGAGCGCATCCATGGCGACGAGCAGCCGGCGCGCACCGTGGTGCTGCGCAACGAGCTCCAGGCCGCCAGCGCCGTCCGCTGAGCGGTCACGGCGCACCCCTCAGCCGCATCGCTTGCGGCTTGAAATCGATTTCGCGTACAGTGGCGGGGTACCCGGGATCGAGGAGGAGTGGGCATGGCCAGACGGGCACGCGGCATCCCGCACACGTCCGAGAGCACGGCCTTCCCGCTGGGCGGGATCGGCACAGGCAACGTCTCGCTCGGCGCCCGTGGCGAACTCCGGGACTGGGAGTTCGAGAACCTCCCCGACAAGGGGCGCCACAACCCGTACTCCTTCTTCGCGATCCATGCGCGCCTCGAGGGCGGGACATCGGTCACCCGGGTGCTGGAGGCGCGCGCGACGGGCCGGCACGACGCGGATGCCGGATATCCCTTCGACCGCCTCGCCGGTCTTCCCCGGCTGGCCTCTGCGACGCTGCACGGGGAGTACCCGATCGTCGACATCGACTTCGCCGACGACGATCTGCCGGTCGACGTCTCGCTGCGGGCGTTCACCCCGCTCGTGCCGCTGGACCCCGACTCCTCCGGCATCCCCGCCGCGGTCCTGCGCTACCGCGTCACCAACACCCAGGACGTCCCCGTCGCCGTCACGGTGGTCGGGAGTGTCTCGCACACCGCCGGCCGCGGCGACGGCCCCTGGGGCATGCGCGCCATGCAGACCGTGCGAGAGCGCGAGGAGGGCGAGATCCGGGGCCTCGACTTCGGGATCGACCTGCCCGAAGACGACCCGGGCTACGGCACGCTGAGTCTCACGACCACGGATGCCTCGGTCACCGTCAAGCCGCAGTGGGTGACGAGCTACTGGCCGGACGGCGCGCGTCTGTTCTGGAACGATCTCGTGGACGACGGGCTGCTGAGCCCGGAACCGCGGCTGACCCTCGAGGACCGCCCGCGCGGGCTGTTCGCCGAACTCGATGGGGAGGGGCAGGGGACGCTGACCGAGGAGCAGATGCTCGAGAAGCTCCCGCGGGTGCGCACCGGCTCGCTCGGCATCGTGCACGCGCTCGAGCCCGGCGAGAGCCGCGACTTCGCCTTCGTGCTGTCCTGGAGCTTCCCGAACCGGGTGCGCGGCTGGAAGGGGCACATCGTCTTCCAGGATCCGCACGCCGACGAAGTCGTGAAGAACCACTACGCGACCCTTTGGCCGGATGCCTGGACGGCCGCCACGCACCTGCACCGCGAGCTGCCGCGTCTCGAAGCCGCGACGGATGCCTTCGTCGAGGCCCTCTACGGCGGCACCCTCGACCCGGTGCTCGCGGACGCGGTCGGAGCGAACATCGCCGCCGCCCGGTCGACGACGTGCTTCATCGCGGAGTCGCCGACGCCGGAACTCGGCGAGGGCCCCGTGTTCGCGGCCTGGGAGGGCTCCTTCGATCACGCGGGGTCGTGCGAGGGGACCTGCACCCACGTGTGGTCGTACGCGCAGACCGTCGCCTGGCTCTTCCCGTCACTTGAACGCAGCGCCCGGCGCGCGGAGTTCCTGCTCGAGACCGGTGAGGACGGGGCGCAGAAGTTCCGCGGGAACCGGATCTTCGGCGGCCCCGCCTGGTTCATGGGTCCCGCCGTCGACGGCCAGCTCGGAACCTTCCTGCGGCTGCATCGGGAATGGCGTTTCAGCGGGGACGACGCGTTCCTGCGCGAGCTGTGGCCGGCTGCGGCCCGATCGCTGGACTACGCCGCGCGGGTCTGGGATCGTGACGGCGACGGTCTCCTGGACGGTGAACTGCACAACACCTACGACATCGAGTTCCACGGCACCGAGCCCCTCGCCAACGGCATGCTCCTGGCCGCGCTGCGCGCGGGCGTGCGAATGGCCGAGCATCTCGGGGACCCCGATCGTGCGACGGCATGGTCCGCGCGAGCCGACCGCGTCGCCGCGGCCATGGATGCGAAGCTCTGGAACGGCGAGTACTACCGCCAGGTCATCGCCGACCCGGACGAGCATCGCTATCAGTACGGCGACGGCGTGCTCTCCGACCAGCTGCTCGGTCAGTTCCACGCCTTCGTCAACGGGCTGGGGCATCTGCTCCCGCCCGAGCGCGTCGGATCGGCGCTCGCCGCGATCGTCGCGCACAACCATCGCGCCGACCTCACCCGGCACGAGAGCACGCAGCGCGTCTACGCGCTGAACGACGAGGGCGGTCTGCTGCTCGCCTCCTGGCCGCACGGCGG
Organism: Microbacterium cucumeris; assembly: GCF_058349845.2. Taxonomy (NCBI): domain Bacteria; kingdom Bacillati; phylum Actinomycetota; class Actinomycetes; order Micrococcales; family Microbacteriaceae; genus Microbacterium; species Microbacterium cucumeris. The sequence goes on from NZ_JBYRIZ020000004.1 coordinate 87,950, forward strand.
GCGCCCCGCCATCCCCTTCGTCTATTCGGACGAGGTGTGGACGGGCGTCGAGCATCAGGTCGCGGCATCCCTGCTCTTCGCCGGACGCGAAGCCGACGCGCTGACGATCGAACGATCCCTGCGCGCGCGGTACGACGGTGCGCACCGCAGTCCCTGGAACGAGATCGAATGCGGCAATCACTACGCGCGATCACTGGCGTCCTGGGCGCTCCTGCTCGGCGCCTCCGGCGCGCAGTGGGATGCACCGTCGAAGGCCCTGGGCTTCGCTCCGGTCGGACCCGGCCCTTTCCGATCCCTGTTCACGACGGGCACCGGATGGGGAACGGTCGAGGTCGACGACCGCGAGATCACCCTGCGCGTGCTCGGCGGCGGACTCGACCTCGATCGCCTCGAGCTCCGCGGAGAGCCCGTCGCCCGCGGCATCCGCCTGGCGGCCGGCGATCCGCGCACCGCTTCACTGACCATCACCCACAACGGAGAACCATCATGAGCTATACCCTTCCGGCCCCGGCGACCCGCCCGGCATCCGCCCCGCAGACCGCCTACCTCATCACCTCGGGCGATCTGCGCGAGTCCGCGAACGTCGCCGGCTGGCCCGTGCAGGAGGCGACCGAGGCCGCCGTGACCCGCGCCTTCGAGGACCTGGGCTGGACCGTCATCCGCCCGTTCGGAGTCGACCCCGCCACCGGCCACGGCTACATCTCCAGCCAGCGGATGGGCATGGAGGTCTTCAAGAACATCCCCGTCGACGCACCGCTCGTCGTCGCCACCGCCAACTGGCAGTACTCGCACCACGTGCTCGCGGGCCTGCGCACGCACCAGGGCCCCATCCTCACGACGGCGAACTTCGCGCCGGACTGGCCGGGCCTCGTGGGGCTCCTCGGCCTCAACGCGGGCCTGACGAAGATGGGCAAGCCCTACTCGACGATCTGGTCGGTCGACTTCGCCGATGACTGGTTCACGCAGGGCCTGCGCGAATGGACCGAGACCGGCACCATCACGCATGACGCCTCCCACGTGCGCGCGTTGCCCGCGCTGCCCGACTCCCCGGAGAAGGAGCTCGGCGAGGCGCTGGCCGCCGAGCTCCTGGCCGACAAGGCGATCATCGGCGTGTTCGACGAAGGCTGCATGGGCATGTACAACGCGATCTTCGATGACGAGCTGCTCAACCGTACCGGCATCTACAAGGAGCGCCTGTCGCAGTCGGCGCTCTACGCCGAGATGCTGAACGTCACGGATGCCGAGGCCGACGCCGCCTACGACTGGCTCATCGACCGCGGCATGACCTTCCGATACGGGACGGACGCCGCGACCGAGCTCACCCGCGACCAGGTGCAATGGCAGCTGAAGATGTACATCGCGGCGCTGCGCATCGCGGACGACTTCGGCCTGGACGCCGTGGGCATCCAGTACCAGCAGGGGCTGAAGGACCTCGTCCCGGCATCCGACCTCGCCGAAGGCATCCTGAACTCGACCGAGCGTCCTCCGGTGACCTCGCGCGACGGCTCCCGCGTGCTGCACGACGGGCGCGCGTTTCCGCACTTCAACGAGGCGGACGAGGGCGTCGCGGTCGACGCACTGGTCACCGACCGGGTGTGGCGCGCCATGGGCCTCGTGCCGGACAACACGCTGCACGACGTGCGGTGGGGCGAGGAGTACGACGGGCGGTTCGTCTGGGTCTACGAGATCTCCGGCTCGGTGCCGGCCTCGCATCTCGGCGGATGGGACAAGGCCGAGGGATGGCGTCAGGGGCACGTGTTCTTCCCCGCCGGCGGAGCCACGATCAACGGGGTGTCGAAGCCGGGTGAGGTCGTGCTGTCGCGCGTCTTCATCGCCGACGGCGTGCTGCAGGCCGACGTGTTCCGCGGCTCGGTGATCGAGCTGCCGGAGGAGGAGACGCAGCGCCGCAAGGACGCCACGAACCCGGAGTGGCCCATCGCGCACGTCGTGCTGCACGGTCAGAGCCGCGATCAGTTCATGGCCCGCCACAAGGCCAACCACGCGCAGCTCGTCTACGCTCCGGATGCCGCCACCGCCGACAAGGCGCTCATCGCGAAGGCGGCGATGTTCGCCGGCATGGGGATCCGGGTCAACCTCGTGGGAGACGTCGCGATCTGACATCCGACGCGACCGGCAGCAGGCCGTCCACCAGGGCGTCGACGATGTCGTCCGTCGAGGTGCCCGGATCGATCGACGAGGTGAGGCGGTCGAGCAGCAGCCCGTCGATCGCGTAATGGAACAGGGCGATCTCGCGTGCACCGCCGGGAAGGCCGGCCGCCTCGTTGAACGCGACGTCGGCGGCGAAGCCCGTGCGCAGCCACGCCGACATGGTGTCGGCGAGCTCGGGGCGGCGCGCCGACTCCAGACGCAGTTCGAACAGAGCCAGCGTGACCTCGCGCTGCGTCGACAGGCGCCGCACGATGTCGCGGAGGTACTCGCCGAACAGCTCGCGGCCGGGCTCCTGCGCGGCCCGGAGCTCGAGGTCCTCCGGCGTCGGCGCGAGGCGGGAGCCGATGCGCTCGAACAGCCCGGCGATCAGCGCCTCGCGGCTTCGGAAGTAGTTGGACGCCGTCCCGATCGGCACACCCGCCCGCTCGTCGATCGCGCGATGCGTGAGCCCGCGCGATCCCTCGCTCGCCAGGACGGCGATGCCGGCATCCGCCAGCGCCGCGCGCCGTGCCTCGTTCTTCGCCATGACAGCACACTAGCGCAACCACTGCACCTGTTGTAGTCTCTAACCACTGCACCTGTTGTGATTGGAGATCTTATGCGCGAACTGACCTACTACGTGGCGGTGACCCTCGACGGCTTCATCGCCGGACCCGCCGGCGAGTTCGACTTCCTCCTCGCCGAAGGAGATCATCGGGACCTCATCAACGATCGGTTCCACCAGACGATCCCGACGTCGTTCAGCGAGGCCCTCGGCATCCCCACCGACGGCGACCTGTTCGACACCGTCCTGATGGGATGGAACACCTACGCCGTCGGCCTCCCGCAGATGCCGAGCCCGTACCGGCATCTGCGCCAGGTGGTCTTCACGAGCCGCGGGCCGGAGCCCGTGGACGGCGTCGAGTTCACCGACCGCGACCCCGTCGAGACGGTGCGCGAGCTCAAGGCCGAGGAGGGCGCCGCGATCTGGCTCTGCGGAGGCGGTGCGCTCGCCGCGACGCTGGCCGACGAGATCGACCGGCTCGTGCTGAAGATCAACCCGGTGCTGGTGGGCGACGGCATCCCCCTGTTCGGGAAGCGCGCCTACGCTCCGGCTGCGCTCGAGCGCACCGCGACGACCGCCTTCGAATCCGGAGTGGTGCTGGCCGAGTACGCGAGGCCCCGGACCGCGCGCTGAGCAGGCGCTCCGACGGACGCGAAGCGGGGCGGGAAGGCCGAAACCTCCCCGCCCCGCTTCTCGCGTCGACGGCCTACTCGCGGGCGAGCGCCGCCTGGGCCTCCAGCTCGAGGTCGAGGTACTGCTCTTCGCTCACGTCGATGCCGACGCCGAGCAGCTTCCCTCCCGTGAACGGGAAGCCATCGGAGTACTGTCCACTGACCGCGTCGCCGCTGTCATACCCGATGCACAGGCCGTCACCGGCCAGCGTGAACTTGCCGACCTGAGCGCGCATCGGCCCCTCCGCGACCACCTGATCGTCCACATAGAGCTTCGCGGTGCCCAGGGACTCGCCGTGCTCGCCGGCGCCGTCGCGGATGAACTCCACCCCGAGCGCGTGCTTGCCCGGTGTCAGCTCGCCCGAGGTGAACGTCTGCTCCGGCGGGATGCCGAGGAAGTTGTACACATAGGTCAGCCGGTTGTCCTTGATGAACAGCGAATGGCCGCCGAACCGCGATCCGTGCGCGAAGAGCACGCCTTCGGCGCCGTCCTCGATGTCGACGTCGGCGATGATCTTGTACGAGCGGCCGCGGACGTTGACGGCGATGCTCTCGGCGACAGCCGTCGTGTCCGGGTAATAGATGTACCTCGTGCGCGGAGCCTCGTCCTGCGGGCGATCGATCGTGAGCTGGTCCCGCGCCGAACGGTCGTCCAGGGGCAGAACGTGATTCTTCTCCGCCTCCTCGAACCAGGCGTCGATGAGCTCCTGCAGCTTCTCCGGATGCTCGGCCGCGAGATCCTTCGACTCCGAACGGTCGGTCTCGACGTGGTACAGCTCCCAGCGGTCCTCGTCGAAACGTCCATGTCCGGTCAACGGCGCGTGGATGGCGGCGGCCTTCCAGCCGTCCTTCCAGATGCCGCGGGTGCCGAGCATGGCGTAGTACTGCACGGTCTTGTGGGTGGGGCCGTCCGGCGCCGCGTCGAAGGAGTACTTCATCGACACGCCGTCGAGCGGTCGCTGCTCGACCCCGCGGAACGTCGACGGCATCTCGATGCCGATGACGTCGAGGATCGTCGCGACGATGTCCGTCGAGTGATGGTACTGGTGACGCACCTCGCCCTTGGCCGAGATCCCGGCCGGCCAATGGACGATCATCGGATCGCACGTACCGCCGGAGAACTGCGAGTAGCGCTTGAACATCTGGAACGGGGTCGAGAACGCCGCCGCCCATCCGGTGGGGTAGTGGTTGTACGTCTCCGGTCCGCCGAGGACCCCGATCTTGTCCAGGTTCTCCTTCAGATCGTCCGGGAAGCCGTTGAAGAACTTGTTCTCGTTGACGGACCCGTCCGGAGACCCTTCGCCGGAAGCGCCGTTGTCCGCGCAGTAGAAGATGAGCGTGTTCTCGAGCTGCCCGGTCTCCTCGAGGTAGTCGATGATCCGGCCGATCTGCGCGTCGGTGTACTCGCTGAACCCGGCGAACACCTCGGCCATCCGGCTGAACAGGCGCTTCTCGTCATCCGACAGCGAGTCCCATGGCTTGACGTAGTCGGCGTCATTGGCCTGGTCCTCGGGCATCGGATTGAACGGCGTGAGCGCCGTCCCTTCCGGGACGATGCCGCGCTCGATCATGCGCTCCAGCACCCAGGTGCGGTAGGCGTCGTAGCCGTCGTCGAACGCGCCCTTGTACTTGTCGATGTACTCCTTCGGCGCATGGTGCGGAGCGTGATTCGCCCCGGGGCAGAACCACGTGTACCAGGGCTTCGACGGGTTCGAGGCGTTCTGATCGCGCAGCATCCGGATGGTCTGGTCGGCGAGGTCCTTCGAGAGGTGGTAGCCGTCCTCCGGTGAGTACGGGGGCTCGATGAAGTGATTGTCCTCGACGAGGTCGGGGTACCAGTTGTTCGTCTCGCCACCGAGGAAGCCGTAGAAGCGGTCGAAGCCCTGCGAGAGAGGCCAGTACTGCTTGCTGCCGCCTGTGGAGATGTCCTGCTCGGGCACGTTGTGGTTCTTGCCGATCCAGAACGTCGAGTACCCGTTCTTCTGGAGGATCTGGCCGATCGTGGCGCATTCCTCGGGGATCTGACCGGAGAAGCCGGGGAACCCGTTGGTGCCCTCCATGATGTTCCCCATCCCGTTCGCGTGATGGTTACGGCCCGTGAGGAACGTCGAGCGCGTGGGCGAGCACAGGGCTGTCGTGTGCCATTGGGTGTAGGTGAGCCCGTTCTCGGCGAGCCGGTCGAGAGTCGGCATGTTGATGCGACCGCCGTAGGGCGACCACGATGCCATGCCCGTGTCGTCGTAGAGGATCACCAGGATGTTGGGCGCGCCCTCCGGCGCGTGCGGCGTCTCGTACGGCGCCCAGTCCGCGACCGAGTCGCGAACATCGAGTGCGATCCTTCCAGCGAATTCCTTGGCCATCAGCTGCCCTCCGATCTCCGGCGCGCAGAACCGCGCACGTGCGTCTCACGCTAACTGCGAGGCCTTCGAGGGCACCAGGGGTTCACCCGGATCGGGTTAGGGAGAAATCACTGCAGGGCCCCGGACCTGCGGCGAGGCTACGGTGGGACCGTGACGACACACGACCAGGTCCTGATCGACGGCGGCACGTTCCTCATGGGATCGGACGAGTTCTACCCGGACGAGCGCCCCGTGCACGAGCGTGAGGTCGCGCCGTTCCTCATCGATCGGTACGAGGTGACCAACGTGCAGTACGCCGCGTTCGTCGACGCCACCGGCTACGTCACGGTCGCCGAGCGCGAGCTCGACCCGGCGGCCTTCCCGGGGGCCGATGCCGCCGACCTCGTTCCCGGGTCGATGGTATTCACTCCGACGTCCGGCCCCGTCGATCTGCGCAACTGGCGCAACTGGTGGCGCTGGCAGCCCGGAGCGTCCTGGCGCCGGCCGTTCGGGCCGGACTCGTCCGTCGACGATCGCCTGCAGCATCCCGTCGTGCACATCGCCTTCGAAGACGCCGTGGCCTACGCCGAGTGGGCGGGACTGCGCCTGCCCACCGAGGCAGAGCACGAGTTCGCCGCCCGCGGTGGGCTGGAGGGGGCGAGGTTCGCCTGGGGCGACGAGCCCTATCCGAACGGCGTCGCCCAGGCCAACTCGTGGCTGGGGCGCTTCCCCTACGACAACCAGGGCGTGGGGGATGCCGCGCCCGTCGGTTCCTATCCGGCCAACGGATACGGACTGTACGACATGATCGGCAACGTCTGGGAGTGGACGAGCGACTACTACACGCCGCGGCACCTGCGTCTGTCGGACAAGCCCGTGGACGCCGGCAAGCGCGCGAACCTTCTCGCGGCGGCCAGTGCCCAGGAGGGGTTCCCGGCGATTCCTCGGCGCGTGCTCAAGGGTGGATCGCAGCTGTGCTCGCCGGACTACTGCCTGCGTTTCCGGCCTGCGGCGCGCTCGCCGCAGGCGGAGGACACCGGGATGAGCCACATCGGCTTCCGCTGCGCGCGCGACGCTCCCGTTCGTTGAGCGAGGACGGCGCAGCCGGCGCCCCCGTTCGTTGAGCGAGGACGGCGCAGCCGACCGAGTCGAAACGGGTGAGCGCCCGGGGTTCTTCGGTGAGACCGCGTTTCGACTCGCTGCGCCCGCTCAACGAGCGGGGGGGGTGTGCTGGACGAGCGGGTGGGGGGACTTTCCCTCGTTCGTTGAGCGAGGACGGCGCAGCCGACCGAGTCGAAACGGGTGAGGGGCTGAGGTTCTTCGGTGAGACCGCGTTTCGACTCGTTGCGCCCGCTCAACGAGCGGGGAGGGAGGTGCGCTGGACGAGCGGGGTGACATCTTCTCGTTCGTTGAGCGAGGACGGCGCAGCCGACCGAGTCGAAACGGGCTGAATGCTGAGGCTCGTCGGTGAGGGTGCGTTTCGACTCGCTTCGCTCGCTCAACGAGCGGGGGATGCGGGGGGAGCGGGGAACACCTGGGACCAGTCGTCGCGCACGCTGATGACCGTCAGCCCCTCGGCGGCCAGCGCCTGCTCGGCGCCCTTGTCGTAGGGGGCGTCGCCGCGTTCCGTGTCGTCGTCGTGGTGCACGAGCAGCGCCAGGCTCCGGGGGCTCCCCTGCGCGAACCGCAGCATCGGCAGATCGCCGTTCGAGTTCCCCGCGGCGAGGATCGGCCGCCGGCCGGTCCTCATCCAGATGCGCACCGGCTTCTCCGGCCCATCGTCGAAGTAGGCGAGCTTCGGGGCGTAGCGGATCACGTTCGCCTCCTCGTCGTAGGTGAGCCCGAGTCCCGTCCCGACGACCCGCTCGGCGGGGATGCCGTAGTTCGCGACCGTCATCGGGCGCATGAAGTCGCGCTCGCCGCCGGAGACGATGTACGTCGTGAAGCCGTTCTCCTCGAGGTAGCGGACGAGTTCCACCATCGGCTGGTAGACCGTCAGCGCATACGGGGTGCCGAGCGTGAGATGGCGGGCGTCGCGGAAGAACTCCTCGACCGACGCGGCGTACTCCTCGACGCTGAGTCCCGCCGAGCTGCCCGCGACGGCCGCGATGAGCACGCCCAGGTCGGCGTCGTCCCCCGCATAGTGCTTGTCCACTGCTTCCGCGAGCCACGCCAGGTCCCCGGACACCGCGGCCTGGTACGGCTGCTTGTCGGCGAGAGACGGATCCGCCTCCGCAGCCTTCTTCCACTGGCCGAGCAGATAGTGCAGCTGGGTGATCATCGGCTTCTCGGTCCACAGGGTCCCGTCGTTGTCGAAGACCGCGACGCGATCCTCGGGGACGACGTGGTCGGGGCCGGATTCGTCGGTCACGGCGGCCACGAAGTCGGTGATCGCGGTGCGCGTAGCGGTGTCGCGCCACGAGGGCAGGATCTCGGACATGTCTCTCCTTCGGCGCGGGCCATCGGACGCGCACAGACTAGCGGGAGAACCGATCCGTGACGATCCCTACCATTCCCGGGCGGTGAGCCCTAATGTCACTCCCAAGGGGGACCAAGGGCCGTGCGCGGCCCGAAAAGGAGGAGTGTGCAATGCCGCGAGAATTCCAGGGGAAGATCGAACTCGATGTCCGTGATTCGGTTGCGGACTGGGATGCGTTCCTGCCGAGCAAGCCGCCCGAGGGCGCGCCGAACGTGCTGGTCGTGCTGTACGACGACACGGGCATGGCGGCCTGGTCGCCCTACGGCGGGCGGATCAACATGCCGACCATGGACCGCCTCGCCGAGAACGGCTTGACCTATACGCAGTGGCACACCACCGCGCTGTGCTCGCCGACGCGCTCCACGTTCTTGACCGGTCGGAACCACCATCTCAACGGCTTCGCGACCATCTCGGAGTCCTCGACCGGCTTCCCCGGATACAACTCGCACATCCCGCCGTCGAACGCGACCATGGCCAACGTCCTGCGGGACGCCGGCTGGTCGACGTTCTGGGTCGGCAAGAACCACAACGTCCCCATCGACGAGTGGACGGCCGGCGCGAGCAAGAAGAACTGGCCGCTCGCGCAGGGCTATGACCGGTTCTACGGCTTCATCGGTGGCGAGACCAACAACTGGTATCCGTCTCTCGCCGTGGACAACCACTACATCGATCAGCCCTATCTGCCCGAGGACGGCTACCACCTGTCGAAGGATCTCGCCGACCAGGCGCTGAAGATGATCCGCGATGTCAAGCAGACCGAACCGGACAAGCCCTGGTACCTGTGGTTCTGCCCCGGCGCCAACCATGCTCCGCACCATGCGCCGCAGGAGTACATCGATCGGTACAAGGGGGCCTTCGACGACGGCTACGAGGCCTACCGCGAATGGGTGCTCGCGCGCATGATCGAGAAGGGCATCCTCCCCGAAGGCACGGAGCTCACCGCACTCAACCCGATGTCGGACGGCACTTACACACAGGCTGACGCCGTGCTGCCGTGGGACACGCTCTCGGACGAGCAGAAGGCGATGTTCTGTCGTATGGCCGAGGTGTACGCGGGCTTCAGCGAGTACACGGATGCGCAGGTCGGCCGTATCGTCGACTACCTGGAGGAGTCGGGCCAGCTCGACAACACGCTGATCATCTACTGCGCCGACAACGGCGCATCCGCCGAAGGCAGTCCGAACGGATCCGTCAACGAGGGCAAGGTCTTCGGCGGGTATCCGGACAGCCTCGAGGAGAACCTTCGTCTGGTCGACAGGCTCGGCACCGCCGACACCTACGGGCACTACCCGACCGGCTGGGCTGCGGCATTCTCGACGCCCTACAAGATGTTCAAGCGTTACACCTATCAGGGCGGGGTGTGCGATCCGCTCGTCATCCACTGGCCCGCGGGATTCACGGCCAAAGGCGAGATCCGGCACCAGTATCACCACTCGACCGACATCGTCCCGACGATCCTCGAGGCATGCGGGGTGACCTTTCCCGACGTCTACGACGGGGTCGAGCAGACACCGTTGTCCGGCGTGTCGATGGTGTACTCGTTCGACGCGGCCCCGGACGGGCCCACGGCGAAGACGACGCAGTACTACGAGATGCTCGGCAGCCGCGGGATCTGGCACAACGGCTGGAAAGCCGTGGCCGAGCACGGTCCGACGAGCGGCATGAGCGGATTCGACTCGGACGTGTGGCAACTGTTCCACACCGATGTCGATCGGTCCGAATCCCGCGATCTCGCCGCCGAACACCCGGAGAGAGTCGACGAGCTGAAGGCGCTGTGGATGGCGGAGGCGAAAGCCAACAAGGTCCTGCCGCTGAACGACCTGCAGATCATCGGCAGTCCCAAGGACTACGAGACTTTCATCCAGATGGAATTCCATCAGCCGGCGCCGCCTTCGGGACGCTTCGTCTACTATCCCGGGACGACCGAGATCCCGGAGCGATCGGCGGCGAACGTCCACGGCGGTTCGTACAAGATCGCAGCCGAGATCGAGTTCACACCCGAGACCGAGGGTGTCATCTTCGCCCACGGCTCCCGCTTCGGCGGTCACGCGCTCGTCGTCAAGGACGGTCAGGTGCACTACGTGTACAACTTCCTCGGCATCCCTCCGGAGGACCGGGTCTCGGCACCTGCTCCGACCGCGGGCCGGCACATCATCGGCGTCGAGTTCGTCAAGGAGGGCATGGGCGACTATCGCGAGCCGACGGGTCCGGTGAAGCTGTACATCGACGAGGAGCAGGTCGACGAGAAGCAGATCCGCACGGTGCTCGGACACTTCTCGCTGTGCGGTGAAGGGCTGACGATCGGCCGCGACAGCGCCGACCCCGTCTCATCGCTGTACGGCTATGGGTTCGACTTCACCGGCGGCGAGATCGCGAAGGTCGTGTTCGACATCGCGGACGACACCTACGTCGATCTCGAGGCGCATCTCGCGGCGGCGATGGCGCGCGACTGACTGGCGGGAGCGACGGGGCGACGGGTGTCACTCGGCATCCGTCGCCCCCGTCGTCTCAGGCGGAGGCCGAGGCCAGCGCCTCCTCGACCGAGTCGTGGGCGCGGCCGGTGGCTTCGAGGCCCGCGTACCAGGGCAGGCGCCGAGCGACCGCGGCGGCGCGCTCAGGCAGCCGCGCGAGGTGCAGCACGATGCCCAGTTGCGCCAGTTCGCGGTCGAGATCCTCGAGCGCATCCAGCACCGTGACCGTGACGATCTCCAGCCGCTCGACGTCCAGCACGACGGCCGACACAGGATCCTCCTGCGCCGTGGCCAGCGCGATGATCGCGCGCTCGTTCTCGAGGGCGTTCGCAGTGTAGAGGCCGCGTCCGAGGTGGATGCCCAGTGCGCTCCCGCGGCGACCGATGACGTCGAGCTTGGGGATGTTGATCTCGCGGAGCACGATGATCAGGGTCACCACGACGCCGACCGCGACCGCCGGAAGCAGGCCCGCGGACAATCCGATCAGTGCCACGACCAGCGCGATCCAGAAATCCTGCGGGCTCACCCGAGCCCAGCGGACCAGTTCCGGGACATTGATGAGTCCTGCGACGGCGACGAACACCATGGCTGCCAGCGTCGCTTGGGGCAGAAGACTCAGGACGGGACCGAGGAAGAGCGCGACCAGGATCGCGAGCGCGACCGTGACGATCGTCGAGACCTGCGTCTTGGCGCCGGCATTCTGATTCACTGCGCTCTGCGAGAATCCTCCCGCGGCCGGCATGGTCGTGAAGAACGAGCCGACGACGTTGGCCGCTCCGGTCGCGAAGAGCTCCTGGTTGCTGTCGACCTGCGGATCCGTCGCCTTCCGGATGCCGCGGGCCACGGCAGCGGATTCCAGAAACGCCATCACGGCGATCGCGAGCGCGCCCGGGACCAGGTCGACCACCTGAGAGAGGTCCGGAAGGCGGGGGACGGGGAAGCCGGAGGGAACCGGGTCGATGAGAGCGACTCCCGCGTTCGCGAGGCCCGTGAACGCGGACAGCAGGATGCCGCCGAGCACGACGATCAGCGTGGCGGGAACGCGCGGCGCGAACCTCTGCAACAGGATCAGGACGAGGATCGAACCGATCGACAGCGCGATGGTGGCGCCGTTCGCGCTCTCGAGTGCCTGACCGACCGCGAGGAGCGAGCGGAGGAAGCCATGGCCCGACACGTTCTCCGTCTCGCCCAGCAGCTTCGGCAACTGGCCGACGGCGACAGTCGCGCCGACACCGATCTTGAGCCCCAGCACGGTGGCGCCGGAGATGTTCTCGACGAGCGAGCCGAGCCGGAGAACCCGGGCCACCACGAGGACGATCCCGACGAGCAGCGTCAGCGTCACGAGGGAGCCGAGCGCGGCGTCCGGATCGTCCGCGCTCGCCGCGACACCGGCGGTGACCAGCGTCGTGGCCGTCAGCGTCGCGATCGTCGACGTCGTCGAGACGCTCATCGCCCGGCTTCCGCCGAGCAGGGCGTACACGAGCATCGGGACGATGCAGGTGTACAGGCCGACCTGCACGGGCAGGTTCGCTATCGTCGCGTACGCCATCGCCTGCGGAATGACGACGGCTCCGGCGGAGAGACCGCCGACGAGGTCCGCGCGGAGCCACGCGCGACGATACCCGGCGAGGCTCGGCAACAGCCAGGCGGGGCGGCGCGAGGCCGAGGTCGTCGAGGTCACATGCGCGAATCTACCGGCTGTGCCGCGGAATGCGGGAGACTGCACACGTGAACTCGCTTCTTCTCGCCAACCTGGGATGGGTGGCCAGCGCTCTCGTGGTGCTCGCGATCAACATCACCGCGCTCATCGTGATCCCGCGCGGCCGCAAGCCCACCGCCGCGATGGCCTGGCTGCTGCTGATCTTCCTGCTGCCGATCGTCGGGCTCGTGCTGTTCCTGCTGATCGGCAACGTCAAGCTGCCCAGGAAGCGGCGCGCGGAGCAGGCGCGCATCGACGGCATCATCCGCGATCGGGTGGCCGCGGGCGACTTCGCCGTCGACACGTCGGACTGGCCGACCTGGTTCACCCGCGTCACCGCCCAGAACGAGCGCCTCACCAGCTTCCCGGCCGTCGGGGGCAACACCGCCGAGCTGATCGACGACTACGAGGCATCCATCGCGGCCATGGCCGCCGCGATCGACGAAGCCGAGTCCTACGTGCACGTCGAGTTCTACATCGTCAGCCGGGACGAGACCACCGAGGTCTTCTTCACGGCCATGGAGAACGCCGTCGCCCGCGGTGTCGCCGTGCGACTGCTCGCCGACCACATCGCCTCGCGGAAGGTCGCGAACGCCGACCGGACCTTCGCCGAACTCGACCGCATCGGAGTGCTGTGGTCGTGGATGCTGCCCGTGCAGCCGCTGAAGGGCCGGTATCAGCGCCCCGACCTGCGCAATCACCGCAAGATCGTCGTGGTGGACGGTCGCGTCGCCTTCGTGGGGTCGCAGAACCTCATCGACCGCACCTACAACGCGCCGAAGAACATCAGCCGCGGCCTGAAATGGCAGGAGCTCGTCGCCCGGGTGGCGGGTCCGGCCGTCACCGAGATCGACGCAGTCTTCCTCTCCGACTGGCTGATCGAGACCGGAGAGCAGCTGGACGAGATCGTCCCGGCGTCCGAGGTCCCGGCAGACGAGGGCGCCGATGCACTGGTCTGCCAGCTCGTGCCCAGCGGGCCCGGCTACGAGACCGAGAACAACCTGCGGCTGTTCCTCTCGCTCATCCACGGCGCGACCGAGCGCGTCATCCTCACGAGTCCGTACTTCGTGCCGGACGAAGCGATGGTCTACGCCATCACCACCGCCCGGCAGCGCGGCCTCGAGGTTCAGCTGTTCGTGTCGGAGCTCGGGGACCAGGGCATGGTGTATCACGCGCAGCGGTCGTACTACGAGGCGCTGCTCGAGGCGGGAGTGCGGATCTTCCTGTACCCGGCGCCGTTCATCCTGCACTCGAAGCACTTCTCGATCGACGACGACATCGCGGTGATCGGCTCGAGCAACATGGACATCCGCTCGTTCACCCTGAACATGGAGATCTCGATGTTGGTCCGAGGGGCATCGTTCGTCGCGCAGATGCGCGAGGTCGAGCAGGCCTACCGGGATGCCGGACGCGAACTGACGCTCGAGGAGTGGCGACGCGAGCCGGCGACCTCGACCTTCCTGGACGGCGTGTTCCGGCTCACGTCCGCACTGAACTGACCGGCGTATCAGGCGGGCGGGAGGCGCAGGACATCGCCGGACTCGCCGGTCGTCAGGTCGTCGGAGATGCGGATGCTGCGGGCGAGGTCGTCCAGCGCCGGAAGCAGCGTTCCGAACCGCTCCCGGTCGCTGCACAGCACGTTCAACGTCACGAGATGACTTCCGGTGTCCCATGTGTACGTCGCGAAGGGCGGTGTCCCGGGCTGCGGCGGGATCGGCATCACGAGCTTCTCGCCGACGCCCAGTGCGGTCGGGAACGACTCGGTGTCGTCGTACTCCATCGGCATCATCGCCCGGGCGGTGCGCACCTGCGGGGTGAGCTCCTGGGTCGTCGCGAGGGCGACGACGAGTTCGGGATCGGCCTTCCACGTCCAGGCGAGCACCCGTCCGTCCGCCTTGCGCATCGCGAACGGCGCGGCCTGGCTCATCAGCCACGCACCGACCCGTGAGCCAGGGCGCTCCGCGGCGCCGACGGCCTGGTTCGCCTGCCCCAGCAGCATCCGCAGTGCGGCCTTGCGATGCCGACGGCCCTTCCAGCCGAGCGATTCGGTCACGGGGATCCACAGGTCAGGATCGGCGGATGCTGAAAGGCGCATGTCTCCACGCTAGGCGACTCCGCGCCGTGCCGGCGTCGTCCTGCACGGGTTCTGCGCCACTTCTCGGCGATGGCGCCAGGAAGGTTCTGCCGCAATTGCCGAAAGGTGTCGCACAACCCCCGGGGTTGCGGTGGATGCGGCGACGGAGAACCATGGGCGCCATGGCGACCGTGACGGATGTGCGGCGCATCGCGACGTCGCTTCCCGGCGTCCTGGAACGCATCGGCGGGCACACCGGCGAGCAGGAATGGCGCTTGCGCAGCGGCGCCATCCTGTGGGTGCGCGGGCCCACGCAGTCCGACCTGCGCGCGCTGGCGGAACTCGATCGCTCGTGGCCCGACGGCGTCGTGCTCGGACTGCGGGTCGCCGACCTGCAGGAGAAGGAGGCGCTGCTGGCGGCGGAGCCGGATGTCCTGTTCACCATCCCGCACTTCGACGGATATCCGGCACTGCTGCTGCGACTCGACGCGGTCGAGGCGGATCGGCTCGAGGAACTCGTCTGCGACGCCTGGCTCGTGCGAGCACCCGCACGGGAACGGAAGGCCTGGCTCGCCGAGCGCGGGCTGGAGTGAGAAGGCCGCTCGTCAGCCGTCCACGAGGAACGGCCGGGCCGCGTCGAGGAAGGCGCGCGGGTCATCAGCCCACAGGCGGACCTCGACGACGTCGTGCTCACCGCCGCGCGGCGCGATGCCAGGAAGGCGCACCGTGGTCGGACGCTCGAGCTCGATGAGGATGTTCGTCTCGTTCTGCATGCGCTCCGCGTACTCGCGGCCGGACGGGCCCTCCGTGACACGCGGGGTCTTCGGCTCGTCCACCCGCCGCGCGATCGCGACCGAGGCGATCGCGCTCCACGGGATCGCCACGTCGACCTCCAGCCCGTTGCGCACCCGGATGCCGCTCGGTCCGACCGCATGCGGGCGCAGCAGCATGGCGCACAGGAGTCCCAGCATCCAGGTCAGTCCCCAGATGCCCAGGACCAGCACTGCGATGCGCACGACCGGCCAGGGATGCACGATCAGGTCGAGGATCGGGATCTCGATCGCCGAGAGCACGATGAAGATGACGAGCACCGTCAGGACGGGGCGGTGGTACCCGATGCCCGTCCCGCCTGGCTCGACGGCCGGACGCCGCGCGATCGCGCGACCGATGCTGGAGTACACCCGCAGCTCGGCATGGAGGGCGCGCGCGAGCATCGAGAGCGCCCTCCTTCCGCGGGAGGGGGCCGGAGCGACGTCGATCGTCATGATCGGACTCCGGAGGTTCTCTCGTGCGCGGCCTCCGCTTCGGCGAGGAGCGCGGACAGCCGCTCGGCGACCCCGGTCAGGCCTCGATCGACGGCCTCCCTGTCCTCCGGCGCGATCGCGGCCAGGAGAGTGTCGTTCAGCTCGACGTGCTCGCGCTGCATCCGGCGCATCATCTCGTCGGCCTGTTCGGTCAGTTCGACGAGGACGGCTCTGCGGTCGGTGGGATGCGGCGTCCGGCGGACATGACCGGAGTGCTCGAGCCCGTCGACGAGGCCGGTGATGTTCCGCGCGCTCACGTCGCAGGCCCGGGCGAGCGCCTGCTGGGTCGACGGGCCCTCGTGCACGAGCACCCACAGCAGGTGGACGCGGGCCGGGGTGAGACCGCTGCCGTCGAAGGCGCGGGCCATGTCCTTCTGGAACAGGTCGGCGATCTGCAGCAGGCGGTCGATGAGGAGCGTGGTCATGATGATGATGCTACTACATAGTTACCTGCCTTCACGAATGTCGAAGGGCACCGCCTCCCGGGACGGCCCAGGGCCCTCCGGTAGAGTGACGTGCGCCCACAGGCCCCTATTCCTGGCCGCCCGACCGTAAGGCAGCATGTCCGTGACTGAACCCGACGATCCGATCGATCCGTCGAGCATCCCCGCCGATCGAGCCCCGATGAAGGTCCTGATCGGGTGCGACACCTTCGCTCCCGACATCAACGGCGCCGCCCGCTTCGCCGAGCGTCTCGCGGCAGGACTTGTCCAGCGCGGGCACGACGTGCACGTCGTCGCCCCCAACCAGGCGTACCGGCGCACCGAACCGCGCATCGAGGTCGTCGAGGGCGAGCCGATGATGCTGCACCGGTTGCCGTCGGTGCGCTGGCTGCCCCACGACTGGCTGCGATTCGTGTGGCCGTGGCGCGCCAAGCACTACGCCAGAAAGGTCCTCGACGAGGTCCGTCCCGACGTCGTGCACATCCAGTCGCACATCGTGATCGGTCGTGGTCTCGCGCGCATCGCGCGCCGGCGCGGCATCCCCGTGATCGCCACGAACCACGTCATGGCCGAGAACATCCTCGATCACACGACGCTTCCGGATGCGATCAACAAGCCGATCATCCGCCTGGCGTGGAAGGATGCCGAGAGCACGCTGAAGCTCGCCCGCGCGGTCACCACACCCACGCGCCGGGCGGCGGACTTCCTCGAGAACACGATCGATCTGAAGGAGGTCATCCCGGTCAGCTGCGGCATCGACCGCACGCAGTACACGCCAGTCGTCGGCCCGCGGGAGAAGAACCGCATCATCTTCGTCGGGCGCCTCACGGCCGAGAAGCAGATCGAGGTCGTGCTGCAGGCCATGACGAAGCTCGGTCCGGCGCTGGACGTGCACTTCGACATCGTCGGCGGCGGGGACCAGCGCAAGAGCCTCGAGCAGCTCGCGGCGCAGCTGGGCCTGGGCGAGCGCGTGACGTTCCACGGCCGGACCACCGACGCCGAGCTGCGTGCTCTGCTCTCGCGCGCCAGCCTGTTCGTGATCGCCTCGATCGCCGAACTGCAGTCGATCGCGACCATGGAGGCGATGGCCTCCGCACTGCCCGTCGTCGCCGCGGATGCCGTAGCGCTGCCGCACCTGGTCCACCACGGGGAGAACGGGTACCTGTTCGAGCCCGGTGACGCCGACGCGCTCGCCGCGCGCCTCGCCGACGTGCTCACGGCGGATCCTGCCGAGTACGAGCGCATGCAGCGCGCGTCGCTGGACGGCGTTCTCGTGCACGACATCAACCGGACGCTCGACACGTTCGAGGCGCTGTACCGCGACGAGCCCCTGCCCGAGTAGGCCCATGCACATCGTCCTGTTCGGGGATCAGCACCTGGCGTCCCTCGGCGGTGCGCAGGTGTCGATGCGGTTGCAGAAGCGGTTCCTGGAACGCGCAGGACACGCGGTCACGGTCGTCGCTCCGCGGATGCACGCCAGGGCCGTCTTCGGCGGCGACCCGTCGCTCCTGGACACCCCTTCGTTCCCGATCACGCTCGATCGGGAGTATTCGATGACGTGGCCGGGCGCCCGAGTGGATCGGTATCTGGATCGCGCGTTCGCGACGCTCCCGCCGGTGGACCTCGTGCACGTCCAGGCGGACTTCTGGGGGGCGTTCATCGGCCACCGGTTCGCACACCGCCATGGCATCCCGGTCGTGCACACCATGCACAACCGCGTCGACGTCGGCCTCGCGGCGGTGACGCCCCTGCATCGCCCGGTGCTGGCAGTGCTGAACGCGTGGCGCCGCGTCGCGATGCGGGGCATCGGCGACCGGGTTCCTGGTTCGGACGGGTGGGCATATCTGCGCGGGATCGCCCAGGAGTCCGGTGCGGTGACCGCTCCCTCGGGGCACTTCGCTCGACGTCTCGAGGAGAACGGCGTGTTCGAGACGGTCGACGTCGTCTGGAACGGCATCGACGACGACCTGCTCGACGCCGTGCTCGCCGCCCGCTCCGAGCGGGAACCGGGCCGGCCGCGCTTCGTGTGGCTCGGGAGGATGAGTCCGGAGAAGCGGCTGCTGCCCTTCCTCGAGGCGGTGGTGGCCTCGGGCGTGGATGCCGACATCGAGGTGATCGGCGGCGGCGCACAGATGCGCGCGGCGGAGCGCATCGCCGCAGGACACGACGGCGTGCGCTTCGCGGGACGGCTGCCGTACGCCGAGACCCTCGCGCGGATCGCGGCGGCCGACGCCGTCGTGCAGACCTCGATCGGGTTCGAGACGCAGGGCATGACGCCGTTCGAGGCTGCGGCGCTCGGCACTCCGACCATCGTGAGCGATCCGGACATCGGCGCCGAACTGCGCGGCGGGCAGTGGCTGGTGCCGGCATCCGACGCGGCCGAGCCCGAGCGCGTCGCGGCCCTCTCGCGGACGCTGCGGATCGCGGCATCCGACATCGCTGCGGGGACGGCTCCGGTGCCGGATGCCGAGGTCGCCGAGGCGTTCCGCCAGTCCTCCCGCACCGCCGCCATGATCGCCGTGTACGAGCGGGTTCTCGCCGCGGCGGGTGCGGGCCCGGGTACTCTGGCCGGGTGACCAGCCCCGCGCCGTCGTCCGACCGCCTCCTCTCTCCGAGCCTGCGTGTGCTGCTCGCGCTCGCGGCCGCCGTCGTCGTCATCGCGGGGCTGTCGTTCGCGCGCGAGATCGTCGGGCCCATCGCGCTGGCGATCGTCATCGTCGTCATCTGCGAGCCGCTGCGCCGGCCTCTGGAACGGCGCGGCTGGCCGCGGTGGGCGGGTTCCACGGCGGTCATCGCGGTGGCGTACATCGTGCTCGGCGTGATGGGCCTGCTGCTCTGGTTCGCCGGCACCCAGTTCGCCCGCCTCGTCGTCGACCTCGCGACCGACGGCGGCCTCGCCGACCGTCTCGACGAGACCGTCGCCTGGCTCGAGTCGCTGGGCCTCGGTCCGGAGGCGGCGGATGCGGCGGCATCCGCCCTGGACCCTGCCACGCTGCTCAGCGTCGCGTCCAGCATCGGCGGCACCGTGCTCGCGGTGGCCACGGCGCTGTTCTTCGTTTTCGCGTACATCATCTTCATGGCGATCGACGCCGCGCGGTACCGTCAGGCCGGCGTGGTCTTCGGGGCCACGCACGCCCCGGTGATCGCGCGGATCGCGCATCTGAACGCGGGCATCCGCCGGTACTACATCGTCAACGCGTCGTTCGGCGCGATCGTCGCGGTCATCGACGGACTCGCGCTGTGGGCGATGAACGTGCCCGGGGCCGTGGTGTGGGCGGTGCTGGCGTTCGTGACGAACTTCATCCCGAACATCGGCTTCGTGCTCGGCGTCATCCCGCCGGCGATCCTCGCGTTCTTCGTGGGCGACTGGCCGCTGCTGCTCGGCGTCATCGTGGTCTACAGCGTCGTCAACGTGGTCCTGCAGGTGCTCGTGCAGCCCAAGTTCGTCAGCGACGCGGTGGATCTCAGCCTGACGCTGAGCTTCTTCTCGGTGATCTTCTGGACCTTCGTGATCGGCCCGCTGGGTGCGATCCTGTCGATCCCACTGACGCTGCTGACGCGTGCGCTCGTACTCGACGGCAACCCTGACGCGCTGCTGCTGCGGTGGGCGTCCGGGGACCATACGGCGGTGCCGCCGGAGCCGGAACCCGAGCCGGCGCCGGCGCCCGTGCGGCGCCGGCGCCGGCGCTGGTGGCGCTGAGCGGCGGGAATCAGAAGAGGTCGTACACCAGCGGCGTGAGCACGTTGATGAAGAAGTTCACCACGATGCCGCAGGTCACCGCGAGCCCGATGCCGGTGGCGATACCGGCCATGCCGTGCGGGGCGCCCGGGCGGCGCAGACCGACGATCCCGAAGGTGAGCGCGAGGACGGCGGCGATCAGCGCGAGCGGAGTGCCCACCATGTACAGCATGTCGACGATGCGATAGTCGGACGAGAACAGCAGGATTCGGCTGATCACGTTGAACAGCAGCTCCCCGCCGACCGCGATGAGACCCATGATGAGTCCGATGCGCGCGGGCGCATTGCCGGCGCTCGGGCGCGGTGCGGGATAGCCGGGTGCTCCCGGTGCCGAATAGTCCGCTGCCGGGTGGCCCGCCTGCGGCGTGTGGCCGTTCAGGACGTAGCCCTGCGGCTGGGCCGGCTGGGTCCCGTAGCCCGGCTGACCGGCCGGCGGCACCGGCTGCGACGGATACGGCTGGGGTGAGCTCGCGTACGGCGGGACCTGAGGCTGCTGGGGGTCGCTCATGCCGCAGAGCCTAGCCGTGCCGGGCGAATCAGCGATAGGCGACGGAGGATTCGGCCCGCTGGATCGCGTCGTCGCGTCCGGCGACGCGCGACCAGTCCGTGGGGCGCTGACCGTATCCGTCGCGGCGCACGTCGATCACCGACCACACGATGCCCCAGACGGACAGGGCCACGAGAACGATGACGAGGAACATGGCAGAAACGCTACGCTCGCGCATTTAGCGTCACGAGTGGCAGAATGGACATGATCCGCGTGAAAACTGCCAACGCGGCATCCGGAGAGGAACCCCATGAAGACCGTGGCCTGCATCATCCAGGACGGGTTCGCGCCGTTCGAGTTCGGCGTGGCCTGCGAGGCGTTCGGGCTGGACCGGTCGGACGACGGCGTGCCGAACTTCGACTTCCGCGTCGTCGCGCCGCGGCCCGGGGCGGTGATGTCCAAACTCGGCTTCTCGGTCAACGTGGAGGACGACCTCTCCTTCGCCTACGAGGCGGATCTCGTCGTCGTCTGCCCGCTGCCGCGAGACCGCTGGGGCGACGTGGACCCGCTCATCCTCGACGCCGTCCGTGCCGCGCATGACCGCGGTGCGTGGGTGCTGAGCGTGTGCAGCGGGTCGTTCATCCTCGCGGCATCCGGGATCCTGGACGGCAGGCGCGCAACGACGCACTGGATGTACGCCGACGTGATGGCCGAGATGTATCCGCGGATCGAAGTCGACCCGGATGTGCTGTTCGTGCAGGACGGGAGGATCATCACGAGCGCGGGAACCGCCGCCGGACTCGACGCCTGCCTGCACCTGCTCCGCCAGGAGATCGGTGCCGAGCTGACGAACCGCGTCGCCCGGCGCATGGTCGTGCCGCCCCAGCGCGACGGCGGCCAGGCGCAGTTCATCGACCGTCCGCTGCCTCTCGTGCAGAGCGATTCCCTCGCCCTCGTCACGGATTGGGCGATGGAGAACCTGCGCGAGGAGCTCTCCGTCGAGCAGCTCGCGCAGCGCGCGCACATGTCCCCGCGGACCTTCGCGCGCCGATTCAAGGCCGAGCACGGTGCGACGCCCGCGGCCTGGCTGGCGCGGCAGCGGATCATCCAGGCGCAGCGGATGCTGGAGCGCACCGATCTCGGTCTGGACCGCATCGCCGCGGAGTGCGGGTTCGGATCGGCGGCCGTGCTGCGGCAGAACTTCGCGCGCGTGCTGGGGACGACGCCGACCGCCTACCGCGCGACGTTCTCGTGCACGCGGGACGAGTCCGCCGCCTGATCCCGCACGGTCTCCCTGGGCGCCAGGGTCGCTGGGTGCTGGGGTCGCGAAATCTGACGCACCCGGGATCAGGTCCAGTGGCCGGGGCGGGGCAGCGCCTCGTCGTGCACCTGCACCCCGGCCTCCGACACCGAGGCCGTGCAGTAGAGCAGCGACTGGGTCGGATAGCCGTGCGGGCGGTTGTCGCGGATGATCGCCCGGTCGTCCTCCGCCGGGAGGGCGGCCGTCTCGGCGAGCAGGTCCACCCAGGCATCCGGTACCGTCGTGCGGAACCGCGGCAGCCAGGCCGCGATGCGCGGGGTCGACGGATCGTCGAGGTCGTCGTGGGCGATCATGTGCACACCGGAGGCGATGGGCGTCTCGCGCAGCTCGACGCCGTCCCAGGAGATGACGCGCGCCGCCTCCGGCGTCGCCTCGAGCAGGTTGAACCCGTGCATGCGCGGAAAGCCGACCGGAGAACGTCCGACGACCGACTCCAGAGCGAGCGACCCGCGCGACGCCGCGTCGGGCAGATCGAGGACGTCGGCGCGATTGAGCAGGACAGCCAGCCGGTGCTCCACCGTGTTCACCGCGAGCCAGGCGCCGCCGGCGCGCCGATCGCGGATCCCGATCACGCCGGGATACGCCTCGGGCCACCAGGCGCCGACGTGATCCCACTCCCGCTGAGGGTCCTCGTCGCGCACCGCGAGCAGGCGCGAGCTGCCGGCATCCGCCACATCGATCACGACCGTGCACACGTGTGCCAGCCTACGGGGCAGAATCGAGGCATGAACATCGTCGTCGGGGTCACGGGCGGCATCGCCGCCTACAAGTCGGTCCAGCTCGTCCGGCTCCTCATCAAGGCCGGCCATGACGTGACCGTCGTGCCCACCGAGGACGCCCTGCGCTTCGTGGGGCTTCCGACGTGGGAGGCCATCAGCCGTCACCCGGTCACGACCAGCGTCCACGAGGACGTCGCCCGCGTGCGTCATGTGGCACTCGGGCAGTCCGCTGAGCTGGTCATCGTCGCGCCGGCCACGGCCAACACGATCGCGAAGATGGCGGCGGGCCTCGCCGACGACCTGCTCGGAACGACCCTTCTCGCGACCACGGCCCCGGTCGCGATCGCCCCGGCGATGCACACGGAGATGTGGCGGCATCCGTCCACCCGGGCGAACATCGCCACCCTCCGCGAACGCGGCGTGCAGATCATCGGCCCCGGCGACGGAGAGCTGACCGGCGGCGACTCGGGCCCTGGTCGGATGCTCGAGCCCGAGGAGATCCTGGATGCCGTCCTCACCCGGGCTCAGGATCTGGCAGGGATCCGCGTCGTCGTCTCGACGGGCGGGACCCGTGAGCCCCTCGACCCGGTCCGCTACCTCGGCAACCGCTCCAGCGGACGGCAGGGGGCGGCCCTCGCCCTCGCCGCGGCGGAGCGCGGAGCAGACGTCGAGCTCGTGGCCGCGCACGTCGACGAGGGCGTGCTGCCGCGGCATCCGCGCGTGCACGTCCGGCGGGCCGGGACGGCCGCCGAGCTGGGCGAGGCGATGCGCGCCGCCGCGGACAGCGCGGACGTCGTCGTGATGGCCGCGGCCGTCGCCGACTACCGTCCCGCCGAGACCGCCGAGCGCAAGCTCACCAAGGAGGCGGGTGTCCTCACCCGGATCGACCTCGTGGAGAACGAGGACATCGTCGCGGGCCTCGCCGCGCGGCGCCGAGCAGGTCAGACGATCGTCGCGTTCGCGGCCGAGACGCCCGAGAGCGAGAGCGAGCTCCTCGACCGAGCGCGACGCAAGCGCGAACGCAAGGGCGTCGATCTGCTCGTGGTGAACGAGGTCGGGTGGGAGCGCGGATTCGAATCCGGTGAGAACGCGGTGCAGATCGTCGGCGAGGCGGGAGTGGTCGGCGCGGCATCCGGTACGAAGCGGCAGGTCGCGGACGCGATCTGGGACGCGGTCGCCGGTTTCCGCTGACGCGGCCCGCGGCCGCGCACGGGAAAGTCGTGCCGCGGTCTTCTGCGCACCGTCCCGTTCCGGCAGAATCACAGGCATGCGGGCGGACGAGACGAAGAAGAGGCGGGACGTCTTCGACGTCATCGCCGTGTTCGTGCTGTCGATCACGGCGGTCCTGACCGCCTGGTGCGGCTTCGAGGCGTCGAAGTGGGGCGGCGACATGTCCATCGCGTTCAGCGAGGCGTCCGGGGCGCGCATCCAGGCCGGCGTGGCCGACGGCACGGCGCGCGACGCCCGGCAGTACGACCTGACGATCTGGACCGAGTGGGTGCTGGCCGACCGGGCCCAGGATGCCGCACTGACGGCGTTCATCGAAGAGCGTTTCAGTCCCGAGTTCGCGGTCGCCTTCGAGGCCTGGGATGCCGGGGGCCGCACCGAGCGCGGTCCGTTCGTCATGCCCGAGTACGTTCCGCCCGGCACAGAGGAGGCCGAGGAGCTGTCCGAGCGCGCGGAGACGCGTTTCGCGGACGCGCTGGAGAGCAACCAGCGCGGCGACAACTACACGCTGCTGACCGTCCTGTTCGCGCTCGTGCTGTTCCTCACCGCGATGTCGCAGCGCGACCTCACGCGCTGGGTGCGGTGGACGCTGCTCGTCCTCGCCATCGCCGTCGGCCTGACCGGCGCGATCATCATGCTGACGTTCCCGATCCTCATCTGAGGGTCGCCGGCTCCGGCATCCGACCTGCTAAACTTGAGTCACCACCACTCAACTTTGTGAAGGAGTCCTCAGGAGGAACGATGACCAACCCCGCCCAGGAAGACCAGCAGCAGTCCGCGCTCGAGCAGTTCGGGATCAACCTCACCGACCGCGCGCGTCAGGGAAAGCTCGATCCCGTGATCGGTCGGGACAGCGAGATCCGCCGCGTCAGCCAGGTGCTCACGCGACGCACCAAGAACAATCCGGTCCTCATCGGCGAGCCCGGCGTCGGCAAGACCGCCGTCGTCGAGGGCCTCGCGCAGCGCATCGTGGCGGGCGACGTCGCGGAGTCGCTCAAGGACAAGGAACTGGTCACGCTCGACATCTCCGCCCTCGTGGCCGGCGCCATGTACCGGGGACAGTTCGAGGAGCGCCTGAAGCAGGTCCTCAAGGAGATCACCGAGTCCGAGGGTCAGGTCATCACCTTCATCGACGAGCTGCACGTGCTGATGGGCGCGGGCGGCGGTGAAGGGTCGGTCGCGGCCTCCAACATGCTCAAGCCCATGCTCGCCCGGGGCGAGCTGCGCCTGATCGGTGCGACCACGCTCAATGAGTACCGCGAGTTCATCGAGAAGGATGCTGCGCTGGAGCGCCGTTTCCAGCAGGTGTACGTCGGGGAGCCCAGCGTCGAGGACACCGTGGCGATCCTGCGCGGGCTCAAGGGCCGGTACGAGGCGCACCACGGGGTGACGATCTCGGACAGCGCGCTGGTCGCGGCGGCGGCCCTGTCGAACCGGTATCTCCCGGCCCGCCAGCTGCCGGACAAGGCGATCGACCTCGTCGACGAGTCGATGTCGCGCCTGAAGATGGAGATCGACTCGTCCCCGGTCGAGATCGACCAGCTCAAGCGGCAGGTCGATCGGCTGAAGCTCGAGGAGCTCGCCCTGAAGAAGGAGAAGGATGCCGCGTCGAAGGAGCGCCTGAGCACACTGCGCGAGCACCTCGTCGAGATGGAGCGCGAGCTCGCAGGTCTCGAGGAGCGCTGGGCCCGCGAGCGCCAGGGGCTCAACCGCGTCGGCGACCTGAAGAAGCAGCTGGACGACGCGATCACGCAGCGCGACCTCGCGATGCGCCAGGCCGACTACACGAAGGCCTCGAAGCTCGAGTACGAGACGATCAAGCGGCTCGAGCGCGACATCGCCGAGGCGGAGTCCGCCGAGGCCGCGGTCTCCGACGAGGGCCGCATGGTCAACGAACAGGTGACCGAGGAGGACATCGCCGCCGTGATCGCGGCGTGGACCGGCATCCCGGTCGGCAAGCTGCTGCAGGGCGAGAGCGAGAAGCTGCTGCACCTGGAGTCCGAGCTCGGCAAGCGCCTGATCGGGCAGAAGGATGCCGTGAAGGCCGTGTCCGACGCGGTGCGGCGCTCCCGCGCCGGAATCAGCGACCCCGGCCGACCCACGGGTTCGTTCCTGTTCCTCGGCCCCACCGGCGTCGGCAAGACCGAGCTGGCCAAGGCGCTCGCCGAGTTCCTGTTCGACGACGAACGCGCCATGGTGCGCATCGACATGTCCGAGTACGGCGAGAAGCACTCGGTGTCCCGGCTCGTCGGCGCCCCTCCCGGGTATGTCGGGTACGAGCAGGGCGGACAGCTCACCGAGTCCGTCCGTCGGCGTCCCTACAGCGTCGTGCTGCTCGACGAGGTCGAGAAGGCGCACCCCGAGGTGTTCGACGTGCTGCTGCAGGTGCTCGACGACGGCCGGCTCACGGACGGTCAGGGACGCACGGTCGACTTCTCGAACGTCATCCTGATCCTGACGAGCAACCTCGGCTCGCCCATCCTCATCGACCCGACGCTGTCGACCGAGGTCAAGCGCGAGCAGGTCATGGCGCTGGTGCGTCAGGCGTTCCGACCCGAGTTCCTCAACCGTCTCGACGACATCGTGATGTTCCAGGCGCTCAGCGAGGACGACCTCGCCCAGATCGTGGAGCTCTCGGTCGACCAGCTGCAGGCGCGACTGCACGAGCGGCGGCTGAGCCTCGCCGTGACGCCGGACGCCCGGTCGTGGCTCGCCGAGCGCGGCTACGACCCGCTGTTCGGTGCGCGTCCGCTGCGCCGGCTCATCCAGACCGAGGTGCAGAACAAGCTGGCCACGGCGCTGCTGTCGGGCGGCGTCCGGGACGGCGACACGGTGCGCGTGGATGTCGCGGCGGACGGCTCGGGACTCGTGCTCACGTCCGCGAGCTGATGCTGCGCTGACTCGTTCCCTTCCTCGTCCGTTGAGCGGGTTCCTCTCCTCGTTCGTTGAGCGGGTTCCTCTCCTCGTTCGTTGAGCGGGTTCCTTTCCTCGTTCGTTGGGCGAACTCCCCTCCTCGTTCGTTGAGCGAGCGGAGCGAGTCGAAACGCGTCTTGCCCGGGGACCGCGTTTCGACTCGGTCGGCTGCGCCGTCCTCGCTCAACGAGCGGGGGAGTCGGCTGCGCCGCCCTCGCTCAACGAGCGGCGGGGGCGGGGTGGGTCACCGCCCCTCGAACCGAGGCTTCCGCTTCTGCTGGAAGGCGGCGAAGCCCTCGCGGTAGTCGGCGGTGTCGCACAGTTCGGCCTGGGCCATGTTCTCCAGAGCCACGCTCTGCCACAGCGACAGACGCTCGTCGCGGATGCGGCCGATCAGGCGCTTCGACGCGAGGAACGCGGCGGTGGCGCCCGACGCGGCGGTGGCCGCGGCATCCGTCGTCGCCTGTTGCACCTCGTCGGCGGGCAGGACCTGGGAGAAGAGCCCCGACTGCACCGCCTCCGTGCCCGACATGAGCCGCCCGGTGTAGATGAGATCCAGCGTCTTGTGTGCGCCGAGGCGCTCCAGGAAGAGGGCGTGCCCGCCGGAGTCCAGCGTCGCGCCGAGCGCCGCGAACGGCGAGCCGATCTTCGCCGTGTCGGCGACGTACACGACATCGGTCGCGATGAGCAGCCCGAGCCCGACGCCGAGGCACGCGCCGTGCGCGGCCGCGAAGGTCGGAGCGGGGAACGCGCTCATCCTCTGCAGCAGCGGCGTCACGAGGCCCGAGAGATAGCCGATCACGTCGTCCTCGCGCGGGTCGACGCCCGAGATGTCCCGCCCGGCGCAGAACCCGGGGCCCTCGCCCCGCAGCACGAGAGCGCGGACCCCGGCATCCTCCGCGCGGTCGTACGCGTCGCCGAGGGCGAGCAGCGCCTGTTCGTCGAGCGCGTTGCGCCGGTCGGGTGCGTTCAGCACCACGTGGGCGACGCCCGCCTCGATGGTCAGCTCGATCATGGATGCTCCTCACACGTCGTAGTCGACGACCACGCGGGGCGTCGTCGGGTGGGATTGGCAGGTCAGTACGTAGCCGCGTTCGAGCTCGTCGGGTTCGAGCGCGAAGTTCTGCGTCATGCGCACTTCGCCCTCGACGAGCCGTGCGCGGCACGTCCCGCACACGCCGCCGGCGCATGCGAACGGCACGTCGCCGCGTACGCGCAGCGCGGCGTCTAGCAGCGGCTCGTCCGCGGCGACCGGGGAATCTACCGTGGACGACAGTCCGTCGAGGGTGAACTCCAGACGATAGGTCTCGTCCTCCTCGCGGACGGCGATCGGTCGGCCCCGGTCGGCGCGCGGCTCGTCGGCGTCGTTCGTGAACAGCTCGAACCGGATGCGGTCCGCGGGGATGCCGCGGGCGGCGAGTCGGTCCCGGCACAGCACCACCAGGTCGAACGGCCCGCACAGGAACCACTCGGTCACGCTGTCGGGCTCCACGAGGCCGTCGAGGATCGCGTCGAGCTTCGCGGCGTCGATGCGTCCGGACAGCAACGGGGCCGCACGCTGCTCGCGCGAGAGGACGTGGTGCAGCGCCAGACGGGCCGGATGGCGGTCCTTGAGGTCGGCGAGATCCTCGAGGAACATCACGTCGCGCGTCGCGCGGTTCGTGTAGATCAGGGAGAAGCGCGCGGTCGGGGACGAGGAGAGCACCGAAGAGGCGAGCGCCATCATCGGCGTGATCCCCGACCCGGCTGCGATTCCGACGAGGTGCGCGCCGGCGAGGTCCGGCAGGCCGGTGGTGAAGCGTCCTTCGGGGCTCATGACCTCGATCCGGATGCCGGGACGCAGATGCTCGTGCGCCCAGACCGAGAACAGCCCGCCACGATCGCGCTTGATCCCGACCGAGATGCCGCCGGGCTTCGGGGCACGGCAGATCGAGTAGCTGCGCCGCACCTCGCGGCCGTCGATGCGCGCGCGCAGGGCGACGTACTGCCCGGGGAGGTAGTCGTACTCGCCGAGCAGCTCTGGCGGGACGCTGAACGTGACCTCGATGCTGTCGGCGGTGAGCGGACGCACCTCGGCCACCTCGAGCTCGTGGAAGCGCGCGCGTCTGCGCGTGACGGCGCTCATAGCGGCTTGAAGTGGTCGAACGGCTCGAGGCAGGCTCGGCACTCGTACAGCGCCTTGCACGCCGTGGATCCGAACCGGGTGATCTCGCGGGTGTCGAGCGATCCGCATCGCGGGCATCGGATGCTCAGACGCACGGCGACGGGGCCCGCCGCGCGCCGCCCGGTCGGTGGGGCGATGCCGAAGTCGAGGAGCTTCCGCTTTCCGGCGTCCGTGATCCAGTCCGTCGTCCAGGCGGGGGCGAGCGTCGTGCGCACGACGACCTCCGCGAAGCCGGCGGCCGTGAGGGCGAGGACCAGGTCATCGCGGATCGCGTCGACGGCGGGGCATCCGCTGTAGGTCGGGGTGATGGTCGCCGTCACGCGGTCGCCGTCGACCTCGACGGAGCGCAGGATTCCGAGATCGGCGATCGTCAGCACCGGGATCTCCGGATCGGCGACGGCCGCCGCGACCGAGTGCGCCCGCTTCTCTCGTTCCGTGACCGAGGGCGCCGCAGGCGACTTCCCCCCTCGTTCGTTGAGCGAGGGCGCTGCACGCGACTTCCCCCCTCGTTCGTTGAGCGAGGGCGCCGCAGGCGACCGAGTCGAAACGCGTGATGTGACGGGACTGCGTTTCGACTCGCTTCGCTCGCTCAACGAGCGATGGGGGGTGGTGTCGCTCAACGTTCGGGTGGGGGTGGGTTTCTCTCCGCGCTCGGGTTCCTCTTTTCGTTCGTTGAGCGAGGGCGCCGCAGGCGACTTCCCCCCTCGTTCGTTGAGCGAGGGCGCCGCAGGCGACCGAGTCGAAACGTGTGATGTGACGGGACTGCGTTTCGACTCGCATCGCTCGCTCAACGAGCGATGGGGGGCAGGGATCACCATGTCGCCCCCCGATGCTGTCGGGCGAGCACCTGCATCTCGGCGAGGATGCGGCCGAGCTCGGGGAAGTGACTCCCGCGGCGTCCACCGCCCGCCGCAGCGGGACCGGCCGGCCGCTCCAGGCCGGCGGCTGTGAGCACTCCGTCGAGGCGGGCGTCGAACGGCGTGCGCAGGCTCGATGGCCGGACGGCGATCCCGTCCAGCTCGTCCATCAGCGGCTCGTCGCGGAACAGCTCCTCGACATAGGGCCACACGTCGCCGAGGCCGCGGATCATGCGACGCCGCGACTCCTCCGTCCCTCCGGCGAGCCGCAGCGTCCACTGCTCGGCGTGGTCGCGGTGATACTCGACCTCCTTGACCGCCTTGGCGGCCACCGCCGAGAGGGTGGGATCCGCCGAACCGCGCAGCTGCGTGTACAGCTCGAACAGGTACGTCGAGGCGAGCAGCTGCCGCGCGATCGTGCGGGCGAAGTCGCCGTTGGGTTGCTCGAACAGCCAGGCCGAGCGGAACTGCGCCTCGTCGCGGAAGTAGGCGAGCTCGTCCTCCGTGCGCCCGTCGGCCGTTCCCGCGTAGTGCAGCAGGGAACGGGCATGGCCCAGCAGATCGAGCGCGATGTTGGCGAGGGCGACATCCTCCTCGAGCTCGGGGGCGTGCGCGATCCAGCCTCCCAGCTGCTGCGACAGGATGAGGGCGT
Organism: Microbacterium cucumeris; assembly: GCF_058349845.2. Lineage (NCBI taxonomy): Bacteria > Bacillati > Actinomycetota > Actinomycetes > Micrococcales > Microbacteriaceae > Microbacterium > Microbacterium cucumeris. The sequence continues at coordinate 118,222 of NZ_JBYRIZ020000004.1, forward strand.
CGTCGCCCAGCCAGAGCGCGTACTCGGTCGCAGCGGGGGTGGCCGCGGCATCCGACCCGGCGAGCTCGGCGGCGAGCTCGAGCTCGTCGACCGTGACCGTGCCGTGCGGCAGGGGCCGCGCCCCGTCGTGCGTTCCGGCGTTCACAGGTGAGGCACCCCCTCGGATGCCGTGTAGTACACGGCGTGACGGTAGTTCTTGCCCGCGGGGCTCTCGAAATAGGCCCCCTTGGCGTCGGGATCGCTCGCGGTGATGGCCTCCGCCGGCACCACCCAGATCGACACGCCCTCGCCGCGACGCGTGTACAGGTCGCGGGCGTTGCGCACGGCGAGGTCGGCGTCCGGGGCGAGGAGCGAGCCCACGTGCACGTGGCTGAGGCCGCGGTTCGCGCGGACGAACACCTCCCACAGCGGCCAGGTCTGCTCGGTCATGCCGCCCCCTCGTACGCGGGCGCGGACTGCTTGCGGGCGTACGCCGCGGCGGCCTCGCGCACCCACGCGCCCTCCTCGTGCGCTTCGCGCCGGGCACGGATCCGCTCGGCGTTCATCGGGCCGTTGCCGGCGAGGACCGCGGCGAACTCGTCCCAGTCGATCTCCCCCATCTCGTATTCGCCGGTCTCCTCGTCCAGGCGCAGGTCCGGGTCCGGCAGCGTGACACCCAGGATCTCGGCCTGCGGCACGAGCATCCCGACGAAGCGGCGGCGCAGTTCGTCGTTCGAGAAGCGCTTGATGTTCCAGGCCATCGACTGCGCCGAGTTCGGCGATTCGTCGTCGGGCGGCCCGAACATCGCCAGGCTCGGCCAGTACCAGCGGTTCACGGCGTCCTGCGCCATCTCGCGCTGCGCGTCCGAGCCCTGCATGAGGGTCAGGAGGATCTCGAACCCCTGGCGCTGGTGGAAGGACTCCTCCTTGCAGATGCGCACCATCGCCCGTGCGTACGGGCCATAGGAGGCACGGCACAGCGGCACCTGGTTGCAGATCGCGGCGCCGTCGACCAGCCAGCCGATCGCTCCCATGTCCGCCCAGGTGGGGGTCGGGTAGTTGAAGATCGACGAGTAGCGTGCGCGGCCGTCGATGAGCTGATCGGTCATCTCGTCGCGACTGATGCCGAGGGTCTGCGCGGCCGAGTACAGGTACAGTCCGTGCCCGGCCTCGTCCTGCACCTTCGCCATGAGGATCGCCTTGCGCTTGAGGCTCGGAGCGCGGGTGATCCAATTGCCCTCCGGCTGCATGCCGATGATCTCCGAGTGGGCGTGCTGGCTGATCTGGCGGATGAGCGTGCGGCGGTACGCGTCCGGCATCCAGTCCCGCGGCTCGACCCGGGAGTCGGCCGCGATGATCTCGTCGAACCGCCGCTGCTCGGCGGACCGCTCCTCCATGTCGACTCCTTCGTCGCGCTTTACTGACCGATCGTTCATTTATTCTCGCACGAGGATGCCGGGGGCGGCAACGCCCGGGGAGGGAGCTACTGCTTGGCGACGAGGGTGAGGACGTCGTACGTGGCGACGGTCTCCTCGTTCTGGTTGCGGATCACGGCGTCCCAGCGCACCTCGCCGTAGTCGTCCGTCTCGCGCGGCGTGATCTGCTTGGCCGTCAGCTCGACGCGGATGCTGTCGCCCGGTGAGGCCGGAGTGAGGAAGCGGAGGTCCTCGAGCCCGTAGTTCGCCAGCACCGGACCCGGACCGGGATCGACGAACAGGCCGGCCGCCCAGGACACGAGCAGATAGCCGTGCGCGACCCGACCGGGAAAGAACGGGTTCGCAGCCGCCGCCTCCTCGTCCATGTGCGCGTAGAACGTGTCGCCCGTGAAGTGCGCGAAGGTCTCGATGTCCGCCAGCGTCACCTCACGGGATTCCGAGGCGATCCGGTCGCCGATCCGGAGCTCGGCCAGCGACTTGCGGAACGGGTGGATGCCGCCGGCCTGCGCCGACGCGCCCGCGTGCCAGACGCCGGTGATCGCGGTGAGCATGTCGGGCGAGCCCTGGATCGCGGTCCGCTGCATGTGGTGCAGCACGGCGCGGATGCCGCCGAGCTCCTCGCCGCCGCCGGCTCGGCCAGGACCGCCGTGCACGAGCCCGGGGAGCGGGGATCCGTGTCCCGTCGACGATCGCGCGTCGTCGCGGTCGAGGATCAGGATGCGGCCGTTGTGGGCGGACGCCGCCGCTGCGAAGTCGGCCGCGAAGGACGGATCGTGGGTCGCGACGCTGGTCACGAGCGATCCGCCGCCCCGGGCGACGAGCGCTGCGGCCTCGGAGACCGTGCCGTACGTGATCAGCGACGACACCGGCCCGAAGGCCTCCACCGTGTGCACCGCGTCCGCCTCGGCGTCGTCGAAGCGCACGAGGATCGGGTTCAGGAAAGCGCCCTCGGGAGAGGGAGATGCGCTGCCGTCGCCGCCCACCACGTCGGGAGCGTCGAGAGAGCCGAGCACGATCCGCCCGCCGCCGTCGAGGAGTCTCCGCACCTGTCGCACGACCTCGTCGCGCTGCTCGAGCGAGGCAAGCGGTCCCATCGTGACGCCTTCGGCACGGGGATCCCCGAGGACCGTCTTGGCGGCGAGCCGGTCACGCACGGCCTCGATCACGGCATCCGCCGCCCCGGCAGGCACGACGGCGCGTCGGATGGCGGTGCACTTCTGACCGGCCTTGGCCGTCATCTCGGTGACGAGCTGCCGCACATACGCATCGAACTCGGCGGAACCCGGTGCAGCGTCCGGGCCGAGGACCGATGCGTTGATCGAGTCGGTCTCGGCGGTGAAGCGCACACCGCCGGTCTGCACCACGGGATGCGACCGCAGCTTCTCGGCGGTCGTGGCGCTGCCCGTGAACGCGACGAGATCGCCCAGGCGCAGCTGCTCGAACAGATCCGGGACGCCGCCGCTGACCAGTTGGAGAGCACCGTCCGGGAGCAGACCCGATTCGACGAGGATCCGCACCATCGCCTCTGTGAGGTAGGCGGTGGGGGTGGCGGGCTTGATGACTGTCGGCATCCCGGCGAGAAAGGCGGGAGCGAACTTCTCCAGAGGTCCCCAGACCGGGAAGTTGAACGCGTTGATCTGCACGGCGACACCGGTGAGGCGCGTGCAGATGTGCCGGCCGAGGAAGGACCCGTCCTTCGACAGCTGCTCCACGGGGCCGTCGAGGTACGTGTGCGCGTTCGGAAGCTCCCGGCGTCCCTTCCCGGAGTAGGAGAACAGCACGCCGATGCCCCCGTCCACGTCCACCCACGAGTCGGTCTGCGTCGCCCCGGTGCGAGCCGACAGTGCGTACAGCTCCTCCTTCCGGGCGGTGAGGGCGAGTGCGAACTGCTTGAGCAGCAGGGCGCGCTGATGGAAGGTCAGGGCGCCGAGGCTGCGCTGGCCGACGGTGCGGGCGTGCGCGAGGGCGCCGCCGAGGTCGAGGCCGCTCGTGCTGACGCGGGTGATCTCCTCTCCGGTCGACGCATCGCGTACGACGGTCGCGTGCTCGGCGGCGTCGGGGGCGGGTGTCCACCACGCGTCCCGGATGAAGCTCGGCAGGATGCCGGTCATGGTGCGTCCCATCTGTAGAAGCCTTCTCCGCTCTTCCGGCCGAGCCGCCCCTCCTCGACCATGCGGCGCAGGAGGGCAGGGGGTGCGAAGCGGTCGCCGAGGGCGGCATGCAGCTCCTCGGCGATCCCGAGGCGCACATCGAGGCCGACGATGTCGGTGGTCCGCAGCGGTCCCGTCGGATGCCGGTACCCGAGCTCCATCGCCCGATCGATGTCGGCGGCATCCGCGACGCCCTCCTCGAGCATCCGGATCGCCTCGAGGCCGAGCAGCACGCCGAGCCGGCTCGAGGCGAAACCCGGCGAGTCGCGCACCAGGATCGGCGTCTTGCCGATCTTCTCGACGCACTCCCGTGCCCGCGCGATCGCGGACGGCGACGAGTCGGATCCGCCGACGATCTCCACCAGCGAGGAGGCCGGAACGGGGTTGAAGAAGTGCAGTCCGAGGAAGCGCTCGGGCCGTGACAGCGCGACGGCCAGCGCATCGATCGAGATCGAGGACGTGTTCGTGGCCAGGACGGCTTCCGGGCCCAGGACCGCCTCGACCCGCTTCAGCGCGTCGGTCTTGAGGTCGCGGTCCTCGGGGACGGCCTCGACGACGAGTTCGCAGTCCCGGAAGACGGTGAGGTCGGTGGCCGTTCTCAGCGCGGCGGACGCAGGTGCCGGTGCTCCGCGGCTCGCAGAGCGGGCGAGGGCGTCTGCGACCCGTGCGGCCGCGGCATCCGCGCTCGGCGCGTCGCGCTCGACGACCGTGACATCGCAGCCCGCCATCAGGAAGGCATGGGCGATCCCGGCGCCCATCCGGCCCCCGCCCAGCACCCCGATCCGGGCGGTCATCGTGCCCGCCTCTCGAGGAACGCCGTCATCCGGCGCGTCTTCTCGGGGCTCTCGAACAGTTCGGCCTGCAGTTCGCCGTCGATGCGCGGATGCTCCGACCGCGGCGCGCGCAGCGCGCGTTTGGTGTGCTGCGTGGCCAGCGCGTCGTTCGCCGCGATCTTGTCGGCCAGCGCGTGCGCGGCGTGCAGGAGCTCGTCGGCGGGATGGATCGCGGAGATCAGCCCGGCGTGCAGCGCCTCCTCGGCGGTCAGCCGTCGACCGGTGAAGAGCATCTCGGCGGCCAGCGCCTCGCCCACGATCTCCGGCAGACGCCAGGTCGCTCCGGCCGCGGCGAGGATCCCGAGTCCGGTCTCGGGGTTGCCGATCCGCAGCGCCGGGGTGGCGATCCGGAGGTCGGCGGCGTACGCGAGCTCCGCGCCACCGCCCAGAGCGTAGCCGTCCATCGCGGCGATCACGGGCATCGGCAGCTCGCGGATGCGGACGAACACCGTCGCGTTGATGTTCCGGAGGGCATCCTCGGCGCGCCGTTCGCGGAGCTCGGCGATGTCCGCGCCGGCCGCGAACACGCCCCCCGAACCGGTGAGGATCAGCGTCCGCGGGTGCTCTTCGAGCTCGTCGCACAGCGCGTGCAGAGCCTGAATCGTCGCCAGATCGATCGCGTTGCGCTTGTCGGGGCGGTGCAGGGATGCGACGACGCAGTCGTCGCGTTCCTCGACGAGCAGTGGTCCGTCCATCACACCCGCTCCAGGATCATGGCCGTGCCCTGCCCGACGCCGACGCACATGGTCGCCAGTCCTCGTGACGCGCGCTCCCGCTCCATGCGGCCGAGCAGCGTCACGACGATGCGGCATCCGCTCGCGCCGAGCGGATGCCCCAGCGCGATGGCTCCTCCGTCGGCGTTGACCCGATCGTCCTCGATGCCGAGGTGCCGCATCACCGCGATGGCCTGCGCCGCGAACGCCTCGTTGAGCTCGATCGTCTCGATGTCGTCGAGGGCGAGCCCGGCGCGCGTCAGCGCCTTCCGCGTCGCCGGAACCGGACCGAGCCCCATGACCTCGGGAGCCACACCGGCCGAGGACGCCGCGAGCACGCGGGCGCGCGGCGTGAGCCCGTGGCGGCGGATCGCGTCCTCGCTCGCGACGAGGACGGCGGACGCCCCGTCGTTCAGCCCGCTCGCGTTGCCCGCAGTGACGACCGAGCCTCCGGCGACGACCGGATGCAGCCCGGCCAGCGCGTCGGCGGTGGTGTCGCGGCGCGGTCCCTCGTCGATCCGGACGGGAGCGCGCTCCGTCGCGACCTCGACGATCTCGTCGTCGTACCGGCCGCCGTCGATCGCGGCGATCGCGCGACGGTGGCTGCGCAGCGCGAAGGCGTCGGCCTCCTCACGGGTGATGCCGTCCCGGCGTGCGACCTCCTCCGCCGTCTCGGGCATCGTGAACGTGGCCTTGTCGCGGGCCGCGAGCCGCGGGTTCGTGAACCGCCAGCCGATCGACGTGTCGAAGCTCTCCCCGGGCTTCGCCCAGGCGCGGGCAGGCTTGGCCTGCACCCACGGGGCCCGGGTCATCGATTCGACGCCGCCCGCGACGATGAGGTCGGCGTCGCCCGCGCGGATCGCCTGCGCGGCCATCGCGATCGCCGACATGCCCGAGGCGCACAGGCGGTTGACGGTGACGGCGGGCACGGCATCCGGCAGTCCCGCCAGCAGCACCGCCATGCGGGCGACGTTGCGGTTGTCCTCGCCCGCCTGGTTCGCGGCGCCCAGGATGACCTCGTCGATTTCGGATGCCGGGGCGCCGGCGCGTTCGACGGCTGCTCGGACGACCAGAGCGGCGAGGTCGTCGGGGCGGATCGCGGAGAGCGCACCGCCGTAGCGGCCGATGGGCGTGCGCACACCGCCGACGAGGTAGGCCTCGGCCATCTGCGCTCCTTGACGTCGTCGTCGCGGGTAATTACCAACCGATCGGTCGGTAATTCAGTATGGCAGGCGGAGCGAGGGTCGGCAATCGGGTGCAAGACTGGGAGCTGTGTCCGACACTCCAGCGCGCCGAGGCCGACCCGGTTACGACCAGGGGCAGGTCCTCGACGTCGCGGTGCAGGTGTTCATCGAGCACGGCTATGACGCGACCTCGGTCTCCTCGCTGGCCCAGCGCCTCGGTCTGTCGAAGTCCGCGCTGTACCACCACTACGCGTCGAAGGAGCAGCTGCTCGAGGTCGCTCTCGAGGAGGCGCTCGGCGGACTGGAGGGCGTGCTGCGCTCGGCCGGGTCGTCGACGGACGACGCCGGCGCCCGGCTCGAACGCGTGCTGCGCGGCGCGGTCGCCGTGCTCGTGGACAAGCTGCCCTACGTGACGCTGCTGCTGCGGGTGCGCGGCAACAGCGAGGTCGAGCGGGCGGCGCTCGAACGTCGTCGCCGTTTCGACCGCGACGTGACGGCTCTGGTCCGCGCCGCACAGGAGGAGGGGACGGTCCGCGCCGACGTCGACGCCGGACTCGCCACCCGCCTGCTGTTCGGGATGGTCAACTCGATCGTGGAGTGGTACCGCCCCACCGGCGCCGAGGGGGCCGCCGAGCTCGCCGACGACGTGCTGCGCGTCGCGCTCGACGGGCTCCGCACGGCGCGATAGCCTGCCGCGCTCAGCCGTCGACGCGCCTCACGCGCTGGCGAGGACCGTGTCGGCGAGGTTGCGACGAACGCGCGGGGCGACCTCGCGCTCCTGCAGGACCTCGGGCAGGGAATCGACGTCGCCGAACTGGCCGAGCGCGATCACGGTCGTCGGCGCGAAGCGCGGCTCGACGCCCGGCAACTGCTCGAGTGCCGCGCGCTCGAATCCGCTCATCTGGTGCACCACCAGGCCGTCGGCGTGCGCCTGGACCGAGAGGTGCGCGACGGCCTGGCCGAGGTCGTACTGCGCGTGGCTGAGCGGGGCGCCGTCGGCCGTCGTCTCCTCGGCGAGGGCCACGATGAGGACGGCGGCATTGCCGGCCCAGGCCTGGTTGAAGCCGAGCAGGCCGTCGAGGATGCGGGCGTGCAGGTCGGAGCCGCGGCGGGCGACGATGAAGCGCCACGGCTGCGTGTTGTTCGCGGACGGCGCCCAGCGCGCGGCCTCGAGGGCCGCGGCGAGCTTCGCCTCATCGATCGGGGTCGTGCTGTCGAAGGCGCGCGGGCTCCAGCGCTCGGCCAGGATGTCGAGAACCGGGACGGTGGTGTTCGCGGCGCGATCGAGGACAGGAGTGGACATGGTGGACCTTTCGAAGTCGGGTTCTGCTGCCGACTCCGTCGTCCGCTCTTCCATCCATTCTGAACCATTCCATGCACACGCATATTCCTGAGGGGGATCGCTAGCTCGACATCGACGCCAGCCGGGCCTCCCGGCGGCGTCGCTGGACGTCGGGGTCGGGGACCGGTGCCGCGTCCAGGAGTCGCCGGGTGTACTCGTGGTCCGGGCGCTGGAGCACCTGCTCCCGCGGGCCGGACTCGATCACCTTGCCGCCGCGAAGGACGATGACGCGATCGCACAGCTCGTCGATGACAGCCAGGTCGTGGCTGATGAACAGGCATGCGAAGGACAAGCGCTGCTGCAGCTCGCGGAAGACGTCCAGCACCTGCGACTGGACCGACACGTCGAGTGCGCTCGTGGGCTCGTCGGCGATGAGGAGCGCGGGGTCCAATGCGACGGCTCGCGCGATCGCGACACGCTGCTTCTGGCCCCCCGAGAGCTCATGCGGGTAGCGGTCCGCCTGCTCCGCCAGCCCGACCGATTCCAGGATCTCCTCGACACGATCGGTCAGCGCGCGCCCGCGCCGGCCGAGGATGCTGTGCAGCGGCTCGGCGATGCTCTGTCTCGCTGTGTATCGCGGATTCAAGGACATCGCAGGGTTCTGGAACACCACGCCGACGCGTCGGAGTGCGAGCCGGCGCTCCGACCGATTGGCGGTGCGCATGTCGACTCCTTCCACGGTGATGCCGCCGCCGGAGATCGGGGCAGCGCCGATGACGGCTCTGCCGATCGTCGACTTGCCGCTGCCCGATTCGCCGACCAGTCCGACGATCTCGCCGCGCCGCACGTGCAGGCTCACGCCGTCGACGGCCTGGAAGACGCCGCGAAGGCGGTTCCCGTATGTCACCTCCAGGTCGGCGACGTCCAAGACGAGGGCGGCGGCGTCCACCGGCGGCGTCGCGCCGCGGCGACCGATGCGCGGCACCGATTCCAGGAGCCGGCGGGTGTATCCCGCCGCGGGAGCGAGAAGCACCGTCCGCGCGTCGCCGTGTTCGACGACCGCGCCGTCGCGCATCACGACCACGCGGTCGGCGAGCTCGGCGACGACTCCCATGTCGTGCGTGATGAACAGGACGGCTCGTCCGTCGCGGCGCCCCACCCGGGCGAGGACATCCAGGACCTCGGCCTGCACCGTCACATCCAGCGCCGTGGTCGGTTCGTCGGCGATGAGCAGCTGCGGGTCGGAAGCCAATGCCATCGCGATGCCGACGCGCTGACACTGCCCACCGGACAGCTCGTGCGGATACTGCTTCATCCGACGCGCAGGATCGGGGATGTCCACCAGTTCGAGGAGCTGGAGCGCTCGGGAGTGCGCAGCTCGTCGTCCGAGCGTGCGGTCGTGCGCACGGACGGCCTCGACGACCTGGAAACCGATCGTGAAGACCGGATTGAGCGACGCGACCGGATCCTGCGAGACGAGGGCGATCCTGGCACCTCGGATGCGGCGCATCGCGGAGGCCGGGAGACCGATCAGCTCCTCCCCGTCAAGCATCACCGATCCGGTCGCGTCGGCGCCTTCCGGGAGCAGCCCGATGACGGACATGGCGGTCACGGTCTTGCCGGAGCCGGATTCGCCGACGACGGCGACCACTTCGCCGGGCGCGACGTCGAGGTCGATGCCGTGCACGACCTCGACCGGTGCGCGCGTGCCGAAGCGGACGCGCAGGTCGCGGATGCTCAGGACTGCTTCGGGCCGGGTCATGTGTCAGCCTCACGTTCGCGCTCGTCACGCGCGCGCTTGTGCTCTTCCCAGTCGCCCAGCATCTTGTGGTGGTAGTCCTGCACCCATTCCAGGTAGTCGCGGCCGTTGCGCAACCGGACCCTGGCATCCTTCTCGGCGGGATCCAGCCACCGCAGGGCGGTGTCGATCGATCGGATATGGCGGTCGAAGTAGCGGCGCTCGTTGGCGAGGAACGAGCCCCACGGATCCTCCTCGGCCTTGAAGTAGTGGCTCCGGTCGCCGGGAACCGAGTGACGGCGGATGTAATTGGTGTCGATCAACCGCCGTGTCGCCATGGACACGGCACCCGTGCTGGCGCTGAGCGCCTTGGCCAGGTCCGCGGAGGAGATGTACGGCCGGTCCATGATCATGAGATAGCCGAGCACGCGCCCGTCCATACGAGATGTTCCGGTCATCTCCCAGATGAGGCTGATCTCCTCGGCGAACTCGCGTCGGTACTGCTCGCGCTCGTCCACGGTGTCGGACTGATCGGTGTCGTCGCTCATGCGTCCATCCCTTCGGGCCTGCTCATGATCAGCATCCCACCCTGGTCGTCGCTCCCGCGGGTCCTCATCGTCGCTCCCGGGGGTCGAAGACGCTGCGCAGTTCCTCGCCGAGGGCGACGATCGCCAGCACCGTGAGCGCCAGCAGGACGCTGGGAAGCACCAGGACATGCGGGGAGGTCTGGAAGACGCGAGACCCTGCCGCGATCTGCAGTCCCCAGGAGATCGCCGGGGATGACAGCCCGATGCCGAGATAGGTCAGGGTGCTCTCGGCCACGATCACTCCGCCGACGGTGAGGGTGGCCATGAGGAGCACCGGCTGAACCGCATTCGGGAGCACATAGCGAGTGATCACCCGCGTGGGCCCGAGGCCCATCGTCCGTGCGGCGAGGACGTGGTCGGCGCGGGCCACGGAGCGCACGGAACCGCGCATGAGCCGCGCCATCATCGGCCAGCCGAAGATCCCCAGAACGATGCCGACCGTCAGCACGTTGCGCGTGCCGAGCATGTTCAGCACGACGATCGCCGCGAGGAGGAAGGGAAAGCCGAGGAAGACCTCTGTGAGCCGGGACACCGTCCAGTCGGCGATCGACCCTCCCATGCCGGCGACCGTTCCCAACGCCAGAGCGATCGCCAGGGAGATCGCCGTGGCGAGGAATCCGACGGCGATCGAGCTCTGCGCACCGTAGACCGCGCCGGCCCAGATGTCGCATCCCTGGAGGTCGAAGCCGAACGGGTGGCCTGGCGCCCACGCCACCGCGCTGTCCGCGAGATCGCAGGCGCGAGGATCGCCGTTGCCGAAGATCGCCGCGAACGGAGCAGGTGCGAGCGCAAAGGCCAGCACGATCAGCAGGATCGGCGCGGCGAGCCAGAAGAGTGGTCGGCGCAGCAGCGTCCGCCACGGCGACTCGCGGGTCGGGGGCACCGCGATCCTCGCGGTCTTCGGGGCGGGGATCTTCGCGGTCTGGGGGCGGATGCTCTCAGGCACGGCGGATCCTCGGGTCGAGTGCCGCGTGGAGGCCGTCCACGAGGAGCGAGGTGATCAGGAAGATCAGAATGAGTGCCGTGGAGATGCCGACCACCATCGCCGCCTCATGGTCGCGGATGGCGGTGAAGAGGAGGTTTCCCACGCCGGGAAGGTTGAAGATGCCCTCGATCACCACGGTTCCTCCGAGCAGGAATCCCAGATCGGTGGCTAAGAACGTCGCCGTCGGAATGAGCGAATTGCGCATCACGTGCAACCCGACCACCCTTCCCTCGCCGATCCCCTTGGCTCGGGCGGTGCGCACGTAGTCGGCCTCGAGATTCTCGATCATCGAACCCCGGACGAGGCGCGACACCGATGCGAGCCCGATCGCGGCGATGACGAGTGAGGGCAGCAGGTACGACAGCGGCCAGCCGTCGCGGATGCCGGCGACGGGCAGCCATCCCAGGCGCACACCGAACAGCAGCTGAGCGGTGATCCCGAGGACGAAGACCGGAATGCAGCTGAGCCCGATCGTCAGCACCAGAAGACCCTTGTCGATCACCGTTCCGCGCTTGAGCGCGGAAGTCATGCCGACCGCGAGACCGAGGATCACCTGAAGGGTCCACGCGGTCAGGGCGAGCGTGATGGTGACGGGCCATCGCGCCGCGAGCTTGTCCGACACGGCACGCCCGGTCAGGTCCAGGCCGAGGTCACCGGTGAGCAGGTTGCCGAGATAATTGGTGTACTGGGTCCACAGCGGCTGGTCGAGCAGATACTTGGCGTTGATGGCGTCGATCACGGACTGCGGGAGCTGCCGATCGCCGGCCAGCGCGCGGATCGGGTCGCCGGGAAGACTGAAGACGGCGAAGTAGATGATGAACGTGACACCGAGGAAGACGATCACGAAGCCGACCAGTCGCTGCGCGATCCCCCAGACGAGTCTCATCAGCGGTGCTCCAGCTGAGCATGGGCGGCCAGGATCGCGCCGTACTGGACCCCGACGATGCGACCGAGCGGCAAGGTCCGCCCGTCCAGGCGCGCCTGCGCCTCGCGGAGCCATTCGTCGAAGAGGACCCGCAGTTCGTCCGCGGTGCGTCGCACCTCGAGTGCGGCGACGCCCGCGTCGACCTCGGCCTGGAGAGCGCGCAGCAGCATGCCTCCCCACCGCAGGCGGTGCAGATCGACGCCGCCGTCGAGGCTGGAGAGTTCGGCGACTGTGGCTGGCCGATCGGGTTCGACCTCCGCACGGGCGAGGTCGCTCTGGCCGCTCGAGAGCGCCATCGGGGCGAAAGCGCGGGCGGCTCGCAGGAGCGGGGAGTCGATGCGCAGATGCGGCTCGACCCGCTCGATCAGCGAGACCAGAGTGCTTCCGGCGTGGACCAGCCGCTCGCCGCACAGGCGCAGTGCGTCGCGGTGGGATGTGCCGGTGGGCTGGGTGTCATCGGCCCGAGGATCACTGAACTGGGGCAGTTCGGCGATGAGGGAGAGCGTGCCGTAGCGACGGGCGTAGGACGTCGACGCATCTCCGGCCGAACCGGGCGGATAGGGGTCGAGCCCGTGCTCCTCCGTCCAGTCGTAGGCGTCCTGGAGCGTCCCCATCTCGTAGATCGCGACGTCGAGCGCGGTGAAATGCGGACCCTCGGCCTCGCCCGTGTGCAGCGGCACGCCCTGCGACGCGGTGACCTCGTGCAACAGGGGGTACAGCTGCGGAAGAGGTCGCGACAGGTAGAAGTACGCGCCGCCGCCTTCCGAGTTGTGCAGCGGCACATACAGGTCGGGCCGGGTCTCGTCTATCGCGCGTGCCAGGGCCTGGGTCTCCGGCATCATCGCGTCGAAGTACGCGGCTTTGTATGCGAACGGGAAGGTCCACTCGACCTGCTCGTCCGGTGCCGGACGGAAGAACTCCCTGGCGTATCGCTCGCGGTCGTGCGGCTGAGCGAACCAGCCCTCGTTGAGCCGCATCCCGTCCGGATCCGCACAGGGCACGATGTGCCAGCGCGTGTCGGAGCCCACCCGGAACGCCTGATCGGAGATCAGCTCGTCCATCAGGTGCAGGATCGTGAGCGAACCGATCGGCTCGTTCGGGTGGACGCCGCCGACGATCAGCGCGGAGCGGCTGCCCTCGCCCACGTGGTACATCGGGATCGGCTCGCCGAGGCGGGTCGTGCCGATGCGTTCGACGGCGATGAGGTCGGGGTGTGCGCGGCGCAGGTCTTCGAGGCGGTGGTTCAGCTCATCGACGGACGGGATGCGTTCGAAGCGGGGGACCGCACCGGCACGGCGGAGGATGTCCTCCACCGTGCCGAGGGCGGGTGCGGGGTCGAGCACGGGGCGTTCTCCGATCAGGACGTGACGACGATCTCGGCGACGTTCACGGCGCCGGCATTGGTGTGCAGCTCCGCGATGCGGTCCGAGGTCACGTAGATGTAGCGGTTGCCGAACAGCGGAACGGTCGGGAAGTCCTCGAGGATGCGCTCCTGCACGGCCGCGTAACCCGCGTAGGAGTCCTCGAGCGTCTCCGCCGCGTTGGCCGCACGGAGCAGCTCGTCGACGTCGGGACTGCTGTAGCCGCCCGCTCCGAAGTTGCCCTCACCCGTCGCGGTGAACACGGCAGTCAGCGTGTTCTGCTGGCTCGGATACAGTGCCCCCCACCGTGCGCGGAACGGACCCGCAGCCTGACCGTTCGCGACCATGTCGGTGAAGGCGGCGAAATCGGCGGACGGCGTGGCGACGACGCTCTCGATCCCGAGGTTCTGACGCAACTGGTTCGCGATCGCCTCGAACAGGTCCTCCTGGCCCCAGTTGGCGATGAAGTGCACCTGCAGTTCGCCGTCGAGACCGCCCGCTTCGGCGAGCAGTTCCTGTGCGGCCTCCGGATCGAATTCGCAGTAGTCGCCGCAGACACCGGCGGGGTCGCCGGGCATCGTGGGCGACGTGAGCGAGGTCGCGGGGATCTGTGAGCCGCCGAACACGGCGTCGTTGATGGCCTCCCGGTCGATCGCCATCGAGATCGCCTGGCGCACGCGGATGTCGGAGAAGCGCGGGTCCGTCAGGTCGAAGCCGAGGAAATCGACGCCCGGAGCGTCGAGTTCGTGGACGTGATCGCCGAAGTCGTTGCGCGCCTGAACCACCTGCGAACCGGCGATGGCGACGATGTCGATCTCGCCGGCCAGGGCATCGGTGTAGGCCGTCGCGGTGTCGAGGTACGGCACGAACGTGACCGCGTCGATGGTCGGATCCGCCCCGGCGTAGTCGTCGTACGCCACCGCTTCGATGGGTTCTGTCTCCGACCAGCCGTCGACGAGGCGGAACGGACCGTTGCCCACGGGGTCGGCCTCCCATGCTTCGAGATTCGCCAACGCGTCCGCGGGGAGGGGATAGAGGCCGGTCTGCCCGATCGTGAGCTGGAGCGGGTACTGGCGGTCGGGGGCGACGAGCTGGACCGTGAACGTGAGCTCATCGACCACCGTGAGACCGCTCATCTCGGTCGCCGTCGGTTCGCCGTCTGCGGGATTGAGGTCGCTGTAGCCGACGACATTCGCCAACTGGGCGCCGTTCACCCACGCATTGGGGCCGTAAGCGGCGTGGTTCCAAGTGTCGACGTAGTCCTGCGCGGTCACCGGCTCGCCGTCGTGGAAGGTCCAGCCGTCGCGGAGCGTGATGGTCCAGGTCTTCGCGTCCGCGGACTCCACGGACTCCGCAGCGACGTAGGAGATCTCACCGTCGTCGTCGATCGCCGTCAGGGGCGCGAACAGCGCCTCGAGGATCGCGTAGGAGCCGAACTGGTTGCCGGGGACCATCGAATCAGGTTCCTCGACCGCGAAGCGGATCGGGTCCTCCTCGGTCGTGTCGGGTGTCGTCGCTGCGCATCCCGTGAGTGTCAGAGCGGCCACCGCTGTCACGGCGGCCAGTCGAGCCTTGCTGTGCATAACTCCTCCTTGAGCCACACCAGAGGGAGATCCCTGAGCGTGCGGCGGCGGTGGGACCACGGGGTTCGCGGTCTTGTTCCCAGAACGCTAGGAGGATTCCGATTCAGGCGTCAATGAACTTTCAGTAATCACTGAAAGTTGTAATAGGAGTGAAACAGCGACGATTCGCGGACGCAACACCCGGGAGCCGCTGTTACACAACCGTGACGAAAGGGCGGATGCCCTGCCGACCGGCACGACATCCGCCCTTTCGCTGGCGTTGACGTCTCAGACGCGCAGCGCCTCGCCCAGCTTGACCCTGGCGCCCATCTTCAGCAGCGAGTTCTCGTAGATCTTCGCCGACAGCAGGGTGACGACCGCGCACGTGGCGACGAGCAGGGCGAGCGCGACGAGCGGCTCCCACCAGGCGGCCTCGCCGAAGAAGAGGCGGATCGGCATCGCCACGGGCGCCGAGAACGGCACGTACGACAGGATCGTCATCACTGTCTGGTTCTCGCCCAGGAACAGCACGAGGTAGAACGGCGCCATCACCAGCAGCATCATGGGCGTGTAGACCGAGCCCACGTCCTCCTGCCGCGACACGAGGGATCCCGCCGCCGCGAACATCGTCGCGATCAGCACGAAGCCGAACAGGAAGAACACCGCGAACCAGATCAGCGGCGCGCCGAAGCCCTGCAGCAGCTCGGTCTGCCCTGTCACGATCAGCCCCACCGCGGCCGCCACGACCAGCAGCAGGATCTGCGTGATCGCGAGCAGCGTGTTGCCGATGACCTTCCCCGCCAGCAGCACCCGTGCCGGGATCGCCGACAGCAGGATCTCGATGATGCGGGTCTGCTTCTCCTCCACGACGCTGGTCGCGATGGGCGAGCCGAAGCTCAGCGCGGCCATCATGAACACGATCCCGAAGATCATCCCCAGGGCGTAGCGCATGCCGAAGCTGGGCGCGTCCGGGTCCAGCAGCTCGACGGTCGGCGCGAGCGAGAACGCGGCCACGAGGGCGTCCGGCGGCGACTGGTTCGCGATGATCACCACGCCGGTCGGCGCACTCGAGTCCGCGATGACGGCGGCATCCACCTCGCCGTCCTCGACGAGTGCTGTCGCGGCCTCGCGTCCGCCGACCTCCGTGACCTCGAACGCGTGGCCGTCGGGGAGCATCGCCGCCGCCTCGCTCGTCGCGGCGATGGGGGTCGAGCTCGTCGAGTTCGACGCGATCCCCATCCAGATCACCCCGGCGAGGGCGACCAGGAGCAGGATGCCCGTGGAGATGAGGAACGCCTTGCTGCGCAGGCGCGTGGACAGCTCGCGCTCCGCGACGAGCCAGATGCCCTGCGCGGGCGACAGGGAGGGGTGTCCGTCCGTCGAACGGCGGATGTCGGTGGTGGTCATCGGACGGCCTCCTCGAGCTCGTCGGCGGCAGGCGCCGGCTGGATGACTTCCTTGAAGATCTGCGCGAGCGTGGGCTGCTGGGGCGCGAAGCGGTGGACGGCGCCGCCGTCGAGCGCACGCCGCAGCACGCGCTGAGCCGTCTCCGGAGCATCGACGTCGAACACCGCGCTGCCGCCGTCGAAGTCGATGACCGTCACGCCCGGCTCGCCCCGCAGCCATCCGGCGTCCCCGGAGGTCTCCAGTTCCCATCGTGGCGCGGAATGCTGACGGCGCAGCTCGTCGCGCGCACCCGACGCGCGGATCACGCCTCCGGCGATGATGACGAGGTCGTCGCAGAGGCGCTCGACGACGTCGAGCTGGTGAGAGGAGAACAGCACCGAGACGCCGCGCGCGGCGCGCTCGTGCAGCACGCCGGCCACCGTGTCGACCGCCAGCGGGTCCAGCCCCGAGAAGGGCTCGTCGAGGATGAGCACGTCCGGGTCGTGCACGAGGGATGCCGCGATCTGCGCCCGCTGCTGGTTGCCGAGCGACAGCGCCTCGATGTTGTCGCCCAGGCGCTCGCCGAGCCCGAGCTCCTCCAGCAGCGCGGTGGAGCGGTCCACGGCATCCGTCTTGGAGAAGCCGTGCAGACGCGCGAAGTACGCGACCTGCTCGAGCACCTTCATCTTCGGGTAGAGCCCGCGTTCCTCGGGCATGTAGCCGAAGTTGCGACGGATCTCGGGAGTCAGCTCGGCCCCGCCGAGTGTGACCGAGCCGCCGTCCGAGGCGAGCAGGCCCAGGATGATCCGCATCGTGGTGGTCTTGCCGGCGCCGTTTCCTCCCACGAAACCGGTGAGATGTCCGCCGGCCACGGGGAAGGTGATGTCGTCGAGCACGCGGCGGGTGCCGTAGCTCTTGGTGATGCCTGTCAGCTGCAGGGTTCCGGTTCGCATGCGACCACGTTACGAACCGTCGGGATGCCACGGCATCCCCCCTGCGGCGGACCCCGGTCCGCTGCGCGGCGGAATCCCGGCTCAGGCCGAGGTGCGACGGCGGTACGTGAGCACGAGGCGCACCACGAGGCCGGCGATCAGCGCCCAGAACGCCGCGCTGATCCCGGCGAGCGACAGTCCGGACGCGGCGATGAGGAACGTCACCACCGCGGGCATCCGCTCCGCCGGCTCGGCGACCGCCTGCTGCACGGCCGAGCCGAACGCGGCGAACAGCGCGAGCCCGGCCACCGCGGGGATCACGGCCGCCGGGGCCAGCAGCACCAGCGCGGCGAAGGCGGCCGAGCACGCGCCCAGGACGAGGTAGGCGCCGCCCGTCGAGACTCCCGCGACCCAGCGTCGGCGAGGGTCAGGATCGGCTTCCGGAGCTGCGGCCAGAGCCGCGCTGATCGCCGCGAGGTTGATGGCATGGCCGCCGGCGGGAGCACCGAGCGCGGTGCCGATGCCGGTGACGAACATCGCCGGTCGCCAGGGGACCTCGTAGCCGTAGCTGCGCATGATCGCGACGCCGGGCACGTTCTGCGACGCCATCGTCACGACGAACAGCGGAAGCGCGACCCCGATCAGTCCGCCGACCGTGAAGGTCGGGGCGGTGAGCTCGAGACTCGGGATCAGCAGCGCCGGAGCGACCGACGCGCCGGTGCGGAACAGGTCGACCGCGACGACGATCGCCGCCGCCGCGAAGGCCAGCGGCACGGCCCAGCGCGAAGCGAACCGCGCGCACACGAGCCAGGTCAGCACGACGGGCAGGACGCCCCACGGATTCTCGGCGATCCCCGTGATCGGCGCCAGGCACAGGGGCAGCAGGACGCCGGCCAGCATCGCCTGGGCGATGGATGACGGGATCCGTGCGATCAGCCGCCCGAATCCCGGCCAGAGCCCCGCGACGAGGATGAGGACCGCGACGACGAGGAAGGCGCCGACCGCGGTCGGCCAGCCTCCTTCGACGGCGCCCGTGGCGGCCAGCAGCGCGGCACCCGGGGTCGACCAGGCGGAGGTGATCGGCATCCGATACCGCCATGCCAGGACGATGCAGGCCAGTCCCATCGTGATGTTCAGCGCCAGCAATCCGCTCGCCGCCTGGGCGGTGGAGGCGCCGACGGCCGAGAGGCCGGTGAGCACGACCGCGAACGAACTCGTGAAGCCGACGAGAGCCGTCACGATCCCGGCCGTGATCGGACGCGAGATCGGCGCGGCGGGATCGGTCATGGATGCGAGGCTATCGCGGGCGTCCATCGTGCGTGCGCTCTACGCCAGCCCTCCGCGCAGCGCCAGCACGACGGCCTGCACGCGGTCGCGCGCGCCGAGCTTCTGCAGGATGCGCGACACGTGCGTCTTCACCGTCGCCTCGCCGATGTACAGGCGCGCGCCGATCTCGGCATTGCTCAGGGCATCGGCCATGAGCGCGAGCACCTCGGCCTCGCGGTCGGTGAACGGTTCGGCCGGCGTGATGCCCGCGACCGGAGGCGCGGCATCCGTGCGCTCGGCGGCGAATCGCGCCAGCACGCGGCGGGTGACCTCCGGGGCGAGCATCCCGTCGCCGGCGGCGAGGGCGCGTACGGCCGCGACGAGATCCTCGGGACCCGCGTTCTTCAGAAGGAACCCGCCGGCTCCGGCATCCAGTGCGGCGAAGAGGTAGTCGTCGCGATCGAACGTCGTGACGATCGCGATGGCGGCCTGCACGCCCGGGTCGGCCACGATGAGGCGCGTCGCCTCGATGCCGTCCATGTCCGGCATCTGCACGTCCATGCAGATCACGTCCGGACGCAGGGCGGATGCCGCGGCCACCGCCTCCGTGCCGGTCGCCGCTTCGCCCACGACCGTGATGTCGGGCTGCGCGTCCAGGATGGTCCGGAAGCCGGCGCGCAGCAGGGCGTGATCGTCGACGAGGAGGACGCGGATCGAGGCGCTCATACGACCGCTCCGGCCGCCGCCGGAACGAGCGGAACGGTGACCCGGACCCGCCATCCGCCGCGCTCCCGCGGCCCGGACTCGATGGTCCCTCCCGATGCGGCCGCGCGTTCGCGCATCCCGAGCTGCCCGAGACCGCCGCGCGTCGTCAGCACGCGATGACCGGTGTTGACGACCTCCAGCTCGACCGCGGTGTCCTCGTACCGCAGCCGCACGTCGGCGCGCGCGCCGGGGCCGGCGTGGCGCCGCACGTTCGTCAGCGACTCCTGAGCGATGCGGTAGAGGTTGACCGCCACGACGGACGGCACCGGCCGCGGATCCCCGACGACCTCGTAGACGGCGGGCACGCCGGCGTCCGTCGTGGCCGCGACGAGGTCGGCGATGTCAGACAGCTCCACGGTGGAGGCGGTGTCCGCGGCGTCCTCGTCCGAGGAGCGCAGCGTCTCGAGCAGGTTGCGCAGCTCGCTGATCGCTTCGCGCGCCGATTCCTCGATGCCGGCGAGCATCAGCTTCGCCTGTACGGGGTCGGCATCGATCACGGTGCGCGCCGCTCCCGCCTGCACACCCATGACGGAGACGTGGTGGGCGACGACGTCGTGCAGCTCGCGCGCGATGCGCACCCGGTCGAGCGCGACGGCCTGCGCCGCGGTCACCTCTCGCTCGCGTTCGAGGTCGGCCGTACGCTGCTCGAGCGTCGCGCGCTGCCTGGCCGCGTTCCATGCGCGCTCCCCGAAGTAGTACGCGCCGGCGAAGTAGAGCACGTTCAGGAGGATCTGCAGCATCATGAACGCGACGTACGGCGACATGGCGCCGGCGATGACCTCCTCCTCGCGTGCCGTGTCGATCGCGTCGCGGTACATCGTGATGAGGAGCCAGAGGAACATGCCGGCGATGATCGCCGCACGTACGACGAGCGCCGCTCGGCGGTTCGCCATCCAGGCGCCGACCGTGTAGAGCGCGATGAACATCGCGACGTTCCCGGCGTACAGCTCGGGGATGCGGAACGTGACGGCGAAGAAGTAGGCGATCGACACGATGACGGCGACGGGCGCGGGCCAGACGCGGCGGACGGCCAGGGGCGCGGCGATCACGAAGAGGTACAGGACCGCGTAGCCGAGCGGCGCCTGGTCGTCGCCGTAGATCTCGGAGATCGACGACAGCACGGCGCTGATGATGCCGGCGACGAAGACGACCCCGGCCATGACGAGGTCGGACCTGCGCTGCTGCAAGGTCAGAGGACGGGTGGGGGCGGGCATGCCTCCACGGTACGCAAGGGCGGATGCCGCGGCATCCGCCCTGGGGCGGACCGCCCGCGTGCTTGCTATTGACAAGCACAGTTGTTATTTGCAAGTATCGGTCTCGTCCGCATCGGACGACCTCATCAGACAAGGGAGTCAGCATGTCCACGAAGATCTTCGTCAACCTGCCCACCACCGACCTCGAGCGCAGCAAGGCGTTCTACACGGCCCTCGGATGCGACATCAATCCGCTGTTCACCGACGAGAACGCCGCCTGCATCGTGTGGAGCGACGACGTGTACTTCATGGTGCTCACGCGCGAGTACTTCGGCACGTTCACCGACAAGCAGGTCGTCGATCCGAAGAGTGCCGCTCAGGCGCTCGTCGCACTCAGCCGCGACTCCCGCGAGGCCGTCGACGGAGTGCTCACCGCCGGTCTCGCTGCCGGGGGGACCGAGCCGCGCGAGGCCCAGGACTACGGCTTCATGTACTCGCGCGATCTCGAGGACCCGGACGGCAACATCCTCGAGTTCCTGTACATGAGCGAAGAGGCCGCCGAGCAGGGGCCCGAGGCGTACATGGCGGAACAGGGCGCCGAGCCGGCCTGACATGGCGGCACGAAGCTACGGCCAGTACTGCGGTGTGACGACGGCCGTCGAGCTGATCGGGGAGAGGTGGGCTCTGCTCATCGTCCGCGATCTGCTCGTCGGCCCCCGTCGGTACACCGATCTCAAGCAGGGCCTGCCGCGCATCCCGACCAACATCCTCTCCACGCGGCTCAAAGAGCTGCAGGAGGGCGGCGTCGTGCGGCGCGTGCCGCTGATGAACTGCGGACTCGTCTACGAGCTGACGGCCTACGGGCGCTCGCTCGAGCCGATCCTGCTCGCCCTCGGGCGCTGGGGGTTCCAGGCCATGGGAGACCCCGATCCCGGTGACGTCGTCACGGGGGATTCGCTGACGATGGCGCTGCGCACGTCGTTCCAGCCGGAGACCGCCGTCGACACCGATTTCGAGCTGCACGTCGGCGACGTCGCCCTGCGGGTCGTCGTCACCGGCGGCGCGCTGTCCGTGAGCCGTCTGGCCCCGCCTGCCCCTCCCGTCGGCGGGCGCCTTCCGGAGGGAGATCCGGAGGCCGTCATCGTGGCCGGGCCGAGCATCCGCCGGCTGATCGCCGGAGACGTGACCCCGGCTGAAGCCCTCGCGCAGGATCTCGTCGCCGTGGTGCGCGGCGACGAGAGCGCCCTGGACGCGTTCGCCGCGACCTTCCACATCGCACCGCTCGTCATGTCCGATTCGCAGAGGAGCGCATCATGACCGGACGCATCATCATCGATCTGTTCACCACCCTGGACGGCGTCGCCCAGGCACCCGGCGGGCCGGAGGAGGACCCCTCCGACGGTTTCCCGTTCGGCGGCTGGCAGGCGCCGCTGCCGAGCGAAGCCGTCGGGCGCGGCGTCGAGGAGGGCATGCGCACGCTCGACGCGCTGCTGCTCGGTCGGCGCACCTACGACATCTTCGCCGGCTACTGGCCGCAACACACCACCGGCGAGGAGGGATGGATCGGGCAGCTCTTCGACCGGGTGCCGAAGTACGTCGCGTCGCGGGATGCCGGAATCCGGCTGGACTGGCCCGGGAGCACACGCATCGGGGACGACCTCGCCGCCGAGATCGCGGAGCTGCGCGAGCGGCATCGGGACGTGCACGTGATCGGCAGTGTCGACCTCGTGCAGACCCTGCTCGCCGAGAGGCTGTACGACGAACTGCAGCTGTGGGTGTACCCGGTGGTGCTCGGTCAGGGCAAGAAGGTGTTCCCCGACGGAGCAGCGCCGGCGAATCTGAGACTGCTGCACGCCGAGTCCGGCGACGGCGGGACGCTGCTGCTGCGCTACGCGCCGGTGCCGGGCGAGGTGCGCACCGGGACGATGGGGGAATAGTCCGAGATCTGCCTCTTTCCACGGCCGGCTGCTCGCCGCTACATTCAGATCACACGTTGCCGCGTGATCGGCACAGTGAGTCTGTCGGTCGGAATGCGGTGGCCGGAGAAGGACCGGATGCCGACACCATCGACCTCGCCGCCGGCGAGGTCGTCGAAGGGGTGGACATCCCGCTCGCGACGGACTGCGAACCGCCGGCTGTCACGCCGCGCCTCCAGGTGTCCGTCACCTCGGCGCGCCCAGGCGAGGTCATCGACGTGACCGGCGAGAACTTCCAGCCCGGCGAGACCGTGCGGCTGGAGTTGCACTCGACCCCGATGCCGCTCGGTCAGCTCACTGCGGACGCCGCGGGACGCATCGCCGGCTCTGTCACCATCCCGACGAACGTCCCTGCGGGAGCGCATCACGTCGTCGCGATCGGCGCCTCGTCCGCGTTCGAGGCGAGCGTAGCGCTGACCGTGATTCCCCTCCAGGGCGGCGCGGCACCGAACGGTGAGAGCGGCGACGCCGAGGCCGGCGCGGCGCTCGCGGCGACCGGCGCAGCGGCACCGACGATTCTGGTCGCGGTCGCTCTGGGTCTTCTGGTCCTCGGCGGATTCCTCACCCGACGGAGCGTGTTCTCCCGGCGCTGAGCACGCGCGCGGTGAGGCTCAGGCGAGCAGCCGGTCGATCACCTGCGCGACGCCGTCGGCGTCGTTGGATGCCGGGGCGACCTCGTCCGCGGCATCCCGGACCGCGGGCTCGGCGTGAGGCATCGCGACACCGCGGCCCGCCCAGCGCAGGAGCTCCAGGTCGTTGAGCGCGTCGCCGAAGGCGATCACCTCCGAGCTGTCGATGTCCAGGCGGGCGCACAGCTGAGCGACACCCGTCGCCTTCGTCACGCCCTCGGCCATGACCTCGACGAACGGAGCACCCGACAGAGTCGCCTCGAACCCGGTCAGCCCGAGGGCCTGCAGTGCCGCGAAGATCTCCGGGATGGGGACGGACGGATGCCGGATCACGAGCTTCAGGCTGGGAGCCGCGAGCACATCGGCCAACGGGACGCCGCCCATCGTGGCCGGATCGCGCTTGTGGTCGCTGAGCTGCGCGAGCGCGGCGTAGCCGTCCTGCGCGATGAAACCCTCCCCGCCGTCGCGCACGCTCGCGAACACGAGGTCGGGGATGACCGCGCCCAGGGCCTCGGCCAGCTCCTGCTGCACGGCAGCGGGGATCTCCTGCGCGAACAACTGCTCACCGGTCGTGAGATGCACGCCGTAGGCGCCGTTGCCGCACAGCGCCCAGTCGTCGAAACCCGCCCCGGCCGCGATCTGGCGCAACCCGATCGGCTGGCGCGCCGTCACAGGGACGGTCCGGATGCCGGCAGCGCGCGCGGTATCGAGAGCGGCGCGCGTCCGGGCCGAGACGGCGCCGTCCCCGGTCAGCAGCGTGCCGTCGAGATCGGTCGCGATGAGCCGGATCGCCACGTCGCTCACGCGAAGATCATCGGCAGATCGTCGTCCTCCGCGCCCGACCCGAAATCGAGGTCGACCACGACGGGAACGTGGTCACTGGGCTGCTCGCCCTTGCGCTCGTTGCGGTGGATCGACGCTCCGGTCACGGCGTCGGCCAGCGCGGGAGAACCGAGGACGAAGTCGATGCGGATGCCCTCGTTGCGCGGGAACTTCAGGCGCTGGTAGTCCCAGTAGGTGTACCCCTCGGGGATGAGGGGGCGCACGACGTCGGTCACGCCAGCCTCGGCCAGGGCGAAGAACGCCTGACGCTCCGGGGGAGACACGTGCGTCGAGACGCCCTCGACGATCGCGGGGTCACCGTTGTCGGCATCGAAGGGGATGATGTTGAAATCTCCGACGAGGGCGAGCGGGAGGCCCGGGTTCGCGGAGAGCTCTGCGGCGGTGGCGTTCTTGAGCTGCTCCAGCCAGTGCAACTTGTACAGGTAGTGGGGGTCGTTCAGACTGCGACCGTTCGGCACGTACAGACTCCACACCCGCACACCGTCGACCATCACGCCCAGCGCGCGAGCCTCCAGCGGGGCATCCGGTCCCTCGTGCCCCTTCGCGAATCCGGGCTGACCGGCGAACGACGTGCGCACATCGGACATCGGAAGACGGCTCGCGATCGCGACGCCGTTCCACTGATTGAAGCCGTGAACCTCGACCTGGTAGCCCGCCTCCTCGAACGGCGCGTACGGGAACTGCTCGGGCTTGCACTTGATCTCCTGCAGGGCGAGGACGTCGATGTCCTCCCGGACGGCGAACTCGACGGCGCGGGTGATTCGCGTGCGAATGGAGTTGATGTTCCATGTGGCCAAGCGCATGGGTCAAGCCTACGGGGCGGGTCGGACAGCGGGGGTGCTGGGGGCGGGGCGAGGGGCGGGGTCGAGGGTCGAGAGTCGAGGGCCGAGGGGCTCGTCTGCGGCATCGCGGGGTGGTGGCGGGCTGCGGGATGCTCGGGTCGTTCGCGGAGGGTCCCTCCCGGCTTCGCCGGGGCCCTCCCGATGCTCTCGACCCGAGCATCCCTCCGCCCTCCCGAGGAGGGAAGGCCACCTGCAACAACGAGGGAAGAGAGGGAGGAGAGGCAGCGTCGGCTACGCCGACGACTGCACCGGGGGAGGAGACGGGGTGTGGGCAGCGTCGGCTACGCCGACGACTGCGCTGGGGAAGGAGGCGCGGGGTGGGCAGCGTCGGCTACGCCGACGACTGCGGCGGGAAGGGGGAAGACATGGGGAAGGAAGGGAGGGGCAGCTTGGGCTACGGTGACGACTGCGCGGGGTCGGGGACGGGAGTGCGGGTCAGGGGACGGCGTTCCAGCGGGGGCGGGGAGGGGAGGCGTCGAACTCGACGAGGAGGGCTGCGGGGTCGGTGACGGGGAACATCGTGATGAGGCGTCGGCCGTCCGCGGGATGCTCCAGCGCGTAGGCCAGCGCGGAGGGCATCGGATGCCGATCCGCGATCGCGACGACCGCCACCGCGTCGCCGAGCGGCTGACTCCGCACGGGTGACTGCGTGAACAGCGTCTCGGCCGCGTCGGTCACCCGCGCGAGCAGCGTGCGGTCATCGGCCCAGGGGACGAACGCGTCCGGAGCCAGTCCGCAGGCCCGCGCGAGCGCGCCGTCGAGCCAGCGCTCGCGCTTCAGTCCGTACGGCGTGGGCGTGGTGGAGAGCAGATAGCCGTAGACATGCAGCACGCCGGCGTTGCCGACCGGCCAGCGCGCGTCCTGTCGCGCACGCTCGTGCAGCGCCTCGAAGAACGCGCGCGGCAGGACGGGTGCGCCGACGTTCTCGTCCACGACGGTCGAGCGTCCCCAGCGCGAGAAGCGTCCCGCCGCGGCATCCGCATCGATCGCGGGACCCAGCCAGTCGAACATCGAGAGCACGGCGGGAGCATCGTGCGCGGCGGCTGCGGCATCCAGGCGGTCGATCACGTCGACGAGCGTAGCGGCAGCCCGCGGCGCTCAGCACACGGCGCCGGACGGAGCGGCGATGCCGGAGTTCACGCGATGTTCACGCAGGATGGTCGTATCGTCCACAAACCGATGCAAGTATGGACGCATCGTCCGCAGCGGCGATGCGATCAGATCAGGAGACCCGTGACTGCCACCCTCATCCTCGACTTCGACGGAACCATCGCGCTGGGCGCCGGTCCGCTCGAGGCCTTCGCCCGCGCCGTGGCGAGCGCCGCCGACGATGACGCCTTCGCGGACCACGCGATGCTCGCGCTGGCCGCCTTCGAGCGGGGCGAGGGCGACGCCCGCGACGGATACGACGTGATCAGCTCGCTCGCCGGCGCCCAGGGCGTCACGGCGGAGACCCTCGAGTCGGCCTATCAGTCCTCGCGCGCCCTGCTCGGCTCCGAGCACGCGGCGATAGCGCCTCCGGCCGGGCTCGCCGACTTCCTGGCCCGCGTCCACCGTCATGCCCGCATCGTCCTGGCGACGAACGCGCCCGGTGCCGGCATCCGACCGGTGCTCGAAGGCTGGGGCGTTGCCGACCTCTTCGACGACCTGCACTTCACGGTCGGCAAGCCCGCAGGCCTCACCCCCATCCTCCGCGCGGCGATCGCCGACGGGCCGGTCCTGTCGGTCGGCGACATCTTCGAGTTCGATCTCGCTCCGGCCGCCGCGCTCGGTGCCGAGACGGCTCTCGTCGGCGCGACCGCCGAACGCTCCCCCGCCGCCGTCACGTTCCGCGCGCGCACTCTCGCCGACCTCTACAGCGACATCGAAGCCTGGGCCGCTCACGCGGCATCCGCCACCCCCGCACGCACCACCCACACCGAAAGGCACGACCCCCATGCGTAAGTCCCTGCTCACGACGGGCATCGCCGCAGTCGCCGTTCTCACTCTCGCCGGCTGCAGCAGCAGCTCGGCCGACGGCACGGCGGACGAGGCGGCCGAGTGGCCGTCGTCCATCACCCTGTCGCTGGTCCCGTCGGTCGAGGGTGAAGACCTCGCCCAGGCGCTGGACCCGCTCACCACGTATCTGTCCGACAACCTCGGCATCGAGGTCAAGGGCGTCGTCGCCTCCGACTACGCGGCGACGGTCGAGGCGCTGGGCACCGACCAGGCGCAGGTGATCATCACCGACGCCGGATCCCTCTACAACGCGACCGAGCGCTACGACGCCGAGCTGATCCTGCGCGACGTCCGCTTCGGCGCGACCTCTTACGCCTCCGTGGCCTACACGAACAACCCCGACAAGTACTGCGAGGACGAGCCCGTCCTGTCGACGTACGCCGCCAGCGGCATCGAACTGTCCTACTGCAACGGCATCGAGGAGGCCGCAGCGGACGCGACCGGATCCGGACCCGCCGGCATCGAGGCGCTCGCGGAGATCTCGGACGGCACGAAGGTGGCCCTCCAGGCCGCCACGTCCCCGGCCGGCTACCAGTATCCGGTCGTCGCGATGCGCGATCAGGGCGTCGACACGGATGCCGGCATCACGCAGGTCCCCGTCGAGGGGAACAACAACGCGGTCCTCGCCGTCTACAACGGTGACGCCGAGGTCAGCTTCGCGTACTGGGACGCCCGCACGACGGTGACCGAAGAGGCCCCCGACATCGCGGACAAGGTCGTCGCCTTCGCCTACACAGAGATGATCCCCAACGGCGGTGTCGCGGTCACCTCGACGCTTCCCGACGACCTCGTCGCCGAGCTCACCGAGCTCCTGGACGGCTACGCCGAGTCCTCGGATGCCGCGGCATCCGTCATGTTCGACCTCGTGGGCCTCTCCGACTGGACGAGCGAGACCGCCGAGGACGAGATCACCCGCTACGGCGAGATCCTCGCCGAATTCTCCAACTGACCCTTCTCACCTGAGAGATCCGGTGCATGCACACTGATCCGCAGCGCGCGGAGGCCGGGGCCCTGCTCCCGGCCTCCGCGTCGTGGTCGGTCCGTCTCGACGACGTCTCGGTCACCTATCCCAACGGCACCCGCGCCCTCAGCGGGGTCTCCCTCGACATCCCCGCAGGCGAGATGGTCTCGATCGTCGGGCTGTCCGGCTCGGGCAAGTCGACGCTCATCCGGACGATCAACGGCCTCGTGCCGGCGACCACGGGCACCGTGACCGTCGGCCCGCACACCGTCACGGGCATGCGCGGCCGGACCCTGCGCGAGATGCGCGGTCACATCGGCATGATCTTCCAGGGGTTCAACCTGGCCGATCGCGCGAACGTGTACCGCAACGTCCTCGTCGGGCGGTTCGCGCACACCCCGACCTGGCGGACGCTGCTCGGGCTGACCACGATCCAGGACCGTGAGCTCGCGCTGCGCGCCCTCGACTCGGTCGGCATGCTCGAGAAGGTCTGGAACCGCGCCGGGCAGCTCTCCGGCGGGCAGAAGCAGCGCGTGGCGATCGCGCGCGCCCTCACCCAGCAGCCCAGCGTCATGCTCGCCGACGAGCCGGTCGCGAGCCTCGACCCGCCGACGGCCCATGCGGTCATGCACGATCTCCGGCGCGTCAACGTCGAGGAGCATCTCACGGTGCTCGTCAACATCCACCTGATGGATCTCGCGCGGCAGTACACGACCCGCATGATCGGGCTGCGCGCCGGCGAGGTCGTCTACGACGGTCCGGCCGCGGCCGCCACGGACCACGACTTCGAGCAGATCTACGGCCGCCCCATCCAGCCGCGGGACGTGCTCGGCGCATGACGAACGCATCGCGGCCGCTCGCCGTTCCCCCGAAACCCACCTCCCGGCTGCGGACGACGCTCGTCGCCCTGGCTTTCGCGGCGTTCACGGTCGCCACCTGCATCCCGGCGATCGGCGGGATCGACCTGGACCTCGGCGCGCTCATCCGCAATTGGAGCAACGGCTCGGGGCTGCTGGCGCAGTTCCTCCAGCCGGACTTCTCGTTCCTGCCGCGCACGATCGGGCCCATGCTCGAGACGCTGCAGATGGCCGTGGTCGGGGCCGCCCTGGCCGCGGTGATCTCGGTTCCGCTGACGCTGTGGGCGGCCTCGCCGACGAACCCGAACACTCCGACGCGTGTGCTGGTGCGCACGATCATCAACGTGGTGCGCTCCGTTCCGGATCTCGTGTACGCCACGGTGCTCGTCGCGATGGTCGGCGTCGGCGCCCTCCCGGGTCTCATCACCCTGTTCCTGTTCGACCTCGGCATCATCGTCAAACTCGTCTCCGAGGCGATCGATTCGACGGACCTGCCCGTCATCGAGGCCGGGCGGGCCGCCGGCGGCTCTCAGACGCAGATCAATCGCAGAGGCGTGCTGCCGCAGACCTGGCCGCTCTTCGCCAACCAGTGGCTGTACACGCTCGAGCTCAACGTGCGCATCTCGGCGATCCTCGGCATCGTCGGCGCCGGTGGCATCGGTCGCCTTCTCGACGAACGGCGGGCCTTCTACGCCTATGACGACGTCGCCGTGATCGTCCTGGAGATCCTCGTCGTCGTCGTGCTCATCGAGATCTTCTCCAACTTCCTGCGGAGGCGGCTGGTATGACCATCGCGACCACGGCGCGCAGCATCGGACTCGATCTCCCGCGCCATCCCTCCCGCCTCGTCCCCACGGTCGTCGCCGTCCTCGTCGGAGCCGTCGTGCTGGTGGCGGCCGCCGGCCTCCCGATCCCGTGGGGAGATCTGGGGGCGCTCCCGGGACAGATCTGGCACTACCTCGTGCTCATGTTCGCCGACCCGAACTGGGACATGCTTCCGCAGGCGCTGTTCGAGACCTGGCGCTCGATCTCCATGGCGTGGATCGGGGCGATCGGATGCGTGATCGTGTCCATTCCGCTCGGCATGCTCGCGGCGCGCAACGTCGGGCCGGTCTGGCTGCGCCTGCCGCTGCGCGGGGTCTTCGCGGTGATCCGCGCGGTTCCCGAGGTGATCATCGCCCTGCTGCTGCTCACCGTCACCGGGCTCACGCCGTTCACCGGTGCGCTGGCGCTCGCGATCGCGGGAATCGGCACCCAGGCCAAGTGGGTGTACGAGACGGTGGAGTCGGTCCAGGAAGGGGCGTCCGAGGCCGTCCGCGCCGCGGGCGGCAGCACCGCCGAGGTGACCCGTTGGGCGCTCTGGCCCGCGGCCGCGCCCAGCCTGCTGTCGTTCGCCCTGTACCGCTTCGAGATCAACATCCGCACCTCGGCCGTCCTCGGCCTCGTGGGTGCGGGCGGCATCGGCAGCATGCTCGCGAACTACACGAACTTCCGGGAGTGGGATACGGTCGGGATGCTGCTCATCGTGGTGGTTCTCGCGACGATGCTCATGGATGCGGTCTCGGGCGCGATCCGCCGACGCATCATGCGCGGCCCCCGAGCGAGGGCGACCGCGACGAGACAGGAGCGCATCCATGTGGCCGGGACCCGCTGACGCACCCCCGACGACGCGCATCGCGATGCTCGCACCGTCGATGCAGCCCAGTGAGCGGCGCGTCGCGGAGGCGATCGCCACGGATGTCGACCTCGCGGTCGAGCGGACCGCCCAGGAGATCGCGGACGCGGTCGGGGTGGGACGCGCCACCGTGATCCGGACGGCGCAGACGCTCGGCTACGACGGATACCCGCAGCTGCGCGTCGCGCTTGCCAGGGAGCGGGC
This sequence comes from Microbacterium cucumeris, assembly GCF_058349845.2. NCBI lineage: Bacteria > Bacillati > Actinomycetota > Actinomycetes > Micrococcales > Microbacteriaceae > Microbacterium > Microbacterium cucumeris. The sequence goes on from NZ_JBYRIZ020000004.1 coordinate 148,484, forward strand.
GACCGTCGCGCCGGCGCCGGACGACACAGCGGACGCCACGATGCTCGGGGCGCTGCGGGGAGCCGTGGACCGGTTCTCGGCGCGGCTCGCGCAGACCGTGTCCGCGATCACCGAGGAGGACCTGACGGCGTTCGTGGACGAGCTGGACGCGTCGACGCGGCTGCTCGTCGCGGCGAACGGGCTGTCGGCTCCGGTGGGCGCGGATCTCGCGATGCGCCTGACATCGGCGGGTCGGCCGGCCGAATATGTCGCGGACACGCTCGGACAGCAGATCACCGCTTCCCTGCTGGGGCCCGGCTCGGCCTGCCTCGTCGTGTCGGGATCGGGCGTGAACCGCGCCTCGATCGACGTCATGACGGCCGCACGGGAGAGCGGGGCTCGTGTCCTCGCCATCACGTCGTTCCCCCGTTCGCCGGTCGCCGAGATCGCGGACGTCGCCCTCGTCGTCGCGCCGATCAACGACTCGTTCCGCGACGAGCTGCTGCACACCTCCCGGGCCGCGCTGATGCTCGTCACGGAGTCGGTCGTCGGCCTCCTCGTCCGCAGGCGCGGAGACAGCGCCACCGCCGCGCAGGCCGCGACGCTCTCGGTGCTCGGGCACTCCCTGTCGGAGTAGCCCTCAGCGCTCGGCGGGGTCGGCGGTGCCGATCAGGATGCCGCGGGCGAGGGTGTGGAAGTGGCGGTTGAAGCCGAGGACCGCCGGTGTCGATCCGTCGGCGATGTCGAGTGTCGGCACATCCAGGGCGTCCACGACGAAGAAGTAGCGGTGCACGCCCGTTCCGGGCGGCGGTGCCGCACCGATGTAGCGCTCGCTGCGCTGCTCGTTGGGCAGGACGCGCGCCGTGCCGGGGAGGGAGGCGGCGGTGCCGTCCCCCGCAGGGAGCGACGTCGTGTCCGCAGGCAGGTCGAACGCCGCCCAGTGCCAGAAGCCCGAGCCGGTCGGGGCATCCGGATCGAAGCAACTGATCGCGATGCTGCGCGCGCCGGCCGGCGGCTGCGACCACTCCAGCGCGGGAGCGCGGTCCTCGCCGCCGCGGGCCGCGGACCACGCGAACAGCGGCAGGGGGCCGCCGGCGGTGAAATCGGGGCTGGTCAGCTCCAGCGGCGCGACCGGGCGCAGCTCGGCCAGTTCGGCATAGGGATCGAACGAGAACATGGGGCCTCCGGCATCCTTCGCTTCCTCCGTCACGATAGGCGACCAGGGCGGTCACGGCCAGGGGCCGCGCCCTACACTGGATGCCGTGACCCTCGATGCAGACCGCCAGTCCCTGCTCGCCCTCATCACGGATGAGGCGGTGTTCCACGGCGACTTCACCCTCTCCAGCGGCAAGAAGGCGACGTACTACGTCGACATGCGCAAGCTGACCCTCGATCACCGCGCCGCTCCCGCCATCGGACGCATCATGCTGGACCTCATCGCGGACCTCGACGTGACGGCCGTGGGCGGACTGACGCTCGGCGCCGACCCGATCGCGAACTCCGTCATGCACGCGTCCGTAGCGACGGACCGCCCCCTGGACGCCTTCGTCGTGCGCAAGGAGCCCAAGGACCACGGCCGCGGTCGTCAGATCGAGGGCGCGGATGTCTCGGGCAAGCGCGTCGTCGTCCTGGAGGACACCTCCACCACCGGACAGTCCGCGCTCAAGGCTGTGGAGGCGCTGCGCCGGGAGGGCGCGGAGGTCGTCGCCGTCGCCGTGATCGTCGACCGCAAGACCGGTGCGCAGGCCGCGATCGAGGAGGCGGGCCTCGAGTGGCGCGCCGCGTTCGATCTCGACGACCTCGGACTCGACCCGCAGTGACCCGGTACGCGCTGGCCGTCGACGTCGGCGGCACGAAGATGGAGGCCGCGCTCGTCGCCGACGACGGCGCCCTCGTGCGGGGAAGCCGCAGCCGCCGCGCGACGGGCCGCGATGCGACGCCCGCGTCGCTCGACGACGCGATCGCAACGGTGATCGCCCACGCGATCTCCCGCCTCCCCGACGGCGCGGAGCTCGTCGGAGCCGGCATCGGCAGCGCCGGCCCGATCGACCGCAACGCCGGGCAGATCCTCCCCGTGAACATGCCGCAGGTGCGCGGCTACGGTCTCGCCGCGGCCGTGAAGAACACGGCATCCCGCCTCCTGGGACGCGACGTTTCCACGGTGTTCGGTCACGACGGCGGGGCGCTGGCGCTCGCCGAATCCTGGCTCGGAGCGACCCGCGACGCGCGGGCGTCGCTCTCGATCGTCGTGTCGACAGGGGTCGGCGGAGGGTTCGTCGTGAACGGCGCGTACATCCCCGGTGCCACGGGCAACGCCGGACACCTCGGGCAGGTCCGCCGCGAGGGCGGGCTCACGCTGGAGGAGATCGCCTCCGGGCCGGCCAGTGCGGCGTGGGCGCAGACCCAGGGCTGGACTGGAGCGACGGGAGAGGACCTCGCCCGCGACGCCGCAGCCGGAGACGCCACCGCACGGGCCGCGATCGAGCGGTCGGCGACGGCGGTCGGCCAGGCGCTCGCGGATGCCGCGACGCTCGTCGACCTCGACATCGTCGCGATCGGCGGCGGGTTCTCCCGCGTCTCCGACGACTACATCGACCTCGTCCAGGCCGCCCTCACCGGCAGCGCCGCGCACGAGTACTCCCGCCGTACGCGCGTCGTGCGCTCGGGGCTCGGCGACGAGGGGCCGCTCATCGGCGCCGCCGCATTCGTGCTGCGTTAGTCAGCGCGCGGGAGCGTAGGAACGGCGCTGTGCAGAGCGTCTCAGCCGCCGACCGGGGTCCAGGCGCTTCCGGCCGCGGAACTGCGCTCCACGGCATCCAGAACGCGCTGCACGTGCAGCGCGTCGGCGAACGACGGCCGGGGCTGGGTCCCGTCGGAGACGGCCTGGACGAAGTCGACCACCTGGTGACTGAAGCCGTGCTCATAGCCGAGCATGTGGCCGGTCGGCCACCAGGACCCGGTGTACGGGTGCTCGTGCTCGGTGACGAGGATGCGCCGGAATCCCTGTTCGAGTTCCGGTGACGTGGCGTCGTAGAACTCGAGCTCGTTCATGCGCTCCATGTCGAAGGACAGTGCGCCGAGGGAACCGGAGATCTCGAACCGGAAAGCGTTCTTGCGGCCGGTGCGGAAGCGCGTCGCCTCGAACGATCCGAGCGCGCCGTTCTCGAAGCGGCCGTGGAACAGGGCGACGTCGTCCACCGTGACCGGGCCGCGTTCGGCCGAAGCCGTCCCGCTGAGCCCGACTCCCTCGCCGAGCAGCGGGCGCTCGGGGACGATCGTCTCGAGCACGCCCGACACGCTCGAGAGCCGGATGCCTGTGACGTACTCGACCATGTCGATCGCGTGCGCGCCGATGTCGCCGAGCGAGCCCGATCCGGCACGCTCCTTCTGCAGGCGCCAGGTCAGCGGAGCCTCGGCGTCCGTCAGCCAGTCCTGCAGGTACTCGGCCCTGATCTGGCGGATCTCGCCCAGGCGCCCGTCGGCGACCAGCCGGCGAGCGAACACGGCGGCCGGGACGCGGCGGTACGTGAAGCCGACCATCGACCGGATGCCGCTTGCGGCCGCGTCCTCGGCGGCGGCGGTCATCTCCTCGGCCTCGGCGACGCTGTTGGCGAGCGGCTTCTCGCAGATCACGTGCTTGCCGGCGCGCAGCGCCGCCAGGGCGATCTCGGCGTGCGTGTCACCCGGGGTGACGATGTCGACGACGTCCACGTCCTCGCGCTGCACGGCGTCCTGCCAGTCGGTCGACGTCTGCGACCAGCCCCATTGCGCCGCGGCGGCTTCGGTCTTCGCGGCATCCCTGCCCACGAGCAGATGCATCTCGGGGCGGAGAGGCAGATCGAAGAATCGCGGAGCCGTCCGCCATCCCTGAGAATGGGCTGCTCCCATGAATCCGTGACCGATCATCGCGACGCGCATGACTCATTGTCTCCTTCGACGGGTTCCCCTTAAAAGTTGTTTCTGGCAACATATATCGTGGACGACGCGATGTCCAGATCGGCGTCGATCGGCAGAAGGAGAACTGTGAGCAGCACGCGTTCAGCCCTCATCGTGCGCGGAGGATGGGACGGGCATCATCCCGTCGAGGCGACGGACCTGTTCGTCCCGTTCCTGAAGGACAGCGGATACGACGTCAGGATCGAGGACGGCCCGGCCGTGTACGCGGATGCCGGGGTGATGGCGGGCGTGGACCTCATCGTGCAGAGCAACACCATGAGCACGATCGAGCACGACCAGCTGGTCGGCCTGCGCTCCGCGATCGAGGCCGGCACCGGTATGGCGGGATGGCACGGCGGCATCGCCGACTCGTACCGCAGCAGCTCGGACTACCTGCAGCTCATCGGCGGCCAGTTCGCGACGCATCCGGGACGGCATCCCGACGAGCGCCCCGGGGGCGAGCGCGACAACTACCTGCGCTACACCGTGGAGGTGACCGACCTCGGCCGATCCCACGAGATCATGGCCGGCATCGAGGACTTCGAACTGGAGACCGAGCAGTACTGGGTGCTGCACGACGACCTCATCGACGTTCTGGCCACGACGACGCACCCCGTGCAGCCGTACCATCCGTGGCACCGTCCGATCGTCTCGCCGGCCGTGTGGACGCGGCTGTGGGGCGAGGGGCGCATCTTCGTCGCGACCCCCGGGCACTCGGTCGACATCCTGCAGGACCCGAACGTCCGGACGATCATCGAGCGGGGGATGCTGTGGGCGAGCCGGTGACGTCGCTGAAGGTCGGGATCATCGGATGCGGAAACATCGCCGCTCAGTACCTCGACACCTTCTCCCGGCTGAGCAGCGTCGAGCTCGTCGCGGTCGCTGACCTCGTTCCCGAGCGCGCCGCCGAGGTCGCGGCGCGCGTGCCCGGCGTGCGTGCGCTCGGTATCGACGAACTGCTCGCGGATCCCGACGTCCAGCTCGTCGTGAACCTGACGATCCCCGCCGCGCACGCGGAGGTCGCCCAGCGCGTGATCGCGGCCGGCAAGGACGTCTACACCGAGAAGCCGCTGACCGCGGACATCCCGTCGGCCGTCGCCCTGCTCGACGCGGCCGCCGCCGCGGGGGTCTGGGTCGGGAGCGCGCCGGACACGGTTCTCGGCACCGGCGTCCAGACCGCGCGCAAGGCGATCGACGACGGGCTCGTGGGCCGGCCGATCTCCGCGACCGCCACCATGATGACGCCGGGTCATGAGCGCTGGCATCCCCATCCGGACTTCTACTACCTGCCCGGCGGAGGGCCGCTGCTGGACATGGGACCGTACTACGTGTCGGCGCTGATCCAGCTGCTGGGGCCGGTCGTGAGCGTGCTCGGGGCGGCGAGCCGTACGCGGAACACGCGCATGATCGGTTCGGGGGCGCGATCCGGTGAGAGCATCCCCGTCGAGGTCGCGACGCACGTCACCGGGGTGCTCACGCATGCCTCCGGCGCCCTGTCGACGCTGGTGATGTCGTTCGACGCCGTCGCCACGAAGGCCTCGAGCATCGAGGTGCACGGCGAGCAGGGGTCGCTCGTCGTCCCCGACCCGAACAACTTCGCCGGAGACGTGCAGCTGAAGGCGCTGGGTGATGAGGGGTGGACGACGCTCCCGGTCTCGGCCGGCTACGCGGACGCCGGTCGCGGCGTCGGAATCCACGACCGCGCCGTGACGGGGGCGGACGGAGCGCGCGCGTCGGGCGCGGTGGGATTCCACTCGCTGGAGGTCATGCTGTCGGTGCTGCGCTCGGCGGAGGAAGGCCGGTCGGTGGCCATCGAGAGCACGTGCGACCGGCCGGCTCCCGTGCCGCTGTCGGAGATCTGACGCGGGCGGCGGAGATCCTGTCCGGGCGGCGTCAGTCGCCCGGACGAACCCGCACCAGCGTCGCCCCCGGCTGCATCTCGCAGGCGAGCAGGACGGCCGGCGGCTCAGCGCCCGCGTTCTCGATGCGCTCGATGATCGCGTCGACTCCCAGTCTCCCGAGCTCTTCGCCCGGGGTGCGCATGAAGCTCAGCGGCGGGTCCGCCATCCCGGCCATGTTGGCCGACGAGCCGATCGAGATGATCGACACGTCGTCGGGGACGCGGCGGCCGGCATCCCGCAGGCCCATCACGATGCCCGGAGCGGCATGCTCGTTCATGACGACGAGCGCCGTCAGCTCCGGGTGCTCGGTGATCAGCGTCCGCCCGAGTCGTCGTCCGTCCAGCGAGTTCTCCGCGCACGGCACGATCAGGGGCTTTCTGACACCGCGCCGGGCCATCTCGGTGCGGAAGCAGGCGCGTGAGCGCTCGGCCGCACCGTGGTCCTCGAGGTGCAGGTCTCCCCAGTTGCCGGTGACGAAGGCGATCCGCCGGTGTCCGAGCCCGTCGAGCGCTGCGACCGCCTCCGACATGGAGGCCTCGAAATCGACGTCGACGAACGTGAGTCCTGCGGTGTCCCTGGTGCGGCCGATGAGGGCGAACGGCGTGGTCCCCGGCCGCAGCGCCTCGACGCGGGCGTCCTCCAGTTGGACCTCCATGAGCAGCACGCCGTCGACGAGACCCGTGTTCGCCAGTGCGGCGGCCTCGCCCGCGTCATTGCTGATCGGCCACAGCACGAGGTTGCGCCCCAGCTCCTGGGCGCGGGCGGCCGCGCTGGTGAAGAAGCCCATCACGGAGCCCGTCGCCGGCCGCTGCAGCGCCGGATACAGCAGCGCGATGATGTTCGTCCGCCCGCGTGCGAGCGCGGCGCCCACCGGATTTCGCCGGTAGCCGAGCTCTCGCATGGCGGTCTCGACGCGCTCGCGGGTGGCCGCCGAGATGGGCTTCGCGCCGCTCAGCACGAAGGACACCGTCGCGATCGAGACGCCCGCGCGCTTCGCGACGTCGTTCATGGTGACCATCGGGCTCCCCTTCGGCCGAACTTGTTGACAACAACAACTTATCGATCCATACTCGTTCCCACCGAGAGTTTAAACGCTTTAACGATGGCCGTCCGAGGGCGCACCGAAGCCCCGCACGGTTCCATCCGCTGTACCCGCATCTCATACGAAGGAGTCAATGATGCGCACTCGACGCAAGCTGCTCACGGCCGCCGCCGCTCTCACCGTCGTCCCGCTCGCCCTCGCCGGCTGCAGCGGCAGCGGCGCGGGAGGATCGTCAGGTGGGGACCCGAAGACCATCACGATCCTCGACTACTACAACAACGAACCCGACAAGGGACTGGTCCAGGAGCTCCTCGACCAGTGCGCCGCCGACCTCGGTCTCACCATCGAACGAGAGTCGGTGCCGGGCAAGGACCTCATCCAGAAGGTTCTGCAGCGTGCGTCCTCCAAGACGCTGCCCGACGTGCTCATGCTCGACAACCCCGACGTCCAGGAGATCGCGGCCAGCGGGGCCCTCGCACCGCTGAGCGACTTCGACGTGGACACGTCCGGGTACATCGACGGCATCATCGAGGCGGCGACCTACGAGGGCGAGGTGTACGGCCTCGCGCCGGCCGTGAACACGCTGGGTCTGTTCTACAACGTCGACATCCTCGAGGCTGCGGGCATCGAGCCGCCGACGACGTGGGCGGAGCTGAAGGAGGCCGCGGCCGCCCTGACCGTCGGAGACCAGTACGGGATGGCCTTCTCCGCCATCGCGACCTACGAGGGGACCTGGCAGTTCCTGCCGTTCATGTGGACGAACGGCGGGGAGGAGACCGACCTGCAGACTCCTGAGAACGCCGAAGCCCTGCAGCTGTGGGTCGACCTCGTGAACGACGGCTCCGCGTCTCAGAGCGTCGTCAACTGGAGCCAGGGCGACGTCAAGGACCAGTTCGCCGCAGGCAAGGCGGCGATGATGATCAACGGCCCGTGGAACATTCCCGCCCTCAACGAGACCGACGTGAACTGGGCGACCGTGCAGGTGCCCGTGAACGAGGAAGGCCAGACGCCCGTCGCGCCGCTGGGAGGCGAGGTGTGGACGGTTCCCCAGACGGGGGATGCCGAGAAGCAGGCGAACGCGGCGGAGTTCGTGCAGTGCATGGGCAGCGACGAGATCGCCCTCCAGGCGGCGGAGACGCGCTTCACGGTCCCGACCCGCGCCGACGTGATCCCGGAGTTCACGGAGAAGGTGCCGACGATGGCGGCGTTCGCCGAACAGGTCGTCAATGCGCGCTCGCGCACGGGCCAGCTCGGCGAGGAATGGCCGACGCAGGCGACCGTCATCTACAACGCCATCCAGCTCGCGCTGACCGGCAAGGCGACGCCCGACGAGGCGTTCGAGCAGGCCGCCGAGGGCTGAGCCCGAATCCGACGCCCCGCGGCGGCGCTCCTGCGTCGCCGCGGGCATCCGGAAGGGAGATCGAGATGACGACCACAGCCACCGCGGAACCCCGAGCCGCCACCGCCGCACCGCCGTCGACGCCGCGTCGGCGCCGCATCCGCCGCGAGAGCCTCGTCAAGGCGCTGTTCGTGGTGCCCGCCGCCCTCTACATCGTGCTGTTCTTCGGCTACCCGGTCGTGAAGAACCTCACGATGAGCTTCCAGGAGTACACGACCAGGACCTTCTTCACCGGCGAGGCCCCGTGGGTGGGCCTGCAGAACTACATCACGGTCGTCAGCAGCAACCTGTTCTGGCCCGCGATGACGAACACGGCGCTGTTCACGATCGGCTCGATCGCCGGGCAGTTCGTGATCGGGCTCGCGCTCGCAGTCTTCTTCCACCGTCGCTTCCCGCTCAGCGGGTTCCTTCGGGCGATGCTGCTGCTGCCCTGGCTGCTCCCCCTGATCGTCGCCAGCGCCACATGGCGTTCGATCCTGGATCAGGACAGCGGGATCCTGAACGCGTTCCTCGCCCAACTGGGCATCGGCGCCGTTCCCTGGCTGACCAGCCCGGATGTCGCGCTGCTGAGCGTCATCCTGGTGAACATCTGGATCGGCATACCGTTCAACGTGACCATCCTGTACGGCGGCCTGCAGGACATCCCCGAAGAGCTGTACGAGGCGGCGTCCCTGGACGGGGCGACCGGCTGGAAGGCGTTCTGGCACATCACGCTGCCCAACCTGCGTCCGGTCATCAACGTCGTGCTCGTGCTCGGGGTCGTCTACACCCTGAAGGTCATCGACATCATCCTCGGCCTCACCGGCGGCGGTCCGGCCAACGCGACCCAGACCGTCGCCATCCGGTCGTACCAGACCTCGTTCATCGACTTCGAGTTCGGGGTCGGGGCCGCCTTCAGCAACATCCTGATCCTGATCTCCCTGGTCTTCGCCGTGGTGTATCTCCGCGGCAACCGCAAGGCCGTGGACGAGTAGAAGGGAATCGCACATGACCACCATGGCCATCGTCACCGGCGACGCCGCTGCCGCGCGTCGTGCGCAGCGCCGCTCCGGGAAGAACCTCGTCTACACGGTGCTGGGGATCGTCTTCCTCGCGATCATGCTCTTCCCCGTCTACTGGATGATCAACGCGTCCCTGCAGCCGTCGGGGAACACGCTCACCGCGACGCTCTTCCCGCTGAATCCCAGCTTCGCCGGGTACGAGAAGGCGATCGCGGATCAGGGCGCCAATCTGATCACGAGCCTGATCATCTCGATCGGCACGGTCATCCTGAGCCTCGCGATCGCGGCGCCCGCCGCATACGCTCTCGCGCAGTTCCGGTACCGCTGGATCAACGTCGCGCTGCTCGCCGTGCTGATCGCGCAGATGATCCCCGGCATCGTGATCGCGAACGCCCTGTACGCCGCGTACAACGACCTCGGCATCCTCAACACCATCCCCGGGCTCATCCTCGCCGACGCCACCTCGGCGATCCCGTTCTCGATCATGATCCTGCGCGCCTTCATGATGAGCGTGCCCGCATCGATCATCGAGGCGGCCCGCGTGGACGGCGCAGGCCACTTCCGGGCCTTCTGGTCGATCGTGCTGCCGGTCGCCAGGAACTCCCTCATCACGGCCGGTCTGTTCGCGTTCCTGTTCTCCTGGAGCGACTTCCTGTTCGCTCTCACCCTCACCACCACTGAGGACATCACTCCCGTGACGCTCGGCATCTACCAATACCTCGGCACGCAGGTGGCCAACTGGAGCGCCGTCATGGCCACCGCGGTGCTGTCGTCGATCCCGGCGATCCTGCTGCTCGTGCTCGCGCAGCGTTACATCGCGGCCGGAGCGACCGGAGGCGCCGTCAAATGACAGAAGAAACCACAGCAAGGAGCATCCATGACTGAGACAGCCACCCCCATCCGCGTCGTCGTGTGGGGCGAGAACCGCCACGAGCAGGTCGAGCAGAAGGTGCGCGACATCTACCCCGACGGCATGCACGCCACGATCAAGGAGGGCATCGAGGAGAACCTCGGCGCGCGGGCCGTCGTCACCACAGTGACGCTCGACGACCCCGAGCACGGTCTCACCGAGGAGCTGCTCGCGGGCACCGACGTGCTGGTCTGGTGGGGGCATGCCGCGCACTCCGAGGTCGCAGACGAGATCGTCGAGCGCGTGCACCGGCACGTGCTCGAGGGCATGGGACTGCTCGTCCTGCATTCCGGACACTGGTCGAAGATCTTCGGCAAGCTCATGGGCACCACCTGCACGCTGCGCTGGCGGTCCAAGGACGACCGCGAGATCGTGTGGACGGTGGATCCGACGCATCCGATCGCGCAGGGCATCCCGCACCCGTTCATCATCCCGGCGCAGGAGATGTACGGCGAGTTCTTCGACGTGCCCGCACCTGATGAGCTCGTGTTCCTGTCGACCTTCACGGGGGGCGAGGTGTTCCGCAGCGGCATGACGTACCGCCGCGGATTCGGCAGGATCTTCTACTTCAGCCCGGGGGACCAGGACTATCCCGTCTACCACCAGGCCGAGGTGCGCAAGGTCATCTCCAACGGCGTGGAGTGGGCCAGGACGCTGCGACCGGAGCGCACGATCCCCGTGCTCCTGCGCTACGAGCGCGAGGACTTCTACAACGGCCAGGGATATCAGGGGGCGATGCAGCGATGAGCTTCCGTGCCGTCGGCGGCGATCGGCCGCTGCGCCTCGTGCAGGTCGGCGCCGGAGGCATGGGCAGAGCATGGCTGCGCACGATCGCCGCCGACCCGGATGTCGAGCTGGTCGGCCTCGTGGACCTCGATCTGGACGCCGCCCGCGCGGCGCTCGACGATGCGCGCCTCTCCGGTGTCGAGATCGGACGCAGCACGGCGGAGGTCGCGAGGGCCGCGGCGGCGGACGCCGTCGTGAACGTCACGGTGCCGGAGGCGCATCTGGTGGTGAACACCGAGGCGCTGGATGCCGGGTTGCCCGTGCTGTGCGAGAAACCGGCCGCACCCACGGTCGCCACGGCCATGGTGCAGGCCGCGATCGCCGAGGCATCCGGAGAACTCCTCATGATCAGCCAGTCGCGACGCTATTTCCCCGCTCTTCACGCACTGCGCAGGGAGGTGAAGGGGCTCGGGGCGATCGGCACCGTGCGCACGGACTTCTTCAAGGCTCCGCACTTCGGCGGCTTCCGCGAGCGGATGCCGCACGTGCTGCTGGTGGACATGGCGATCCACGCGTTCGACGCCGCCCGCTTCCTCATCGACGCGGAGCCGGTGTCGGTGTACTGCGAGGAGTTCAATCCGGAGTGGAGCTGGTACGAGGGCGCGGCGAACGCGGCGGCGGTGTTCGAGTTCGACGGCGGCATCCGCTACGTGTACAACGGCAGCTGGTGCGCACCGGGGCTCGAGACGTCCTGGAACGGGTCATGGCGCGTCAGCGCAGCCCACGGGTCGGCGGAATGGGACGGCGACGGGCCGCCGGTCGTCCACCGGCCCGAGGCTGGGGGAGCCGTGCCGGTTCCGCTGGAGACGGGAGCCCAGGAGATCGCGGGGTCGCTCGCGGCCTTCGTCGCCGCACTGCGCACGGGCCGGCGTCCCGACGGTGCGGCGTCCGAGAACCTGCGCAGCCTCGCCATGGTGCAGGCGGCCGTGCAGTCGGCCGAGACCGGGCAGCGGGTGCGGATCGACGGCGTGATCGAGAAGGCGCGGCAGGAAGCGCTCGAGGCGACCGACCGCGACGATGTGCGGTCGGCGCTGCGCGCACGGGGCTGAAGGCTCGGAACGCGCCCGTCCGGCCCTCGGGCCGGGCGCCCGTTCTGTCAGGGGTCCTGACAAATCCGTCGTACGCTCGTAGGAGACGACGGAAGGACGGCGGATGCGCGTACTCGGACTGCTCTCGGGAACCTCGCACGATGGGATCGACGTCGCCGTGGTCGACTTCGCGGAGTCCGGGGGACGCCTTCAGGGCCGCGTGCTGCACGAGGACAGCATTCCCTACGCGCCGGAGCTGCGTGCGCGGCTGGTCGCGGCCCTCCCGCCCGCGCCGACCACGCTCGCTGAGGTCTGCGAACTGGACACCTTGATCGGTCAGGCCTTCGCCGAGGTCGCCGCGTCCGCCGCCGCGGCCGTCGGAGGAGTGGACGCGATCTGCAGCCACGGACAGACCGTGTTCCACTGGGTCGACGGCGACCACGCGCGCGGGACGCTGCAGATCGGCCAGCCGGCGTGGATCGCCGAGCGCGTCGGGGCCCCGGTCGTCTCGGACGTGCGCATCCGCGACATCACAGCGGGAGGACACGGTGCACCGCTGGTCTCGTTCCTCGACGAACTGCTGCTGAGGGGGCGGTCGGGTGTCTCGGCGGCGCTGAACCTCGGCGGGATCGCCAACATCACGGTCGTCGGAGACGGCGCGGTGTCGGCCTATGACATCGGCCCCGCGAACGCGCTGGTGGACGCCGTCGTGACGGCCGAGAGACTGAACGATCTCGGCTACGACGAGAACGCCGCCATCGCCCGGTCCGGCCGCGTCGATCGGGCGCTGCTCGATGCGCTGCTGGCCGACCCGTACTACGCGCTCGCCGCGCCCAAGAGCACAGGCAAGGAGCACTTCCACCTCGCCTACGTGCGTGAGGCCGTCGACGGTCAGGGGCGCGACATCCCGGTCGAGGACGTGGTGCGCACGCTCACGGAGCTGACGGTGCGCACCGTCGCTCAGGACGTTCGGCGAGCCGGCATCGGCTTCCTCGCCGTCTCGGGAGGCGGATGCCGGAACCCGCTCATCCTTGAGGGGCTGCGCGAGGCGCTCCCGGAGGTCGAGGTCGTCCTCGCGGATGAGCTGGGCGCGTCCGCCGACGCCAAGGAGGCGATCCTGTTCGCGCTCATCGGCTGGTGCACGATGCACGGCGTCCCCGCCGTCGTCCCCGGCGGGACGGGAGCGCGGGAGCCGCGCATCCTCGGGACCATCACGCCGGGCAGCGGGCCGCTGCGCATGCCGGAGCCGGTCGCGACGCTTCGCGGCCTGACCCTGGCCTGAGCCGCTCAGTCATCCGCCCTGTGGACGCGCGGTCGCCTCAGCGTCGGGGCTTGTCGTCGTCGTCCCAGGGGCCCTCGTACCACTCTCCGCGATCGTCGCGCTTGGGTCGGCGCAGCAGCTGCACCGCCAGGAGCGCGAGCGACGAGATCCCGATGAGGATCAGCACGAGGAAGAGCATGTCGCTCTGGTTCACGGCCGTCTCCCTTCCGCGGCATCCGCCACGATCTTCGCGATGCGGGCCGAGCGGGTCTCCGGCCGCTTCGCCATCGCGATGTGCGTCAGCCCGAGCTTCTTCACCGACTTCGGGAACGCGTCCCAGTGCTCGCGCGCGGCGGGGACGGCATCCAGTGCGGCCGCGAGCTCATCCGGCTCGATCCCGGCCTCCGGTCCGTCCAGCACGGTCCACGCGCCGTTCGCCTTCGCGACCTCGATCGCCCGGATGCCGGCGGGTGCCAGCATCCCCGCCTCATCGAGCTCGGCGATGCGGGCCTTGTTGGTCGCGGCCCAGCCGCTCGACGGCCGCCGTGGCGAGAACCACTGGCCGACCGTGTCGTCGTCGAAGGTGCGCACCGGGCCGTCGATCCAGCCGAAGCACAGCGCCTGCCGAACGGCGTCCTCGTAGCCGACGCCGTCGGTGCGCGTGCCCCGGACGCTCAGCAGCCACACGCCGTCCGGGCGGCCATGATGCTCCTCGAGCCAGGAGCGCCAGGCCGCGGCATCCGAAGCGCGGATGCGTTCCCCGTCGTCGAGGGCGCCCACGTCAGCCCTCGGGGAGCAGGTCCGCGACCGAGTTCACGACCTCGTCCGGGCGGAACGGGTACTTCTCGATCTCGGCCGTGTCGCTGATACCGGTGAGCACGAGGACGGTGTGCAGGCCCGCCTCGATGCCGGCGACGACGTCGGTGTCCATCCGGTCGCCGATCATGCCGGTGCGCTTGGAGTGGGCGCCGATCTTGTTCAGCGCCGAACGGAACATCATCGGGTTGGGCTTGCCGACGACGTAGGGCTCCTTGCCCGTCGCTTTCGTGATGAGGGCCGCGATCGCGCCGGTCGCCGGCAGCGGGCCGTCGGCGCTCGGCCCGGTCGCGTCGGGGTTCGTGACGATGAACCGCGCCCCGCCGTTGATGAGACGGATGGCCTTCGTGATGGCCTCGAACGAGTAGTTGCGGGTCTCGCCGACGACGACGAAATCCGGGGAGGTCTCGGTCATGACGAATCCGGCCTCGTGCAGGGCCGTGAGGATGCCGGCCTCGCCGATGACGAAGGCCGAGCCGCCGGGGACCTGCTGCTGGAGGAAGGATGCCGTGGCCAGCGCCGAGGTCCAGATGCGGTCCTCGGGCACGGTCAGACCGCTCGCGCGCAGGCGCGCGGAGAGGTCGCGGGCCGTGAAGATCGAGTTGTTGGTCAGCACGAGGTACGGGGTGCCGGAGGCCTCCCAGCCTGCGAGCAGCTCAGCGGCGCCCGGGATGGCGTCGTTCTCGTGGACGAGCACGCCGTCCATGTCGGTGAGCCAGCATTCGATCTCGGAGCGTTCTGCCATGAGGCCAGCCTAGACGTGCGAGCCGGCGCGAACGTCCGGGGAACGGGCCGCCGCCCGCCCCGGGTGACCCGGGGACGAGCGGCGGTCCTGCGGGCTATGTCAACCGCGCGGTGCCTTGCACACGTTGCCGTTGCCGTGCCCGTGTCCTGCGCCGTTGCCCTTGTCGTGTCCCTTGGCCTTCCCGTTCCCGCCACCGGGGTGGGTCGACGGCTCGGCCGCTTCCACGGCGTCGCTCTGCACGGATGCCGCGTCGAGCGCGGTGACGACCCAGGTCGCATCCGGGTCGGCATCCGCCGGGATCGTGTACTCGAACCTGCTCTCGCCTCCCGCCCAGATGCGGTCGACGAGCGTACCCGGCGCCGCCACGACCTCTTCCGCGGAGCCCGTTCCCGAGTACACCGCGAAGAAGCGCGCCTCGCCGCACTGGGCCCACGAAAGCGTGGAGCCGTCCGCGATGACGCTGCCCGGCGCCGCGACGTCGCCGTCCGACAGCCAGGGCTTGGCGGGTGTCAGCGTCGGGTACGAGAACGCCTCGTCCTTGAGCAGCTCGATCGCCTCGTTCTTGGCCTGGTGGCGCGGCTGGAGTGCCGGTGCGACCGTCGACAGGTCCGTCGGGCGCATGTCGTTGTAGCTGAACAGGACGCTGCCGTCGATGCCGTCGAGCTTCTGGTTGAAGCGGATCTGGTTCGGCACCTCCTGCGGGTTCATCCACGCCGCCTCGAACCCGCCGTTGTTCACGTGCTTGTAGAGGGCGTGGCCGGTGTAGATCTGCGTACGGCTGTCGGCGGTCGTGCCGCTCCACCACTCGGCGAGCTCGCCGTAGGGGGCGGCTCCCTGATCGAAGCTCCAGTAGATCTGCGGCGTCAGATAGTCGACCAGCTCGTCCTGGACCCATCCTCGGGTATCGGCGAAGATCGAGGAGCTGTAGCTCTGCGAGGACGTGATCGGCGTGTGCGATCCGGCCGGGTCGAGCTCGATGTGCTCCCAGATCCCGAACGGGCTCACTCCGAACTGGACCGCGGTGTCCGCGGCCTCGTTGTGCGCCGTGATCGCGTCGCCGACCTCGGTGATCAGGCCGGTCACGTTGTCGCGACGCCACTGCTCGATGCCGGCCTTCGAGTCCTCGTATCCCGCGGAGAGGCCGTACTGCTCGAACGTGGCGCGGTCCTCGCCGGCCTCGCCGAAGAAGACGTTCACGCCGTTGACGCTGATCCGGTACGGGTAGAAGTAGTCGTCGAAGTGGATCGCGTCGACGTCGTAGTTCTCGACGATCTCAGCTACGGATGCCGCGACGTAGTCCCGCACCTCCGGACGGCCGGGGTCGAGGAACAGCTTCTCGTCGAACGACAGCACCAGTTCCGGATGCTGCACGGCGAAGTTCTCGTCGGCGAGGATGCCCGCGGTGTTGAGCGCCGCGATGTACTCCGGCGTGCTCAGCGCCCGCACCTGGTCGGCGGTCATTCCCAGCGCCGAGAGGATCGTGGATGCCGTCATCTTGGTGTTGGTCACGCGGTACGGGTTGAGCCAGGCGTGGTACTCCATGCCGCGTTCGTGCGTCGCCTCCACCATGTGCGCGAGCGGGTCGTATCCGGGGTCGGTGCCCTGCGGACCGCCGAGGAACTCCGACCACGGATTGATCTCCGAGGGGTAGTACGCGTCGAGCAGCGGGCGCACCTGGAAGATCACGGAGTTCATGTTCCACATCTCGAAGTCGTCGAGCACCGCGTCGTACTTCGCGGCGAAGTCGGCCTCGCCGGTCGGCTTCCCGAAGTTCAGGTTGCCGATCGTCGCCACCCACGCGCTGGAGAATCGACGGGGCTGTTCGACGAGGTCGCTGGGGATCGAGACCTGCGTTCCCGAACCAGGGTAGGTCTCGACCGGGGTCGTGCCGTAGCCGTACGTGCCATCGGCGTTCTTGACGTACTTGTAGAGCGGATCCTCCGTCGCATCGGCCGTCGCGGCGGCAGCCGTCGGTGCGGCGATCATCAGCAGGGCGGCTGCGGCCGCAGCCAGGGGGCGTCTCTTCATCGAGTCCTCACTCCATCGATTGTGACAAGGATTTTCACAGTCTTGCACATCGGTGGAAACGATTGTCGGGCACGCCGACGCGTGTGTCGCGCAGTCGCTGCGTGTTGACTATCGGCTGAGCCAGATGGCGTGCGCTGCGTCGTCGAGTTCGAGTTCCGTGGTGCCGACCGTCAGGCTCGCGTCGCCGACCCGGACCTCCGCCCCGACATCGAGGCCGGCGGCTTCCAGCGATCGCAGCAGCTCGGGATCGCGATCGTCGACGCGGAGCACCCGACCGACATGTCCGACCGGTGCATCCGCCAGCAGGACGAAGGGCACCCGCTCGACGACGCCCTCGGCATCCGGGATCGCATCGCCGTGCGGGTCGAATCGCGGCCGGCCGAGCCGCTCGTCGATGCCCTCCAGCAGGCGATCGCTGATGGTGTGCTCGAGCACCTCGGCCTCGTCGTGCACTTCGTCCCACGCGTAGCCGAACTCCTGCACGAGCCAGGTCTCGATCAGCCGGTGGCGGCGCACCATCGACAGGGCGCGGGCGAGTCCCGCATCCGTCAGACGCACGGCGCCGTAGGGCACGTGCGAGACGAGGCCGGCTGCTGCGAGCTTCTTGACCATCTCGGTCACGCTCGAGGGCGCGATGCCCAGCTTCGCCGCCAGCTGCGACGGGGTGATCGGGGCGTCCTGCCACTCGGTGTGCGCGTACACCGTCTTCAGGTAATCGTCTGCCGCGGGGGATGCCACGCCTCCAGACTACGCTGGCGGGGTGAGCGAGACCCCCGAGCGCAGCACCCATGGCGTCGGCCCCTGGAAGGGCGAGTGGCCCGACTCGGACCAATACGACCCGGAGCTGCTCGAGCACGGAGACACGCGCAACGTCATCGACCGGTATCGCTACTGGCGCATGGAGGCGATCGTCGCCGACCTCGACACGAAGCGGCACTCGTTCCACGTGGCGATCGAGAACTGGCAGCACGACATGAACATCGGCTCCATCGTCCGCAGCGCCAACGCGTTCCTCGCCGACACCGTGCACATCATCGGGCGCAGGCGCTGGAACAAGCGCGGCGCCATGGTCACCGACCGCTACCAGCACGTCGTGCATCATGAGGACGTCGCCTCGTTCGCGGCCTGGGCCACGGATGCCGGGCTGCCGATCATCGCGGTGGACAACGTCGGCGAGGCGGTCCCGGTGGATCGCGCCGACCTGCCGGAGCGGTGCGTGTTCCTGTTCGGTCAGGAGGGGCCGGGGCTCACCGACGAGGCGCTCGCTGCGGCATCCGCGCATATCGAGATCACCCAGTACGGCTCGACCCGATCGATCAACGCGTCGGCCGCAGGCGCCGTGGTCATGTACGAGTGGTGCCGGCGGTACGCCGGGGGATGAGCGGGTCATGACGGACCAGCGGGCCAGACGAGACGCGCCGCGTGCGTGGCAGCGACTCGACGTGATCACGACCGCGGTGCTCGCCGCGGTCCTGCTGCCGGCGACCGTCGCCGCGCTCGCGCAGCCGCCTGGGCTCACCGGGCTGCTGCTGGGCACGGCCATCGCCCTGTTCGCCCTGCTGCACGTGCTGTCCTTCGTCGCGATACGCCATCCGCTCGCGGCCTTCATCGTCGCCAGCGCGCTGATGCTCGCTCTGGCGCTCATCCCCGTCGGCGGCGTGAATACGGCCGTGATGTACCCGTCGGGGATCGCCTACCTGCTCGTGCTCGGTCAGGTGTCGCTGCAGTGCGATCGTCGGCACAGCGTCGCGGCGCTCGCGGTGGGCGTCGTCGGCGCCATCGTCATCGTGCTGACGACCCCAGGGCTGGAGAATCCGCTGTGGCAGCTGGGCGGATTCATCGGGCTGGCGGCGGCGGTCTCGGCGGCGTGGGCGCTGGGCCTGCTGCAACGGCTGCGCAGAGCGCGCGCGGAGGACGAGCTCCGAACGCGCACGCAGCGAGCGGTGTCGGAGGAGCGGGAGCGGATCAACCGGGATCTCCATGATCTCGTCGCCCACGCGACGACGGTGATGATCGCCCAGGCCGAGGTCGCCAGGGCATTCCTGCGGGAGGCCCCCGAGACGAGCGAGCGGGCGCTCGGCGTCGTCGTCGACACGGGGCGGGAGGCTCTGCGCGGCATGCGCGTGATCGTCGCCGACGATCCCGGTCGCGATCCCGCTCGGGATCTCGACGCGGTGCGCGCGCTGGTCGAGAGCGCACGTAGCCCGCGGGCGCTCGTCGACCTCGAGGAGAGCGGGGCGGTCGGAGAGCTCGAACCGGTGGTCGTGCTCGCGCTGCACCACGTGGTGCGCGAGGCTCTGACGAACGCCCTACGGCACACCGAGCCGCCGGTGCGGGTGACGGTCGTGCTGGACTGGCGCGCGACGACGCTGGTCGCGACCATCCGCGACGACGGCGGCGCCGGACGCCGGCCGAACGATCTGGGCACCGGTGTCGGGCTGATCGGCCTCGCCGAACGGGTGCGTCTGGCCGGCGGCGCACTGTCGGCCGATGCCGAAGCGGAGGGCTGGAAGGTCAGGGCCGAGCTGCCCCGCGCTGACGACGCAGCACCGACGGGGAAGGACAGGTCATGACGATCCGAGTGCTCCTGGCCGACGACCAGGACCTGCTGCGCGAGGCGCTCGCGATGATGCTCGGCCGCGACGAGCGGCTGGAGATCGTCGGCTCGGTGCGTTCGGGCGACGAGGCGATCGCGTTCGTACGCGCCCAGGCCGTCGACGTCGTCCTGATGGACGTGCGGATGCCGGGGACCGATGGCATTGCGGCCACGGCCGAGGTGCTGCGTCTGCGACCGCAGACGCGCGTGCTGGTGCTGACGACGTTCGATCTCGACGAGTACGTGTTCGCGGCGGTGCGCGCAGGAG
The DNA here is from genome assembly GCF_058349845.2 of Microbacterium cucumeris. Classification (NCBI taxonomy): domain Bacteria; kingdom Bacillati; phylum Actinomycetota; class Actinomycetes; order Micrococcales; family Microbacteriaceae; genus Microbacterium; species Microbacterium cucumeris. Next base: position 168,180 of record NZ_JBYRIZ020000004.1, read on the forward strand.
CCAGCGGGTTCCTCACGAAGGACGCCGCACCGCAGCAGGTGGCGGACGCGGTGGTGGCCGTCGCGCAGGGCGAACCGGTGCTGGGCGAGCGGGCGTTGCAGGCCATGATCGGCTTCGTGCGGGACGGGTCTCCGGCTCCGGATGCCCAGGAAGCGCTGTCCGTGCTCAGTCCGCGCGAACAGGAGGTCGTGCATCTGCTCGCCGGCGGAGCGTCCAACGACGACATCGCGCGGGCGCTGTTCCTGTCGGCGAACACCGTCAAGACCCATGTCAAGGCCGTGCTCGCGAAGCTCGGTCTGCCCGACCGGGTCCACGTCGTGATCTGGGCGTACGAGAACGGAGTGCTCCGGCCGGGGGACTGAGCCGGAGAAGTCACCCGCACGGGTGACCGCGGTCGCCTCCGCGGGCGATGCGGGTGAACCGCGCGCGTTCTTAGCGTGAGGGCATGTCGAATCGAATCCGCTCTCTGCTCCTGGCCGCCGCCGTCCTCGGCGGAGCTGCGATCGCCGCCGTGACGCTGCTCCGGCTGCTCGCCCCCGATTCCGTCTCCTGGACGGACGATCTCGCTCCCACCTCCCTCGTACGTCTCGGCGGAACGACCGTCGAGAGCGTCATGGTCCTGTGCGGGGCGCTCGGTGCCGTCGCGGTCGCCGTGCTCGCCGCCACGACTCCGCGCGCGACGACATCGGGCGCCCTGCGCGTCGTCGGTCTGCTCGCCGCGGCGATCGTCGCCTTCGGCACACCGGGTGGCGTGATCCCCGCCGCCGGGTACACGTTCGCGCTGCTCGTGCCCGTCGGCATCGTCGTGACGGTCGCGCTGCTCGCCGTCCGGCGCCCGTGGGTCGGCGTGCCTGTGGCGCTTCTGGTGATCGCGGCCGCCGTGCACGCCGCGGCGAACCTCGAAGGGACATCGCTCGTGCCGAGCATCCTGGCCGCCATGGTGGGCATCCTTCCGTCGATGCTCATGTCGTTGGCGCACGCGCTGACGGCGGCGGCGCTGCTGGCCTGGGTCATCGGCGCCAACGTCGATGCCAGGGGAGCCTTCGCACGCGGGGTGCTGCGGCACCGCGCGGCGATCACCGTCGTGGCCGCGCTGTGCGCCGTCCCCTACACGTTCGCCCGTGTGACGTGGCTCACTCCGTGGCCGATGTTCGGCGGCAGCGCCGAGATGTTCGACGAGTCGCCCGGCACGCAGTTGACCGGGCTGATGCTCGGATCCGCGATCCTCTTCGGGGGAGTGCTGACGCTGGGCCTCATCCGTCCCTGGGGTGAGCGGTTCCCCCGCTGGATGGCCGGTCTCGGCGGGCGCGTCGTCCCGCCAGCGCTGGCGATCCTCCCGGCGAGCTTCGTCAGCGTGCTGTTCACCGCCGGCGGCGTCGAGTTCGCGGCCGAAGGACTCGGATCTCCGTCTGGCACCGTCGACACGCTCTACGTGATGGCGATGTTCCCGTTCTGGCTCTGGGGTCCGCTGCTCGGGCTGGCGGCTTGGGCCTACGCGATGCACCGCTCCGCCCCGGTCGCTGCGGAGGCGGATGCCGCGGCGCACGCCCGCGCGATGGCTCACCTGGCCGAGATGGAGAGCCGGGAGGCGTGATCAGGACGAGGCCCGCCCCAGCCGGGCGCGCAGCCGGACGTCCGCACCGGCGGTGACCTGAACGCCGTGGATGCGGACACCGCGCAGGCCGGCCTCCTCCGCGTTGAGATCGAACGTCTTCCCGGTCGCATCGCGGAGGTGCCTGCGGGCGAAGAGCAGGCCGAAGGCCATGACCGGGTTGCCGCTGCTGACCCGCAGATCGCGCAGAGTGAGGACGCCATCGCTCGAGATGCCGACCCGAGCCGTCGCGTGAGCCGATGCGGACAGGAGCTTCCAGCGGGCCGCCCCGCGAGCCCGCAGCCGGATGCCGTCGGCACCGTCCTGCCGGACGTCCAGGTCCAGACGCCTGAGACGCATGCCGGCGGACGCCAGTCCGGGCTCGAGCACCGATCGGATCAACGGCGTGATGTCGGCGGTGCGGATCGACAGGTCCACGCTGCCGCGCATGCCGGTGCCGTCCTCGGCGACCTGCAGGTCGTGACGGCTCCGCTCGATCCCGGGGAGAGTGGGACTCGCGTACACCAGCCAGGTGATCGGCGCGTCGGAGAGCCGGACATCGATGAGGAGCGGGATATCGGAGATGCGCATCGGCTGCGCGGTCACCCGGATCGAGCGGGCGACGCCGCTGCTGCTGTGCACGACGACGGGCTCCGTGGTGGGTGCCGGAACCGGTGCATGATCGGCGAAGCGCAGATCCACCGCCGTGTCGGTCGCATCGATGACGAGCGATTCCAGATCGTTGCCGAGGAGCGCGGCCGTGACACGGATGCGCTCGAGCCCGGCGGCGACGACTTCGCCGCCCGGGGTCAGCGCGACCGCGCGGATCCAGTCGACGACGGCATCCGCATCTCGTGGCCATTCCGGCGAGGGGTTCATGCCGCCATCCTCGCGCACCCAGCGCCGAGGGGGCGACTCGTCACACGGCCGCGGTGAGCCAGCGTCCTGTCCGCACGCGCCAGCCGAGGGTGGCGAGACGCGCGAGCAGGTACACGCCGAAGAAGGCGACGGCCAGCCATGTCACGCCCGCCGTGTCATCGACGCCGGTGGCGGCGATGATCCACAGGGCGGGAAGGAACGGCACGAGGTTGAGGCCGCCGGCGATCGCGAGATAGCGGGCATCGCCGGCGCCCATCAGCACGCCGTCGAGCACGAAGACGATGCCCGCCACGGGCTGCGCGATCGCCAGGACGATGAGTGCGGGCTGGATGAGCGCGGCGACGTCGGCGTCTCCCGTGAAGGCGAGTCCGATGACGCCCGACAGTGCGGCGATCACGCCTCCCACGATCACGCCGAACCAGGCACCCCACGCCACGGTCCTCGCCAGCACGCGCTTGACCGTGCGTTCGTCGCCGGCTCCGAGTCCCTTCCCGATGAGCGCCTGCGCTGCGATGGCCAGGGCGTCCAGGGCGAAGGCGGCCGCCGAGAAGATCGTGAACACGACCTGCCAGCCGGCGAGCTCGGTCGTGCCGATGCCGGTCGCGACGCCCACGGTCGCCAACAGCGCGACGCGCAGGCTCACGGTGCGCAGGAACAGCCACCCGCCCGAGCGCGCCGAACCCCGCACGCCGTCGCGCTGCGGCCGGACGGACGCCTCGTGGCGCTTCGCGAGGCGCCCGACGACCAGGACGTAGGCCGCCACCATGCCCCACTGCGCGGTCACGGTGCCGGCGGCGGATCCGGCGATGCCCCAGCCCCAGCCGTAGATGAACAGCCAGTTCAGCAGGGCGTTGGCGGCGAAGCCCAGTCCGGCGATCCACAGCGGGGTCATGGTGTCCTGCATGCCGCGCAGGAGCCCTGTCGCGGCGAAGACGATGAGCATCGCGGGCAGGCCCCACATCGAGATGGCGAGGTAGGTGTCCGCCTGCTCGGCCACGGCGTCGGACGCGCCGAACAGCGACACCAGCCATGGGGAGGACATGGCGCCGGCAGCCGCGAGCACGGCCCCGAGGCCGAGCGCCAGCCACATCCCGTCGATCCCGACCGACACCGCGTTCTTCGGGTCTCCGGCGCCGAACCGTCGCGCCACGGCGGGCGTCGTGGAGTACGCGAGGAAGACCATCAGGCCCACGATCGTCTGCAGCACGGCGCTCGCGATCCCGAGGCCGGCCAGCGGAGTGGTGCCCAGATGCCCGACGAGCGCGGCATCCACCATGAGGAAGGCCGGTTCGGCGACGAGAGCCCCCAGCGCCGGCACGGCGAGGCGCAGGATCTCCCGGTTGAGGGAGGCGGCGCGGGCGTTCACCCCTCGAGCCTATGGGGTGAGCTGCGCTGCGCGGGTCCTGCGGCTGCGTCGTAGGCTGGGAGAGGCAGCATCCGGAGGTGGACGATGAACGATCCCCGTGGAGACGCGGCCCGGTACCGGGCCGCGCAGACCGACAAGCCCGATGCCGAGGCCGCCCCGGCTCCGACACGGCTCACCGCCGAGAACAAGCATCAGTTCGTCGAGACCGCGATCCAGGTCGCCATCCGCCGCGGCGAGTTCGACGACCTTCCTGGGGCGGGGAAGCCGATCGAGGGACTCGGCACGCACCACGATCCGGACTGGTGGATCCGGCGCAAGATCGAGACCGAGAACCTCACCGGACTCGGTCCTCCCGCCCTCATGCTGCGCGTCGAGGACCGCGAGCTCGACGACCGGCTGGATGCGCTCGGCCGTGAGAGCGACGTCCGCGACGTGCTGGAGGACTTCAACCGGCGCGTGATCGACGCGCGCCGACAGCTCTCCGGAGGGCCTCCGGTCGTCACCCGCACGCGGGACGTGGATGCCGAGATCGCGGCCTGGCGGGAGCGACGCGAGACGATCCGCCGTGAGACCGAGGCTGAGGCCCCCGTCTCGGCCGCGCGCGAGCGGCGCCGCTGGTTCCGGCGGCGCTGAGCGCGAAGGCTCTCACGCGATCTGCGCGCGCACCGTCCTGCCGGCCAGCAGAGCGTAGAGGCCGATGGAGACGAGCAGGCCGACGGGAACGGACAGATCGAGTCCGCCGATGCCCGCACCCCACGGACCGACCCAGACCGTGGTCGACAGGAACATCGCGGTGGCGAAGCCGCCCGCCAACACCGAGACGAGTCCTGCGACGCCGAACCCGCCGAGGTACCAGAACATGCCGCCCGGCCGCTCATCGAACAGGTCGTCCCCGTCGTAGCGGTTGCGGCGCAGCACGATGTCGGCGACGTAGACGCCCATCGTCGGCACCGAGATGATCAGCAGGAACTGCAGCATCAGGTTGACGGCGCTGATCAGGTCGGATGCGAGCACGAGCACGATCGTGAACGCGCAGCCGAGCGCCCCGATGAGGATCGCCGAGGGGATGCGCCGGATCGGGACCCCGATCGACTGCAGCGCCATGCTCGCCGTGTAGGTGGTCATGCCGTTCAGCGAGATGCAGTTCACCAGGACGCCGAGCACGAACAGCGGGGCGAGCCAGACCGGCAGGTTCTCGAGCAGCGAGTACTCGATGCCGTTCGCGAGACTCTCCGGTCCGACCGTGCCTCCCAGCACGACGCCGAAGGCGGTGATCAGCACGGCGGGGAAGAGCTGTCCCAGCGAGGTCGCGCCGATGATGCCGGATGCCCTCGTGTCACGCGGCAGGTAGCGGGCCATATCGGCGCTGTTGCTGAACGACAGCGGCGACGACGCCATCAGCGCGAACGCGATCGTGACGCTCGCCCACAGCGGCAGGCCGCTGAGCGGCTCGGGCTGCGTGAAGCCCCAGTCCAGGGCCGGGGCGATGAAGCCGATGACGAGCGCGAAGATCACGAACAGCCCGATCGAGATGCCCATGTACGCCTTCAGGATCAGCGCGTGCCCGTACACGGCGACGAGCACGGTGATCGCCGAGACCACGACGGCCACCAGGATCGAGGCCAGGACCGGGTCGGGGAACCCCCAGCGCACCAGCAGCTCGCCCCCGATGAACGAGGCGGCCACCCAGTTCAGGGCGAGGAACACCCCGGAGATGAACCAGCCGTAGAACGCGATGACGATCTTGTTGCCGTGGATGCCGTAGATCGCGCGCTGGATCACCGAGCCGGACGTCCCGGCGGCGGGCCCGGAGATCGCGACGATCCCCGGCAGCAGCGCCAGCGTGCTCGAGGCGAGGATGACGAGCAGCGCCTGCCAGATCTCGAGGCCTAGCACCAGCGTCATCGACGCGCCGACGGTGATGTTCAGCACGCTGACGCCGGGCGCGGACCAGACGAAGAACAGATCACGGGCTCTGCCGTGACGCTCGCCGTCTTGAATGAGCTCGATGCCCCGGGTCTCCGGGGTGTCCGGCGCGTCGACGAACTCGGGCTCTGATTCCGGGGCGGCACCGATGCGGAGGGAGGGGAGGGCGGATGCTTCGGACATGGCGGTCCTTCCAGAGGGGGCACCCCCCTGCGTCGCTGCAGGGGGCGTTCGGGTTTCAGAGGGGATGAGGTCAGTCCCGCCGGTGGGCGACCTCGCCGTGCACGAGCGTGCACAGCACGGCGCCGGTGAGCAGGTCGTCGGTCGGGGCGGCCAGCGGGTCGACGTCCAGCACGGCGACGTTCGCGTAGAAGCCGGGAGCGATGCGCCCGTACTCCTCGTCGATCCCGCCGACGAACGCCGCGCCGGACGTCGCCGCGGCGAGCGCCTGCGCGGCGCTGAACGCGCGCTCCGGGTGGTACGCGGGCAGGCGGCGGTCGATCGTGGACCGGCCGGACATCGCGATGAACAGGTTGTGCAGAGCCTCGTGGGGTGCGGTGGGGGCGTCGGTGCCGAGCGCGACCGGGACGTCGACGTCGCGGAACCAGTTCCACGGGAAGCCGTCCTCGGCACGCCGGTCGCCGAGCACCGCCATCCAGTTGTCCAGGATGGCGGGGTCGCAGTGCACTGGCTGCATGGACGCGGCGATGCCGTGCTGCCGCATTCGGGCGACCGTCTCGGGGGTGACCGATTCGAGGTGCTCGATGCGGGGGCGCCGGCCGGTGCCGGCGCCGTTCGCCTGCTCGCAGGCGACGACGAGGTCGACGGCCAGCGCGCTCGCGGCGTCGCCGATCGCGTGCATGGCGAGCTGCAGACCGGCCCGGTCGGCAGCGATCGCGACGGGTGTCGCCGCCTCGCGGCTCCAGATCGGGTCGGCGTTGGATCCGTCGGCATAGGGACGCGCCATCGCGGCGGTGCAGGCGTCGATGACGCCGTCCAGGATGAACTTCACCCCGACCACCTTGAGCCAGGGCGTCCCCGTGGCGGCCAGCTCGTCGCGCAGTTGCACGGCTCGATCCACCTGGGCGAGGTCGGCGTCCGGGTCGCCGGTGGAGCTCAGCCACCAGTGCGCGGTGACCGGGAAGGGCAGCCGCCCGTCGCGGTCCAGACGGCGCCGCAGTGCCGCCATCGACTGCTCGGTCATGCCCATGTCGGCGGCGCCGGTGACTCCGGCGGCCAGGTACGCGTCGAAGGCGAGGTCGAGGTGGGCGTCGATCTCCTCGTCGGTGCGGATGCTCTCGAGGTAGTCGGCGAGCAGGTCCATCGCCGCGGTCTCGAGCAGGAAGCCGGTGGCATCGCCGTTCTCGTCGCGGACGACCTCGCCGCCGATCGGGTCGACGGTGTCGCGGTCGATGCCGGCGGCGCGCAGCGCCGCGGAGTTCACCCAGGTGCTGTGCAGGTCGTTCGCGTCGAGGAAGACCGGGATGTCGTCGATGACCTCGTCGATCATCGCCGCGGTCGGCCGGGACACGCCTTCGGGCAGGGAGTCGAACAGCCAGCTGACGCCCTCGATGATCGTGGCGTCCGGATTCGCCGCACGCGCCTCCCGCAGTCGCTGCTGGATCTGCTCCAGCGACGCGCAGTCGCGCAACTGCACCTTGCCCTGAGCGTGGCCGAACTTGGCGAGGTGCGCGTGAGCCTCGATGACGCCGGGCATCGCGAACGCCCCGCCCAGGTCGACGACCTCGGCATCGGGTCCCGCGGCATCGCGCACCTCCTGCTCCGTCCCGACGGCGAGGATGCGGTCACCACGCACCGCGAAGGCCGAGTGCAGGGGAGCGTCCGCCAGTCCGTCGAAGACGACGGCGTCACGGTAGACGGTGGTGTTCTCGGTCATGGACGGATCTCCTTCGATCAGGTCGGGATGCGATCGGGTCAGAGGGCGAGCTCGATGTGCGGGCGCGTGGTGTTCTCAGCGGGGGTGCCGTCGAGGATGTCGGCGCGGCGGCCGGCGGGGTCGAGCACGACGGTCGCGAGGCTCGCCCAGCGCTGTCCCATCGGCAGCGCGAGGTCGGACACGCACGTCACGGGCGGTTCGCCGTCGCCGGTGACGAGGGCCGCGCGCAGCTGCTCGGCATCCGTCGGATCGGTCCCGTTCACCAGTCGGTCGCGCAGGAAGTCCCAGCGCTGGCCGGAGTCGGGCTGGTACAGCCAGGTCTTCTCGGCGGCGGCGGGCTGCGCGGTGAGGAAGTGGTTGGTGCGCAGCCAGGTGCCCTCGGTGATCGCCGGCGCCTCGAACACGCCCTCCGGGCTGATGTCGAGCAGCACGGCCTCGCCCTGCTCGTCGAAGAGCGCGAACGATCCCGAGCTCGTGACGGGTGCGTCGCGCACCAGTTCGACGGCGTGCGCCGCGCTGGTCGCCTCTTCGAGCACGAGGGCGGCGAGCACGTGCATCGGGATGCCCTCCGGGCGGTCGGCCCGGTGCCCGAGGATGTTGAAGTGCAGCGCCACTCCGGCGCTGTTCACGCCGATCTTGCCGAGGATGCCGCACTCGGTGAGACCCGCGTAGTCGTGAACGCCGCCGCGCGAGACGATCGTGTGCCAGTACGGCGCGATCTCCATGTGCCAGTCCCAGGTCTGCACGCCGAGCGTGCGCGCGCGGCCCTCGGCGTCGCGGATCGAGCGCACGATGGTCGAGCATTCGCCGGGCGGGACGGCGACGCTGCGCGACAGGATCTCGGTGCGGCCGTTCAGCGCCGCGACCCGCCACAGCTCGGCATCCGCGCCTGCCGCGATGCCCTCGATCTGGGCGCGCAGCGCCGGACGGTGCGCGCCGATCGCGTCGAGCAGCCGGTCGGCGTCGTCGCGCACGGCGCTCTCGTCGATGCCGCCGAGGCGGAACAGCCGGTCGTAGGCCTCGACGGTCCCGGGCAGCGTTCTGCGCAGCTGCCGTCCGCGGTCGACGCCGCGCTCGAACGGGTCCGCGGCATCCGCGGTGATCTGCAGGCGCTGGTCGGGGCGGGGGAACGGCGAAGTCATGAGAGTTCCTCTCCGGGAAGAGCCGGAGTGCGCGGCGGCGGGGTGCGGCGATCGCCGGTGGCCTCGAAGGCGGCGGCGAGGCGGAGCAGTGCGGTGTCGTCCCAGCCGCGGCCGGCGAAGGTCAGGCCCACCGGCATCCCGATGTCGGCCATCGTCCCCATCGGCACCGTGACGGTGGGAACGCCCAGGTGGCGGACGGCGAGATTGCCGTTCGCGACCCAGACCCCGTTGCGCCAGCCGGCGTCGGCGGATGCCGGGTTCACGTCCATGTCGGCCGGGCCGACGCCGGCGACGGCCGGGAAGACGACGGCGTCCAACTCCAGCCCGTCCATCCAGTCCTCGAGGTCGACGCGCCGGGTCTGCTCGAGGCCGCGCACGCCCTCCTCGAGGTACGGGATGTCGGTGAACGCGGCGTGAGGCCGCGTCTTCACGAAGCCGGGGTACTCGGCGATGTCGTCGTCGAAGCCGGTGTAGCGGTCCGGCAGCGCGCCTTCAGGATGCGGGAAGATGCGGGCGCCGTCCACGAGCTCGAGCCGGTCGAGCGCGGGATCGCCGTTCGCGCGCAGGAAGTCGTCCCACGCCCACGCGGAGAGATCCTCGATCTCGGAACGGAGGAATCGTTCGCTGACCAGACCCCGCGTCTTCAGCGTCGGGGCACCGGCTCGATCGCCCTCGTAGTTCGTGATCATCGGGAAGTCGACCTCGACGACCTCGGCGCCGGCCGCCTCCAGATCGCGTCGCGCCTGCTCCCAGAGGGCGAGGACGGATGCCCTGGTCTGGATGCGCTGACCCGTGGGGCCCCCGATGGTGGTGCCCGTGCCCGCCTCCGGATCAGCGTCGATGTACATGCGCGGCACGCCGAGTCGGCGGCCCGCGAGCGCCGCGCGGGGGTCGACGGCGGCGAGCGCCGTGTAGGAATCGGGACGTACCGCGCTCGCCGTGGGGATGCGCACCCACGGCTGCGCCCGCCAGAAGTCGCCGCGGACCTCCGCATCGTCGGCCACGACGACGTCGAGCACCTCGAACAGATCCGCCATGCTGCGCGCGTGGGGCACGACGACGTCCATGGTGGGCACGAGGGGCCAATTGCCGCGCACCGAGATGACCCCGCGCGACGGGGTGTACGCGCACAGGGCGTTGTTGGACGCCGGCGCCCGTCCGCTCGACCAGGTCTCCTCGCCGAGACCGAAGGCGCAGAAGCTCGCCGCCGTCGCTGTTCCGGAGCCGTTCGAGGACCCGGAGCCGAAGGCGCTGGTCAGCCACTCCCCGTTGTACGGGCTCTCCGCGCGGCCGTACACGCCGCGCTGCATGCCGCCGTTCGCCATCGGCGGCATGTTCGTCAGGCCCAGGCAGATCGCTCCCCCGGCACGGAGACGCTCGATCGTGAACGCGTCGCGCTGGGCGACGAGGTCGGCGAAGGCCGGGGATCCGGATGCCGCGGTGAGGCCGGCGACGAGGTAGCTGTCCTTGGCCGTATAGGGGATGCCGTCGAGCGGCCCGAGCACGGCGCCGGCGGCACGACGCGCGTCGGATGCCTCGGCCTCGGCGAGAGCACGGGGGTTGCGCACGACCACCGAGTTCAGCGCCGTCGGGGTGTCCGGAGCATCGTATGCGTCGATGCGGGCGAGGTAGGCGTGCACGAGGTCGACGCTGGTGGCCGCTCCGCTCTCGAGCGCGCTGCGCAGCTCGGCGATGGATGCCTCCACGACGTCGATCACGATCGGGCTCCCGCCTGCGCCGGTGTCTTCGGCTGCTGCTGCGTGATGCAGTGGATGCCGCCGCCCCGGGCGAAGATCGCCCTGGCGTCGACGGTCACGACCTCGCGGCCGGGGTAGGCGCCCGCGAGGATCTCGCGGGCACGCGCGTCCGCAGCCTCCTCGCCGAAGCCGCACGCGATCACGCCGTCGTCGACGACGAGGTGGTTGATGTAGCTCCAGTCCACATATCCCTCGTCGTCGCGCAGGGTGGTCGGTGCCGGCACATCGATGATCTCGAGCGGCCGCCCCGCGGCATCCGTCTTGTCGCGCAGCAGCGCCTTCAGGTCGCGCGTGACGGCGAAGTCGGGGTGGGCCGGGTCGTCCTGGCTGTGCAGCAGGAGCGTGCCGGGAGAGGAGAACGCCGCCACGATGTCGACGTGCCCGCGGGTGCCGAACTCGTCGTAGTCGCGCGTGAGGCCGCGGGGCAGCCAGATGGCCTTCTCGGCGCCGAGCGTCCGCGCCATCTCGGCCTCGACGCGGTCCCTGTCCGCAAAGGGGTTGCGGTTCGGGTCGAGCTGAACGGTCTCGGTCAGCAGCACCGTGCCCTCGCCGTCGACGTGGATGCCGCCGCCCTCGTTGACGAGGACGGAGCTGATCCGCTCCGCGCCGATCTCGGCGGCGACCGAGCGGGCGACCAGCGCGGAGGCCTCCCATTGCGCCCAGGCGGGGGCGCCCCACCCGTTGAAGATCCAGTCCACGGCGCCGAGGACATCCGGGCGCTCGTCATCGATCACGAAGGTCGGGCCGACGTCGCGCATCCAGAACTCGTCCAGCGGGGTCTCGACGATCTCGACGGCCGAGCCGAGCAGGCCGCGGGCCCGCGCGGTCTCGGTCGGATCCACGAGCATGGTGACCGGTTCGAACCGCGCGATCGCGAGCGCGACGTCGGACCACGCCCGGTACGCGGTCTCCTGCCAGGCCTCGCCCTCGCCGAGGGTGAGGCCCGCGCGCGGGAAGGCCATCCAGGTGCGTTCGTGCGGTGCACCCTCGTGCGGCATCCTCCAGGTCACGTCGCCTCCTTCGCTCGACTGACGCCATCGTATATTGACCATGCGATCAATACAAGGATTTCCTACACTGGAGGCACCATGGCGACCTCCCCGGCCAGAACCCGTACCCGCAAGAGCCCCGCGCAGCGCTCCGGCGAGATCCACGACGCGGCCCTCGGACTCGCCCGCGAGCAGGGGCTGTCCGCATTGACCCTGCGTTCCGTCGCCGCCAGGGCCGGCGTCGCATCCGGGCTGGTGGCGCACTACGCGACGAGCATGGACGATCTGATCGCCCGCACGTTCCGCGAGCTCACCGCCGGCGAACTCGACGACGTGCGCAGACAGGCGGATGCCTCCGATGACGCGGCAGGCCGCATGGCCGTCCTGATCGCGACCGTGCTCGGCCGCGACCACGACGACATCACCCTGGTCTGGGTGGATGCCTGGTCGCTTGGTCGAGGCAGCGCCGCACTCTCGGCCGCGATCGACGAGCAGATGCAGGCGTGGCAGTCGTACATCGCCGGGATCATCCGGGACGGCCGCATCGCAGGGATGTTCGCCGTCGACGACGAGGAGGCCGTGGCGTGGCAGATCCTGGCCATGATCGACGGCCTCTCCGCGCACGCCCTGACCAGGGGCACGGATGCGGCGCTCTTCGCCGCTCGCCTCGCTCAGGCCTGCGAGACGCTCGTCGGGGCGGCCGCCGGCACGATCGTCTCGCGGCTGCCCTCGGCGACGTGAGCCCGGTCCTCCGCTGCGACCTCCGGTCACGGCCGTAGGCTGTCCCTCATGACTGATGCTCTTCCCGCAGGCCTGGCCACCGCCGAGTTCAGCTCCGACATCCGCCCGCAGGACGATCTGTACCGGCACGTCAACGGTGCCTGGATCGAGAACACCGAGATCCCGGGCGACAAGGCCCGCTGGGGATCGTTCCACCTGCTCGCCGAACAGGCGGAGAAGGACGTCCGCGCGATCATCGAGGAATCCCGGACCGCGGAACCCGGGTCCGCGGCGCGCAAGATCGGCGACCTGTACGCGAGCTTCATGGACACCGACCGCATCGCCGCGGCCGGAGTGACGCCCCTCGCGGACACGCTCGCCGAGATCGACGCCATCGACGGCATCCCCGCCTTCCTGCGGACGGTCGGCGCATACGACCGCGACGGGCGCGCGTCCGTCATCGGCGTGTACGTCGACGGCGACCCCGGCGACCCGGAACGCTACCTGCCGGTGCTCGTGCAGGGCGGTCTGTCGCTGCCCGACGAGAGCTACTTCCGTCTCGACACCTTCGTCGACACCCGCGCGGCGTATCGCGCGCACCTCGAGCGCCTGCTCGCGCTCGCCGGGATCGCGGACGCCGCGGCCGACACCGACCGGGCGATCACGCTCGAGACCGAGCTCGCGGGGCATCACTGGGACAACGTGCGCAGTCGCGACGCGGTCGCCACCTACAACCCCAAGACCTGGGACGAGCTGCAGGTGCTCGTCGGGGTCGATCTCACGCCGTGGCGCGAGGCGGTCACGCCGTCGAACCCCGCTGCGTTCGACGAGGTCGTCGTCTCGCAGCCGAGCTTCTTCGAAGGCCTCGGCTCCCTGCTCGTCGCCGAGCGCCTCGACGACTGGAAGGCCTGGCTGCGCGCCAAGGTCGTGCACGCCGCGGCCCCGTACCTCACCGACGACCTGGTGCAGGAGAACTTCTCGTTCTACGGCACGGAGCTCACCGGAGTGCCGACCATCCGCGAGCGCTGGAAGCGCGGCGTCTCGCTCACCGAGGGCGCCCTCGGCGAAGCGATCGGCAAGGTCTACGTCGAGCGGCACTATCCGCCGACGGCGAAGGCCGCCATGGACGAGCTCGTCGCGAACCTCATCGAGGCGTACCGGCAGAGCATCACCACCCTCGAGTGGATGAGCCCGGAGACCCGCGAGCGCGCGCTCGCCAAGCTCGACGCGTTCACCCCCAAGATCGGGCACCCCGAGGTGTGGCGCGATTACTCCTCGCTCGAGATCGACGAGGCGGACCTGTTCGGCAACGTCCGGCGCGCGAACGTCTTCGAGCACGACCGCAACATCGACAAGGTCGGCGGACCCATCGACCGCATGGAGTGGCACATGCCCCCGCAGATGGTCAACGCGTACTACAACCCGTCGATGAACGAGATCGTCTTCCCGGCGGCGATCCTGCAGTACCCGTTCTTCGACGCGGGCCGGGACGCGGCGGCGAACTACGGCGGCATCGGTGCCGTGATCGGCCACGAGATCGGTCACGGATTCGACGACCAGGGCAGCCGGTACGACGGGACCGGGAAGCTCGAGGACTGGTGGACCGACGCCGACCGCACGGCGTTCGAGGAGCGCACCAGGGCGCTCATCGCGCAGTACGACGCCCTGGTCCCGCTCGGACTGGCGGAGGAGCACCACGTCAACGGCGCCCTCACCATTGGTGAGAACATCGGCGACCTCGGCGGCCTCGGCATCGCGCTGAAGGCCTACGAGCTGTCGCTCGGCGGCCAGGAGGCGCCGGTCATCGACGGCTACACGGGCGTGCAGCGTCTGTTCCTGTCGTGGGCCCAGGCCTGGCAGCAGAAGAGCCGGGATGCCGAGACGATCCGCCTGCTGACGATCGATCCGCATTCGCCGAACGAGTTCCGGTGCAATCAGATCGTGCGCAACATCGACGCGTTCTACGAGGCGTTCGGCGTCACCGAGGAGGATGCGCTGCACCTGCCGGCTGACGCGCGTGTGACGATCTGGTGACTTTTCACGGACGCGGGGGACCGGAGCGTCGGCGGGCGGGGTTACGATAGCCGTGCTGCTGGGGAGCATGCTCCCCGGAAGACCCCCCTTCCACCTCCTGCCGTGAAGGACCACGCGTGGGCTCCTCCCTCCCCCCGTTCCCCGAGCCCGTCGACGGTGCGCCGTCGGCGACCGTACGCCGTTCGCAGCGCAGTGGCCGTCGGCTGCCGCGTCGGGCCGCGATCGGACGGCGCTCGTTCGTCGCGACGCTGAAGGCGCTCGAGGAGCTGGCGGATGCCGGGGCGCAGGTCTCGGTGCACGTCGTCGACCTCGACACGCACCACCACGTGCTGTCCGGGGACGACCATGTCACGCTGCCGATCGCGGGGCTGGGGATCGTGCCGCTGCTCATCGAGGTCGCGGCCGGGTTCGAGGACGGATCGCTGGATCCGCTGGAGATCGTCGAGCGCTCGACGATCGATCAGGTCGCGACCGCGGGGATCTGGCGGCACCTGCGCGCGCCGGCGCTTCCGCTCACAGACCTGGCGGTCCTCGCGGCCACCGCCGGCGACCCCATCGCGGTGAACGCTCTGCTGCAGCGCGTGGGCCACGACCGCGTGCGCGCGCGGATCGAGGATCTCGGGCTCGCCAGGACCGCGATCCTGGACCGGTTCCGCGACGACCGCGGCCCGGACGACGCCCCGCACGTCGCGGTCGGCACGAGCCGCGAGCTCGCGGGCCTCTTCTCGGCGCTGGTCAACTCCGCCGTCGTGGATGCCGCGGTCAGTGCGCAGGTCTCGGAATGGCTCAGCCTGAACCAGGACCTGAGCCTTGTCGCCGCTCCGACCGGGCTGGACCCGTTCGCGCACGATCACGATCAGCACGGCCTGCTGTTCATCAACAAGACCGGACGCGACCGGGGCGTGCGCGCTGAGGCCGGCGTCCTGGCGGGCCCCCGTTCCGGGGTCGCCTATGCGATGATCGTGTGCTTCGACGATCTCTCCATCGCGCACCGCCTGCGCGCGCACGACGTGTTCCGCCTGCTGGGCGTGGAGCTCATGGAGTACACGCACTGATCACGGTGCCGCTCGTCCGGCGAGCGGCACCGCACGTCAGCGGGTCACGCCGACGCGCGACGCGCGCCCTCGCCGAGCGACTCCAGCTTCGCCCACGCGATGTCGGCGTGCACGCGGCCGCCCAGGCCGCAGTCGGTCGAGGCGATGACGCGGTCGGCGCCGACGATGTCCGTGAAGCGGCGGATGCGCTGCGCCACGAGGTCGGGGTGCTCGACGACGTTCGTGGCGTGGCTCACGACGCCGGGGACCAGCACGAGATCGTCCGGCACCGCGGCATCCGCCCACGCGCCGAACTCGTGCTCGTGGCGGACGTTGCCGGCTTCGAACGAGATCGAGCCGACGTTCGCCTTGAGCACCTCGGGGAGGATCTTCGCGATCTCGATGTCGGTGACGTG
This sequence comes from Microbacterium cucumeris, assembly GCF_058349845.2. Classification (NCBI taxonomy): domain Bacteria; kingdom Bacillati; phylum Actinomycetota; class Actinomycetes; order Micrococcales; family Microbacteriaceae; genus Microbacterium; species Microbacterium cucumeris. The sequence goes on from NZ_JBYRIZ020000004.1 coordinate 183,931, forward strand.
CGGGCCGTGCCAGGACCCCCAGCACAGGTGCAGGCGCACGAGCTCCTTCGGCAGTCCCTGGATCGCGTAGTTCAGGGCCTCGATGCTCTTGGCAGTGAAGGCGAGATAGTCCTCGACGCTCGGCTCGGGGTTGATCTGGTCCCAGTTCTCGGCGAGCGAGGGGTCGTCGAGCTGCACGATGAGACCGGCATCCGTGATCGCCTCGTACTCCTCGCGCAGCGCCTCGGCCCACGCCCACAGGTGCTCGTCGTGCGTGGCGTAGTGCTCGTTCCAGACCCGGGCGGCCGAGCCGGGTGCGATCGCCGTGATGAACCCCTGCTCGCCGTCGCCGAGGGCGGCCTGGAGATGGCGGATGTCGGCGGCGACGGCATCCTGACCGCGGTAGGAGATCGGGCCGGTCGTCGTCGGGAACTCCGTGGCGGGCTTGCCCTCGAACGCGCCGGAATGCGGGTCGCTGTACACCGCGGGGAACAGGTGCCGGTCGCGCCGATCGACGAAGCTCGTCAGCTCGATGTTCCCCGGCGTCGAGACGGCCGTCGGCTGGGTGAAGAGGTTGTTGTCGGTGAGGGAGAGCCCGTTCACGCGCTGGAAGGAGTATCCCCACCAGGCGCCGTAGTCGAGCGGGTTCGACATCGCCTTGCCGAACTCGCCGTCCCCGACCAGGGTGATGCCCGCCTCGCGCTGGCGGCGCACGACGTCGGCCACGGCATCCGCCACCAGCGCCTCGAACTCGGGCGTGGTCTCGAGGGTGAAGCCGTCGTCCGCGAGGGCTCGCGCCGCATTCGCGGCGATGAGGGCCTCTGTGCGGGGCAGGCTTCCGGAGGTCGTGGTGGCGATCGTGCTCATGCCTCGACGCTATCGGGGATGCCGGGACCCGCCGATTCGCGTGACGAACCGTGACCCGTAGGCTCGAGGGATGACCGCTGCCGACTGGACCCCGCATCGCCGTGACGACGGCGAGCTGCTGGGGTGGATCCGTCCCGAAGGCTCCGACTGGGTGGCCGTCGATGTGCTGGGCCGCCCGGCCTCCGGCGCCGTCGACTGGCTCGACGCCGAGGCCGCCCTCGAGGAGCACGGGCTCGCCTGGCTCGCGGACGCCTGGATGCTGGAGGGCGAGTCCGAGCGTCCGCTGCGGGTGCGCATCGTCGAGGTCACCCCGACGGATGCCGGCCGCTCCGGCCGCATCGTGGTGAAGCGGGACGACTTCGGCGACATGAGCCGACCGGCGAGCGAGCCGTACGTGCTGCCGTGGCCGATCCCGTCGCGGTTGCGTCCGCCGCACGAGGGCGACCCCGACCCGCGCGTGTTCTGATCCGGTCCGCGCTGCACAGCGTCGGCGGTCGCGCCGGCGCCGCGGCTCAGGGCAGCGAGGGATGCTGTTCGACGGCGCGCTGGCGCGGGATGAACAGCGACAGCAGGACCGCGATGATCCCCGCCGCGATGGCGAGCCAGAAGCACACCTGGAAGGCGTCGCGGGTCGGCACGGCGACCCCGCCGATGTCGATGCTCATGGCGGCGAGCACTCCGCCCATCACCGCGGACGCGCTCGAGGTCCCCACCGAGCGGAACAGGGCGTTCAGACCGTTGGACGCGCCCGTCTCGTTCGCCGGCACCGAGCGCATGATGATCATCGGCATCGCGGCGAACGTGAAGCCGATCCCGACGCCGATGAAGAGGTTCGCCACGAAGATGTGCCACACCTCGCTCGACCACAGCAGCACGAACACATAGGCGAAGACGATGGCGGCCGCGCCGCCGGTGAACAGGGGCCGAGGGCCGATCGTGCGCTCCAGCCAGCCGGACAGCGGGGAGATGATCATCATGACCAGGCCCGCCGGCATCACGATGAACGCCGCCGAGAGCATGTCGAGGCCGAACCCCGCGCCGGTCTCCGCGGGCAGTTCCAGCATCTGCGGGAAGGTGACGTTCGACGCGAACAGGGCGAATCCCATGCCGATCGCCGCGATGTTGGTGAAGAGAACGGCGGGGCGAGCGGCCACGCGCAGGTCGAGCAACGGCTCGCGTGTGCGCAGCTGGTACCAGCCCCACACCAGCAGCACGAGGAGGCCGCCGACGATGCACGTCAGGGTCAACGGCGCCGTCCAGCCCCACTCCGCCCCGCGGGAGACGAACAGCAGGATGCCGGTGAGCCCGATCGCCAGGCCGACGGCGCCGATGTAGTCGAGACGTCCCGGCGAGCGCAGCACGTCTTCAGGGACGAACAGGAACACCAGCACGAGTCCCGCCACGCCCAGTCCCGCGGCCAGCCAGAACAGGGCGTGCCAGTCGGCGTTGAGTGCGAGGTAGGCGGCCAGGGGCATCCCGATCGCCCCGCCGACTCCCATGGTGGCGCTCATGAGGGCGACGGCCGTCCCCAGGCGCTGCGGAGGAAGGACGTCCCGCATGATCGCGATGCCGAGCGGGACGACGCCGGTGACCGCCCCCTGGAGGGCACGCCCGATGATCACGCCGACGATCGATCCGGACAGCGCGGCGATGAGGGATCCGACGACGAGCAGCGCGAGCAGCGCCACCACGACGCGACGCTTGCCGTACATGTCGCCAAGGCGTCCGGAGATCGGCGTGGCGACAGCGGCGACGAGCAGCGTGATCGTGACGACCCAGGTGGTGTCCTCGCGCGAGGCGTTCAGCAGGTTCGGCAGCTCCGCCTGAAGCGGCACGACGAGCGTGAACATGAAGGACGAGCAGAGGCCGGCGAAGGCCAGCACGGCCACGATCGCCCAGCGAGGCGGGGTCCGGGAGAGGCGTCTGCGCGCCTTCTCGTCTTCCGTACCCACCAGACAAGGCTATCGGCGCCGGAGACGCCGAGGCCCTCGGACAGATGATTCAGTGGCCTCGTCGCTCGAGCCAGCGCGTGAGCGCGGCCGCGAGTGCCGCGGGGGCGTCGAGCTGGATGAGGTGCCCGGCGTCGGGGAGCACCGTGAGCGACGCGTGCGGGATCGCCGCCTGCAGCCGATGTGCCCGGTCGACGGGGATCCAGGTGTCCTCCGCGCCCCAGATGATGTGCACGGGTTCGTCGATCGTGCCGTAGAGCGGTTCGACCTCGGCCGTGTACCGCTCGTCGGCCTCTGAGATCTGCCGGTAGAACGCCGCCTGCCCCGGTGCGTCCGTCCAGGGCCCGACGAGCATTGCGAGATCGTCGGCGTGGATGCCGCGATGACTCGCTCCCGCGATATAGGCCTCGATCGCGCCGCGGTGCACGGCAGGCGGGAGTTGCGCGAACACCTCGGCATGGTCCTTGACGAGCGAGAAGAAGGGCGACCCCCACGGGCGCAGGGCGACCGCGTCCACCAGGCACAGCGACGCGAACCGTGCGCCGTGGAGCAGGCGGGCGCGCAGCGCCACGGCCCCGCCGAAATCGTGCGCGACGACGTGAGGGGCGTCGAGCTCCCAATGATCGAGGAGGTCCGCGAAGAGCTCGCCCTGCACGCCCAGGTCCACGGCGTGCTCGGCGGACTTCGACGAAGCGCCGTAGCCCGGCATGTCCCACAGATGCACGGTGAACTCGGCGGACAACGCTCGGGCGATGGGCTGCCACAGGGCGGACGACCACGGGGTGCCGTGCATCAGCACCAGCGCCGGCCCGGAGCCGAATCGGTCCCACGCGACCGTCCGGCCTCGCCAATCGAACGTCCTGGCCAGAGAGTTCATGCTCACAGCGACAACACTTGCATCGACGTCGGACATCGTCGGGGCGGTCGCCGACGGCGGATCAGTCTTGCGTCGGGAGCACGAACGACCCCGTGTCGCCGGGGTTGACGGCGACCTCCCACCGGTATCCGTCGGGATCCGCGAAGTAGCCGGAGTAGCCGCCCCACTCCCGCCGCGACGCGGGCCAGACCCGGGCTCCGAGGCCGCCGGCTTCGGCGAGGACGGCGTCGACCTCGGCTTCGGCGGACACGTTGTGCGCCAGCGTGATCGGGGCGAGGCCGGATGCCGGGGGCTCACCGATCTCGGCCGTGAAACCGTCGATGCTCCACAGCGACAGGATGACCCTGTCGGCGACGGGGAGCATGAGCACGTCGTCGGCTTCGAACATGGGCTGCCATCCCAGCCCGTCCACGAAGAAGGCGCGGCTGCGAGCGACGTCGGCGACCGCGAGGGTGATGAAGCTCACGCGCTGTTCCATGCGCCCAGAGTGGCACGGGCGGCCGACATCGCTCCAGAGGGACCGGCGCGCGGGCGCGGATAGGATGAAGGTGCCCGTGTTCACGGGCATCCCACCCGCAGCATCCGACCATTGGAGCCACCGTGGCCGAACAGTCCCGTCTTGACAAGGTCATCAGCCTCGCCCGCCACCGAGGGTTCGTGTTCCAAGCGGGTGAGATCTACGGCGGTTCCCGGTCGGCCTGGGACTACGGACCCCTCGGCACCGAGCTCAAGGAGAACATCCGCCGACAGTGGTGGCAGACGTTCGTGCGCGGTCGGGGCGACATGGTGGGCCTCGACTCGTCGATCATCCTCCCCAAGCGCGTGTGGGAGGCATCCGGGCACGTGGCGACCTTCACCGACCCGCTCGTGGAGTGCCTGCAGTGCCACAAGCGCTTCCGTGCGGACAATCTCGTCGAGGACTTCGAGGCCCGCAAGGGACGCAAGGCGGAGAACGGCCTGGCCGATGTGCCCTGCCCGAACTGCGGGACCAAGGGACAGTACACCGAGCCGAAGGCCTTCTCGGGCCTCGTCAAGACCTACCTCGGCGTCGTCGACGATGAGTCCGGGCTGTACTTCCTGCGCCCCGAGACGGCCCAGGGCATCTTCGTCAACTTCACGAACGTGCTCACCGCGAGCCGCAAGAAGCCGCCGTTCGGCATCGGACAGGTCGGCAAGGCCTTCCGCAACGAGATCACGCCCGGCAACTTCATCTTCCGCACCCGCGAGTTCGAGCAGATGGAGATCGAGTTCTTCACGCCGCCGGCCGAAGCGCAGCAGTGGTTCGAGCACTGGGTCGAGGCGTGCTGGGCGTGGTTCATCGACCTCGGGATCGACCCCGAGAACATGAGGCAGTTCGACGTCCCCGAAGACGAGCGCGCGCACTACTCCGCCGGCACGATCGACTTCGAGTACCGGTTCGGGTTCCCCGGCAAGGAGTGGGGTGAGCTGATGGGCGTCGCCAACCGCACCGATTTCGACCTCTCCAGCCACACCGAGGCATCCGGCCAGAGCCTGACGTACTTCGACCAGGCATCCGGCGAGCGGTACACGCCCTACGTGATCGAGCCCTCCTTCGGCCTCACGCGGTCGATGATGGCGTTCCTCGTCGACGCGTACGTCGAGGAGGAGGTGCCGAACGCCAAGGGCGGCACCGACGTCCGCACCGTGCTCAAGCTCGACCCGCGCCTGGCGCCGGTGAAGGTCGCCGTCCTGCCGCTGTCGCGCAACGAGAACCTGTCGCCGCTCGCGCGCGAGGTCGCCGACGGCCTCCGCGGACGCTGGGCCGTCGACTTCGACGACGCCGGCGCGATCGGGCGGCGCTACCGCCGTCAGGACGAGATCGGAACGCCGTTCTGCGTCACGGTCGACTTCGACTCGCTCGACGACCGCGCCGTCACGGTCCGCGACCGCGACACCATGGCGCAGGAGCGCGTGGCGATCGAGAACCTGCACGCCTACCTGTCGGAGCGTCTCAAGGGCGCCTGACCGCACGCCGTACGCGGCGGAACAGGGGGTTCCCGTCTTCCCGGGAGGCCGCGACCGGATGTTGCGCGTCGAGACCCCGTCCTGTTCACGAAACCTCCCCGAATTCACGTGATCGACGAGAGGTCTCGGCAACAAGACGGGGTCAGTCGGCGCTCACGCGTCCCGTCCGCATGAAACGATGGTTCCGTGGAGACGACGACCTTCGCCGCGACCGACGGCTTCCCGCACACCGCTCTCGTGGGCGTCACCGGCCCGGACGGGACCCTCGCCGTGCAGGGCGATCCGCGGGCGGTGCTGCCCCTGGCATCCGTGACCAAGCCGCTGACCGCCTGGGGCGTCTTCGTCGCGATCGAGCGGGGACTCGTGGACCTGGACGAGCCGGCCGAGCCCGGCGGGGCGAGCGTGCTGGAGCTGCTCGACCACACCAGCGGGCTGCCGATGGAAGGCGTCGAACCCCGACGTGCCTCGGGAGAACGCCGGATCTACTCGAACGCCGGATTCGACGCCGTCGCCGCGCACGTCGCCGACAAGGCCGGCATGGCGTTCGCGGACTGGATGCGGCGCGAGGTCGTCCTCCCGCTCGGGATGACGCAGACCGATGTCACCGGGCGGCCCTCTGCCGGGGCCCGCGCCTCGATCGACGATCTCCTGATCTTCGCTCGGGAGGTGCTGCGGCCCACACTGATCTCCGCCGGACTGCGCGACCTCGCGCTCATGGACTCCCACCCCGGCCTGCGCGGGGTCGTGCCGGGTTACGGGTCGTTCTCGGACAACACCTGGGGACTCGGTTTCGAGCGCAAGGGCACCAAGAGTCCGCACTGGCTGAGCGACGCGTTCCCTCCCGAGACCGCCGGTCATTTCGGTGCGCAGGGCAGCTTCCTGTTCATCGACCGGTCACGCGACCTCGCCGCGGCCTTCCTCTCCGGTGTCCCCTTCGGTGAGGACCACAAGCGGATCTGGCCCCCGCTCACGGACGAGATCGTCGCGCGATACGGTCGATGAGGGGATCCGAACTCGCACTCATCCCGTGACGGTCAGCTGCATCTGGTCGGTGCCGCCCGCCTCGGCCCAGGCCAGCGAGCGCTCGAGGATGCCGCGGAGCACGTCGAGGTCGACCTTCTCGAGGTCCTTGATGTACACGCACGCGACGCTCGAGGTGTGCGGTCCGAGTCCGGACAGCGCCTCGCGGTGGGCGTCCACGCCGTCGACGAGGTAGATCGTCGACGCGGCCTTGCGCGGGGCGAACCCCAGCAGGCCCATGTCGCCTTCGGTGCCCGTCGGGTAGCGGTAGTGACACGCACCGAACCCGATGATCGTGCCCCACAGCACCGGCTCCCGCCCCGAGACCTCCTGCATGAGGGCGGTCAGCGTCTCGGCATCTCGTCGTCGGCGCTCCGGCGTGACGGCCGCGATGAAGGCGCCCACGCTGCCCCCGGTCTGCTGCATCACTTCCCTGCCTTCGTGGGTTTCGGCTCGCTGCGCTCGCTCGACCCTGCCGCGTCACGCATCAACGCTCCTTCGTCGCATTGATCCGTGCTTTCGTGGGTTTCGGCTCGCTGCGCTCGCTCAACCCTGCCGCGTCACGCATCAACGCTCCTTCGTCGCATTGATCCGTGCTTTCGTGGGTTTCGGCTCGCTGCGCTCGC
>NZ_JBYRIZ020000004.1:191334-435331 GCF_058349845.2 Microbacterium cucumeris
TCAACCCTGCCCCGTCACGCATCAACGCTCCTTCGTCGCATTGATCCGTGACGCGGCAGCCTTCATCGCCTTCTTGTGCTCGCGCACCTTGGTGAGCGACTCCGGAGAGACGATGTCGGCGACGCTGCGGAACGAGCCCTCCTCGCCATAGGGAGCGGATGCCTCGCGCCAGCCTTCGCCGGTGAAGCTGTACTGCTTGCCCAGCAGCGCCAGGAAGATCTTCGCCTTCTGCTCGCCGAAGCCCGGCAGCGCCTTCAGACGCTTGAGCACCTCGGCTCCCGTGGGCTCCCCCTCGGTCCAGAGCGCAGCGGCGTCCCCGCCCCAGTCGTTCACCAATGTCTCGCACAGCGTCTGCACCCGCGCGGCCATCGATCCGGGGAACCGGTGCACGGACGGCGTCTGCTTGAACGCCTCGAGGAAGGCATCCGGATCCATGTGCGCGATGGTCGCGGCATCCGCGGCTCCCGTGCGCTGCTGGATCTTGAGCGGACCGGCGAACGCGGTCTCCATCGGGACCTGCTGGTCCAGCAGCATCCCGACGAGAAGAGCGAGCGGGTTCTCGGTCAGCAGGGTGTCGGCGGCGGTGTCTCCGGTGATGTGAAGGGCCATGGTTCCATGGTGACATGCCTTGAACGAACGGCTGAGCCCTCGCAGCACCGCGCATCGGCGAGTCAGGCGGTCGCCGACTCCTCGGATGCCGGGGCGGCGGGGGCGATCCCGTAGAGCGTCTCCAACGCGGCCGCGAACTCGTCGGCACGGCCGTCGGCGGCGAACTCGTGCGCGCGCACGGTCGGGGTGTGCAGCAGCACGCCGGCGAGGTGCCGCAGCGACTGCTCGACGCGGCCGTCCTCGTCTCCGCGCGCCCTGGCGCGGTCGATCTCGGCTTCGAGCAGGGAGAAGATGTGCGAGCGCATGGCGACCACTGCCGGCGTCGCGCTCTGCTGGCGGCCGACGACATGGAACGTGTCCGCCGCTTCGCGCACGACGCTGCGTGCGGCATCCGTGGCCTGCAGCTCCTCGAGCGGTGCGTGCAGACGGATCGTCTCCAGATCCAGCAGCGCGACGCCCTCGAGCTCCGCGACGGCGGGGTCCACGTTGCGCGGCATCCCGAGGTCGATGACGAGCTGGGAGTGCGGACCGACCGGGCATCCGACGGCCACCGGGCCGGTCGGCGCCTGCAGCTGCGCCGGTCCGAGCACGGGCTCCGTGGCGGTCGTGCAGGTGATGAGCAGCGTCGACCGCGACGCGACGCGGGCGTAATCGGCGTCGGAGACCGCGGCGATGTCGTGCTTCTTCGCGAACAGCTCGGCGCGGCCCGACGGCGAGTGCACCGAGATGTTCGTCGCGCCGCGCTCGCGCAGGGTCGCGAGGGTCACGGCGGCATACGCGCCCGTGCCGACCAGCAGCACGCGCTCGGCCGACCAGTCGGCGATGCGGCTGTCCGCCAGTTCGAGCGCCAGGCGCACGAGCGAGCGGCCGGCGCGGCCCAGGGCGGTGACGTTCTTGACCTTGCGCTGCGCCTGGCTCGCGCGCTGGAACAGGCGCTCGAGCTCGGGCGAGGTCGTGCCCTCCTTGCGCGCGGACGTCAGCGCGCGGCGCACCTGACCGGCGATCTCGCCCTCTCCGGGGACGACGGACTCGAGCCCCGAGGCCACCGCGAACAGGTGCTCGGCGACGCGGCGCCCGGAGTGCACGGCGTACGAGCCCTCCAGGTCGGATGCCGGGATGCCGGCGGACTGCTCGATCGCCTCGAGCACCGCCTCGACGCCGACGGCTCCCGCTGCGGTCACCGGCTCGTCGATCTCGACGTACGCCTCGAATCGATTGCACGTGGACAGCACCACGGCCCCCTGCACGCACGGCGCGATGCGCAGAAGGTTCGGCGCGACGTCGTCAGGGGTGCGGCTCAGTCTTTCGAGCATGTCGAAGGAGGCGGTCTTGTGACTCGCCGTTACGCACAGCAGCACAGAGAGATTCTACGCCGTGTCGAAAGGAAGGGTTCCCAGGCGGACGCATAGGCCGTGGATGCGAGGATGGAGGCATGCCTGCACCCACCGCCTCGCTGCTGCGCGCTCTCGCCGGAGACCGCCCCGAGACCACCCCTGTCTGGTTCATGCGTCAGGCGGGGCGCTCCCTGCCCGAGTACCGCGAGCTGCGCGTCGGCACCCGGATGCTGGACGCGTGCCTCACCCCCGACCTGGCGGCGGAGATCACCCTTCAGCCCGTGCGGCGCCACGGCGTGGACGCCGCGGTGTTCTTCAGCGACATCGTCATCCCGCTGCGGCTCGCGGGCGTCGACGTCGTGATCGAGTCCGGCCGGGGCCCGGTGTTCGCGGAACCGGTGCGCACGGCCGCCGACGTCGAGCGCATCACGGCCATCGATCCGCAGGACCTCGACACGACCGCGATCGCCGAGGCCGTCCGCATCACCACCGCCGAGCTCGGCGAGACCCCCCTCATCGGGTTCGCCGGGGCCCCGTTCACGCTCGCCGCGTACCTGGTCGAGGGCGGCCCGTCCAAGGAGCATCTGCGCGCCAGGGCCATGATGCACACCGACCCGGACGCCTGGAACCGCCTGGCGGGCTGGCTGTCCCGCATCTCCCGCCGTTTCCTCGAGGCGCAGCGCGATGCGGGGGCCGCGACGGTGCAGCTGTTCGACTCGTGGGCCGGCTCGCTCAGCCCCGCCGACTACCGGACCTTCGTCGCGCCGCACTCGCGGGCGGCGGTCGAGGGCATCGGCATCCCCGTCATCCACTTCGGAGTCGGCACCGGACCGTTCCTGGCCGACATGCGCCTGGGCGGCGTCGCGGACGCCGTCGGCGTCGACTGGCGTCAGACGCTCGACGAGGCCGCCGGCATCCTCGGGCCCGACGTCACCGTGCAGGGCAACATCGACCCGGCGCTGCTGTCGGCGCCGTGGCCGGTTCTCGAGGCACACGTGCACGACGTCCTCGAGCGCGGCCGTGCGGCGCGCGCGCACATCCTCAACCTGGGTCACGGCGTGCCCCCCGAGACGGACCCGGATCAGCTGACGCGCATCGTCGAGCTGGTGCACGGCTCATGAGCGAGCATCCCGAACCGGAGCTCGCGGAGCGGGCGGCCGAACGGCACGTCGTGGTCGTCGGGGGCGGTGTCGCGGGCCTCGTCGCCGCTCGCGAGTGCGCGAAGGTCGGGATGCGAGTGACGCTGCTGGAGGCGTCCGACGCTCTCGGCGGTGCCGTGCGGCGTGCCGAGCTCGACGGCGTCGTCCTGGATGCCGGGGCGGAGAGCTACGCGACGCGGGGCGGGCACGTCCGAAAGCTCGTGGCCGAACTCGGTCTCACGGAACGTGTGCAGTCGCCCGCGACCGGAGGGGCGTGGCTGGCGGGAGTTCCCGGCCAGGAGCCCGCCCCGTTGCCGATCGGCGGGATCCTGGGGATCCCGGCCAACCCGTTCGCCGACGATGTGCGCCGCGTCATCGGCTGGCGCGGGGCGTGGCGGGCGTACGTGGATCGCCTGCGACCGCCGCTGACGATCGGCCATCAGCGCAGCCTCGGTCGTCTCGTCGCCTCGCGCATGGGTGCGCGCGTGCTCGAGCGCCTCGTCGCGCCGGTGGTGTCCGGTGTCTATTCCGCGCATCCGGATGATGTCGACGTCGACGTCGCAGCTCCGGGACTCAACGCCGCGCTCACCAGGGTCGGCTCGCTCAGCGGTGCCGTGGACGCGCTGCGCGGTCAGCAGCAGTCGGCGCGCAAGGACAAGGCGCCGGGGTCGGCGGTGGAGGGACTCATCGGCGGTATGGGCACGCTCGTCGACGCCCTGCGCGCGGATCTGGAGAAGCTCGGCGGCGTCGTGCGGACGGGATCGCCTGTCGAGGCGCTTGAGAGCGCGGGCGCCGGGTGGACGGTCGTCGTGCGCCCGGTCGAAGGCGACGAGGATCCGGATGCCGCTGATCCCGGGACTCTCTCCGCGGACTCGGCGGAGCGGCTCGACGCGGATGCCGTGATCGTCGCGACCACCGAGGACGCGGCTCGCGATCTGCTCGCCGGTCATGTCTCCGATCTCGGCGACCGGCAGGCGGCTCCTCAGATCGAGATCGTGTCGCTCCTGCTCGACGCGCCGGAGCTGGATGAAGCTCCGCGCGGAACCGGGGTCCTGACGGTCCCGGGCAGCCACGTCGCCAAAGCGCTCACGCATGCGACCGCGAAATGGGCGTGGCTGCGCGAGGCGGCCGGCGCGCGGCACGTCGTGCGGGTGTCGTTCGGCTCTCAGGGCGAGTCGGCGGCGACCGCCTCCCTGGACGACGAGGCCGCGGCGTCGCTGGCGCTGACGGAGGCGTCGGCCCTGCTCGGTGTCGATCTGTCTCGCGATCAGCTGGTCGGCGCCCACCGTGCGCGTTTCACCCAGTCGCAGCCGGCGTCGCTCCTCGGGGCGGCCGAGCGGCGGGCGGCGTCGCGTGCCGCTGTCGAGGCGGTTCCGGGGCTGGCCGCGGTCGGCGCGTGGCTGTCCGGCACGGGTCTCGCCCAGGTCGTCCCGGATGCCGCGGCCGAGGCCGACCGCATCCGCCGACATCTGCTCTGGGACTGAGGCTAGGCAGGATCCGAAGCCGATCGAAGGGCATCTGTCAACCCCTCGAGCCAGTAGATGCCGAAATCGGCATATGGGGTTACGCTGGTACTCCTGGCCCGCGGTTCGAACGCGTGCGGCCCGACCGGAACAACGTGAGGAGACCCCATGAAGGGGAAGATCGGACTCGTCGTCGGACTCGGCGTGGGTTACGTCCTCGGCACACGTGCCGGACGCGAACGCTACGAGCAGATCAAGACGCAGTGGCTCAAGGTCTGGAACCTCGATCCCGTGCAGGAGCAGGTGACGAAGGTCAAGGCCTTCGTCGGCGAGAAGGCCGCCGCTGTTCCCGGCGCCGTCTGGACCGGTGTCGTGAAGGTCGCCAAGTCCGCGACGGGCCCCGGAACGCCGGGGGAGAAGCTCGACGCCACGATCGCGGCCGGCAAGGACGCGGTCGAGGAGGTCTCGGATGTCGCCGAAGACGTGGTGGAGGCCGCCAAGAAGAAGGCGGAGGCCGCGACGTCCAAGACGTCGGCCTCGTCAGCCTCGAAGCCCGCAGCCAAGAAGTCCTCGCAGAACGGGAAGTGACATGGTCCGCGGATACCGTGACCGCGCGGACGACAGTCTTCTGACCCTGCTCGGGGACCTGCCCGAACTGGTCAGCAATCTCGTCAAAGCCGAGATCGACGCGGCCAAGGTCTGGATCTCGCGCACCGCGAAGGATGCCGGGATCGGCAGCGTCTGGTTCCTCGTCGCGCTCTTCTTCCTGTTCTGGCTGGTGCCGATGATCCTCGTGTTCGCGGTCGCCGGGCTCTCGTCGTGGTGGCCGGTGTGGCTGTCCGCGCTGGCCGTCATCGGCATCCTGATCCTCGCCGTGCTGGTGTTCGCCCTGCTCGGCATCCTGAAGTTCCGCAAGGTCATGTCCCGCGAGAATCCGGGGCAGGCCGTGGCGAAGGACATCCGAATCGTGAAGGACGCCGGCGATGACGAACTCTGAGCAGCAGCTTCCCCGAACCGTCGTGCCCGGCGGGATCGTCGACCCGGTGCAGTCCGCGCGCGCCGAGCTCAAGGCCGCCCTGGCCGCGATCGAGGTCAAGGGCAACGTGCCGCGCCGTCTCGAGAAGGCGTCGCAGCGGGCCGCCGTGAAGGCTCGAGCCTTCGCCGATCGCAACCCCGTCGGAGCGATCGCCGCCGCCGTCGGCCTCGCCGCGGTCGCGGGTTCGCTCGTCTGGGCCATCGCGCGCGCCCTGTCCCGCTGATCCGGGCGGGCCTTCGGCCCTCGCCCCTGTCGCGCATTAGCGATGCCCGGGGGAAAGGGGCAGACTGGAATCATGTCCGATGCGCTCGAAGAATCCCCGTCCGGCTTCACCCTCTGGGCGGTGTGGCGCCGCAACCCGGACGCCCCGGTCCTCGAGAGCGACGCCACGGAGCTCGAGACGATCGCCGAGCACATCGAGGATTCCGGCGTCACGATCCGGGGCTTCTACGACGTCTCCGGGCTCAAGGCCGACGCCGACCTCATGGTCTGGCTGCACGGCGACACTGCCGAAGAACTGCAGAGGGCGCTGCGTCGCCTCCGCCGCACCGAGCTGCTGCGCTCGCTGCTGCCGGTGTGGAACGTCATGGGCGTTCACCGCGACGCCGAGTTCAACCGCCGGCACGTCCCCGGGTTCCTCCGCGGCGTCGAGCCGAAGGACTGGCTGTGCCTGTATCCGTTCGTGCGCACGCCGGAGTGGTATCTCGCGCCCGAGGAGGAGCGGCGGGCGATGCTCGCCGACCACGGCCGCAAGGGCGCCGCGTTCACCGGTGTGATCGCCAACACCGTCGCCGCGTTCGCGCTCGGCGACTACGAGTGGCTGCTCCCCCTGGAGGCCGACGACGTCACCGAGCTCGTCGACCTCATGCGCGATCTGCGCTACACCGACGCCCGTCGCTACGTGAAGGAGGAGGTCCCCTTCTACACGGGACGGCGCCTCCGGTACGACGAGATCGCGGACGTGCTGCAGTAGGCCGGCCATGAGGACTCCGATCCGCCTCGGCACCCGTCGAAGCGCCCTCGCCCGGGCGCAGTCCGGGCACGTCGCCGCCGCCCTCGAGCAGGTCTCCGGACGCCCGGTCGAGCTGGTCCCCATCGTCTCGGAGGGCGACACGAATCGCGCCTCGCTGTCGGAGATCGGCGGGATGGGCATCTTCGCCACGCGCCTGCGCGAGGCTCTGCTGGCCGGCGAGTGCGACTTCCTCGTGCACTCGCTGAAGGACCTGCCGACCGCGATCCCCGACGGCCTCGTGATCGCAGCGACGCCGCCGCGCGAGGATGCGCGCGATGTGGCGATCACCCGCGGCGGGACGCCGTTGAACGAGCTCCGTCCGGGCTCCTCGGTCGGCACGGGCTCTCCGCGCCGCATCGCCCAGGTCCGTCGCCGCGCTCCGGGAGCCGAGGTCGTGGACATCCGCGGCAACGTCGACTCCCGCCTCGCACGCGTGGAATCCGGCGAACTGGACGCCGTGATCCTCGCCGCCGCCGGGCTCTCCCGCCTCGGCAGCGAGACGCAGCTGCGTCGTGAGGAACTCGGCCTCGCCGAGTGGCCCACCGCCCCCGGTCAGGGGGCGCTGGCCGTCGAGACCCGCGTCGACGCGCCGGCCGAGCTGCGAGAGGCCCTCGCGCGGCTGGACGACCGGGACACCCGGATCGCCGTCACGGTCGAGCGCGGCATCCTGGAGGGTCTGGATGCCGGATGCCAGGCGCCGATGGCCGCGCACGCCGTGGCGGCCGGAGATTCCGTGCGCGTGCGCACGGTCGTCTACGCGCCGGACGGCGGACGCCGGATCGGCCTCGACGTCACGGAAGACCTGAACGGGGGGTATATTCATCTGAACGGCAGTGGCAACGGTGCGGATGCTGCCGATGGTGCGGACCCGATGCACACAGCACGTGAGATCGGGCTGTCTGTCGCCCGTCGGCTGCTCGAACAAGGGGCGGCCGACCTCGTCTCCCGAGAGCATTCCTGATGACCGAACCCGAATCGAAGCATGACAAGCCGCTGGCCGGCTGGCGCGTCCTCGTCCCGCGAGGAGGCCCGTGGGGCGACGGCGTCGCCGCCAGCCTCCGCGCTCAGGGCGCCGTTCCCGTCGTCGCTCCCCTGATCAACTTCGGACCGACCAACGACCAGGAGGCCCTCGACCGGGCGCTCGAGCAGCTCGCGGCCGGAGAGTTCGACTGGCTGACCATCACGAGCGCCACGACCGTGGACGTGCTGTTCGCGCACCGCGCCGTCGTCCCGAAGAAGACCCGGATCGCGGCCGTCGGCGAGACCACCGCCGCTGCTCTCCAGGCCGTCGGTTACGAGGTCGCCCTCGTGCCGGAGAAGGACAACTCCGCCGAGGGGATGGCCGCTCAGCTCATCGCTCTGGAGCCCGAGCCCCGCCGCATCCTCACCCTGCGCAGCGAGATCGCCAAGCCCGTGCTGACCAAGTCGCTCATCAAGGCGGGGCACGACGTCGACAGCGTGGTGGCGTATCGCACGGTCGGCGTCCCGGTCACCGACCGCATCCGCCGTGACGTCGACAGCGGCCGCATCAACGCCATCCTCATCACGAGCGGCTCGGTCGCTCAGCAGGTGCGCGAGCAGTTCCCCGAGATCCCCGATGAGACGCTCATCGCGGCGATCGGTCCCCGCACCGCGAAGGACGCCCGCAAGGCCGGCCTGCCGATCCAGGTCGTCGCGGACAAGCAGACGGTGGACGCGCTCATCGAGGCCGTATCCCACTTCACCCTCCCGCACGCGGCGGACGAGTTCGCACCGTGAGCTTCCCCGACATCCGTCCGCGCCGGCTGCGTCAGTCGGCCGCCGTCCGATCCGTCGTCCGCGAGACCGACGTGCTGCCGCGCCAGCTGGTGCTGCCCATGTTCGTCCGCGAGGGGATCTCGGAGGCCGTTCCGATCCTGTCCATGCCGGGCGTCGTGCAGCATTCGCTGGACTCGTTGCGCCGCGCGGCGGTGGATGCCGCGGAAGCGGGGGTCGGCGGTGTCATGCTGTTCGGTGTCCCGGCCGTGCGCGACGCGATCGGATCGGGAGCGGACGATCCGGACGGCATCCTGAACGTGGCGACCGCGGCGCTGGCAGCCGAGGTCGGGGACGCGCTCGTCGTGCAGACCGACCTGTGCCTGGACGAGTTCACCGACCACGGGCACTGCGGCGTGCTGGCGGAGGACGGATCCGTCGACAACGACGCGACGCTCGACCGCTACACGGCGATGGCGCTCGCCCAGGCCAGGGCCGGTTCGCAGCTGCTCGGGCTGAGCGGCATGATGGACGGTCAGGTCACGGCCATCCGCCGCGCGCTGGACGCCGAGGGCCACACCGACACCCTACTGCTCGGCTACGCCGCCAAGTACGCCAGCGCCTTCTACGGTCCGTTCCGGGAGGCCGTCGACTCGCAGCTGACCGGCGATCGCCGCACCTACCAGCTCGATCCGGGCAACCGGCGCGAGGGGCTGCGTGAAGCGCTCATCGACGAGGCCGAGGGCGCGGACATCGTGATGGTGAAGCCCGCGATGTCGTTCCTGGACGTGCTCCGCGAGGTGCGCGATGCCGTTCATATTCCGGTGTGGGCATATCAGATCTCGGGTGAGTACGCGATGATCGAGGCGGCGGCCGCGAACGGCTGGATCGACCGTCGTGCCGCCGTTCTCGAATCCCTCCTGTCGATCCGCCGTGCCGGTGCGGATGCCGTCCTCACCTATTGGGCGACCGAGGCGGCGCGCTGGCTGTCGCGCTGAGCGCCGTGCGCATCGCGGATTCGACCCCGCATTCCGGACAGAGGAGAAGGACCGCTCATGACCGACCGCAATGACGACCTGTTCGACGCCGCACGCGCGGTGACGCCGGGCGGCGTGAACTCCCCGGTGCGGGCGTACGGCTCGGTGGGTGGCACTCCGCGCTTCCTCGCCTCCGCGGCGGGCGCGACGGTGACGGATGCCGCGGGCGACACGTACGTCGACCTCGTCGCGTCGTGGGGACCGGCGCTGCTCGGTCACGCGCATCCGGAGGTCGTGCAGGCGGTCCAGGACGCCGCGGGGCGCGGCCTGTCGTTCGGGGCGCCGACCGAGGGGGAGGTCGAGCTCGCCGAGCTCATCGTCGACCGCGTGCGCGTCGGCGAGCATGCCCCCGTCGAGCGCGTGCGGCTGGTCTCCACCGGCACGGAGGCGACCATGACCGCCATCCGGCTGGCGCGCGGCGCCACGGGACGCGACCTCCTGGTGAAGTTCGCGGGGCACTACCACGGCCACTCCGACGGACTCCTCGCGGCTGCGGGGTCGGGGGTCGCCACGCTCGCGCTTCCGGGATCCGCGGGGGTGCCGGCGGCGATCGCCGCCCAGACGCTCGTCGTGCCCTACAACGACCGCGCGGCGATCGAGGAGGTGTTCGCCGAGCACAGTGATCGCATCGCCGCGATCATCGTCGAGGCGGCCGCGGCGAACATGGGCGTCGTCGCTCCGGAGCCCGGCTTCAACGCCTTCCTCGCCGACACCGCCCACGCGCACGGCGCCCTGCTGATCCTCGACGAGGTGCTCACCGGCTTCCGCGTGCACCCGGCCGGGTTCTGGGGACTGCAGGCGTCGACCGGTGAGGCGTATCTGCCCGACATCATCACGTTCGGCAAGGTGGTCGGCGGGGGCATGCCGCTGGCGGCGCTGGGCGGCCGCGCGGAGATCATGGATCTGCTCGCCCCCGTGGGGCCGGTCTACCAGGCAGGGACCCTGTCGGGCAATCCGCTGTCGGTGGCCGCCGGCATCCGGACCCTGCAGCTCGCGACGCCCGAGGTCTACGCGCAGGTGGATGCCGCGTCCTCCCGCCTTGCCGAGGCACTCGATGCGGCGCTCGCTTCGGCGGGTGTCGAGCACGCCGTGCCGCGCGCCGGGAACCTCTTCGGGCTCGTCTTCGCCGCACACCCTCCGCGCGACTACGCGGAGGCGCAGGCGCAGCAGGTCTTCCGCTTCGCGCCGTTCTTCCACAGCATGCGGGAGCAGGGCGTCGCGCTGCCGCCCAGCGTGTTCGAGGCGTGGTTCCTCACCGCCGCGCACGACGACGCGGCGCTCGCACGCATCGAACACGCGCTCCCGGCCGCCGCGCGAGCCGCGGCCGCCGCGACCGCGGCGTCCTGACCTGGGCCGTCCCCGGAGGCCTCACCAGGATCGTTGTCGTCCTGTGAGCAAGTCGCAGACATCTCGCAGGAGGACGCTGGCAGACTGTGAAGCATGGTGACGTTGCTGCTGGATCAGACGCAGCTCGAAGTCGTGCTCTCACCCGTCGAGCGCGCCGCGACCTTCCACCGTGAGAACATCCGGGTGGCGCGCGACACCATCACGAAGGTCCAGCTGACCGACGACGCCTGGACCTGGCTGCGCGGCGTGCCCGGCCCGGGAACCCACATCCCCGGCATCCTCGCCGCGGGCACCTGGAAGGGCGCCGGCACCACGGACTTCGTTCTGATCCGCCGACGCCGTCCGAGTGTCGTCATCGACCTCGAGGGCGACGAGCAGTACCAGCGGCTCATCTTCACGACGCGGCACGGGCTCGCGCTCACGCAGGCGCTCCGCCTGGACGTGACGGAGGAGCTCGCCGACGTCACCGACATCGTCGCGACCGCACCCACTCCGGTCGTGAAGGGCAAGAGCCGGCCGGTGATCCGACCTCGACCGGTCTGACCGTCAGTGCTGAGGACGCTCCTCGTGGGCGTCCTCAGAGTCCGCGTCCATCACGTCGCGGAAGAACTCCTCTGCCGCGTCGGTCTCGCCGCCGGGCACGGAGGTGATGACATCGGATGCCGTGCCCTCCGTGTCCCCGCCATGACCGTCCTCGGGACCGTCGACGCTCTCCGCGGGCTCGTCGGTGAGGACATCGTACGAGGTCTGCTCGGTGCGCTCCGCCTCGCTCGTCTCGCCGGCCTCGACTGGCCCCTCGGCGTCGTGCTCGCTCCGCGCCTCCTTCGAGTGCTCGTCGGATGCTGCGGGGTCACCGTGGTCGGTGCCGGCGTCCGACGTCGCAGAATCGGGATCCGTCGTCGCGTCGTGGTCCTCGTCGGCGGCCTCGGCGTCGTCGTGCCCGTCGAGGTGCTCGCTGTCGGCGCCTTCGCGTCCTTCGTCGGGCTCGCTCTCGGTGCGAGCGTCCTCGGAGTGGTCGATGTCGGTGTCGTGCGCGGGCACGGGATGCTCGGACGATCCGTGCGCCTCGGCATCCTGCGCGGCCTCGGGCCGCGCGTCGTCGGGCGCGGCCTGCTCGGACTCGGCCACGTGCTGCTCGTGCGCGGACTCGGTGTACTCGGGCTCGGCGGCGTCGAACTCGTCCGGGCGGCCGATCGCACCGTCGACGGACTCCGACGGCGAGGGAAGTGCGTCGTTCGGGGCGGCCTCTTCGGGGGCCGCGTGCTCGGGCTGCGCTTCGGCATCGCCGTCCGCCGGCTCCTCGGAACCGTCGACGGGGCGACCGGAGATCAGGGCCGCCCAGGCGTCGGAGACCACCGGGACGGGAGCGGTGTCATCGGGGGCCGCCAGTCCGGCCGCGGCAACGGCGAGCCCCGCGGCTCCGGGCAGCGGGCGGTCATCCGCCGCCGACACCGGCGCGAACGCGTCGAGTGGAGCGGACTCATCCGCTGCGACCTCGTCCTCGTCGCCGTCGGCGGTCGCCGCGGGGGGCTCCGCTGCGACCGCCTCGTCGACCTCGGCGGTCTCATCAGCCGCCTCAGCGACGGCGGCGGTCTCGTTCGCCGCGTCGGGCTCGTCCGGAGCGCTCTGTGCGGAGAGATCCTCGACCGTGGCAGGAGTCTCGGTGGCGCCGGCGAGGGGGAGGGCCGTCGTGACGTCGGCGGGCTCGGGCTTGCGCAGCTGCACCGGCCGGTCGTTGACGAGGTCGAGGAAGACGTCCTCGAGCGTCGGGCCGCGCTGCTGCAGGGTGGTCAGCGCGACACCGGCGCGCGCGGCGACGGCGCCGATGGTCTTCGCGTCGCTGCCGCGCACCGTCAGGCCGGAACGGAGGACCTCGAAATCGAAGCCGGCCGAGGTCAGGGCGCCTGTCAGGCTGCCGCGGTCCACGGCATCCACGACGACCGGGCCCGCGGACGGGTCGGCAAGGGACGCGAGCGACCCGGCGAACTTGCGCTGTCCGCGCGAGATGACGAGGATCTCGTCCGCGACCTGCTCGACCTCGCTCAACACGTGGGACGAGACCAGAACGGTGCGCCCCTCGTCGGCGAGACCGCGGATGAGCATGCGCATCCAGCGGATCCCCTCGGGATCGAGGCCGTTGGCCGGCTCGTCGAGCACGAGGGCGCCGGGGTCGCCGAGCAGCGCGGTCGCCGCGCTCAGGCGCTGGCGCATGCCGAGAGAGAGGGTGCCGATGCGGGAATCGGCCTCTCCGTCCAGTCCCACGAAGGAGACGACCTCCGCGACCCGCGACAGCGAGACGCCGTTCGCCTTCGCGGCGAGGACGAGGTGACGCTCGACGGTGCGACGCGGGCGGAAACCGGGGTCCTCGTGCATGGCGCCGATGACGCGGGCGGGATGCTTCAGCTCGGCGAACTGCGCTCCGCCGATGGTCGCGGTCCCCGAGGCCGGACGGATCTGTCCCAGCAGCATGCGCAGCGTGGTCGTCTTGCCCGCGCCGTTGGGTCCGAGGAATCCCGTCACGACACCCGGCTCGACCCGTCCGGAGAAGTCGGAAACGGCGGTCACGTCGCCGAAGCGCTTCGTCACGCGGTCGAACTCGAGCACCTGTCCGTCGGGCATCGGGACCTCTCTTTGTTGGGCAGTCCTCTCTATCTTGTCGGAAATCGCGGAAAATCGTGCATTATCTGGGCCGAAGGCGTCAGCGGGTAACGTGGCCTGCGTGACCGATCAGCCCGCAGCATCCCGAGTCCTCGTCCGCACCGAGGGGGCGCTCGGGCGGATCACCCTGAATCGTCCGGAGGCGATCAACGCCCTCGATCTCGGCATGATCCGTGACATCACACGGGCGCTCGAAGCCTGGAAGACGGACACCGACGTGCAGATCGTCCTGCTGGACGGCGAGGGCCGCGGACTCTGCGCCGGCGGGGACGTGCGTGCCCTGTACGACCAGATCCGCGCGGGTCGTCCCGAGGAGACGGCGGAGTTCTTCCGCGCCGAGTACGCGATGAACGCGCTGATCGCCGAGTACCCGAAACCGCTGGTGGCCTTCGCCGACGGCATCACGATGGGCGGCGGGATCGGTCTCGCCGGACACGCGGCGATCCGCATCGTCACGGAGCGGTCCCGGCTGGCGATGCCCGAGACCCGGATCGGCTTCACGCCCGACGTCGGCGGCACCTACCTGCTGGGGCGCGCACCGGGCAGGCTGGGCGAGTACCTCGCGCTCACTGGGCGCACCCTCGACGGGGCGGATGCCGTGTACGCCGGCCTCGCGGATCACTACGTGCCCTCCGAGAACCTCGATGCGCTGCGCGAGGCGCTGGCGTACCGGGCGGATCCGACCGGTCCCGCCGAGCTCGTCCTGCTTTTCGACGAGACCCCCGAGCCGTCCGCGCTCCGCGAGGAGCGCGCGTGGATCGACGAGGTGTTCTCCGCCGACTCGGTCGGCGAGATCCTGCGCCGGCTCGCCGAGCGGTCCGAGCCCGCGGCATCCGAGACCGCCGACCTGCTCGCCGAGCTCGCGCCCACCGGGCTCGCCGTGACGCTCGAGGCCGTGCGCGAGGCGCGCGAGGGCGACCTGCGCGCCGCGCTGACCGGGGAATACCGCCGCGTGCTGTGGTTCGTGCACCACCATCCCGATCTCGTCGAGGGCATCCGCGCGCAGCTGGTCGACAAGGACCGCAGCCCTCGCTGGCAGCCGGCGACGATCGCGGAGCTGGCTCCGGATGCCGCGGCCGGCGCGCGCTCGTTCGTCCCGCCGCGGGCCCTCTTCGACTGAGGCCGCCCTTATCTGCATCCGGTGCAGATATCGCCCCCGATCAGCCGATCGTTCGCCCTGAGCGGATATTCGGGATCGGGCATAGGCAATGTCCGCGGGGCGTGGCACTCTATCTGATGGCCGAATCCGGCCGTTGCTCAGAAGGAATCCTCCATGCTCGGAAAACTCCTGTTCCGCTATCTCTCGAAATACTGGCCGCTGCTGGTCGGCGTCCTCGTCTTCCAGTTCGTCAGCGCGCTCGCCACGCTGTATCTCCCGCGCCTGAACGCGGACATCATCGACAAGGGTGTCGCGCAGGCCGACACCGGTTACATCTGGAGCACCGGGGCGTTCATGCTCGCGGTGTCGCTGGGCCAGATCCTGGCCTCCATCATCGCGACGTTCTTCGCGGCGCGCGCGGCCATGAGCCTCGGCCGCGACATCCGTGCGGACGTCTTCTCCCGGGTGAGCAGCTTCTCCGAGCGCGAGGTCTCGCAGTTCGGTGCCGGCTCCCTCATCACCCGCAACACGAACGACGTGCAGCAGGTGCAGATGCTGGCGATGATGGGGGCGACGATGTTCGTCACGGCGCCCCTGCTCGCGATCGGCGGCATCATCATGGCCGTGCAGCAGGACGTCGGGCTGAGCTGGCTGATCGCCGTCTCGGTTCCGGTGCTGCTGATCCTGGCCGCACTGATCATCGGCCGCATGGTCCCGCTGTTCCGGCGCAACCAGGCCAAGCTCGACAACGTCAACCGCATCATGCGCGAGCAGCTCACCGGCGTCCGCGTCGTGCGCGCGTTCGTCCGCGAGGGCATCGAGGAGGAGCGGTTCCGCGAGGCCAACACGGACATCATGATCCTCGGTCGCAAGATCGGATCGCTCTTCGTGCTGCTGTTCCCGCTGTTCATGCTGATCCTCAACGTCACGGTCGTCGCCGTGATCTGGTTCGGCGGCATCGAGATCAACAACGGAACCGTCGAGGTCGGCACGCTGTTCGCCTTCATGCAGTACATCGGTCAGATCATGGGCGGTGTCATCATGGCCAGCTTCATGGCGATCATGATCCCGCGCGCCGCCGTCTCGGCCGAGCGCGTCGGAGAGGTGCTGGACGTCGAGTCCACCATGGTGCGTCCCGAGAACGGCGTGACCGAGTTCCCGACCCCGGGCACGGTGTCCTTCCACGACGTCGAGTTCACCTACCCCGGCGCCGAAGCGCCAGTGCTCACCGGCATCGACTTCCGCGCCGAGCCGGGCGAGACCGTCGCGATCGTCGGGTCGACCGGATCGGGCAAGACCACGCTGGTGTCGCTCATCCCGCGACTCTTCGACGTCACGGGAGGCGTCGTCCGCGTGGGCGGGACCGACGTGCGCGACGCGGACGTCGAGAAGCTCTGGGACAGCATCGGGCTCGTCCCGCAGCGTCCGTTCCTGTTCACGGGAACCGTGGCCTCCAACCTGCGCTACGGCCGCGAGGAGGCCACCGACGAGGAGCTCTGGAAGGCTCTCGAGATCGCTCAGGGACGCGACTTCGTCGAGGAGATGCCCGACGGGCTGAACTCGCGCATCGCGCAGGGCGGCACCAACGTGTCCGGCGGACAGCGCCAGCGTCTCGCGATCGCGCGGGCCATCGTGCACCAGCCCAAGGTCCTGGTGTTCGACGACTCGTTCTCGGCGCTGGACCTGACGACGGATGCACGACTCAGACAAGCACTGTGGAGAGAACTGCCGGAGGTGACCAAGATCGTCGTCGCACAGCGCGTGTCCACGATCACGGACGCGGATCGCATCGTCGTCCTCGACGGCGGCACCATGGTCGGCGTCGGAACGCACGAGGAGCTCCTCGCGTCGAACGACACCTACCGCGAGATCGTCGAGTCGCAGCTGGGGGTGGACGCATGAGCACGCCCGAACAGCTGACCGCCGACGAGCAGTACGAGGCCGAGCTCGCCGAACAGGCGCGCCAGAACTCCGGCGACTGGGACGCCGTCGCACCCGGGAAGGCCGACAACTTCGGCAAGAGCTTCGGCCGCATGATCGGCCTGCTCAAGCCGTCCGCCCTGTGGTTCGTCTTCGTGTCGATCCTCGGCGCGATCGGCGTCGTCCTCACCGTCGCGGCCCCGAAGGTGCTCGGCGAGGCGACCAACATCATCTACGAGGGCTTCATCTCGAAGACCCTCGGCGATGCGGGCGTCCCGGCCGGCACGTCGCAGGAGCAGATCGTCGAGATGCTCCGCGCGCAGGGTCAGGACGACTTCGCCAACATGGTGGCCGCGTTCAGCGACTTCGAGGTCGGTGCGGGCATCGACTTCGAGCGCCTGCGCTGGATCATCATCGCGGTGCTGGCGATCTACGTCGGCGCGGCGCTGCTGACCTGGATCCAGGGCTACGTCATCAACGTCATCATGGTGCGCACGATGTGGCGCCTGCGAGAGGACGTCGAGGCGAAGATCAACCGCCTGCCGCTGTCGTACTTCGACAAGGTGCAGCGCGGTGAGCTGATCTCGCGGGTCACGAACGACATCGACAACATCACGCAGACGATGCAGCAGTCGCTCTCGGGCGCGCTGACGTCGATCCTCACGGTCATCGGCGTGCTGTGGATGATGTTCTCGATCTCGTGGCAGCTCGCGCTGGTGGCGCTGGTCGCCCTGCCGCTCATGGGTGTCATCTTCGGCGTCATCGGTCCGCACTCGCAGCGGGCGTTCGGGACGCAGTGGCGCAAGGTCGGCCGACTCAACGCCCGCGTCGAGGAGGCCTTCTCGGGTCACGCCCTGGTCAAGGTCTTCGGCCGTGAGCAGGATGCGCTGGACAAGTTCCAGGTCGAGAACGAGGAGCTCTACCGGGCGGCGTTCAAGGCACAGTTCCTGTCGGGCATCATCATGCCGGCCATGACCTTCGTCGGAAGCCTCACCTACGTCGGCATCGCGGTGCTCGGCGGGCTCATGGTGGCCAGCGGACAGCTGCGGCTCGGCGACGTGCAGGCGTTCATCCAGTACTCGCAGCAGTTCACGCAGCCGCTGAGCGAGCTGGGCGGCATGGCGGCGGTCGTGCAGTCCGGCACGGCGTCGGCGGAGCGGGTGTTCGACTTCCTGGACGCCGACGAGCAGGACCCGGACGGCGACGACGCGGCGAAGATCGCGGACGGCAAGGGCGTCATCGAGTTCGAGAACGTCTCGTTCTCGTACACGCCGGAGCGACCGCTGATCACCGACCTGTCCTTCCGGGTGGAGCCGGGGCAGACCGTCGCGATCGTCGGACCGACCGGTGCGGGAAAGACGACCCTCGTCAACCTCATCATGCGCTTCTACGAGCTGAACTCGGGACGCATCCTGCTGGACGGACAGGACATCGCGCACCTCACCCGTTCCGATCTGCGTTCGCGCACCGGCATGGTGCTGCAGGATCCGTGGCTGTTCGCCGGGTCGATCCTGGAGAACATCCGGTACGGCCGGGCGACGGCGACGGACGAGGAAGTGCTGGCGGCGGCGAAGGCCACCTACGTGGACCGCTTCGTGCACGCGCTGCCGGACGGTTACGAGACGGTCCTCGACGAGGACGCCTCGAACGTGTCGGCCGGTGAGCGCCAGCTGATCACCATCGCCAGGGCGTTCGTGTCGCAGCCGTCGATCCTCATCCTGGACGAGGCGACGAGCGCGGTCGACACCCGTACCGAGCTGCTGCTGCAGCACGCGATGGCGGCCCTCCGCCAGGGCCGGACCTCGTTCGTGATCGCGCACCGCCTGTCGACGATCCGCGATGCCGACCTCATCCTCGTGATGGAGCACGGCGACATCGTCGAGAAGGGCACGCACGACGAGCTCATCGCGGCGCAGGGCGCGTACTGGCGGCTGTACCAGTCGCAGTTCGAGCAGGCCGCGACCGACATCGACGCCGAGGAGGCGATGACCGCGTCCACTCCCGTGGTCGTCACCGGCGAGGCGGAGGATGCCGCGGAGGGCGAGCCCGTCGAATCCGAGTCCGAACAGGCCTGACCGCAGTCCGAAGAGGCCGCCACCCGGAGGGGTGGCGGCCTCTTCGCGTAAGGCGATCAGTCGGTGATGCCGAACAGCTCGAACGGGTGCGTGAGCCGCCACCACGCGCTCGGCGGCTCGATCTCCTCGGCGAGGACGACCGGCACCTCGACCGAGTCCAGCGGTCCCGTGACCGTCAGGGTGCCGACTGCGTCATCCGCCTCGGTGGCATCGCCGAGGTCGAACACGACCTCGGCGGTCGGCGCGGCCGAGTTCCACAGCACGACGGCCGCGTCGGCATCCGTCACGACGTCCGCACTCGCTCCCCACGGGGTGCTCACCTCGCCGACGACGGTCTCGGCGGCGACAGCGGGGCCCTGCGCCTGCAGCGCCGCCTCCACCTGCGCGTACAGCGCCCGGCTCGCCTCCAGACGCTCGTCGTCGCCGTCCTGACCGAGCACCGAGGCGTACAGGCGCACCGTGGTGTCGCCGACTGTGACGTCCTTGCCGCTGAGCAGGTTGTAGTCCCCGTCCAGCGATCCGGTCTTCACGCCGACGAATCCCGGCTCTCCGAGAAGCCCGTTCGAGTTCGTCACGAGACCCGCGCCGGGGAGCTCCACCGAGGCCGTTCCGACGATCTCCGCGAACACCGGATTCGCCATGGCGATCGACGCGAGCTTCGTCAGTGATGCGGGGGAGGCGACGTTCCCCTCGTTGCGGCCGGACGGCGTCACGATCGTGATGTCGCTGAGCCCCCGCGCGGCGAGCCACTGCTCGGCGGCGTCGGCGAAGGCGCTGTCCGATCCCCAGATCTCGTCCGAGAGCCGGTCGATGTAGTTGTTCGCCGACCCGAGCAGAACGCCCTGCAGCATCTGGTACTCCGTGAGCGTCCCGTCGACCGGAACGTCCAGCGCGGACTGGTCGTCGCGGCGGTACGACCAGTAGTCGAGCGTGTCTCCGTAGTCGAACGCGTACTCCGGCCCCTGCTCGCCCGGCTTCAGCGGTCGCTCCTCCAGCACCAGCATGACCGAGACGACCTTCGTCACGCTCGCGATCGGTGCCCGATCTCCGGTGGACGACGCCGTCCCGATGCCGTCCACGCTGATCGCGGCACTGCCGTCGGCGGGCCAGGTCACCGCGGCGGCCTCGGCCGCGACCGGTTCCACCGCGACGGCCTCGACCGTCGGCGGGAGCTCATGAAGCGGCCACAGCAGCGCCGTGGCGGAATAGGCGACGGCGAGCGCGACCAGGGTCCCCAGCGGAACCAGAATGCCCGGGCGCAGGATGCCGCGCCGCGGGGCGCCCACCAGGAGGTCGGGCCCGTCGTCGCGGTCGGTCGACGTGTCGATCGCAGCGGCCCCGCTCGCCGCGGCCACCGCGAGCGGATCGACCCAGAGCAGCGCGGTCGCGGGAGAGTTCTCGTCCGCCCAGGCGGCGGGACGCTCCATCGCGGTGTCCGCGGCCAGGAGAGCGGCGACCTCCGCGGTGTCGTCGTCGCGGGCGTCCGCGTCGGTCTCGGCCGCGCCGCCTGCTTCCGCGTCGGAGACGATCACGGTCGCGGGTGTCTCGCCGGTCTCGGGATCGGACACGATGGCGGTCGCGGGTGCCTCGCTGGTCGCGGCGTCGGAATCCTGCGTCACGTCGATCGGAACCTCGATGCCGGTGCCGGGCCCTGCATCCGACGCGATCGCGGTCTCCGCATCCGTCGTGACGTCACTGCCGGCCTCGGACAGGACCCGGACATCGCCAGCCGGCGCCGCGACGGTCGCGGCATCCGCCGTCGAATCGGTCGCGGCGTCGTCATCGGTCAGGACCGCGGTCTCGGGATCCGGAACAGCGTCGGACCCGACGTCCGCGGCATCGCCCGCAGCCTGCTCGGACGCGGCCTCGGGTTCCGCGGATGCGCCGCTCGAACCGGTCGCCGCCCCGTCCACGATCATGCGCCGACGACGCTCCCGGCGCGTCAGGGCGCCGCCGCCGTCGGTCTGCTCGTCGAGGGTCACCCGCATACGCTACCGAATCCGCATGTGACTCCCCCGTATTGGCATCGGAGTAAGATCGTGCTCACAACCCACGGGAGTCCGGCGAGCCGGGCTGAGAGGAAGCGATCCGCGCTTCGACCGTCGAACCTGATCCGGATCATGCCGGCGCAGGGAGGAGAACAGATGAGTACGTCCACGCCCGCACCCGCTTCGAACGAAGCATCCGTCGCAGCATCCGCCGGTGCGCATCCCTGGCGCTGGCGCGTCGTCGACATCGTCGTCGCCGCCGTCCTGGGGGTCGCGCTCGGCCTGGTGTTCTGGGGCTGGAACACGATCGGCTACGCCTGGTTCGGCGCCGCCGACGCGCTCACCCCCGGTCTCGGCGGGATCGCCGTGGGCATCTGGCTGCTCGGCGGCGTCGTCGGCGGGCTCGTCATCCGCAAGCCCGGAGCGGCCCTCGTCGTCGAGCTCGTCGCGGCCATCGTCTCGATGATGATCGGCAACGTGTGGGGCGTCTCGACCGTGCTCTCCGGCCTGGTGCAGGGCCTGGGTGCCGAGCTCGTCTTCGCGCTGTTCCTCTACCGTCGCTTCGGCATCGTCGTCGCCATGCTCGCCGGGGCGGGCGCGGGGGCCGCGGCCTGGATCTTCGAGCTCTTCTACGGCAGCTCGCCGAACATCCTGAAGTCGCTCGAGTTCAACACCATCTACCTCACCACCGTCGTGATCTCGGGCGCGATCCTGGCCGGCATCGTCGGTTGGCTGCTCGTGCGCGCTCTGGCCGTGACCGGTGCACTGAACCGCTTCGCGGCCGGGCGAGAGCTCGTCCGCGAAGTCTGAGGGCGGGATGAGTGCCGCCCGGCCGGCTCGGGTGCAGGCCACGGGCTGGGGATGGCGATACGCCGGCCGCAGGCTTCCGGCCGTGAGCGACGTCTCCTTCACGATCGAGCCGGGGGAGCGCGTGCTGCTGCTCGGCGCGTCCGGGGCGGGCAAGTCGACGCTGCTGGCCGGGATCGCCGGCGTCCTCGGCGACGCGGATGAGGGTGTGCGCACCGGGACCCTGCTGATCGACGGCGCCGCGCCGGAGTCCTCGCGCGGTCGAACCGGTCTGGTCCTGCAGGATCCGGATGCCGGGATCGTGCTGTCCACCGTGGCCGACGACGTCGCCTTCGGCTGCGAGAACCTCGGCGTTCCGGCATCCGAGATCCCCGGGCGCGTGTCGGAGGCGCTCGCCGCCGCCGGTCTCGATGTGCCGCTCGGCCGTCCGACCAAGGCGCTCTCGGGCGGACAGAAGCAGCGCCTGGTCCTCGCCGGTGCTCTCGCCATGCGCCCCGGCCTCCTGCTGCTGGACGAGCCGACCGCCAATCTGGACCCCGTCGGCGTGCAGGAGGTGCGAGCGAGCGTCGAGCGGGCCGTGGACGAGACCGGCGCCACCCTCGTCGTCGTCGAGCATCGCACGCCGGTCTGGGTCGACCTCATGACACGCGTGATCGTCCTCGCCGCCGACGGCGGGCTGCTGGCCGACGGCGCCCCCGCCCGCGTCTTCGCCGAGCACGGCCCGGCGCTCGCCGACGCGGGCGTGTGGGTGCCGGATGCCGGGATCGAGCTGCCCGCCCTGCCGGACGCCACCGGCGACGCCGTGCTGTCGGCGTCCGAGCTCACGATCGCGCGGGACGCGCGCAGCCCCGTCCAGAGCGGGCTGGACGTGCGCGTTCCTCGGGGAGCCGCGACCGTCGTCACGGGGGCGAACGGTGCGGGCAAGTCCACTCTCGCCCTCACCCTCGCCGGACTCATCCCCGAGCGGGACGGCGAAGTGCTCGCCGCGGAGGATCTGGCAGGACGTCGCGGGCGGCGACCCTTCCGGTGGTCCTCCCGCGAGCTCCTCACCCGCATCGGCACCGTCTTCCAGGAGCCTGAGCATCAGTTCCTCACGCAGACCCTGCGGGACGAGCTGGCGGTGGGCCCGAAGGCGCTGGGCTGGGATCGCGCGCGGACGGACGCCGTCGTCGACGCACTGCTCGAACGACTGGACCTCGCGCCCCTCGCCCTGGCGAACCCGTTCACGCTGTCCGGCGGCCAGAAGCGCCGGCTGTCCGTCGCGACGGTGCTCGCGGCATCCCCGGCGGTCATCGTCCTGGATGAGCCGACCTTCGGGCAGGACCGGAAGGGATGGATATCCCTCGTGTCCCTGCTGCAGGAGGAGATCGCCCGCGGGCGCTCGATCATCGCCGTCACGCACGACGAGGGTGTGACACAGCATCTCGGCGGGCACCGCATCGAGCTGGAGAGGCGGGTGGCCGCATGACCGGCACACTGCACGCGCTCCGCGCAGAGACCCGGGAGTCCCTCTGGCTGGACGGAGTGAACCCGGTGACGAAGCTCCTCCTCGCCCTCGTGCTGTCGGTGCCGCTGTTCGCCTCGATCGACGTGACCAGCGCGCTCGTGGCGATCGCCCTGCAGCTGCTGTGCCTGCCGCTGACCGGTCTGAGCCTCGGCACCGTCCTCCGGCGCCTGCTGCCCATCGCGATCTTCGCTCCGATCGCCGGGGTCAGTATGCTGCTGTACGCCGAACCCGCAGGCCGCGTCTACTGGACCTTCGGATTCGCGACCATCAGCGACGACTCGATCGCGCTGGCGGTCGCCGTGAGCCTGCGCGTGCTGGCGCTCGGCCTTCCGACCATCCTGCTCTTCGGTCGCACGGACCCGACCGAGCTCGCCGACGCGCTCTCGCAGGTCGCCCGGCTGCCCAGCCGGTTCGTGCTCGGCATCCTGGCGGGGACCCGCATGCTGGGACTGTTCCTCGACGACTGGCGCACGATGGCACTCGCCCGGAGGGCGCGCGGCGTCGGCGACGCCGGGGCCCTGCGGCGGTTCTTCTCGATGGCGTTCGTGCTGCTCGTGTTCGCGGTGCGCCGCGGGACCAAGCTCGCCATGGCGATGGAGGCGCGCGGCTTCGGCTCCGGCATCCCGCGCACGTGGGCGCGCCCCTCGCGCCTGCACGGTCGGGATGCCGTGGCGCTCGTGGGTGGGCTGGCGATCATGGCACTGGCGATCGCCGCCGCGATCGCCGTCGGCAGCTTCCGCTTCGTGTGGAGCTGACTCAGCTCGCGTTCCACAGGTCGCGGTAGTAGGCGAGCCGTTCGCGGTCCGGCTCGACGCCGTAGGCGGCGATGAGGGCGTCCTCCCACCCGGGACCCACGTTCCATTCGGTGCTCATCGAGGCGACGGCGATGTCCGCCCACCGGTCACCGACACCGAGCGCGGCGAGGTCGACGTGCGCGAGCGGTCGCCCGTCGTCACCGACCAGCGTGTTCGGCATGCACGCGTCACCGTGACAGACGACGAGCCGGTCGATCTCCGGTGCGTCGTGCAGCGCTTCGGGGATGCGGATGCCGCGGCGAGCGGCGTTCTCGAATCGGCTCTCGACGCTCCACTCCCATGGGCACTCGGCGACGGGCAGGGCGTCGTGCAGCCGCCGCAGCCCGAGGCCGACGGCGCGCACCGCGGCTTCCGGTTCGGCGATCCAGCGCGGGTCCACGGCGCTGCGGCCGGATATCGCGGCTGTGACGAGCCATTCGTGCTCGGCATCCTGGTCCTGCTCCAGCACTTCGGGAACCAGGATCCAGCGCCGCGTCCACCGCATCCGCTCGGCCTCGTCGCGCATGTTCGCCTCAGCGTCCCGAGGACCCCACTTGATGTAGCGGTCGTCGTCCGTGCGGAAGGTGAGCCCGCCGATCCCGTTCTCCCACACGGGCGTCAGCGCGGCGCCGCGCGCGAGCGCGCGCACGCGGCCGGGGACGGCGATGGAGGCGGCGGGGATCGTCACAGCAGCTCGCGCAGCGCCTCATCGAGCACGACGGCGTGATTGTGCTCGGTGTCGTGCGCGGCGTAGACGAGAGTCACGACCGGATGCCGCTTCACGACGTCCGCGAGCTCGCGCAGCGCCGGCGCGCTCTCGTCGGCGAGCTGGGCGCGGTAGCGGTCCGCGTACTCGGCCCACTCGGCATCCGGTGCGGCGTGCCACGCCTTGCGCAACTCCGGGCTCGGGGCGGTGTCCTTGTCCCACAGATCGATCGCGGCGCGCTCCTTCGAGACGCCGCGCGGCCAGAGCCGATCGACGAGCACGCGGAACCCGTCGGAGGGTTCGGCGGTGTCGTAGGCTCGCTTGCGACGCAGTTCCATGACTCCAGCCAACACCGCCGCGTTCGCCGGCGCCAGCCTGGAACTCGGAACCGCGTAAGCTGGAACTGAGTTGCACGATCGTTCGAAGGAGAACAGCATGCAGATCCAGGGATCGGGTGCCCTCGTCACCGGAGGCGCCTCCGGTCTGGGCCTGGCCACCGCCCGCGCTCTCGCGGCATCGGGGGCGCACGTCACCCTGCTGGACCTCCCCGGCTCGGCCGGCGCCGCCCTGGCTGCGGAACTGGGGGGCGCCTTCGCGCCGGGGGACGTCACGAGCCCCGAGGATGCTGCGGCCGCCGTCGCGCTGGCGGACACCGAGGCCCCGCTGCGCATCCTCGTCAACTGCGCCGGCATCGCTCCGCCGGCCAAGGTGCTGGATCGCGACGGCGAACCGAACGCGCTGGCGGACTTCGAGCGGATCATCCGCATCAACCTCGTCGGCACGTACAACGTGCTCTCGCAGGCGTCGGCGGTGATGGCGAGGCAGGAGCCGACGGCGTCCGGCGACCGCGGCGTCATCGTGAACACGGCGAGCGTGGCGGCCTTCGACGGCCAGATCGGCCAGCCCGCCTACGCCGCCTCCAAGGGCGGTGTGCACGCCATGACACTGCCGGTCGCCCGCGAGCTCGCCCGTCACGGCATCCGGGTGTGCACGATCGCCCCCGGGATCATGGAGACGCCGATGGTGGCGGGGCTGCCCGAAGCGGCCCAGGCGTCGCTCGGCGAGCAGGTGCCCTACCCCGCTCGCCTGGGCCGGCCGGACGAGTACGCCGGCCTCGTGACGCACATCGTCGAGAACGGGTACCTGAACGGCGAGACCATCCGCCTGGACGGCGCCATCCGCATGGCCCCGAAGTGAACGCGAGGAGAGACATGACTCTGGCAGGAAAGACCATCCTGATGTCGGGCGGCAGCCGCGGCATCGGCCTCGCGATCGCGCTGCGCGCTGCGGCGGACGGGGCGAACATCGCGATGCTCGCGAAGACCGACACCCCGCATCCGAAGCTCGAGGGCACGATCCACACCGCCGCCGAGCAGATCCGCGCGGCGGGAGGTCAGGCCCTGCCGATCGTCGGCGACGTGCGGGAGGACGACGACATCACCGAGGCCGTGCTCAAGACCGTCGGAGAGTTCGGCGGCGTCGACATCGTCATCAACAACGCCAGCGTGATCGACCTGTCCCGTTCGCTCGATCTCTCCGCGAAGAAGTACGACCTCATGCAGGACGTCAACGTCCGCGGCACGTTCATGCTGTCGCGCGCCGCGATCCCGCAGCTGCGGGAGGCCGAGAACCCCCACATCCTGTCGCTGTCGCCACCCCTGAACCCGACCCCGAAGTGGCTCGGCGCGCACGCCGGTTACTCGCTCGCGAAGTTCGGCATGACCATGGTGACGCTCGGGCTCGCGGCGGAGTTCGCCGGGGACGGCATCGCCGCGAACACCCTCTGGCCGCGCACGACCATCGCGACCGCGGCCGTGCAGAACCTGCTGGGCGGCGACAAGGTCATGGCTGCGAGCCGTACCGCCGACATCTATGCGGATGCCGCGTACTCCGTGCTGACGACGCCCGCGCGCGAGCGCACCGGTCAGAGCCTCATCGTCGAGGACGTGCTGGAAGCCGACGGGGTGACGGACTTCTCCCGCTACGCGGCGGTGCCCGGCACTCCCGACAGCGCGCTCTTCCCCGACATCTTCCTCGACTGAGCGGGTCACCCTCGCCGGCGCCCTCCCCCTCGGGTTCTGCTACACCTTTCGACTATTGCGCCTGTTGTTTCCTGTCGCAGACGCGGAAAGGTGTAGCAGAACCGGGGGTGGCGGTGGCGGCGGTGGTGGTGGTCGGGTCAGAACAGCAGGTAGACGGCGCCGACGATCGTCAGGACGATCACGAGGCGATCGAACAGCTGCTGCGGCATCCGCTTGGCGAGCCGGAGGCCCACCAGCGCGCCGACGACGACCAGGGGTGCGAGCAGCAGATCCATCACGAGCACCTCGGGTGTGAAGAGTCCGATTCCGGCGAGGAACGGCACCTTCACCAGGTTCACGATCGCGAAGAACCACGCCGAGGTGCCCAGGAACACCTGCACCGTCGTGCGGGTCGCCAGGAAGTACATGGACATCACCGGTCCGCCCGCGTTCGCGACCATCGTGGTGAAGCCGGCCAGCGTCCCGTACGACGCGCCGACCAGCATCCCACCGGCGGGCCGGGAATCCCGATGGCGGCGCCAGAGCGTGACCGCGATCATGAGCAGCAGGATGATGCCGATCGCCCGTCGCACGATGGCGTCGTCCGCGTAGGCGAGGAACAGGAAACCGACCACGAGGCCGGCCACCACCGCCGGCGCGAGCCGCAGCAGGGTCGGCCAGTGCGCGTGCCTGCGGTACGCGATCAGGGCGAACACATCGCCGACGATGAACAGCAGCAGCATCGCGGCGGTCGAGGTGCGCGCCGGGAGGACGGCGGCGAACAGCACGACCGACACCGTGGCGCTGCCGGGGATCGCCGTCTTCCCCAGTCCCGCGATCAGCGCCGCGAGCGCAAGCAGAGCCCAGGCCAGCGGAGCGAGATCGATCATCGGGCGCGGTCGATCTCGGCGACGATCGCCTCGAATCCGCGCTCGGCGGCGAGGGCGCGCGGCGAGACGCCGTGCCCGTCGGGGATCGCCGTGTCCGCCCCGGCCGCGAGCAGCGTGCGGACGACCTCGACGTAGGTGGCGGACCCGTCGCCGAGGACGATCGCCTCGTGCAGGGCGGTCCAGCCCAGATCGTTGACGTGGTCCACGTCGATGCCTGCCGCCAGCAGGATGCGGATCGTCGACAGCAGGCCGCGTTCGCACGCCGGGATCAGGGCCGTGCCGCCGAAGCGGTTGGTGCTGGAGAGGTCGGCGCCGTTGGCGAGCGTCAGGGCGAGGATCTCGTCGTGGCCGCGGGCCCCGGCGTACAGATACGCGGAATCCTGGATGTCGTCCTTCGCGTTGACGTCTGCGCCGGCGTCGATGAGCGCGCGCGCCGCCTCGACATGGTTCCGCTTGGTCGCCAGCACGAGCGCCGTCATGCCGCCTTCACCGCGCGCCTCGACGGCTGCGCCGGCTTCGAGCGCGGCGCGCACGGCGGGGGCGTCGCCGCGCGCCGCAGCGACCAGCAGGGCCGTGTCCTCGGTCCGTGTCATAGCCGGCGCTCAGGCGCGGACGGCCGCGAGGGCCGCGGTGAAGCGCTCGGCGCGCTCGGTGATGTCGGCCCAGTCCGAGCTCTTGATCGACGAGGCGTTCGCCAGGTCCCCGCCGGCGCCGACCGCGACCGCTCCCGCCGCGAACCAGTCCGACAGGTTGTCCGGGTTCACGCCGCCTGTGGGCATGAGCGGGGCGTCCGGGAACGGGCCGCGCAGTGCGCCGAGGTACGACGGGCCGCCGAGGGAGGCGGGGAAGACCTTCACCACGTCGACGCCCAGGGCGAGTGCACCCATGACCTCGGTGGGGGTCATGGCGCCGGTCATGACGACGCGGCCGGTGTCGAGCATGGCACGAGTGAGGTCCGGCAGGGTGCCGGGGCTCACGAGGAACTCGGCGCCCGCGTCCGCGGCCGCCGCAGCCTGATCGATCGTCGTGACCGTCCCGGCGCCGATGTACGCGGCGTCGCCGTGCCGCGCGATGAGCTCACGGATCACGGCCGGCGCGTCCGGCGTGGAGTACGTGACCTCGATCCCCGTGACGCCGCCGCGGATGATCGCCTCGGACGCCTCGAGGGCGAGCTCCGGCGAGGGGGCGCGGAGCACGGCGAGGACGCCGGTGGCGCGGGCGCGGGCGAGGCGGTCGGTCATGGTTCTCCTTCATCGGGGGGATGTGGATCCATTGTCTCACCCGGAAGGCCTGTCATTACAGGTCAGCCTTGGCCGGGCGTCCAGGAGTCGACGCGGTCCTTGGACTCCTTCAGCCCCCACCCGGTGCGTTCGCGTAGCAGCTTGATCGCCTCGATCGTGCGACCGGCGGCGAGGAGAGCGTCGACCTCCGAGACGACGTCCGCCGGCAGGTCGGAACCCGCGGACGTCGCGATCGGGATGGCTGTCGTGGCGGGTGCGGTCCAGCGCTCGACGCGATCCTTGGCCTCCTGCAGGCTCATCCCCGGGGTAGCGTCGCGCAGCACCTTGATGGCGCGGATGGTCTGCCCCTCGGCGATCAGGCGATCGATCTCGGCGGTCGTCGCGGCATCCGGGCCGGTCGAAGGGCCGCTCGGAGGAGCCGCCGTCGTCGGCGGGGTCGGGACCTTCGGGCGCATCGACTTCCCGAGAACGGCGAAGAGCACGATCACGACGACGACGCCGAGGAGAATCCAGATCCATTCCACGCCGTCAGTCTACGGAGGCTCGACCCGCGGTCTCCCAGGCGTCACGCCGTACCCTGGATGACATGACCGACATCTCCCGTGCCCCGCGCCGCCCCGGCGCCCCGCGTCCGACGGCTGCGGCATCCGGCACGCCGCAGGTGCGGCCCGCGACCGAGGGGTGGACGCAGAAGAAGGATGCCGAGGGACGACCGCTCCTGCAGTTCGCGAGCCCCAAGCGCGGCAAGCCTCCCGTGCACCTCGCCGACCTCACGCCGGCCGAGCGCGTCGAGAAGGTCACCGAACTCGGCCTCCCCGGCTTCCGCGCCAAGCAGCTGGCCATGCACTACTTCCGCCACTACACCTCCGACCCGGCCGAGATGACCGATCTCCCCGCCGGCATCCGCGACGAGCTGGTCGGAGGGCTCCTGCCTCCGCTCATGACCGAGGTCCGTCGTCTCGAGACCGATCGTGGGGACACCATCAAGTTCCTGTGGCGCCTGCACGACGGCGCTCTGGTCGAGTCGGTGCTCATGCGCTATCCGGGCCGGATCACGCTGTGCGTGTCGAGCCAGGCCGGATGCGGCATGAACTGCCCGTTCTGCGCGACCGGGCAGGCAGGGCTCACCCGCAACATGTCGGCGGCCGAGATCATCGAGCAGGTCGTGCGCGCGAACCGCGCCATCGCGAACGGCGAGCTGGGCGGCAAGAAGCGCGACGACCACTCCCTCGAGCGCGTGAGCAACATCGTCTTCATGGGCATGGGCGAGCCGATGGCCAACTACAACCGGGTCATGCACGCCGTGCGCACCATGGTCGCGCCGCAGCCCGAAGGACTCGGCATGAGCGCCCGCGGGATCACCGTCTCGACGGTCGGGCTCGTGCCCGCGATCCGCAAGCTCGCCGCGGAGGACATCCCGGTGACCTTCGCGCTGTCGCTGCACGCTCCGGACGACGAGCTGCGCGACGAGCTCATCCCGGTGAACTCGCGCTGGAAGGTCGACGAGGCCCTGGATGCCGCGCGCGAGTACTTCGACAAGACAGGACGCCGCGTGTCGATCGAGTACGCGCTCATCAAGGACATGAACGACCATGCGTGGCGCGCCGACCTGCTCGCGGACAAGCTCAACGCCCGCGGACGCGGGTGGGTGCACGTCAATCCCATCCCGCTGAACCCGACGCCGGGATCCATCTGGACCTCGTCCGAGCCCGACGTGCAGAACGAGTTCGTGCGCCGGCTCAACGACGCGGGCATCCCGACGACCCTCCGCGACACCCGTGGCAAGGAGATCGACGGCGCCTGCGGGCAGCTCGTCGCCACGACCGAGGATGTTGCCGCGGCCGAGGTCAATGCGGCGCAGCCGCGTTGAGGTCGGCCGGGGCAAGGTTGAGCGAGCGCAGCGAGTCGAAACCCGAAGTTCTCGAGGTCAATGCGGCGCAGCCGCGTTGAGGTCGGCCGGGGCAAGGTTGAGCGAGCGCAGCGAGTCGAAACCCCAAGTTCCCGAGGTCGATGCGGCGCCCCCGTACGTCACCCGACCCCGTGGGGGCTCAGGCCGCAGAATCCGTCGCTCCGCGGTCCTGTCTCATCGTTCAGGTCGCGGAATCTGCCGCTGAACCCGCGCTGGACCGACAGTTTTCGCGACCGGAAGGCGGGTGTCCACGACCGGAACGACGGTTTCCGCGACCGGAACGCGCCCGTCCAGGATCTCGCCGACCGTGTGCGCGCGCAGCGCGGGATGCCGCGACACCTGCACGGCGATCGACCGCACCAGGCTGACGATCGCGGGTTCGCGCGTCATCCGCGATCCCTCCAGTGTGGCGTCGAGTTCGATCGTCCAGCGACTGCCGGTGAGGGCCTCCTCGATGGCGCGCAGAGCCGGCCGCACGGTCGGGTCGCTCAGGCGGGCATCGTCGGCGCCGAACCAATCCAATAGTCCTTCGATGGTCCAATCTTGGGAAATCGGCCCAGCAATTGGCGAATTAGCGACGATCGGGAGACTCATTGGACCAGAATCCATGGATATGAGCATCGGGAACAGTGCCAATCAGCGGCTGGTGGATCATCGGACGGCCACGGTCGATTCCGCAGCGCTCGCCGCGCGCCTGGGGCGGTGGTCGCAGGGCGACGGCACGCTGTCCGCACGGCTGGCGCACGGCATCCGCGCCCTCGTCGACACCGGCGAACTGCGACCGGGGGACCGGCTGCCGGCCGAGCGCACGCTCGCTGCCGTGATCTCTGTGTCGCGCGGCACGGTCGTCGCCGCCTACGCCGAGCTCGCGGAGCGCGGCGCCGTGGAGAGGAGGCAGGGCAGCGGGACGCGCATCTCGGGGTCACCCGTCTCCCGACCGGGGCGAGCGGGGCGGGGCGAGGCGCTGTTCTCGTCGCTGCCGAATGCGATCGACCTGCTGCGCACGGTGCCGCAGATCCCCGAGACCGGAGTCGAGATCATCCGGACCCACCGGCCGCGCCTCGAGTTCGCACTGCTGCCGGAGACGGATCCGGCGGGCCTGGCGATGCTGCGCGAGCAGATCGCGGACATGTTCACCGTCGAGGGGACGCCGACCTCACCGGAGCAGATCCTCGTGACGCACGGCGCCCAGCAGGCGATCAGCCTGGTGGTCAACGCGCTCGTGGGTCCGGGTGACGTGGTCCTCGCCGAGGAGGTCACCTGGCCCGGAGTGACCGACTCGGTGGCCCTGCGCGGCGGCGTCGTGCAGGGCATCCCGATGGGCGACGACGGTCTGGACGTCGAGGCCCTCGAAGTGGCGATCGCCCGGCTGAGACCCGCTCTGGTCGCGCTGAATCCACACCACCACAACCCGACCGGAACGCGGATGCCGCCCGCCGAACGCCGGCGCGTCGCCGACCTCGCCGCCCGGTACGGCGTGCCGGTCGTCGAGGACCGGGTGGTCGCCGGCATCTCGTTCGACGGCGTCGTGCCGCCCTCGCTCGCGGCGGAACGACCGGATGCCCCGGTGATCGTCGTCGAGTCGGTGTCGAAGTGGGCATGGGCGGGGCTGCGCGTGGGATGGCTTCGTGCGGATCCGGTGCTGGTCCGCCGACTGCGCGGCGCCCGTCAGCTCGCAGACCAGTCAACGAGCGTGCCGGCGCAGCTGCTGGCCGGCGATCTCCTCGCGCACGCCTCGGACCTGAAGCGCGAGGTGTCCCGCGCGCACCAGGAGCGTCTGCGCCTACTGCTGAGACTGATGGCCGAGCATCTGCCCGAGTGGACGTTCCGGGCTCCGCGCGGCGGCCTGTCGCTGTGGGCCGCCATCCCGTCCGGATCGGCCGACGCGTTCGCCCGCGTCGCCGCCATGCACGGCGTCTCGGTCGCGGGGAGCGCCGAGTTCGCGGCGTCAACGTCTCCTGACGATCACATCCGGATCCCGTTCACCGCGCCGGACGAGGTCCTCTCCGAGGGGATCCGCCGCCTCGGAGACGCGTGGCGGGACTACCGGGAGACTCTGTGAGCGGGCACGGCCCCGGCCACGGCGCGGAGCGCCGCGACCGGGGACCCCTCACTCCTTGACCGCGCCCGCCGTGAGCCCCTGCACGATCCAGCGGCTCGCGAGGGCGAACATCACCATGGTGGGCAGGATCGTCACGACGGCGGCCGCCGACAGCGATCCCCAGTCGACATTGAACGTCGAGATGAACCCGTTGAGGGTCGCGGGGATCGTGCGGTTCTCGGTCGAGTGGATGAGCACGACCGACAGGAACAGCTCGTTCCAGCAGTTCACGAAGTTGAAGATGAACGCGGCGATGATGCCCGGTGTCAGCACCGGGACGAGCACCCGGAACAGCGCGCCGAGCCGCGAGCATCCGTCGATCATGGCCGCTTCCTCGAGCGCGACCGGGACGTTCTCGAAGAAGCCCCGGAGCATGACCGTGGAGAACGGGATGCAGATGGCGATGTACACGAGGATCAGGCCGAACCTGGTGTCCACGAGCCCGAGGTTCGACATCATCGAGTACAGCGGGCCGAGGGCGATGAACGCCGGGATCATCTGCGTCAGCAGGAACGCGACGAGCACGGCGCCCTTGCTGCGGAACTCGAACCGGGAGAGCACGAACGCGCTGAGCAGCGCGATCAGGGTCGCGACGAGACCCGCGCTGAGCGAGACGACGGCCGAGTTCATCAGGAACACGCCGAAGTCGTTGAACTCGAACAGGTTGAGGTAGTTCTGCACCGACGGGTCGCTCGGCCAGTATTCGATCGGGAACACGTTGACGGTCTGGGGCGACTTGAACGACGTCAGCGCGATCCAGTACAGCGGGAACAGCGTGATGACCAGCCAGAGTCCGAGTCCGACGAAGCGGAGCGCACCCCCGACGGTGGGGCGCCGGCGGGGCTGGCGGATCTTGGTGCGACCCGTGACGACGGCGGCCGTGGCTTCCGGAGCGACGATGGTGGTCATCTCTTCACCTTCCGCATGGCCAGGAGGTAGAACGCGCAGAAGACCAGCAGGAACGCGACCACGATCAGTCCGATCGCGCTGGCGAGCCCGTAGTTGCCCTTCTGGGTGTAGTTGATCATCCAGGTCGTGATGATGTGCGTCTGGTTCGCGGGTCCGCCCTGGGTCATCGCCCAGATGATGTCGGGGAAGTTGAAGATCCAGATGATCCGCAGCAGCACGGTCAGCAGCAGCGTCATCGAGATGTACGGGACGATGATCGAGAACAGCTGACGCAGCTTGCCGGCGCCGTCGAGGCTCGCCGCCTCCAGCATCTCGTCGGGGACCGACTGGAGCGCGGCGAGGATCATGATGGCGAAGAAGGTCACGCCGTACCAGACGTTCGCGATGATGACGGCGGTCATGGCGAGTTTCGGGTCGGCGAGCCACGGCAGCGGCGCGTCGATGAGACCGACCTTCATCAGCAGGTCGTTGATGACCCCGAACTCGGCGTTGAACATCCAGCGGAACAGCAGCCCGATGAGGAAGCCGGACACAGCCCAGGGGAAGAACACCAGCGCCTGGTACAGCCCGCGGAAGCGGAACCGCTTGCGGAGGGCGAGCGCGATGAGGAAGCCGATGACGAACTGCGGCACGAGCGAGCACACCACCCAGAGGACCGAGTTCCAGGCGATCTGAGGGAACACCGGATCGCTGAGGATCGTCACGAAGTTGTCGAACCCGACGAACGGCGTCGACGTGAGGTCCCAGAGGTTCCAGTCGTGGAACGCCATACCGGCGCCCTGAAGCATCGGGTAGTAGGTGAACCAGCAGACGAACAGGATGGCCGGGGAGAGGAATGCGAGGATCGTCCAGGCCTGACGGCGCCCGAAGGTGCGTCGGCCGGGCCGGGCCGGGGGAGCCCCGCCGGCGGAGCCGGCGGAGCGTCCCGTGCGGGTGAGCTGCGTCATGCGATCAGTCCTCGGTGGCGTACTTGTCGACCCAGTAGGCATCCCAGGACTCGAGCAGCTCCGACGTGCTCATGTTGCCGAGCAGCACGTTCTGCACATCCTGATCCGACTTCTGGATCCACTCCGTCCACCAGCTGACGCCGCGCGGCTGCTGCACGTTGATGTACGTCTCGGGATCCTCGGTCATCGTGACGTAGCTCGTCCACGGGCCGGAGGCGTAGAACTCGTCGTCGGATGCTGCGGCGATGATCGGCACCAGGCTGTTCGCCTGGGCGAACTCGGTGGCCGGCTCCGCCGACGACAGGAACTCGACGAGCTTCACCGCGGCATCCTTGTGCTCGCTCGCCTCGGCGACGCCCCATCCCGCCACCGCGAGCGGTTGGGCGGCTTTGCCGGACGGCCCGACGAGCAGCGGCGCGGTGTCCCACTGATCCTCGGTCAGATTCGACGCCTGGACCGTCGCGATGACCTCCGGGTCCTGCAGCAGGAACGCCGTCGACCCGTTCGTGAAGCCGGCGACCATCTCGGGATAGCCCCACGAGACCGCCGACGGCGGCGAGGCCTGCTCGAACAGTGCGAAGTAGTCGTCGACCGCCTCCTGCGCCTCCGGGGCGGAGAAGATCGTCGAGCCGTCCTCGAGGAGGAACGCGTTCGACGTGTCCAGGTCGTCGATGACGTAGGCCTCGATCGCGGCGACGACGTTCGTGTTGCCGTTCTGCCCGCCGCGGAACGCGTACCCGTACACGTTGTTTGCGGGGTCCTGGATGGCGGACGCCTGCTCCAGGAGGTCCTTCCAGCTGTGCGGAGGTCCGTCGAACCCGGCCTCCTCGACCAGGTCGGTGCGATAGAACAGCGACAGGCCGTAGAACCCGTACGGGATGAACAGGCTCTCGCCGTCCCCCTCGGCGACCGTCCGCGCGTTCTCGGTGAGTGCGTCCCAGCCTTCCCAGTCGGCGAGGTCGTCCGTCATGTCGTAGAGCCAGCCGTTGTTCGAGAAGGGGCCGACCGTGATGTCGCGGACCTCGAGGACGTCCACGCCCTTGCCGGACTGGAGCATCTGCTGGATCGTCTGGTCGGCCTGCTCGGTCGGAGGGGAGACGAGCTCGACGGTGATGTCCGGGTTGGCCGCCTCGAAGTCGTCGAGCAGACCGCGGATGACCTCGGTGCGGGCCGGGTTGGTCAGGCTCTCCACCATCTGGAGCGTGACGGTGCCGTCGGCGCTCTCTGAGCCGCCGCCGGCGGAGCAGGCGGTGAGCCCCAGCAGGGCGACGGTGCCCATGCCGACGGCTGTCGTCAGTCGGGTGCGCTTCATGACATACCTCTTTCTCGTGTGTTTCGGGGATTCAGGAAGCCGCGGCGGTGATGCCGGCGCGGCGCAGGATCTCAGGGACGCAGCGTTCGACGAAGGCGTCGAAATCGCTCGTCTCGGTGTAGAGGTGCACGGAGAGGCGGAAGTAGCCGCGTCCCTCGAAGCTCGTGAAGGCCGTCTCGACTCCCGCGGCATCGAACAGCGTCATGCGCAGGGCGTCCGCCTCCTCGCGGGTGCTCCCCAGCCCGTCCGGAAGCCGGATGAGCCGCATCGAGTCGACCGGCATCGGCAGGTGCACCCTGGCGTCCTCCGCGACATAGGGCTGGAGGGCCGCTGCGATCCGATCGGCGCCCTCGTCCGCCAGGGCGGACATGGTGCGCCGTGTCTGCGCCCAGCCGTGCTCGCGCTCGATGAAGTCGATGGCCGCCGAGGTGCTGAGGTACGTCGTCGCGTCGATGGTCCCCTGCGTGTCGAAGCGGTCGGGATAGGCCTCGCCCCCGCCCCACGAATCGATCAGGGGCCACAGGTCCTGCCGATCGTCGGCGCGGGTGACGAGGAGGGCGGAGCCGCGCGGTGCGCACGGCCACTTGTGCATGTTGCCGAACCACCAGTCGCCTCCGCCCGCCTTCGCGGCGTCGGCGACGAGTCCGGGCGCGTGCGCCCCGTCGACGAGCACACGCGCTCCGCGCTCGTGCGCGAGCTCGGCGATGCGCCGGGTCGGCAGGAGCCGGGCCGTGGGCGAGGTGATCTGGTCCACCACGATCAGGCGCGTGCGGACGCCCAGGGCGGCGCGGAACAGCTCCAGGATCTCCTCCTCCTCGGCGAGGAGGGGGATGCGCACCGTGCGCACGCGGGCACCGAACCGGCGCGCGAGTCGCGCGGCGCCCATCGTGATCGCGCCGTAGCCGTGGTCGGTCACGAGGATCTCGTCGTCGGCGTCGAGGGTCAGGCTGTTGAACACCACCGTCGCCGCGGCGGAGGCGTTCGGGACGAAGACGGCGTCCTCGGCTTCGGCCCCCACGAACGGCGCGACGGCCGACCGGGCCTGGGCCACGCGTTCCGCGATGCGCGGGAACCAGCCCACCGGGCTGCGATCCGCCTGGGCGCGCAGTTCGTCCTGGTGCCGCACGACCTCGGTCGGCACGGCGCCGAAGGAGCCGTGATTGAGGTGGACGATGTCGGGGTCCAGCGGCCAGGCGTCGCGAGCGCGCGCCCCGGAGGCGAGCTGCACCG
Source organism: Microbacterium cucumeris (assembly GCF_058349845.2). NCBI lineage: Bacteria > Bacillati > Actinomycetota > Actinomycetes > Micrococcales > Microbacteriaceae > Microbacterium > Microbacterium cucumeris. Next base: position 228,160 of record NZ_JBYRIZ020000004.1, read on the forward strand.
GAGCAGCGGAAGACGTCATCTCGAGCATGCGGCCTCGTTCAGATCGGGGAACTTGTTGCACAACTGTGCCAGAGATCGCAAAAATTGGCACGTCTTGGGGGTAGATTTGACAAAGTCGTAATACAACTTGGTGAGATCGTCCGCCGGGCGGCAGACTCGGCTCACCATTGCGCGACAAGGAGACCGCACCCATGGGGGCACTGGACACGGCGTTGCACGGCTTGCGTGCACTCATCGCGGACGGCGAGCTCCGGCCCGGTGATCGGCTGCCCAGCGAGGGGGAGCTCTGCGAGCAGCTCGGCGTCTCCCGCGGTTCGCTCCGCGAGGCGATCCGCATGCTCGCCGCGCTGGGGGTGCTCGACACCCGGCACGGTTCGGGCAGCTACGTGAGCGATCTGCACGCCGCCGACCTCATCAAGGGACTGGGACTCACGGTGGGGCTGCTCCCGCTCGACTCCATCATCGAGCTCTACGAGATGCGGCGGGCCCTCGAGGCGCACGCCGCCAGCCTCGCGGCCGCGCGCATCGACGATGCGACCCTCGACCGCCTCGACGCCCTGCTCGCCGACCTCGAGGGCGTGACGGACGACGAGCAACTGTCCGAGCTCGACAACCAGTTCCACTCCGCCATCACGGCCGTCGCGGGCAACGACGCGCTCGCCAGCCTCGCCGACGTCCTGCGCGCGCGATCGCGTGCGTACCGGATCTTCGAGACGGAGGACGCCGCGCAGATCAAGATCCTCTCGGATACCGGGCACCGGGCGATCCTCAACGCTCTGGTCGCGCGCGATCCCGTCGCGGCGTCGGCGGCCGCGGCGGGGCACGTCGCGCAGACCGAGTTCTGGCTGCGCAAGCACCAGCGCCCCGCATCCGAAACACTGTGACCTCCGCCTCGGCATCCTGACCCCGGCAGGGTCGAGAGGCCCTAGCGTGGAGTCATGGTCAACTATCGTTATCTCGGCAACAGCGGTCTCAAGGTCTCGGAGATCACCTACGGCAACTGGGTCACGCACGCCTCGCAGGTCGGTGACGACGCGGCCGTGAAGACGGTCCACGCGGCACTGGATGCCGGCATCACCACGTTCGACACGGCGGACACGTACGCCAACACCGCCGCCGAGGTCGTGCTCGGCAAGGCCCTCGCCGGTCAGCGCCGCGAGGGGCTGGAGATCTTCACGAAGGTCTACTTCCCGACCGGTCCCAAGGGCCCCAACGACACCGGGCTCAGCCGCAAGCACATCCTCGAGTCGATCAACGGCTCCCTGAAGCGCCTCGGAACCGACTACGTCGACCTCTACCAGGCGCACCGGTTCGACTACGAGACGCCGCTGGAGGAGACGTTCCAGGCGTTCGCGGACATCGTCCGTCAGGGCAAGGCGCTGTACATCGGCGTCTCGGAGTGGACGGCGGAGCAGCTGCGCGACGGGCACGCGCTCGCCAAGCAGCTGGGCATCCAGCTCATCTCGAACCAGCCGCAGTACTCCATGCTGTGGCGCGTCATCGAGGGCAAGGTCGTCCCGGCATCCGAAGAGCTGGGGATCTCGCAGATCGTCTGGTCCCCGATGGCGCAGGGCGTGCTCAGCGGCAAGTACCTTCCCGGCCAGCCCGTGCCCGAGGGGTCGCGCGCCACGGACGAGAAGAGCGGCGCCGGGTTCATCCAGCGGTTCATGAACGACGAGACCCTCACAGCTGTGCAGCGGCTCAAGCCGATCGCGGAGGAGGCGGGACTCACGATGCCGCAGCTCGCGATCGCGTGGGTGCTGCAGAACCCCAACATCGCGGCGGCTCTCGTCGGCGCATCGCGTCCGGAGCAGCTCGCGGACACCGTAAAGGCGTCGGGAGTTACGCTCGATGCCGACACGCTCGCCGCGATCGACACGGCTCTCGGAGACGCCGTCTACGCCGACCCCGAGGACACCTACGGCGTCTCGCCGAAGTCGCGCCTGGTCTGAGGCGTCCGCCCGGCTCGCCCGCCGGCAGACCTCTCCTTCCCGACGAGACCCCGCCGTGTTCACGCGAATCCGGCGGGGTCTCGTCAATGCCGAGAGGTCTCAGCCGTCGCCGCGAGGGATCGGGCGCCGGCGCGACGGATCAGGCAAGGGTGATGTCGACCTGCAGCTCGGTCGTCAGGCGTTCGAGGTCCGCGCGCAGGGCCTCCAGATCGGCAGATGCCGGGACCTCCGCGACGACGCTCGCCTCGAACAGGCGGCCGCCGGCCATCGCGGCATCCCGCGTCTCGGTCGTCATCGTCTCGATGCTCAGCTCGTGCGCGCGCAGAACCGCGGAGACCTCCCGGACGATACCCGGCCGGTCGTTGCCGAGGATCTGCAACGCGACCGGACGAGCCGTTGCCTCGGGCTCGGCATCCGAGCCCGCGTGCACCGTGACGGTCAGCAGTCCGTCGAGCGCCTGGAGGGCCGACGTCAACTGCGCGCGACGGTCGTCCGGGACAGAGACCTGCACGACGCCCGCGAAGGCGCCGGCGAGCTCCGCCAGCTGACTGTTCTCCCAGTTGCCGCCGTGCGCATCGACGACATCGGCGACAGCGGCGACGAGTCCTGGCCGATCCGTGCCGACGACGGTGAGGATGAGCGTGGTCATGCCTGAAGCGTAGCCCTCACTCGCCCCAGATGCCCGTCTCGAGGAACCGATCCATGCGCGCGCGGTGCGGTGCGAGGTCCCAGCCCTGCGCCGCGACCCAGTCGTCGTCGTAGTAGGTCCCGGCGTAGCGCGCGCCGCCGTCGCAGATCAGTGTGACCACGCTTCCTGTCTCGCCGGCCGCGCGCATGCGCGCGATCAGCTGGAACGCGCCGACCAGGTTCGTACCGGTCGAGCCGCCGGCCCAGTGCATGGTCCGCTCCTGCAGCAGCCGGATCGCGGCGACGGAGGCGGCATCGGGGATCTGCAGCATCTCGTCGATCACGCCGGCGACGAAGGACGGCTCGACACGTGGCCGGCCGATCCCCTCGATGCGGCTCGGGCGGCCGGTCTTGTAGTCGGAGGCGCCGGTGCTCCAGCCGCCGTAGAACGCCGACCCCTCGGGATCCACCACGGCGACCCGGGTCTCGTGCCGGCGGTACCGCACGTAGCGTCCGAACGTCGCGCTCGTTCCGCCCGTACCGGCGCCGACGACGATCCACGACGGGATCGGATGCCGCTCCCGCTCCATCTGGCTGAACACGCTCTCGGCGATGTTGTTGTTGCCGCGCCAGTCCGTGGCTCGTTCGGCATACGTGAACTGGTCGAGGTAGTGGCCCCCGCACTCCGCGGCGAGGCGCTCGGCCTCGGGGTACATGTCGGGGGCGCGGTCGACGTAGTGGCAGCGTCCGCCGTAGAACTCGATCAGTTCGATCTTCTCCGGGCTCGTCGACCGGGGGACGACGGTGACGAAGTCGAGCCCGAGCATCCGTGCGAAATAGGCCTCCGACACGGCGGTCGAGCCGCTGGAGGCCTCGACGAGGGTCGTCCCCTCGTGGATGCGGCCGCCGACGAGTCCGTACAGGATGAGGGACCGGGCGAGCCGGTGCTTGAGCGACCCGGTCGGGTGCACCGATTCGTCCTTCAGGTACAGGTCGATGCCCCACTCGGCCGGGAGCGGGAAGACGTGCAGGTGCGTGTCGGCGCTGCGGTTCGCGTCGGCGTCCAGCAGAGCGATGGCGGTGCTGGTCCAGGTGGTCATGGGTTCGAGCGTAGCCGGGTCAGATCGCGACCGTTCCCGCGCGGGACGCCCCGCCCGCGCCGTCGATGTGCAGCAGCGACGCCTCGGACTGCTCCTGGCGCAGCTGGAACTCGAACCTCGATCGGTCGCCGCGGTGATGCGCGATGAAGTACTCGATCGGCCGGTCGTCGGCATCCCTGCTGATGCTGCGGAGCCGCAGCAGGGCGGACCCGGCGCTCACGCCGAGATGCAGGGCCTGCTCGTGGGTCGCGACGGTCGCCTCGGCCGAGCGCACGCCGTGGGTGGCGTGGATGCCGTGCTCGTCGAGCAGCCGGTACAGCGAGGCCTCGCTGAGATCAACGCCGAGGGTCACGGCGCCGACGGCTTCCGGCATCCAGGTCGTCGACAGCGACCAGGGCTCGCCGTCCACGTGGCGCAGTCGCTCGAGGACCACGACGGGCGACCCCGCCGGCACGTCGAGGGCCGCAGCGACCTCGTCATCGGCCTCCTCGCGCTCGTGGCGGAGGACGTCGCTGTGCACGTGACCGCCGCGTCGGGCGACGTCGTCGAACAGCCCGACCAGGGTGTGCACGAGGCTTTCGCTAGTCCGGGGGCGGGACACGAACGTGCCCTTGCCCTTGACGCGCTCGACCAGGCCCTCGTGCTCGAGCTGCGCGAGCGCCTGGCGCACCACCGTGCGCGAGATGCCGTAGCGCTCGCACAGCCGGTGCTCTCCGGGAAGGGGATCGCCGGGCTGGAGTCCGTCACGGGCGATCCCGTCGATGATCAGCTGACGCAGCTGGTCGTACATCGGGGCGGCGGAGTGCCGGTCGATCTCATCTGCGACGGGCATGTCAGTACGCCACCCCCGCCTGCAGGATCACGTTGGCGTACGGGGTGAACTCACCCGAGCGGACGAAGGCCCGTGCGTCGTGGGTGCGCTTCTTGAACTCGACGTGCGGAACGAGCTCGATCTCGATGCCGGGCAACCGCTCGCGCAGCGCCGCCAGCACCTGTGGGCTGACCTCCGCGACCTCGGCGGAGACCGTCGCGCCCTCGACGACCATCTCCGCCAGCACCGTGTCCAGCACGTCGAGGAAGGCGGGTGCGCCCGGACGGTAGGCGAGATCGATCCGCTCCGAGCCGGGCGGGATCGGCAGACCGGCGTCGGTGACGACGAGCAGATCGGTGTGCCCGGTCTCGCTGATGACCCTCGACAGCGCGGGATTGATGGTGGTGGCGGTCTTGCGCATCGGTGATCCGTTCAGCTGCGGGACGCGAGGAGCGCGTCCACGTCCGTGCGGCGGGGGAGACTGGGCGAGGCGCCCTGCTTGGTGACGGTGAGGGCGCCTGCCGCCGTGGCCAGGCGCACGGCCTCGGTGAGGGGCGCTCCGTTCGCGAGCGCGGCACCCAGGTAGCCCGCGTAGGCGTCGCCGGCCGCGGTGGTGTCGACCGCGTCGACGGGCAGCGGCGGGACGACGAATGTCCCCTCCGCCGTGATGACGCAGGAGCCCTGCGCCGCGAGCGTGATGACGGCGGCGCCGACTCCCCGCTCGAGGAACCAGCGTCCGGCCCTCTCGGCGGACGCGGCATCCGTGACCTCGATGCCGCTGATCAGCGACGCCTCGGTCTCGTTCGGGGTGACGATGTCGATGTCGGCCCAGACCTCGGCGGGCAGATCGGCGGCGGGCGCCGGATCGAGGATCACGGTGAACCCGAGCTCCCGGCCGCGCGCGGCGATGTGCGCGGTCAGCGCGGACGGCGTCTCGAGCTGGGTGAGCAGGACGGAGGTCGTGGGAGCGAGCGCCTCCAGTGCGGCGTCGATCTGCTCGGCGCTGAGATGCGCGTTCGCGAGCGGGACCATGACGATGTCGTTCTGGGCGGAGGCGTCCACGCGGATGTGCGCGATTCCGGTGGGGCCGGGAACCGTGCGCAGATGCGTCAGGTCGACGCCGGCGTCGGCGAGGCTGTCGACGACCAGGTCGTGGAACAGGTCGTCGCCGACGCAGCCGACGAAGCTCGTCCTGGCCCCGGCCAGGCCGGCCGCGACGGCCTGGTTCGCACCCTTGCCCCCGAGGAAGAGCGTGAACTCGTCGCCCAGGATCGTCTCGCCGCGGGCGGGGAGCCGCTCGGAGAAAGTGGTCACGTCGGCGGTCACGCTGCCGACGATGACGACGCCGCTTCTCTCATCGCGGGATGCGGGGGTCATTGCGCTCCTGATCGTGTTTGACTTCGCCGTCTGCTGTCATAACATTAGCCGAGATCCAACCTGTAACGACAGGTTCTGCGTCCCAGGAGATCCGATGATTCCTTCCGCCCCGGCCGCCCCGCGTCTGTACGTCGACAGCGCCGACGTCGAGCGCGTCTCGCGGCTGCTCGCCGCCGGTGTCGTGCATGGGGTGACGACGAATCCGACGATCCTCGAACGCGGAGGTCGCCGGGCGGCTGAGATCCCCGAACTGTACGCGCGCTGGGTCGAGGAGGGCGCCCGCGAGATCTTCTTCCAGACCTGGGGCGGCGATGCCGCGTCGTTCCTGCGCAATGCCGAGGGCATCCGCGCGCTGGGGGACCGGGTCGCCGTCAAGGTTCCGGCCACGGCCGACGGATTCGCCGCGGCATCCGCGCTCGTGCGCGACGGTGCGACGGTGCTCGTCACGGCCGTGTACTCGGTGGCGCAGGCGCTCGCGTGCGCGAGCATCGGTGCGCGGTACATCGCGCCCTATCTGGGACGGCTGAGGGATGCCGGGGTGGACGGCGATGCGCTCATCCCCGAGATGCAGGCGGTGTGCGCGGGGAGCGGGACGGATGTCCTCGCCGCCAGTCTCCGCTCGGCATCGGACATCGTGTCGCTGCGGCTGGCCGGGGTCCCGTACTTCACCGCCGCACCGGATGTCATCGACGAGATGCTCTTCCACGAGACGAGCGACGCCTCGGCGGCGGAGTTCGGCGCCGCGATGGGGCGCCTGGGGGCGTAAGCCGCCAGAAGGCGCGGACACCCCGACCCGCGTCCCGTTCCGTGCGGCTCAGGCGGTCGCCGCCTGGCGCAGCCACCGCTCGACGCCAGCGATGTGCGCCGTGGCGAGCGATGTCGCGAGATTCGGATCGTGCTGGGCGACGGCATCCGCGATCGCCCGGTGCTCCGCGAGGGTGCGCTCGACGGCCCCCTGCTCGGTGAGCCCCCGCCACACGCGGGCACGGACCGTCTGGCTGCTGAGGCTCTCGATGAGGCTCGCGAGGTAGGCGTTGCCCGCCATCCGGACGATGTCGCGATGGAAGCGGATGTCGTGGGCGACGAGGTCGTCGATCGACACGTCGGTGCCGACGCCGTCGAGCTCGTCGCGCAAGGCCTGCACCTGCTCGTCGCTGCCGAGCGTCGCGGCGAGCCCGGTCGCCTGCGACTCCAGCATCCGGCGCACGGCGAAGATCTCCAGCATCGAGTCGTCGTCGTGCATGTCCACGACGAACGAGATGGCCTCGAGCAGCAGATGCGGTTCCAGGCTCGTGACGTACGTGCCGTCCCCGCGGCGCACATCGAGCACCCGGATGACCTCGAGCGCCTTGACGGCCTCGCGCATCGAATTGCGCGACAGGCCGAGTCGTTCGGCGAGCTCCTTCTCCGGCGGAAGGCGGTCGCCGGGGGCGAGTTCGCCGGACACGATCATCGCCTTGATCTTCTCGATCGCCTCGTCAGTGACTGCCATGTCGTCATCGTAGCCAATGATCCGATGTCTGCGGCAGGATGGATCCATGCGCATCCTCGACTCCCATCTGCACCTGTGGGATCCGTCCCGACTCGAATACTCCTGGCTGGAGGGTCCGCTGCGCACGCGCTTCGCCGTGGACGAGATCCTCGCCGCACGGGGCGGGGATGCCGCGGAGCACGCCGCCGTCTTCGTGCAGGCCGACTGCGCCGAGGAGCAGTACCTCGACGAGGTCGCCTGGGTGGGCTCCATCGCGGAGCGGGTCGGAGTGCGCGGCATCGTCGCGGGTGCCCGGCTGGACCGCGGGGAGGAGACGCGGCGCTATCTCGACGTGCTGGCGACGCGCCCCCTCGTCGTCGGCGTTCGGCACCTGCTTCAGGGGGCGCCGGTGGGCTTCGCGGGGACCGAGGCGTTCCGTGCGGGTGCCGCCGAGCTCGTCCGGCACGGGCTCACGTTCGACGCGTGCGTTCGCGGTGCGGCTCAGCTGCGCGACGTCATCGGGCTGGCCGCGGCAGAGCCGGGCCTGCGGATCGTGCTGGACCATCTCGGCAAGCCTGAGGTGGGGACGGCAACCGCTCCGCTGGCGCCGAGCGCGGAGTGGGCCGATGCGATCACGGAGCTGGCTGCGCACCCGCAGGTGTCGTGCAAGCTGTCCGGGCTCCCGGCAGAAGCCGGCGGGTCATGGAGCGCGGTGCAGGTCGAACCGTTCCTGGACGTCGTGGCCTCGGCATTCGGCGGCGAGCGGATCATGATCGGCAGCGACTGGCCGGTGTCGGCCGTGACGGCAGCCGGTTGGTCGGGTGGGGACGCTCCGGCGCTGGATGCCGCCGCCATCCCCGCCTGGACCGACACCGTCGCACGCTGGGCGACGGCTCGCGATCTCGACGCCGACGCGATCCTGTGGCGCAACGCCGCGCGATTCTACGGTCTGGGCTGACCCGAGCGGCGACGCCGTACCGCGGTCACTCGACCCGCAGGCGCAGCTGCGCCATGCCCCCGTCGACCTCGATGCAGGTGCCGGTGGTGGATCCCGCATCCGGGCCGACCAGATAGGCTACCGCGGCCGCGACCTCCTCGGGGGAGACGAGCCGCCCGTGCGGCTGACGGGCCTCCAGGGCGGCGCGCTCCGCCGCCGGGTCGTCGGCCTGATCGAGCAGGCGCCCGACCCAGGGGGTGTCGGCGGTGCCGGGGTTGACTGCGTTGACGCGGATGCCCTCGCGCAGGTGGTCCGCCGCCATCGCGCGGGTCAGTGCGGACACGGCACCCTTGGACGCCGTGTACAGAGCGCGCTGCGGTAGTCCGGTCGTCGAGGCGATGGATGCCGTGTTGCACACGGCCGCCGACGGCGACCGGCGCAGCCATGGCAGGGCGGCCGCGGTCACGCGCGCGATGCCGGTGACGTTGATCGACAGCACGCGCGCCCATTCGGCATCGTCGTTCGCCGCGATGTCCCCGACGGCCCCGATGCCGGCGTTGTTGACGACGATGTCGATGCGTCCGAAGCGCTCGGCGACGGCCGCGACCGCGGCGTCGACGGACGCGCGGTCCGACACGTCGGCCGTGAAGGCGGAATGCGGGGTGCCCGTGGTGTTCAGATCCAGCACGGCCACCTGAGCGCCGCCGGCCTGCAGTCGGTCGGCGATCGCGGCGCCGATGCCGGAGGCGCCGCCGGTGACGATCGCGACGAGACCGTCCAGCCGGCTCATGCGCTCGCCTCCCACGCGACGAACTCCTGGCGCTGCCGCCCGAGGCCGTCGATCTCGATCTCGACCACGTCACCGGCCTTCAGGTAGGGGAACTTCCCGCCGAAGGCCACGCCCTGCGGGGTGCCGGTGAGGATGAGGTCGCCCGGCTCCAGCGTGACGTACTGCGACAGGTGGTGCACGATGGTGCGCACGTCGAAGATCATGTCGTCCGTGTTCGAGTCCTGGCGCGCCTCGCCGTTCACCCAGCTGCGCAGTCGAAGATCGTCGACGTCGACCTCGTCCGGTGTCACGAGCCAGGGCCCGGTCGGGTTGAAACCGAACGCGATCTTGCCCTTCGACCACTGCCCGCCCGACACCTCCATCTGGAAGGCGCGCTCGGACACGTCGTTCGCGACGACGTACCCGGCGATGTGCGCCTCGGCCTCGTCGGGGGAGTCCAGGTACGCCGCGCGCTCGCCGATCACGATGCCGAGCTCGACCTCCCAGTCGGTCTTCTCACTTCCGCGCGGGATCGTCACGGCGTCGTTCGGACCGACCACGGTGTTAGGCGTCTTCAGGAACATGATCGGCACCGTCGGCGGCTCGGCGCCGGACTCGCGCGCGTGCGCCGCGTAGTTCTGCCCGATGCAGATGACCGCGCTCGGGCGGGCGATCGGAGCGCCGATGCGCATGTCGGCGGTGCCCGAGAGTTCCGTCAGCTCACCGGCATCCCGCGCCGAGGTGACCCGCGCGCGAACGTCGCTGGAGAGGAATTCGCCGTTCACATCGGATGTCACGGGACGGAGGTCGAGGTAACGGTCGCCCTCCACGAGGACGGGGATTTCGGATCCTGGGGCGCCGAGCCGCGCGAACTTCATGATTCTCCTGCTTCGTCGGGGAGCCGCCGTCGAGCGGCGGGTGTCGTTGACAGTATAGACATCGGATGTTTACACTCCAAGTGATCCGCGCAGATCGATCCGCTGCGCGAGGAGAGGAACCCGTGAGCCGCATCGTCGCCCTCGAGACCGCCGACGTCCGTTTCCCGACGTCGCTGAGCCTGGACGGCTCGGACGCCATGAACCCCGACCCGGACTACTCCGCGGCGTACGTCATCGTGCGGACGGATGCCGGGGACGCCGGACATGCGTTCGTGTTCACGATCGGCCGGGGCAACGATGTGCAGGTCGCCGCGATCGAGGCACTCTCCGGACACCTGGTCGGCCGGGAGATCGAGCCGCTGCTGGCGGACATGGGGAGCACGTTCCGCGAGATCATCGGCGATTCGCAGCTGCGCTGGCTCGGGCCCGAGAAGGGCGTCATGCACATGGCGATCGGCGCGGTCGTCAACGCGCTGTGGGACATCAAGGCCAAGCGCGCAGGCCTGCCGCTGTGGCAGCTGCTGGCGCGCATGACGCCCGAGGAGATCGTCGACCTCGTCGACTTCCGGTACCTGACCAACGCGCTCACGCGCGAGGACGCCCTCGCCATCCTGCGGGCGGCCGAACCCGGTCGGGCCGAGCGCGAGCAGGAGCTCCTCGCCACCGGCTACCCCGGATACACCACGAGCCCCGGCTGGCTGGGGTACTCGGACGAGAAGCTCGAGCGGCTCGCGCGGGAGGCGCTCGCCGACGGCTTCACGCAGATCAAGCTCAAGGTCGGCGCCGACCTGGACGACGACATCCGCCGCTTCCGCAAGGCCCGTGAGGTCGTCGGAGAGGACTTCCCCATCGCGATCGATGCGAACCAGCGCTGGGAGGTGTCGGAGGCGATCGCCTGGGTGAACGCGCTCGCCGAGTTCCGGCCCGCGTGGATCGAGGAGCCCACGAGCCCCGACGACATCCTCGGCCACGCCGAGATCGCGCGGGGAGTCGCCCCGATCCGGGTCGCGACCGGCGAGCACGCGCAGAACCGGATGATCTTCAAGCAGCTGCTGCAGGCCGAGGCGATCAGCGTCATGCAGATCGACGCCGTGCGCGTCGCCGGCGTCAACGAGAACATCGCGAATCTCCTGCTCGCCGCGAAGTTCGGCGTTCCGGTCTGTCCTCATGCCGGTGGTGTCGGCCTGTGCGAGGCCGTGCAGCACCTGTCGATGTTCGACTTCGTCGCCGTCAGCGGCACCCGCGAGGGACGCATGATCGAGTTCGTGGACCACCTGCACGAGCACTTCGTCATCCCGACCGACATCCGCGGCGGCTCCTACATGGCGCCCACGGCGCCGGGCACCGGAATGGAGATGAAGGCCGAGAGCATCGCCGCCTACACGTGGACGGGTGCGCATGTCGGTGCGTGAGCTTCCGGTGCTCGGCTACGGCGCTGCGAACGTCGGCAACCTGTTCCGTGCGCTCACCGACGACGAGGCCCGGGCCGTGCTGGAGGCGGCGTGGGACGCCGGCATCCGGTACTACGACACGGCGCCGCACTACGGGCTGGGGCTGTCCGAGCGCCGGCTCGGTGCGTTCCTGCAGACCAAGCCGAGGGACGAGTTCGTGCTGTCGACGAAGGTCGGCCGGCTGCTGCGCCCCAATCCCGAGCACGTCGGCGGGCTGGACACGGCGCACGACTTCCACGTCCGCGACGATCTGCGGCGGGTGTGGGACTTCTCGGATGCCGGGATCCGCGCGAGTCTCGACGAATCCCGCGAGCGGCTGGGGATCGACCGGATCGACATCGTCTTCCTGCACGACCCGGAACGGCATGACCTCGACCTGGCGATCGACAGCGCCTTCCCGGCGCTCGAACGATTGCGAGCCGCCCACGAGATCGGCGAGATCGGCATCGGGTCGATGGTCGCCGACGCCTTGACGCGCGCCGTCCGTGAGGCGGACCTCGACACGATCATGGTGGCGGGGCGCTACACGCTGCTCGAGCAGCCCGCGGCGAAGGACGTGCTGCCGGCCTGCGACGAGACGGGGACCGGAGTGGTCGCGGCATCCGTGTTCAACTCCGGCCTGCTCGCGCAGAGCGAGCCGCGTCGCGACGGGCGCTACGAGTACGGCGCGCTGCCCGACGAGCTGTGGGAGCGTCTGGTGCGGATCGCCGACATCTGCCGGGCGCACGACGTGCCGCTGCCCGCCGCGGCCGTCCAGTTCCCGCTGCGCGCGCCCGCCGTGCGCAGCGTCGTCGTCGGAGGCAGCCGCCCCGCGCAGCTGCGGCAGAACGCCGAGTACGCGGCCCTGCCGATCCCCGCGGAACTCTGGGCGGAACTCGCGGACGAGGGACTCATCCCAGGAGGTGCGGATGCTTGAAGGAATCCACCCGTTGCTCACCGGTGAAATGCTGCTGCACCTCGACCGGATGGGGCACTCCGATTCGGTGGTCGTCGCGGACGCGCACTTCCCGGCATGGGCGTTGGGCGAGCGGGTCGTCGACCTTCCGGGGACGACGACACCCGAGGTCGTCGCGGCGATCCGCACGGTGCTGCCGCTGGACGACGCGCCGGGCCTGGACCTCATGGAATCGGCGGATGCCGAGGTGCTCGACGTCCAGCGGGAGCTGATGGCGTCCGCGGGGACGACCCGGGAGACCACCCGCTTCGTCGAGCGCTTCGCCTACTACGACATCGCGAAGGGCGCGTATCTCCTGGTCCGCACCGGCGAGACGCGCAAATACGGCAACGCGCTGCTGCGCAAGGGCGTCGTCGGGCACGTCTCGGCCTGACGACCGCCATCGCGCGACGATGATCTGATCGGCGCCTCTTCGGCGGACTCGGCGGTTTGCTTAATCGATACTTGTCAGTCGATTATCGATTACTATAAGGTGGGCCGCATCCACCTGCCGCGCACTGTTGGGCGGCGCCCCCGAGTCTGGAGACCGCGATGAAGCGAGCTGCGACGACATTGATCCTGACGGCCCTGGTGGCGACGGCGCTGCCGGCGCTCCACCCCGATCCGGCAACGGCCGTCGACGAGCCACCGGGAGACGTGATCTACGTCGCCACGGACGGCGACGACGCGGCGGCCGGCTCCATCGATGCGCCGCTCGCTACGCTGGAAGCCGCGCGCGACCTCATCCGCGAGCGCAAAGCGGCCGGCACGCTGTCTGCGGACGGGGCGACCGTCTACCTGCGCGAAGGAAGCTACCAGCGCTCCGCATCCTTCGCACTCGGTGCCGAGGACTCCGGAACAGCGGATGCCCCCATCGTCTACCGCTCGTACCCCGGAGAGGTGGCGACCCTGACGGGCGGACAGACGCTCTCTTACGAGGACTTCCGCCTGACGGAGGACCAGTCGGTCCTGGATCGCGTGATCGAGGAGTCCGCCAGGGACGACATCCGCGAGATCGACCTGGCGGCGCTCGGCATCGAGGACTACGGCCAGCTGAGCCGCCACGGCTATTGGAAGGCCAATGACGTCAGCAGCACCCCGCCCATGGAGCTCTACATCGACGGGCAGGGCATGACGCTCGCCCGCTGGCCCAACGCCGGTGCCGCCAAGGACACCGTTCAGATGGGCGAGATCATCGACCCGGGGCCCACGCGTGCCGATGCCGATCTTCAGGAGCGCGGTGGCACGTTCACCTACACGTACGATCGTCCGCAGCACTGGACCCAGGCCGAGGACGTCTGGCTCGACGGCATCTTCGGCTACAGCTGGGAGTGGTCGTACAACAAGATCGAGGCGATCGACACCGACGCCAAGACCATCACCCTGCGCTACGGGGAGATGTCCGGGATCATGAAGAGCTGGTTCCCGGACTTCCACTTCGCTCAGAACCTCCTCGAAGAGCTCGACGCCCCGGGGGAGTACTACATCGACAGGGCCGCGGGCAAGCTGTACCTCGTGCCGAACGCCGCGTTCCTGGCCGGACGAGGCGCACCGGTGGTGACCACACTCGACGAGCCGATGATCCGCACAGACGGTGCCTCGCACATCACCTTCGACGATCTCGTGCTCGAGTACGGGCGCGCCACGGCAGCGGTCATCCTCGGCGGCTCGAACGTGACGATCCAGCACAGCGACATCCGCAACTTCACCGACGGCGGCGTGCTCATCAACTCACCCGGCCGGTACACCTACGACGGCATCCCTGTGAACCGCGGCGGCACGGACCATGCCGTGATCGCGAGCGAGCTCAGCCACATCGGCGGGGTCGGCGTCGTGCTGCAGGGCGGGGACAAGACGACGCTGACGCCGGGGAACAACAGCGTGCAGAACTCGGAGATCCATGACTTCGCGTACTACCACAAGGCCTACAACCCCGGCGTGATGTTCGACGGGGTCGGCAACGTGGCGCGTGGCAACGAGATCCACGACGCCCCGCACCCCGGGATCATCGTGCACGGCAACGATCACCTGTTCGAGCAGAACGAGGTCTACGACGTCTGCAAGACGTTCCACGATCTCGGTGCGATCTACATGAACTCCGGGATGACGCCGCAGCAACGGGGGCATGTCTTCCGGCAGAACTACTTCCATGACATCGGTGCAGGCATGGCCGGTGTCGAGGGGATCTACGCCGACAACTTCACGTGGGATCTCACGATCGAGAAGAACATCTTCGTGAACATGGGCAACAGCGCCATCAAGAGCGGGTCAGCCGATTACATCGAGGCCACGAACAACATCTTCGTCGACGCGAACGTGCCGTACGACAACTACGAACTGTGGATGGGCGACCACGAGGGCAACGTCGTCGATCGCTCGTACATGCCGGAATGGGAGAAGGTGTTCGCCGAGAACGACGACTTCGTCGGCACGCCGTATCTCGAGAAGTATCCCGAGCTCGCTCACTTCTTCGAGGACAACCACTACTTCCCCGACCACAGCACGTTCGCGAAGAACGTCGTGTGGAACCCCACGGTTCCCCGCCAGTCGCAGGTCAACGCGCAGGGCGCACGGGATGTCAAGGAGCTGCTGAACTACGACAGCAACTGGGTGAGCGAGGGCGACCCCGGGTTCGTCGACGCGGCGAACGGCGACTATCGCCTGACCGCAGACGCCGCGGTGTTCGCTCAGATCCCCGGATTCGAGGACATCGGCTTCGATGAGATCGGCACGAAGGGGCACATCGGCCAGACGCAGTCGCCCGAGTCCGTGCCGCTCGAGGCTGTCGCGTTCGACGCGGATGCCGTCGCGCTCGATGTCGGCAAGGAAGTACTCGTGCGCGCGACGCCTCTGCCGTGGAACGCGGATGATGCCCGTCTCGTGTACTCGTCCGCTGATGAGTCCATCGCGACGGTCGACAACGGGAAGCTGACCGGCATGGCGCCCGGTTCGACGACCGTGACGGTCACCGCAGCATCCGATGCCGGGATCTCCGACACGATCGAGGTGGTCGTCGGTGAAGGCGACGGCGTGCTGCACTTCACCGACTTCGAAGACGGCTCGAACGGCTGGCCGACGGATCCGAATCGCAGCATCGTCGCCGCCGAGGGCGGCGACCACGTGTACCGGATCGTGAATGGCGCGAACTCGCAGCTGCCCCGCGACTTCACGAGTTTCGTGCTGGACTTCGACGTCACGACGCCGACGAGCGTTCCCGCGAACGCGGTCATGATCGTCTACAACCGCAACAGCGCAGGGGGCGGCTACATCCGCTATCGCAATGCGGCGGCGGGACCGACCTGGACGATCTTCGACAACGCGTGGCAGACCGTCGGCGAGGTCGTCCTCGATCCGACGAAGGCGCTGCCCGCGGCGGCGACCAGTCATGTCCGCATCGCCGTGCAGGACGGCGTGATCCGCATCGTGGTGAACGGCGAGGTCGTGCTCGAGGGCACTGATCCCGCGCCGGGCGCCGCCGGCAAGGTCGGGTTCTACACCGAGGGCTTTTCGCACCTGGACTTCGATGACGTCGGCTTCTCGATATCGGCGGTTCCGGTGGACGGCATCTCCCTCGATGCCGGCGAACTCGCCCTGCAGACCGGTGAACGTCGGCCGGTGATCGCAACGGTGTCGCCGCAGGACGCCAGCGACGTGCGCGTCACCTGGTCCAGCAGCGATCCGGCCGTGGCTTCGGTCACCGATGGCATCGTCGCCGCCATTGCGGCCGGTGAGGCGACGATCACGGCGACGTCGGTCGCCGACCCGTCGATCTCGGCGACCGCGGTGGTGACGGTCGCGGATGCCGAGCATCCCACGATCGCGCTCGGTGACCAGCTCTCCGATGCCGCGAACTGGACGCAGTCGGACAAGCTCGACTTCGATCAGGGGACGATCCGAGTCAACGCCGAGGGCGTGCACGGCTATGAGACCGAGCGCTTCGGAGACGGCCTGCTGGAGTTCGATGCGACCTTCGGCGCATTCGACGGCGGCTGGTACGGCTTCCAGGTCCGGTCCGATCAGACCGGCGTCCCGGCGTGGCAGAACTCCAACACCGGCTACCTGGTGGTCATCAAGGAGGACACGATGGAGTTCCAGAGCTGGAGCCCGGGGCAGACGATGCTCGACGTCATCCCGAACACCACGATCGAGCCGGGGAGCACGCATCGCATCGCGTTCGGCGCCATCGCCGAGGACGCCGGCACCCGCATCGTCCTCCAGGTGGACGGGAAGACGGTGTGGAATCGACTGGATGCGAGAGAGAACCTGCGCATCGGTGCCGACGGCTTCTTCAACGTCTACCACTACGCCAAGCAGAACAGCATCACGTTGACGAGGGTCGCGCCGCCGGCGACCGTGGAATCGGTGGCCTGGGCCGCGGACGCGGCGCCAAAGACGAAGTACCTCATCGGGGAGGAGCTCGACGTGACCGGGATGATCCTGGACGTCACCTGGAGCGATGGCTCGACGACCCGGATGGACGTGACTGCGGAGATGGTGACCGGCTTCGACAGCAGCAGGGTGCGTCCGCACCAGAAGCTGACCGTGGCATACGGGGACAGCACCGTGGAGTTGACGGTGTCCATCAAGAAGAAGCGCAAGTGAACCCATGGCCAAGGCCCACGGTCTCTGTCGAGGCCGTGGGCC
Source organism: Microbacterium cucumeris (assembly GCF_058349845.2). Taxonomy (NCBI): domain Bacteria; kingdom Bacillati; phylum Actinomycetota; class Actinomycetes; order Micrococcales; family Microbacteriaceae; genus Microbacterium; species Microbacterium cucumeris. Next base: position 245,111 of record NZ_JBYRIZ020000004.1, read on the forward strand.
TTGGTCATTAGCGATAGTCGATAATGGCCGTAGAATGGGACCATGGCTGACGCATTGGCTCCCCAGGGACTGCAGCGAGGGCTGCTGTCCGACCAGATCTATCTGATGATCAAGGCGATGATCAAGGATTCGACGCTGGAGCCCGGCGAGCAATTGGTGGAGTCGCAGCTGGCGCGTCAGCTCGAGGTCAGCCAGGCGCCGGTGCGCGATGCCCTGAAGCGCCTCGCGCACGAGGGACTGGTGTCGCATGTGCGTCACCAGGGGAACTTCGTCGCGACCTACACCGACGCCGAGGCGGCCCAGGCGAAGATCGCGCGCGTCGAACTCGAGGGCCTGGCGGGGCGACTGGCCAGCGGCAACCTGGACCCCGGTCGCCGCACGGAGCTCATCGACGTCATCGAGCAGATGCACGAGGCCGCTGACCGCTCCGACCTGCCGGCGTTCCGCGAACTCGACTTCGTCTTCCACCGCGCCGTGATCGAAGCCAGCGGCAACGTGTACCTGCCCAAGATGTGGGATCTGCTCGAACCGAGCCTGAGGGTCATGCATGTGCTGGGAGACCCGACCTTCACCGGGGACTGGCACGAGGTCGCGGACTGGCACCGCGGCCTTCTGGACGTCCTGGAGGCCGGCGATCCCGACGCCGCGGCGGAGCTGTTCCGACGCCATGCGGCGGGAACGCTGCTGGAGGATCAGGACGCGACGGACGCGTAGACGCGGTCGGCGGTGCCGTGCCAGACCGCCGCGGCCTCGCGGCGGGTGAGGCCGTCCAGCATGCGCGCGGTCGACTCGACGACGGCGTGGTGAGGCAGCCGGCGGGCGGACATCGGCCAGTCGCTGCCGAACATCAGCCGCTCGGGGCCGAACGCCGCGAGGGCGACGTCGGCGATCTCCCGGAGCTCGGTGTCCGTCCGGGACCCGACCACCCCCGACAGCTTCGCATGCACACGGGGGCGGGATGCCGTCTGCGCCAGAGCGGCTCGCCACTCTCCGGTCGCCTCCGCGGCACCGAGGCCGAGGTGGCACAGCACGATGGGAAGGTCCGGATGCCGATCGGCGAACGCGGCGACGCCGGGCAGTTGCGCGGGCCGGATGAGGAACTCGAGCACCCGCCCGGTTCGGCGAAGTCCCTCGCCCAGCGCGTCGAGTCCTGTGACATCCGAAAGATCCGGCGCGTACTGCGGGATCGCGGCGCGGATGCCCGCGACCGCGGGACCCAGTGCCGGAGCCGCGACGCCCGCCCAGCTCCCGGCGGACGGGGAATGCTGGAGCACGACCCGCGACACCGTGCGGCTCCCTGCGGCCTCGGCGACGAGCCACACCGCTTCCGTCAGCGTGTCGGCCGCCTGGACGGCGATCGCCGACTCGACCTCCGCCGCAGCCTCCAGGTCGGCGGCCAGGACCCGGGGCGAGAGACCCATGTCGTCGCGGAACCAGGAGAGCGGATGCCGCGTGCGATCCCACAGGTGCACGTGGGCGTCGACGACGCGCACGTCAGCCCGCGGCGATGCGGTCGAGGCGATCCCAGAGCGACTCCGGGATCGCGCTCGTCGCGGCCGCGGCGAACGCAGCGACCTCGTCGGGCGTCCGAGCGCCGACGACGACGCCCTCGACGTCGTGGCGGAACGCGAACTGCACGGCCGCATCCGTCAGGCTGACGCCGGCCGCTCGGCAGGCGTCCTCGAGACGCAGGGCTGTCGCGACCATCTCCGAAGGAGCGGGGTGATAGTCGAAGTACGGCGCGCCGCGCGGATCGGCGAGCACGCCCGAGTTGTAGACGCCGGCCGCGAGGATCCCGACCCCGTGCGCCGCGGCGGTCGGGAGCAGGTCGTCGAGTGCGGTCCGGTCGAGCAGCGTCAGTCGGCCGGCCTCCATGATCACGTCGACCGGCGCCTCGGCGGCGAACCGGGTCAGCGGTGCGGTGCGCACCATCCCGACGCCCAGCGCGCGGACGACCCCCTGCTCGCGCAGTTCGACCATCGCACGCACGGCACCGGAGAGCGCGGCATCCACGTCCTCCGGATCGTGCAGGTGCAGCAGGTCGATCCGGTCGGTGCGCAGCCGTCTCAGACTCCCCTCGACGCTGCGCCAGACGGCGTCGTAGCCGACGTCGCTGATCAGGCCGGCGCCGCTCGCACCGGCGGGCACCTCGGCTCCCTCGTCGTCGACGATCATGCGGCCGACCTTGGTCGCGATCGTCACGGTGTCGCGGTCCACGTCCGCAAGCGCGACGCCCAGCCGGCGCTCGCTCTCGCCGGCTCCGTAGTTGGGCGCGGTGTCGAAGAACCGGATGCCATGGGCGAGCGCGGCCGCCACGGTGGCGACGGCGTCCTCATCGGCGACGGGACTGTAGAGGTTCCCGATCGGGGCGCAGCCGAGGCCGAGATCGTCGCGGAATCCCGCCGCGGGGGTCAGCGGACGGAGCTCTGCGCGGAACGCCATGCCTCGTACTCCTCACGGCTGTCCGGGGTCAGCGGGTAATAGTCGCTCAGGCGGGCGCCCTCGTCGAGGCGCTGACGGCTGAAGCCCTCCCATTCTTCATGGTCGCGTGCCGAGTCGACGACGCTGGACGCCATCGCCTGCGGCACGATGACGGGGCCGTCGTCGTCGGCGACGACGAGGTCGCCGGGCATGCACAGCGAGCCGCCCACGGCGACCGGGACGTCGTAGCCCCACGGGGTCAGCTCGGACTGCGACGCGTAGTGGGGTGTCGTCCCGGTGGACCACACCGGGATGCCGAGCTCGCGGATCTTGCCCGAATCGCGGATGCGTCCGTCCACCACGATGCCCGCTCCGCCCTTGCGGGCGAAGTAGCGCGCGAGGATGTCTCCGATGCAGCCCGAGAACCGGCTCCCGTAGGCCTGGATGACGAGCACGTCGCCCGGCTGGACCGCTTCGAGGACGTGCCACAGGGCCGTGTGGCGTTCGGCGTACTCCTGACCGTGTCCGGAGGCCAGGTCCTCCCGCTGCGGCATGAACTGCAGCGTGAGCGCCGAGCCCACCACCCGCTGGCCGGGGGAGAGCGGAACCGGTCCGTCGACATAGCTGCGACGGATGCCGAGACCGTGCAGCTTCGCACATGCCGTGGCCGAGGACACCTGGTCGAAGGAGGACATCAGCTCGGCGGACGGCCGCTCGTACGCCGGTCCCCGGACGGGAAGCGCGAAGTCGGGCCGGATCAGAGGGGTGTCGCTCATGGTGTTCCTTCGTCGGTGCGATGGTGCGGTGCGGAGTGCGTCCGCGTGAGGGTGAGTGTCAGTTCGGCGGCGTGCGCGGGCGCGAGGTCGACCGTCAGCGTGCCGTCCGGGCAGTCGACGACGATCGAGGTCGAATCGGTGCGGGTGCCGGCGTATGCGCCGCTGGATCCCGGGTAGCCGTCGTCGCCCTCGCCCGTCATGACGGCGGACGTGATGCTCTCTCGCGAGAACCGGCCGGGCAGGATGCGAACGCGCCGAGCCCGTGTCGTGGACGTGTTGACGAGGCGGATGCCGAGGAGGCCGGGTTCCCGCCGGTCCACGAGGGCCGCGACATCGGGCGGGAGTCCTGGGCGATCGCGGTCCGCATCGGCGTAGTCGACGGCGGAGAACGGCAGGCCGCCGTTGTAGAGCACCTGCGGGGTCCCCGTGATCAACTGCGAGAGCACCTCGGTGACCACCGGGTTCACCCGCTGCCAGAAGTGCAGGTGGGCGCCGTCCGGGTCGTCGCCGTCCGCGCGCATGAGCGCCGCGCGCCGGGCGACCTGACCGAGCGCCATCGCGAGCGCCCGCTCGGGGTAGTCCGGAAGATCCCCGCTGAGGAAGCGGACCCAGCCGGCCTCGTGACCGGCCTCCTCCTTGTCGCGGAACGCCGGCACCGGATCAGCGGTCTCCGGAAGCGCGGCGATCGCGCGATCCAGGCGCGCCCGGTCGGCATCCGACCCGGTCCACCACCACAGCCAGGTCGGCAGATCCAGCTGGAGAGGACCGTGGTCGAACCAGCCGTGGATGCCGTACCGGTACGGCACGAGCAGTGCCTCGTCCGAGGCGGCCTCGCCCAGGCGGAACATCCACTCGCCGCGCAGGCTGTACTCCGAGTCGGCCACGCTGCCTCGGATGCCGCGGTCGAGCACGGTGTCGAGCATCGTGCGCACCAGGTCGAGCGGAGCGTCGTCTCCGCTGACCAGGGCGGCGTTCAACGCGCCGATCATCGCGCCCATCGCGACGGAATGGAGCCCGTGCGGCCAGGCCCAGCCGTAGTGGCCGCCCCACCAGCGACCGTCCTGCAGGCCGCCGACCGTGCCGTCCGGGGCGACGTTGTCCGGCAGCAGACCGCCGTTCGCCCTCGCTCGCTCGACCCACCCCTCGACATAACGGATCACCCAGGCGGCGGCCTCGGCATCCTGGTCGTACAGCCACGCGTTGACGACCAGCGAGGTGGAGGCGAGGTTCACCGCGACGTCGCCGGCCGCCCGCCGCTGCATCTCCTCGGCCATGCGGCGTGCGTTCTGGGGATCCGCGAGATCCTCCCATTCCGCGATCCCGTCGACGCCGTGCACGGGCAGCCCGTAGGGGCGCATCTCGGCCAGGGCCGCCGAGTACGGACGCGGCCCTCCGTCCTCGAGGCCCGGGCGGGCACCGAGTGCGCCGTTGTGGGGTGCGCGGATGATGTTGTGCTCGGGGTCGTAGTTGCCGTGCTGCGGGTCGAGGTACAGCCGGGCGAATCTGCGCGCGCGTTCGGCGAAGCGCTCGTCGCCGGGATCGGCAGCGCAGATGCCGAGGAACAGCAGCGCCGATTCGCCCTGGTGGAACCAGTCGTAGCCGTTCTCGTACTCGTCCGTGAGCATGCCGGCCGCGGTGAGCTGCGAGGTGACGCCCTCCCAGTGCCGCTTGGCATCCGCCAGCACGGCATCGGGCCCGCCCAGCAGATAGAACGCCGGCCAGTTGAAGAACGGCTCGTACAGGTCGTCGACGCCGTCGCGGTCGTCGAACGCCGCGATGCCCCGCAGGCTCCCGTCCGGGTTCGTGTAGCGCTCGACGAACAGTTGCCTGGCGTCCTCGATCTCGTCGAACAGGCGTCGCTGCAGCACGGCCCACGCCGGGATCGCGCGCAACGGCGTCGTGTGCGAGGTGGTCGTCATCCTCAGCCCTTCGTCGCACCGGTGACGAGGCCGCCGATGATGTGGCGCTGCATGACGACGAAGAAGATCATCGCCGGCAGAACGGCGAGCAGCAGCGTCGGGAACACCACGGTGTAGTCGGTGGCGAACTGCCCGACCGCGGCGTAGACGCCGGTGGTCACGGTGTAGATCCCCGAACTGGGTCCGAGGATGATCTGCGGGCTCACGAAGTCGTTCCACACGCCGATCGAGTTCAGCACCACGACCGTGGCGACGATCGGCCGCATGACGGGGAAGATGCACGACCAGAAGGCCCGGATGCGTCCGGCGCCGTCGAGGGCCGCGGCCTCGTCGATGTCGCGCGGGACCGTGCGCAGATAGGCCGCGAACAGGAAGATCGTGACCGGCAGCGTCGCCGCCGTCTCGAACAGGATGAATCCGGGGATGGTGTTGATGAGTCCGAGCAGACGCAGCACGAAGACGACGGGGATCAGCGTGACCTGGCCGGGGATGAACAGCCCGGACACGAACAGGAGCAGCAGCCCCATGTGCCACTTAGACCGGCCCCGCGCGATGACGTACGCGACGGGAGCCGCCAGCGCGATGCAGCAGACGTTGACGAGCGCGACGAAGAACAGCGTCACGCCGTACGCCGCGATGACGTTGAACTTCGAGCTGGTGATCGCGGCCCAGAGGTAGTCGAACGTGAACGTGGCCGGGTCGAGGCCGAGCGGGTTCGCGATGATCTCGGCCTGCGGCTTGAAGGCGTTGATGACCATCGTGTACAGCGGGACGAGCATGAGCAGCGCGACGGCGCCGAGGATGATCCAGCGGACGACCCGGGCGGAGACGGGAGCGGAGGTGCGGGCGCTCATCAGTCGGTGACCTTTCGCTCGGCGCGGCGGCGGATGAGGGTGACGCTCAGTCCCAGCACGGCGGTGACGATGAGCAGGATGACGGACTGCGCGGCGCCGAAGCCGAGGTTCGAGTTGGCGAACGAGTCCTTGAGGATCTGGTAGACGATGGTCTGCGTCGAGCCCGCAGGTCCGCCGTCGGTCAGCGACAGCACGATGTCGTACACCTTGAGCAGTCCGACCAGGGTGAGGACGATGTTGACTGTGAAGACCGGGGCGATGAGCGGGAGCGTGATGTTGCGGAACTGCTGCCAGCGGGTCGCTCCGTCGACGGTGGCCGCCTCGTAGTACTCCACCGGCACCGACTTGATGCCGGCGAGGAAGAGGATCATGTTGAACCCGAAGTGCGACCAGACGATCGTGAAGATGACGCATGCCCGGGCGAAGTCCGGCTCGACGAGGAACGGCATCGCGGGAAGACCCAGCGTGGTCAGCATCCCGTTCACGGCGCCCTCGGGCGCCAGCATCGCCGACCACAGGAAGCCGATGATCAGCGCGCTGATGACGTAGGGGTAGAAGAAGATCGTGCGCAGCAGGGTGTTGGAGCGGCCGGGGCCGGAGATCAAGGCGGCGATCGCGAGGCCGACCGCGTTGCAGAGTACGGTGCCGATCACGGCGATGATCGCGGTGAAGATCGCCGCGTCCACCGAGCGCGGGTTGCGGAACGCCTTCAGATAGTTGTCCCACTCGACGAACGTGAAGTTCAGGCTGTAGCCGTTCCAGTTCGTGAAGCTGAGCACGAACGCCAGGATCATGGGGATCACGAACATCAGCAGGAACACGATGACCGCCGGTGCGGCCATGAGGAAGCCGGGGAAGGCGTGGCGTGCGCGGGCCGCTGCGGACTTCGCGCGCCGCGGCGGCGGAGGAGGCGCAGCCGCCGGGGCGACGGTGTCCGGTGGGGCGATCATGGTCTGGCTCATCTTCGAGATCCTCTGTCCTGCGGGCCCCGGGTGCGGCGTGCGCCGCACCCGGGCTCCGTCCTCAGTTCGCGTTCGCGAGGAACCACGCGTCCATGGCGTCCAGCACGTCCTGCGGCGGGGTGCCGCCGATCAGCGCCTGCGTCTGCGTGTTGAGCTCGTTGGAGTACTCCGACGGCACGGTGCGCTCGCCGTATCCGTTGCCGGTCGGCGTGTACGCGTCGGCGGGAGTGTCGGCGACGATCGCGAGCAGCTCCTCGCCCAGCGGGGTCATCTCGTACTCGTACCCGTCGCGGAAGTTGCCGTCGACGGCGAGCTGGCTGCTGACGGCGTCCTGGTCGGTGACGAGGAACTCGATGAGCTGGGCCGCAGCGTCCTGGTGCTCGCTCGACTTCATGATCGAGTAGGGGCTCGCGATGTTCGCCCCCATCGACGGCTGGGTGCCGTCGTCGAACGCCGGGGCGCGGAAGACGCCGATGTCGGCGGACTCGGCGGCGCCGGCCTGCGTCCCGGCGAACCAGCTGCCCATCGAGTACACCGCGGTCTCGCCGGACAGGAACGCCTGCTCGGCATCCGGGTACTTGATGCCCAGGGCGTCCTTGGGGATGTAGCCCTCGGCCACCCAGTCGGCGTACGTGTCGACGGCATCCGCATAGGTCTCGCTGAAGGTCAGCTCTCCCGAGCTCATCTCCTGGAACCAGTCCGGGTACTCGGGGATGATCGACGGCAGGCCGATGGCCTGCAGCGTGTGGCTGGTCATCCAGTCCCCGCCGGTCTGCACCGGGGTCCATCCGGCGTCCTGCAGCTTGCCGAGCGCCTCGGTGAGCTCGTCGACGGTCTTCGGGAGCTCGGTGATGCCCGCCTCGGCGAAGGCGGTCTTGTTGTAGAAGAACAGGCTCTGCAGCTGCACGCCGATCCCGGCCATGTAGTACTTGCCGTCGATCGAATACTGATCGGCGAGCGGCGCGGACGTCGCCCAGTCGTACTCTGACAGGTCGACCAGCTCAGCTGCCAGCTCGGTGGTCGGGGCCATGGACTGGACGATGTCCGGCGCGTCGCCGGCCGCCAGCAGACGCGGCACTGCGGCGTGCACGCCTTCGGCTCCGGGGTTCTGGATGACGACGTCGATGTTCTCGTGCGCCTCTTCGAACGGCGCGACGAGCTCGTTCCAGTACTCCTCGGTGAGGTTCGGCGTGACGTTGACGAGCATGCTCAGCTCGATCTTCTCGTCGCCGTCGCCGGACGGGGTGGACGTGGCGCAGCCGGCCAGGCTGAGCGCGGCGACCGAGGCCAGGCTCAGCGCCGTGAGGTGACGGCCCTTGATCATCGTTGATCCTTTCGTGGTGCACGGGAGGGGGGATACCGGGAACATTACACTAATCGATAATCGTTTGTGAAGTGTTCGCCGGCAGCCCGTCCCACCGCCCACGGCGGGATCGGCTCAGTGCATCGCGATGGTCCGGACGGCGTGCAGTCCGTCCCGGATGAAGCGGTTGGCGTGCGCGGCCAGATCGTCCGAATCCTGCCAGAGGTTCCGCCAGATGCCGAGCGTGTTGCTCAGCTCGGCGCTCACGACTGCGGATGAGAACGATTCGAACACCACGGGACCGTCATAGTCGATCCGCTCCAGCGCACGGAAGAAGCTCGCGAAGTCCACGCTTCCGGTGCCGAGGTAGCCGCGGTGGCTCTCGCCGATGTGCACGTAGCCCAGGCGCCGGTCGGCATCGAGCACCGGCTGGAACAGGTCCGACTCCTCGATGTTCATGTGATACGTGTCCAGATGCAGGGAGACGTCGTCAGAGCCGATGCCGTCCAGGAAGCGAAGTCCGCCGCGTGAGGTGTTGAAGACATTGGACTCGTAGCGGTTGACGACCTCCAGGGAGAGCCGGATGCCGCGATCGGCGGCCCTGGTCGCGAGACGTCCGATCGCCTCCTGGCTGTGCGCGATCCCGCGCTCGCTCGCGGGCTCGCCGTACTTCCGCATGGCGGAGTAGATCACGCCGCACAGCACCTCGCCGCCCATCGCCGCGACGTGGTCGAGGCAGCGCTCGAGCAGCTCTTCACCGGCGCGGACGACGCCGGTGTCCTCGCTGGACAGGTCGGTGGCGGCCGTGAGTCCGAGGGATGCCGTGACGGCCAGCCCGTTGTCGTCCAGCATCCGACGCGCGAGAGCGGAGTCGAAGCCGTCGACATCCATCAGGGGGATCTCGATGAGGTCGAATCCGGCTGTCCTGACCCCCTCGATCGAACGTCGCAGCCCCGCCTCGTCGAAGGTGCCGGTGAACACCAGTGCATGCGCGCCGATGAGCATGATCCCTCTTCTCCGCGCACGTCCCTCGTGCGCCTCGTGATGAAGATGTTATTACAGGTCTTCCCTCACGGACGATCGTTAGATACATTTAGGTACAACTTGCGGTGAAATCGATCGCAAGAGAGAATTGATCGGATGTTTCGACCCGAAGAAACATCGCTACGAAACCTCCAAGGGAGCAGGTGACAGCATGAGCGATCCCATCCTCAGGGTGGAAGGCATCAGCAAGGGGTTCCCCGGCGTGCAGGCGCTCAAGGACGTGCACCTCGAAGTGCGCAGCGGCGAGGTCCTGGTCCTCGTCGGCGAGAACGGCGCGGGCAAGTCAACGCTCATGAAGATCCTCTCGGGCATCTACACGCGCGACGAGGGGACGATCACGTTCGAGGGCCGCGAGGTCGAGCTGACCAGTCCCCTGCAGGCGCAGCAGCTCGGCATCACGATCATCCATCAGGAGATGAACCTCATGCCCGACCTCACGGTCGCGCAGAACATCTACATCGGCAGGGAGCCGGTGTCCGGCGGGTTCCTGTCCGAGCGCAAGCTCAACCGGCAGACCGCCGAGCTGCTCGAGCGCCTCGAGATCGATCTGGATCCGCGTCAGCAGGTGGGCGAGCTCACCGTGGCCAAGCAGCAGATGGTCGAGATCGCCAAGGCGCTGTCGTTCAACGCCAAGGTGCTCATCATGGATGAGCCGACCTCCGCGCTGACAGACAGCGAGGTCGAGACGCTGTTCGCCTTGATCGAGCAGCTCCGGGCGCGCGGCACGGGCATCGTCTACATCTCGCATCGCATGGACGAGCTCAAGCGCCTCGCCGACCGCGTGACCGTGCTCCGCGACGGCACATACATCGGATCACTGGAGAAGTCCGAGATCAGCATCCCGACGATCATCGAGATGATGGTGGGGCGGGCGATCGATGAGGGCACGCGTCCGACGGCCCGCGAGCACCAGAACGATCCCGTCGTGCTGGACGTGCAGAACCTGTCGACGAAGTCGCTGCTCAAGGACGTGAGCTTCCAGCTTCACAGGGGCGAGATCCTCGGCTTCGCCGGACTCATGGGGGCCGGGCGCACCGAGACCGCCCGAGCCGTGATCGGCGCCGACCACCGCGACGGCGGGACCATCGCGATCGGCGGCAGGCAGGTGCGCATCCGCCATCCCGAGGATGCCGTGAAGCACGGCGTCGGCTACCTCTCCGAGGACCGCAAGCTCCTTGGGCTCATGCTCGAGCAGGACGTGACCTTCAACACCGTGCTCGCGTCCCTCAGCACCTACGCCGGCGCCATCGGCTGGATGCGCGACGGCAAGGCGAAGAACCAGACCAAGCAGTACGTCCAGCAGCTGCGCGTGAAGACGCCGTCGGTGAACCAGATCGTCAAGCTGCTGTCCGGCGGGAATCAGCAGAAGGTCGTGATCGCCCGCTGGCTGATGCGCGACTGCGACGTCCTCATCTTCGACGAGCCGACCCGAGGCATCGACGTCGGCGCGAAAGAGGAGATCTACCGCCTGATGCAGCAGCTCGCGGCATCCGGCAAGTCCATCATCGTCATCTCATCGGAGCTCCCGGAGATCCTCCGCGTCGCGAACCGCATCGCCGTGTTCGCGAACGGCAGGATCACCGGAACGCTGCGCAATGAGGAAGCCACTCAGGAGAAGATCATGCACCTCGCAGCCCACGGGGAGGAAGAGTGATGAGCACGCCAGAACAGTCCGGGTCGACGACGACCGTCATCCAGCAGGCCGTGAACGAGAACACCGACAAGCGCGACGTCTCGGGGTTCCTCAAGCGCCAGCTCCAGCAGTCGCTGGCGTTCGGCACGCTCGTCGTGCTGGTGATCTTCTTCGCCATCGCGAGCCCGAACTTCTTCACGTTCAGCAACATCGCCACCGTGCTGCTGTCGACCGCCGTCATCGGGATCCTCGCGCTCGGGACGACCTTCGTCATCATCACCGGCGGCATCGACCTGTCGATCGGGACCGGCATGGCGCTGTGCGCCGTGATGACGGGCGTCTTCATCACGAACTGGGGGCTGCCGGTCTGGGTCGGCGTGCTCGGCGGCATCGCCACCGGCGTGCTGATGGGGTTGATCAACGGCGTGAACGTGACCTTCCTGCATCTGCCGCCGTTCATCGCGACCCTGGCGATGATGATGATCGCCGGCGGACTCGCCCTGGTGATCTCGGGCGTCGCGCCCATCTACTTCTCGACCTCGGCCCCGGACTTCAAGCGCATCGCGCTGGGGACGATCATCCCCGGCATCCCGAACGCGGTGCTCATCACGGCCGTCCTCGCGATCATCGCCGGTCTCGTGCTGTCCAAGACCCTGCTCGGCCGCTACACGTTCGCGATCGGCTCGAACGAGGAGGCCACCCGGCTGTCGGGCGTCAACACGCGTCGCTGGACGATCCTCGTCTACATGTTCGCCGGGGCGTTCACCGGCGTCGCCGGCATCGTCATCGCCTCGCGCCTCGATTCCGCACAGCCGCAGATCGGCACGGGGTACGAGCTGCAGGCGATCGCGGCCGTCATCATCGGCGGCACCTCGCTGCTGGGCGGTCGCGGATCCATCATCGGCACCGTGATCGGCGCGCTCATCATGAGCGTGCTCGTCAACGGCCTGCGCATCCTGTCGATCCAGACGGAATGGCAGAACGTGGTGGTCGGCGTCGTCGTCCTGCTGGCGGTGTTCTTCGACTCGCTCCGCAACCGGCAGCGCACCTGAGTCCCTCACCCACAACAAACAAAGGAGTTTCCATGCGATTCGGTAAGAAGACCGCGTTCGCGGCGCTCGTCGCCGCCTCCGCCCTCGTCGTCGCGGGCTGCGCCGGTGGCGGCGACGTCATCGAGGAGGGCGGCGGGGCCGACACCGGCAGCGGTGACGGCGAACTGTACGTCGCGCTCGTCTCGAAGGGCTTCCAGCACCAGTTCTGGCAGGCCGTCAAGAAGGGCGCGGAGGAGAAGGCCGAGGAGCTCGGCGTCGAGGTGACGTTCGAGGGGCCCGCGGCCGAGACCGAGATCGCCCAGCAGCTCGAGATGCTGACGGCCGCGATCGACAAGAACCCGGATGCCATCGGCTACGCCGCGCTCGACCCCGAGGCGTGCATCGCGCCGCTGGATCAGGCGGCGGCCAAGGAGATCCCGGTCGTGTACTTCGACGCCCCGTGCGACAGCGAGGTGGGCCTGAGCCTGGCCGCGACCGACAGCAAGGTCGCGGGCGCTCTGGCGGCCGAGCACATGGCCGAGCTCATCGGCGGCGAGGGAGAGGTCGCGATCGTCGGCCACTCCCAGATCAACTCCACGGGTGTGGAGCGCCGCGACGGGTTCGTGGAGAAGATCGAGGCGGATTACCCCGACATCGAGATCGTCGACATCCAGTACGGTGACGGCGACCACCTGAAGTCGGCCGACATCGCGAAGGCCATGATCGCCGCTCACCCGGACCTCAAGGGCATCTACGGCACCAACGAGGGATCCGCGATCGGCGTCGTCAACGCCGTGAACGAGCTGAACCTCGAAAAGGGCAAGCTCACGATCATCGGATTCGACTCCGGCGCCGCCCAGATCCAGGCGATCAAGGACGGCACGATGGCGGGCGCCATCACCCAGGACCCGATCGGCATCGGGGCGCGCACGGTCGAGTCGGCGGTCGCCGCGGCCAAGGGCGAGGAGATCGACGAGTTCTACGACACCGGCTCGTACTGGTACGACGCCGAGAACATCGACGACCCGGAGATCGCCGCAGTCCTCTACGAGTGATCCGAGCCGGAAGGGGCCTCGCACTGCGCGGGGCCCCTTCCGCATGCCCGGGGCGGCGAACGGGACGGCTCAGGCGAGATCGAGCAGCCGTGCCGGGTTCGTCACGAGCATCCGGTCCACGGCCTCGTCGCCGACGACGACCCGCAGACGCGGCAGGTAGCGCTCGCCGAGATAGGCGAGCCCCGGCATCCCGCCGTAGGCGATGTAGCGCGTGCGACGGGCGACGTCTCCCCCGAGCAGGATCCGCTCCCCTCCGCCGGCATCGACGACGGCAGCGGTCAGCGACAGCAGCTCGGCATCCGAGCGCGTGCGGGGGCGCGCGAAGCCGTCGTAGCCCAGGTAGGCGCCGCGCTCTGCGAGCGAGGCGTGCAGCCCGGCATCCGGGTCGCGATCGGCATGCGCGAGCACGATCCGATCCGCCGACACCCCCTGCGAGCCCAGCACGTCGAGCACCTCGTGCGCTGCGGTGCAGAACTCCAGATGCACCATGATCGCCGCGCCGGTCGTCGCATGCGCGGCAGCCAGGGCGTCCAGGGTGATCCGCTCGAAGGGGCTGATCCGCCAGTAGTCGATCCCGCCCTTGAGGATCCCGGCGCGCACGGGCTCGCCGTCCGGGCCGAGAGCGCGCGGGCCGGTCGGCTCGGCGTCCGAATGCGGCTGGCCGTCGACGATCTCGGCGGTGAACGAGGTCGCCAGCTCCGACACCGTCGCATCGCGCGTCGGATGCCCCGCCGCATAGTGCGCCTCGCGGTGGCGCCCCGCCGTCGCGACGATGCCGAGCCCGGTCGCCGAGCTGATCCGCGCCAGCGCGGACGGATCGCGACCGAGACCGAACGGCGTGGCGTCGATCATCGTGCGGAAGCCGCTGCGCCGCAGCATCCGCGCCTCCGCGCCTGAGGCCGACTCGTCGTCGAGCTCGTCCCCGGGAAGCAGCGGCGAGACCTGGAACAGGTGCTCGTGATAGTCCACCGTCCCCAGGACGGCCGGATCGACGTCGCCGAGGACGGTGCGGATCATCGTCGTGCGACCTCCGCGGCCCCCGCGAGACGCTCGACGATCTCGGGCGTCAGCGTGAGCTCGAACACGTCGGCCACGACCTGCGACCAGCCGTGGATGAAGTAGCGCCAGCCGTCCACGACGTGCAGGCCGCGCTCCTCGGCGATCGCCTGCGCCTGGTGCAGGAACTCCAGCGAGCCGCGGTAGTTGAACTCCCAGACGTACGCGCCCTCGGGGAACACGACATCGTCCGGCAGGGGAGATCCCGGGCGGTCCTTGCCCAGTCCCGTCGCGTTCACGATCAGGGATCCGGGTGCGGCGGCGGCGACGAGTGCCGCCGCATCCTGCGGGGTGTCGGTGCGCACGGTGCGGATGAGCTCCTCGGGCGTGCCGTGCTGGCGGTGCACCTCGCGCAGATGCTCGAGCTTGTCGTCGTCGCGGGCGGTGACGGTGACCTGCGAGGGGGCGTCCGCCCGCTCGGCCAGCGCCCAGCTCAGCGCCGTGCCCGAGCCGCCGGCGCCCAGGATGACGACCTCGGCGCCGGTGCGGGTGAAGTGGTCGGCGGGAAGGAAGTCGTTCAGGGCGAGGTCGACCGTGATCGGGTCCTTGGCGCGGCCGGACAGTCGTGTCCCGCGCTTGGCGATGCTCGAGATCTCCGAGCACGAGACGGCGAACGGGTCGAGCTCGTCGAAGAGATCGGATGCCGCGGCGTACACGTTCATCTTGTGGGTGGTCACGAGCGCTCCGCGGTGATGGGGGTCGTCGCGGATCTGCTCCACGAGGGCGCGGTACTGCGCCGGGCTCGCGTCGAGCGGCAGGTCGTGTCCGACGAGCGTGCGCGTGGGCAGCCCCAGGATGTCGGCCCACAGCGGGAACACCGTCATGATCGAGGAGGATGCGGTGCTCACCCCGACGAAGCCCATGTGGTCGGAGTCGGTCATGGCGTCCCCTTTCGGACGAGGAAGCGCGGGGTCTCGCCGCGCAGCGCGGCCAGGACGTCGTCGAGGGACATCGATCCCATGTTGTCGACGGCCTGCGTGGTCTGGGCGCCCAGGTGCGGCGTGATGGTCACGACCGGCGCCAGGTCCGCGGCCAGCAGCGGGCTCGAGGAGGCGGCGGTGTCTCCGGCGAGCGTGTCGGCGGCGTAGCCCGACAGGCGACCGTCGCGCAGGGCCGCGGCCACGGCGCCCTCGTCGACGAGTTCGGGACGTGCGGTGTTCACCAGCACGGAACCGTGCCGCATTCCCGCCAGGCGGGCGGCGTCGACCAGTTGCTGTCCCCCGGGCGCGTGCAGCGTCACGACGTCGGCCGTCGTGAACAGGTCGTCGAGCGGCATGGGCTCGGCCCCGGCGTCAGCGATGACCTCGGAGGGCAGGAAGGGGTCTGCGGCGAGGATGCGGCAGCCGAAGCCGCCGAGCCGGCGTGCGACGCCCTGACCGATTCGCCCGAACCCCACGATGCCGGCGACGGCGGCTCCGAGCTCGCGGCCGCGGCGCACGGCCCAGTCGCCGCCGCGCACCCGGCGATCGCCGTCGGCGACGAAGCGGAGTGCGCTGAGCATCAGGCCTACGGCGTGGTCGGCCACGGCATCCGCGTTCGCTCCCGGGGTGTTCGTGACGATCACGCCGGCCTCGGCGGCGGCGTCCAGGTCGACCGCCTCGGTGCCGACGCCGTAGCGGGCGACGATCCTCAGCTTCGGGGCGGCGGCGAGATGAGCGGCCGTGACCGGTCCCGTTCCGGCGATCCACGCGTCCGCGCCGTGCAGCAGAGCCCGGAGCTCGTCGAGGTCATGGTGCGCCGGGCCGCGCATGACGCGGTGCCCGGCGGTGTGCGCCCGGCGCTCGAGGTCGAGGTCGCCGTCGGAGAACGAGCGGCTGGTGACGAGGATGGTGCCCATCATCGGCCTCCGCCGGGTGCCGCGGCGAACCAGCCCGCGAGCGCCGTGTAGGCGTCGGCGAACCGCGAGTGCCGCTGGAGGTAGGCGGTGTGCCGGTCGGTGTGCGGAACGAACTCGGCCGTGACCTCGCTGAGGGCCCGTGCCGCCGAGAAGTCGGCGAGGCCGAGTCCCACGGCTCCCGTGACGGCGGCGCCGAGGCTGTTCGCCTCCTCGACGATCGTGCGACGCCGGACGGGCACGCCCCAGACGTCGGCGAGGATCTGCAGCCAGGCGTCGCTCTGCGCCCCGCCACCCACGGCGTCGATGCGGTCGATGGCGGCGCCGGCCTGCCGGAACGCCTGGATGCCGGTGAGGAGGTTGAACGCCACGCCCTCGAGGACGGCCCGCACCAGATGCGCCCTGGTGTGGTGCCTGCCGATGCCGACGAAGGCGCCACGGGCGGCGGGATCCCAGTGCGGCGTGCGCTCGCCGAGCAGGTACGGCAGGAAGTAGAGGTCCTCGGTGTCGAGGTCGCCTCCGGCGTCGACGGCGAGCCGTGCCGTGTCGGGGTGCGCGGGATCGGGGGAGAGGGCCTCGGCGATCCACTGCAGAGACGCGCCGCCGGCCTGCATCGTCGCGGTCGGCACGAACCCGCCGGGGACGACGTTGTCGAAGGTGAAGGTGCGAAGGCCCGGATCGTGCAGGGGCTCCGCACTCGCGAACGAGATCCACGACGACGTGCCCAGGCACACGTAGGCGCCGTCCTCCGGGGCGACGATGCCCGACCCGACGGCCGCCATGGGCCCGTCGCCGCCGCCCATCACCACGCGCACCGCGGCGGGAAGGCCCAGGGCGGATGCCGCGGCATCCGTCAGCGTGCCGGCGATCGCCGTGGAGTCGAGGATCTCGGGGAACAGGTCGCGGTCGAGGCGAGCCGCCCGCAGCACCTCGTCGGACCAGTCTGCGGCGGCCTGGTCGTAGGCGTTCGTGCCGCTCGCGTCGGAGCGGTCCGTGGCCAGCCGTCCGGTCAGACGCAACACGACGTAGTCCTTCGCGACGCAGAAGCGGCGCACCCGCGCCCAGACGTCGGGTTCCTCGTCGCGCACCCACATGACCTTCTCGACCGAGTAGGTGGGATTGAGTCGGTGGCCGAGCACCCGGTAGGCGTGTTCGGCGCCCAGCGCCCGCTCGAGCTCGCGCTGCTGCGCTCCGGAGCGGGTGTCCGCCCAGATGATGGCCGGGCGTACGGGCTCGCCTTGGGCATCGAGGAGGACGGCGCCCATCATCTGGCCGCTCACGACGAGACCGGTCACGTCGAGGGGGCGCGTTCCGGTGCGCTCGATCAGCTCCCGTGTGGCGGTCACCACGGCATCCCACCAGTCCTGCGGGTCCTGCTCCGCGACCCCGCCCGCGGCGAACCGCGCGGGGTAGCCGACCGTCACCGACGAGACGAGACGTCCGTCGTCGTGGTGCAGCGAGGCCTTGTTCCCGGTCGTGCCGAGATCGTGCGCGATGATCACGGGGCGAGCCTAGGCCGAATACGGGCGGAGTTCGGCGCCGTTCTCGGAGCGGTAGGCGCGGGCGCCCATGCCGTGCTCGAGGACCCAGCCGTAGTCGTGCCCGGCGCCGCCGGGATACACGGCGAGGAACGCGTAGGGCTGGTCTCCCGTGTTCACCGAGCGGTGCGCCCATCCGGGCGGGATGTAGCCGATCGTCCCGGGGAGCATGTCGAGCCATTCGGTGCGCTCGCCGTCGAACATGAGGAGGCCCCCCGTCCCGGTCAGCGCGAGGTAGATCTCGCCCTGGTGGTTCGGATGCTGGTGCCCCTTGGTCATCCACAGCTCACCGGAGGTGTCTCCCGGCATGATCGTCGTGATCGACTGCGGCAGCTCCCGGTCGACCTCGGGCACGGGGGAACTGGTCACGGTGTAGACGACCGGGTTCTCGCCGGCGGATGCCGCGGCCCACGCGTCGCGATCGCGGAACAGCCCTTCGAGGTCGGACATGCGCCGAGTGAGGGTCGGCCCCTCGGGCGAGAGCGTGAGGTTCTCGGCGTCGAAGGCGATCGCCAGCGGCGAGATCGGCGGGGTGTGGAACTGGGGCATCGGTGCTCCTCGGGCGATCCGGAGGCTCGTCGTGAACGAGGACAAGCCTGTAATGACAAGCAGTGTACCTGTTATTACAGGTTCGGACAACACATCCCCTTGTCCGCGAGGAGCCGGGAGAGGAGACTGGCCGCGCCGGGGAGGACGTGCGCAGAGACGAACAGAGAGAAGGTGGGCGATGGCACACGGAGACATCACTCATATCGACATCCCGGTGAGCGACGTGGCGCGCGCCACCGAGTTCTACTCCGAGCTGTTCGGCTGGAGTCTGGCGGAGATGCCCGGCTTCGAGGGGTACCCCATGTGGCGGGCGCCGAACGGCATCTCGGGAGGCGGGCTGGCCCAGCGGGAGGACGGCTTCACACAGCCGCGCTCGTACGTCGAGGTCGACTCGATCGACGACGTGATCGCGGCGGCTGTGAAGGCCGGCGGATCGGTCGAGATCGCGAAGCAGCCGATCACCGAGACGAGCGCGGTCGCGGTCATCGTCGATCCGGACGGCAATCGCATCGGGCTGTTCGAAGGAGTCGTCAGCGGCTGATTCTGTATACGTTGCCACGGATTGAATGGCGCGATTGACGCCATGGCGCCATTCTGTGTATACAGTAGAGGCATGCGGGCGAGCGAACGCGCCTATGCGGCGCTTCTGGAGGACATCCAGTCCGGTGCGCTCGCTCCCGGGGCGGTGCTCGCCGAGGTGGAGCAGTCCGAGCGTCTGGGGGTGAGCCGGACTCCCCTGCGCGAGGCGCTGCAGCTGCTGGCCGCCGACGGGCTCGTCGTCCAGCAGTCTCCGCGCGTGACGGTCGTGTCGGACCTGGATGCCGACGACATCCGCTCCCTGTTCGAGATCCGGCGCGCGCTCGAGGAGGCCGCCGCCCGGCTCGCGGCCCACCGCGGCGAGGTCGAGGTGTTCGCCGCACTGGCGGCCGAGTTCGCCACGATCGATCTCGCGGCGGCCCGCGGGACGGACGACTACTACGCCCTGATCTCCCGCCTGGACGGCGCGATCGATCGGGCCGTCGCCAACGACTACATGTCCTCCGCGCTGCGGACCGTGCGCACGCATCTCGGGCGCGTGCGCCGCATGGCGCGCGACAAGCCCGAGCGCCTGGCCGCGTCCGTCGCCGAGCATCGCCTGATCGCCGAGGCGCTGGCCGACCGCGACGGTGAGCTGGCTGCGCACGCGACGCATGTGCATCTGCGCAACGCCCTCTCCAGCATCCTCGATTCCCTCTCGACCCACAGCGAAGGACAGCCATGACCGTCACCCACCACGTCCGCGTCTACCGCTCCGAGGAGGAGCTCCCGCGCGAGCAGCAGCTCGCCTGGCGGATCGCCGAGGTCGCCGCCGACCCCGTCGACGTCGAGCCCGAGGTCGTCGACATGATCATCAACCGCATCATCGACAACGCGGCGGTCGCTGCGGCATCCCTCACCCGTGCACCGATCGTCGCCGCGCGCGATCAGGCGTTCAGCCACCCTGTCTCCACGGGCGGCGAGGGAGCGACCGTGTTCGGAGCCGCGCTCGAGCGGCGCACCAGCCCGGAATGGGCGGCCTGGGCGAACGGCGTCGCCGTGCGCGAGCTCGACTATCACGACACGTTCCTGGCCGCCGAGTACTCCCACCCCGGAGACAACATCCCGCCGATCCTCGCCGTCGCCCAGCACGCGGGCTGCGACGGACAGGCGCTCGTGCGGGGAATCGCCACGGGCTACGAGATCCAGGTCGACCTGGTCCGCGCGATCTCGTTGCACAAGCACAAGATCGACCACGTCGCGCACCTCGGACCCTCGGCCGCGGCCGGGATCGGCACGCTGCTGGGCCTCGACGTCGAGACCATCCATCAGGCGGTCGGCCAGGCGCTGCACACCACCACCGCCACGCGGCAGAGCCGCAAGGGCGAGATCTCCACGTGGAAGGCGCACGCCCCCGCCTTCGCCGGGAAGATGGCGGTCGAGGCCGTGGACCGCGCGATGCGCGGCCAGACCTCGCCCGCGCCGATCTACGAGGGCGAGGACGGCGTCATCGCCTGGATGCTGGACGGCAAGGACGCGTCCTACGAGGTGCCGCTCCCGGCGACCGGCGAGGCCAAGCGCGCCATCCTCGACACGTACACGAAGGAGCACTCCGCCGAGTATCAGGCGCAGGCGTGGATCGACCTGGCCCGCAAGCTCCACCGCGAGCACCCCGAGCTCATCGATCCGGCGAACGTGGCGAGCATCGTGCTGCACACGAGCCACCACACGCATCACGTGATCGGCTCGGGGGCGAACGACCCGCAGAAGTACGACCCGCAGGCCTCGCGCGAGACGCTGGACCACTCGATCCCGTACATCTTCGCGGTCGCGCTGCAGGACGGCACGTGGCACCACGTCGACTCCTACCTGCCCGAGCGCGCCGCGCGGGCGGACACGGTCGCGCTCTGGCACCGGATCACCACCGCCGAGGACGCCGAGTGGACGCGTCGCTACCACTCGATCGACCCCGCCGAGAAGGCGTTCGGCGGGCGGGTCGAGATCACGCTGACGGACGGGACCACGCTGGTCGACGAGATCGCGGTGGCCGACGCCCATCCGCTCGGTGCTCGGCCGTTCGCGCGCGAGCACTACATCGCCAAGTTCCGGCTGCTCGCCGAGCCCGTGCTCGATGAGGCCGAGATCGAGCGCTTCCTCGCGCTCGTGCAGCGCCTGCCCGAGCTGACGGCGGCCGAGGTCGGCGAGCTGTCGATCATCGCGCGCCCCGGCATCCTGTCCGCCGAGCCGACCACGCGGGGTCTGTTCTGATGCTGTACTCCACCACCACCCCGGCCGAGAAGCGGCGACTGCTCCGCGAGCGCCTCGCGAGCGGTGAGCTGCTGCGCTTCCCCGGCGCGTTCAACCCGCTCAGCGCCCGGCTCATCGAGCGGAAGGGCTTCGACGGCGTTTACATCTCGGGCGCCGTCCTGTCGGCGGACCTCGGGCTGCCCGACATCGGACTGACCACGCTCACGGAGGTCGCCTCGCGCGCGCAGCAGATCGCGCGCATGACCGACCTTCCCGCGATCGTGGACGCCGACACCGGCTTCGGCGAGCCGATGAACGTGGCGCGCACGATCCAGACGCTCGAGGATGCCGGACTCGCCGGCACGCACATCGAGGACCAGGTGAACCCGAAGCGCTGCGGGCACCTCGACGGCAAGAGCGTCGTCGACGAGAGCACGGCGATCAAGCGCATCCGGGCGGCGGCAGACGCACGCCGCGACGAGAACTTCCTCATCATGGCGCGCACCGACATCCGCGCCGTGGAGGGTCTGGATGCCGCGATCGACCGCGCCAAGGCGCTGGTGGACGCCGGCGCCGACGCGGTGTTCCCCGAGGCGATGCGCGACCTCGGCGAGTTCGAGGCGATGGCGAAGGCCCTGGGCGTGCCGATCCTCGCCAACATGACCGAGTTCGGCAAGTCCGAGCTGTTCTCGACCGATCAGCTCCGGGACGCCGGAGTGAACATCGTCATCTGGCCGGTCTCGCTGCTGCGCATCGCGATGGGCGCCGCGGACCGCGCACTCGATACGCTGAACGAGGAAGGGCATCTCACCTCGAAGCTGGGGGAGATGCAGCACCGCGCAGATCTCTACGATCTGATCGACTACGAGTCGTACAACCACTTCGACTCCGGCGTCTTCAACTTCACCATCGCTCCGCCCGCTCGGTGAGCGAGCGGAGCGAGTCGAAACACAATTTCCGCGCAAAGGAGCAGGACATGGCAGACACCGAGATCCGCAAGGGCCTGGCCGGAGTGGTCGTCGACACGACGGCGATCAGCAAGGTCAACCCCGAGACGAACAGTCTGCTGTACCGCGGATACCCGGTTCAGGAGCTCGCCGCGACCCAGCCCTTCGAGGCGGTCGCCTACCTGCTCTGGCACGGCGAGCTTCCGGATGCCGGTCAGCTGGCGGCCTTCCGCTCCGCGGAGCGGAAGCACCGCGCGCTGGAGGACAACGTCAGGGCCGCGATCGATCTGATCCCGCTCGAGGCGCATCCCATGGACGAGGTCCGCACGGCGGTGAGCGTGATCGGGGCCTCGGACCCGGACGCGGGCGGGTCGGTGCTGAACGCGGGCGGGAGCCCGGAGCAGAACCTCGAGCGCAGCATCCGCCTCTTCGCCGCGCTCCCCGCGATCGTGGCCTACGGCCAGCGCCGCCGACGCGGACAGGACATCGTCGCGCCGCGCGACGACCTCGACTACTCGGCGAACTTCCTCTGGATGACCTTCGGCGAGGTGCCGGATCCTGTGGTGGTCGACGCGTTCAACCGCTCGATGATCCTGTACGCGGAGCACTCCTTCAACGCGTCCACGTTCACCGCCCGGGTCATCACGTCGACGCTGAGCGACCTGTACTCGGCCGTCGTCGGCGCGATCGGCGCTCTCAAGGGCCCGCTGCACGGCGGAGCCAACGAAGCGGTGCTGCACATCTTCGACGAGATCGGCGATGCCTCCAACGTCGCGTCCTGGCTGGATCGCGCGCTCGCGGAGAAGCGCAAGATCATGGGGTTCGGCCACCGGGTCTACAAGAGCGGCGACTCGCGGGTGCCGACCATGAAGACGGCCCTCGACACGCTCGTCGAGCACTACGGCCGCGCGGATGTCGCGGAGCTGTACGAGACGCTCGAACAGGAGTTCGTGTCCCGCAAGGGGATCTATCCCAACCTGGACTACCCCTCGGGGCCGGCCTACAACCTCATCGGCTTCGACACTCTGACGTTCACGCCGCTGTTCGTCGCGGCTCGCGTCACGGGATGGACCGCGCACGTGATCGAGCAGGCGAGCGCCAACGCGCTCATCCGTCCGCTGTCGGCCTACGACGGCGTGGACGAGAGGCACATCCAGATCTGAACACCGCATGAGACAGGGGATGCGGCCGATCCGGCCGCATCCCCTGTCCGCGTCAGCTCGTCGTCGGCGGCGCCATCACGCCCCGTCTGCGACCGTGAAGGCGAACGTCCCGGTCTTCGAGACGTTGCCTGAACGATCGTGCGCGTTGTACTTCACCAGGTACTCGCCCGAAGGGAGTTCCACGGTCGCCGTGTGCGATCCGCTCTCGGCACCGTTCATCGCCGACTGCGTGCTCTCGACGAGCTTGCCGTCCTGGTAGACGTTCGCGACGATGCGCTCGAGTCCACCGATGTCGGATGCGTCGACCTGAATGCTCACCGCGTCGAACGGGCCCGCCGTCGACGGCGACACCAGTGCCGCCTCTGGGCGAAGGTCGTCAGCGGGAAGACTCTGGAACAGACGCGGTGCGAAGTCGATCAGGTTCTTCTGCCAGACGTCCCATCCGTGCGGTCCCACCGTCACGCCGTCGAACTCGTACTCGATGCCGAGCTCGTCCAGCACCGGGAGCGAGTTCATCACGGACCCGTATGTGAAGTCGGTGATGTCTCCCGTGTAGAGCCGGAACAGTTCGGTGCCCGCGTTGATGGCGTCAGCATCCACGCCCGCCGCGCCGCCGAAGCCGGCGGCGAACGTGCCGATCCAGGCGAACTCGCCCGGATGCGCCTTCAGCACCGAGACCGTGCGCGCTCCTCCGGCCGACAGGCCGGCCAGTGCGCGCTTGGCAGGGTTGACGCTGATGTTGTAGTGGTTCTCCGCGGTCGGTACGACGTTGTCGAGCAGCTCGGTCGGGTAGTCGTTGACGTTGCCGTTGGGCATCACCACGACCATCGGTTGGATCGATCCGTCGCGCGAGAGGTTGTCGAGGATCTGGCGTGCTCGGCCGACCTCCACCCAGTCCGTCCAGCTCTGGCCTCCACCGTGGTTGAGCACGAACAGCGGGTAGGGTTCAGCGCGTTCGGGGTCGTAGCCCGGCGGAGTCCAGACATAGGCGCTGCGCTCCTGACCGGCCACACTGCTCTGGTACGTCATGACCTCCAGATCGCCGCCTTCGCCTTCTGGCACGTCGGTGAGCAGACGTGAAGCCTCCCCTTCGACGAGGAAGGTGCTCCACGCGGGTTCGGACGTGACGGAGGCCGGGTTGGAGGTGTCCTTGACCGCCTGACGATCGACGATGAGCCGGTAGTGGTAGAACCACGGGTCCAGCGGACCGATCGTCGTCTGCCAGCGGTCGCCCACCTTGCTCATCTCCGTGCGCAGCCAACTGCCCCCGGGCGCGATGTTCGCCCACACCGAGACGTATTCGGCCTCCGCGAACTCCGTCGTCGTCTCGAAGGTGACGAAGCCGTCCTCGCTGATCCATGGTGTCGGCGTTGTGCCGGATGCCGGCTTCTCGAAGCGCTCGGTGAGCGCGGTGTGTCCCTCACTCATCGCGGGGTCGGAAGCCTCACCGGTGAACAACCGCGGGGCGAAGTCGATGAGGTTCTCCTGCCAGGCGTTCCAGTTGTGCCCGGCATCCGGGTTCACGCCGTCGAACTGGTAGTGCAGACCGAGCTCGTCGAACTTCTGGAAGGAATCGTAGACGTCATTGTGCGCGATGTCCGTCGGATTGCCGACGTAGACGCGGAAGAGGTCCGTCCTGTTGTTCATCTTCGACACCGGGATGCTCGCCAGATCGTCGAATCGACCGGCGCCGAACGTGCCGATCTGGGCGAACTCGCCGGGGTGCTCGCTGAAGACCTCGAACGTCTGGCCGCCGCCCATCGACAGGCCGGCGAGTGCCCGCTTCTTCTTCGAGGGCGAGGCGTTGTAGTTGTCCTCGACGGCGGGGACGATGTTCTCCAGAAGCTCGGCGGAGAAGTCGGAGACGTTCCCGTTGCCCATCACCACGATCATGTCCTCGAGCTGACCCGACAACCACAGGTTGTCGAGGATCTGCTCGGCACGACCGACCTCCACCCAGTCGCGGTAGCTCTGGCCACCGCCATGCTGCAGGTAGAAGACCGGGAACTTCTTGCCCTTGGGCTTGTATGTCGGTGGAAGCCAGACGAGCGCCTCACGCTCCTCGCCGGCGACCGCGCTGTCGTAGGTCATCGTCTCGATGGTGCCTGCCTCCTCCGGCGCGTCGGCGAGCAGGGCCGCCGATTCACCTGGAATGAAGAACGTGCTCCATTCCGGCTCGGACGCGACTCTCGTGGGGTTGCTCGCGTCCTTGAGCACTTTGCTGTCGTCTCCCGTCACCTGGTAGTAGTACAGGCCAGGCTCGAACGGGCCGTAGGTCGCGGTCCAGTTGGCGCCACTGCGCTGCAGGCCGATCTGCGCCCAGTTGTGCGAGGGGCCGAAGTTGCCCTCGACGACCACCTGCGATACCGGCCCGACGGCCTCCTCGACGGCGGCGTTCGGCACGCTGATGCGCAGATAGCCGTCGGCCTGCACGCCGACCCACGGCTCCGCGGCGGCCGCAGGAGCCGTCGCCGTCAACCCGGCGAAGGCGACGAGTGCAGCCGTGAGCAACCCGATCGCGCGCCGTCCTCTCCAGGACCGACCCGAAGGCCGGTGCTTTGACATGTTCTCCATCGATTCCTCATCTCGTGTGATTCGGCCGACTCGGAGAGACGCTCGTTCATGCAGCGACGCCGGAGCCGGATGGCGAGCACGAACTCTACGCGATCTTGATTTACAACGTCGTAAAGTGCGCGCGGGGCCACTATCCCAGAGCTTCCATTGGGACGTCAAGAAGAATTTATAACGTTGTAGGTGCCGAAGGAGTTCGACCTGTCGAGTTGCGGCGGCCGATCGGAGGCGGAGTGCTCAGGCGTTCGGCGTTGCTTCCGCGGCGCGCCCGGGGAACCCGGTCGACTCGCGGCGGACGATGCGGAAGCCCGGCTTGACCGTTCGCGGCGGACGGCGATCGCCCTTCTCCTCGATGCGTTCGATGAGGAGATCGACTGCGGTGAGTGCGATCTGGGCGCTGCCCGCGTCCACGCTCGACATCGACGGCATGGCGAATCGGGCCTCGTCGATGTTGTCGAATCCGATGACCGCCACATCCTCCGGGACCCGGAGGCCTGCCTCACCGAGTGCACGAAGGGCGCCAAGCCCCAGGGCGTCGTTGAGGGCGAAGACCGCATCGAAGGCGATCCCTTCGCCGACCAGCTCGCGGACCGCCAAGGCGCCGGCGGTGCGGTTCCAGTGCTCCGTCGTGCGGATCAGTCGCGGATCGACCTCGATGCCCGCGCCCTCGAAGGCCTGTCGATAGCCCGCCAGGCGCAATGTCGCGGAACTCGTTCCCGCCAGGGGAGCCGCCTCGGCACCGACGATGGCGACCCGACGCCGGCCGATGTCGAGCAGATGCTCTACCGCGGCTCTCGCCGAGGAGACGTTGTGCATCGTCACGTGGTCGGTCGGACCGTCGAAGATGCGCTCGCCGAGCAGGACGAGCGGGAAGCCGGTGTTCAAGGAATCGGCGTCGGACTGCCCGAGCGCGAAGGGGCTGAACAGGAGTCCGTCGGTCAGACGCAGCCGTCCACCCGTGATGACCTGCAGCTCGCGCTCGCGATTGCCGCTGGTCTGCTCGACGACGACGCCGAGTCCGCGTGCGTCGGCGGCGCGGATGACGGCGTCTGCCAGCTTGGCGAAGTAGTTCTCGCTGATCGCAGGGACGGCGAGTCCGATGACACCGGTGCGCCCGGAGCGGAGCCCGCGCGCCGACAGATTCGGCCGATAGCCCAGCTCCGTGATCGCCGCCTGGACGCGCTCACGAGTGGACGTGCGCACGTGCGGATAGTCATTGATGACGTTGGAGACCGTCTTGATGGAGACGCCGGCGACCCTGGCGACGTCGTGCATCGTCGGATCCATCGTTCCACCAATCGCTGTGTCACGGCTCAGCCGCGTTGTCTTCACTCTAGCCGCGCCGTCCCGGTCGTCAGCGATCATGTGTGTCGGCCGCGCGTCCGCTGCTTCCGCCCGGTCGGGCGCCACGCGGTTGGGGCGGATGAACCTCCGCCCCAACCGCATGCGCGGGACTACTGGCCCAGTTCGTTCTGCACGGTTTCCTGTGCCTGATCGAGGGCTTCCTCCGCAGGCGTGCCGTTCTCGTAGATCTCGTTGAGAGTGACCGTCCGGAACTGGTTGTCCACAGTCGGCAGGTTCTCGTTGGAGAACGACTCGAAGTGGCCGATGCCGTCCTTCACCGAGTTCAGCACGTCGAAGAGGTTCGTCTGGAAGTACTGGTTGAACTTGTTGTCCGGGTTGTGCGTGACCGCCTCGTCCTCCCAGACCGACATGTTGACCGGATCGAAGCCGAGGACCTCCCACACCGCCACGTTGGCTTCGAGGGACAACTTCGTGTAGGCGAGGAAATCGCTGGCGAGTTCCTTGTTCTCGCTGGCAGCCATCACGGCGGTGCCGGTGCCGCCGCCGCCGATCGTGAGGACCTCGGAGCCCTCGATCTGCGGAGCCGGAGCGATGGCGATCTTGCCTGCCAGGTCAGGCATGTAGTCGACGTAGCGCGACGTGTACCACGCCGGATAGACGATGGCGGCGTAGTCACCGCTGTTGATGGCGCCGAAGGCCTCCTCGCTGTCCGGGCTGCCGCCGGGAATCGTCGAGAGCGCACCCGATTCCTTCATGTCCTGGAACATCTGCATCGTCTCGACGACCTCGGGGCTGTTCACCGCGGGCGCGCCGAGCCCATCGTCCTCGAAGAGCTGTCCGCCGTTCTGGGCGATCGCCAGAGGCTCGGTGAAGAAGACGCCCGTGCTTGCGACGCTGAAGGCCTTGTCCGTCGCCTGGTTGTACGCGGTTCCGGCCGCAGCGAAGTCATCCCAGGTCTTGATCGTCGTGTAGTCGACACCGGCGGCCTCGAGCAATTCGGTGTTGTAGAACGCGACGAAGGCGCCGACGTGCGTCGGGTAGCCGTAGATCTTGCCGTCTCGGCTGTAAAGGTCGAGCCGGGCCTGCACGATGTCGTCGGCGTAGGGAGCGGCGGCCTCGGTCAGGTCGGCGAGCGGCGGGTTGCTGCCCTTGACGAAGTTCGCGAACTTGCCGACCTCGATGTCCGCGAGGTCGGGCAGTCCCTGGCCCGAGTTTACGGCGAGCAGAAGCTTGTCGTGCATGTCCTGGTAGGGGTAGACGGTGATGTTGAGGTCGACGGCCTTGTCGGGATTCTCCTCATTCCACTTCTCGGCCATCTCTTCGTAGACCTGGCCGTGGAGTTCGGCGAACACCCACATGTCCAGTGCGGTCGCGCCGTCGGCGCCTTCGCCGCCGCCGTCCGGCTGGCCGCCGCTCGTGCAGCCGGCCAGAGCTCCGACTGCCAGCCCTGCCGCGATCGTTGCGGTCAGCATCCTTCGGATTCGCATGATGTTGCTCCTGACTGTGTGTTGGGTACTGCGGTTGGGGATTGGAGGAACGCGTGAGATCAGCCCTTCACCGCGCCGGCGGTCATGCCGGCCACGAAGAATCGCTGGAACGCGAGGAAGAGGATCAGGATCGGGATCAGGGAGAAGAACGAGCCGATGATCAGCAGCTCGTAGTTGTTGCCGTGAGGAGTCAGCAGGGTGTTGAGGCCGATCGGAAGCAGGAACTTCTCGGGCGAGCGCAGCACCAGAAGCGGCCAGAGGAAGTTGTTCCAGATGGTCATGCCGTTCAGGATCGCCATGGCGGCGAAGGCGGGTTTGGCGATGGGGACCACGAGGCGGAAGAAGATGCCGAACTCCGAGACGCCGTCCACACGGCCGGCTTCGAGGATCTCGCGGGGTACGCCCAGGAAGTACTGGCGGAAGAAGAAGATCGTCACGGCCTGCGCCAGGAAGGGCAGGACGACGATCCAGTACTGGTCTGCGGCGCCGAGGTCGTTGACCTGCACGTAGAGCGGCAGCATGAGCATCTCGAACGGGATGGTCATCAGGATGATCACGAGGATGAAGCCCAGGCTCTTGCCGCGGAATTCGTACATCGCGAATCCGTAGGCGACGAACGAGCTCACCAGCAGCGTGCCGGCCACCTGGACGGCGGTCAGCAGCAGGCTGTTCCAGAACCACTGGAAGTACATGCCGGAATCCGTGAAGAGCATCGCGTAGTTGTCGAAGCTCAGCTCCGAGAGGTCGATCGAGAACGAGATGCCGTTGCGGATGACGTCGTTGCCGTCCTGGAAGGTCCCGACGAAGATCGCGATCACGGGCACGAGCGAGATCAGTGCGATCACGATGAGGAAGGCGCTCTGGATGAGCGTGGCCGTCCTGCGGCTCATGCGCGGCCTCGATGCGCCTGCACTCGAGGTGCGGTCGGATGTCATCGCTGTGTCCTGGCTCATCGCACCGACTCCTTCTTGAACGTTCCCGTGGCCGTGAGCTGGGTGAGGTTGATCGCGAGAACCAGCACCAGGAGCACGACGCCGACGGCGGAGGCGAAGCCGAGGTCGTTCTCCTGAATGCCCTTCCGGTAGAGGTAGCCGACGATCGTGAGCCCCTGATTGTTCGGCGAGTTGTTGCCGGCGTAGAGCATGAAGCTCTCCAGGAACATCGCCAGCCCCCCGTACACGCTGATGGTCGTGACGTACACGATCGTGGGCTTGAGACCGGGAAGCGTCACGTTGAAGAACTGCTGCAGCTTGTTCGCGCCGTCGATGGATGCCGCTTCGTAGTACTCGCTCGGAATCGCCTGCATTCCGGCGAGGAAGTACATCGTGTTGACGCCGGCCCAACGCCACAGCGCGAGAAGCAGGAGCGCCGCCAGTCCGGTGAGGTCTTCACGGAGCCAGCGCACCGGGCCGAACCCGAAGAACTCGACGATCTGGTTCATCAGCCCCGAGTCGGTCTCGGAGAACATCAGCCGGAACACGATGCCCGCGACCACCACGGAGGTCAGAGCGGGCACGAACAGCGACGACTTGAAGAAGTTCTTGATCCGGCTGCTTCCCAGCCTGGAGTTGATGATGGCCGCGAGCGCCATCGGGATCGGGACGAGGATCACGAGCGTCAGCACCATGTAGCGGACGCTGTTGAACATGGCCTTCCAGAACACCTGATCGTTCCAGAGTCGTTCGTAGTTCGCTGTGCCGATGAACGTCGCCTGGCCGTACAGCACCTCCTGGAAGCTCATGATCACGGAACGTCCGACCGGGACGAGCCAGAAGACGAGCAGCGTCACCAGGAACGGCAGGATGAACAGGTACGGTGCGAGCCGCTGGTTGTAGAGCAGCTTCTTCAAGCGGTGTGTCTTCGTCATGCCAGTTTCTTCCTCGAACTGAGTGCCTCTCGGGCCGGACCTCTCCGTCTCGGTTGAGAAGGCTATACTCCGGAGAAGAAATTTACAACGTTGTATCTTCGCGGTCGACCAGCGAGTCTGGAGCAGGCGTTCGCGCGGGGATGCGAACGGTGAGATCCAGTGACGGAAGGCGCACCCATGACGGGCGAGATCTGGCGCGACCCTCGGGTCGGCGTCGAGGCGAGAGTGGATGCGCTCGTCGCGGAACTGACTCGAGAGGAGAAGGTCGCTCAACTCGGCGGGTACTGGGCGGACCAGCGCACCGGCGGCGAGATCATCGCGCCGATGCAGGACGTGTTCTCGGAGGGGAGGGCGCCGTTCGAGCGAGTCGTCCGCCACGGGATCGGTCAGCTCACTCGCGTCTTCGGGACCGCGCCGGTCTCCGCGCGTGACGGAATGACGCGCATTCGGGACGCTCAGCAGCACCTGCTCGATGCCATGCGTGTCGCCATCCCGGCCATCGTCCACGAGGAATGCCTCACCGGTTTCACCACCCTCGGCGCAACGGTCTACCCGACCGCGCTCGCATGGGGTGCGACATTCGACCCGGAACTGGTGGGCGAGATGGCGCGGGCGATCGGCCGCGACATGTCGGCGGTCGGTGTGCACCAGGGCCTGTCCCCGGTGCTGGACGTGGTGACGGATTACCGCTGGGGCCGAGTGGAGGAGACGATGGGCGAAGATCCGTACGTGGTCGCCACGCTGGCATCCGCCTATGTCGAGGGGCTGCAGAACTCCGGCGTGATCGCGACGCTCAAGCACTTCGCCGGGCACGCGTCCTCTCGCGGCGGCCGCAATCACGCGCCGGTCGCCATGGGAGAGCGGGAACTGCGCGATCTCGTGCTCCCTCCCTTCGAGATGGCGGTTCGCCTGGCGGGTGCGCGCAGCGTGATGAACTCCTACACCGAGACTGATCGAGTTCCCGCTGCGGCGGATCGGTGGCTGCTGACCGATCTGCTCCGCGGAGAGTGGGGATTCGATGGCACTGTCGTCTCCGACTACTGGGCTGTCGCCTTCCTGAAGTCCAAGCACGGCTTGGCGGGGACGATGCCCGAGGCCGGACGTCTGGCTCTGCACGCCGGCCTGGACGTCGAACTCCCTGACATCTCGGCATTCCTCGTCCTCGATGACGAAGACCCCGATCCCGAGCGCACCGCCGCCGACATCGACACGGCGTTGCGGCGGGTCCTCAGGCAGAAGATCCAGCTCGGGTTGCTCGACCAGGACTGGAAACCGGCTGAACCCGTCGAACACGACCTGGACAGCCCGGCCAACCGGGACATAGCACGGCGCATGGCGGAGAAGTCCATCGTCCTGCTCGACAATCCCGCGGCCCTGCTTCCCCTCGCGCCGGCAACGTCCCGCATCGCGGTGATCGGGCCCTGCGCCGCCGATCCGAGCGCGCTGATGGGCGCCTACTCGTTCCCCGTGCACGTGCTGCCTCGGCACCCGGGACTCGGGCCGGGGGTGCCGGCGATGTCGCTCCCGGATGCCCTGCGCGCGTCCTTTCCCGGAGCGGGCGTCGCCGTGCAGAGCGGTTGTCCGCTGCAGGATCCCGGCACGGCGGAGGACCTGGCACGCGCCGTCGATGCGGCGACGCACGCCGACGTCGCGATCGTCGTCGTCGGCGATCATGCCGGCATGTTCGGCAAGGGCACGTCCGGCGAGGGCTCGGACGCGGCGTCGCTCGATCTTCCGGGAGATCAGGGAGATCTGGTCGACGCGATTCTCGCGACGGGAACGCCCGTCGTCCTCGTCGTCCTCTCCGGCCGCCCCTACGCGCTCGGACGTTTCGTCGGGCGCGGGGCGGCGGTGCTGCAGGCGTTCATGCCGGGTGTCGAGGGCGCCGGAGCCCTTGCCCGGATCCTGGCTGGGGAAGTCAATCCGAGCGGACATCTGCCGGTGCAGGTGCCGCGCAGTTCCGCGGCTCTTCCGCACACGTACCTCGCGCCTCCGCTCGGGCAGGACGGCGATCGGATCAGCAACCTGTCGATCGCTCCGGCCTTCCCCTTCGGCCACGGCCTGTCGTACACGACCTTCGAGATCGTCGAGCTCGCCGTCGACCACGCCGAGATCGCCACGGACGGCACGGTCACGGCGACGGTGACGATCGCGAACACGGGCGAGCGCGAGGGCGAGACCGTCGTGCAGCTCTATTCGGCCGATCCGGTCGCCCAGGTCACTCGGCCCGTGCAGCAGCTCGTCGGTTATGCGCGTATCGCGATCGAAGCCGGTCAGTGCACGCAGGTGGCGTTCACCCTGCACGCGGATCGCTTCTCGTTCACCGGGCTGTCGCGTCGGCGGATCGTCGAAGCGGGGGAGGTCGTCTTGTCCGCCGGGTTCTCCGTCGGGGACCTCGCGCGATCGAGGACCGTGATGATGACGGGCGAGACGCGCGAGGTCGTCGATCCCGTCCTGCGCACCGAAGCGCATGAGACACGCAGCGCCCGCACGATCTCCGCACAGAATGAGGAATAGAGAATGACCACCGCACGTCTGACCATCGATCCGCATTTCGTCACCGGGCGCATCCAGCGCAGGCTGTTCGGCGGTTTCGTCGAGCACCTCGGCCGTCACATCTACGATGGCGTCTACGAGCCCGGCCATCCGACGGCGGATGCCGAAGGATTCCGCCAGGACGTCATCGATCTCGTCCGCGAGCTGGGAGTGTCGACGATCCGTTACCCCGGCGGCAACTTCGTCTCCGGATTCCGCTGGGAGGACTCGGTCGGTCCGCGCGAGCAGCGCCCGCACCGACTGGACCTCGCCTGGCACTCCACCGAGACCAACGAGGTCGGTCTTCACGAGTTCGCATCCTGGCTGGAGAAGGTCGGAAGCGACCTGATGATGGCTGTCAACCTCGGTACCCGTGGCACCCTTGAGGCGCTCGATCTGCTGGAGTACTCCAACATCCGTGGGGGCACAGCGCTGAGCGAGCTCCGCCGCAGGAACGGGCGCGATGAGCCGTTCGGCGTCGAGATGTGGTGTCTCGGCAATGAGATGGACGGACCATGGCAGCTCGGGCACCGCTCCGCCGACGACTACGGCAAGATCGCGTCGCAGACGGCCAAGGGCATGCGGCAGATCGACCCCGGGGTCAAGCTCGTCGTGTGCGGCTCGTCGAGCGCCCACATGCCGACGTTCGGCGAATGGGAGCGCGTCGTGCTCAGCCACACGTACGACGACGTCGACTACATCTCCTGCCACGCGTACTACGAGGAGAAGGATGGGGACATCGACTCGTTCCTGGCATCCGCTGTCGACATGGACCACTTCATCGAAACGGTGATCGCCACCGCCGACCACGTCGGCGCCGTGCGCGGCAGCACCAAGAAGATCGACATCTCGTTCGACGAGTGGAACGTCTGGTACATCGATCGCTACCACGGAGTGGACAAGATCGAGGGGATCGACAACTGGCCCGTCGCGCCCCGCCTGCTCGAAGACGTGTACTCGGTCGTGGACGCGGTCGTGTTCGGAAGCCTCATGATCTCGCTGCTCAAGCACGCGGACAGGGTCACGAGCGCATCGCTGGCGCAGCTGGTCAACGTGATCGCGCCCATCATGACCGAACCCGGCGGACCCGCCTGGCGTCAGACGACCTTCTACCCGTTCTCGATCACCTCCCGTCTCGCGCAGGGCGAGGCGCTGGAGCTCAAGCTCGATGCTCCGACCTACACGACGCAGGCGTACGGAGAGGTCCCTCTCGTCGACGCTGTCGCCACCCACGATGCCGAGGCCGGACGTTCGGCGGTGTTCCTGGTGAACCGCAGCCGGACGGAGCCGATCACAGTGACGGTCGACGTCGTCGGCCTCGGCGACGTCTCGGTGCTCGAGGCGCACACCCTGAGCGACGAGGACGTGCATGCCAAGAACACCCTCGAGCGGCCGGAACGGGTCACCGTGCACGTCAACGACAGCGTCAGGATCGACGGCGGCGAGCTGACCATCACACTGCCGCCCGTCTCGTGGTCAGCGATCGCCCTGGCGCGCTGAGATCTGTTCCCCCCGACGCTGAGTCGGGGCGGATGAACCGAAGGGCCCTGCTCAGCGCGAGCAGGGCCCTTCGGCGTCGACCAGGTATGGATCAGGCGCGTGCGGCGTTCAGCTCGAGCACCGACCAGGACAGCGGCGGCAGGGTCGCGCGCACGGCGCCGTCCACGACCTCGGCGCCGGCGAGCGGCACCATGCCCACGCGGTCCGGCGCGGTCTCGAGGTTCGCCGTGTGGCGATCGCCGCCCTCCGGGATCGTCAGCGTCTCGGCGCTCGCGATCCGCAGGTCGCCGAAACCGCGCAGGTCCAGCGTCAGGTCGTTGGATGTCTCCAGCGAACGGTTCGCGACGAACACCACGACACGGCCGGTCTCCTCGTCCCATGTCGCTGCGGCGTCCACGGCATCCACGTCGCCGTAGCGCTTCGTGCTGATCTGCGAGGCGTTCACAGCGAGACGCAGGATTCGTCCCTTGGCGAGCCGGGCCATCCGCTCGAAGGGCCAGAAGCTGGTCTGCCGCCACGCGGAACCGCCCTCCTCGGAGCGGATCGGCGCGATGACGTTCACGAGCTGGGCCTGGTTGGCGATCCGCACCCGGTCGCCGTGGCGGAGCAGGCTGTTGAGGAAGGTGCCGACGACGACGGCATCCGTCACCGAGTAGGTGTCCTCGATGAGACGCGGATGCGTGCGCCAGGACTTGGAGACCTGGTGCGGCTGGTCCTCGGTGTCCAGCCCCGACTGGTACCAGACGTTCCACTCGTCGAAGGAGATGTCGACCTGCTTGGTGTGCTTGCCCGCCGCCTTCACGGCGTCGATCGTGGCGACGACGCCCTCGATGAAGGCATCCATCTCCACCGCCTCCGCGAGGAACGACTCGGCGTCGCCGTCGTGCTCCTGGTAGTACGCGTGCATCGAGATGTAGTCGACCTCGTCATACGCGTGCGTGAGCACGGTGTGCTCCCACGTGCCGAACGTCGGCATCTGACGGTTGGAGGAACCGACCGCCACGAGTTCGATGGAGTCGTCGACGAGCTTCATCGCCTTGGCCGTCTCCTGGGCGAGCCGCCCGTACTCCGCGGGCGTCTTGTGCCCGATCTGCCACGGGCCGTCGAGCTCGTTGCCCAGGCACCACAGCTTGATGTCGAACGGGTCTGCCGCGCCGTTGCTGCGTCGCAGATCGGACCAGTAGGTCCCGCCGGGGTGGTTCGCGTACTCGACGAGCGCGCGCGCCTCCTCGACTCCACGGGTGCCGAGGTTGATCGCCTCCATGACCTCCACGTCCGCCTCGCGCGCCCAGTCGACGAACTCGTGCAGCCCGAAGGCGTTCGTCTCGATGGTGTGCCAGGCGCCGTCGATGCGGACCGGGCGGTCCTCGACGGGACCGACGCCGTCCTCCCACCGGTACCCCGACACGAAGTTGCCGCCGGGGTACCGGATCACGGTCGGGCCCATCTCCCGCACCAGGGCGAGCACGTCTCGGCGGAAGCCGCGCTCATCGGCCTGCGGGTGCCCCGGTTCGTAGATGCCGGTGTACACGCAGCGCCCCATGTGCTCGACGAACGACCCGAAGAGCCTCCGGGGGACGTCGGCGATGGTGAAGTCGCGGTCGATGGTGATGCGGGCCTGAGACATTGCTCTCCTTGTGATGGTGGCCGGATGCGGGGACTACTGACCGCCGAAGCCGCTGGTGGCGACGCCCTTGACGATCTG
Source organism: Microbacterium cucumeris (assembly GCF_058349845.2). NCBI lineage: Bacteria > Bacillati > Actinomycetota > Actinomycetes > Micrococcales > Microbacteriaceae > Microbacterium > Microbacterium cucumeris. The sequence continues at coordinate 280,929 of NZ_JBYRIZ020000004.1, forward strand.
CTTCTGGAAGATGATGAACACGATGATGAGCGGCAGTGCGGCCAGCACCGCCTGGGCCATGACCTGCGCGTACTGCACGCCGTACGCGCTGATGACGGTCTGGAGTCCGACCGGCAGCGTCATCAGCGTGGTGTCGTTGATGACGAGGAACGGCCAGAGGAAGTTGTTCCACGCGCCGATGAACACGAAGATCGCGACGGACGCCAGGATCGGCCGCGACAGCGGCAGCACGATGGACCAGAAGATCCGGAGCCGGCTCGCACCGTCCACGCGGGCCGCATCCTCGAGCTCGATCGGGATGGCGTCGAAGAACCGCTTCAGGATGAACACCATCGCCGGCGCCACGACCTGCGGCAGGATCAGGCCCCAGTACGTGTCGATCATGTTGAACGTGAGCATCTGGTAGAACAGCGGGATGATCAGCACCTGCGGCGGCACGACGATCGACGCGATGATCACGGCGAACAGCCACTTGCGCCCCGTGAAGTCCAGACGCGAGAACGCGTAGGCCGCCAGCGCCGAGATCGCGAGGGTGATCGCGGTCACGGCCGCCGAGGTCCACAGGCTGTTGAACGCCCAGATGTAGACGTTGCCCTGGGAGAGGATCGCGGCGAAGGCCTCGACCGTCGGCCCCGAGGCTCCGATCCACGACGGGTCGCCGGATGCGGCATCCGTCTCGGTCTTGAACGCGGTGGCGACCGCCCACAGGAAGGGCAGCAGCCAGCCGATCGCCATGAGCAGCAGGACGACGAACGCGGTGACCCGCAGCGGGCCGAAGGGCTTCTGTCCCGGTAGTCGAGTGCGGCGCGCCCTGCCGGGCTTCGCGACGGTGATCGTCTCGGTCGGAGAGAGGGTTGCGGTGGACATCACTGCTCCTTCCGACGGCGCATGACCAGGGCCTGCGCGACGCCGATGATGACGATGATGGCGAAGAACACATAGGAGATGGCGGCCGAGTAGCCGAACCGGTAGCTGACGAATCCGGCTTCGTAGATGTACTGCACGATCGATCGCGTAGTGTCACTCGCCACCCCGCCGAGCATCTGATAGGCCTGATCGAACAGCTTCAGGGATGCCAGGATCTGCAGGATGAGGATGAGCACGGTGGCGGGACCCAGCTGCGGCAGGGTGATCGACCAGAACTGGCGCCACGCTCCGGCGCCGTCCAGAGAGGCCGCCTCATACTGCTGCGGCGGGATGTTCTGCATCGCGGCCAGGTAGAGCAGGAAGTTGAACCCGACCGTCCACCAGACCGTCGCGATGACGATCGACAGCATGTTCGTGTCCGGGTTCTGCAGCCACGCGATCGGCTCGAGGCCGAAGAACTTGAGGATGTTGTTGGCTGCGCCGATCTGCGGGTTGAAGATCCACACCCAGATCTGGGAGATGACCGTCGAGGCGAGCAGATACGGCATGAAGAACGACAGACGCCACAGCCACTGGCCGGGCAGGCCGCGATCCACGAGCGCCGCCATGATCAGCGCGATCAGGACGAGCGGCACGGTGGACAGCAGCGTGAACCACACGGTGTTCCACAGCGACTGCCACATCACGGGGTCTGCGAGTGCCTCGGCGTAGTTCGCGAACCCGACGAGCGTTCCTCCCGCGCCGGTCAGCGACTGGTCGGTGAAGCTCAGGTAGATGCCGTGGATGATCGGCCAGGCGAGGAACAGCAGGAAGGCGACGAGGAACGGCGCGAGGAACGCCCAGCTGATGAGCTGCTCGCGCTTGGGCGCACCGGAGCGGCGGCTGCGGTGATCGGCGGCCTTGCCCGTGACGATGACGCGCGTGGACGAGGAGGCGGTGGTGGTCATGGCTTCCACGTCCCTTCAGGATCGGCCGGGTTCGGCTGCTTGAGCCACGTGTTGACCCGTGCCTCGAAGCGGTCGATCGCGACAGCCGGGTCATCGCCGGACAGGAGCACGCCCTGCACGGCGGCGCCGAACTCGCTCTGGAAGTTGGATCCGGACCCCGTGAACCAGGCCTGCGGGTCGTAGACCACGTGGTCGGCCGCTTCGGCGTAGTGGGCCTGCGGGACGAGATCGTCGTACTCGGGCGACTGCGTCACCGGGAGGAACGCGGGGATGTGGCCGGCTTCCGCCCAGCCGAAGGAGCCCTTGAGCATGTCGGCGACGAACCGGTAGGTCAGGTCGCGTCGGACGGGGTCCGCGTTCATCTGATGCGGGAGCACGAATGAGTGCGAGTCGGCGTACACGGCCGGCGTCCCGTACAGCGTCGGGATCATCGTGGCGTCGAAGGGGATGCCGGCGTTCTGCATGGTGCGCAGCTCCCAGACGCCGGTCATCAGCATGCCGCTCTGACCGGTCGCGAACTCGGCCACCGCGGTGCCGTAGTCGGCTTGAGCAGCGGCGATCTCGCCGTCGAGGAGAGACTGCATGAAGGTGAGGACCTCGACCGCGGCATCCTTGTCGATCACGGCCTTGCCGCCGACCGGGAGCTCGATCTCGAGACCGTGCTGCGCGTACAGGCCGTAGAACAGGCGCCACATCTGGGCCCCGTCGCCGAGGTAGCCGTAAGACAGCGCGTGGCCCTCCGCGGCGCCGGCGACCTCGCGGAGCTGGTCCAGGTACTCCTCGGGGGACGAGGTCGGCGTGAGCGTGCCGTCGGTCTCCAGGACCCCGGCCGCGTCGCAGATGTCGGTGTTGAACATCAGGATGAAGGGATGCGCGTCCAGCGCGATGCTGAACAGGTCGTCGCCGACGAAGCCCTTCTCCCAGATCGGTCGCGGGAAGGTGGAGCGGTCCACGCCGAGTTCGGCGAGCCGGTCGACGTCCCAGGTGTCCAGCAGGCCGCCGGGCGCCCATCCGACCGTGCGAGTCGCGTGCATGATCGCGACGTCGGGGGCGCGGCCACCGGCGCCCGCCATGGCGAGCTTGGTGTAGTACGGCGTTCCCCAGGCGAGGACGGTGGGCCGGATGTAGTAGTCGCTCTGGGCATCGTTCACGCCCTGCAGGAGCGCGGACATCGTCACGCCGTCGCCTCCCGACAGCAGATGCCAGAACTGCAGCGTCTGGGCGTTCGAGCCTGAGGGGGCACCGGGGGCGCAGCCGGCGAGCAGCACTGTGCCGGCGGCCACCGATGCGGCAGCGAGGAACTGCCTTCGGGACATATCGAGCGGGGGTGTCATCGTCACTCCTTCGTGACAGCGGTCGGGGTTGCACGGATCGGGCGTCTCATCATTACATCGTGGTAATCCGGTGCGCAAGCCTTGGCGGCCTTGGGTGCTCGGGATGCCGGGGCCGCCGCCTGCTCAGGGGCGGTGGCCCGCGGGCGTGCGTGCCGTGCTCGCGCGCTCCAGGACCCGATGCGACAGCGTCAGCGAGCGCGGCGCGGCCGTACGGTCGTCCATCCGCGACTGCAGCAACCCGAGCGTCGCCTCGGCGAAGGCGGCGCGGTCGAAGGCGATGGTCGTGAGCGACGGCGACGTGAACTGCGAGAACTCGACGTCGTCGAACCCCGTGACGATCACGTCTCCGGGCACGTCGATGCCGTGGTCATGGAGGGTGTGCAGCGCCCCCGCGGCCATCGAGTCCGTGAACGCGACCACGGCGTCGAACGCCACGCGACGGTCGAGGATCTCCCTCATGCCCTCGGCGCCCGCGGCCATCGACCAGGGCAGCCGGTTGATCTCGAGGGCGGGGTCGCGGGCGATGCCCGCCTCGCGCAGCGCATCGTGGACGCCATCCAGGCGGAGCCTGCTGGTCGCGGTCGCGACCGACGCGTCGTCGTCGCCGCCGATCACGGCGATGCGGCGTGCGCCGCGCTCCAGGACGTGGCGAGCGGCGTCCGCCGCGGCCTGCTGGCTGTCGATGCGCACGTGGTCGGCGCGGTGCTGCTCGACTTCGCCGATCACGACGATCGGAGGCAGGCGATCGGCGTGGCGCACGACGCTGTCCTCCAGGCGGATCGGGTTGAGGATGAGGCCGTCGACGAGATGCGCCCGGGCGCGAGAGAGCAGTTCCTTCTCGCGGTCGGGCTCGGACGCGGTCTCCTCGATCTGCACGGCGAGCCCGCGTTCGTGGGCGGCCTCGACGATGCGGTGCACGAGCTCCGCGGAATAGGCGGTGGCGAGATCGGGCAGCGCCAGCGCGATGATGCCACTGCGTCCCTGGCGCAGCCCCCGGGCGTTGAGATTCGGGACGAAGTCGAGCTCGGCCATGGCCGCTTCGACCCGCGCCCTGGTCTCCTCGCGGACCGCGACGGTCCCGGTCACGACGTTCGAGACCGTCTTCGGCGAGACGCCGGCGAGCGCGGCGACGTCCTTCATCCTCGCGCGGGCCGGCGTCCCAGTCATCCGAACAGGATAGTGCGGTGGGCGCTCGACGCCCCGTCCGCACGCGCGTGCTCCCGCTCGTCGAGCGTCGAGCGGCGCGCCCCTCCGTACCGTTCGTTGAGCGGCACGCCTCCTTCCGCTCGTTGAGCGACGAGCGGAAGCGAGGAGTCGAAACGCGTCCGATACTGAGCGGCGGTGGCCGCGCTTCGACTCGTAGGGCCTGCAGTGAGCGAGTGCTGCGAGTCGAGACGTCGCTCAACGAGCGGGGAGGCGCTCCAGCGGGTTCGCCCCCAGTTTGTCGATCAGACCGCCGTCGAGCAGACGCGAGGCGTGACTGTGCGGCTTGCGGTCTGCCTGCTCGCTCACGCCGGCCCCGAACTCCTCGGCGAGAGTGAGTCGCGGGTACACGGAGAGGACTTCGCGGCGGAACGCGAGCGGGATCTCCGTGTCCCGACGCCCCGAGATGTCGAGGCCGGTCGCGATCTCGAGCAGGTGACCCTCGAGGTCGAGCCCTGGGTCGACCTCCGGCCAGTTGTGCCTCACGATGACCTCGTTGATCCGTCGCCGGCGCTCGATCGGCCATCCCGCCCCGGCGGCCATCGCCTCGCCGACGTGGCCGCCGGCCTCCTCGTAGCCGAGCAGGTGATTGTCGAACGCCGGCGCGAGTCCGATGTCGTGCAGGAGTGCCGCGGCGTAGAGCAGCTCGTGGTCGACGCCCGTTCGACCCTCGATGACCGCGAACGCCTCGGCCCACAGCCAGGAGCGCTGCACGTGGTTACGCAGTGCGGGTGAGTGGTACTCGTCCATGAGCTCGCGGGCGCCCCGCGCGGCGGCGGTGTCGGGGACGGCGAAGTCGTCGATGCGCATGCAACGAGGGTAGTGAATGCGCTCGGGCCTGAGCGTGCGAAGAGCGTCAGGGTCCGCCGGAATGCCGCCAACGGTCCCGGTTCGGAGCTCGCCGCTACCGGCAGGTCGCTCTCAGCTCGTCGGAACCCACACCCGCATCGTCGACGGGCCGCGCTGGGCCCAGTCGTGATAGGCCACCAGGGGCACCTCGGACACCGAGTCGGTCGAGCGATTCCGCACCGGGAGCACCACAGACCCGTCGCGTTCGACGGGCTCGCCCGCCAGGACGGCATCGCCCACATCCGCGCCGAGATCCACCGACTCCAGAGCGAGCACCTCGGGGCCCCGTTCCACGACGACGCATCCCCGCACGGCATCCACCCGAGGATCGGGGGCGGTCACGCGCGGAGCCACGGGGAGAGCCAGCTCGATGACATCGCCCGCCCGGAAAGCACGACGCACGGAGGGCGTGCCCGGAGCCACGTCCTCGCCCGCGCCGCCGACGACCAGGCGCGCGCCGTCAGCCCAGGCGGGGATCCGCAGCGTGAGCGTGAACTCGGCATCCTGCGCGATCGTGATCCGCACCCGGCCGTCGGCGGGATAGTCCGTCTGCACGTCGAACGCCACGACCCGTCCGTCCGGGAGCACCGTTCGCACGCGGCCCGTCGCGTACTGATGCAGCTGCACACCGTCGTCATCCGCGGTCGCGACGTAGGCGTCCAGGCTCGCGAAGGTGCGCGCGACGTTCGGAGGGCAGCACGAGACCTCGAACCACGGCGCCCGCAGCGAAGACGACGCCCGCGACGAGGTCGCAGACGGGTCGGCCGGGATGCCGGGAACCCGCTGATGCAGGGTGTTGGCGTAGTAGAACGCCTTGCCATCCGGTGCCGGCGACGTCGCCACGACGTTGAACAGGGTCCGCTCGATGAGATCGGCGTACGCGGCCTCGCCGGTCGCGAGCAGCAGCCGCCACGAGAACATGATCGATCCGATCCCGGCACAGGTCTCCGAGTAGGCGCGATCGGCAGGGAGCTCCCAGTCGTCGCCGAAGGCCTCGTCCTGATGGTGCGAGCCCTGACCGCCGGTGATGTATGTCCGGCGCTCCACCGTGCGGTCCCACTGGCGACGCAGCGACGACAGCAGCGCGTCGTCATCCGTCTCCACGGCGACATCGCTCGCCCCCGCCGACAGGTAGTTCGCGCGCACCGCATGCCCGCGAAGGGCGTCGGCATCTCTCACGGACGTATCGTCCTGGTAGTACTTCCGGCCCCACTCGATGTCGCGCAGCGAGCCTCGTCCGTGTCGCTCGACGAACAGGGCGGCCTGCTCGACGAAGCGCCGCTCACCCAGCGCGCGGCCGAGTTCGGCGAGGCCGACCTCGACCTCGGCGTGCCCGCAGATCCCCTCGCGACCGCCGATGCCGAACTCGCGGCACACCAGCTCCGCGGCACGCCGGGCGATCTCGATCAGGCCGTCGTCGGCATCCGGTCGGGTCCGCACGCGCGCGACCGCCGCCTGGAAGAGGTGCCCGAGGCAGTACAGCTCGTGCCCCCACTCCAGATCCGACCAGCGTTCGCGTTGACCCGGGCGGCCGAAGTTCGTGTTGAGGTACCCGTCGGGTTCCTGTGCTGCCGCGACGCGGGCGACGATCGCACGGAAGCGCTGTTCGAGCGGAGAGGATGCGTCGGCATCCCTCCGCCCGATCTCCCACGCGACGGCCTCGAGGTACTTGTAGATCTCGGAATCCGCGAACTCCCGACCCCGCCGGCCGGCCGGCAGCTTGCCGGAGGCCGCGAGATCGAAATTGCCCAGCCAGCCCTCGGACTCGAGTCGCGACTCGATGTGCTCGAGCGTGGCCTCGCCGTTGACCCGCTGACGTCGGGCCCAGAACCCGTCCGTGATCGTCACCTCACCGAGGCCGAGAGGACGCAGCCGCCCGCGGGTGGGGACCACGGGAGCGGCCGGAGCAGTGGTGTCGTACATCGTCATCCTTTGACTGTCATCCCTTGAAGGCGCCGGACATGAAGCCGCGGACGTAGTGGCGTTGGAGGATAAGGAAGAGCACGATGCAGGGCAGAGCCAGCACGACGACGCCGGCCTCGGTCGCGCCGTAGTCGACGACGCCCTGCACCTGCCCGCGGAGGTTCGCGACCGCCAGCGGCAGCGTCATCCGGTTGGAGTCGTTGATGAGGATCAGCGGTGCCATGAAGTCGTTCCACGCGGTGAGGAACGCGAACAGGCCGACCGTCACGAGTCCGGGCTTGACCGCCGGGAGGAGCACGCGCCAGAGGGCGCCCCAGCTGGAGCAGCCGTCCACCATGGCCGCCTCGTCCATCTCGCGCGGGATCGATTCGAACGAGATCCGCATCATGAACATCGAGAACGGCAGCTGGAACATCGTGATCACCAGTGCCACCCCGACGAGCGAGTTCTGCAGCCCCACGGCGTTGAGGATCACGTAGAGCGGGATCAGCAGAGTCGCGTAGGGGACCATCAGGATCGCGAGCGTCAGCAGGAACAGTGCGTTCTTGCCGGGGAAGGAGAATCGCGCGAACGCGTAGCCGCCCAGCAGCGAGATGAACAGCGTGAGCACCACGGTCAGCACGGACACGAACAGCGAGTTGCCCAGGTACACCCAGATGCCGGCCTGATATTCGCCGAGCGCTGCGTAGTTGCCGAAGCCCCAGCCGTCGGTCTGGCTCGTCCCCGCCAGCGGGCTCACGCTCGAGACTCCCGTCCAGATCAGGGGGTACAGGAAGATCACGGCCAGGGCGGTCGTGAACACCCAGTACGGGATGCCGTAGACCACGCGCTGCGCCGTCGAACGGTATCGCGGGCGGGTCGGCTGGTGCTCGGGCGCGACGATGGTGCGCGTGAGGGTCTGATTCTCGGTCACGGTTCAGCTCTCCTCTGGGCGGCGGAAGGCGCGCAGTTGGAAGACGTTGATCACGATGAGGGCGATCAGCACGATCACCGACAGGGCTCCGGCGATCCCGAGGCTGTTCTGACCCTGGAAGGCGACGTTGTAGATGAGCTGCACGACGGTCATGGTGCTGTTGTCCGGGCCGCCCTTGGTGAGGATGTAGAACTGCTCGAACGCGAGCAGCGACCCGGTCACGCACATCACGATCGTGAGTGCGAACGTCGGGCGCAGCAGCGGCACCGTGATGTGGCGGAAGGTCTGCCAGCGCCCGGCACCGTCGATGCGCGCCGCTTCGTAGACGTCGTCGGGGATGCCCTGGAGCCCGACGAGCATGAGCAGCATGTAGAAGCCCGCGTACCGCCAGACGATCAGGAAGACCGTGGACCACAAGGCGCCCTCAGGCGTCCCGAGGAACGTGATGCCCCAGGACCTCATGAGGTCCGCGAAGGGCCCGGCGATGGGCGAGTACAGCACGTAGAACAGCAGAGAGGCGGATGCCAGGCCGAGCGCGCTCGGGATGAGGAACGCCGTGCGCAGGAAGCCCTTCCAGCGGGTCGACTCCTGCACGAGCAGAGCAAGACCGAGTCCGAGCCCGATGAGCAGCACGGTCGTGATGAGCGTGTAGAGCAGCGTGAAGCGGACGGAGTCCCAGAACAGCCGGTGGTTCACGGCATCCACGTAGTTGTCGGGGAGGTTGATCCCCTGGTTGCCTCCCAGCAGCGGCCAATCCGATGCCGACATCTGCAGGACGAGGGCGAGCGGGACGACGAACAGTCCCAGCACGAACAGCGCCGTCGGGGCCGCGTACAGCCAGCCCTGCACGGCGCCGCCCGAAGCCGTGCGCCTGCGGCGGGTGAGCCGCGGTGATGCGGTCGAGGTCATGTGTTCTCTCCGTCGGGACGCGGGAGTGGACGGTGGGGGCGACGGTCGCCGCCCCCACCGATCGCTCACTGGGACAGGATGGCGGTGATCTCGTCGTTGTCGGCCTCGACGGTGTCGGTGCCTTCGAGGACGGCGTTGCGGATCAGCGTCAGCCAGGGGCTGCCCGGCGCGTTGAACGCCTGCTGGAAGTTGATCGCCACCGGGGTGTCTCCCTGCGCGGCCACCTCGTTGATCGTGACGAGTCGGGGGTCGGCCGCCGCGTACTCGTTGTCGGCGAGGTCGCTGCGGGAGACGGCGTTCCCGTCCTGCGCCAGCACCTCGACCTGAGCCTCTTCGGACATCATCCAGTTGAGGAAGTTCCACGCCTGGGCGGACTGCTTCGAGTCCTTCGAGATGCCGATGCCGTCGCCGCCGACGAACGTGGACGCGCCGCCGTCGACCCCGGGGAGCCCCGCCACGCCGGCGTCGAATTCGAGCGTGGGCAGCAGCGTCGCCGGGAACGGCATCACGCCGACCTTGCCCTCGCTGAAGGCGGCCGTCCAGGTCGGACCCGTCTCATCCGTCGAGCTCGGCAGGATCGCTCCCGACTCCTGCAGGCCGGACCACGTCTCGTAGACCTCCTGCGCGGCATCCCCGTCGAGCAGCGACTCGGTGCCGTCCTCGTTCAGCACCTCCTCGCCGGATGCCCAGATCGACGGGAACCACGTGAAGACCAGGCATCCGCCGCAGTTCAGGCCCGTGGCCGTGCCGTACGTGTCCGGCTTGTTCAGCGCCTGGACGGCCTGAGCCGCTGCGGCGAACTCCTCGAGAGTGGCCGGCGCCTTCTCGGGGTCGAGGCCCGCTTCGGCGAAGAGCTCCTTGTTCCAGAACAGCATGGACAGGTCGAGCACGAACGGGAGCACGTACTCCTTGTCCTCGTACGTCCCGGCGGACAGGTGCCCCTGGTTGATGGAGTCCTTGAAGTCCAGGCCGTCGATCTGCTCGCTGATGTCCGTGAACAGGCCCTGCTGCGCCCAGTTCGGCACGTACACGATGTCGGCGGCGAACAGGTCGGGCAGGCCGCCAGAGCCGGCGGCCGCACCGACCTTGGCGACGTAGTCGTCGTTGGGGACGACGGTGAGCTCGACCTGATTCTCATGCGTCGCGTTGTAGGCGTCGACGAGCAGGTTCGCCTGGTGCTCCAGCGGTGCGCGGGTCCAGAGGGTCAGCGTCGATCCGTCGTCCACGCCCTCGGCGGGGATGGACTCGGCGGGTTCTGCAGGGTCGTCGCCGCTCGCGCAGGCGGCGAGGGATGTGACGAGTGCCGCGACGGCGGTGACGGCGATCGCCGCCCGTCCGATCGTGCGGCGTCTGGTGGTGTGCATGGGATGTGGCCTCCTCGGCTCTTCCTCGAGCGGATGCTGCGTTCTTCTTCGAGCGGATGCCGTCGGTGTGCGGCGGCGGGGATTGCCGGGGTTGGATCGAAAATCTCGAAACCCCTTTCGGAAAGGTATACCGTGTGGTTCACGGCTCGGTCAAGAGTGAGTCCGATAACCTTTCAGCAACGAGGAGGATGCGATGGCAGCAGCAGGCGAAGCCGGAACCAGGGCGGCCACCCTCAGCGATGTCGCGCGTCGCGCCGGCGTCTCGATCGCCACGGCTTCCAAAGCCCTCAACGACCGCGGCGACGTCGCCGCCGCGACCCGCGCCCGCGTGCGCGCCGCAGCCGACGAGCTGGCGTTCACGCCGAACGCCATGGCGAAGGGCCTGCTGGCCGGGCGGACCGGGACGGTCGGCCTGCTCACCAGCGACCTCGAGGGCCGCTTCATGCTGCCGATCCTCATGGGCGCCGAGGACGCGTTCGGCGCGGGCCGGATCAACGTGTTCCTGTGCGATGCCCGCGGTGACGCCATCCGCGAGCAGCACCACCTGCGGGAGCTGCTCAGCCGCCGGGTCGACGGCATCATCGTCGTCGGCAGGCAGACCGATCCGCGGCCGTCGCTGGGGCAGGACATCCCGGTGCCGGTGGTCTATGCCTACGCCCCTTCCGACGATCCGCGCGATCTGTCCCTCACGCCCGACAACGTCGCCGGAGGACGGATGGCGATCGAGCATCTGCTCGCCTGCGGCCGTCGTCGCATCGCGCACGTCTCCGGCGATCCCTCCTATGCGGCTGCGCAGGACAGGCTGACGGGTGCGAGGGGTGCGCTCGCCGAGGCCGGTCTCGACCTCGTGGGCGCGCCGATGTTCTCGGAGTGGAGCGAGCACTGGGGGCGGGATGCTGCGGCCCTGCTGCTGCAGCGTCATCCGGAGATCGATGCGATCTTCTGCGGCTCCGATCAGATCGCGCGCGGCGTGCTCGACTCCGCCCGGGACCTCGGCCGGTCCGTGCCCGACGACCTCGCGGTCATCGGCTACGACAACTGGGAGGTGCTGGCGGCGAACTCCCGGCCCGAGCTCACGAGCATCGACGCCAACCTGCAGCAGCTCGGCCGCCAGGCCGCGCTGCGCGTGTTCGACGCGATCGACGGCGTCGACATCGGTTCGGGGACGCGGACCCTGCCCGTGCGGCTCGTGATCCGCGGATCCACGATCGCCCGGCGGTGAGCTCCCTCGCGTTTCGACTCGCTCCGTTGAGCGACGGGGCCCGCCCTCCCCGTTCGTTGAGCGACGAGCGCCGCCCTCCCTCCGTTCGTTGAGCGACGAGCGGAGCGAGGAGTCGAAACGGGCTCACTGCTGAGCGACGGTAGCCGTGTTTCGACTCGCTCCGCTCGCTCAACGATCGGGGAAGGAGCGATGAGACATCCTCCTCCCTCCGTTCGTTGAGCGACGAGCGGAGCGAGGAGTCGAAACGGGCTCATTGCTGGGCGGCGGTCACTGCGTTTCGACTCGCTCCGCTCGCTCAACGAGCGGGGAAGGGACGCTCAGCGGGCGGGAGGGGCGACGGGGCCCGCCCTCCCTCCGTTCGTTGAGCGACGAGCGGAGCGAGGAGTCGAAACGGGCTCACTGCTGAGCGACGGTAGCCGTGTTTCGACTCGCTCCGCTCGCTCAACGAGCGGGAGGCACGTGGTCGCGCCACGAGTGCTGCGGGTCGAAGCCCAGCACCCGCCGGGCCTTGTCGATCGAGAGCAGGGTCTCGTTCGGGCCGACGTCCCGAGTCAGGGGCACGCCGGGGAACACCTCCGCGATCAACTCGGCGTTCGGGCGCGACATGACCGTGTCGGCCGCCGCGATGATGAACCGGTCGAAGCCGGGCGCGGCGACCTCGAGCGCGCGTCGCACGGCCTGCGCTCCGTCGCGGGCGTCGATGTAGCCCCACAGGTTCCACTTGCGCAGCAGGGCATCCCGGTCGAATGACGGGAAGGCCGCGTAGTCCTCCGGCACCATCACGTTCGAGAACCGCAGAGCGGTGATCGACACGTCGGGATGCCAGCGCACGAGCTCGGTCGCCAGCTGCTCCTCGAGCGTCTTCACGAGCGAGTAGACCGACTCCGGGCGAGCGGGGTAGTCCTCGTCGACCGGGATGTACGGCGGCGGCACGTCGAACGGCAGCCCCAGCACGGTCTCGCTGGACGCGTACACGATGCGCCGGATGCCGAGCCGCACCGCCGCCCAGAACACGTTGAAGGTCGCCGGCATGTTGTTGTGGAAGGTCGCGACATCGCTGCGGATGCCCGGCGCCGGGATCGCACCGAGGTGCACGACCGCGTCGATCCCGTCATGGCGGTCGCCGACCGCCGTCAACGCGTCGACGACCTGGCCGTAGTCGGTGAGGTCGACCTGGACGAAGTCCGGTCCGCGCTCGCCGGCGACGTCCATACCGATGACCTCGTACCCGTCGGCACGCAGTTCCCGTGCGACGACGCGGCCGAGCTTGCCCGATGATCCCGTGAGAGCGATGCGCATGGATCCAGGGTGGCACGTGCGGGGCGCCGGTGGGCGTCGGCTCTAGACTCATCGCGATGAGCGACACGCACGGCACTCCGGGGCGCACGATCGGCGTGCGCGAGGTGGCGGCGCTCGCCGGGGTCTCCCGGCAGACCGTCTCGCGCGTGCTCAATGACCACCCCGAGGTCGCCTCGGCCACGCGCGAGCGCGTTCTCGCGGCGATGGACGAACTCGGCTATCGCATGAACAACGCGGCTCGCGCACTGGGCACGCGGCGCACCCGGACGATCGGCATCCTCGCCTCGGACGCTCTGCAGTACGGGCCGTCCCGCAGCATCGCCGCGATCGAGTCCAGCGCGCGGGAGGCCGGCTACTGGGTCAGTGCCGCGTTCGCGGATGCCGCGGACGATGCGGCGGTGGCCTCTGCCGTCGACCATCTCATCGCCCAGGGCGTCGAGGGCATCGTGGTGGTCGCCCCGCACGCGCGGACGCTGCTCGCCCTGGATGTCTCCCGGATCGGCATCCCCGTCGTCACGCTGCACTCCGCCGGACGCGGTGCCCGTGGCCTCTCGGTCGACCACGCCGCCGGCGCCCGTCTCGCGGTCGCGGCGCTGGCGGATGCCGGGCACACTCGCATCGCGCATCTGGCCGGTCCCGTGGACTGGCTCGAGGCGGAGTCGCGCGTCGAGGGGTTCCAGGCCGAGCTCGCCGAGCGGAGGCTCGCGCCGGGACCGGTCTTCGCCGGCGACTGGACCGCGCGCTCCGGGCACGACGCGGCCGCCGCCATCCGCGATTCCGGCGCTACCGCCGTGTTCGCGGCCAACGATCAGATGGCGCTCGGCCTGCTGACCGGCCTGCGCGAATCCGGGCTCGACGTCCCCCGCGACATGAGCGTCGTGGGGTTCGACGACATCCCGGACTCCGCGTACTACTGGCCACCGCTGACCACCGTGCGTCAGGACTTCGGGGAGCTGGCCCGCCGGGCCGTGGCCGCGTTGATCTCCTCGCCGGACGCCGCCGCATCGGATCTCGCACCGGTCGCTCCGGTGCTCGTGCCCCGCGCTTCGATCGCTCCGCCGCCCCGCTGAACCGGATCATCCGTGCGACACCGTTCACAACTCCCCGGCGGCGGGCAGGCGGGGCGGTCGTCTTGACGCCGCGACCCCCGCGTGTCACACTTCTGTGACCGGTCACAGCGACCACCGAAACCCGAGGTATCCGTGAGCAGCGAAGCCCCCGTCTTCCCCCCTGAGATCGAAGCAGCCATCCGGACCGTACGCGAGGACGTCGCGCGGCTGCACGGCGAACTCGTCCGCTACGACCTGATCGTCTGGACCGGGGGCAACGTCTCCGGCCGCGTCCCCGGCGCCGATCTGTTCGTCATCAAGCCCTCCGGCGTCAGCTACGACGACCTCACGGCCGACAACATGATCCTGTGCGACCTGGACGGCAACGTCGTCCCCGGTACCGCCGGCAGCGAGCGCAGCCCGTCCAGCGATACCGCCGCGCACGCCTACGTCTACCGCCACATGCCCGAGGTCGGCGGCGTCGTGCACACGCACTCGACCTTCGCCGTCGCGTGGTCCGCGCGCGGCGAGGAGATCCCCTGCGTCATCACCGCCATGGCCGACGAGTTCGGCGGCCCGATCCCGGTCGGACCGTTCGCGATCATCGGCGACGACTCGATCGGGCGCGGCATCGTGCAGACGCTCACCGGGCACCGCTCCCGCGCCGTCCTCATGCAGAACCACGGACCGTTCACGATCGGCGTGAACGCGAAGGACGCCGTCAAGGCCGCCGTCATGGTCGAGGACGTCGCACGAACCGTGCACTACGCTCGGGAGGCCGGACCGCTCATCCCGATCCCTCAGGAGGCCATCGACAGCCTCTTCAACCGCTACCAGAACGTGTACGGCCAGAACACGGACGCACGCCGATGAGCGCCGTCGACGACATCCGCTCTGGCCGCACGAGCCTCGGCATCGAACTCGGCTCGACCCGCATCAAGGCCTGCCTGATCGGTCAGGACGCCACCGAGGTGCTCGCGACCGGCTCCTTCTCGTGGGAGAACCGGCTCGAGGACGGCCTGTGGACCTACGCGATCGACGAGGTTTGGCAGGGTCTCCAGGCGGCGTTCGCCGGTCTGGTCTCCGACGCGCAGGACCGTCACGGCGTCGCGCCGACGAGCTTCGGCGCCATCGGCATCTCCGCCATGATGCACGGCTACCTCGCGTTCGACGCCGGAGGTAGCCTGCTCGTCCCGTTCCGCACCTGGCGCAACACGAACACCTCCGTCGCGGCCGCCGAACTCACCGACCTGCTGGGCGTCAACATCCCGCTGCGCTGGTCGATCGCGCACCTGCACCAGGCGGTCGTGGATGCCGAGCCGCACGTCCCGCAGATCGACTTCGTCACCACGCTCGCGGGCTACGTCCACTGGCGCCTGACCGGACAGCGCGTCCTCGGCGTCGGCGACGCGTCCGGCATGTTCCCGATCGACTCCGCCGCGCGCGACTACGACGCCGGCATGCTGTCGGCCTACGACGGTCTCGCCGGCGACCGCCTGCCTGCGCTGGTGAAGGAGCTCCTGCCTGCCGTGCTCCCCGCCGGCGCGGACGCCGGAGCGCTCACCGCAGAAGGCGCCGCCCTGCTCGACCCGACCGGAAACCTCGAGCCCGGCATCCCGCTGTGCCCGCCCGAGGGCGACGCCGGCACCGGCATGGTCGCGACGAACTCCGTCGCCCCACGCACCGGCAATGTCTCCGCGGGCACGAGCATCTTCGCCATGGTCGTGCTCGAACGACCTCTGACCGAGGTGCATCACGAGCTCGACCTCGTGACCACGCCGGCCGGAGACGCGGTCGCGATGGTGCACTGCAACAACGGCGCGAGCGAGCTCGCCGCGTGGGCAGGGCTCTTCACGCGGTTCTCCGCGGCAGCCGGCCGGCCGCTGGACGACGACGCCGTGTTCGAGGCGCTGTTCCGCGAGGCGCTGGACGGCGAGGCGGATGCCGGCGGCCTGCTCGCCTACAACCACCTCGCCGGCGAGCCGATCGCCGGCCTCACGGACGGGCGCCCGCTGTTCGTCCGCACGCCGGACAGCGCCTTCACGCTCGCGAACTTCATGCGCTCACAGCTGTACGGCGTGTTCGGCACGCTGGCACTGGGCATGCAGGTGCTCGCGGCGGAAGGGGTCGGGCTCGACCGCATGTTCGCGCACGGCGGCATGTTCCGCACCGCCGGCGTCGCGCAGCGCTTCCTCGCCGGTGCTCTCGACGCTCCGGTCGCCGTCGGCGAGCTGGCGAGCGAGGGCGGGGCCTGGGGGATCGCGGTGCTCGCGTCCTATCTCGCCCACGCGGATGCCACGGACCTGGGCATGTACCTCGACGAGCACGTGTTCGCCTCGGCATCCCTCTCCACCGCTGATCCCGATCCGGCCGACGTCGCCGGATTCTCCGCCTACCTCGACCGCTACCGCGCGGGCCTGGCCATCGAGGCCGCCGCCACCGAGAACCTCCCCTCCGCTCGCTGAGCGACCGATCCCCGCCGCTCGTCGAGCGACCGACCCCCCTCCGTTCGTCGAGCGACCGACCCCCCTCCGCTCGTTGAGCGACCGAAGGGAGTCGAAACGCCTCGCCGAACGGCCAAGAAAGGACCTGACATGCCCCAGCTGACCACCTCCCTCGACGGTTACGAGGTCTGGTTCCTCACCGGAAGCCAGCACCTGTACGGCCCGGAGACCCTGGCGCAGGTCGCCGACCAGTCGCAGGAGATCGCCCGGATCCTGGATGCCGCGGGCGACGTGCCGGTGAGGATCGTGTGGAAGCCGGTGCTCACCGACTCGGCCGCGATCAAGCAGGCCGCGCTAGAGGCGAACGCCGACGAGAAGGTCATCGGCCTGGTCGCCTGGATGCACACCTTCAGCCCCGCGAAGATGTGGATCGCCGGACTCGATGCGCTGCAGAAGCCGCTCGCGCACCTGCACACGCAGGCCAACGTCGAGCTGCCGTGGGGCGACATCGACTTCGACTTCATGAACCTCAACCAGGCCGCGCACGGCGACCGCGAGTTCGGGTACATCCAGACGCGCCTCGGCGTGCCGCGCAAGACGATCGTCGGCCACGCCTCCGACCCCCGCGTGCAGCGCGAGCTCGGCACGTGGCAGCGCGCCGCGGCGGGTCTCGCTGCCGCCCGCTCGCTCAAGCTCGCCCGCTTCGGCGACAACATGCGTTTCGTCGCTGTCACCGAGGGCGACAAGACCGAGGCCGAACTGCGCTTCGGCGTGCAGGTCAACACCTGGGGCGTGAACGAGCTCGCCGAGGCGGTCGCCGCGGCATCCGATGAGGCGATCGACGCGCTGGTCGCCGAGTACGAAGAGCTCTACGAGGTCGTCCCCGAACTGCGCCGGGGCGGCGAGCGCCACCAGTCGCTGCGCGACGGCGCGGCGATCGAGATCGGGCTGCGCTCCTTCCTGGAGGAGGGCGGCTTCGGCGCCTTCACGACGAGCTTCGAGGACCTCGGCGAGCTCAAGCAGCTGCCCGGCCTCGCCGTCCAGCGCCTGATGGCCGAGGGCTACGGCTTCGGCGCCGAGGGCGACTGGAAGACGGCCGTCCTCGTGCGCATCGCGAACGTCATGGGCGCCGGGCTCCCCGGTGGTGCGAGCCTCATGGAGGACTACACCTACGACATGACCCCTGGCGACGAGCTGATCCTCGGTGCCCACATGCTCGAGGTGTCGCCGTCGCTGACGACCGCCAAGCCGACGCTGGAGATCCATCCGCTGGGCATCGGCGGCAAGGACGACCCCGTCCGCCTCGTCTTCACCGCTGATGCCGGACCGGCCGTCGTGGTCGCGATGAGCGACATGCGCGACCGGTTCCGCCTGACGGCCAACGTCGTCGAGAACGTCGAGCCGCGCGCCGCGCTGCCCAAGCTCCCCGTCGGGCGCGCGGTCTGGAAGCCGGCACCGGACTTCACCACGAGCGCCGCCGCCTGGCTGACCGCCGGGGCCGCGCACCACACGGTCATGTCGACCGCGGTGGGGCTCGACGCCTTCCGCGACTTCGCCGAGATGGCCGAGGTCGAGCTGCTGGTCATCGACGAGGACACCACGCTGGTGGAGTTCCAGAAGCAGGTGCGCTGGAACCAGGCGTACTACCGGCTCGCGCAGGGGCTGTGATGACCGCGGCTCCGCGCTCCGGGCAGCAGCTCGCGATCTCCTCCGGCGGCTACGAGGCGGTCATCGCCTCGGTCGGCGCTTCCCTGCGGGTGCTGCGGTCCGAAGGGCGCGACCTCGTCGTGCCCTTCGACGCCGACGAGGTGCGACCCGGCTACCGCGGCACGACGCTCGCACCCTGGCCGAACCGCATCGTCGACGGCCGCTACTCCTTCGCCGGGCGGGAGCACCAGCTCGCGCTGACCGAGCCGGCCCGCGGACAGGCGCTGCACGGCCTGCTGGCGTGGGCGGATTTCGCCGCCCGCGATGTCGAGCCCGATCGCGTCGTGCTGGCCGCCGTGATCCAGCCGCAGGACGGCTATCCGTTCCGGGTCGAGGTCGAGACGGAGTACCGGCTCGACGCCGACGGTCTGCACCAGACGGTCACCGCCCGCAACATCGGGCCTGATGCCGCGCCGTGGGGCACCGGCCCGCACCCGTACCTCGTGGCGGGCGCCGGGCGCGTGGACGACTGGACCCTGACGCTGCCGGCATCCGAGGTGCTCACGGTGACCGCGGACCGGCTCAGCCCGCTGGCGGTCGAACCCGTCGAACAGCACGCGGAATGGGACTTCCGCACTGCCCGCAGGATCGGCGACGTGTTCATCGATCATGCCTTCACGGGGCTGTCGCGCGCGGACGGCTTTGCCGAGGTCCGCCTGACGGCCGCGGACGGCACGGGCGTCGCGATGCGCTGGGACGCGGGCTGCCCCTGGGTGCAGGTCCACACCGCCGACACCGGCATCGAGGCGACGCATCGGATCGGTCTGGCGGTCGAGCCGATGACCTGCCCGCCGGACGCCTTCAACTCCGGAACGGACCTGGTCGCGCTGGAGCCGGGTGCCTCGCACGCGGCATCCTGGAGGATCGCGGCGCTGTGACCGTATCGCGACCGCCGATGGGGTGGAACAGCTGGGACTGCTACGGCACGACCGTGACCGAGTCCGAGGTGCTCGCCAACGCCGAGTTCATGGCCGAGCACCTGCTCCGCCACGGCTGGGACACCATCGTGGTCGACATCGACTGGGCCGACCCCACGGCGCGTTCGCACGGCTACAACGCCGGCGCCCCGCTGCACCTCGACGAGTACGGCCGCCTGATCCCCGACCCCGGGCGGTTCCCGAGCTCGGCGGGCGGCGCGGGATTCGGTCCGCTCGCCGCGCGCATCCACGAGCTCGGCCTGCGTTTCGGCATCCACACGATGCGCGGGATCCCGCGGCGCGCCGTCGCTCAGGACCTGCCGATCCTCGGGAGCGCGGCGCGCGCGTCCGAGGTCGCCGACGCGGCGAACGTGTGCGAGTGGAACCCGGACATGCTGGGCCTCGACCACGGGCACCCGGCCGCACAGGCCTACTACGACTCGACCCTGGCGCTGTACGCCGGGTGGGGCGTCGACTTCATCAAGGCCGATGACATGCTCTGGCCGTATCAGGCCGCGGATGTCGAGGCCTACGCGTCGGCGATCCGCACCTCCGGCCGGGACATCGTCCTGAGCCTGTCGCCGGGGCGCGATCTGTCGCTGGAGCGTCTCGAGCATCTGCGCGAGCATGCCGACATGTGGCGCATCTGCGATGACCTGTGGGATCAGTGGCCGGACGTCGAGGCGAACTTCGCCCGCTTCGCGCGCTGGGCGCCGTTCGCGGGGGAGCGAGGCTGGCCGGACGGCGACATGCTCCCGCTCGGGCGCATCGGCATCCGCGCCGAGCGCGGGGAGCCCCGCGACGACCGGCTCACCCCGGACGAGCGCGTGTCGCTGCTGACGCTGTGGATCATCGCGCGCTCGCCGTTGATGATCGGCGGCGACCTCCCCTCATCGGACCCGGCGACGATCGCGCTGTTCCAGAACGATGACGCGCTCGCCGTGCTGGCCTCATCGTCGCGCAACCGAGAGGTCTTCCGGGAGGGAGCGCTCGTGCTCTGGGCTGCCGACGGCCCCGACGGCGTGCGGTACGCGGCGGCGTTCAACGTCGGCGGCGAACCGCTGGAGGCCATCCTGGATGCCGGGAACATCGGCTTCCCGGCATCCGGTGTCGCGACGGAACTGTGGACCGGGCGCGAGATCCCTCTGGAGCCGATCGCAGCGCAGAGCGATGCCGCCCGGGGTGTGGCGCCGGGAAGCGCCGCGCTGCGCGTCGCGCTGCCGTCGCACGGCGCCGCGCTCCTCAGGATCTGACCCACTCCCTGTCTCCGCGAGACTTGGCCTGCGGAGTGAGACGTGCTCCCCTGCGCCAAGTCTCACTCCGTCAGCCAAGTCTCGCGGGATGCGGGATGCGGGAGCGGGAGTGGGGTGGGGCGAGCGGGGGGAGGGCGTAGGGTTCAGGAGTGAGCAGTGGCACGGACCGGCGGGTGACGATCGCGGACATCGCGGCACGCGCCGGGGTGTCGATCGGCGCGGTCTCGTTCGCGCTCAACGGGCGCAAGGGCGTGTCCGCAGACACGCGGGCGCGCATCCTCGCGGTCGCCGACGAGCTCGGGTGGGCGCCGGCGAGCGCCGCCCGTTCGCTCGCGGGAGCCAAGACCGCGACATTCGGACTCGTGCTCGCGCGCGACCCCCGCAACCTCGGCGTGGAGTCCTTCTACATGCAGTTCCTCGCGGGGATCGAGAGCGAACTGTCGCTGCGCAACCACGGCCTGCTCCTGCAGGTCGTCCCGGACATCCAGAGCGAGCTCGAGACGCTGCGCGGATGGCACAAGGCGCGCCGGGTCGACGGAGTGATCGTCACCGACGTGCGCGTCGACGATCCGCGCATCGCCTACCTCGCGAAGACCCCGGGCCTGCCCGCTGTCGTGGTCGGCGACCCGAGCGTCGCCGAAGGGATGACGACGGTCGGCACGGACGACGCGACCGCGGCCAGGGCGGCCGTGCGTCACCTCGTCGACCTCGGTCATCGCCGCATCGCGCGAGTGGCCGGTCTGGCCGAGCTCGCGCACACCCGGCTTCGCGATGACGCGTTCCTCGACGAGATGCGGCTGCAGGATGCCGAGCCCACCGTCGTTCACACCGACTTCACCCCTGCGGAAGGCGTCGAAGCCACCGGAGCGGTGCTGACCGCGGCGGAGCCTCCCACGGCGATCGTCTACGACAACGACATCATGGCCGTCGCCGCGCTCGGGGTCGCCGCGCAGCTCGGCATCCGCGTGCCGGACGACCTGTCCATCGTCGCCTGGGACGACTCCGTGCTGTGCCAGCACTCCTATCCGCGGCTGACCTCGCTGAGCCACGACGTGGTGAACTTCGGTGCGCACGTGGCGAGGCGGCTGTTCGACGTGGTCGGCGGCGCGCCCCCTGAAGCCGACCTGGATTCGACGCCGGTCCTCCAGCCGCGCGAGTCCACCGGACCCGCGCCGCGCTAGCCGTCAGCGCACCGCCGTCAGGTGCAGCACCAGGGCCTGCGCGGGCCACAGCGTCGGCAGCTGCAGTCCCACCCGCTCGAGCACGGACCCCGGCAGCGTGATCTCGCCGCCGCGCATCCAGGACGGCAGGATCCAGCCCGCTCTCGTCCGGCCGATCTCGTCCCGCACGCGGACGCGGTAGCGGCGGTCGGGATCGAGGCCGGGGAAGCGCAAACGCTCGGCGCGGGCGTCCGCGACGCTCGCGATCGTCGCGACGACGAAGACGGCGGCGGCGGCATCCGGCGTCACATGGCCCGTGACGCGCCAGGCCGGATCGCGCAGATCCGGGTGCACGACCCTGCCGCCGTGCACGATCGGACGCAGTTCCCGGTACAGGGCCGTGAAGCGCGCGAGCGCCGCGGTCTCGTCCGCGTCGCAGCCGAGGATGTCCCATTCCAGTCCGGCGCAGCCGAGCAGGCTCGTCGCGATCCGGTACGACAGGTCCGTCACGCGGCCCGAACTGTGCGACGCGGTCGGGCCGACGTGCGCGCCCACCAGTTCCGGCGGCAGCAGCAGTCCGGTCCAGCGCTGGATGTCCTGACGCTCGACGGGGTCGTTCGAATCGCTCGCCCACACGCGGTCGGTCACCTGCAGGATGCCGAGATCCGTGCGGGCCCCGCCGCTGGAGCAGGATTCGATCTCCAGCCCGGGATGGCGCTCCTTGAGCGCGGCGATGAGCCGCAGCACGGCCGTCGTCTGCGCGTGCGTCCCGGGGATGCCGTCGTGCACGCTCTCGACGAGATCGCGATTGTGATCCCACTTGATGTAGTCGATCCCGAGCTCCGCGACGAGCCCGCTCATCTGCTCGAGGATGTGCGTCCAGGCATCCGCGTTCGCGAGGTCGAGGACGTACTGCGAGCGCCAGCTCAGCGAAGGGTCGTGATCGAGGTGGCGCGGATCGTGCAGCAGCCATTCCGGATGGGCGCGGGCCAGATCGGAGTCGAGACTGATCATCTCGGGTTCGAACCACAGCCCGAACTGCATGCCGAGCGCGTGCACGCGATCGGCGAGGACGCCCAGCCCGTCCGGCCAGGCGCGCGCGTCGACGATCCAGTCGCCGAGACTCGTGGTGTCGTCGTTCCGCCCGGCGAACCATCCGTCGTCGAGCACGAAGCGCTCGACGCCGATCTCCGCCGCGCGCTCGGCCAGGGCGATGAGTCGAGCGGGATCCTGATCGAAGTACACCGCCTCCCAGGTGTTCAACGTGAACCGCCGGTCCGTACGCGGATGCTGCGGACGGGAGCGCAGCCAGTCGTGCACACGCGCCGACATCGCGTCGAGGCCGTCTTCCGCGTAGGAGAAGACGACGGTCGGCGCGGCATACGTCTCGCCCGGCGCCAGGACGAGCTCACCGGGGCGCAGCAGCGCACCCCCGCCGATCAGCGTGAGGCTGTCCGTGACGCGGTCGGTGCGATGCGTCGTGTCGCTGGGCCAGGCGATGTGGGATGCCCAGACGCGTCCGGAACGCCAGCGCGGCTCTCCCTCGGACGCGATGAGCATCGTCGCTGCGTCATGGCCCGGCCGCCCCCGTCGCGACTGACGTGCCACGGAACCGGCGGGGAACTCGGTCGTGACCGGGCGCTTCTCCCGACTCCAGCGGCCGTCGAACGTGGTGAGGTGCGAAGCGGTCGTGGGAACGGGCAGCGTCGCCTCGAGCCATTCGACCTCGACCGGTGCGGCATCGGCTCCGCCGTCGTGGCGCAGGACGGCGTCGACGAGCACGAGCCCGCCGGGCACCAGTGCGATGCGCTGCGTGAGCGCGAGCCCGCTCGACGCATCCCGCGCCTCGAACTCCAGGGCGGATGACGTCGCCTCGATGGTGTCGAGCGTCCAGCGCGCGGTGTGCAGTCGTCCTTCGCGCCGCAGCTGCATGCCAGGGCGTCCGCTCCAGCCGTCCGCCTCGGCGGGCATGACGGTCAGCTGCTCCGCGGCGTCCAGGGTGCCCGGCGCGCTCTGGCGGTCGAGGCCCTCAGCGGCCCGGGCGAGGTCGGCCTGGTCCAGCGCGCCGAGCTCGTCGCCCCAGTGCAGCACGCGGGGGAGTCCGGTGCCGCGAGCGTCCACGAGGACGCCGACGCCGTCGCGCTCGAGCAGGAACAGTGCCGTCATGTCGCTCTCCTCTCGCGGGGGCGACGTTCGCCCGTGCCGCGCTCGACGATCCAGGTGGGAAGGACCACGCGGCGCGGCGGTCCCGTGGGGTCGCTCATTCGCTCGATGGCGAGCCGCCCGGCCTGCCGCCCCATCTCGATCGGGTCGTAGGTGATCACGGAGACGCCGATCACGTCGGCGGTGTCGAAGTCGTCGAAGCCGATGAGGGCGGTGGACTCGTCTCCGCGGGCGCGCAGTGCGCGCAGCGCGCCGATCGTCATCCGGTTGTTCCCGGTGATGATCGCGGTCGGCGCATCGGCGGAATCCAGCAGCCCGCCCACGGCGGCCTCGGGGGTCTCGTCGCGGTCGTCGCTCAGGCGGCACCACGCGGACGGGTCCGCGATGCCCGCCTCGGCCATCGCGGCGCGGAACCCGGCGATCCGATCCGCCTGGGTCGACACGCCGGCAGGGTTGCAGACGTATCCGATGCGGCGGTGTCCTCGCGCGAGCAGTCGCGTGGTCGCCTCGTGCACGATCCGATGGTTCTCCAGCACGACCGCATCGGCCAGGACGTTGACGGCATCGCGGTCGATCGAGATCACGGGTGTGCCGAGCTGTCGCTCTCCCTCCAGGTACGCCTGGTCCTCGGCGACGGGGATGATCAACAGGGCGCCGACCCGCTGTCCGAGCACGGCGTCGACCACGCGGGCCTCGCCCTCCGCGCTGTCGTCCGTGGTGGCCAGCAGAAGGTGATGACCGTGCGGGGCGATCTCGGCCTCGATTCCCGAGGCGAGCTTGTAGTAGAACGGGTTGCCGAACTCGCCCATCACGAATCCGATCGTGTGCGTGCCCCCGCCGCGGCGCAGCCCCTGGGCGAGCGTGTTCGGACGGAATCGGAGGCGTGTGGCGGCGGCCTGCACCCGCTGCGCCGTGACGGCGCCGACCAGATCCGGCTGATTGAACACGCGCGACACGGTCTTCGCGCTGACCCCGGCCAGGCGCGCGACATCGTCCAGGGTGGCTCGAGGCTGCACGGTCGTCATCGGAAGGGCTCTCGTCAGGGGCAGATCGCGGTCCATCGTAGCCATGAATCGCGTTCTGACAACGACGGACATCGGTCCGGGACGCGGGAGCGCTCCCAGCCGATCGCGGTCAATTCCCTGTTCAAAAGTGATATCTGCCTTGCTCATCGAGCATCCCGACTCGATCAAATTGGACTAAAGCGCTTTACATACGACGCGCGCTGTCCTACGCTGACATCCGCACCGACGGCGCACGTCGGCGGCCAGACATCAAGGGAGATTCACATGGCATCACGCAAGGCAATGACCGGCCTTGTCGCAGTCGCTGCGACCACGGCGCTCCTGCTCACCTCGTGCTCGAGCGGCGGAGGAGGCTCGGACGCGGACAACGCGATCGACGGCGAGGTCAAGGGCGACATCAAGGTCGTCACCTGGCGCACCGACCTCGTCGAGGACGGCACGCTCGAGGCGTACGCGGAGGAGTTCACCGAGAAGTACCCGGACGTGACCGTCACGTTCGAGGGCATCACGGACTACGCCGGCGAGATGCTCACCCGCATGAGCACCGACAACTACGGCGACGTCATCGGCATCCCGGCGATCCAGCCCGACCAGTACGAGCAGTTCCTCGAGCCGCTCGGCGAGACGGCGGACTTCGAGGACACGTACCGGTTCCTCCCGGCCGCGAGCTACGAGGGCACGCAGTACGGCATCGCGTTCGGCGGGAACGCCAACGGCGTCGTCTACAACAAGAAGGTCTTCGAGGAGGCCGGTGTCACCGACCTGCCCACCAGCGAGAGCGAGTGGCTGGACGCCCTGCAGAGGGTGAAGGACAACACCGACGCCATCCCGATGTACACGAACTACAAGGACGGCTGGCCGCTCACGCAGAGCTTCGGCAACCTCGGTGCCGTCACGAACGATCCGGATGCACCCATCACGCTCGCCGAGGACCCGGCGCCGTGGACGGAGGGCACCGACATGTACGCGATCGACAGCCTTCTCTACGAGACGGTCGCGGCGGGACTCACGGAGGATGACCCGCTCACCACGAACTGGGAGCAGTCCAAGGTCGACCTGGGCACGGGCAAGATCGCGACGATGCCGCTGGGATCCTGGGCCATCTCGCAGATCGAACAGGCTGCCGAGGACAACGGCGCCTCCGCCGACGACATCGGCTTCATGGCCTTCCCCGCGAACGTCGACGGCACGCAGCTGGCCGTGATCGGCGGCGACTACAACCTCGCGGTCAGCAGGCACTCCGAGTCGAAGGCCGCGGCCTGGGCGTGGATCCAGTGGGTCGTCGCCGAATCCGGGTACACCGAGACGCAGGGGATGGTCTCGCCGCTCAAGGACGCTCCCCTTCCGGAGTCGCTCTCCGACTTCGAGGCGGCCGGCGTCGAACTCATGGAGATCAACGCGGCGCCCGCCGGCAAGGAGGGACTGCTGAACGAGGTCTCCAGCGACTCGCAGATCGACCTGTACGGACCGATCTACCGTCAGAAGCTCATCGACGTCGCGCGCGGCGCCGCCGACGGCGACAAGGACAGCTACTTCGCCGAACTGAACGAGCGCTGGGGCGCCTCGGTCGAGAAGCTGGCGGGCTGAGGGCGGAGGGCGGCGCAGACATGGCCATCGCGACACCAGGTGCGGCACCGGCGGATGCCCCGGCCGCCCTCTCGGCGCCCGCTCGGGCGCGTCGAATCGGCGGGTTCCCCCGCCGGTCCGGCGCGCCCCGGGGCGGCACGGCGGGCAAGGGCCCGCTGCAGAAGCTCACCCCGTGGTTCTTCCTCGCCGCGGCGCTGGGACTGCTGCTGCTGTTCACCTACTGGCCCGCGCTGAACCTCTTCTACTTCAGCGTCACGGACTGGGACGGCATCGATCTCGAGAAGAACTTCGTCGGACTCGAGAACTACGTCGAGGTGTTCACCGACCCCCGGGTGTTCTCGGTGTTCGGCGTCAGCCTGTACTACTTCTTCGCGTCCTTCGCCCAGATGGCCATCGCGCTGTACTTCGCGACTCTGCTGAGCTTCTCCACACGCTTCTCGAACCTCTTCCGCGGCATCCTGTTCTTCCCGTACCTCATCAACGGCGTCGCGATCGGGTTCGTCTTCCTGTACCTGTTCCAGCCCGGCGGGACGCTCGACACGGTGCTCGGATGGTTCGGCGTGGTCGATCCGCCGCAGTGGCTGGGTGACCCCGACATCGTGAACTGGTCCCTGGCAGGCACGTCGGTGTGGCGCTACACGGGGATGAACTTCGTCCTGTTCCTCGGGGCGATCCAGTCGATCCCGCACGAGCTGTACGAGGCCGCCGATCTGGACGGTGCCAACCGCTGGCAGCAGTTCTGGGCGATCATCTTCCCGGGCATCCGTCGTGTGATCGGACTGAGCTTCATCCTGGCGATCTCGGGCAGCCTCAGCGTCTTCGAGATCCCGTTCATCATGACCGGGGGCGCGAACGGGTCCGCGACCTTCGTGATCCAGACGCTGCAGACCGCCTTCACCTTCCGCAACGTCGGCCTCGCCTCGGCGATGGCGGTCGTGCTCCTGCTCATCGTGCTGGTCGTGACCTGGATCCAGCGCCGAGTGTTCCCCGACGAGAAGGTGGATCTGACATGACCGGCGCCACCGGACCCCTGCGCACGATGCCGTTGCGCACCACCCCTCCTCGCCCGACCCGCGGGCGCTCGCTCGGCGAGCGGCTGCGCGGGGTGAGCGCGACGACCGCGAAGTACCTCAGCCTCGTGATCGCGGCGGTCGTCACGCTGCTCCCGCTGTCGGTCCTCCTGTTCGCGAGCCTCAAGACCGCGCAGGAGTACGCGCAGACCGGCCCCTTCGATCCGCCCGCGAACTGGCTCAACGTCGAGAACTTCGTCACGGCCTTCACGAGCGGGCGCATGCTCGAGGGATTCGTCAACACCGCGATCGTGCTCGTCGTGTCGCTGGCGGGAACGATCTTCATCGGCACGATGGCCGCGTACGCCCTGGACCGGTTCCACTTCCGCGGGAAGAAGCTGGTGTTCGGCCTGTTCCTCGTCGCCACGCTGATCCCGAGCGTCACGAGCCAGGTCGCGACGTTCCAGCTCATCAACGGCCTCGGACTCTACGA
The DNA here is from genome assembly GCF_058349845.2 of Microbacterium cucumeris. NCBI lineage: Bacteria > Bacillati > Actinomycetota > Actinomycetes > Micrococcales > Microbacteriaceae > Microbacterium > Microbacterium cucumeris. Next base: position 308,567 of record NZ_JBYRIZ020000004.1, read on the forward strand.
CACCAAGGCTGCGCTGATCCTGCTGTTCATGGGCACCGACATCATCGCGATCTACCTGTTCATCCAGTTCATGCAGTCGATCCCGGTGTCCCTGGACGAGGCTGCGATGATCGATGGAGCAAATCGATGGACGATCTACTGGAGGATCGTCCTGCCGCTGCTGAAACCCGCCATCGCCACCGTCGTCATCATCAAGGGGATCGCCGTCTACAACGAGTTCTACACGCCCTTCCTCTATCTCCCGTCCGAGGGCCTGATCTCCACCTCGCTGTTCCGGTTCAAGGGACCGTTCGGCGCTCAGTGGGAGGTCATCGCCGCCGGCACCGTCCTCGTCATCATCCCCACCCTCATCGCGTTCCTGCTGCTTCAGCGCTGGATCTACAAGGGCCTCACCTCAGGAGCCGTCAAGTGACCCTCACCCCCGTCCGCACCGACCTGCACACCGGCTGGACCGTCCGCGCCGCCCACGGCCCCGCGCCGGAGCACATCGAGGGTCGCGTGATCCCGGCGGCCGTGCCGGGCTGCGTGCACACCGACCTGCTCGGCGCGTCGCTGATCCCCGACCCGTACCTCGACGACAACGAGGCGCTCCTGTCCTGGGTCGGGTTGGTCGACTGGACCTATGAGACGACGTTCGAATGGGCCGATGACGGCCACGCCCGTCACGACCTGGTGTTCGACGGGCTCGACACCGTCGCCACGGTCCGGCTGAACGGGCACGTCGTCCTCAGCACCGCCAATCAGCACCGCTCGTACCGCGCGGACGTGCGCGAAGCGCTGGTCGAGGGGACGAACCGTCTCGAGGTCGCCTTCCGCTCACCGGTGCGGTACGCGAACGCGCAAAGCCAGCAGCTCGCGCCGCGCCCGCGCGCCTATCCGACACCGTACGAGGCGATCCGCAAGTCGGCGTGCAGCTTCGGCTGGGACTGGGGGATCTCGACGGCCACGAGCGGCATCTGGCGTCCGGTCCGGCTGGAGTCCTGGTCGGTCGCCCGCATCGCCGAGGTGCGGCTTGCCGCGCTTCCTGCCGAGACCGGGGGGAGGCTCACAGCCCGCGTCCTCGTCGAACGAGCGGATGCCGCCGAAACCGCACCCCTGACCGTCGACGTCGAGGTCGCCGGACGCACCTCGAACGCGACGGTCGCCGGAGGAGCCGCCGATCTCGAGGTGGCGGTCCCGGATGCCGAACTGTGGTGGCCGATCGGCTACGGCGAGCAGCCGCTGTACCCGGCATCCTTCACCCTGTCGGATGACGAGGGCGTGCGAGACGAGACGCAGCGCCGCGTCGGCTTCCGCTCGGTGCGCTGGGACATGGAGCCGGATGCCGAGGGCACCCCGTTCACCCTGATCGTGAACGACCAGCCGGTGTACGTGAAGGGCGTCAACTGGATTCCCGACGACGCGCTGTTCGTGCGGGTGGACCGGGCTCGCTACGAGCGGCGCCTGCGACAGGCCGCGGCGGCGAACCTCAATCTGGTGCGCGTCTGGGGCGGCGGCATGTACGAGTCGGAGGACTTCTTCGAGCTGTGCGACGAGCTCGGCCTGCTCAGCTGGCAGGACTTCCTCTTCGCGTGCGCTGCCTATCCCGAGGAGGAGCCGATCCGCAGCGAGGTCGAGGCCGAGGCCAGAGAGCAGATCGTGCGGCTGTCGGCGCATCCGTCCCTCGTGCTGTTGACCGGCAACAACGAGAACCTCATGGGCTACGCCGACTGGGGCTGGCAGCAGGAGCTGGACGGGCGCACCTGGGGGGCGTTCTACTACTTCGAGCTGTTCCCCGAGCTCGTCGCCGAGCTCGCCCCGCACGTGCCCTACACGCCGGGGAGCCCGTTCAGCCCCGGTGGCCAGCACCCGAGCGCGGACGAGCACGGCAGCGTGCACCTGTGGGAGCAGTGGAACCGTCGCGACTGGACGACGTATCGCGACCACCGGCCGCGCTTCGTGGCCGAGTTCGGCTGGCAGGGACCGCCGGCGTGGTCGACCATGACCCGGGCGATCTCGGATGAGCCGCTGACCCCGGAGTCGCCAGGCATGATCGTGCACCAGAAGGCGGCGGAGGGCAACGTCAAGCTCACGCGCGGATTGCTTCTGCACTTCCGTGTGCCGACCGACACCGACACCTGGCACTGGGCGATGCAGCTGAACCAGGCGAACGCTGTGCGCTTCGCCCTCGACCACTTCCGCTCGCTCGCTCCGCACAACACGGGTGCGGTGGTGTGGCAGCTGAACGACTGCTGGCCGGTGACGAGCTGGGCCGCGATCGACGGCGACGAACGTCCGAAGCCGCTGTGGCACGCGCTCAAGCACGCCTTCGCACCGCGGGTGGTCACGATCCAGCCGCGCGAGGACGGCCTGACGGCCGTGCTCGGCAACGACACCGCCGAGGACTGGTCCGGCGAGATCGTCGTTCGCCGGCTTCGGTTCGACGGCACGGTGCTGGCCGAGCAGACGGAGTCGTTCTCGGCATCCGCTCGGGGCGGCGCCGCGATCGTGATCGCCTCCGACGTCGCTTCCGCGCAGGATGGCGCGAGCGAGCTGATCGTGGCGAGCACGACGGATGCCCGCGGGTTCTGGTTCTTCGCCGAGCCGCGGGACTCGCAGCTGTCCGCCGCGGATCTCGCCGTCGAGACCGTCGCGGTCGACGGCGGAACCGAGGTGCGCGTGACGGCGAGGAACCTGGTGCGCGATCTGGCGCTGCAGCCCGACAAGGTGGACCCGGATGCCTCCACGGAGGACGGTCTGATCACGCTGCTGCCGGGGGAGACCGCGACGCTGCTCGTGCGTCACGCTCAGCCGATCGACTCCGCTTCTCTCGCCTCGTCTCGCGTGCTGCGCACCGCGAACGAACTGGTCGCGGGGGTCGTGCGTTGAGCGAGGGAACGACGTGAGCGAGTCGAAACACACCGGCCGCGTGCTCGAGGGATACGTCGCCGGGATGACGTGGGGCTGGACGGGCGTGCGCGGCACCTGGGCGACGGCCGCGGCATCCCGATCCATGGCGGCGATGGTCGATCACGGCGTGAACTGGACCGCCCTCGCGTACGCCGTGGAGCAGGCCACCGCGCAGTCGACCGAGATGCCGTGGGACCAGGCGCCGACCGTGACCGACGACCAGATCGTGTGGGCGATCCGCGAGGCCAAGTCGCACGGACTGAAGGTGTGCCTGAAGCCCGTCGTGAACGTGTCCGACGGCACGTGGCGGGCGCACATCGGCTTCTTCGACTGGGATGTGCCCGGAGAGCCGAGCTGGACCGATTGGTTCGCGGCCTACACGGAGTTCATCCTGCATGCGGCCCGGATCGCCGAGGCCGAGGGATGCGAGATGCTCTGCGTCGGCTGCGAGATGGTGCGCGCGGACTCGCGCGAGACCGAGTGGCGGAAACTCATCGCCGCCGTGCGCCAGGTCTACGGCGGGATCGTCACGTACAACTGCGACAAGTACCAGGAGGACCACGTCACGTGGTGGGATGCCGTGGACGTGATCACCTCGAGCGGTTACTACCCGATCGACCGCTGGGATGCCGAGCTCGACCGCATCGAGAAGGTGGTGGAGGCATCCGGAACGCCGTTCTTCTTCATGGAGGCGGGGTGCCCGTCGCGGACGGGCTCGCCGGACCGTCCGAACGACTGGAGCCTGCCAGGGGAGCCGTCGGGCGCGGAGCAGCTGCGCTACTACCGGGCGATGTTCGCGGCGTGCGACGCGCGTCCGTGGATGCGCGGGTTCATGCTGTGGGACTGGCCGCCGACGCTGTACGCGGCGGAGGACGCGGACGCGAACGACGACTACTGTCCGTACGGCAAGCCGGCGGGGGACTTCCTCCGGGAGGCGTACTCATCGAGGGCGGGCCACTAGCCCTACGATGAACTCGTGACAGAGACTCCGGAGAACCCGCAGCCCACCCCGCCGGCAGAGACCGGTCCCCAGACGCCTGAAGCGCCGGGGACCGGAGACCACGGATTCGATGCCGTGACCTCGTCGGCTGCGGCGCAGCCGTCCGCGGGGGAAGCTTCGGGTCCCGGTACCTCAGATCCTGAGGCGGATGCTCCGGCCGTGGAAGTCCCGGCGACGGCGGCTCCTGGCGCGGCGGCGTCCGACGCGACGCCGTACGGCGCAGAAGCGCCCGCTCAGACGTATCCGGACTCTGCGCCGGTCTATCCGGGCTCCGCGCAGCCCGACCCTTCGGCCACGCAGTATCCCGGAGCCCAGCCGTACCCGGGTTCCGCGCAGCCGGACCCCTCGGCCGCATATCCGGCCGGATATCCCGGCGCGGCGCCGTACGCGACCGCCGGCTACGATCCGAACGCCCCGGCGTACGACCCGAACGCCACGGCTGGTGTCCCGCCGTACGCCGGCTATCCCGCCGCGCCCACCCCGAAGAAGGGGCTGTCCAAGGGGGCGCTGTTCGGCATCATCGGGGGCGCGGCCGCCGTGATCCTCCTCATCGCCGCGGCGATCATCGTCCCCGCTCTGCTGCGGGGCCCGGCGGTCACGGCATCCGACATCGTCGAGGACTACCTGACCGCGCTGGCGGACGGAGACGCCGAAGCCGCGCTCGAGCACATCGACACCTACGGCGACGACAGCCTGCTGACGGATGAGGTCCTGCAGGCCTCTCTCGCCCTCGGCGCGATAGACGACATCGAGGTCGAGGAGCAGACGGAAGGCGACTCGTACGAGTCCACCGTGCCGGTGACCTTCACGATCGGCGGAGAGACGATCTCGCGGGAATTCCAGGTCTACAACTACGGCGATGACGACTGGCAGATCGTGGACGGGCTGATCGCGCTGTCCGGGTTCTACGGTTTCGAAGGGCTCGGTCTGACCGTCAACGGCGCCGAGGCGCCCGGGAGCGCGTATGTCTTCCCCGGCACCTACGAGCTGGCGCTCGGCGTCGAGGAGTTCGCGATCGAGGGCGACACGACGACCTTCGTCGTGGCCAGCGACGCGGATGCCGAGCCGCTGTGGGATCTGCGTCCGACCCTCACAGAGGAGGGCACCGCGACGTTCCGGTCGCTCGTACGCGCCTCGGTCGAGGAATGCGTCGCGATGAAGACGCTCGCCACCCCGTGCGGCATGGATCTCACCGACATCGACCTGACGGGGTACACCCCGGTGGAGGGGACGGTCACGCGCACGATCACGGCGGAGGGCCAGTCGACGCTGGACAGCATGACGGCCGAGGTGTCCTCCGGAGCCGTGGTGACGAGCTACGACACCATCGACGTCGAGATGACGCTTCAGGGTGAGCAGGGCGGAACGCGCGCCGACTTCGAGGTGTGGTTCGGCGGCTACCTCGACTCCCCCAAGGTCGACTTCGCGGCCGAGACGCCGACGGTCGTCTGGGAGTGATTCGGCGCTGCTGTCACGCGAGGGCGTTCAGCAGCGCGCGAGCCACGGATGCCGATGACTGCGGGTTCTGTCCGGTGATGACCGTGCGGTCGACGACGACGTGGTCAGCCCACGGACCGGCGCTCTCGACCGACGCACCTTGGGCGCGCAAGGAGGACTCCAGCAGGAAGGGCGCGCGCTCTGCCAGGCCGCCGAGGCGCTCCTCCTCGTCGGTGAATCCGGTGATTCGCCGGCCGGCGACCACGGGCCTCCCGTCGGCGGTGCGGGCGGGCAACAGCGCGGCGAGCCCGTGGCACACCGCGGCCAGCGGGCGACCCGCGTCGACGGTGGAGGCGATCAGCGCCGCGGACGACGCATCGACAGCGAGGTCCTGCATCGGGCCGTGGCCGCCGGGGTAGTAGACAGCGGCGAAAGCGTCGGGGTCGACGTCCGCGAGCGTGAGTGGTGACGCGAGTCCGGCGATGCCGGTGAGGTATTCCGCATCGTCCTCCCCGAGGCTGGCGGGGTCGGCGACCGGCACGACGCCGCCCGGCGTGGCGAAGACGACTTCGTGTCCCGCAGCGGTGAGGAGCCGGTGCGGTGTGAGCAGTTCCTCCGCCCAATAGCCGGTGGGATGGTCGGTGCCGTCCTTGAGGGTCCAGGTGCGGGCGCCGGTCACGACGAAGAGGATGGCGGACATGGGTCTCCTTGGGTGGGGTCGGCGGATGCCGTGGACTTGTGCTACAGGGAGCAACCGGATGACATCGGGCACGATTCCGATAGATTGCCGATATGGGCGATCAGATTTCCGATGGTCTGAGCGACATTCTCCTGTGGCGCAGCTTCCTCGCCGTGCATCGTGCCGGCTCGATCTCGGCAGCCGCGCGGACATTGAGTGTCGCACAACCGACCGTGACGGCACACCTGCAGGCGTTGGAGCGCATCGAGGGCGAACCGCTCTTCGTCCGAACCTCTCGTGGCACGATGCCGACTGCGCGCGCGGATCGGTTGGCTGCGCGCGTGGCGGAGCCCTTCGATCGACTCGCCGCCCTGCTCGGCGGTCCCGAGCCGGGGCCGGTCAGCAGGAGCATCCGGATCGGCGCAGCGGCCGAGTTCACTGAGAAGGTCGTGATGCCCGCTCTGGCGCGCGCCATCGACGAGGGACTGGAGGTGAACGTCACGACCGGTCTTGCCGATGACCTGCTCTCCGCGGTTCGGGTGGGCAGTCTGGACGTCGTGGTCTCCTCCGTGCGGCCGCGTGGTCGCGGACTCGCAGTTGCCGGACTTGTCGACGAGGAGTTCGTCCTGGTAGCGGCCTCGAGCTCGGCAGTCGCGCCCGATGACGTCGTCGAGCGCGGCCCGACTGCACTCGACGGGCTCCCGTTGCTGGCGTACGCGCAGGACGTTCCGATCCTGCGGCGTTACTGGCGCCATGTCTTCGGCGTGCGGCTCGAACGCGAGCCGGCGCTCGTCGTGCCCGACCTCCGCGCGCTCGCCGCTGCCGCCGCGGCAGGCGCGGGGGTGACGGTTCTCCCGACCTACCTCATCCGGGACGAACTCGAGAACGGGCGGCTGCGGATCCTGGTCGAGACCGATGACCCGCCCATCAACACGCTCTTCCTCGTCCGGCGGCCCGGGGCGCCGGCGGAGGCGGCCCGCATCGCCGAGGACGCTCTGCGTCGCGCCGTCCGGGACTGGGCGTGATTCGACGTGCGACCAGGATGCCGCAGCATCCACCTCATCGTGAGAGCCAGCCGCGCAGCATCCGGGTCACCCACGGCAGGACCCAATAGGTCATGACCGGGGTGAGCACCAGGGTCGTCACGAGCACGCGCAGCCAGATCGGCTGCTCGCCCCATCCGGGGATGGGTGCGGACACGTAGGTGAAGAGCAGGTTCACCGGGAAGAAGCCCAGCCAGATCGTGACGGCCTGCTTCCAGCGCACCGGAGCCTCGGGGAGCGCGTCGGCGGGCACCGGCACCGCTCCCGTCGCCGGCTCGTCGAACCACCCCTCGATGCCGGTGCGGCGCTTCGAGCGCTCGCTGCGGATCAGGCCCTCGCCCAGGGACAGCCACTGCGTGCGCTCGGAGGAGCTCTCCCAGGCGTCGAGGGTCTCCGCGTTCGTGAACCGGTAGAGCATGTACCAGACGTGCGACGTCTCCCCGGCGCGGATCCAGCCGGACCCGAGGAATCCCGGATGCCGGTTCGCCAGATTCACGCCGGCCTGCACCCAGGCGGTCACCTCGGGGATGCGTTCGGGGTCGACCTCGCGGCGGATGGAGACGGTGACGGGTTCGCTGGACATGGGTGGCCCTCGGGTTCTCGGATGCTTGTGGCGCATACGAGTGTAGGCGGTCGCCGGTCTCCTTCCGGGCGTACCGGGGGAAGAAGGAGACCCCCGCCGACCCGATTCGGCGGGGGTCTCTCGCGGTGTGACAACCGCGAGCGGGAGCAATGATCGGCTCACCGCGGCGCGGAAAGTCTCTGACTACCCATTCCGGTCTGATCCTCCGCGCATCTGCAGTTGTAATCGCTCCAGGTGACCGGAAGGTGAACACGGGCGGAACTCCGGACCGGTTCTCCGCACCAGTTGTCCTGCAGGCGCCGGAACGCGGCTGTGCTCTCCACAGGGCGCGGAATCCTGCGGAGGCGCCGTGCGCGGATCCTTCACGATCGGGGCATGACGGAAGCCGACACGAACCTCAGAGACCGCGTCCTCGATCGGGCCGATGACCTGCGCGATGTGCTGCATGTCCTGCTCGGGCAGGCGAACCGACGCCAGCTGTGGCTGGTGTTCATGGAGGAGAGCGGGCGCATCGGCGACCCGATCATGCCCATGGCCGACTACCCCGCCGACCCGCATGAGGAGACCGAGGCGGACGACCTCGGCGTCGTCGATCAGGGGCATCTGCTGATGCATCGGATCGGGATGCTGCGCGAGGCGACGGGGAACGCATCCGTCGTCCTGGTGTGGGAACGCGTCGCGCCCAACGTCCTGGACGGCCAGGATCGCGCGTGGGCGTCGGCGATGGCGGACGAGGCGGCGGCGCTCGGCGTGCCGCTGCGTGCTCAGTTCCTGCTGCACAACCGCGGTCTTCGCCAGCTCCACCCGGACGACTACGCGTGAACGGCCGGCCCTGGGGCGTAGCGGAACGCGGCACTTGCCCGAGAAATATACGAATCAGTACCCGGAAGGGCTTGTCCAATATCGAAGAGATATCCTAAACTGAAGTATGGCGTTCATCACGGAGACTCGAGCCGACCGCGAGGTCGCACTGCTCGAGGCGTTCGAAGCCGTGAACGCGCAGATCGCGGCTCTCGAGGCCGAACGCGCCCGCCTTCTCGCCGAGCGGTTCGATCTGCTGCTGGAGGATGATCCGTTCGATTCGCCGCATCACGACATCGCGGTGCGTTCGACGGCGGCGGAGTTCGCCGCCGTGGCGCGTCTCTCGCCGGGCGTCGTGGATGCCGCGATGCACCGTGCGCACACGCTCAGGCATCGGTTCCCGCTGGTGTGGGAGGCGCTGCGCGACGGGGCGATCACCTCTCGACATGCGGACGCGATCATCACGGGTGCGTCGGCTCTGTCGACGTCGCCGGTGCCGGAGCTGAGCGAGTATCAGGGGCACGCCCTGGAGATCGCCGTGTCCGAGAGTCCGGGGCGCACGCTGGCGATGGTGAAGGCGGTGGCCGCATCCCTCGCGCCGACCACGGTCGCCGAGCGGCACCGGGCGGCGCTGGAGCACAGGTCGGTACGGGCGTACCCCATCGACGACGGCCTCGGGCAGCTCTCGGTCTCGGGACCGGAGTACCTGATCCAGGCCGCGCTCGACCGTGCGACCGAGATCGCGAAGCAGATCATGGCGCAGCGCCCGGTGATCGGCCCTCAGGAGAAGGACGCGGACACGCGCTCTCTGGACCAGATCCGGGCCGACGTGGCGCTCGAGCTCCTCCTCGGCGGTCGTCTCGAGACGGTGGCCGGAACTCCCGCCGAGGCGGTCCGTGGGAGCATCCAGGTCACGATCGCCGCGACCACGCTCACCGGTGAGGACGACCGGATGGCGGAGCTCGACGGATTCGGGCCGATGCTTCCCGAGCAGGCGCGGGATCTCGCGGCGCACGCCTCGGCATGGTCTCGGCTGTTCCTCGATCCCGGCGGCATGGTCACGCGCACCGACGCGTACTCCCCGTCCGAGTCGATGAAGCGGCATCTGCGGGCGCGAGATCAGCGCTGCCGATTCCCGGGGTGTCGGAGGATCGCCCGCCGGTGCCAGATCGATCACAATCACGATCATGCGAAGGGCGGGTCCACCGAGATCTGCAATCTCTCCTGCTTCTGCATCAATCATCATGCGCTGAAGCATCCCGATCTGCTCGACCGTCATCGCTGGTCCGCGACTCAGCTTCCCGGAGGGGTGATCGCGTGGACGAGCCCCGTCGGCCATACCTACATCGACGAGCCGCCGCCACGCGTCATGTTCGTGTGAGCGGTCGGCGCCACGACGGGTGTTCGGGAGCACCCGGTCCGCCTGCCGGAGACTGCGCCCGGTGCGTGCGCGTGCTTCAGGGGGCCGTGTGCCTACGCGTGATCGCCCGCGTCCTCGACGAGCCGAAGGAGCGACGGTGGGGGGCGAACCGACGCCCGTGCCGATCCGCCAGCGCCTGAGCACGCGCGGCGAAACCCGCCACGCCTCCGTCGTACTGCGCCATGTACTGCAGCGCGCCGCCCGTCCACGCCGGGAAGCCGGCCTCCAGAGAGGCGATGTTCGCCTCGGCCACGGAGGCGAAGACGCCCTCGTCCAGGCGGTCGAGCGCTTCCAGGGCATCCGCGAACAGCATCCGCTCCTGGAGCTCGACCAGCGCGGGTGCCGCACGGCCCGACCTGAAGCGCTCGCGCAGGTCCGGGTGGATCCGCACGGGTTCGCCGGCCTCGTCGTACTCGTAGAAGCCGTGCGGCGCTTCGTCTCCCCGGCGCGGCGTCTCGTCGCGCAACCAGGCCAGGACCTCCTTCGCGACGCCCGCGAGCCGGTCGGCCCGCACCGCGGCACCAGGGGACTCTCCCGCGAGTGCGCCCTCGTCCACCCGCCGCAGCGCTCCGACGCGGTACCCCGCCTGACGTGCCGCCTGCTCCACGGACGCGGGCTCGACTCCCTCGCCGACCGCGGCGACCGCCTCGAGCAGCCCCGCCCGCGCGGCGGGGGCAGGCCCCCTCCGGCCACCCTCGGTCTTGAGCGCCTGCCGGTCGAAGAACGCGCTGATCATGTTCTTCGCGACCCGTGTGTGGGTGAGGTGGATGAAGTACCGGGTCTCGACCCGCGATGCCGCCTCGAAGTCGAGGTACGCGCCCTCGACGGCGGCCGCCAGCGCCGCCCGCGGAGCCGGCAGCGGCGCGCCGCCGACCTCTGCGCGCAACTGCGCCGTCATCGCCGGCAGCATGCTCGCCACCGAACCCTCCTTCGGCCCGCCGCCGGGAATCCGGAAGCCCTTCTCGTCCCACGGCTTCACCGGCTCCGGGTTCACCGCGATCCACGCGCGCGCCGTCGCCGTCAGGTCCGCAGACGGCACCAGCTCATCGACGATGCCGGCGTCCACCGCGCCCGCGCCGTCGAACAGGGTCGCCGGCAGGATCACCTGATCCAGCGCCTTCTGCAGACCGAGCATCCGCACCGTGCGCACCGTGCCCCCGCCACCGGGCAGCAGCCCCAGGGACACCTCGGGAAGGCCGAACCGTGCCCGCGGGGCATCCGACGCCGCGATGCGCCGGTGCGCGGCCAGCGCCACCTCGAGGCCTCCGCCGAGCGCCGAACCGGTGAGCGTCGCGACCACCGGGCGCCCCAGCAGCTCCAGCCGGCGCAGCAGCGACTTCACGTGCTCCACGCGCGCCGTCTCCTCGGCCGACCGGGACGGATCCGCCTGCCGAAGCTGCACCAGATCTCCGCCGGCGAACCAGCTGTCCTTCCCGGACGCGAGGATGACCCCCGTGATCCCGTCGCGCTCGGCCTCCAAGCGCTCGATCGTCGCCCCGAAAGCCGCCACGAAGTGCGCGTTCATGGTGTTGACTGCGGCGTCCGGGTCGTCCATGGTCACGGTGACGACGCCCTCGGCATCCTGATCCCACCGGTACCCGGCGTCTGCGCTCATCCTGCCCTCACACTCGCTCGATCACGGTCGCGATCCCCATGCCGGAGCCGACGCACAACGTCGCGAGCCCGCGCCGCAGGTCCCGGCGCTCGAGCTCGTCCAGCAGCGTTCCCAGGATCATCGCGCCGGTCGCCCCCAGCGGATGGCCCATCGCGATCGCCCCGCCGTTGACGTTGACCTTCTCGTCCGGGATGCCGAGATCGCGCTGCCACTTCATGACGACGGCCGCGAAGGCCTCGTTCAGCTCGAACAGGTCGATGTCCTCCACGCCCAGGCCGGCCCGCTTCAGAGCCTTCCGCGTCGCCGGCGCCGGGCCGGTGAGCATGATGGTCGGCTCGGAGCCGACCACCGCCGTCGACACGATCCGAGCCCGCGGCGTGAGCCGGGCGGTGGCGGGAGCCTCTGCGGAGCCCACGAGAACCAGCGAGGCGCCGTCGACGATGCCGGAGGAGTTCCCCGGACCGTGCACGTGATCGATGCGCTCGACCCCGTGGTACTTCTGCAGGGCGACGGCGTCGAAGCCGAACCGCTCGCCGATGCCCGCGAAGCTGGCCGGGAGCCGGCCGAGCGACTCCACGGTCGAACCGGGGCGCCGATGCTCGTCCGTGTCGAGCACGACGACGCCGTTGATGTCCCGCACCGGGACGATCGAGCGCGCGAACCGCCCTTCGCGCCAGGCGGTCTCGGCGCGCTCCTGCGACCGCGCGGCATAGGCGTCGACGTCCGAGCGGCCGAACCCCTCGAGGGTCGCGATGAGGTCGGCCCCGATGCCCTGCGGCACGAAGTGATGGTCGTAGGCCGTGGTCGGATCCTGTGCGTGCGCGCCGCCGTCCGAGCCGAGGGGCACCCGCGACATCGACTCGACCCCGCCGGCGAGCACCAGGTCCTCGAACCCGGAGGCCACCTTCTGGGCGGCGAGATTCACAGCCTCCAGTCCCGACGCGCAGAACCGGTTCACCTGCACACCGGGCACGGACTCCGGCAGGCCCGCGACGAGCGCCGCCGTGCGCGCGATGTCCCCGCCCTGCTCGCCCACGGGGGAGACGACGCCGAGCACGACATCGTCGATGTCCGCGGCATCCAGTCCTGGGTTGCGCTCCCGGATCGCGTCGATCAGGCCCGTCACCAGATCGACCGGCTTGATCTCGTGCAGCGCGCCGCTCCTGTTGCGGCCGCGCGGTGTGCGCACCGCATCGAAGATGTACGCGTCCGTCATGTCTGCTCCAACCCTCTACAGCATTATGCGCCCTGCCCGGCCGGCAGATAGTTGGATGCCCTAGTAATTCGATGATGGGCAAACTAAGCTGAGCTTGTGCCAATGACGGCGCGAAGGGACTTTGCACAATGACTCGCACCATCCCCCATTTCGTAGGCGGATCGCTCCTCACTCCAGACGCCGGACGCTTCGCGGACGTCTTCGACCCCAGCACCGGCTCTGTCCAGGCGCGCGTGCCGCTCGCGAGCCCCGACGAGGTCGGACGCGTCGTCGCGAACGCCGAGGCCGCGCAGCCCGCCTGGGCCGCGACCAGCCCTCAGAAGCGCGCGCGGGTGCTGCTGCGCTTCATCGATCTCGTGCATCGGGACATGGACGACCTCGCCCGCCTGCTCTCCTGCGAGCACGGCAAGACGTTCGACGACGCGAAAGGCGACATCCAACGCGGGCTCGACGTGATCGAGTTCGCCGCGGGCGCGCCCCACCTGCTCAAGGGGGAGTATTCGACCGACGCCGGCAGCGGCATCGACGTGTACTCCATGCGCCAGCCGCTCGGCGTCGTCGCCGGCATCACCCCGTTCAACTTCCCGGCCATGATCCCGCTGTGGAAGGCGGGGCCAGCGCTCGCCGCCGGCAACGCGTTCGTCCTCAAGCCGAGCGAGCGCGACCCGTCGGTCCCGGTGCGACTGGCGGAGCTCTTCCTCGAGGCCGGGCTCCCGGCGGGTGTCCTCAACGTCGTCCACGGCGACAAAGAGGCCGTGGACGCCCTGCTCGAGGACGATCGCGTGAAGGCCATCGGCTTCGTGGGGTCGACGCCGATCGCGGAGTACATCTACGCCACCGCGGCCGCACACGGCAAGCGCGCGCAGTGCTTCGGCGGGGCGAAGAATCACCTCGTGGTCCTGCCGGACGCCGATCTCGACCAGGTCGCCGACGCCCTCATCGGTTCGGGCTACGGCTCGGCGGGCGAACGCTGCATGGCGATCTCGGTGGCCGTGCCGGTCGGCGACGAGACGGCGGACGCGCTGGCCGCCAAGCTCGCCGAGCGCGTCTCCCACCTGCGCGTCGGCCCGTCCCTCGCCGACGGCATCGACTACGGTCCGCTCGTCACCCGCGCAGCGGTCGAGCGGGTCGAAGGATACATCCAGCAGGGGGTGGATGCCGGAGCCACCCTCCTGGCCGACGGTCGAGGTCTCGTGGTCGACGGACACGAGGACGGGTTCTACCTCGGCCCGACCCTGTTCGACCACGTCACCACGGACATGTCCATCTACCGCGAGGAGATCTTCGGGCCGGTGCTCGTGATCGCCAGGGCACGCGACTACGAGGAGGCGCTCGCGATGGCCTCCGACCACGAGTTCGGCAACGGCGTCGGGATCTTCACACGCGACGGCGACGCCGCCCGCGACTTCGCGGCCCGCGTGAACGTCGGGATGGTCGGCGTCAACGTCCCGATCCCCGTTCCCCTGGGCTACTACACCTTCGGCGGGTGGAAGCGCAGCGGCTTCGGCGACCTGAACCAGCACGGACCCGACGCCTTCCGCTTCTACACGAAGACCAAGACCGTGACGAGCAGGTGGCCCGCCGCCGGCATCCGCGAAGGAGCCAGCTTCGTCATGCCGACCACGCGCTGATCCCCTCTTCATTCGTCGAGCGAGCGCAGCGAGTCGAAACGCAGCAAGGAGAACACATGAGCCTCATCACCACGACGACGTCCGAGGAACGCGCCGCGATCCTGCAGGCGGTCCGCGAGTTCGCCGAGACCGAGCTCGCCCCGCACGCGCTGGAGCGCGACGAGAAGCACCTGTTCCCGCGCGAGAGCCTGGAACGCGCCGGCGACCTGGGCCTCGGCGGCATCTACGCCGGCGAGGAGTACGGCGGCACCGGCTTGTCCCGCGCTGACACCGTCGCGATCTTCGAGGAGCTCGCCAAGGGCGATCCGGCGGTCGCGTCGTACATCTCGATCCACAACATGGTCGTCGGAATGATCGACCGCTACGGCGACGACGCCCAGCGTGCGCGGTGGCTGCCCGTTCTGACCGGGATGTCCGGGTTCGGCGGATACTGCCTGACCGAGCCGGGTGCCGGATCGGATGCCGCGGCCATCGCCACGAGCGCGATCCGCGACGGCGACGACTACGTCCTCACCGGCGTCAAGCAGTTCATCTCCGGCGCGGGCGAGGCCGCCGTGTACGTCGTGATGGCGCGCACGGGCGAGCCGGGAGCGCGCGGCATCACCGCGTTCCTCGTCCCGGGGGACGCCGACGGCGTGAGTTTCGGCGCCCCGGAGAAGAAGATGGGCTGGCACGCGCAGCCCACCCGCCAGGTGATCCTGGACGAGGTGCGCGTGCCCGCCTCCGACCGGCTCGGCGACGAGGGCGGCGGCTTCAAGATCGCGATGTCGGCGCTCGACGGAGGCCGCCTCAACATCGCCGCGTGCTCGCTGGGCGGAGCGCAGTGGGCTCTGGATCGCGCCGTCCGATACGTGCACGAGCGCTTCACATTCGGCGATCCCCTCGCCGAGAAGCAGAGCATCGTGTTCCAGGTGGCCGACATGCGGGCGCAGCTGCATGCGGCCCGGCTCATGGTGCAGGACGCCGCCGAAGCCGTCGACGAGGGCGCCGCGGACGCGTCCGTGCGCTGCGCGATGGCGAAGCGGTTCGCGACCGACGCCGGCTTCGACGTCGCCAATCGCGCGCTCCAGCTGCACGGCGGCTACGGCTATCTGCAGGACTACGGCATCGAGAAGGTGGTGCGCGATCTGCGCGTGCATCAGATCCTGGAAGGGACGAACGAGATCATGCAGCTCATCGTGGGACGCGAGACGTTGAAGGCCGCATCATGAAGATCGCATTCCTCGGGCTCGGTCATATGGGATTGCCGATGGCCCGCAATCTCCTGGCCGCCGGACACGAGGTCCGCGGCTACGACGTGGTGCCGCAGGCGCGTGAGGCCGCAGCAGCGGCCGGAGTCCCGATCGCCGACACGGGGACGGATGCCGCGGCATCCGCGGATATCGTCATCACCATGTTCCCGGCCGGAGCGCACGTCCTGGAGGCCTACCGGACCGGGCTCCTGGACGCCGCATCCCCCGGAACCCTGTTCATCGAGTCGTCGACGATCGCGGTGGCGGACGCCCAGGAGGCGCATGCGCTCGCCGCCGCAGCGGGTCACCGTCAGGTCGACGCACCGGTGTCCGGAGGCGTCGTGGGAGCTGAGAACGCCACGCTGGCGTTCATGGTGGGCGGCTCGGACGAGGATTTCGCCGCGGCCCTGCCCATCCTGGAGCGGATGGGCAGGCGCATCGTGCACTGCGGCGGCCCCGGCCTCGGCCAGGCCGCCAAGGTGTGCAACAACATGATCCTCGGGGTGTCGCAGATCGTCGTCGGCGAGGCGTTCGTGCTCGGCGAGCGCCTGGGACTCACGCACGAGGCGCTGTACGAGGTCGCCTCGAACGCCTCCGGCCAGTGCTGGGCGCTCACGACCAACTGCCCCGTGCCCGGCCCTGTGCCCACCAGTCCCGCCAACCGGGACTATCAGCCGGGCTTCGCGGGAGCGCTCATGGCGAAGGATCTCGGCCTCGCGCTCGAGGCGATCGAGCAGACCGGGACCGACGCGCGCCTGGGGCGGCTGGCGCAGCAGATCTACGCCGCGTTCGCCGCCGGGGACGGGGCGACGCGCGACTTCTCCGGGATCATCACCGACATCCGGGACGCGTCCTGAGGCGGGCATACTGGAGCCGACGGAGAGGACCGGCATGAGCGAGTACGAGACGATCCGGATCGAGCAGCGCGGACGCGTGGGCTGGATCACCCTGAACCGCCCGCAGGCACTGAACGCGCTGAACGCGCGGATGTCGGAAGAGGTGACCGCCGCAGCGGTCGCCTTCGACGCCGACGACGGCGTCGGCGCGATCGTCGTCACCGGGTCCGAGAAGGCCTTCGCCGCGGGAGCCGACATCAAGGAGATGGAGGCGATGTCGGCGCAGGAGATGCTCGACACCGACCACTTCGGCGCCTGGAACGACTTCGCCGCCGTGCGCACCCCGGTCATCGCGGCCGTCAGCGGGTTCGCCCTGGGCGGCGGATGCGAGCTGGCGATGATGTGCGACATCATCCTCGCCGCGGACACCGCGAAGTTCGGGCAGCCCGAGATCAACCTCGGGGTGATCCCCGGCATGGGCGGCACGCAGCGCCTCATCCGCGCGGTCGGCTACTACAAGGCGGCAGAGCTCGTGCTGTCCGGGCGGATCATCGGCGCCGAGGAAGCGGAGCGGGTCGGTCTCGTCTCGCGGGTGGTGCCCGCATCCGACCTCCTCTCCGAGGCCTCGGCGCTCGCCGAGACGATCGCGTCGAAGTCGCTGCCGAGCGTGTACGCGGCGAAGGCGGCGCTGGACGCCGCGATGGAGACGACGCTCGCCGATGGCCTCGCGCACGAGAAGCGGGCCTTCGCGGCCCTGTTCGACACGGCGGATCAGAAAGAGGGGATGGCGGCCTTCCGCGAGAAGAGGTCGCCGCGGTTCGAGAACCGATGACGTCCTCGCCGACCGGCAGGAGCGCGGCGTCGGCGTCCCCCTCAGCCGCGCAGACCGGCGAGCGCCTTCTCGAGGCGGCGGGCGCGGGTGTCCTCGGCCTTCGCCTCGGCGATCTGCCGGGCGATCTCCTTGCGCTTGGACGGCGCCAGCGCGTCGAAGGCCTCCTTGGCCGCGGCATCCGCATCCAGCGCCTCGGCGAGCGCGGGCGGGATCTCGATCGGACGCTCCTCGGTGTCGACGCGGATCGTGACGTCGATCTCCTGCCCGATGTCCAGCCCCAACTCGGCGCGGGCGGCCTTGCTGAACCCGATCATGTTCGCCCCGCCCATGCGCGCGAGGCGGAGTCGGATGCTGCGATCGCCGATCGAGACGACGACGGGGAAGGACTTGCCGGCGCCGAACGAGGCGACCTGCTCGTCGGTGAGAAGGATGGCCGCCGCCGGGCCCTGGGCTTCGAGGATCGTGTGCAGGCGCAGTTCGCTCATGCGGCCAGCGTACGCCCGCGTCCCTCGATCTCGTCGGCGAGGATCCGATTGCGTTCCGCGATCAGCCGTCGCAGATACGCGCGCAGCAACAGCCGGTCGACGAGGCGCCCGATCGGCCCGAACGGCGAACGGAACGTGATCGTGTCCCGCATCAGCGTTCCGCGGGGGTGCGCCGAGAACTCGTGCTCGTGCAGGAAGGCGGTGAAAGGCCCCGCGATCTGCCGGTCGCAGAACCGGTGCGGCGGATCGATGTCGAACACGATCGAGCGCAGGCGGAACGGGATGCCGAAATGCCGCGCGCGCCATGTGACCGTGGACCCTTCGGCGAAGGCGCCGCCGGCGGGCCGCTCGAGCATCGACTCGCCGTACCGCTGCATCGAGCGCACATGCAGTCCCGGATCGAGCGATGCCGTGAACACCTGGGAGGGTTCGGCGGCGATCAGCGTCTCGAGCACGAACCGTGCCATGTCAGAGCGGGTCCGGCTGGGGGCGGGGGTCGCTAAAGTCCCCGGCGTCCTTGCGCAGGCGCGCGACGATCGCGACGAGATCCGAGGCATCCTCCGGACTGATGCCCGGGTTCGTGAACACCTCGGTGTTCAGCGCGGCGGTGGCGCGCTCGACGAGTTCGCGGCCCGCCGGGGTGAGCGCGAGCATGGCCGCGCGTCCGTCGTGCGGGTGCGGCTCGCGGACGATCAGTCCGTCGCGCACCAGGCGGTCCGAGGTGCTCGTGACGGTCGTGGCGTGCACCTGCAGTCGGGACACCACGCTCGACAGCGGCAGGCGCCCGGCGCGGCTGAAGGCGAGCAGACGCAGCATCTCATATCGGGCGAAGGACAGCTCGAAGGGCTTGAGCGCCGCGTCGACTCTGGCGAGGAGGAGCTGCTGGGCGCGCATCACGGAGATGACGACGGTCATGCCGTCCGCGGCATCCGTCCACCCGTGTGCGAGCCACTGCCGCTTCGCCTCGGCGAGCGGATCGATGGGCAGCGGACGGGATCGGGTCACGGATTCCACGGTACCCGGCCCTGCCGCCGTGTCGTGGCGGCGCGCTACGCTCGGAAGCGCAGCGCCCGGAGTACCTCCCCGTGGGGTGGTACTCAGTCCCACCGGACTAGAATCGGAGTGTCGTGAGGAGCAATCGATGAAGATCTTCGTCCTGGTCAAAGAGGTGCCGGACACCTATGGCGATCGGAAGCTGAACCTGGAGACGGGCCTGGCCGATCGCGCGGCCGGTGACGTCGTCCTGGATGAGATCACCGAGCGCGCGCTCGAGGTCGCCCTCTCCTATGCCGACGGCAACGAGGGGACCGAGGTGGTGGCGCTGTCGATGGCGCCGGAGTCCTCCACCGCCTCCGTGCGGCGGGCGCTCGCGATCGGCGCCCACTCCGCCGTGCATGTCGTCGACGAGGAGCTCTCCGGCGCGGACCTCGGATTGACCGCCGAAGTGCTCGCGGCGGCGATCCGTCGAGCCGAGCCCGATCTCGTGATCACGGGCAACCTCTCCACCGACGGCTCGGGCGGCATGATCCCGGCGATGCTCGCCGAACACCTCGGCTTCGCGCAGGCCACTGCTCTCAGCGCGGTCGAGATCACGGCGGACGGCATCACCGGCACGCGGACGACGGATGCCGGGTCGCAGTCCGTCTCGGCCGCCCTGCCGGCGGTCATCTCGATCACCGAGGCGCTGCCGGACGCACGGTTCCCCAACTTCAAGGGCATCATGGCGGCCAAGAAGAAGCCGCTCGAGGTGCTCGCGCTCGCGGACCTCGGCGTCTCGGCCGACCCCGGTGCCGCACCGCGGACGATCATGACGTCGGTCGCCGAGAAGCCGCCGCGTGCAGCGGGCATCAAGATCACCGATGAGGGCGACGCCGGCACCCGGCTGGTCGAGTTCCTCGTGCAGAACAGGCTGGTGTGAGCATGGGCTACCCCGAGAACCCGATCCTCGTCCTCGTCGACGTGACGCCCGCGGGCGACGCCGCCCCCAGCACGTCGGCCCTCCTCGGCGCGGCGTCGACGATCGGCAGCCCGATCGCGCTGGTGCCGGGAGGCGCGCAGAGCGCCGTGGATGCCGCGGCCGCAGCCGGAGCCGCCGTGGTGCTCACCGCCGCGGTGGACGACACGCAGCTGATCGTCCCGCTCGTGGACGCTCTGCACACCGCCTATGCGCGCGTGCAGCCGGATGCCGTGCTCGTGTCGAACTCGATCGTGGGACGCGACGTCGCCGGGCGGCTGGCCGTGCGGACGCGAGGCGCCCTGTCGGTCGACGCGATCGGGGTCTCGCGCGACGACCAGGGCGTCGTGGCGCATCACTCGGTCTACGGCGGCGCCTATCTCGTCGACTCCGCCCCGACCTACGGCGCCCCGATCGTCACCGTCCGGCAGGGCGCGGTCGAGGCGCGCGGAGAAGCAGTCGCCTCCCCGGCCGTCGAGGAGCTGGAGGTGGTCGGATCCGGCGCCGCCGCGGCGACCGCCGGCCCCGTCGAGGCCATCGAGCAGGAGTCGTCGCGGCCCGAACTGCGAGGGGCGGCGCGCGTCGTCTCGGGTGGTCGGGGGCTCGGCTCCAAGGAGCAGTTCGCGCTGGTCGAGCAGCTGGCCGACGCCCTGGGTGCAGCCGTCGGCGCTTCGCGCGCCGCGGTGGACGCCGGCTACATCCCGTACGCGCATCAGGTCGGCCAGACCGGCGTCTCGGTCTCGCCGCAGCTGTACGTGGCGCTGGGCATCTCCGGCGCGATCCAGCACCGCGCGGGCATGCAGACGGCCAAGACCATCGTGGCGATCAACAAGGACGGCGAGGCGCCGATCTTCGACATCGCGGACTTCGGCATCGTCGGCGACGTGTTCACGGTCGTCCCGCAGGTCATCCAGGCGCTCGAAGCGCGGGGGAAGTAGCAGGATGTTGCGCCGCGGACTGCCTCGCGTGCCCGGCGGCGAGCCGTGGCCTCCGGCGGACGTGCTGACCGACGAGCGCGTCTCGGGTCCGGAGACGGTCGGAGGCGACGCGCTCAGTGAAGCGGTCGCGGCGTCGGATGAGGCGGCGGTGCCGGCCGGTGATCCGGGGGCGCTGGTGGGCGGAGTCGCTTCTGGCCCGCAGGGCGGCGAGTCCGGTGCGGGACCTGAGCCCGCGGGTCCTCTCCGCCGCGGGCTGCCGCGTGTGCCGGGCGGGGAGCCGTGGCCGCCCGCCGAGGTCGTTGCTGCCGGGAGTGCTTTCGCGGGGACCGCAACCACTCCGCCCGCTGGCGTGACCGCTGCCGGCGCGGCCGCCGCAGCGACCGCCGCCCGAGCGACCTCGGCGTCTTCGCCGAGCACCCTGCCGTCCTCCGACGCGGGTCGGTCCGGCCCGAGCGGTGACACGTCAGACGCCGTCGCTGTGGCCGCGGCGGAACCGGCATCCGGTGCGCCGGGCCCCGGCGCGGCGGGAGCCCTCCGTCGCGGGCTGCCGCGTGTGCCTGGCGGGGAACCGTGGCCGCCCGCGGGAGTGATCGCCGCTCCTGCGGAGCCTGCCGCACAGGCCGGACCGCCCCCCACGCGGGAGCAGTCGGCGGCCTCAGCGGCGGGATCGTCCGCGCCTTCTTCGCCCGGAGCATCCGAAGCGTCCACGACCACCCTGCCGTTCTCGCCGCAGCGCATCGCGGCCTCGACGACGACGGGGACCCCCTCCGGCGTACCGCTCGACACACCGCTGCCCTTCCCGCTCACGGTCCACCATGGCGCCGCGCCGCGCCACCCGGCCCCCGCGCCGGAGCCCCAGCGCCTCGGACCGTTCACCAGGGCGCAGTGGGCGGGCGTCGTGATCGTCGGCGGCGCGGGGCTGCTGTTCGCCGCGGGGATGGCGGTGTTCTTCGTGCGGTGGCTCCTGTCGCTCGACGGCATGGCGGACTTCGTCGCCACCTATCCCGGCGAGTATCACCTTCCCGAAGGAGCGCCGGTGGGCTTTCCCGCCTGGCTCGGCTGGCAGCACTTCTTCAACGTGTTCCTCATGGTGCTGATCATCCGCTCGGGCCTGCGCATCCGGGGGGAGAAGCGCCCGACGGCGTTCTGGACGCCGCGGAACGACCCGAAGGGCAAGACGAGTCTGACGATCTGGTTCCACCAGGCTCTCGACGTCCTCTGGCTGCTCAACGGCGTCGTGTTCGTCGTGCTGCTGTTCGTCACGGGCCAATGGATGCGGGTGGTGCCCACGAGCTGGGAGGTCTTCCCGAACGCGGTGTCCGCGGCGCTGCAGTACGTCTCGCTGGACTGGCCGACCGAGAACGGGTGGGCCAACTACAACAGCCTGCAGCAGCTGGCGTATTTCGCGACGATCTTCCTCGCGGCCCCGCTCGCCGCCGTGACAGGGTTCCGCATGAGCGGCATGTGGCCGAAGAAGGCGGAGCGCCTCAGCAAGGCGTACCCGATCGAATGGGCGCGCGCCGTGCACTTCCCCGTCATGCTCTACTTCGTCGCGTTCATCTTCGTCCACGTCGCGCTCGTCCTCTCGACCGGTGCGCTGCGCAACCTCAACCACATGTATGCGGCGCAGGGGTCGACGGATCCGACGGCGTACGCCGACAACTGGACGGGATTCTGGATGTTCGTGGCGTCGCTCGTCGTCATCGCCGCGGCGTGGATCGCCGCCCGTCCGCTCGTCATCGCCCCGATCGCGCGCCTGTTCGGCACCGTCTCGGGACGCTGACCCGTCGCCCGGGCCCCATTCGAGCGATGAGACCCCGTCCGAGTGACGAAACCCCGTCCTGGCGACGCTGCCAGGACGGGGTTTCGTCAGCCATGAGAGGTCTCACGGGTGGTGGGATCAGCGAACGAAGCGGACCTCGGTGAGCGTCTCGCCGAGGAACGGCTCGGTGTGCGTCGCGCCGTCCAGGTGGAACCCGTTGCGCGTGTAGAAGCGGTGAGCGCGCGGGTTGTCCTCGGCGACCCACAGGTACAGCGGCTCGTCCTTCTCGACCGCGGCGTCGAACAGCTTCTGTCCGAGACCCGTGGAGTGCCAGGCATCCAGAAGGTAGATGAAGTACAGCTCGCGGTTCGCGGGAGCATCCTTGTCGCGGGCGGGGCCGGAGCCGACGAAGCCGACGATCTGGCCGTCCACGAGCGCGGCGCTCATCTTGAACTCGGGGCCCTGGACGGCCCAGTGGGTCCACAGCTCGGCGAGCCGCCGAGGCGAGACCTTCTCGAGTGCTGCCTTGCTGATCAGGTGGTCGTAGGTCTCGTGCCAGCACTGCGCGTGCACGCGTCCCAGAGCCTCCGCATCCACATCACGGACCGGACGGACGATGACATCTGGCTGGGCTTCGGCGCTCATGCCCGTGACTCTACGCGCGGCTCGGGAGAACCGGAAATCTACCGCGTGTAGAAGCCGAGGGTGCCGGAGCACGAGCTCAGGGATTGTGAGACGGCCACAACGGAATACCCGTTCGGTGCGCGGCTCGCTACTCTCGCACCTTGTGAACGTGATCTGGCGGACCCTGCTCGTGATGTGGAACGCGCGACGGCGCGTGCGACGCGAGGGGCGGATCGCGCCCACCGAGATCGGCCGCATCCGCCTGACGACCCTCCCCACCGACATCGACGTCCTCCGCCACATGAACAACGGGCGCTACCTGTCGCTGTTCGATCTCGGCCGCTGGGATCTGCTGATCCGCACCGGCATGAGCGATGTGATGAAGCGCAACGGCTGGTACGCCGTCGTCTCGGCCGAGACGGTGACCTTCCGCAGGTCGCTGGAGCTCTGGCAGCGATTCGACGTCGAGTCGCGGCTGCTGGGCCACGACGACAAGGCGATCTACATGGAGCACCGCGCGGTCGTGGGCGGCGAGATCTACGCGCGCGTCATCGTGCGCGCCCGGATGCTCAAGCGCACCGGGGGCACCCTCACGCACCAGGAGCTGTTCGCGGCCGTCGGACGTCCGGAGGGGCTACCCGACGTCGAGCCGTGGATGCACGAGTGGGCCACGGCGTCCGCCCTGCCGCCGACGCGTGCCGAGGCGCCGAGCGTCTGGTCGTAGTGCCCGGCGCGGGGCTGGCGCTAACGTAGCCTCGTGCTGACCCTCCTCGCCTCGACCGGCCGTGTCCTCGCCGGGCATTGGCCGGCCCTCGTGGCGTGGTTCCTGGCAGGTCATCTGGTGCACTTCGGAGCGATCCAGCTCGCGGGGTACGTCGGAGCGTGGACGAGCGTCGGCGGCATCCTGCTTCTCCCGCTCGCGATCCTCGCCCGGCTGATCAGCTTCGTCGCCATGTTCCTCGTGATCCGGGACGGGTTGCGCGAGCTGCAGAAGATCGCCCCGGTGCCGCCGTCCGCCGAGGAACGCCGGCGGACGTTCCTGAACACGCTGCTGGCCAGCATCCTGCCGTTCTTCGCGATCTACGCCGCCTGGGGGATGCTGCAGGACGACGTCATCGCCTACGACGCCCGCGCACTCGCCGTGCGCTCGGGCCTGCGGTTCCAGTCCATCCTGGACGGCTCCGAGGTCCCCACCGGTGCCGTCGGCAGCAACCTGACCCTGGACGTCGTCACCGGCATCCTGATCGTCATCGCCTTCGCAGGACGCTGGGCCTGGAAGAAATGGCCGAAGAAGCTTCCGGCGCCGTTCTCCGTCCTCGCGGTGTACCTCGAGGCCGTCTGGGTCTGCCTCTCGATCATGGTGATCAAGGACGCCCTCGAATCCCTGCAGCACTGGGTCGACACCCGCGTCGGGATCCAGTGGGCGATCCAGGCGCGGGAATGGCTGGCGGACCAGGTCGCGCCGCTCGCCTGGGTGTGGGACGGCGTCGAATGGTTCATCGGACAGCTTGCAGGGCTCACTGTCGAACCGCTCGCGTGGCTCGCGATCGCGGGCGTCATCTACGGGCAGGCCATCGCGGCCGAGAAGCCGGCGCTCGACGTCGCCCTGTACCGTCGAGCGCGCAGCCACCTCGACCGGGTTCCCGGCATCCTGCGGCGGATGCTGGGACAGCTCGGAGCCGAGTTCACGTCGCGCTTCACGCCCATCATCGACGCGATCGTTCTGATGTGGCGCGCGGGTCCCCTGCTCATCGGCACGTTCGTGCTGCTCTACACGATCGTGCTCGCCGGGGAGACGACCTTGGACCTCGTGATCTCGCGGCTGCTCGGCCCGCACGATCTCGCGTCGTTCTGGCGCGTGCTGAGCGAGGGGATCCTGCTCGTGATCGCCGTCGTCGTCGAGCCGATCCGCATCGGCGTCGTGGCCGGAGCGTACGACGCCTCGCTGGGCGCGCTGCGCCGTCAGCGGCACGTCGAAGCAGCGGCGAAACCGGCCGGAGGTCAGGGGTCGATCGAGAACCTCAGGTACGTCGGAAGCTCCGACGCCGGGGTCACCTCGATCCAGAACGGCCCCTCGGCGTCCGCGGGCACGATGAACGGGACGATGATCTCGTACGGGGCCACCGGCAGCGGCTCGCCGTCCTCGTCCTCCTCGGGCGTGACGCAGATCGTGGGCTCTTCGGACGAGTACTCGACGCCGAGCTCATAGCGCATCTCCTCCCACTGGCGCCCCGTGCTCTGCTCGACGAGCTGCGGCGCGGAGCACCCGGGAGCCTCGGCCTGCGGGTCCACGGGAATGGCGACGGCGATCACCCTGGCGTCCCGCGGAGCGACGAGGCCCTCCGTGCCGGTGAGATCCTTGGCGCGCACGGGTCCCCAGGTGGCGCCGGCGAACTCGACGGACTCGTCGGCGTCGGCGTCGATCGGGAAACTGGCCTCGTAGAGGAACACGTTCGACCAGGCCGGCCAGACGACTGCCGCCGCGGTGACGGGCGCGAGCACGGCGACGGCCACCACGGCGAGGCGGTTGCGCCGCCACCACCCGGTCACGGGTTCGTCCAATCGGTCGCGACGATCTCGGCGTCGGAGACGCGCTCCAGCTCGTCGAGGTCGATGCGGAGCTCCGCCACCGAGTCGGCACGCGTGTCGTCATCGAGGGAGAGACGCAGGACGCCGGTGCCCGTCAGCACGTCCCCGGGAAGCTCGAAGGCGAGCATGCCGGTGCGTGAGACGCCCGTGACGACCTGTTCCCGGAACATCGACGGCATCCGCTCGCTCGCCCGGAAGGAGCGGTCGCCGATCGTCAGCTCGGCGCCGCCCAGAAGGCTGCCGGTCTGCTCGAGGGTGGAGCGGGCGTCAACGTCGACGAGCAGCCAGGTGCCGTCCGCACTCCATCCGTTCGGCGCGTTCACGCCGTCCGAGATGCGGACCTGCTGCACGGTCAGCGCGAACTCGCGCCCCATAGCCTCCTCTCCGATGGCGGCGGGAACGACGAACGGCTCGACCGAGGCCGAGTCGTCGGGCGTGGCGAAGGCTACCAGCCAGGCGGCGGCCAGGAGCGCCGCCGTGAGGAGCCACGGGAGAGCGCGCTTCACTCGGTCACCCCCGCTCCGACATCCTCAATGGACAGCGTCGCGTACGCGCCGACCTCGACGTCCTCCCAGTAGTCCCCGTGGATGAAGAACTCGCCGGAGTACTCGGTCGCCGTGTGGAGGGCGACGCGCAGCTCGTCTCCACCCGCATAGGCATCGGCGGGGACGGCCCAGGTCAGCACGAGCGGAGCGGGTACGCCCGGCTGCAACCAGGGATTGAGGGTCGTGTCGTCGTAGCGTGCGATCGCGCCCGCGACGTCCGGGGCGTCGTCGACCCGGATCTCGGCCACGCTGCCCGTCGCCGTCGCCGGGCGCGCGGTGTCGTCGATGTTGGTCACGTCCACGAGCAGGACCAGCAGGCGCTCGCCCTCCGCCGGCGTGACCCCGGTGTCGCTCAGCTCGTCGATCAGAACGGCGCGCTGCGGCGTCATCTCCAGGCCGGCGCCCGTGAAGGTCTCACCGGCGGACAGCTCGGGCAGGGGCGGCTCCGGAACCGTACCGAGGCCGCCGAAGGCCGCCGTCGCACCGAGGATCAGCGCGGTCGCGATGCCGCCGATCCACTTCGTCGAGACGCGGTCGGCGACGGCGGTGACCCACTTCTTCGACGTCGGCGTCCGCGGCGCGGGCGACGGGCCGGATGCCGGCGCCACCGCCCCCTCCACGGCGCTCTGCACCGCCCCCGTCTCTGCCACGGGATCAGCATAGGGTTCGCCGCACATGCTGGAGAAGCGCCGGGCCCGCCGATTACGCTCGGATCAGCGGTCCCGCCGATGCCGACCGCGGACCGGAGGAGCAGACATGTCCGATGACGGTGTGAACCGCGAACCCTACGACCGGGCCCGCAGCCCGTACCCCGACCCCGCCGTGCCGATCCCGAACCCCGAAGGAGCGGTCCCCGGAGACCAGCCCACGGCCAACGAGGCGCCGTACCTCGGATACGGCGGGTCCTCCGCGTTCGCGGGAACATCCTCGGCGCCGCCCGCCGGAATCGGCGGCCTCGCGATCGTGACGCTCGTGGTCGGGATCATCGCCTTCCTCACCGGATGGATCCCGATCGTGGGCATCGTCATCGGTCTGGTCGGCATCGTGCTGGGCATCGTCGCGCTGCGGGGCAAGCCGGGACGCGTGCTCTCGATCGTCGGCCTCGTGCTCTCGGGACTCGGATTCCTCACCAGCGTGGTCGTCACCCTCGGGATCGTCGCCCTCATCCCGGCGTTCACCGCGTAGGGGCCGAGTTCCTGTTCCGCGGCGGAGGGCGGCCTCCGCCTGCCGGACGTCCGACGTGCCTCAGCGCGGGAGGACGGGGCCGCTCCTAGGCTGAGGCCATGCCCGCTGCTCCCGATTCGCTCTCCGATCCGATCGCCGAGCGCGCGATCGCCCTGGTGCGCCGCTGGGTCGCCGAGGCGGGGATCGTCGAGCCCGATCCGTCTGCCCGGCGACGGGACGAGGTGCTCCGAGACGAGCGCGGACTCTCGTTCACGCTCGCTCTGCTGGACGGCGTGCTGCGCCCCGAGAGCCTGAGTGCTGCCGCGGCACAACTGCGACGGATCGCTCCGGATGCCCCCGACGTGCTGCCGCGTTTCCTCCGCGGTGCCGTGCGCGTCGGTGGGGGGATCGCGCCCGCGCTACCCGCCGCCACTGTGCCGCTGGTCCGCCGGGCGCTGCGTGATCTGGTCGGCCCTCTCGTGCTCGACGCGCGAGCGGCGAGGCTCGGCGCCGCGATCGGACGGATCCGCGAGACCGGTGCGACGCTGGACCTCTCGCTGCTCGGTGGGGCCGTGCTCGGCGAGGCCGAGGCGGCCCGGAGACTCGACGGCATCCACGAGCTCATCCGCCGCCCCGACGTGGACCGCGTGACCGTCACGGTCGCCTCGATCCTGCCGCATGCGGATCTGTGGTCCTTCGATGAGGTGGTGGATGCCGCGGCGGAGCGCCTGCTCCCGCTCGCCGTCACCGCCCTCGCTCAGGGCGTGGTCATCACCCTGGACGTGGCCGAGTACGAGCACCTCGATCTCACGATCGCGGTGCTCACGCGCATCCTCGAGGATCCGCGTCTGGTCGCCCTCGAAGCGGGAATCGCCCTGCCGGCCCGTTTCCCGGACGCGCTGCCGGCGCTGCGCGAGCTGACGGCGTGGGCACGCGATCGCGTCGAGCACGGCGGTGCGCGCGTCACGGTGCGCCTGGTGAAGGGCGCGAACGGCCGGACCGAGCGGGCGGATGCAGTGGTGCACGGCTGGCCGCGGGCCGCCTACGACACCGAGCTCGACACGGATGCCAATCTCCTGCGGATGCTGGACGAGGCGCTGACCCCCGAGAACACCTCGGCGGTGCGGATCGGCCTCGGCGGACACGACCTGTTCGTCATCGCGTACGCATGGCTCCTCGCGACCGATCGGGGTCTTACCCCAACCACGGACGGGCGCGCAGACGTCGAGTTCGTGCTGTCGCCGGGCGTCGCCGAGGGGTGCCGCGCCGCCGTCTCGAAGGACGTCGGACCGGTGCGCCGGTCCGTCCCCGTCGTGCACCCCGACGAGCTCGATGTCGCGGTCGGCGAGCTCGCGCGTGTCGTGGAGGAGAGCGCAGCGGCCTCGCTGTCGGGGGCCGCTTCCGTCGCCGTGGACGAGAGCCGGTTCGTGCGCGCGCAGGGCCGATTCCTCGACGCGCTCGACCGGTCGGCGCAGCCGACGCTCCGCTCCGGGCCGCTGCGGACCCAGGACCGACGCGCCCCCGTGCACGAATCCGCGCGCACGCCTCCGGCCGCGCCGAAGGTCGAGACGGATCTCACCGACATCGTGCTCGGGATCTCGCGCGGTTCAGAGGGCGATCCGTTCCTGGAGACCGCCGTGTACTCGCGGCACGAGGCGGAACCGGATGCCGGCGGGGCGCCGGGCTTCGCGAACGCCCCGGACACCGATCTGTCTCTCGCGGCGAATCGGGAGTGGGCCCGCGGCATCCGAGCCAGCGTCGCGGGCTCCACGCTGGGCGTCACCGCGATCGAGGCGGCGCTCGCCTCGGACGAGGCTGCGATCGACGCGGTCGTCGCGCGGGTCCGCCGCTCCGGCGAGGACTGGGGAGGGCGTCCCGCGGCTGAACGGGCCGATGCGCTCCTGCGAGCCGCCGTGGCGACGGAATCGCGTCGCGCGGACCTCATCGAGATCGCTGCGCACGAGATCGGCACCGTCCTCTCCGAGGGGGACCGGGAGGTCAGTCGGATCGTCGACCTCGCGCGCTACTACGCCGCCACCGCACGGGAGCTCGACGCCGTGCCCGGAGCGCGGTTCGTCCCGTCCCGGGTGACCGTCGTCACGCCGCCGGCCGACTCCGCGCTCGCGACCCCTGCCGCAGGCGTCCTCGCCGCGCTCGCCGCCGGTTCCGGAGTCATCCTGAAGCCTGCGCCGGGTGCCCGGCGCAGCGCGGCGGTCCTCGCCGAGATCCTGTGGCAGTCCGGCATCCCGCGCGATGTGCTCGCGCTCGTCGACGTGTCGGAGGGCCCGCTCGGGCGATCGCTCATCGCCCACCCCGACGTCGACCGGGTGATGCTGACCGGCTCGTGGGACACGGCGGTGGAGTTCCGGTCCTGGCGCACGGACCTGCCGTTGCATGCCGAGACGCGCGGCCCGAACACGATGGTGGTGATGCCGTCGGCCGACCTGGATCAGGCCGTCGCGGATCTCGTCCGCAGCGCGTTCGCGCACGCCGGGCAGAACCGCTCGGCGGCGTCCTCGGCGATCCTCGTCGGTTCGGTGGGCCGCTCGCGGCGCTTCGCGCGTCAGCTCGCCGACGCCACCCGCTCTCTTCGGGTCGGGTGGCCGGCTCAGCCCCGGGTCGATGTGGGGCCTCTCGCCGAGCGGCCCGGCGGCGCGCTCGCCCGCGCGCTGAACGACCTCGCCCCCGATGAGCGCTGGCTCGTCCGCCCCGAGCCCCTGGCCGGCGATGTCAGCGGACGACTCTGGAGCCCCGGCATCCGCGTCGGCGTCCTCCCAGGATCCCCGGCGCACCTCGAAGAGGCCGCGGGGCCGGTGCTCAGCATCCTGCACGCGCCCACCCTCGCCCGTGCGATCGAGCTGCAGAACGCCGTGGCCTCCGGGCTCGCAGCCGGACTGCACACGCGTGATCCGGAGGACCTCGAGACGTGGCTGGACGGAGTCGAGGCGGGAAACCTCTTCGTCAACCGCGACATCACGGGTGCGGTGGTGCAGCGCCAGCCTCTGGGCGGCTGGAAGCGCTCCACGGCGGGCCCGGGCGCCAAAGCGGGAGGACCCCATCATCTGATCGGCCTCGGGACCTGGCGGGCGAGCAGTGGAGGTCCGGCCTCGAGCACGCTGCACCTGCGCGGACTCGACGCGAGGATCACGGACCTCATCGAGGCGGCGCAGCCGTCGCTGGACTTCGAGCGGTTCGAGTGGCTGCGCCGTGCCGCGCTGTCGGATGCCATCGCGTGGGATCGCGAGTTCGGGCAGGTGCGCGACGTGTCCCGTCTCGGCGTGGAGCGCAACCTGCTGCGCTACCGGCCGGTGGGGGTCTCGATCCGGGCCACGTCGGATGCAGGCTGGCACGAGCTGCTGCGCGTGATCGTGGCGGCCATCCGCAGCGGGGCGGAGTTCCTCGTCTCGACGCCGGTCGGGCTGCCGGCGGACGTGCGGCGCACCCTGACGGATCTCGGCGCCGCCGTCGCCGTGGAGTCGGATGCCGAATGGGTGCAGCGGATGGCGGGGGGCGGAGCCCGCGAAGGCGATCCCGATGCGCCGCCCCGCCCGTCACGGGTGCGGCTGGTCGGCTCACGGGACGCCGTCGCCGAGGTGCACGGCCTGCTCTCCGAAGCCACGGCCGGCGACCCCGGCCTCGCGATCCACGACGGAGAGGTCACGGCGGCGGGCCGGATCGAACTGCTGCCGTTCCTCCACGAGCAGGCGATCTCGATCACCGCGCATCGGTTCGGACGACAGGACGACTGGAGCGCCGCCGTCATCTGACCGATGCCGTCCGCGACCGCGATGTAAAGAATACTTGACATTGCGGCCGGTGCAGGCGTACCGTCCATGTAAAGAATCTTTTACATGGAGGTCATCATGGTCTACGAGGAGCGCAACACCTGGTCGACCCTGATCGTCAGCGTCGTCGTGATGATCGGGTACGTGATCGTCGTGCTGCAGGCCGCGAGCGGAGGACCGCTGACCGGAGTCGACTGGTTCCCGCTGATGCTGTGGGCGATCGGCATCAGCATCGGTGCCACGATCGTGCTCAGCATCCTGTGGGGGATGATCGCAGGAGCGAAGGATCCGGACGATGTCGGCAGGAGCGATGTGCGCGATCGCGACATCAACCGGATGGGCGCCAGGGTCGAGCAGGCCTTCCTCGTCCTCGCCGGCCTCGGCGTCATCGCGCTGTGCGCCGTCGGCGCCGACGTGTTCTGGATCGCGAACACCATGTTCCTGGGCTTCGCCGTCTCGACCGTCATCGGGAGCATCGCCCGCGTGATCGCCTATCGCCGGGGGCTCGTGTGATGGTCAAGCCCACCCTGGTCACCAACACGATCCGCGCGAACCGCGAGCAGGCGGGGCTCACGCAGGCCGAACTCGCCAGGCGGGTCGGCGTGACGCGACAGACGCTCATCGCCATCGAGCAGGAGAAGTACTCGCCGACGCTCGAACTCGCCTTCCAGATCGCCCGCGCCTTCGGCGTCGGGATCGACGACCTGTTCCAGTACCCGGAGGACTGAGATGACCGAGACGATGACGGCGTGGCGACGCGAGTCCTACGGCCCCGCCGCCGGAACCCTGCCGGACGAGGTGCCGATCCCGGTGCCCGGCCGGGGCGAGGTCGTGCTGCGGGTGCGCGCCACGGCGCTCAACGCGGGAGACGTGCACGTCCTGCACGGGGACCCGCTGCTGGTCCGGCCGATCTTCGGGTTCCGCCGGCCGAAGCAGCCGGTGCGCGGCATGGACGTCGCCGGCACGGTGACCGCTGTCGGGCCGGAGGTCGTCAGCGCCGAGGTCGGCGAGGATGTGGTCGGAGAGCTGGCCGGCGGAGGCGGGCTCGCCGCGTTCGCGGTCGTCGCGGCGTCGCGGCTGGTCCCCAGGCCCCCGCACGTCCCGCCCGCGCTCGCCGCCACCCTCCCGATCGCCGGAGGCACGGCCTGGCAGGCGCTCGACCTCGCGGAGGTCGGCCTGCGCGAGGGCGCGGTGCCGCGCGTGCTGATCATCGGCGCCTCAGGAGGAGTCGGCACGTTCGCCGTGCAGCTCGCGGCGCTGCGCGGCGCGGAGGTGTGGGCCTCCGCCGGGGCACGCAGCGCCGCGCTGCTGGAGAGGCTCGGCGCGACCCGCACCCTGGACCATCGGGAGACCCCGCTCGCGGGGCTCCCCGCCGGACGCTTCGACGCCGTGCTCGACATCGCCGGCGGCACGACGCTGCGACAGCTCCGACGGCTCGCCGCTCCCGGGGGCGTCGTGGTCCTCATCGGCGGCGAGGGCGGGGCGGTGCTCGGGCCCATCCCGCGGATCCTGGCGGCAGCCGTCCTGTCGATGGGTTCGCACTGCCGCATCCGCTCTCTCGCGGCGACCGCCCGGCCCGAGGTGCTCCACAAGCTCCTGGAGCTCGTCGACGACGGACTCCTCGCCCCGGTCATCGAGCGCGAGTACGCCTTCGCGGAGGCCGCCCAGGCCCTCGCCCATGTCGAGGCCGGGCACGCCGTCGGGAAGGTCGTGGTGCGCGGCGCGTGAGCGCGGAGCACGCCGCGCGGCCGCGATCTGGCGCGTTCTCAGCGGCGGATGACACAATGTCATCTGGCGTGCCCGTGTCGCATCTTCCCCGCCTCAGCAAGAGCTCCGGGTCGAAGGCCCGCCGGGCCCCTGGACAGCGTCCGCCGCATCTCTTCCGAGGAGCACCATGTCGACGCCCGAGACCGTAGCCACCACCACGGCCCCGACCCGCACGGCCCACCGCCGTCATTACCTGATGTGCCGCCCCGAGCACTTCACGGTCAGCTACACGATCAACCCGTGGATGGAACCGGCGAAGCCGACCGACACGGCCAAGGCCGTCGCGCAATGGCAGAAGCTGCACGACCTGTATCTGGAGCTCGGGCATGAGGTCGAACTCATCGAGCCGCTGGCCGGCTACCCCGACATGGTCTACACGGCCAACGGCGGCTTCCTCATCGACGGCCGCGCCTACGTGCCGCGGTTCCGTTTCACCGAGCGAGCCGGCGAGGCCCCGGCCTTCGCGGAGTGGTTCCGCGCTCACGGGTACGACACGGTCGTCCCCGAAGAGGTCAATGAGGGCGAGGGCGACTTCCTGCTCGTCGGCGACGTGATCCTGGCCGGGACCGGCTTCCGTTCCACGGGCGACAGCCACCGCGAGGTCGGAGAGGTGTTCGGCCGCGAGGTCGTCTCGCTCACCCTGGTTGACCCGCGCTTCTACCACCTCGACACGGCGATCGCCGTGCTCGATCCCGTCCAGGGAGTGGAGAACGGCGGTCCGGAGCGCGCGAACATCGCCTACCTGCCGCACGCGTTCGACGAGGCTTCGCAGCGCGAGCTCGCCGAGCGCTTCCCCGACGCGATCCGCGTGTCGGATGCCGACGGCGCCGTGTTCGGGCTCAACTCGGCCAGTGACGGCTACAACGTCATCATCTCGCCGCGTGCGACCGGTTTCGAGAAGCAGCTGCGCGAACGCGGCTACAACCCGATCATGATCGACCTGTCCGAGCTGCTGCTCGGCGGAGGCGGCATCAAGTGCTGCACGCTCGAACTGCGGGACGCGAAATGACCGCTGCACAGACGCCCATCGCCGGCCTCGAGCCGCACGTCGCCGAGAACTACCACCCCCTGCCGGTCACGATCGCTCGGGGCGAGGGTGCGTGGGTGACCGATGTCGAGGGCCGTCGCTACCTGGACCTCCTCGCCGCGTACTCCGCGGTGAACTTCGGTCACCGCCATCCCGCGCTCGTCGCGGCGGCGACCGAGCAGCTGGGTCGGATAACGCTCACCAGCCGCGCGTTCATGAACGACCGCCTCGAGCCGTTCGCCGAGGCACTCGCCCGCCTGTGCGGCAAGGAGCTCGTGCTGCCGATGAACACCGGCGCCGAAGCCGTGGAGACCGGGATCAAGGTGGCCCGCGCCTGGGGGTACCGCGTCAAGGGCATCCCTGCGGACTCCGCGCGGATCGTCGTGGCGGCCGGCAACTTCCACGGGCGCACGACGACGATCGTCAGCTTCAGCGACGACGAGTCCGCGCGCGGCGGCTTCGGCCCGTTCATGACCGGCTTCGACGTCGTACCGTTCGGGGATGCGGATGCCGTGGCCGCCGCGATCACCGACGAGACCGCCGCCGTGCTCGTCGAGCCGATCCAGGGCGAGGCGGGGGTCGTGATCCCTCCGGAGGGATACCTGCGCCGCATCCGGGAGATCTGCACCGAGCGCAACGTGCTGTTCATCGCCGACGAGATCCAGGCGGGTCTCGGGCGCGTCGGGGAGACGTTCGCGTGCGATCGCGAGGGCGTCGTCCCCGACCTCTACCTGCTGGGCAAGGCTCTCGGAGGCGGCATCCTGCCGGTGTCGGCCGTCGTCGGCGACCGGGACGTGCTGGGGGTGATCCGACCAGGAGAGCACGGCTCGACGTTCGGGGGCAACCCGCTGGCCGCCGCGGTGGGACTGCGCGTCGTGGAGATGCTCGAGACGGGCGAGGTGCAGGAACGCGCCCGCGCACTCGGCGCCCACCTGGCCACCGGACTGGAGAAGCTCGTCGGCCACGGCGTCGTCGGCGTGCGCGTCGCGGGGCTCTGGGCGGGCGTCGACATCGATCCTGCGAAGGGCACGGGACGTGAGATCGCCGAGAGGCTCCTGGAGCGCGGAGTGCTCGTCAAGGACACGCACGGCCAGACGATCCGCATCGCCCCGCCGCTCGTGATCCGCGCCACGGAGCTCGACTGGGCCCTCGAGCAGCTGCGGCTGGTCCTGGAGGGGTGACCTTCTCAGGCGGGCGCCCGGCGGGTCAGTTCCGTGACATGTCGTCGGCCGCCCGCTCGAGGGTCTCAGGCAGGAAGCGGATGCCGAGCACGCCGATGAGGCTGAGCACCAGGAGGTAGGCTGCGACGAGCCAGGGCGTGCCGCCTGTCGCCGCCACGAGCGCCGTGGCGACGAGCGGGGCGGTGCCGCCGACCAGCGCCGCCGGGATCTCCCGCGAGATGGCGATGCCGCTCCAGCGCATCCGCGTCGGGAACAGCTCGGCGAGCATCGCCGCGCTGACCCCGATCGTGCCGCCCTGGATGACGGCCAGGCCGAGCACGAGCGAGACGCCGACGAGGAATGAGCTCTCGGTGTCGAAGAGCAGGAACATCGGGAAGGCGAAGAGCACGCCGAAGACTGCAGCCGCCATCAGCACGGGCTTGCGGCCGATCCGGTCGGCGAGCCTGCCGCACAGGAGCGTGGCCGGGATGGTCAGCAGCTCCGCGATCACGAGCCCGATGAGCGCGTGGGTGGGATCGACCGACAGGGTTCCCGTCGTGTACTGCAGGGAGTAGGTCTGCACCACGTACACCCACGGCAGGGCGAACACGAAAAGGGCCATGCCTGGCAGGAGGATCCGCCAGTGCGTGCGGACGGCCTCGACGAGCGGAGCGGAGGTGACCTCGCCCTGACGCTCCACGGCCTCGAACGCCGCCGTCTCCTTGACCCGCAGGCGGAAGTAGAGGGCGAACGCGACGATCACGATGCTCGCGATGAAGGGAAGCCGCCACCCCCAGCTCTGGAACTGCTCGGTCGGGAGCAGGCTGACGAGCGTGAAGGTGCACGTCGCGAGGGCCATGCCCACGTAGACGGCGGAACCGGGGAATCCGGCGATGAACGCGCGGTTGCGCGTGGGGGCGGACTCGCTGGCCATCGTCATGGCTCCGGCGAACTCGGCGCCGGCGCCCGCACCCTGGAACAGGCGCAGCACGATGAGCAGGATCGGCGCCCAGATGCCGATGGTCTCGGCGGTCGGCAGCAGCCCGATGACGGTCGTCGCCACCCCCATCATGAGCAGTGTGGTCAGCAGGGTGGCCTTGCGGCCGATGCGGTCGCCGAAGTGGGCGAACACGAGTCCGCCGATGGGGCGCGCTCCGAAGCCCACCGCGAAGCTCGCGAAGGCGCCGAGGGTGCCGGCGAGCGTGCCCGCGCCGGGGAAGAAGAGCGGCGCGAAGATGAGGGCGGAGGCGAGACCGTACAGCGTGAAGTCGTACCACTCGATGATGGTCCCCACGGAGCTGCCCACGACGGCGCGGCGCCGCTGCTCCTTCGAGTCCAGTCCTGATCGGTCGATGTCGGCGGTCACGGCGTCGGCCATGTCACTCCTTCGTGAGGGGGCGGTCCCGTCCAGGCTAGGAACCGTGACCGTTCCCGCGTATGTGCTCACCGCACATGGTCCTCAGGAGGGAATGCGCCTTCATCACAGGGGTGGCCGGTCAGCCCGCCGCGCGAAGCTGCGGACTGATCGGCCACGGGATGGGGCGACGCGCTAGGCCGGGTTGTCGTCCGGGTCGAGCGAGCGGAGGGTGTCCTCCTCCGCCGGATTGTCGGCCGACAGCTGCTCTTCAGTCGTCTCGTCGCCGCCGAGAGGAGCGCCTTCCTCGTCGACGTCGGGGCCCTCCGCGGGCTCCTCGGGATGCGGTGTCCGTCCGGTGTTCTCGTCCATGCTGCGAGGCTACGGACGACGCAGGCCGTGGCCTAAGGGCATTGACAACCGGCGGTGCCTCACTGCACGGGCGGGGACTGGTTCTCGCCGTGCTCGGGGATGTCGTGATCGTCGTAGGACGACAGTTCGTCCTCGGACACCAGCTCGTCCACGTCGAGGACCGCGGGCCCGGCATCCGCGCGGCTCTCGGCGCTGAGCAGCTCCGGAGGGATGCGGATCGGGACGGTCGGCGCCACCGGCATCCCGAGTCGGCGCTGCAGGTGCCGCAGCCACCGGGGCTGGGCCCCGAGGATGCCCTTCTCGTCGCGCGATTCGACCTCGAGACCGTAGTAGTCCCCGATCTTGTCGATGAGCTGGGCCCGCTCGGCTCTGGCGTAGGCGCGGCGCTCGCGGATGAACGCGACCGTGGTCGACCAGCAGATCAGGAGCATGACGACGCTGAACGGCAGAGCGATCGTGATCGCGGCGGTCTGGAGCGCGGTGAGACCGCCCGCGAGCAGCAGGGCGATCGCGAGGATCGCCGTCACGGCGACGAAGAACGTGCGGATCCAGCGCTTCGGGTTCTGCTGGCCTCCGGTCGCGATCATGCCCATCACCAGGGCGCCGGAGTCCGCGGAGGTCACGAAGAAGATCGAGATCAGCAGGATGGCGCCGATGCTGACGATCGTGGTGCCCGGAACATGCTGCAGCAGTTCGAACAGGGCGCCCTCCACATCCACCGAACCGTCCGCGTTCGTGAGCGTTCCGGACGACTGGAGCTCCAGGGCCAGGGCGGAGCCGCCCATGACGGCGAACCACAGGATGCCGAGCAGGGTGGGTACGAGGATGACGCCGGCGACGAACTCGCGCACGGTGCGCCCCTTCGAGATGCGCGCGATGAAGATGCCGACGAACGGCGCCCACGAGATCCACCAGCCCCAGTAGAACGACGTCCACTGCGCCTGCCACTGCTCGCCGGCCTCGCCCTGGAATGCGCTGACGTTGAAGGAGAGCCCGACGAAGTTCTGGATGTAGTACCCGATCGACTGCACGAAGTCGCGCAGGAGGAACTCGGTCGGGCCCATCACGAGCAGGTAGAGCACGAGGAGCCCCGCCATGACGAGGTTCGCGTTCGACAGCCACTTCATGCCCTTGGTGACGCCGGAGAGCACGGATGCGAGGACGAAGACCGAGATGACGAGGATGATGATGACCTGGGTCGGCTCGTCGGGCCGGCCGATGCCGGCGCTGGAGAGCCCGGCGCTGATCTGGATGACGCCGAGACCCAGTGACGTGGCGACGCCGAACAGCGTGCCCACCAGCGCGATCACGTCGATCGCGTGCCCCCAGCCGCCCTCCACGCGCTTGCCCAGCAGTGGTTCGAGCGTCCACCGGATGGAGATGGGGCGCCGGCGCCGGTGGATCGCGTACGCGAGCGCGAGACCGATCACCACATAGATCGACCAGGCGTGCACACCCCAGTGCAGATAGGTCTGCCCGAGCGCCGCCTGGGCGAGCTGCTCGGGCGTGCCGGTCACGCCGGGCCGCGGATTCGTGAAGTGGCTGAGGGGCTCTGAGACTCCGTAGAACACCAGGCCGATGCCCATGCCGGCCGCGAACAGCAGCGAGAACCAGCTCATCAGCGAGAACTCCGGCTCGTCGTCATCGCGCCCGAGCTTGATGTCTCCGAACCGGCTGAACCCGAGGAACAGGCTGAACGCCACGAAGATCGCGGCGATCAGGACGTAGTACCAGTTGAAGGCGTTGACGATCGTGCTCTGGACGGCCCCGAACATCGCCTCGGCGAGATCCGGCGCGATCAGCGTGAAGGTCACGAAGACGAGGATGATGCCCGCGGCGGGCCAGAAGACCCAGCGCTGGACCGGCGGAAGCGATCGCCGATGCTCCGTCGTGCCCGTGTCGGTCTGCGGGACGGATGCCGAGGCATCCGCGGTGTGCGCGTTCTCCGGTCCGCTCATCCTTCCACGGTAGCGAGATCGCGGTGCCGGCGGGGGAGGACCTCCGGCCCGGTGCCGGGTCAGCGATCCCGGTCGCGGCGCTCCGTGCGGATCGGCGTCGTCGCCGCGACCTCGTCGCTGAACTCCTCCGGCTCGACCCGGATCACCGAGAGC
Source organism: Microbacterium cucumeris (assembly GCF_058349845.2). Classification (NCBI taxonomy): domain Bacteria; kingdom Bacillati; phylum Actinomycetota; class Actinomycetes; order Micrococcales; family Microbacteriaceae; genus Microbacterium; species Microbacterium cucumeris. The sequence continues at coordinate 347,418 of NZ_JBYRIZ020000004.1, forward strand.
GGACGTGTCTCGTCGAGCGTCAGGAGGAACCGGGCGTCCTCACGGCGGTGCAGGCGTCCGGAGATCAGCATCCACCCCACGCCGATCATCATCGCCGTGATCCCGGCGAAGCCGCCGACCGCGATCGCCGCCCGCGGGCCGAAGGCGTCCGTGATCCAGCCGGCGATGGGCGCGCCGATCGGGGTGGAGCCCATGATGACCGCCATGTACAGGGCGAGCACGCGGCCGCGCAGAGCGGGGTCCGTGGTGGTCTGGACGTAGCCGTTCGCCGTCGTCATCATCGTGACGATCGTGAAGCCGACGAACATCAGGGTCGCAGCGTACGTCCAGTACGTCGGCATGGCGGCGGAGATGAGGGAGACGACGCCGAAACCGCCGGCGGCGATGACGAACACCCGGATGCGCGCCCGATCGCGCCGCGCCGCCAGCAGCGCTCCCGCCAGCGACCCGATCGCCAGCACCGAGCTGAGCAGGCCGTACCCGTCGGCCTCGCGCCCGAACTCCAGCGCCATCGTCGAGGCGAAGATCGGGAAGTTCATGCCGAACGCCCCGATGAGGAACACCATCACGAACGTCACAGCCAGGTCGCTGCGCCGCCACGCGTAGCGGAAGCCCTCGGCGATGCCCCCGCCACCTGCGCGGTTCTTCACCCGGGGGATGAGCTCCCCCGGACGCATCAGCAGCAGCGCGACCAGCATGGCGAGGAAGGTCACGGCGTTCGCGACGAACACCCAGCCCGTGCCGACCGCCACGATGAGGAGACCGCCGACCGCGGGGCCGAGCAGCCGGGCCATGTTGAAGGAGGCGGAGTTGAGCGCGACGGCGTTGGAGGCGTCGTCGATGGACACCATGTCGGAGACGAAGGCCTGACGCGCCGGGGCGTCGAACGCGTTCGTCATGCCGAACGCGAGGGCGAAGCAGAACATCAGCGGCAGGGTCATGACGCCGGTGAGCAGAAGCGCCGCCACGCCGAGCGCGAGCAGCATCAGCGTGATCTGGGTCACGAGCAGAATCCTGCGCCGGTCGAAGCGGTCGGCCACCCACCCCGTCAGGCTCACCAGCACCAGGGGAGGGCCGAACTGCAGAGCCATCGTCACGCCCATGGCGGTCGCGTCGTTGTCCGTCAGCTCGGTCAGCACCACCCAGTCCTGCGCCGTGGCCTGCATCCATCCGCCGACGTTGGACACGAGCGCGCCGAGGAACCAGATGCGGTAGTTGAAGCTCGAGAACGAGCGGAACATGGCCGAGCCGCCGCGCCCGGAGGCTCGGCGCGACGCGCCGGCGGGGTGAGCGGGCGTGGGGCTCATCGCTCGGCCACCTTCCGCATCAGGGCACTGGCTTCGCGGAGGATCTGCAGCTCTTCCTCGGAGAAGTCGAGCTGCGCGAGTGCGTCGGCCAGCGCGGCGTCGCGCTTGCGCACGGTCGCGGTGACGACGGCGGTCCCAGCATCCGTGATCTCCACCTGCACCCGCCGTCGGTCGTCCTCGTCCTGCACGCGGGTCACATAGCCGTCCTCGACGAGAGCCGCCACGGTGTTGGACATGGTCGGTGCGGTGACCCGCTCGCGCTGCGCGAGCTCGCCGATCAGCAGTCGGCCGTTCGTGTGGAGACAGGCGAGCACGGCGAAGTGGGCGTCGCTGACGGTGTCGTCCACGCGCTCGCGGCGGAGACGTCGGGCCAGGCGGAACGTGGCGAGGCGGAGGTCGGTGGCGGTGGTGTGCAGGGGATCCTCAGCGGCAGACATTACTTAGGTAGTCTAACTAAATTTCCGCCCGCATGCGAGTGCCGCTTGGACAGGAACCGGTTTCTCGGCTAGCGTGAACGGGATGAAACTCGTCGACGACGCGAGCCAGTATCGCAATCCGATCATCGATGCCGATGTGCCGGATCCTGACGCCATCCGCGTCGGTGATCGCTTCTACCTCGTGGCATCGAGCTTCCACCGCGCCCCGGGGCTGCCGATCTTCGTCTCCGACGACCTGGTGAACTGGACCCGCATCGGATACGCGCTGGAGCGCAACGAGCCGGCCACCTGGTTCGCGCTGCCGCGGCATGGCGGCGGCGTGTGGGCTCCGTCGATCCGGCACCACGACGGACTCTTCCACGTCATCTATCCCGACCCGGATCAGGGGATCTTCGTGGTCAGCGCCGAGGATCCCGCAGGGCCGTGGTCGCCTCCGCGGCTGCTGCTGCCGGGTCTGGGCATCATCGACCCGTGCCCGCTGTGGGACGACGACGGCCGCACCTACCTGGTGCACGGATGGGCCCGTTCGCGGTCAGGGCGCAAGAACGTCCTCACTGTGGTGCCGGTCGATGCCGGGCTCACCACGACGACGGGACCGGCCGTCGACGTGATCGACGGGAACCGGCTGGACGGGTTCACCACGCTGGAAGGTCCGAAGTTCTACACGCGCGACGGCGAGTACTGGATCTTCGCGCCCGCCGGCGGCGTCGCGACCGGATGGCAGACCGTGTTCCGCGCGCAGCATCCCCTCGGGCCCTACGAGCACCGCATCGTGCTCGCGCAGGGGGACACCGCGGTCAACGGCCCGCACCAGGGCGCCTGGGTCGACGACGGTGCCGGCGGAGACTGGTTCCTGCACTTCCAGGACCGCGGAGTGTACGGCCGGGTCCTGCACCTGCAGCCGATGGCGTGGGGCGAGGACGGCTGGCCGGTCATGGGCGAAGCCGTCGCCGGGGGTCCGGCCCAGCCGGTGCTGCGGCATCCCGCTCCCTTCGGTGCGCGGCAGGGCTCTCGGACGCTCGTGCGACCGGACGACTTCGCCGGCGGCGTGCCCGGTCCTCAGTGGCAGTGGGAGGCGGATCCGGATCCGGAGGCCGTGGTCTCCGCCGCAGGCCCCGGCCTGCTGCTGCGCGGCGGCCCGGACGGCGACAACGTGCGCACACTGTCGCGCGTGCTGTCCCAGCCGTTGCCGGGCTGGGCATGCACGGCCGAGGTGGATGTGGAGCTCGTCGACTCCGAGCCGGGCGCGCGCGCAGGCATGGCCGTGCTCGGGCTCGCCTACGTGTGGGCGGGACTGCGGCGGACCGAGGACGCCGTGGAGGCCGTCGTGGCGGTGCGCGATGAGGACGACCTGCGCGAGCGCGTGATCCTGCGGACGCCGCTCGCATCGGCCGGGGCGCGCGTCGTGCTGGACGTCGACGCGGACGCCCGCGTGCGCGTCGGGCTGGTCCTCGACGACACGAGGATCGACGTCGACCCGCAGTTCCGCGCGGTCGAAGGGCATTGGGTGGGCGCCGCACTCTCGCTGTTCGCAGCGGGCGGGCACGGAGCGGGCGAGACGATCGCTCGCTTCCGCGCCTTCGGCATCGTGAACGGGGATGAATGACGATGGCAGGACGACGCGCACGGACGGCGCCCACCCGCGAGACGACGATCAACGACATCGCGCAGGCGGCCGGGGTCTCGAAGGCGACCGTGTCGCGCGTGCTCAACGGCATCCCGACGGTGAACGCCGAGATCGCGCAGCGGGTGCGCCAGGTCATCGATGAGCTCGGCTACACGCCGAGCCAGACCGCGCGGTCGCTGTCGCTCGGCGTCAGCCGGACGGTGGGCGTGCTGGTGCCCGATCTCGGCAACCCGATGTTCCATCAGGTGCTGCACGGCTTCAACCGGGCGGCGGCCCGAGACGGCTATCACGTGGTCGTGACGGACTCGTTCGAGGACGCCGACAGGGAGCCCGATCTCGCTCGCGACCTGCGCGATCGTACGGATGCCGTCGCGCTCTTCTCTCCGCGCATGACCCGACCGGATCTGCTCGAGCTCCTGCCCCGTATCGGGCCCGTGGCGGTGTTCAACCGGACCACCGGCAAGAACGCGGGCTCCGTGCTCATCGACTATCACGAAGGGGTGATCGCCCTCGCCCGGCATCTGATCGGCCTGGGGCACCGGAGGATCGCCTTCCTCGCCGGACCCGCGTACGCCAGGGCGAACTGGGAGCGCGAGCGCGGCCTGACCGAGATCCGGGAGTCCGAGGCCGACGTCGAGATCATCGACGTGCCCTGCGGCCACTCGTTCGAGGACGGTTACGACGCATGGCCCGCGGTCAGCGAGACCGGAGCGACCGCGGTGATCGCGTACAACGACGTGGTCGCGCTGGGGCTGCTCGGGCGGCTGTCGGAGGAAGGAGTGCGCGTACCGGAGGACCTGTCCGTCGCCGGGTTCGACGACATCCCGTTCGCGCGGTACTCGTCTCCGTCCTTGACGACCATGACGTCGCGGCTGGGTGAGATCGGCGAGAAGATCTGGACCGTGCTGCGCGCCGAGATGACGGCGGATCCGGAGCGCGAGCCGATCATGTTCTCGCCCGAGCTCGCGCCGCGGGGCAGCACGAAGGGCCGCGCATGAGCATCGAACTGCTGCGCAGCGGATCCGCCGTCGTCGAGTACCACGACGGCAGCGGCGTCGACCCGCTGCTGTCTCCGCGTCCGTACCTGCTGGCGACCACGCCCTCCGGAGTGCCGGTCTCCGACCGGGAGCCCGAGGATCATCGTCACCACCTCGGGCTCAGTGCGGCGTTCCCGGACGTCGACGGCACGACGTTCTGGGGCGGTCGCACCTATGTGCGCGACCGCGGCCCCACGCTGCTCGCGAATCACGGCACGCAGCGCGTGCAGTCGCGGAGCATGCAGGACGGCACGGTCACCGAGCACCTGGCGTGGCTGGACGCGCACGGCGAGGTGCTGCTGGAGGAGGAGCGCACGATCTCGGCGCGCGCGGCGGATGGCGTGTGGGAGATCGCCTGGACCTCCGAGCTGCGGGCGGCAGACCGCATCATCACGTTCGGCAGCCCGCAGACGAACGGCCGCGAAGGCGCGTTCTACGGGGGACTGTTCTGGCGTGCGCCGTTCCCCTCAGCGCGCGTGCGGACCGCCGACGGCGACGGCGTCGCGCACGCGCACGGATCGCGCTCGTCATGGATCGCGCTCGACGCCGGCGACGCGGCCCTGGTCGCCGTCAGTACGAACGGGATGCCGTGGTTCGTGCGCGCCGAGGGATACGTGGGCTTCGGTCCGGCGATCGCCGTCGACGGCCGACGCCGGATCGAGCAGGGGGAATCCCTGCGCCTCGATCTGACCGTCTCGGTCTCCGATCGCGCACCGGCGGATCCCGCCGACGTCGCCGAGACGCTGCTGGCCGGCATGCGGAACCCCGTGTGAGCGACCCGCTGCGGACACTGCTCGGCGAGGCGGACGCCGCCGGCATCACGCTGCACTCGCTTGAGATCTCGATCGCGGGGCGCACGGTGGTGAGATCCGGCATCGCGCCGTTCGGACCCGACGCACCCCATCGGATGTACTCCGTCTCGAAGACCTTCACCGGCCTCGCCGTGCTCCTGCTGGCCGAGGAGGGCAGGCTGAGCCTGTCGGATCCGATTGCGACGCATTTCCCGGAGCACGTCCCCGTGCACGAGTGGCTGGCGCAGACCCGCATCGACGACATGCTCGCGATGGTCGGTCCGCACAGCAGGACCACCTACGTCGAGGCCTCCGACTCCTGGCTGCCCTCGTACTTCCGAGTGCCGCCGACGCATCGGCCCGGGGCCCTGTTCACCTACGACACCAGCGCCTCCTACGTCCTCGCCGCTCTCGTCGAGCGGCTTTCGGGGGCGCCCCTGATGGAATACCTGCGCCCCCGGCTGCTCACCCCGCTCGGAGCCGGCTCGGACGCGCGCTTCCTCACCGGCCCCGAGGGCATCAGCCATGGTGGCTCCGGACTGATCATGGCGCCGGCCGACCTGCTGCCGATCGCTGAGACGATCAACGGCGGCGGAGTCCGCTCCGGCAGGCGCATCCTGCCGGAGCGCGTCGTCGCGCGTCTGATCGAGCGTCGCAGCGACCCGGCGACCCAGACGTGGGGTGCGGCGCTGCGCGCCGGCTACGGCCGCCAGGTGTGGCTGCCCGGTGGAGGAACCTGGATGATGTTCGGGCTCGGCGGGCAGATCGTCTACGGCGATCCCGACCGCGCGCTCGCCGCCGTCGTCACCGCGGACACCACGCCGCTCGTCGGCGGTGACCAGCGCCTCGCGGACATGTTCCTGCGGGCGCTCGCCGGGCTGGAGCCGGATGCCGTGACCGCAGCGGAGCTCGCCGCACCCGCGCCGGCGCACGTCGCCGAGAACGCACGGACCGTGCAGACCGACGCGGCGCTGCTCACAGGAGAGCACGCGCCGGCCGCGCTGCGTCTCGAGCTGGACGCCGCGGGCGGCCGAGTGCGGTGGGATGCCGAGCACGACGTGTCCTTCTCCACCCTGAAGGCGACGTTCGTCCGATCCGCGCTCGGCGACACCGTCGTCACCGCCGGATGGAGTGCTGCCGGAGTCCTCGACGTGCGTCTCAGCGCCGCGGGCGACGACATCGCGTCGGTGCGCCTGCGGCTGGTGGCCGCCGATGACGGCGTTCTCACCGCGATGTCGCAGGGATTCGGACCGGCGATCGATCCGTCCTGGACGTGGCGCGGCAGTTACCGGATCGACAGCGCCGCGGACGTCTGGATCGCGTGAAGGCTCTGGGAGGCGGACGGTCCCGCCCGCACCTCTCAGCCGGGCAGCGCGATGTGCGCGAGCCTGCGCGGTCCGGCATAGGCGTCGATCGAAACGACTCGGTCGTCGAGCACCGAGAACGCCATGAGCGACACCGGACGACCGTCGACCGTGACCACCACGCCGGCACGGCCGTCGACGAGCACGGGTACGAGCACGGCATTCGGTATCGCGAACATCAGCGCGTTGCCCGCCACAGCGGCCGCGCCCCGGACGACCGTCGTCGCCGACGCGCCGGAGTCGGCGCGCAGTGTCACGTCGGGATCGAGCACGGCGACCAGCCGATCGAAGTCTCCCGCACGCGCGGCCGCGAAGAACGCGTCGACCACGCGGCGCAGCAGATGCGGGTCGGCACCCGCACCCGGGCGCTCGGCGCGCAGGCGCCGCCGGGCACGGCTCGCCAGCTGCCTCGCGGCGTCCGGCGTCCGGCCGAGGATCTCGGCGACCTGCTCGAAGGGCACATCGAACGAATCATGCAGCACGACCGCGACGCGCTCGGCTGGTCCGAGGCGGTCGATCACCAGGTCGAGCGCGCTGCGGACGGCATCCGTCAGCTCCGCGGCCCCGTGCGGACTGCTGACGGCGGCGAGGACCTCTGGCTCCGGCAGCCCGTCGTCGTACTCCGTCAGCTCCCGCTCGCGTGACGCTCTCGAGCGCAACTCCGTCAGACACAGCCGCGAAGTGATCGTGGTGAGCCATCCCGCGAAGTTCTCGATGCCGTCGTCACCAGTGCGAGCCACCCGCAGCCAGGTGTCCTGCACGGCATCCTCGGCATCCGCGCGGGAGCCGAGGATCCGCTCGGCGATGCGGGTCAGCCGGGGGCGCTGCTGCTCGAAGCGCTCCGCAAGATCCCGTTGGTCGGACATGTCACATTCCTCTCAGCCCCGGAGTCACCTTAGTGAATGCCGATGATGCGGCACCGAACCGACAGGAGAGATCATGACCGACAGCAGCCTTCAGACCGCCCCCGCCGACCACGATGCGATCGTCGCGCACAAGGCACGGATGCCGCACCCGGCGTTCCTGCTGGACGGCGGGCTGGATGCGCTGACCGGGCTCAACAAGGCAGCCAGAGCTGCCGGCATCGCGGAACCGCTGCTGCACCTCGTGTGCCTGCGTGCCAGCCAGATCAATGGCTGCAGCTGGTGCGCGGTGGACCACGCACGGGAGATGGTCGAGGACGGTGCGAGCCCCGAACGCGTGGCCGCGGTCGCCGCGTGGCGGGATGCGCCGTACTTCACCGCTCGCGAACGCGTGGCCCTGGAGTTCACCGAGGCGATCACCCGCTTGGCCGATCACCACGACCCTGTCTCGGACGGGCTGTGGGCCGAGATGACTCGGGTGTTCGACCACCGTCAGATCGCAGCTCTGCTGTTCGAGATCGGCGCGATCAACGTGTGGAACCGGATCAATGTGGCGATCCGTCAGCCCGCCGGTCAGCGTTGAGGCCGGTCCGAGGGCGAGGCGCGCTGACCAGGGCTGAGAGCCGGCCGGATCCGGGCTGTCTCGGGGCGGGACTACAGGCCCTGTCCCGCGTCCCACAGGCGCTCGGTCTGGCCGGCCAGCAGCGCGTCGAGCGAGCCGGCCTGGGCGTCGGTGAGCGAAGCGACGTAGTCGATGATGCCGCGGCCACGGGCCAGCCGGTCGCGGTCGCCAGCGGACCCCGGCCCGCCGAGCCGCCGGTGGTCGTCTCGGGCGAGCTCGACCAGGTCGATCAGGCGGCGCGGTGCGCGCCGTGCGTCGGCGGGATCGTCGAGCCAGGCCGTGAACCCTTCGACCAGCCGTTCCAGCACGGTGGCCTGGCCGCGCTGGTACACCGCGAGGTCGGGACGCTCCAGGATGAACCGCTCGTGCAGGAACTTCAGCACCGCGACCTCGTGCCAGGCGCGACGGTCGAGGCTGACGTGTCCGGAGCGGACGTCTGGATGCCGGTGCACCTCGACGGAGGACTGCAGCCGCGCGATCCACTCCGTCGTGAACCGGGCGAGGGCGCGATCGGTGGCGAGGGACCCGTCGAAAGGCTCGGAGAGCAGGCCGTCGATGACCTCGGCCTTGACCCGGGCGACCGCCTCGCCGAATGCGTCGGGGTCGGCGATCCAGGCGTCCTTCTCCTCCAGGCGCCTCCAGAGCAGCTCCAGGGAGTGCCCCGGCGTGCGGGCATCCGCGCGCAGCGCGTCGGCGTCGACCGTGCGCAGACGGGCGAGGTCGCGGTGCCAGCCGTGGAACTCCGCGGACAGCGTCACCGCGTTCAGGAGCCCGGCGCGATAGAAGTCGTCGAGGTCGTGCAGCGAGTAGGCGATGTCGTCGGAGATGTCCATGATCGAGCATTCGACGGTCTGCTGCCCGCGTTCGATCAGGGGGTAGGCGGCGAGTGCGAGGCGGGCGTCCTGCTCGTCGATCGCATAGAAGCTGAACTTGCTCGCGCCGCCGCGGCGGGACCCGCCCTCTCCGCGCCGCCACGGATACTTCAGGACCGCGGCCCGCACGGCGGCGGTGAGGTTGAGGCCGACGCCTGGCCGGTCGTGCTCGTCGAGACGGGAGATGATGCGGAACGTCTGCGCGTTGCCCTCGAAGCCCTCGGTCAGCCCGAAGCGACTGCGCGCCAGGCGATCCAGGGTCTGCTCGCCGAGATGGCCGAACGGGGGATGGCCGAGATCATGGGCAGCCGCGGCGGCCTGCACGACGACGGGGTGCGCGCCGCCGAGTTCGGCGGCGACCCGCCCCGTCTCGTCGTCTCGGGCGGACAGATGCGTCGCGATCGCTCTGGCGACCGCGGCGACCTTGATCGAGTGCGTGAGCCGGTTGTGCACGGCGAGCCCCGCGCCCGTCTGCGAGATCACCTGGGTGACGGCGGAGAGTCGCGAGTAGTAGGGCGAGAACCGGATGCGCTCGACGTCGACGCGGAAGTGCGGATGCCCCTCTGTCTGCTGGAAGTCGTCGAGTGTCTCGGGCGCGCGTCGCTCCTGGCGCGGGTCATCCGTCATCCGCCCAGTGTGGCACGCCGGCGGGTTCTCAGCCCTTGACCGAGCCGACCAGCGCACCCTTGACGAAGTAGCGCTGCACGAACGGGTACACGACGAGCATCGGCAGCGTCGCGACGAAGATGACCGCCATGCGCACGGACTGCGCGGGCGGCACGATGTCGACCGCGGCCTCGCTGGCGTTCAATCCGCTCGCCACGATGACGATCTGGCGCAGCAGCACCTGGATCGGCCACAGCTCTGAGCTGTTGATGTACAGGATCGCGCTCTGGTAGGTGTTCCAGTAGTACACGGCGTAGAACAGGCCGATCGTCGCGATCGACGCCAGAGACAGCGGCAGCACGATGCGCCAGAAGACACCCAGCTCCGAGCAGCCGTCGATGCGGGCCGCCTCCTCCAGACTCTCCGGGATGCCCTGGAAGAAGCTGCGCATGATGACGAAGTTGAACGCGTTGATCGCGACCGGGATGATCAGCGACCACAGGGAATCGATCATCCCCAGGCTCTTGACGACGATGAACGTCGGGATCATGCCGCCGGCGAACAGCATCGTGAACAGCACCAGGAAGTTGATGACGCGGCGTCCCTTGAGGTGCTTCTTCGACAGTGCGTAGGCCATGAACGCTGTCAGCACCAGGCTGATGAACGTTCCGCCGATCGTCACGATCGCCGAGACACCGAGAGCGCGGAAGATCGTCGGGGTGGAGAGGATGTAGCGGTAGGCATCCAGGCTGAACGTCTCGGGCCACAGGATGAACGGACGCGTGGCCAGTTCTCCCGGCGTGGCGAGGGAGCTCGCGAGGACATTCACGAACGGCAGGACGCACACCAGAGCGAAGCCGATGAGGACGGCCCCGTTGATGATTCCGAACACCCGGCGCCCCGGGGTGATCCGGCTGCGGTTTCGGGCCTGGCGGCGGATCTGGATCGGGATCGTCGCGCTGTCGACAGGAGGTGCCGTGTGGGTCATTTCGAGCTCCCGGGGATGGGCGTGCGCACCGCGAACAGCGCTGCGGAGAGGAAGAACAAGAACGCGACGGGGTAGAGCACCAATTGGGTGCCGAACAGGCAGGCCAGGCCCGCACCGAAGAACCACCAGCCCGTCGAGCGGCGCCGGGGGCGATAGGCGGCGAAGAACCAGCCGATCGCGCACAGCAGCGCGATGAGGATGAGCGAGAACCCGAACCACCCCGCGAGGGTGTTGAGGGCGACGTGGGCGTCGGCATCCGCCACCTCGAGGCCGGCGGCTCGCAGCGCGGGCAGCACCGATTCCTGCAGCGCCTGATCGTCGGCGCGCGAGATCACGAACGCGAAGCCGCCCTGCAGGACAGCCGCAGCGGCGAATCCGACGGCGGCGACGATCAGCTCGAGGCGACGGCGGAACGGCGCGGCGGACGGAGAGGGGGTGGCGGAGGCATCCGGAGTGCTCGTCATGGCAGTCATACCAGCGCACCTCCGCGGCTCTCGAGGCTCGCCGTGCCGTCGGTGACCAGAACCGGGCCGTCGACTCCGGTCATGCGCAGCCCGACCATGCGCAGTCCTGTCGTGAACCGCGCGTGCACGCCCGCCGAGGCCATCGCCGGGACGCCATCGGCCATGGCGGGGACGGCGGGTGCGGGATCCGTCGCGAACGAGACCGAGAAGTCCTCGAGGGTCACGTCGTCGAGGGGTGCCTCGGGGAGCCCTGACAGCCACGCGGCGCAGGAGGTGACGTTCGTCGCCGTGATGTGAGCGAGATGGATGCCGCGGATGCGCGGCGTGCCCTCGTCGACGGGCTGCGGCGTGCGATCGGACACGATCGGGAGCCTGCCCTCGGGGCCGCAGAAGTAGAAGGGGTTGATGACGAGCGGGCACATCACCGCATCCATGACGATGTTCGACACGCGGACATCCGAGACGGTGCCGCCGCGGCCGCGCCGCGTCTTGATCCGGATGCCGCGATCGGTGCCCTGGAACACGCAGTTCGAGATCACGACGCCGCGCACGCCGCCGGACATCTCGCTGCCGATCACGACGCCGCCGTGGCCGTGGATCATGGTGCAGTTCGTGATCGCGATGTTCTCGCACGGCACGCGGTCGAGTGAGCGCTCGCTGCCGGCCTTGATCGCGATGCAGTCGTCGCCGACGTCGATGTGGCAGTCGCTGATGCGGACGTTCCGCGAGGATTCCGGGTCGATCCCGTCGGTGTTGGGGGAGTCCGGCGGGTTGATGATGCGGATCCCGGTGATGCGCACGTCGTCGCAGAGCAGCGGATGGACCGTCCAGGCCGGGGAATCGCGCAGGGTGACGCCGGAGATCTCCACGCGCTCGCTCTGGTGGATGCCGATGAGCGTGGGGCGCGGATACGCCAGAGTCCCGTCGCGGTGGGCATCCCACCAGCGCCGGCCGCTCCCGTCGATCACGCCGCGGCCGGTGATGGCCACGTCGACGGCGTCCCGCGCGTAGATGCACGGCGAGTGGATCGTGGTGGACGCGCCCTCCCAGCGGGCGGCCACGGGCGGGTAGAGGGCGGGGTCGGGGACGAAGCGCAGCACCGCCCCCGCCTCGAGGTGCAGCTCCACGCGGGAGCGCAGGCGCAGAGCGCCGGTCTCGTGCACGCCGGGCGCGATCGTCACGCGCCCGCCGCCCGAATCCGCGGCCCGGTCGATCTCGGCCTGCAGTGCACGGGTGGTCCGTTGCACGCTGCTCGCGCCGGGTCGAGCGATCTCGCTCTGCACCTGCGTCCCGCTCATGTCACTTCGTCTCCGCGTACGAGGCGCTGAGCTCCTCGATGATGGTGGACAGACCCTTGCCGTCGAGATCGGCGATCGCCGCCTCGTATCCGGCCATGTCGAGCTGGCCCACCATGTACTTGTTGTACGCGTCGTTCGCGGCCTGCTGGATCGTCGACCAGCTCTGGTCGAAAGCGTCGGACGAGAGCGGGAGCGACGGGTCGATGACGGCGAACTCCGCGTTCTCGGCGATCTTCTCGTTGCCCTCGTCGACATACGGCGTCGAGCTCTTGAAGGTCGTCACGATGTCGGACGGACGCGAGGAGTTGTACGGCTGCACCTCCTGCTCCCACTTCGGCTGGTCGGCGATGGTCACGACGCCGTCGGCGTCCACCGTGTAGTGCTCGTCCTCGATGCCGTTCGTCATGAGGGCGAACGCCTCCTCGTCGAGCAGCTTGTCGATGAAGGCGAGGATGCCTCTCAGCTCGGCTTCGTCCTTCACCTGCGTCGTGGACATCGCCAGCCAGCCGCCGAAGCCGCCGTTCGTGTCCGACAGGATGCGTCGCGGCACGTCCTCGAAGGTGATGTCGTTGATGAGTGCCCACGCCATGGGCGTGTTCGGGTCGGCGCTGAGCGCGAGGTTCATGTAGTTCTTCGCCTCGAACAGGCCGGTCACGACGATGCCGCCCTTGCCCTGCGCGATCGCGTCGATCTGGTTCTGCTTCTGCATCGTCACGAACTCGCCGTTGACCGCGCCCTGCTCGTACAGGCCCCGGTACCACTCCATGGCCTGCTTGAACTCGTCGGTCTGGAAGGTCGGGACGACCTCGTCGTCGTCCGTGACGACGAAGTTGTTCCCGGCGCCGAAATAGCCGGCGAGGCTCTTGAAGCCGAGCTTGAAGCTCTCCAGCCGGTCGATGAACCCGGTGGTGTCGTCCTGGCCGTTGCCGTCCGGGTCCTGCGTCGCGAACGCGACGGCGACCTCGCCGAGCTCCTCGATCGTGTGGGGCGTCTCGAGGCCGAGGTTGTCGAGCCAGTCCTGGCGGACCAGCACGCCGTATCGCGCCACGGGCTTCTGGAACGGGACACCGTAGAGCTTGCCGTCGACGCGTGCCGAGGCGATCGTGTTCTCATCGATCCGGGAGAGGTTCTCGAACTCGTCCAGGTACGGCTCGACGTCCCAGAACTGACCCGACTTCAGGGCCTGGCGCACCGAGGTGTTCGAGATGTTCGTGAGGGAGGTGATGTCGGCGAGCGAGTCCGAGGCGAGGGCGGCGTTGATCTTCTCGTCCTTGGAGGCATCCGGCACCCACTGGAAGTCGAGCTCCGTGCCGGTGTACTCCTCGAGCGCCGTCTGGATCGGGCCGTCCGCTTCCGGCGTGGTCGGCGTGTGCAGCATCGCCATCCACGTGATCTTCTCGGGGATCTCGGCGGATCCGCCGTCGGACGCGTCGCTGGATGCGCCGCATCCGGTCAGCGCGAGTGCGACGACGGCAGCGGAAGCGACGGCGATTCCGAGCCTGGGGTGATTCCTCATTGTGATCTTCCTCTCGCAAGGTGGGCGGGAGCGCGCGTGGTTTCGTGTGCTCCGGGGGGTGAGGTCAGGAGGGCCTCGGCTGCGGCGTCCGCGACGATCCGGCCGAAGACGATGCGCGTCACGAAGCCCACGGCCGCCGCCGGGATGGCGACGCCGAACAGGACGAGCAGCGGCAGCGCGTAGGTCGCCAGCAGCCAGGTGCAGGCGACGACGGCCGCCGTCGCGACGATCGTCCAGTGCAGCGAGCCGACGCCGATCATGAGTGCCGTGCCGAGCTGGCGGCCGATGCCGCGCACGTCGGTCGCGGCCATCACCGGGAAGACGTAGGCGGCGACGATGCCGACGGCGATGAGCGCCATCACGTTGGCGAACTGCAGGAACCAGTCCGACGCCAGGAAGATGTTGGTGATGACGATGGCTGCGGCGGCGCCGAGGATCCAGCCCATCGCCGCCGAACGCCAGTACTGCGTGCGCAGATGGCCCACGAAGGCATGGGTCACGGGCGGGGTCTCCCCGAAGCGGAACCAGCGGTCGATGTAGGCCGCGACCGCGTAGGACGCCGGGCCGATTCCGAAGACGACCAGGCCGGCGACCGTCGCGGCGATCCAGAGCAGGTTGAGGTAGGCGAGGCGGTACATCCCGCGCAGGAACAGGTTGATCCGCATGAAGCCCTCGAACGAGAACATCAGTACACGCCCTCCTCGCCGAGCTTCTTGGCGAGCTTGTTCGCCGCGATGACCAGGAGCAGGCCGACCAGGCCCTTGAACAGCCCCACGGCGGTGGCATAGCTGAGCTGACCGTTCTGGATGCCGGCCGTGTACACGTAGGTGTCGAAGATCTCGCCGACCTCGCGGTTCAGCGAGTTCAACAGCAGGAACATGTGCTCGAAGCCGAGCTCGAGGAAGTCGCCGATCGACAGGATGAACATCACGACGATAGTCGGGCGGATCGCGGGAAGCGTGATGTGCCAGGTCTGAAGCCACCGCCCCGCGCCGTCGATCTCGGCGGCTTCGTACAGCTGGATGTCGACCGCGGTCATCGCGGCGAGGTAGATGATCGTGCCCCATCCGGCGGTCTTCCAGATCTCCTGGACGGTGTACAGCGGGCGCAGCCAGTTCGGGTCCGTGAGGAACGGGATCGGGTCGAGACCCCAGGAGGCGAGCAGGGTGTTGATGCTGCCGCCGTCGGTGGTGAGCATCACGTAGAACAGCGAGACGACGATGACCCACGACATGAAATGGGGCAGGTAGATGACGGTCTGCACGCTGCGCTGGAACAGTCGGGTCCGCACCTCGTTCAGCATCAGCGCCAGGATGATCGGCACCGGGAACGAGAAGATCAGCAGCAGCATCGAGATGACCACTGTGTTGGTCAGCAGCATCAGGAAGGTGTCTTCGGTGAAGAACCGGATGAAGTGCTCGAAACCGACCCAGGGACTTCCGGTGATGCCGCGGAACGGCGAGTAGTCCTGGAAGGCGATGACCAGGCCGCCCATCGGGACGTACTTGAAGATGATGAAGTACGCGATGCCGGGCAGGGCCATGAGGTACAGCGCCTTGTGGCGCCAGATCTGCTGCCACCACGGGCGGGGGCGGTGCGTGATCGGGGGTGCGTCCTGCGCCTCTGGGACGTCCGGCTGGGCGGCCTTGGGTGCGTCCAGCACGGTCATGCCTGCGTCCGCATCGCGAGATCGGTCACCATCGGGCCTCTTCCTGCGCTCGTCATCGAGTTCGGGTGCGATCACGTCAGAAAACGCTTCTTCGGTAACCGGTTTCCCGAGAGTAGCACGTGATCGGATCGGCAACAACCGCCGGTTGTGGAACCGTGATCGAAGCGCTTCTCCGACCCTAGGGGGTGCGATCGCGAGCCGTGGTCCGGCGCGGAGGACGACAGAATGGATGCCGTGACCATCGCACTCGAGCTCGCCGTCCAGGATCCGGCCGGAGTCCGCATCGCCCGGGAGGTCGGCGCCGCGCGCGTCGAGCTCACCCAGGGCCTCGCCCTCGGCGGCCTCACGCCCTCGCCCGCGACTCTCGAGCTCGCGCTCGAAGCCGCGGGTGCCGACGGCCCCGAGGTTCACGTTCTCGTGCGGCCGCGCGCCGGGGGATTCCGCTACGACGCGGACGAGGTCGCGGTGATCGAGCGCGATGTGCGCTTCGCGATCGCGGCGGGGGCGGCCGGCGTCGTCGTCGGATGCCTGGACGCGTCCGGCGCACTCGATCGGGACGCCATGGCCCGCCTGGCGGACGCCGCGAACGGGGCTCCGGTGACGCTGCACCGCGCGATCGACGTGACGGCGGACCCGATCGAGACGCTCCGGGCGGCGCGGGAGCTGGGCCTCGCGCGCGTGCTCACCTCGGGCGGCGCCTCCGCCGCGATCGACGGACTCGAAACCCTGCGCCGTCTCGTCGAGGAGGCCCAGGGCCGCATCGAGGTGATGGCCGGCAGCGGGGTGGATGCGGCATCCGTCCCCGCGATCGCCGCGACAGGGGTCGACGCGGTGCACTTCTCCGCCAAGCGCACCGTCGCCGAGGACGGCGGCGTGCGGATGGGCTCCGCCTCGGACGGCGTGGGCGGGCACGAGGTCACCGACCGCGACGCCGCGTTCGCGGTGCGGGCCGCGCTGGGACTCTGACGCCCGGCGACACGAGGGGGACACGACCGCACGGCATCCGTAGACTCTCTGCCATGGCCGCCCCCCGCAATGCCGCGTCCCGCACCGCCGAGTTCATCGATGCGCACGGCATCACGATCGTCTACGACGTGCATCCCGCGCAGGGGAAGCCGCGGGGAGTCGTTCAGCTGCTGCACGGCGTCGGCGAGCACGCCGGCCGCTACGGGGAGCTCATCGCGGCGCTGACGCGCACCGGGTTCCACGTGTACGCCGACGACCATCGCGGGCACGGGCGCACCGGCATGCGTCAGCATGGGGATGCCGCGAAGCTCGGGCGCCTGGGCAAGGGCGGGCTCCACGCCGCGCGGGACGCGATCTGGCAGCTCACCGGCATCATCCGCGACGAGAACCCGGATCTGCCGCTCGTGCTGTTCGGGCACTCGTGGGGGTCGTTCCTCGCGCAGATGCTCCTCAACGACCATCCCGACGCGTGGGACGCCGTCGTGCTCTCCGGCTCGGCGCTGCGCACGCCGCTCATGCTCAACGCCGCACCGCTGAACGCGCGATGGGAGGGCGCGGACGCCACCGGGTTCGAGTGGCTCAGCCGGGATCCCGCCGTGTGGAAGGCGTTCGACGAGGACCCGCTCACGACGAGCGTTCCGCTGCTGAAGCTGTTCGGTCCGATCGAGGCGCTCAAGCTCTACGGGCGGCCGCGGAAGGACCTCGGCCGGGACATCCCTCTGCTGCTCCTGGTCGGCCGCGACGACCCGGTGGGCGGCCCTCGCAGCGTGCACCGGCTCGCGGACGAGTACCGCACGCGTTCCGGCCTCACGGATGTGACGACCCTGGTCTATCCGGATGCCCGGCACGAGATCTTCAACGACCTTCAGCAGGGTGAGGTGCGCGCCGACCTGCTCGCGTGGCTCGACCGGCACATCCCCGCGCGCGACTGAACCGAGCATCCCGCCCCCGCCGGGCGGTGCCCCGCGTCCCCTCCCGTGGCTGGGCGCGCGGGCAAGCAGGACCGGGCGGGGCCGCCGGGCGTAGGCTGGGACGGTGCATGGTGAGTACAAGGTTCCGGGCGGCAAGCTCGTCGTCGTCGATCTCGAGGTCAAGGACGGCAGGATCGCCGATTTCCGGCTCGCCGGCGACTTCTTCCTCGAGCCGGACACCGCTCTCGACGACATCGATCGCGCCGTCAACGGCCTGATGGCCGAATCGGATGCCTCCGCCATCGCCGCCGCGGTCCGCAGCGCGCTCCCGGACGGCGCGCAGCTGCTCGGCTTCAGCCCGGAGGCGGTCGGCACGGCCGTCCGCCGCGCGCTCGTCACCGCTCCCGGATGGCGGGACTTCGACTGGGAGATCGTGCACGAGAAGGCCGTCTCCCCGCGAATGAACCTCGCGCTGGACGAGGTCCTCACCTCCCGCGTCGGCGAGGGGCGCCGCCGGCCCACGCTGCGCATCTGGGAGTGGGACGAATCCGCGGTCGTGATCGGATCGTTCCAGTCGTACCGCAACGAGGTCGATCCCGAAGGGGCGGCGCGGCACGGTTTCGACGTCGTCCGACGCATCTCCGGCGGCGGCGCGATGCTCATGGCCGCGGGGCAGATCGTCACGTACTCGCTGTACGTCCCGGCATCCCTCGTGCAGGGTCTCACGTTCGCCGATTCCTACGCGTTCCTCGACGACTGGGTGCTGCAGGCGCTGCGCTCGCTCGGCATCGACGCGACCTATCAGCCGCTCAACGACATCGCCTCGCCCACCGGCAAGATCGGCGGGGCCGCTCAGAAGCGCCTCGCCAACGGCGGCGTGCTGCATCACGCGACGCTGTCCTACGACATCGACGGCCAGACGATGACCGAGGTGCTGCGCATCGGTCGCGAGAAGCTCAGCGACAAGGGCACGACCTCGGCCGCCAAGCGCGTCGACCCGCTGCGCAGCCAGACCGGTCTCGCCCGGGCCGAGATCATCGAGCGCTTCAAGGACACCTTCCGCTCGCTCACGCAGGCCGAGGACGGCGCCATCGCCCCGGATGAGTACGCCGACGCGGAAGCCCTCGTGGAGTCGAAGTTCGCCACCGAGGCATGGCTGCACCGGGTCCCGTGATCCCCGCGCCCCCCTCCGAGAACCGTTCCGCGTCTCCCGGGTCCGTCCGGATCGTCCACGGGGACAGCCTCGACATCGCACGGACGCTGCCGACGGCATCCTTCGCGCTGGTGTACCTCGACCCGCCGTTCAACACCGGTCGCGCACAGGAGCGCCAGGTCGTCACGGCCCGGCGGTTCACCGAGCAGCCGGAGCTGGACGTCGAGGTCGACGCGGAGGACGAGCCGTCGCCGAAGGAGGTCCGGCACGGCTTCCATGGGCATGCGTACGAGCGCGTCCGCGGCATCCTCCGCGCGTACGACGATCGCTTCGACGACTACGGCGCGTTCCTCATGCCGCGACTCGAGGAGGCCTGGCGGCTGCTCGCCGATGACGGCACGCTGTACCTGCACCTGGACTACCGGGAGGCGCACTACGCGAAGGTCATGCTGGATGCCGTGTTCGGCCGCGACTCGTTCCTCAACGAGCTGATCTGGGCGTACGACTACGGCGGCAAGTCGCGCCGGCGCTGGCCGACCAAGCACGACACGATCCTCGTGTACGTGAAGACCCCGGGTGCGCATTACTTCGACTCGGATGCCGTGGACCGCGAGCCGTACATGGCGCCGGGCCTGGTCACGCCCGAGAAGGCGGCGCGCGGGAAGCTCCCGACCGACGTGTGGTGGCACACGATCGTCCCGACCACCGGGAGAGAGAAGACCGGCTATCCGACGCAGAAGCCCGAGGGGATCCTCCGGCGGATCGTCCAGGCGTCCAGCCGCCCGGGAGATCGCGTGCTCGATCTCTTCGCGGGCAGCGGCACGACGGGGGCGGTCGCCTCGGCGCTGGGACGCGATGCCGTCCTCGTCGACGACAACCCCGAGGCGATCCGCGTGATGCAGGCGCGGATGCCGCATGCCGAACTCGCCTCGAACGGACCGTCACGCCCCGGCACGTGACACCACCACGCGGCCGTCCTCGAGCTCGACCCGCTGGTCGATGCGGCGGAACTCACCGGGGTCGTGGGTGACGGCGACCACGGCCGCGCCAGTCGCGGTGAGCTGATCGACCGCGTCCGCGATGATCGCCCGTGACCGAGCGTCCAGCGCGGCCATCGGCTCGTCCAGCAGCACGAGATCGGCTCGCTGTACGAGCGCCTGGGCCAGCAGCGCGCGCTGCCGTTGTCCGCCGGACAGGGTGCCGATCGGTCGTCGGGTCAGGTCCGTGAGTCCGACACCGGCGATGGCCTCTGCCACGAGGGCGCGGTCGGTCTTCCGGGCCGGACGCCACGCGCCCAGGCGCGCCCAGGTGCCCATGGCGACGATGTCCGCGACCGTCAGCGGCAGATGCGGCGGAAGGGGCGTCGACTGCGGGACGAGGGCCACACGGGCGCCGCGGCGCACTTCGACGGAGCCGTGCCGGGGGACGAGCAGACCCGCGGCGACCGACAGCAGGGTGGACTTGCCCGAGCCGTTCGGCCCGGACACCACGACGAGCCGTCCGGCGTGCGCGTCCAGGTCGACGCCGCGCAGGGCGCGATGCCCGTCGTGATCGACGGCGACGTCGCGCAGCGACAGCACCCGGGTGGTCGGAAGCAGAGCAGAGGAGGACACGCCCATCAGTATTGCAAATGAAAATCATTCTCAATAACTGCTACAGTCGCTCCCTGTGACCCTCTTCGACCCCTTCGCCGCCGAGTTCGTGCAGCGCGCCCTTCTCGCGGGTGCTCTCGTCGCCGTGGTCTGCGGCGTCGTCGGCACCTGGGTGGTCCTGCGCGGCATGGCCTTCCTCGGCGAGGCGATGGCGCACGGCATGCTTCCGGGCATCGCCGTCGCGACGCTCGCGGGCGTCCCCGGCATCCTCGGCGCGGCCGTCAGCGCGGCCGCCATGTCGTTCGGCATCGGCGCGCTGCAGCGACGCGGGCGGCTCTCCGCCGACACGAGCATCGGCCTGCTGTTCGTCGCCAGCCTGGCGCTCGGGGTCATCATCATCTCGGCTTCGCGCAGCTTCGCCACGGACGCCACGGCGATCCTGTTCGGCGACATCCTCGCGGCGTCCGCCGAGGACGTGGCGCTGCTGACGGGCGTGGTCGTCCTCACGATCGTCGTCGCCGCGCTCGGACACCGCTCGTTCGTCGCGCTCACGGTCGACCCGCGCCAGGCGCAGCTGCTCGGGCTGCGCCCGAGGCTCGCGCACGTGCTGCTCGTCGGCCTCATCACTCTCGCCGTCGTCGCCGCCTACCAGGCGGTCGGATCCCTGCTCGTGGTCGGCATGCTCCTCGGCCCCGCCGTCGCCGCGGGGCCGTGGACCACGCGCATTCCCACCACCATGGCGCTCGCCGCGGCGATCGGGATCGCCGCGGTCGCCGCCGGGCTGCTCATCTCCTGGCACGCCGGCACGGCGGCCGGAGCGACGATCGCGTTCGTCGCGATCCTCGCGGCCGCAGCGTCCGCCCTCCTGCACCGGTTCGTCCGGTTCGTCGCCGCGCGGCAGGACCGCGCCCTCTCCGAAAGGACCCCATGAGATTCCGTGTCGCCGCAGCATCCGGCATCCTCCTCCTCTCTCTCGCCGGGTGCGCCGCGCCCGCCGCGCCGAGCACGACGGAGCCCACGAGCGAGGGCGACGGGCACGGGCACATCGAGGGGGCGCAGGAGCTCGCCGAGCCCGCACTGCACCTCACCACGGTCGACGAGAAGGGGTCCGTGCATCATCTCGACCTCCTCGACGAGGAGGACTCCGTGCTCGCCGACATCGATCCGGTCGAGGAGGTGGTGTCCGACGGGAGATACCTGTTCGGCATCCGGGACGGCTCGGTCACCGTCATCGACAGCGGGGTGTGGACGTGGAGCCACATCGACCACTTCCACTACTACGAGGCTCCGGCCCGCGTCATCGGAGACGTCTCCGGCAACGGCACGCCCGCCGTCGTCACGGGCGAGGTCGGCGTCGGCGTGCGCTTCGACGACGAGGCCGTCCTCCTCGACACCGCGGCACTCGCCGACGGGCGGATCGAGGAGACGTTCCGCATCGCCGCCGAGGGCGACGGCGTCGTGGTGCCGCTGACCTCCGGGGCCGTGCTCACGGACGCGGGCGCCGGGGCCGAGCAGCCGGGTACCGTCCGCGTGGTCGGGAACGACGGCACGGCGAGCGAAGAGCTGCCCTGCGCGAGCGCGAGCGGGACCATCACCACGGTCGTCGGCGTCGTCATCGGCTGCGCCGACGGAGCGCTGCTGTTCGCCGGCGGCGCCCCGGAGGCGCACGAGCGGATCCCGTATCCGCAGGCGACGGCTCCCGCCGCCACGTCGTTCGCCGCCCGGGAGGGGCGACCGAGCGTGGCGGCCCTCGCCGGAGAGACCGGAGTGTGGATCCTCGACACGCGGGAGCGCGCCTGGACCCTGGTCGACGTCGGCGAGCCGCTCGTGCACGTCGCCGCCGTCGACGACGCCGAGGGACGCGTCCTTGCGCTCACGGCCGACGGAGCGGTGATCGTCCTGGCCGGCGGCGCGGTCGTCTCGCGCACCGAGCCGCTCGTCTCGGCATCCCTGGCGGATGACGAGGTCGCACCGCACGTGCGGTTCGTCGTCGACCAGAACCGCGCCTATCTGAACGGGCCGCTCGAGCAGACGATGTGGGAGATCGACCCGGCGGACGGCGCGCGCCTCTCGCGCGTCTTCGAGACGGCGTCGACGCCGCTGCACCTCGCGGGGACCGGACGATGAGCCGCCCGCTCCGCGCCGCTGCGGGAGTCCTCGCGATCGCCCTCGCCGGAGGGCTCGCCGGCTGCGCCGTCTCGGGGGAGGACCGGCCGAGCGTCTACGTCACCACGAACATCCTCGGCGACGTCGTCTCCGAGATCGCCGGAGAGCAGCTCGAGGTCGTCACGCTGATGGCACCCGGCGCAGACCCGCACTCGTTCGAGCTGTCCGCCCAGCAGGCCGCGGGGCTGCGTGACGCGGATCTCGTCGTGGCCAACGGGCTCGGTCTCGAGGAGGGCCTCGCGCAGCACGTCGAGGCCGCGGCCGACGAGGGCGTCGAGGTCTTCTCCGCCGGAGACCACGTCGAGGTGCTCGAGTACGCCGAGGGCGCCGGTCCGGATCCCCATTTCTGGACCGACCCGGCGCAGATGCTCCTCGTCGTCGACGCTCTCGAACCCGCGCTCGTCGAGCTCGCCGGCTCAGCCGGACCTGACGTCCGCGCCGCAGCGGACGCCTACCGTGCCGAGATCGCGGCACTGGACGACGAGATGGCCGCAGCGCTCGGCGCGATCCCCGCCGAGCACCGCGCGCTCGTGACGAACCACCACGTGTTCGGCTACCTCGCCAGGAGCTACGACGTGACGCTGCTCGGCGCGGCGATCCCGGGCGGCACGACCCTGGCCGCTCCGAGCGCCGCCGACCTGCAGGAGCTCGTGGACGCGATCGACGCGGCCGGAGTCCGCACGATCTTCGCCGAGTCGTCCTCCCCGGACCGCCTCGTGCAGGTCCTCGCCGACGAGGCCGACCGCGACGTGGCCGTCGTCGAGTTGATCACGGAGTCGCTGGCGCCCCCGGGGGAACCCGGCGACACCTACCTGGACATGATGCGCGTCAACACCGCGCGCATCACCGAGGGCCTGAGCCCCTGAACGCCCGGACGGGCAAACGAGAGGAAAGAAAGAATGACACAGCCGAATCGAACGGTGCGCCTCGCAGCCGGAGTGGTCGGTGCGGCGCTCCTGCTGACGGGGTGCGCGACCCAGTCCGCGGCCGAGCCGGGCGACGCCGCGACGTCGGACACGGATGCCGCGGCCGGCGGACCGCGTCTCGCGATCGCATACGAGGGCGGCGTCCTCGTCGTCGACGGGGAGTCGCTCGAGGTGATCGAAGACCTGCCCTCGGAGGACTTCGTCCGCCTCAACGCCGCCGGTGACGGCAGGCACGCGTTCGTCACCACCTCGGAGGGCTTCCAGCTTCTCGACGCGCGCGAGCCGGAGCTGACCGACCTCGTCGTCGAGGCCGCAGCGGCGGGTCACGTGGTCCGTCACGGGGGCAAGACGGTGCTGTACGACGACGCGACCAGCGACACGACGATCTTCGACACCGCGGCGCTCGCCGAGGTGGACGCAGAGCTGCCCGAGGCCGAGGTGATCCCCGGCGTGGAGGCCCATCACGGCGTCTCGGTCGTACTGGAGGACGGCACATTCGTGACAACCGTCGGAGACGCGAGCGGACGCACCGGCATCCGAGCCGTCGACGCGGACGGGCACGAGGTCGCCGTGAGCGCCGAGTGCCCCGGCGTGCACGGCGAGGGCACGGCCGAGGGAGAGGCCGTCGTGTTCGGCTGCGAGAACGGCGTGCTCGTGTTCGATGACGGCGTCATCACGAAGCTCACTTCGCCGGACGAGTACGGCCGCATCGGCAACGCCTACGTCTCCGAGGACAGCCCGCTGGTCGTCATGGACTACAAGGACGATCCGGATGCCGAGGGCTACCTCCTGACCGACATCGCGCTCGTGGACACCGAGGCGAAGACGCTGGAGAAGGTCTCCCTTCCCGACGGCGTCAGCTACACGTTCCGCGGGGTCACCCGCACGGAGGACGGCGACGCCGTGCTGATCGGGTCCGACGGGCGCCTGCACGTGATCGACCCCGCGACCGGCGAGATCACGGCGTCGCACGACGCGATCGAGGCGTGGGAAGGCCCAACCGAGTGGCAGCAGCCGCACCCGGCGATCGCGACGACCGGCGACGTCGTGTACGTCACCGACTCGGCGAACAGCACGATCGTGGCTCTCGATCCGCACACCGGCGAGCAGATCGCGACGGCCGAGCTGCCCCAGGTGCCGAACGAGATGGTCGTCGTCGGCTGACACCCTCGCTCTCGACGAGCC
Source organism: Microbacterium cucumeris (assembly GCF_058349845.2). Lineage (NCBI taxonomy): Bacteria > Bacillati > Actinomycetota > Actinomycetes > Micrococcales > Microbacteriaceae > Microbacterium > Microbacterium cucumeris. The sequence continues at coordinate 371,778 of NZ_JBYRIZ020000004.1, forward strand.
GAGGATCAGACCAGGGCGAGGGCGGAGTCGTAGGCCGTCGTCGTGACGGTCGGCCCGTCGCCGCCGAACTCCCGAGACGTCCCCGGATCGGTCCGCCACGCGGGCCATCCGGGGGCGCCGGAGGAGAGGAACGAGACCGCCGCGCCGTGCATCTCGTCGGCGAGCGACTGCGGCGGGCGCGGCCCGGCCAGCGCATCGACCCGCACACGGTCCAGCCCGTCGAACCAGAACGGGACGTCGAGGCAGTGGCACGACCAGCCCTTGGTCGGTGAGACCCAGCGGAACGCGTACGCCCAGGTCTCGGCATCCGCGCCGCTGCGCGCCTCCGCGACACGCGCGACCAGACTGCGGAACACGTGGTCGGTGACGAAGCGGCCGACCATCGCCGCCGGTCCCTTGGCGCGCTGCGCGCGGTTCGCCGTGAGATACGCGCGTCGCACCCGACGGTCGCGCAGACCCGCGCGCAGCAGGACGCCGGCCGGCACGAAGCGCACCGCCCACGGTGCCTGGTCCGCGATCATGGTGAACTCGTCGTCCGTCGCGCCGATCAGGAGGGGCTTGTCCGCTCCGACGCCCGCCCTCAGGGCGTCCACGGCCGGTCGCGTGACGAGCTCGCCGTCGATCATCGGTCCCCACGGCAGACCGTCCTCGATGAGTCCGGTCAGCAGGCCGAGTCCCTTCCGCGCGGGCAGCGCCTGGGACTGGACCTTGAGGACGCGGCCCTCGGACACGGATCGGAAACCGGCGACGTCCGCCTCGACGCCGAGGATCCCGGCCAGTCGCTCGCCCCGCTCTCTGGCGCTGTCCGCGGGCACATCCGCGAGAGCCGGAGAGATGGCCATCGCCGCGTGGAACAGATGCTGGGCCGCCGGCATGCTCAGCAGAGTCAGCACGGCGCCGCCGCCCGCCGACTGGCCGCCGATCGTCACGCGGCCGGGGTCGCCGCCGAAGGCCGCGATGTTCTGCTGCACCCATTCGAGGCCGGCGATCCAGTCCCGCACGCCGCGGTTGTGGGGTGCCCCCTCGATGTACCCGAAGCCGTCGAAGCCCAGCCGGTACGAGATCGACACGGTCACGACGCCGTCGCGGTTGAAGCGGCTGCCGTCGTACCAGGGACTCGCCGGTGACCCCTCGGTGTAGCCGCCGCCGTGGATCCAGACCAGAACCGGCAGCGTCTCGTCGCCGCCGGGCGACGGCGTGAACACGTTGACGTTGAGCGTCGCCTCGCCGGGGATCGGCGGTTCGGGTATGAGCGTCTCGCCGGGATCGCGCCGCAGCGCCGTGGCCCCGTACTCGAGTGCGTCGCGCACCTCGGTCCACGGCTCGGGAGGCACCGGGGCCGCGAACCGGCGGTCGCCGACGGGTGCCTGGGCGAACGGGATGCCGAGGAAGGCGGCGGAGGCCTCGGGGGTGCCGGCGTCCCGCCAGAATCCGCGGACGGGACCGGACGCGGTGTGCACCACGGGTGCTTCGGTCACGCTGCTGCTCCTTCCCCCGGGCGCAGCGCGTCCAGGAACTTCTCGATGTGGGCGGCCATGTCGATGCCGGGGTCGAGCAACCAGAGCGACTGCAGCCCGTCCGAGAGCGCCTGCACGCTGGTCGCGACCCAGGCCGGATCCAGGTCGGCGCGGATCTTGCCGTCCTCCTGTGCGCGCACCACCGCGGCGCGGAACTGCTCCTGCAGCGCTTCGGTGCGCTCCCGGAAGAACGCGTGCGCCGGATGCTCGGGGTCGACCGCCTCGACCGCGAGCTGCGCGTACAGCTGCACGAGTCCGGGCACGGTGGCGTTGTGGCGGATCACGGTCAGCAGCATGTCGATGTCCGCATCCTCGCTGCCGTAGGTCTGCTGGTCGTGCTCGTCGCGCTTGCGGAGGATCGCGGTGAACAGCTCCTCCTTGCTGTCGAAGTAGTGCAGGAGCCCTGCGGCGCTGAGCCCCACGGCCTCCGCGAGCTCGCGGACGGAGGCCCGGCGGTATCCGTGCGCTGCGACGACGTCGAGCGCGGTCGTGAGGATCTCCTCGCGCTTGGCGATCCCCTTGGCATAGGCCCCGCGTCGCGTCATGCTCACAGCGTATCCGTGACGGCGCGTCCGGGGAAGTGAAAACCGAACGATGCTTGCTTTTTGCGCGAAGGTGGACGTATTCTGACCGTGCGATCCACGGCGGATGCGGCGAAAGGCGAACTCAGATGACCGATGCTCAGGACCTCACCCTCGAGGAGAAGGCCGCGCTCACCAGCGGCGCCGACTTCTGGACCACCACCGCGATCGATCGGGCGGGCGTCCCGTCGATCATGCTCACCGACGGCCCGCACGGCCTGCGCAAGCAGCGCGGCGCGAGCGACAATCTCGGCCTCAACGACAGCGTGCCGGCGACGTGCTTCCCGCCCGCCGTCGCTCTCGGCTCGTCATTCGACCCCGAGCTCGCGGAGCGCGTGGGCGTGGCGCTCGGCGTGGAGTCCGCGATCGAGGACGTCGCGGTGATCCTCGGTCCCGGCATCAACATCAAGCGCTCGCCGCTGTGCGGCCGCAACTTCGAGTACGTGTCCGAGGACCCGATCGTCGCGGGCCGGATCGGAGCGGGTCTCGTCCGCGGCATTCAGTCCCAGGGGGTCGGTTCGTCGCTCAAGCACTTCGCGGCGAACAACCAGGAGGACGACCGCATGCGCTCCTCCAGCGACATCGACCCGCGGCCGCTGCACGAGATCTACCTGCGCGGCTTCGAGTACGTCGTCAAGGAGGCTCAGCCCTGGACCGTGATGTGCTCCTACAACCGCATCAACGGCGTCTACGCCTCCGAGGACCCGTGGCTTCTCGGCGACGTGCTGCGCGAGGACTGGGGCTTCCAGGGTCTTGTGGTCTCCGACTGGGGTGCCGTGAACGACCGCGTGGCGGGGCTCGAAGCCGGACTCGACCTCGAGATGCCCTCCAGCGGAGGCGTCACGGACGCCCAGATCGTCGCCGCCGTGAAGGACGGCTCGCTCGATGAGGCCGTGCTCGACACCGCCGCCGGTCGCGTGCTCGACCTCGTCGCGAAGTCCCAGGCGCGCCCGGCCGCAGCCGGACCCCTGGACGTCGACGCCCATCACGCCCTCGCTCGCGAGGTCGCGGGCCGGTCGATCGTGCTGCTGCAGAACGCGCCGGTGGACGGCGCTCCCGTGCTCCCGCTCGCGGCCGATGCGTCGGTCGCGGTGATCGGCGAGTTCGCCCGGACGCCGCGCTATCAGGGCGGCGGCTCGTCGCACATCAGCCCGACGCGTCTCGACACGGCTCTGGACGCCTTCGGCGACCGCGTCTCGTTCGCTCCCGGCTTCACGTTCGACGGATCGGGGGACGCCGAGGCGCTGAAGGCCGAGGCCGTCGCCCTCGCGGGCCGCAGCGATGTGGCCGTGCTCTTCCTCGGTCTGCCGGAGGCCGAGGAATCCGAAGGGTTCGATCGCACCCACATCGACCTGCCGGCGGTTCAGCTCGAGCTCGTGGATGCCGTGCTCGCCGTGAACCCGAAGGTGGCCGTCGTGCTGTCCAACGGGTCGGTCGTCGCCCTCCCGTTCGCCGACCGTGTGCCCGCGATCGTCGAGGCGTGGCTGCTCGGCCAGGCGGGCGGATCCGCGACGGTCGACGTGCTCACCGGCGCCGTGAACCCGTCCGCGCGGCTCACGGAGACCATTCCGCACCGCCTCGAGGACACCCCGGCGTTCGGGAACTTCCCCGGCTCGTTCGGCCATGTCCGCTACGGCGAGGGCGTCTTCGTCGGGTACCGGTGGTACGACGCGCGGCGCATGGACGTCGCCTTCCCGTTCGGGCACGGCCTGTCGTACACATCCTTCGCCTACGGGGCGCCGAGCGCGACGGTCGTGGACGGCGGGGACATCGCCGTGACCGTCGCGGTGACGAACACCGGCTCGGTGGACGGCCGCGAGGTCGTGCAGGTGTACGTCGCGCCCGAGGTGTCCGCGGTCGAACGCGCTCCGCGCGAACTGAAGGCCTTCGCGTCCGTCGCGCTCGCCGCGGGGGAGACGAAGGACGTCGCGATCGTGGTGCGTCGCGAGGACCTCGCGTACTGGGACATCCGCGTCGACCGGTTCGTCGTCGAGGGAGGTGCCTATCGCGTCGAGGTCGGCGCCTCCAGCCGCGACCTGCGAGGATCGACCTCCGTGCACGTCGCCGGGGACGAGGTCCGCATCCCGCTCACCGCGAACTCGTCGATCGGAGAGCTGCTGGCGCATCCGGTGGTCGGTCCGATCGTGCGCGAGCAGCTGGCCGGTGGCCAGGCCGCCGCGGACGGCGCGATGGATGCCGGGATCATGAGCGACGAGGCGATGGCGAAGATGATGGCGTCCTTCCCGATCGGGCGCCTCGCCGGTTTCCCCGGCATGGGGGTGACGCGGGAGCAGGTCGCTCAGCTCATCGCCCTCGGCAACCAGCCGTAGTCGCGCGGCGGCCGGTCCCGCCCCGCCCGCCTTCTGCTACACCTTTCGGCGGATGCCACAGAAAACTTCTGTGGCATTCGCCGATTCGTGGCGCAGAACCCGCCGGCGGGAAGTGTGACACAATGTGGCGAGAACTCTGACACTTTGTGTCATACTGATCCCGACGAAGCGCGAGGAAGCGACGTGACACGACCTCCAGCCGGCCCGCAGACCCTGCTGCGGAGCCTGAACGCGCGAGCGATCCTGGAGGCGCTGGCACGTCGCGGCCCCCTGACCCGCGCGGAGTTGACGGGCGAGACCGGGTTGTCGCGGACGGCCGTCACGCAGGTCCTGAGGATGCTGGAGACCGGGGAAGCTGTGGCATCCGCTGGGGTGGACCGCGCGACGCACGGACCGGCGGCGACCCGGGTCTCCCTCCATCCGTCGCTCGGATGCGCGGCCGCCGTCCACATCGATCACCATGCGGCGAGCGTCGCGATCATCGATGCGACCGGCCGCGTCCTCGCAGAGCGCACCGGCCCGTTTCCCGCCATGGGAGACCTGTCCGACCGCGTCGACGCCGTGACCGCCTTGATCGGCACCGCGCTGACACCGGCGGGGGGACCGTTGCGCGTCGCCGTCGTCGGGGTCCCCGGCATCGTCACCCGCTCGGGCGAGATCCGCGACGACCAGGGCCCGGACGGCGGCGCGTTCCGGTCGGCGCTCACGACGCGGCTGGGCTGCGACGTGCGCATGGAGAACGACGTCAATCTCGCGGCCCTCGCCGAGCTCGCCGGCACCGTCGCCACGGACCTGGAGAGCTTCGCGCTGCTCATGATCGACGACGGCCTGGGCGCCGGGATCGTCATCGACGGGAGCCTGCAGCGCGGGTCGGGAGGCATCGCCGGCGAGGTCATGTACCTGCCCCACCCGGACCTTCCCGTCGGGGCCCCGGTGCTCAACGAGGTGGTCGTCGCCGACCTCGCGCTGACGAACGGCCGAGACCCGGAGGCGCCGCTGCGGGTGCACCTGGACGCGGCTCTGGAGGGCGACGCGGCCGCGATCGAGATGATGGCGGAGCTGGCGCGCAGACTCGTGCTCGTCGCAGGCGGCATCACGCTCGTCGTCGATCCCGCCGCCTACATCCTCGCGGGTGACGCAGCGCATCCCGCGTTCGTCGACGCGGTGCGCCAGGCGGCCGACGACGTCGCGCACCTGCTCCCGCTCGCCTTCCGCGTGTCGTCCTTCGGCCGCGAGGCGACGCTGGTCGGAGCGGTGAGCGAGGCCACCGCCGTTCTGCGCGAGACCGTCTTCTCCGCCGTCCTCACCCGAACCGACAGGACCCCGCGATGACGTCTCCCTCGGATCTGACCGCCCGCCTCGGACTCGACCCCGAGGCGCGGGCCGTCATCATCAACGCCGACGACTTCGGGATGTGCCACGCCGCCAACACCGCCATCACCGGCCTGCTCGAGCGCGGACAGCTGGACTCGACCACGGTCATGGTGCCGTGCGCCTGGGCACCCGAAGCGCTCGCGTTCGCCGCCGCGCGCACCGACCTGGACATCGGCGTGCACCTCGTCCTGACGAGCGAGTGGAGCGACTACCGCTGGCGTCCGCTGACCGGTTCCGCGACCTCGCTGACGGACGCGGCGGGATACTTCCCGGTCGAGGTGCGCGCGGTCGAGGAGCACGCGGACGCCGCGGACGTCTCCGCCGAGATCGCCGCGCAGCTGCAGGCGGCGCTGGATGCCGGGGCCGACGTCACGCACCTCGACAACCACATGGGATCCGTCTACGGCCTGGAGACCGGGCGGGACTTCCTCGGCGAGGTGTTCGCCCTCGCGGCGGCGCACGGGCTGCCGTTCCGGTTGCCGCGCATCGTGGACGGACCCGAACTCGACCCGGCGCTCCAGCCGGTGCTCGACCGCGCCGCAGCCGCCGCCGACGCGGCGGGAATCGTCATCCCTGATCGGCTGTGGACGCATCCCTTCGCCCTCGCGGGGGAGGGCACGGACGCCGAGGAGACCTACGAGCAGGTGCGGGACGGATTCCTCGCGCTGCTGAGGGCGGTGCCGGCCGGCGTCACCGAGATCTATCTGCACCCCATGGTCGACGACGACGAGCTGCGCGCGGCGGTCGACTTCAGCGCGGCCAAACGCGGATACGAGCTGCGACTGCTCACGGACCCGCTCGTGGCCGCTACGATCGCCGACGAGGGTCTCGTGCGGATCGGCTGGCGGGCCCTGCGCGATCTGCAGCGCGGCGGGAGCCGCTGAGGCGAGGAGAGCCATGAGCCTGGTCACCCGCATCCGAGACCGACGCCTCGGCGATGCGCCCAGCCGGGCGCAGACGATCGCGTTCGGGGCATCCGGCTTCCCGACGCAGCTCATGGCGCAGACCTTCTCGGCCTTCGTCGTGTACTTCTACGTGGCGCACCTCGGCGTGCCGGCCGAGTGGGTCGCCGCGGCCATGATCGCGCACGGCATCCTCAACGCCCTGCTCAACCCCGTGGTGGGCGCCCTGTCCGACCGGATCCGCACGCCGTGGGGACGGCGGGTCCCGTGGATCGGGCTGGGCATCGTGCCGCTGGTCGTGGCGTTCGCCCTGGTCTGGATGCCGCCTGCGCTGCCCGCCGGCGGACTGATCGTGTGGTTCCTCGTCGTGGTCGCCGTGTACGACATCGCCTTCGTCGTGGTGGTGCTGAACATCTCGGCGCTGTTCCCCGAGATCTTCCGCACCACGGCCGAGCGGGCGCGCGGCAACGTCCCGCGGCAGATCTTCGCGATCGTCGGGATGGTGCTGGGGACGGCCGGGGCACCGCTGCTCTACGACAGCATCGGCTGGCCGGGGATGGCGATCGCGCTGGGGGCGGTGTGCCTGGTCATGCTCGTGTGGTCCTTCGCCGGCGGCATGATCGAGCGCCGAGGGGAGGTCCCGGATGCCGAGGCCGCCATGAGCTGGAGCGACCAGCTGCGCTACACGTTCGGCAACCGCGCGTTCGTCCCGTACGTGCTGGGATCGCTGTTCGTGCAGACCTCGATCGCCGTGATCCTCGCGGCGATCCCGTTCTACGTGCGCTACTCGCTCGGCGCGGCCGAGGGCGACGGGAGCATCCTGCTCGGGGCCATCTTCGCGACCGCCATCCCCGCCATCGTGCTGTGGAGCGTGGTCGTGCGGCGCACGACGCCGAGGACCGCCCTGCTGTGGGCGGTGGCCGTGTTCGGGATCACGGTGCTGGCGTACCTGCTGCCCACGAGCGTTCTCGGCGCGGCGCTGGTCGGCGTCGCCGTCGGGATCGGCGTGGGCGGGCTGCTGCAACTGCTCGAGGTCGTGCTGTCCCAGATCATCGACGAGGATGCCGCGCGCACCGGGCACCGTCGCGAGGGCGTGTACTTCGGCGTGAACGGATTCGTCGTGCGGGGCTCGGTCGTGCTGCAGGCGATCGTGGCGGCGTGGGTGCTGAACGCGGCCGGATTCGACTCCGCGCTGGGCGACGCCCAGCCGGATGCCGTGGACGGCGGAATCCGCATCATGCTCGCCGTCGTGCCGCTGGCATTCACGGCGCTCGGCTGGCTGTGCTTCTGGCTGTACCCCATCCGCACGCGGGACTACGCCCCCGCGTGATCCCGCGTGCGCGCTCCGTCGTCGCGCGCGTCCCTTCGCCGCCCGCGTCCCGTCGCCACCCGCCGCCCGCGAGACTTGGTTTGCGGGGCGAGACTTGGCGCCGTAGACCAAGTCTCACCTCGGAAACAAAGTCTCGCGGCCCGAAGCAGCGCGCGAGGGATCAGGCGCTGCGGCGGGCCTCCCAGCCGGTGCGGACCATCTCGTCGACCGTGTAGCGCATCTTCCAGTCCAGGTCGCGGGCCGCGAGGTCGCCGGCCGCCACGATCCGGTCGGGGTCGCCGGGGCGGCGCGGACCGATCTCGGGCGTGAAGTCGATGCCGGTGACGCGGGCCACGGCATCCATGATCTGCTTCACGCTCAGCCCCTCGCCGGAGCCGAGGTTGTAGGCGGGCTCGATCGGCTCGCCCGCGACGAGGCGCTTCGCGGCGGCGACGTGCGCCGCGGCGATGTCGCCGACGTGCACGTAGTCGCGGACGTTCGTGCCGTCCGGAGTGTCGTAGTCGTCGCCGTTGATCCGCGGGGTCTTCCCGGCCAGCAGCGCCTCGAAGACGATCGGGAAGAGGTTGTGCGGGCTGACGTCGTACACCGCGGGATCGGCCGAGCCGACGACGTTGAAGTAGCGCAGCGAGGTGTGCCGCAGAGGCGCGTCGGACGAGGCCGTCGCGGTCGCCTGATCGCGCAGCAGCCACTCGCCGATGAGCTTCGACTCCCCGTAGGGGCTGGCCGGAGCCTTCGCGGTGTCTTCGGTGACGAGGGCCACGTCCGGCGTGCCGAAGACCGCGGCGGACGACGAGAAGACGATGTTCGTCACGCCGGCGGCCGCCATCGCCTCGAGGATGATCCGGGTGCCCTCGACGTTCTGCGCGTAGGTGTGCAGCGGGCGCTCGACCGAGACGCCGGCGTACTTGAACCCCGCGACGTGGATCACGCCGTCGGCGTCGTGATCGCGCAGCGCCTTCTCGACGAGGTCGCGGTCGAGGATCGAACCCCGTACGAACGGGACGCCCTCGGGCGCGAAGGACGCGACGCCGCTGGAGAGGTCATCGAGGATGACCGGCTGGAGCCCGGCATCCGCGAGAGCGCGGACGACGTGCGATCCGATGTAGCCGGCGCCGCCGGTGACGATCCAGGACATGCTGTTCCTCTCCTGCCGCTGCCGCGGCTCGCTTCCTATTCTTCCAGCCCGGATGCTTCTTCCAGCCCGGAACCCGCGATCACGCGTCGCGGCGGGCGCCGGCGGACGGCGTCACAGTGAACAGCGCGGGCGCGGCGTGGCCGGCCGCGGCGAAGGCCGCTTCCACGGCGGCGGACACGGCGGCCTCGGCATCCGCCTCGATCAGAGCGATCGCGGCGCCGCCGAAGCCTCCGCCGGTCATGCGCGCACCGAGCGCTCCCGCCGCGAGCGCCGCCTCCACCGCGGTGTCGAGCTCGGGGACCGAGATCTCGAAGTCGTCGCGCATCGACGCGTGCGAGGCGACGAGCAGGTCGCCGATCGCGCGCGGCCCCTCGGAGCGCAGCACGGCGACCGTGTCGAGGACGCGCTGGTTCTCGGTGACGACGTGGCGCACGCGACGGAACGTGACATCGTCCATCAGCTCCTGCGCCCTGGTCAGGTCGTCGACCGAGACGTCGCGCAGCGACGGCACGCCCATGATCGCCGCGCCGCGCTCGCACGCGGCGCGGCGCTCGCCGTAGCCGCCGGTGGAATGGGCGTGCTTGACGCGCGTGTCCATCACCAGGATCGCGAGCCCCGCCTCCGCGACGGCGAGCGGGACCTGCTGGGCCTCGAGCGTGCGGCAGTCCAGGAAGATCGCGGTGTCGACTCCGCCGATCATCGACGCCATCTGGTCCATGATGCCGGTCGGGGCGCCGACGGCCTCGTTCTCGGCTCTGCGCCCGATCCGGGCGAGGGCCGTGCGGTCCAGGTCCGCGTTCCAGAGGTCGTTCAGGGCGGAGGCGGCGGCCCCCTCGATCGCCGCGGAGGACGACAGCCCCGCGCCGACGGGCACGTCGGAGGCGATGGCGATGTCGACGCCGGACCCCGTGGCCCCGGCATCCTGCAGCGCCCACGCGACGCCGAGCGGATAGGCCGCCCACTCGGGCACCGCGGGCTGCGCGCCGGCCGGCGTGGGGAACAGTCGGTCGAGCTCGTCCAGGGCGACCTCGACCGGCTCCTCGGCGAACGTCGAGGCGACGCTCACGCGGCCCAGGCCGTCGGTGCGCAGGCCGACGGCCGCGACGGTGCGATGCGGGATCGCGAACGGCAGCACGAAGCCCTCGTTGTAGTCGGTGTGCTCGCCGATGAGGTTCACGCGGCCGGGGGCCGACCAGATGCCGTCGGGCTCGCGGCCGGCGAGGGAGGCGAACAGCTCGCGGGCGGTGGTCTCAGTGGTCATGGTGTCCTCTTGTGGGGCGTCGTTGCGGGAGTTCTCGGGCGGACGGCGGATGCCGGCAGCTGCGGCGCGACCGGATGCCGTGACGGGCGGTTCCGGTCGCCAGCGGTTCAGGCGGCGGGGTCGGCGACCGACGCGACCGCGTCGCGCAGGCGCGCGGCGGAGGTCTCCGGCGGGATCTCTGCGGTCCAGGCCCACATCGCGGACTCGCTACCGGCCAGGAACTTCAGCTTGTCGGCGCCGCGGCGGGGGCTCGTGAGCTGCAGGTGCAGGCGCACGGTGTCGCGCCCGACGTTCACGGGGGCCTGATGCCAGGCCGCGATGTAGGGCGTCGGGGTCTCGTAGAGGGCGTCGACGCCGCGCAGCAGCCGCAGGTACAGCGGAGCCAGCTCGTCGCGTTCGGCATCCGTCGTGGCGGCGAAGTCGGGGACGTGCCGATGCGGCATGAGGTGGACCTCGAGGGGCCAGCGGGCGGCGAACGGCACGAAGGCCGTCCAGTGCTCGCCCTGCAGCACGACGCGGTCGGAGTCTCGTTCGGAGTCGAGGATGTGCTGGAACAGCTCGGGGGCGGTGCGGTCGATGCTGTCGAGCACGCGCGTGGTGCGCGGGGTCACGTACGGGTAGGCGTAGATCTGGCCGTGGGGATGCGGCAGGGTCACGCCGATCGCCTCGCCGCGGTTCTCGAACGGGAAGACCTGCTCGATGCCGGGGAGCGCGGACAGCGCCGCGGTGCGGTCCGCCCACGCCTCGATGACGGTGCGGGCACGGGTGACGGTCTGGGTGCCGAACGAGCCGGAGTGCTCCGGGCTGAAGCACACGACCTCGCAACGCCCGACCGAGGTGCGCGTGCGCTCGAGGCCGAGGGTTGCGAGGTCGTCGAGTCCGCGCGGGGGGTTGGATGCCGTCGGTACGCCGCCGAAGCCGTCGGGCAGGGCGGGCCCGAAGGCGGGGGAGCGGTTCTCGAACACCGCGACGTCGTAGCGGGACGGGATCTCGGACGGGTTCGTCGGGGTCTGCGGGGCGAGCGGGTCGGCGTCCGCCGAGGGCATCATGACGCGGTTCTGCCGGTTCGCGGCGACCGTGATCCAGTCGCCGGTCAGGACGTCCAGACGCATCGTCGCGGTGTCCGGGCGCGGATCGAGTGCGCGCGCGTCGACGGCGCGGTCAGGGCCGAGAGTGGTGCCGGGGTCGTCGAAGTAGATGAGCTCGCGCCCATCGGCGAGGGCTGTCGCGTGCTTCACGACTCCGGCGCCGAGCTCGGTCCGGGTCGATGCGGATTCCTGCATGTTCACGTAAACACGGTAGCCCGCCGGCGGTGGTAACGTCAACATGCAGGAGTTCGGAACGAGGAGGGCGCGATGACACCGGGCGGACGCGCATCGAGCGGGCGCGTGTCGATGGCGCAGGTCGCCGCACGCGCCGGCGTCTCGGGGCAGACCGTCTCGCGCGTCGTCAACGACAGCCCGCGCGTGGATCCGGCGACCCGGTCCCGCGTCGAGCGGGCGATGGCCGAACTCGGATATCGCCCGCATCCGGCCGCTCGCGCGCTGCGCACCGGACGATCGCAGACCATCGGCCTCGTCGTCACGACGCTCGCCACGGTCGGAAACTCCCGGATGCTCCAGGCCACCGCCGAAGCGGCGGAGGAGCGCGGCTACGCGCTCACGGTCGTCACGGCCGCGGGCGAGGCGGGCGTGAGCCGGGCGTTCCAGCGTCTGCACGATCAGGGCGTGGACGGCGCGATCGTGTTGAACGAGGCATCCGCGCAGGTTCCGGCCTCCGAGCGACCCACAGACCTTCGCCTGGTCGTCGTCGACGCCCCGGACGGCTCGGGACTGCGTGCCGTCCACAGCGACCACGCGGGAGGGGCACGGCTGGCGACGGCACGGCTGCTCGAGTGTCACGACACCGTGCACCATCTCGCAGGGCCCGCCGATTCGTTCGCCGCGGCCGAGCGCGAGCGCGGTTGGCGCGAGACGCTGATCGCGGCCGGGATCGACCCGCCGGCCGTCGTCCGCGGTGACTGGTCGGCGGATTCAGGTCATGCGGCGGCCGGAGCTCTTGACGAGGCATCCGCCGTGTTCTGCGCGAACGACCAGATGGCGCTCGGCTTGCTGCGCGCCCTGGCGGACGCCGGCAGACGGGTGCCGAAGGACGTCGCGGTGATCGGCTTCGACGACGTTCCGGATGCCGCGAACTACCGTCCCCCGCTCACGACCATCCGCCAGGACTTCGCCGCCCTCGCGCAGCGCGCGGTCGGCGCGCTCGTGGCGGACATCGAGGGCGGCGCGGCCGATTCCGGCGTCATCCCCACGCGGCTCGTCGAGCGCGCGAGCGCGTAACCCGGCCGCGCCCGGTCGTCCGACGCCTACCGTGCCGAGCACGCTTTCGCCGGAGTGCGATCAGGCGATCGCGGAGCCCGACAGCGCCGACGGGCGTGCGGACGGCGCATCCGCAGGCGCGAGGATGAAGGCCACGCCCTGGGGGTCCAGCGACACCCGCTCCACGGCATCGCCGGTCTCGGCATCCGTGCCGGTGATGGCGATCTCGACGGGGTGCTCGCCGTGGTTGATGAGAGTGACGAGCTCGCCGCGACGGGCGACCTCGGCCCCGGGTGGGAGCTCGTCCACCAGGGGGCGGACTCCCGCCGACTCCACGACGGTGCCGACGAGCGCGTCGAGCGCCGCCGGATCGGGATGCGTCGCGACGTACCACGCCTCACCTCTGCCGAACGCGTGCCGCGTGATCGCGGGCGAACCCGTCTGCAGACCGTTCTCGAACACCGCGACGACCGTCGCACCCGCCGGATGCACCGTCTCCGCGACCAGGCGCCCGACGCTGCTGCTCCCGTCGAACGAGAAGGAGACCGAACCTCGTGCCGCAGCGTCCCGGGAGGCCTGGACGTCGTCTGCGCTCAGCGCCCCGACGCCGCTGCCGCCGCTCGATTCCCCGGCGAGCGCGCCGAAGTCCTCGTACCGCAGACCGAGCACGTCGCCGAGCCGGGTGAGGAACCCGCCCGTGCGGAACTGATCGTGCTCGTCGACGATGTCGGTGAAGGGACCGGTGATGAGTGTTCCGCCGTCCTCGACGAATCGGGCGAGCGCGGCCGCGCCCTCGTCGCGGAGCAGGTACAGCACCGGGGCGACGACGAGGTCGTATCCGGATGCCGCCTCCTCGGGTCCGATCACGTCGACCTGGATGCCGCGGGCGTGGAACGCGCCGTACCACTCGAGCGTCAGCGCCAGGTAGTCGATCTCGGTCGGATGATCGCGCTCCTCGACCGCCCACCAGTTCTCCCAGTCGAACACCAGCGCGACCTGCGCGTCGCGTCCCGGTGCGGGAAGGTCGCCGAGCGCCGCGAGCCGGGCTCCCAGGTCCGTGACCGCCCTCCACGTTCGGGTGTCGGTGCCCGCATGCGGCAGCATCGCGGAATGGAACTTCTCGCTTCCGGCGCGGGACTGGCGCCACTGGAAGAACATGATGCCGTCGGCGCCGCGGGCGATCGACTGCGCGGTCTCCGCCATCAGCGCGCCCGGGGTCTTCCCGGGGTTGGCGGGACGCCAGTTCACGGCATCCGTCGCCTGCTCCCAGAGCATCCACGGCACCCCCGGCTTCAGCGAGCGGATCAGGTCGCGCTGGAAGGCCGCGTCGCGGATGCGGTTCGGGTTCGACGGGTCGGGGTAGCAGTCGTCGGCGATGACGTCCATGAACGGCGCCCAGCCGCGGTAGTCCGCCGGTTTGAAAGGGCCCATGAAGTTCGTCGTGATCGGCTGGGTCGCGCCGGCCTCGATGAGGATCTCGCGCTCGGCGAGGTAGCACTCCAGCAGCATGTCGCTCGTGAACCGGCGCCAGTCCAGCATCGAGGACGGGTTATGGCTGTACGGGGCCAGACGCGGAGGGAAGATCTCGTGGAAGGCGCCGTACGCCTGCGACCAGAAGCTCGTGCCCCACGCCTCGTTGAGCGCGTCGACGGTGCGGTAGCGCTTCGCCAGCCACACGCGGTACGCGTCGCGCGCGGCATCCGAGAAGTCCATCCACAGATGGCAGCCGAACTCGTTGCCGACGTGCCACATGACCACGGCGGGATGCTGAGCGTAGCGTTGCGCCAGACGCCGGACCAGCTCGCCGGCCAGGCGCCGGTAGGTGGGCGAAGACGGCGCGAAGTGCTGTCGGCTGCCCGGCCAGTAGGACGCACCGGTCTCATCGACCGGGAGCGTCTCGGGGTACGTCGCGCTCACCCACGGAGGCGGGGACGCCGTCGCGGTCGCGAGGTTCACCCGGATGCCGCCGGCGTGCAGCTTGTCGATCACGGTGTCGAGCCAGTCGAAGTCCCACACGTGCTCGGCCGGCTGGATGCGCGACCACGCGAAGATGCCGAGGCTCACGATGTTCACTCCGGCCTCCTGCATGAGGCGGACGTCCTCGTCCCACACCTCCTCCGGCCACTGGTCGGGGTTGTAGTCGGCTCCGTACAGCACGTCGAGCAGCTCCAGTTCTTGCTTGGATGAGGGTTCAGGCGCGGCGGCGGGGACGCGCCGGGACGGCGACGGCGGCGAAGGCCGCGCAGCCGAGTCCGGCGAGGACCAGCGGGATGAGCATCCAGGTGACGACGCCGACGAGCACGGCGGCGACCGCGAGATAGATCGCGCCGACCGGATCGGATGCCGCATTCCGGAACGCGGCCCCGACGGCAGCACGCCAGCCGGACTCGGGAGTCCACGCGCTCGCCGTCAGGAGCACGAGTGCCGCGCCGGCGACGAGTCCGGCCCACCCGATGAGGGCGATCGCCTCTCCTCCGGGCAGGGCGCCGGTCGCCGCGACCCGGATGTCGACGACCAGCACGACGGCCAGGACGACGGCGGCGGCGCCGACCACGAGTCCTCCGGGAAGCAGAGCCGTGCGCCAGTCGTGCCAGAACGTGCGCGCGTGGGACTCCTCGGCGTTCACGTAGCGGCGCAGGTGCCGGATGCCGGCGGCCAGCGCGGCCGGGAGCGTCACGACGGGGAGACCGGCCACGGTGATCAGCAGTCCGGTCCACAGCACCTCGCCGAACAGGGCGAAGGCGCCCTTTGCTCCCGGGAAGCGCGCCGGAGGGCGGTCCTCGAGCGTGGGGCCGCTGCCGGAGGCGTCCGCACGCCGAGCGGCGCGGAGCTGCGTGCGATCCATGTCAGCCCTTCAGTCCCTGGGTGGCGACGCCGTCGACGAGGAAGCGCTGGAAGACCAGGAAGAACAGCAGCACCGGGACCAGCGCGATGAAGCTCGCGGTGACGGTGGCACCGTAGTCGGCGCCGCCGGAGGAGGCGTCGTTGTAGAGGCGCAGCGCGATGGGGAGGGGGTAGTTCTCGGGACTGGTCAGGTAGAGCAGCGGACCGAGGAAGTCGTTCCACGCCCAGATGAACGCGAAGATCGAGCAGGTGATGAGCGCGGGCTTGATGAGCGGCAGGATGATCGCCCAGAAGATGCGGATGTGACCTGCGCCGTCGATCCGCGCGGCCTCGTCCATGTCGCGCGGCATCTGGCGCATGAACTGGACGAGCAGGAAGACGAAGAACGCCTCGGTGGCGAGGAACTTCGGCAGCAGCAGCGGCCAGAACGTGTCGACGAGGTCGAGCTCGTTGAAGATGATGTACTGCGGGATGATCACGACGTGGAACGGCAGCAGCAGGGTGCCGATCATCGCGGCGAACAGGATGCCGAGGCCCTTGAACTGGATGCGGGCGAACGCGTAGGCCGCGAGGGCGCTGGAGAGCACGGTTCCGACCACCGCGCCGGCGGCGAGGATGAACGAGTTCAGGAAGAACCGCCACATCGGCACTCCGGCGATGCCCTCCATGACCTTGGCGTAGTTCTCCAAGGTCGGGGAGTCCGGCAGCAGGCCGATGCTGGAGCCGAACTCGCTGTTGGGCTTGAACGTCGAGAACAGCAGCCAGACCAGGGGGTAGAGCACGACCGCGGTCAGCGCGATCAGGGCGACGAGCCAGATGATCGTCTGCCAGGTCCTGCGCTTGATCGGTCGCCTGGCCGGGGCCGCGGGAGTGGTCTGCTGCTGCGCGAAGATCGGGGTCGTCGCGGACGGCGATGTCGGGGTCGTGTTCGAGACGCTCATCGGTTGTCTCCGGCGTAGTGGACCCAGCTGCGCTGGGTGCGGAACAGGATGAAGGCGATGACGGCGACGACCGCCAGCAGCACCCAGGCGATGGCCGCGGCATATCCCATCTGGCCATCGGAGAATCCGCGCTTGTACAGGTACAGGGTGATGAAGTTCGTCATCCCGGCGGGGCCGCCGGTGCCGTTGGAGATGATGTAGGCGGACGCGAACACCTGGAAGGCTCCGATCAGCCCCAGCAGCAGGTTGAAGAAGATGACCGGGGAGAGCATGGGCATGGTCACCGCGCGGAAACGGTGCCAGGCGCCCGCGCCGTCCATCTCGGCGGCTTCGTACAGTTCCTTGGGGATCTGCTTGAGGCCCGCGAGGAAGATCACCATGGTGGATCCGAACTGCCACACCGCCAGCAGGATCATCATCGGCAGGACGAGCTCAGGGATGCCGATCCATCCGCCGATGTCGATGCCGAAGAGGTTGAGCGAGTTGTCGACGGGGCCGTCGGTGGCGAACATCGCACGCCACACGATGGCCACCGAGACGGAGCCGCCGATCAGCGACGGGGCGTAGAACGCCGACCGGAAGAACCCGGCGCCCTTGTCGCGATAGTTCAGCAGAATCGCGACTCCGAGCGCTGCCGCCAGGGTGATGGGCGTGCCCACGAGCACGTAGACGAGGGTGATCTGCGCGGACTGGATGAAGCTCGGGTCGTTCGTGAACATCCGGACGTAGTTGTCCAGCCCGATCCACTTCGGCGGCGAGAAGATGTTGTAGCTGGTGAACGACAGGTACAGCGAATAGATCATCGGGATGAGCGTGAGGCCGAAGAAGCCGATCAGCCACGGGACGAGGAATCCGTAGCCCGCCAGGGTCTCGCGCCGCTCGCGACGCCGCTGGCCGGGCCGGTCCAGATGCTCCGGACGGCGTCTGCGGAAAAGGGGACGGCGTGAGGGCTTCTCGCCCGTCACGATGACTCTGGTCGCAGTGGTGCTCACGGGACTCTCCGATGCAGGTGTTTCAGGATGAGGAGAGGGTCCGGGCGCCCAGGGCGCCCGGACCGCTCGGCTCACTGGTTAAGGACGACGTCCATCTCGGAGAAGAACTGCGACACCGCGTCCTCCACCGTGATGGTCCCGAAGTTGAGCTCGGTGCCCAGCAGACGGAACTTCTCCTCGAGCGTGCCGAAGCCGACGATCGGCACGGGCGGGGCGTCTCCGAGGCGGTCGGCGATCGAGGCCTCGTAGTCGGCGATCTGCTGGCTCAGCGGATCGAGGTCCGCCGCTTCGAGCGCCGTCTCGGATGCCGGGATCCCGCGGTTCGTGCCGAAGATCTCACCCGACTGCGGCGAGTTGATGAGGAAGTCGACCAGCGTGGCGGCGGCCTCGGGATGCTCGGTGTTCGCCGCGATGGCGTGCAGCATCGAGGGCTTCAGGTACAGGTCCTTGGCGCCCTCCTCGGTGACCGGAGGGGCGACGAGCCCGAGCTCGGTGTATCCCTCGCCGAGGTTGCCGAGGTAGCCGGATCCGAAGTTGTCCCATGTCAGCTCGCTCGCGGCGATCGCGGTGTCGAACGGGCTGAGCGGCAGGATCTCCTCGACGCGCTGCTGCGGCACGCCGATGCCGTCGCGGATCCGCTGGCCGGACTCCCAGAACTCCGTCAGACGCTCTTCGTCGAAGCCGGGCTCGCCGTCTTCGCTGAAGAGGTAGGAGCCCTCGGCGCGCAGCTGCAGCTCGAAGTTCTGGATGCGTCCGGTGTAGTCGCTCCCGCCCCAGAAGGACCCGCCCGAGGCCTCGGTGACGTCCGCCATCCAGTCGGTGTAGTCCTCCCAGCTGCCGCCGGCGAACTCTTCGACGCCGGCCTGCTCGATCAGCACCGGGTTCGTGTACATGCCCCAGGCGTTCGTCGACGTCGGGATCGCGAACGTGGTGTCGTCGACGACGCCGATGTCGAGGATGTTCTGCGCCAGAGGTTCGGTCTGGATGACCGAGCCCAGGTAGGGCTCGAGGTCCAGCAGCAGGCCGTTCTGCGCGTACTGGCGCAGGTAGGAGTAGTCGAACTGCATCACGTCGGGAAGGTTCTTGCCCGCCGCTTCGGTCTGGCGCTTCTCCCAGAACGCCGGGAAGTCCAGGAACGAGGAGTTCACCGTGATGTTCGGGTACTCCTCGTTGAATGCGGCGATGACCTCGTTGTAGAGCTCGGCGCGCACGTCGTTGCCCCAGAACGCGAGGTCGAGCGTGACCTTCTCGTCGGGGTCGTATGTCGCTCCGGCCTCGGGCTCGCCGCCGGAGCAGCCGGCCAGGACGACGGCCGCGCTGACGGCCAGCGCGCCGGCGGCCAGCGATCGCTTCTTGTTGAACATCGTTGTCCTCTCTGTGAACGCCGGTGTTCGGACCACGGAACGACGGCGTCTCGGGTGGGGGATCATGCACGCGCCCCTTGGTGCAGGAAAGCGCTTACCGCAACGGTAACTCAGATAAAAACGTTTCGCAAGCAGCAGTGCGTCGGGAGAGGTGCGGCCCCGATCAGGCCGTCGACGCCCGCGCGCGCAGTTCGAACGGCGTCACGAACTCGCGCGCGTCCGCCGGGGCCGTGCCGCGGATCCGTTCCAGGAGGAAGGTCACCGCCGTGCGGGCGGTGACCTCGTGCGCGGGAGAGACGGAACTCAGTCTCGGGGTGAGGAACTCGCTCTCCGGCAGGTCGTCGAACCCGATGACGCGGATGTCCTCGGGCACGCGGATGCCGGCATCCGCGAGGCCGCGCAGTGCACCGATCGCGACGCCGTCCGTCGGGCAGAACACGCCGTCGACGGGCAGGCCGGAGGACGCGATGCGCCGGGCGGCGCGCAGGCCCTCCTGCATCGTGAAGTCCTCGATGTCGAAGAACAGCCGGGGATCCGGCTCGATCCCGGCATCCCGCAGGGCCTGCTGGTAGCCCTCGAGCCGCAGGTCGCGCACGGAGTCGGAGAGCGCGAAGCGGATGTCGATGATGGCGATGCGGCGCGACCCCTGCGCCACCAGGTGTGCTGTCGCGGCCCGCGAGCCGTCGATGTTGGGCATCGCGATGTGGTCCAGGGGGCTGTCGAAGATCCCCTCGCCGAGCAGGACGACCGGGTAGTCGACGCGCAGCAGGTGCTTGTCCTGCGGGCCGAGTCCGACGGTCGAGAGCAGCAGCCCGTCGTGCATGCGGTTCTGAGACAGGGTCATCGCCTCGAGCTCGCGTTCGCGCTGCGCATCCGTGTGCTCGATCTCGACGCGGTACCCCTCCTCGCCGGCGACCGTCGCGACGAGGGCGGCGAGCCGCGCGAAGTAGTGGTCGCCGATGTTCGGCACGGCCAGGCCGATCGTGCCGGTGCGGCCCGTGCGCAGGTTGCGGGCCGCGGCGTTGACCCGGTAGTCGAGCTCCTCGACCGCGGCCAGCACCTTCTGCCGCGTGGATTCCCGGACGTGCGGATGCCCGTTTAGGACGTTCGAGACGGTCATGGGGGACACCCCGGCCGCCTTCGCCACGTCCTGGATCGTCGCCATCAGCCCATCCTTCCGCGTCCCTTGCCCGGATCGGAATTGTATCGCTACAATTCCGGACGACCCCCATCTGGAGAAGGACATCATGCCCAGCACCCGCGTCGTCATCGACCTCGATCTGCCCGGCTCGACCATCAGCCGCCACCTCTACGGCCACTTCGCCGAGCATCTCGGCCGGTGCATCTACGGCGGCTTCTTCGTCGGGGAGGACTCGGACATCCCGAACGAGGGCGGCATCCGTCTCGACGTCGTCGAGGCGCTGCGCGAGCTGAGCATCCCGAACCTGCGCTGGCCCGGGGGCTGCTTCGCGGACGACTACCACTGGCGCGACGGCATCGGCCCGCGGGACGAGCGGCCCCGGATGGTCAATTCGCACTGGGGCGACGTCGTCGAGGACAACTCGTTCGGCACGCACGAGTTCATGCAGCTGTGCGAGCTGCTCGGCGCGGATGCGTACGTGAACGGCAACGTCGGCTCGGGCACCGTGCGCGAGATGAGCGAGTGGATCGAGTACCTCACGCGCGGCGACGACTCGCCGATGGCGGCCCTGCGCCGCAGCAACGGCCGGGACGAGCCGTGGAAGGTCCCGTTCTTCGGCATCGGCAACGAGGCCTGGGGCTGCGGCGGCAACATGCGCGCCGAGGCCTACGCGGACCTCGCGCGCCAGTACGCGACCTACGTGCGCGACCACGGGGACAACACCGTCTACCGGATCGCGGCCGGCGCGAACGTCGACGACTACGACTGGACCGACACGCTCATGAAGGCGCTCGGATGCCTCGGCTGCGACGGCCAGGGATCCTCGCCGTACCAGGCGGTGTCGCTGCATTACTACACGATGAGCGGCTCGTGGGAGGCCAAGGGATCCGCGACCGTGTTCGACGAGGACGAGTGGTACCTCGCGCTGTCCCGCGCCTACCGCATCGAGGAGCTTCTCACTCGGCACAGCACGGTCATGGACCGCCACGACCCCCGCAAGCGCGTCGGTCTCGTCCTGGACGAGTGGGGCACCTGGTGGGATGTCGAGCCGGGGACGAACCCCGGGTTCCTGTACCAGCAGAACACGCTCCGGGACGCCCTGGTCGCGAGTGTCCACTTCGACGCGTTCCACCGCCACGCCGACCGTCTCGTGATGGCCAACATCGCGCAGACCGTCAACGTGCTGCAGGCGATGCTGCTCACGGACCCCGACACCGGGGCCCTCGTGAAGACCCCGACCTTCCACGTCTTCGCGATGAACACCGGCCACCACGACGCGCGGGCGCTGGCGGCGCACGTCGTCGACGGCGAGACCAGGGAGAGCGACGGGCGCGATCTTCCCCTGCTGTCGGCCTCGGCATCCACCAAGGACGGCACGGCGCTCGTCTCGCTGTCGAACCTGGAC
Organism: Microbacterium cucumeris; assembly: GCF_058349845.2. Classification (NCBI taxonomy): domain Bacteria; kingdom Bacillati; phylum Actinomycetota; class Actinomycetes; order Micrococcales; family Microbacteriaceae; genus Microbacterium; species Microbacterium cucumeris. The sequence continues at coordinate 393,213 of NZ_JBYRIZ020000004.1, forward strand.
GCCGACCGCCCGCGCACGGTCGTCCTCGACCTGCGCGGAGCGGCGGTCACCGGGTTCAGCGGCCGCGTCCTCACCGCGGACTCGGTGTCGGCGCACAACACTCCGGAGAACCCGGATGCCGTGACGCCGGTGGTTCTCGACGCCATCCGTCGTCACGAGCGGGGGCTCGAGATCGATCTGCCTGCGCACGCGTACGCGACGGTGTCACTGGAACTGGCGTGACCGAGCCGCTCGAGGCGTTCCGTTCGCGTGCTCCACTCGGTCGGAGGGGGCTCTCGGGCTACGAGGTCGATGCGCGGACCACGAGCTCGGGCTGATAGACGACGTTCGCGAGGTCGGGGGCCTCGGTGCCGGCGATGCGGGAGATGAGCAGTTCGGCCGCGGCGCGGCCCATCTCGCGAGCCGGCTGGCGCACCGAGGTCAGCGGGACAGTCGCGATGGCGGCGAACTCGATGTCGTCGTAGCCGACGACCGCGATGTCCTGCGGAACGCGGATGCCGCGGGCGGCGAGCCCGTGCACCAGCCCCATCGCGAGGTGATCGTTCGAGGAGACGACGCCGTCCGGGCGGTCGTCGGGCCGCCGATCGGCGAGCTCGTCGGCGAACGCCAGCCCGCGCCCGGTCGTGGCGCTCGTGGTCCAGATCGGCTCCAGCGAGATTCCCGGGTGCGCGTCGACGGCGAGCTGAGCGCCGGCCAGGCGCTCGCGCACCTGCCGAACCTCCTGCCGTGCGCCGACGAAGGCGAGTCGCCGGCATCCGATGTCGATGAGATGCTCGGCGGCCAGCCGTCCGCCGGCGACATCGTCGAGCGAGACGGACGGCAGCACGGCGTCGTCGTCCACCGCATCGACCAGCACGACCGGCATCCGGCGATCGCGCACGCGCTGCTGCCAGGGCTCGATCGGACCGAAGGGACTGACCAACACGCCCTCGACCTGGACCCGGTCGAACAGCTCGAGGTACTCCAGCTCCTTGGCGATGTCATCGTTGGCGTTGCCGACGAGAATGCGCAGCCCCGCATCCGACGCGACCTCCTCGGCGCCGGCGACCAGGTCCGCGAAGAAGGGGTTCGTGATGTTGATCACGGTCATGCCGAGCAGCGCGCTGCGTCCGACCCGCAGCTGCTGCGCCGCCTGGAGCGGGACATAGCCGAGACGATCACTGGCCTCGCGCACGCGCTGCGCGAGCTCCTCGCTGACCCGACCGGGACGGTTCAGCGCGTTCGACACCGTGCTGATCGACACGCCCGCGAGCTCGGCGACATCCCGGATGCCCACCCGCTTCATCTCGCCCTCCCTCGTCGGCCGGTCTCCCTGGTCATGGTAGGCGCTTTCCGCATCGGGTCGGCGCACGCGGCGGCTGAGGATCTCCGTCGCCGCGGCGAGGATCGGGCAATCCGATCGGCGCCGGCCTCCGAAGCTCCTGTAGATGCGGCACCGGCCGCACAGGAACAAGGAGGTCCATCATGAGCTCTTCCCCGAACCGCCTCGTCGCCACGGTCTTCGGCGCGGTCTACATCCTCGTCGGCCTGCTCGGCTTCGCCGTCACCGGGGGTGTGGGGTTCCTCGCGACGGAGGGAGGCCTGCTTCTCGGCATCTTCATGGTCAACCCGCTGCACAACGTGGCCCACCTGCTGATCGGCGCCGCGCTTCTCGTCGCGGGGCTGATGTCCGCGCGCGCGGCGAAAGCGGTGAACATCGTCGTCGGGGCCGCGTATCTTCTGCTCGGCATCGTCGGGTTCTTCCTCGTCGGCACCGCGTTGAACATCCTCGCGTTGAACACGTTCGATCACTTCCTCCACCTCGCGAGCGCGATCGTGCTGCTGGGCGTCGGCATCGCGACCGACCGTTCCGCTGACAGGCTCGCGTCGGGGCGGACGGCCTGACGGGCGCGGCGATGTCGACCCGTCCGCTGGTGACCGCCACCGCCGCGCCCCGGCAGGGCGTGGCGGTGGCATCTTGGCCCTCGATCGCGGCGTGGGGCGGTGGACTCATCCTGCTCGCACTCGGTGCGGGGGCCTCGACTGCGGCGGAGATCGCGCCGCCGGTCCGGGGTGTGGCCATGGCATTGGTGGGCGCCGGAGCCGCCTTCATCGGCTGGGGGACGGCTGCGCTGGTCGTCGGCCGGATCGTCGCTCCGCGAGTCGGCCTCGGCGCCGCGGCGGCCGCCGCCGCCCTGGCGATCCTCGCCTTCGTCCTCGACCCGGTGCGGATGGGCATCCTCGCGGTCGCGCCGGCGATCGCTCTGCTCGCCGTGGTCGGCATCGCGTGCGGGCGTGAGCGTCGCGCACCGCGAGGACGGTCGAGCAAGGGCGCCGCTCCGGGGCGGGTGCGCATGGCGGAGCTGGCGATCGCCGCTGTGCTGGCGGCGGCGATCGTGACGCCCGCACTCGCCGCCGTCGAGGCGGGGAATCTCGCTCCCGCGGGCGGGGATGTGGTGATCCCGGACACCGGGCACCATCACTGATCCGGAGTCGGGCTCTCCGCGAGGTCGTTCGCGTCCTACGGCGGTCGGTCCGAGACCGACCTGCTTGCGTCAGGATCCACTGCCGTGGCACACTAACGGAAAGCGTTTACCTCGGCATCCCGATCCGGATGCCGTCTCCTACGAACGGAATCCAATGTCACAGGCGACGACCCGCGAGATCGGGATCATCATGAACGGCGTCTCCGGACGCATGGGCTACCGGCAGCACCTGGTGCGTTCGATCCTCGCGATCCGCGATCAGGGTGGAATCGAGCTCTCCGACGGCACGCGGGTCACGGTCAAGCCGATCCTCGTCGGCCGCAGCGAGCAGAAGCTCGCCGAACTCGCCGCCAAGCACGGCATCGAGGACTACACCACCGACCTCGACGCGGCCCTCGCCGACGAGAAGTGGGAGATCTACGCCGACTTCCTCGTGACGAAGGCCCGGGCATCCGCGATCCGCAAGGCGATCGCCGCAGGCAAGGCGATCTACACCGAGAAGCCGACCGCGGAGTCGCTCGAGGAGGCCGTCGAGTTGGCTCGACTCGCCCAGGCGGCCGGGGTCAAGACCGGTGTCGTGCATGACAAGCTCTACCTCCCCGGACTCCAGAAGCTCAAGCGCCTGATCGACTCCGGCTTCTTCGGTCGCATCCTGTCGGTCCGCGGCGAGTTCGGCTACTGGGTGTTCGAGGGCGACTGGCAGCCCGCCCAGCGCCCGAGCTGGAACTACCGCACCGAGGACGGCGGCGGCATCATCACCGACATGTTCCCGCACTGGAACTACGTGCTGGAGAACCTCTTCGGCGAGGTGAAGAGCGTCTACGCGCAGGCAGCGGTGCACATCGCCGACCGCTGGGACGAGAAGGGCGAGCACTACACCGCCACCGCCGAGGATGCCGCCTACGGCATCTTCGAGCTCGACGGCGGCATCATCGCCGAGATCAACTCCTCCTGGACCGTCCGGGTGAACCGCGACGAGCTCGTCGAGTTCCAGGTGGACGGCACGCACGGGTCGGCCGTGGTCGGCCTGTTCGGTGCGAAGATCCAGCCGCGCAACGCCACTCCGAAGCCGGTCTGGAACCCCGACATCGAAGACACCCACGACTACGACGCCGACTGGCAGAAGGTGCCGACGAACGACGTGTTCCTCAACGGCTTCCGTCAGCAGTGGGAGGAGTATCTGGAGTCCTACGCGCTCGGCACGGACTACCCGTTCGACCTTCTCGCCGGTGCCCGCGGCGTCCAGTTCGCCGAAGCGGGCCTGGCATCCAGCGCCGAGGGCCGCAAGGTCGCGATCGAGAAGCTGTCGCTCTGATGTCGACGCTCCGTCTTCTCTCGGCATCCGGAGCGCTGTCGGATGCCGAGCTCAACGACTCCGGGGCGTACACGCGTCCGTCCTCGTCGCTTCAGAGCCGTGTCGCGTACGCCGCCGCGCACGTCGTGCCGAAGGTGCATGCCGACAACACTCCCGGCCAGCCCGCCGACATCGACTGGGACTCCACGCTGGCGTTCCGCCGCAACGTGTACTCCTGGGGTCTGGGCGTCGCCGACGCGATGGACACGGCCCAGCGCAATATGGGACTGGATGCCGCGGCCACGCGCGAGCTCATCTCCCGCAGCGCCGAGGTCGCCCGCGAGGAGGGCGGCTCGGTCGTGGTCGGCGTCAACACCGACCACGTCGACGAGACGCGCATCTCGCTCGATCAGGTGATCGACGCGTACGTCTCGCAGCTCGAGTTCACCGAGGAACAGGGTGCCGGACCGGTGCTGATGGCGTCACGTCATCTCGCTCGGGTCGCCGAGTCCGCCGACGACTACCGCCGGGTCTACCGGGCGGTGCTGTCGCGCGCGACGACCCCGGTCGTGCTCCACTGGCTCGGCACCGCGTTCGACCCCGAGCTCGAGGGCTACTTCGGGGCGTCCGACTGGCAGACCGCGTCGGGCGTGCTGCTCGACATCATCGCCGAGAACCCCGGCAAGCTCGCGGGCGTAAAGATGAGCCTGCTGAACGCCGAGAGCGAGATCTCGGTGCGCTCGCGGTTGCCCGAGGGCGTGCGCATGTTCACCGGGGACGACTTCAACTACGTCGGGCTCATCGGGGACTCCGCGGAGGGCCACTCCGACGCGCTGCTGGGCGCGTTCGCCGCGATCACCCCGGTCGCCTCCGCCGCGATCCAGGCTCTGGATGCCGGAGACGCCGCGGCCTACGAGCGCATCCTCGGACCGACCGAGGAGCTCAGCCGTCAGGTGTTCGCCGCCCCGACGTTCTACTACAAGACCGGCGTCGCCTTCCTGTCCTGGCTCAACGGCCACCAGCCGGCTTTCCAGATGGTGGGAGGGCTGCACTCGGCGCGGAGCCTGCCGCACCTCTCGCGGATCGTGGAGCTCGCCAACGCGTCGCTCGCTCTGGAGCAGCCGGAGCTCGCGCGCAAGCGCTGGCACGGGATGCTGCGCCTGAACGGGGTGGACGCATGACCGTTCGGCCCGACGCTCATCAGGCGCGACAGGTGACCCCGCCCCGCCGCCAGAACTGCACGAACGGAGCCGGACTGTGAGTCGCCTCTCCATCAACCAGGCCACGATCAAGTACGCGAACCTGGCCGATGCGCTGAGTGCCACGGTCGCCGGCGGAGTCGAGGCGATCGGTCTTTGGCGCGAGCCGGTGAACGAGGTCGGCCTCGCGACGGCCGCCGAGATGCTGACCGACTCCGGGCTGCGCTTCACGACGCACTGCCGTGGCGGCTTCTTCACACTGCCCGACGGCGCGGCCCGCGTCGCGGCGTTGGACGACAACCGACGTGCGATCGAGGAGACCGCGACACTGGCCGCCGCCGGCGCCGAGGGGTCGACCGCGATCCTCGTGCTCGTCGCCGGCGGGCTGCCGGAGGGCTCGCGGGACCTCGCCGGTGCCCGCGAGCGCGTGCGCGATGCGATCGGCGAGCTCGTGCCGGATGCCGCAACCGCCGGGGTGACCCTCGCGATCGAGCCGCTGCATCCGATGTACGTCTCGGACCGCTGCGTCGTCTCGACGCTCGGCCAGGCGCTGGACATCGCCGCGGACTTCGACGCGTCGGTGGTCGGCGCGACCGTGGACACGTTCCACATCTTCTGGGACCCGCAGGTGCTCGAGCAGATCGCGCGCGCGGGGCGCGAGGGGCGCATCGCCACCTATCAGGTGTGCGACTGGAAGACGCCGCTCGCCGCCGACGTGCTGCTCAGCCGGCACTATCCGGGGGACGGCGTGATCGACTTCGCGACCCTGACGCGCGCGGTGGTCGAGGCCGGATACACCGGCGACATCGAGGTGGAGTTGTTCAACGAGGACATCTGGGCGACCGACTACGCCGAGGTCGTGCGCCGCACGGCGGCGTCCTTCGACGCCGTGGTGGCCCCGCACCTCTGACCGGTTCGCGCCGCTCCGCCTGCGCCACGGAACCGCGTTCGGTGCCGGCGGAGTGGCACGGACGCGCGAGAAGGAAGGATGCTGGAGGCATGACGATCAGGATCGGACTCTGCTCGGTGACGTTCCGCCGCCTGGACGCCGCGGCGATCGTGACGGCGGCCGCGGAGGCGGGGCTCGAGTCGATCGAGTGGGGCGGCGACGTGCACGTCCCTGCCGGTGATGCCGCCACGGCCGGACGCGTCGCCGCGCTGACCGCGGACGCCGGGCTCGTCGTCGCCTCCTACGGGTCGTATTTCCGGGCTGCCGAGGGCGACGACATCGCACCGGTGCTCGACAGCGCCGAGGCCCTCGGCGCGACCCGCATCCGGGTGTGGGCGGGGTCAGCGGGGTCGGCCGACGCCTCCGCGCCGGAGCGCGCGCGGACGATCGATCGGCTACGGGATGCGGTGGAGGCGGCATCCGGGCGCGGGCTGGAGCTCGGGCTGGAGTTCCATGGCGGGACGCTCGCCGACACAGCCACTGAGACGCGGCGCGTGCTCGACGAGGTCGGCCATCCGGCCCTGCGCACCTACTGGCAGCCGACCGTCGGCGCCTCGGACGCCGTCGCGGTGGACGAGTACCGGGCGCTGGCCGACCGCGTCAGCGCCGTGCACGTGTTCTCCTGGTGGCCGCGGGGCGAACGGCTGCCGCTGGCCGAGCGCGCGGGGTTGTGGCGGGAGTTCTTCGCCGCGGCATCCCGCTCCTCCAGCCGGCCGAGTGACGCGCTGCTCGAGTTCGTGCCCGGCGACGACCCGGCCGTGCTCGCGCGCGAGGCCGCCACGCTGAGGTCGTGGCGCGATGCGTGAGCCGGGTGTTCCTGACTCCTCGCGGGCGGGCGCTCGCGCGGGACGGTGGGCGCTGAACGCGGCGAACCGGGCCGTTGCGGATGTCCGGTCGTGCGGAGTCGTGGAAACGTCCCGGACAGTAGGCTCGGGAGCATGACCCCCGCTCAGGACACCCCGGCGGCGCGGCCCGGGCGCGGCGCGACCCCGACGCTGCACGATGTCGCGCGCGAGGCCGGCGTCTCGCTCGCGACGGCATCCCGGGCCCTGAACGGCTCGGTGCGCAACGTCAAGGACGAGAACCGCGAGCGCGTGCGTCAGGCGGCCGAGAAGCTCGGCTACACGACGAACATCCTCGCGCAGGCCACCGTGCGCGGCACCTCGTCCGTGATCGCGCTGCTCGTCGCGGACATCGCCGACCCGTACTTCGGACTCATCGCCTCGGGAGTCGCGCGCGGGGCCGACGAGCAGGGCCTCATCGTGACGATCGCCGTCACCGAGCGCGACCCCGAGCGCGAGCTGCGTCTCGTCAGGGCCCTCCGCGGGCAGCGACCGCAGGGGCTGATCCTCGCGGCGTCCCGCGGCGATGAGGACACCGCGATGCATGACGAGGTCGAAGCGTTCGCGCGGCTCGGCGGACGCGTGGTGTCCTTCGGCGGCAGCGTCGCCGGTGAGCGGGTCGTGCAGATCGACAACGTCGCCGGCGCCCGGATGCTGGGCGAGGAGATGGCCGCCCGTGGCTACCGCTCCGCCGTCGTGCTGGCCGCGGCCGAGGGCATCCGCACCTCGGACGACCGCATCGCCGGCTTCCAGGCCGGCTTCGCCGCCGGCGGGGGGACGGCCGACCGCGTGTACCGCGCCGGCTTCGCGCGGGAGTCGGGTGCGACCGCGATGGCGGCAGCGCTGGCCGACGGGATCGAACCGGGGACGCTGGTCTTCGGCATGAGCGACGTCGTCGCGATCGGTGCGATGGCGGCGGTCCGGGATGCCGGGCGCGAAGTCGGCTCCGACATCGCCGTGTGCGGCTTCGACGACGTGCCGGTGAGCCTCGACGTGTCGCCCCCGCTGACGACGGTGCGCGTACCACTGAGCGAAGTCGGCTACCAGGCGTTCCGCGCGACGGTCGACGAGGACTGGACGCAGACCCCCATCGAGCTCGAGGTCGTCGTCCGCGAGAGCACGCCGTGAGCGGCGCCGATTCCGGTCGGGTTCCGGCCGGCTCCGGCCCGGATGCCGCAGCGCACGAGACCCGATCCGTGGAGTCGGTGTCGCAGGCGGAGGTGCCGGGGTCCGCGGCTGTCGGTTCCGGTCGCGATCCAGGCCGTTTCAATGCAGCGGCTATTGGGTCCGGTCGCGATTCAGGCCGCTTCGCGGCGGCGGAAGCGGCAACTACTGCGACCGGAACGGACGTCATCGCCTCGGAAACGGCGGAAAGTGCGACCCGAAGCGCTCGCGGGCCCCGCCGCATCGTCATCGCCCCGGACAGCTTCAAGGGGTCGATCTCGGCTGCCGACGCGGCGCGGGCGCTCGCCGAGGGCTGGAGCGAGGTCGAGCACGGTGCGGAGTTCGTGCTGCGCCCGATGGCCGACGGCGGCGAGGGCACCGTCGCGGCCTTCGAGGCGGCTGTCGACGGTGCGCAGCGTCATTCCCTGTTCGTCGACGGACCAGCCGGCGTGCCGATCGAGAGCAGCTGGCTGTGGCTTCCGCCGACGCCGGACGCGCCGCGCGGGACGGGGGTGGTCGATCTGGCTTCGACCTCCGGGATCGAGCTGCTCGACGAGCTGCGCCCGTGGGATGCCGACACCACCGGCTTCGGCCAGGCGATCGCGGCGGCGCTGGATGCCGGGGTCTCGAGGCTCGTCCTCGGGATCGGGTCGAGCGCGTCGACCGACGGCGGGATCGGCCTGCTCACGGCGCTGGGCGCGCGCTTCCTCGACACAGACGGCTCGCCGGTCGCATCCGGGGCCGCCGGACTGTGCGCCGTGGCCGCCGTGGACCGCGTGGGGTTGTGGGGAGCACCGGAGGCCCGCGTGCTCACGGATGTCACGAACCCGCTGACCGGCGAGCGCGGAGCGGCGGCGATCTTCGGGCCGCAGAAGGGTCTGACCGATCCCGAGGACATCCGGACGGTGGATGCCGCGCTCGCACGTCTCGCGAACCTGCTCGGGCTGGATCCGCAGATTCCGGGTACGGGCGCGGCCGGCGGGGCCGGAGCGGCGCTCGTGGCCTTGGGGGCGACCCTGACGCCCGGAGCCGGAGCCGTGGCCGAGTTGATCGGCCTGGCGGAGGCGATCGCCGATGCCGATGTCGTGATCACGGGCGAGGGATCGTTCGACGGCCAGTCGGGGGACGGCAAGGTCCCCTCGTTCGTCGCGCAGCTCGCGGCGGATGCCGGTGTGCCGGTGATGCTCGTCGCCGGCCGCATCACGCCCGATGCCGACACGGGTGCTTTCGCGGCATCCGCATCGCTCACGGACCTCGCAGGGTCCGCCGAGGCGGCTCAGGCCGAGGCCGAGCGCTGGCTGCGCGCCGCCGGCGCCGCCCTCGCCATTCGCTGAGCGCACCCGTCTCGCCCCTCGAGGGCGCTCGCCCTCCTCATTCGGTGCGCGAGCGCCCCCTTCTCGTTCGTTGAGCGAGCGGAGCGAGTCGAAACGCGGTGACCGTTCCTCAGTAACTCGCCCGTTTCGACTCCTCGCTTCGCTCGTCGCTCAACGAGCGGAGGGGGAACGCCCCGAACGGGACTGGAGACGCCCGACTCGTCGCCGCCTTCTCGTTCGTTGAGCGAGCGGAGCGAGTCGAAACGGGGTGACCGTCCCCAGTAACTCGCGCGTTTCGACTCCTCGCTCCACGAGCGGGTAAGGCCGAGCGCATGGCGCGTCAGCCGCGGAGCGCCTCGCTCACCACGGCTCGTGCCTCCTCCTGCACCTGCGCGAGGTGCTCGGGGCCCCGCAGGCTCTCGGCGTACAGCTTGTAGACGTCCTCGGTGCCGGAGGGGCGAGCCGCGAACCATGCGTGCTCGGTCTGCACCTTGAGACCGCCGATCGCGGCACCGTTCCCCGGCGCATGGGAGAGCTTCGCGGTGATCGGCTCTCCGGCCAAGGTCCCGGCGGTCACGGCATCCGGAGTCAGCCGGCCCAGCGTCGCCTTCTCGTCGGGCGTCGCCGGAGCGTCCACGCGCCGATAAGCGGACGCGCCGAACGCCTCCTCCAGCTCGCGATAGCGCTCCGACGGCGTCTTCCCGGTCACGGCGATCATCTCGGCCGCGAGCAGGCAGAGCAGGATGCCGTCCTTGTCGGTCGACCAGACCGAGCCGTCCTCGCGCAGGAACGAAGCGCCGGCGGACTCCTCGCCCCCGAACGCGACCGTCCCGTCGAGCAGCCCCGGCACGAACCACTTGAACCCGACCGGCACCTCGAGCAGGCGCCGGCCGAGGGATTCCGCCACCCGGTCGATGATCATGGACGACACGAGCGTCTTGCCGATCGCGGCATCCCGGGGCCACTGCGACCGGTGCGAGAACAGGTAGTCGATCGCGACGGCGAGATAGTGGTTCGGGTTCATCAGCCCCGCGTCCGGAGTCACGATGCCGTGGCGGTCGGCATCCGCGTCGTTGCCCGTGAGCACGTCGAAGTCGCCGCGGCGCGCCACCAGTGAGGCCATCGCCGAGGGCGAGGACGGATCCATCCGGATCTTCTCGTCCCAGTCCAGCGTCATGAACCGCCACGTCGGGTCGACCTCGGGGTTCACGACCGTGAGGTCGAGGTCGTAGACCTCCTTGATGAGCGCCCAGTAGTCCACTGACGCACCGCCGAGCGGGTCGGCGCCGATGCGCACGCCGGCGCGCTTGATGGCCTCGACGTCGATGATCGACTCGAGGTCGCGGACGTACGCGTCGCGGAAGTCGTAGCTGGGCAGCGCATCCCAGTCGATGTCGGCGAAGCTCTCCTTCTTCACGCCCTCCAGCCCCGCTTCGAGCAGGGCGTTCGCTCGGTCGGCGATCCAGCCGGTGGCGTCGGTGTCGGCGGGGCCGCCGTGCGGAGGGTTGTACTTGAAGCCGCCGTCGCGGGGAGGGTTGTGCGACGGGGTGACGACGATGCCGTCCGCCTGACCGGTGACTTCCGAGTTCGTGCGGCGGTTGTGGGTGAGGATCGCGTGACTCAGGGCGGGCGTCGGCACCCAGGAGTCGCGGGCGTCCACGCGGAGGTCGACGCCGTTCGCCACGAGCACCTCGATCGCCGTGCGCTCGGCGGGAAGGGACAGGGCGTGGGTGTCGCGGCCGAGGAACAGCGGGCCTGTGATGCCCTGCGCCGTGCGGTAGTCGACGATGGCCTGCGTGGTGGCGAGGATGTGGTTCTCGTTGAAGCTGCCGGACAGGGCGGAGCCGCGGTGGCCGCTCGTCCCGAAGGCGACCCGCTGCGTCGGATCGGAGGGATCCGGGTGGCGGTCGTAGTACGCGGCGATCAGCGCGTCGACGTCGATGAGGTCACTTTCCTCCGCGGGGAGGCCGGCTCGGCTCGTCATAGGACCAGTCTGCCCCCAACCGTGCGGCCGTGCACGTTCGTGTCGGTGACGGGAGGGCTAAGGTGAAACGCGTGACTGAACGGCGCACCTACAGCTATCTCGGACCAGCCGGCACCTTCACCGAGGCGGCGCTCGATCAGGTGGCCGAGGCGCGAGGTCAGGACTGGCGGGCCGTGCACAACGTCGGCGAGGCGCTCGCCGACGTGCTCGAGGGGCGCAGCCACGCCGCCATGATCGCGATCGAGAACTCGATCGAGGGCGGCGTCTCCACGACGCAGGACGCGCTTGCTACCCTCCCAGGACTCCGCATCATCGGGGAGTACCTGGTCCGGGTGAACTTCGTGCTGGTGGCTCCGCCGGGGACCAAGCTCGAGGACGTCAGCGTGATCGCCGCGCATCCGGTCGCGTACGCCCAGTGCCACGGCTGGCTCGGCGAGAATCTGCCGAAGCACTCGCACGTGCCGGCCGCCAGCAACGTCGCGTCCGCGATCGGGGTGCTGGACGGCTCGAGCCCTGCGCAGGCGGCGATCGCCGCACCGGGCATCGTGCAGCACTACGACGTCGAAGTGCTCGCTGAGGGCATCGGCGACAACCAGCAGGCCGTGACGCGGTTCGTGCTCGTGACCCGGACGACCCTGCCGCCCTCGCCCACGGGGGCGGACAAGACCTCGCTCATCGTCGAGCTGCCGCACGACCACCCCGGCTCGCTGCTCGAGATGCTCGAGCAGTTCTCGACGCGCGGCATCAACCTGTCGCTGATCGAGTCGCGTCCGATCGGCGATGAGCTGGGCCGCTATCGCTTCGTGATCGACGCCGACGGGCACGTGCAGGATGAGCGCATGGCGGACGCTCTGCTCGGCATCCGCCGGTTCAGTCCGCGCGTGGTGTTCCTCGGCTCCTATCCGCGTGCGGATCGCCAGATCGTCCAGTACCCGGACCGCTACTCCGACGACGTGTTCGTCGAGGCGCGCGACTGGCTGCGCGGACTGCTGTCCGGCGAGCCCGAGACATAAGTCCTGCCGAGCGTCCCGCCGGGCCGAGAGGCTTCGGCGCGAGGATGGCGCGAGCGCCCCGGAGATCGCGCGTCAGTGCTCCTGGAACCGCGGCCAGGCGCTTCCCGGCGGCATGTGCGAGTGCAGCGCCCCCTTGGCGGACTCCAGGCTGGGATACGTCCCCGTCGCGGCATCCGCTCCGGCCATGACGACGACGTAGCCGTCGTCCTCGTGACGGATGCTTCCGCATACGCCGTTCGTCCCGTAGGCGACCCAGAGGGCACGAGTCTTCGTGGTGCTCATGCGAACTCCCTTCCGATGATCCCGACCGTACGCCTCCCGGGCGCGTGGCACCAGACCGCATCGGCTCAGGGGCGGGGGATCAGCGGGCGCGTCATAGCGCGGCGGCGACGAGCTCCAGCGTCAGAGCGCGGCCGGCCGCGGCATCCATCGGCTCGGAGGCATAAGCGCCCGCCACAGGGGAGAGCATGACCTCGTCGACACCGTGGGTCGCGGCGAACGCGCGCACCTCGGCGGCCACGGACTCGCCCGTGCCGACGAACCAGCGCTCACGGGCGGCACTGACGACCTGATCGGTCGCGGGATCGGATGCCGCGGAGGCGGCCTCGTCGACCGTCTCGAGCGCGTTCAGCGGCTTGTTCAGGCGCAGACGCGCCATCATCCGGAGCTGGGGGAGGGCGCGGGCTTCCGCCTCCTCCTGGGTGGGAGCGGCGACGGCGTTCACCGTGAGGAACGTCTTCGGCTCGGGGTGCGCCTCACTCGGCCGGTAGCCGGAGCGGTACAGGTCGAGGGCGCGTTCGAGACCCTGGCCCGAGAAGTGGTTCGCGAAGACATATGGCAGGCCCTGCGCGGCGGCCAGCTGCGCGGAGTAGTCGCTCGATCCGAGCAGCCACACCTCGGGTACGCCCGTCGCCGCCGGCGTCGAGCGCACGGTGTACTCGCCGCCGGACGTGAACTGCACCTGCGCGCCCTCGCCCGACAGCAGCAGCGTGATGTCCTGCACGTGTCTCGGGAACTGCTCGACGTCGCTCGTCGTGCCGGATCCGCGCAGAAGCTGTGTGATGACGGGGTCGCTGCCCGGGGCGCGGCCGAGCCCGAGGTCGATCCGACCCGGCGCGATGGCCTCGAGAGCGGCGAACTGCTCGGCGACGATGAGAGGTGCGTGATTGGGGAGCATGACGCCGCCCGAGCCGAGACGCATGCGCGACGTGCGGGTGGCCGCGGCCGCGATGAGCACCGGCGGAGTCGTCGACGCCACGGCCGGCATGTTGTGGTGCTCGGCGAACCAGTAGCGGCGGTAGCCGAGACGATCCGCGGTGGCCGCCAGCGAGAGGGAGGCCGCGATCGCCTCCGCACTGGTCTGCCCGGTGCGGACGGGGACGAGGTCGAGGACGGAGAGGGCGGGTGCTGCGGAAGTCATCCCCGGATGCAACCGAGGCATGGCGGAAGTCATTCCCGGCGTCAGCCGGGGAACTCCTCGAGGAGGCGGACGACCTCGCCATCGGACACCTGGGCGAAATCGACGTAGTGCATGCCGACCGCCATGAAGGCCTCTGGTGTGATCAGGCAGACGACCTCGTCGGCCTCGGGGACGTGCGCGACGGCGTCCTGCGGGGCGACCGGGACCGCGAGGACGACGCGCCGGGCGCCCCGCGCGCGGGCGATCGCGCATCCGGCCCGTGCCGTCGCGCCCGTCGCCAGGCCGTCGTCGACGACGATGACGGTCCGGCCGTCCAGCTCCGGTGCCGGGCGACCTCGCCGCAGGAGGTCGATGCGGCGCTCGACCTCGGCCTCTTCGCGTCGGACGGCGGCGTGCACGGCGGACTCGGTGACGCCCGCCATGGCGATGACGTCCTCGTTCCGGACCATTGCACCGTCCTCACCGACCGCTCCCATCGCGACCTCCTCGTGTCCGGGCACCCCGAGCTTGCGCACCACGAGGACGTCCAGGTCGGCATCCAGAGCGCGGGCCACCTCGGCGGCCACCGGGACGCCGCCGCGCGGAAGCCCGAGCACGACCGGGCGCTCCTCTTGGTGGTCGCGGAGTTTCGCGGCGAGCCGGCGGCCGGCGTCGTGACGATCAGCGAATCGCATGGGTTCTCCTCTCCTCCGGCTTACGCCGGGAGAGGCCGCCGGTCAACCCTCTGCGGTGTCGGCGCGGAGCTCGTCGCGCAGGCTGGCGTTCTCGTCCTCCAGCTCGAGCACCCGGCGGATTCCGGCGAGATTGACACCGGCGTCACGCAGGTCGGTGACGCGCCGCAGACGAGCCATGTCGTCGTCGCTGTACCGGCGAGTGCCTCCATCGCTGCGGGACGGCGTGAGCAGTCCCTTCGCCTCGAACTGCCGCAGCGTCGCCTGAGGGACGCCGGCGAGCTCGGCGGCGACGGCGATGCCGTACAGCGGTGTGCGGGAGTCCCTGTTCGTCATGCTGAAAATTTCCTTATCAGAACTTGCAGATCATCTCGAATCGATCTATAACAAAGTTACAGCACGGGTTGCAGATTATCTGCAGCGCGGCTGAGTCATCGAAGACGAAAGGAGAACGCTCATGGCAATGACAATCGATCCCTTCAGTCAGCTCGACCGGTTCGCAGCGGCCGTGCTCGACTCCGCGAGGTCACCGCGCGTGATGCCGGTCGACCTCTTCCGCGACGGCGACCGCTACGTCCTTTGCGCGGACCTGCCCGGAGTCGATCCCGGTTCGATCGACGTGGATGTCGACGGCGGCCAGCTGTCGATCCGCGCGCAGCGCACCGGAGACACCCGTGACGGTGTCCGCTGGATCGCGCGCGAGCGCACGGCCGGGACCTACCTCCGCCAGTTCACGCTCGGGGACGGTGTCGATCTGGATCAGATCAGCGCCTCGTACGAGAGCGGTGTGCTGTCGGTCATCATCCCTGTCAGCGAACGCGCGAAGCCGCGCAAGATCGCGGTGGAGTCCCTCGACCAGCGCCGCGCCGTCACGGCGTGATCCGGGGGACGTGAGCACGTCCGTCCCCTCGCCGATGAGGGATGCCGGGGTGTCCATGGCGGTGCACCCGGCATCCCTCCGGGATCAGATCTCCCAGATCAGACCTCCCAGATCAGAAAGGAGAGCCATCATGGCCGTTTCCCCCGCACTCGATGCCTTCCTCGCGAACATGGAGTACCCCGCGACGAAGGATGATCTCCTGCGGGAGGCTGCACGCGATGGGCTCAGCCCCAGCGATCGCGCGGTGCTGGACACGCTGCCGGATCAGAGCTTCAGCGCTCGCTGGCACATCCGCTATCGCCTCGCGCACCCCCGCACGGGTGCACCGGTGGCGGGCGCACTCGTCGCCGGCTGAACCGGACGGATGCCGCGGGCGACGGCGATCCGGACGATAACCTGACCGCATGGATGCCGAGCTGTTCTACGTCCTCGTCGGCGCGATCTCCGTGGCGGCCTTCGCCCGATGGCGGGGGTGGCCGGCACCACTGCTCGTGACGGTCGTGGCGCTCGCGGCATCCTTCCTGCCGTTCGTGCCGGAGCTGGAGATCGACGGGCACGTGCTGCTGAACCTCGTGCTGCCGCCGCTGCTGTACTCGGCGGCGCTGGACGTCTCTTTCGTGGGGTTCAAGCGGAGCCTCCCGCAGATCCGTCGGCTCGGCATCTGGCTGGTGCTCATCACCGCGCTCGCGGTGGGACTCGTGGCGTGGCTGATCTTCCCGTCGCTCACGCTTCCCGGCGCGCTGCTGCTCGGGGCGATCGTGGCGCCGCCGGACGCCGTGTCCGCGGCCGCGATCGGCCGGAAGCTCGGCCTGCCGCGCCGGGTCATGACGGTGCTGTCGGGCGAGAGCCTGATCAACGACGCCACGTCGCTGACGCTGTATCGCGTGTTCGCGGCGATCGTCGCGGGTGCGACGCTCACGGTGTGGGATGGGGTCTGGCAGTTCATCGTCGCCGTGGTCGTCGGCGTCGTGATCGGCCTCGTCTTCGGCATCCTGCTGCACCAGCTGCGCATCCGGCTGGACGACCCGGTCGTGATCGGGACGTTCGGACTGCTCGTGCCCTTCGGCGCGTACGCGATCGCGGAGCACCTGGGCGGCTCGGGCGTGCTGGCCGTCGTCGCGATGGGACTGTACGTCGGTTACAACGCCCCGCGCACGGATTACACGACCCGGCAGCAGGAGGCGCCGCTGTGGCTGTCCGCTGACTTCCTGCTGGAGAGTTTCGTGTTCGCCTATATCGGACTGCAGCTGCCGCGGGTCCTCAGCGATCTCGAGCGCGAGTCGGTGGGGGAGATCCTCGTGCTGTCCGGCGTGGTGCTCCTCGTCGTGCTCGTGGTGCGGCCCGCATACATCTATCCGGCGCACGCGTGGGCGATGTGGATGCAGCGGATGCGGTTGCGCCGGTGGGAGAGGGCGGTCGCGTCCGGGGAATGGGAGCGCCGCGAACGGATGGAGCAGGAGCGTCGGGAGCGTTTCGCGGCGAAGCATCCGGAGCGGGCGGCGGCCGGCAGGCAGAGGCGGCGCCCGACGACCGAGGAGATGCGCGCCCGCTTCACCGAGCCGGCGCTGGACCGGAAGGACAATGCGGTCATCTCGTGGGCAGGCATGCGCGGCGTGGTGACGCTGGCGACCGCGCTCGCCGCGGCGGATCTCGCGGAGCTGGATGCCGAGGCGTCGCACGCGATCGTCGTGGTGGCGTTCGTCGTGACGGTCGGGACGCTGCTTCTGCAGGGGCTGACGCTGCCGGTGCTGATCAGGCGGCTCGGAGTCGCGTCCGATGCGGACCGGGTGGAGGATGCCGAGGCGCTCGCCGCCGTGCGTGCGCGGACGAAGCAGGCCGGGACCGAGTTCATCGCGCACAAGCGGGCGGTGTGGGAGCAGAAGTACGGGGCGTCGGATCTCGCGATCTTCGATGCTTTCGCGCAGCGCATGACGAAGATCGAGAAGGACACCGATCAGGCGCAGGAGACCGAGGAGGCGGTGAGCCGCCCGTCGTACGAGGACCTGGTCGCGCTGTCAAAGGGGTGGCTGCACGTGCGGCGCGAGATCCTGCTGGAGGAGCGGGATGCCGGCACGCTGGACGAGGAGCTCATGCGCGAGCTGATCACCGCGATGGATGCCGAGGAGCTGGCGCTGGACACGCGCGGCGCCACCCGGCCGCAGTCCCGCGCGTAGTCGCCCTCGATTGACGAGCCCCCGTCGTATTCGCGTGGATACGACGGGGTCTCGTTGCCATGACGGGGTCAGTCCGGCGTCCTCTCCTTCCCCGTTCGTTGAGCTTCCCCCCCCCGTTCGTTGAGCGAGCGGAGCGAGTCGAAACGCGGTTCCCTGCGGGTCTCGTCGGTGACCGCGTTTCGACTCGGTCGGCTGCGCCGTCCTCGCTCGACGAGCGGCGGGTGGGTGCCGTCGTCCCCTTTCTCCGTTCGTTGAGCGAGCGGAGCGAGGGACGCCGTCTTCCCCTTTCCCCCGTTCGTTGAGCGAGCGGAGCGAGTCGAAACGCGGTTCCCTGCGGGTCTCGACGGTGACCGCGTTTCGACTCGGTCGGCTGCGCCGTCCTCGCTCAACGAGCGGCGGGTGGGTGCCGTCGTCCCCTTTCTCCGTTCGTTGAGCGAGCGGAGCGAGGGACGCCGTCTTCCCCTTTCCCCCGTTCGTTGAGCGAGCGGAGCGAGTCGAAACGCGGTTCCCTGCGGGTCTCGTCGGTGACCGCGTTTCGACTCGGTCGGCTGCGCCGTCCTCGCTCGACGAGCGGAGGGTTCGACGAGCGAGGGACGGGCGAAGGCGTCAGCGGGTGCCGGCCGGCTCCGCCGCAGCATCCTGCTCGGGAGCATCCGCCTCGTCGCCCGAGTCGTCCGCGAACGGAAGGCCCTCGCGCGGCGCGTTGTAGAGGTCCTCGTCGAGGATGCCCTCGCGCTTGGCGACGATCGTCGGGACCAGGGCCTGGCCCGCGACGTTGACCGCGGTGCGGCCCATGTCGAGGATCGGGTCGATCGCGAGGAGAAGTCCAACGCCCTCGAGCGGCAGGCCGAGCGTCGACAGCGTCAGGGTGAGCATGACGACGGCGCCGGTCGTGCCGGCGGTCGCGGCCGAGCCGAACACCGACACGATGACGATGAGCAGGTACTGGACGAAGTCCAGCTGGATGCCGAAGAACTGCGCGACGAAGATCGCGGCGATCGCCGGATAGATCGCGGCGCAGCCGTCCATCTTCGTCGTCGCGCCGAGAGGCACTGCAAACGACGCGTAGGAGGAGGGCACGCCGAGGTTGCGCTCGGTGACGCGCTCGGTCAGGGGCAGGGTGCCGATGGAGGAGCGGCTGACGAACGCCAGCTGCACCGCGGGCCAGACGCCCGAGAAGTACTGCTTGATCGACAGCTTGTGCGACTTGATCAGCACCGGGTACACGACGAACAGCACGATCGCGAGTCCGAGGTAGATGGCGCCGGCGAACCATCCGAGTCCGATGAGCTTGTCCCACCCGTACTCGATGACGGCGGCGCCGATGAGGCCGAAGGTGCCGATCGGGGCGATGCGGATGATCCACCACAGCACGCGCTGGATCACCTTGAGCAGCGACTCGGTGAAGACGAGGAAGGGCTCGGCCTTCTTGCCGGCCTTGAGGGCCGCGATGCCGACGACGACGGCGACGACGATGATCTGCAGGATGTTGAAGCTGATGCCCGTCGTGGCGTCGCCGGTCTCGAGGTCGACGGACGTGCTCGCGCCGAGGCCGAGGAAGTTCTGCGGGATGAGCCCCAGCAGGAAGTTCCACCACGTGCCGACCGTGTACGGGTCGCCGGGTTCGAGTCCCTCACCGGCGCGGGAGCCCGGCTGGATGACGAGTCCGAGGACGATCGCGATGGTCACGGCGATGAAGGCGGTGATGCAGAACCAGAGGATGGTCTGGCCGGCGAGACGCGCGGCGTTCTGGACGCGGCGCAGGTTCGAGATGCTCGCCACGATCGCGGTGAAGATGAGGGGGACCACGGCGGCGCGCAGCAGCGTCACGTACGAGCTGCCGATCGTGTCGAGCGTGGCGGCGAGGGCGTTGGCGCTGCCGTCCTCGTTCGGACCGATCTGGCGGCCGATGAGTCCGGCGACGATGCCGAGGACGAGGGCCGCGATGATCTGGAAGCCGAACGATGTCAGCAGCTTCCGGATGGGGCTGCGGGTGTCTGGCGCCTTCTGGGCGCGGGCAGTGGTGCTCATGAGACTCCAATACGGGGCGCGCCGATGCGCGCCGATGGGAGTCAACGCTAGGACTGTCAGCCCATTCCCAGGGTGGATATGACGAACGGTGACGGATGCCGCGGCATCCGTCACCGTTCGAAAGAGTTCTACTCCGCCGGAGCGGCGCAGGTCTGGACAGCCTCGGTCATCGTGGTCTGGACGAGGTTGAAGGCGTCTTGGGAGGTCTGCTCATCCTTGCCCTCGGCGAGGTTGGCGAGGTCCTGGTCGGAGATCTCGGAGTCGAGGAGCTCGCCGGAGATGCAGTCGACCTGGTCGGGAGTGAGCTGGGCGTCCTCACCGTCACCGACGGTCAGACCCTGGTCCTCCAGGATCGTCGTGATCCCCTCGCTCAGTTCTTCGGTGGAGGGACGTTCCGCGGCCGGAGCTCCGCACGCGGCGAGGGAGAACGCCAGTGCCGCGATCGGCACGGCGGAGAGAAGGCGGGTGCGCAGTTTCCGGTCGGTGTTCATGGAACCACGGTAGCGCGTTCTCAGCTGATCGATAGGGGGACGTGCATGGGGAGAGGTGCCCAGGGCGGGAGGTCAGGCGGTGCGGCGCGAGGGGGTGGCGCCCCTGCCGAACATGTCGACCGTCACGCCGTCGAGGAGGTCGCCGGGCGTCGTCCGGAGGGCGTCCGCGATCTTGAGGAGAGTCAGGATGCTGAGCATCGACCGGCCCGATTCGTAGCTGCGGATGTTCGACGAGTCGATCTCGCTGAGCACCGCGAGCTGGTCCTGAGTGAGCCCGCGCCGTTTGCGTTCGGCCGCGATCCGGGCGCCGATGTGGGCTGCTGCGGGCGAGGGCGTAAGGGGCACCCATCAAGCGTGGTCGGCGCCGGTAGCGAGTGCCAGGGTGGGCGTCCCCGGGTACTTGTACACTCTCGCTTGTGGGTAGGGAACGAGTGGCCGTCGAGCGGCTGGTCAAGCCGCGGCGGCGGAGCGTGGCCGATGCCACCACCGCCGGGTACTTTCGCCCGGTAGCGGAAACGCGGAGATCCTCTCGTTCGCATATGCGCGCACACGCGTTCTCGCCGTCGGCCGAGGACCGGAAGGCATGACCAACCCCGAGAACGGCCGTCAGATCGTGAAGTCGCGACACCGCGTCAAGGCATATGGCGAGGTGTTCACGCCACGCTCGATGGTCGATCAGATGCTCGATCTCGTCAGCGATGAGCTCGAGTCCGGTGCCGATTTCGTCGACAAGACTTTCCTGGAACCGGCTGCCGGGGATGGCAACTTCCTCATCGCCATCCTGCAGCGCAAGCTCGCCGTGATCGAGAGCCGTTTCACCCGCTCGGTCTGGCCGCGCGAGACCCTCTTCGCGCTCGCGTCGATCTACGCGATCGAGCTGCTCGAGGACAACCACAGGGATGCGCAGAGCGCGCTCATCAATGAGTTCGTGCGCTTTCACGACTCGCATGGCATCTCCTGCGGCCCCCGCACAGATCTCCACCGAGCAGCGGTGTTCCTGATCGACACGAACATCCGCCGCGGCAACACGTTGACCGGTCGAAACCCGGAAGGTGAGGACATCGAGTTCTCGTGGTGGACACGCCAAGCGAGCGACCCATCGGTGGTCCTGCGGGAGCCGTTCACCTTCAACTCGCTGCGAAGCGCCGATGCCTTCGACTTCAACGAGTACGAGTCGTTCGAGCTGTGCCCGATCCGCCAAGTTCATAGGAAGACGACTGTTCATGCCTAGTCCGACGATCAGCACCTTCCGCGAGATCACACCGCAGATCTACTCGTGGAGCACGCCGGATGTTCCCAAGTACGCCGGGTGGGAGAAGATCGGCTACACGGAGCAGGAAGGCGGTGCTGAGGCACGCGTCGCTCAGCAGGCGTCGCAGCTCTCGATCACCAAGAAGATCGAATGGGTGTTCAACGCCGCCTACATGACGCCCGGGGGCGGTTGGTTCACGGACCACGACTTCCATGCCTATCTCAGGCAGCAGGGCATCGAACGCGACGGTGTTCCGGCGTCGCCGGAACGGCCGAAGCGCACGGAATGGCACCGCTTCGACGGAGCACCGAAGTCGTCGCGGCAGTACCTGCTCGATTTCGTTTCCGGCTCGTTCGCGATCGAGATGCAGAGCGACGCGAAGGAGGACTACGCGCTGCGGCCTGAGCAGAAGGCAGCCGGCGATCAGGCGCTGGTGGCCTTCCGCGATGGCAAGGCGGATGTGCTGTGGAACGCCAAGCCGCGGTTCGGCAAGACGCTCACCACCTACGACCTCATGCGCAGGCTCGAGGCTCGTCGCGTGCTCATCGTGACGAACCGTCCGGCGATCGCGAACTCGTGGCTCGACGACTTCGACCGCTTCATCGGGCATCAGACGACGTATCGATTCGTCTCCGAATCACCGTCGTTGAACGGGCGCCCCACGATGACGAGACAGCAGTGGTCGTCGTATGCCTCGCACACCAGCGACGAGGATCCGCGCATCGTCGAGTTCCTCTCGCTGCAGGACCTCAAGGGCTCGGTCTATTTCGGTGGCAGTCACGAGAAGCTCAAGCACATCGCGCAGTTCGACTGGGACCTGCTCGTCATCGACGAGGCTCATGAGGGCGTCGACACGACGAAGACCGACGTCGCCTTCGAGCAGATCAGGCGCAAGTGGACACTCCACCTGTCGGGCACGCCGTTCAAGGCTCTCGCCGCCGGCAAGTTCGGTCAGGACCAGATCTTCAACTGGACCTACGAGGACGAGCAGGCCGCACGCGCCGGATGGGTTGATCCCGAACAGGAGAACCCCTACGAGTCACTGCCCACGCTCAACCTGCTCACATACCAGGTCTCGCGGATGATCAGTGATCGTCTGGCCGAGGGCGTCGCGATCGCCGAGGACGAGGCGAACATCGACTACGCCTTCGACCTCGGAGAGTTCTTCCGCACGAAGGACAACGGATTCTTCGAGCACGAAGCCGATGTCCAGGCATTCCTCGACCGGCTGTCCGTGAACGAGAAGTACCCGTTCTCGACGCCGGAACTGCGCGACGAGATCCGACACTCCTTCTGGTTGCTCGATCGGGTCGCATCGGCGAAGGCCCTGCAGCGCCTGCTGAACAAGCATCCGGTCTTCAAGGACTACACAGTCGTCCTCGCGGCCGGCGACGGACGTGGCGCAGATGACGACAGTGATTTCGTGCAGTCGAAGGCGTCGCTCGACAAGGTGCGCGAAGCCATCGCCGCTGCCGAGAAGACCGGCGGCAGGACGATCACGCTCTCGGTCGGCCAGCTCACCACGGGTGTCACTGTGCCCGAGTGGACGGCGGTCGTCATGCTGTCGAACGTCACCTCGCCGGCGCTGTACATGCAGGCGGCCTTCCGTGCGCAGAACCCCTGCACGTTCGAGCGCGGCGGACGGGTCTTCCAGAAGAGGAACGCGTACGTGTTCGACTTCGCACCCGAGCGTACGCTCACGATCTTCGACGAGTTCGCGAACAATCTCCGCCCGAATCCGTCGGGTGACGAAGGCGTGCGCCGCGAGAACATCCGGACACTCCTGAACTTCTTCCCCGTGATCGGCGAGGACGCCGAGGGGCGCATGGTCGAGCTCGACGCCGCGCAGGTGCTCACCTTCCCGAAGGTGTTCAAGGCACGCGAGGTCGTGCGGCGCGGCTTCCTGTCGAATCTGCTCTTCGCCAATGTCGCGGGGATCTTCCGATACTCGGAGCATGTCAAGAAGATCCTCGACAAGCTCCCGACCGCCGAACAGGGCAAGCTCAAGAAGAAGGAACTGGACCTCCCGGAACCGTTGCCGAACGTCGACGGCGACGGCAACGCAGAGGTCGACCTCGAGACAGTCATCAATCCGAAGGTCGCCGAGCTCGGCACTCCCGTCTGGCGCACCGACGACATCCCCACGACGGATCCGGACGCCCCCACGGCCGAAGTGGTGATGAAGCTCGCGAAGCTCGTGACGGAGAAGGCGCGCGACACTCGCGAGAAGCTTCAGGTCGAGTACGGGCTGACCAAGAAGCAGGTCGAGCGCGACGAGAAGGCCACCGAGGCAGAGGTCGCGCGCAGGTTCGAGCGCGTGCGCATCGAGCACGAGATCGCGTCCAAGCACCTCGCTGATGAGCTGGCCGAAGCGCCCACCGAGGCCGACGCAGCCGTGATCGCCGTGAAGAAGACCGAGCAGGAGAAGGCCTTCCACGAGAGCGTCGCTGCGATTCTGATGGAGACCACCGAGTCGATCACAAAGACCGTCGTCGAACGCGAGGAGAAGAAGAAGGAGCAGAAGCGCGCCGACCAGACCATGGACGATGCACGCTCGCATCTGCGCGGCTTCGCCCGCACCATCCCGATGTTCCTCATGGCGTATGGCGACCGGGGCATCCGCCTGTCGAACTTCGACGATTACACGCCCGACGACGTCTTCGAAGAGATCACCGGGATCAGCGAGGCGGAGTTCCGTCTGCTGCGCGACGGCCAGGAGGTCATGGAGGATGACGGCACGGTCACCAAGATCCCCGGGCTCTTCGACGAGTCGGTGTTCGACCAGTCGATCCAGGAGTTCCTGGACAAGAAGGAGGCTCTGGCGGACTATTTCGACGACGCGCAGACCGAGAACATCTTCGCCTACATCCCCCAGCAGAAGACCTCGCTCGTCTTCACGCCGCAGCCGGTCGTGAAGAGGATGGTGGACATTCTCGAGAGGGAGAACCCCGGGATCTTCGAAGACCCCGAGAAGACGTTCGCCGATCTCTTCTCCACGGCGGGCCTGTTTCTCATGGAGCTGGTGCGCCGTCTGGACGTCGGGCTCGCAGGTCGGATTCCGGACAAGAGCGAGCGGTTGAGGCACATCCTCACCTCGCAGGTGTTCGAGATGAGCCATAACGAGATCCTCCATAGGATCACCCTTGAAGCCGTCTCCGGAGGGGTTGCCGAGCGCAAGAACTGGCTCGAAGAGTCAGGCCATTTCCGGGTGGGCAACCTCGCGAAGATGACCGGCGAAGAACGAACGAGGACGATCGAAGACATGCTGACGGAAGGCGACTGACCATGGGTAAGAAGTTCGATGTCGTGATCGGCAACCCTCCCTACCAGGAGGAGGCGCAGGGGGACGGAACACGAGACACGCCGGTCTACCACCAATTCATGGACGCCGCCTATGAAGTGGGGCGCAAGGCGGTGCTCATCACGCCGGCACGATTCCTCTTCAACGCCGGATTCACGCCGAAGGCGTGGAACGAGAAGATGTTGGCGGACAGGCATCTGAGCGTTCCGCACTATGTGCCCAACAGCAACGACCTGTTCCCCGGCACGGACATCAAGGGCGGGATCGCGGTCACGTACTGGGACGAAGAACGTGACGACGAGCCGATCGACACCTTCACCAGCTATCCCGAACTCAACGAGATCCTCCACAAGGTCAATGCGGCTCACGAACCGTCGATCGCCCCAGCCATCACGAGCTCACGGTCGTTCCGCTACACGGACGCGCTGTACGACCAGCATCCGGAAGCGCGAGCGCTTCGTCCCGATGGCAACGCAGCACTGGTGAACACGAACGCGTTCGAGCAGTTCTCGTTCCTCTATCACCCGGACCGGCCTCACGATGGGCAGGATTACGTGCGGGTGCTTGGCCTGATCAAGAACCGCCGCCTCTCACGCTGGATTCGCAAGGACTACATCACCGGCCCTGCGAGCTTCAACAAGTTCAAGGTCGTCGTCACAGCTGCTAACGGCTCTGGTGCACTCGGCGAGGTGCTCTCGAGCCCATTCGTAGCGGAGCCTGAAGTCGCAGTAACCCAGACGTTCATCACGATCGGGGCCTTCGACGACGAGGCGTATGCACAGGCCTGCCTCAAGTATGTGAAGACCAAGTTCGCGCGCGCCATGCTCGGCATCCTCAAGATCACCCAGCACAATCCGGCGAAGGTCTGGAAGCACGTCCCGCTCCAGGACTTCACTGAGACGTCCGACATCGACTGGACCACGTCGATCCCCGAGATCGATCAGCAGCTGTACGTGAAGTACGGGCTTGACGAGTCCGAGATCGAGTTCATCGAGTCGCACGTCAAACCGATGGCTTGATGCCGGACGGGGCCTGATTCCGCACGGCGATGCCGAAGATCCATCGACCGACGAAGATGCTCGCACAAGGTCCCCTATAGCCTGATCGTGTCCGTGAAACAGGGGGGCGCGAAACGATGGCGTGGGGTTGGAACCCGGAATCGATCGAGGCGATCATGACGAGCGTCGCGGCCGTGGCCGCTGTCGCCGCCGGCGTCTACGCCTACCGGGCGTATCGGGCCGAGAGCGAGGGGCGCGACATGGCGCGCCGGTCGCACGAGACGACCGAGAAGGCGTATCAGGCGGACCGGGAGCGGGAACGCCGCGAGATCGAGGACCGCACGCGCGCGCAGGCGGAGCTGGTGTCTGCCTGGGCGATCGTGAACGACGACGACGAGCCGACGGCGGAGATCTGCATCCAGAACCTGTCTGCCGCGCCGGTCTACTCCGTCTCGCTCGGTCTGTTCGCGCACCCCGACGAGTGCAACTACGCCGGGTGGGTCCGTGTTCTACCTCCCACGGCGCACGAACCGCATCGCCCGGATCTCAAGAAGCCCGCGGTGGATGCCTGGCGCGCACGCGGTCCGAGGTACGGTCGGTGGCCGACGCCGATGGTCGAGTTCACCTTCCACGACGCCGCGGGGCGCTGGTGGCTGCGTGACGAGCACGGAGTGCTCACCGAGATCGACAAGGCCGACCGGTTCCGGTACGGCAAGAATGCAGACGTTATCGTTTCGTGATCGAACAACGGGCTCACGAGGCTCGAAAGAAGCTCTCAATGTCGGAGGCCTTCGTCATCATGAACTATGGCACTTTTCAGCGAGGTTGCGGCCCTGATCCCCACGTTGCGTGGGCATCTCGCGCCGGGCGCCTGCGCTGACGACGTGCAGGCGACGATCTCCGCGATGACGGATGCCGAGATCGTCGCGGTCATCGAAGAAGCCGTCGGCATCGCGGCTCAGGTCGAGCAGCTGAAGCTCGTCGCCGTCGGCATCGCCGCGAGCCGATCGACCCGCGACCAGGGGCACGCCGGCCTCGCTCAATCGCGCGGGCGCCGCTCCGCCGTGGACCTAGTGCAGAGCATCACGGGCTCGACGAAGGGCGAGGCTGCGCGCGAGGTGCGCGTCGGACTCGCGCTGATGGAGGAGCCCGAGGCCGCGCCGACGGATTCTGAGAATGCCGTCGCTCCGGTGCCTGCCGTGCCGTGGCACGAACCGCTGCGCGCGGCCCTCCAGGAACAGGCGATCACATCGGCCCAGTTCGACGTCATCCGCGGCGGTCTGGGTGAGCCGCCGGTGGCGGAGGCCGACGCCGCCGTTATGCGCGAAGCGTGGTCCTGCGCTGCCGAGCAGCTCATCGCCGAAGCCCCCGACCGCACCGTCGAAGAGCTGCGCGCGGCCGCCCGGGCGCTGCGGGACCTGCTCGACCCCGACGGCGCGGCCGCGCGTTTCGCAGCACAGTACGAGGCGCGCTCGCTGCGCACGTATCGCGACTCGCTCGGGCGCCGCCGCGGAGACATCGTGTTCGACGAGGAGAGCGGTGCGTTCTTCGACGCGATCATGGCCTCCGCCCTGCGACCGCGACGCGGTGGTCCGCGTTTCGTCGACCCCGAAGAAAAGGCACAGGCGGCTTCGCTCATCGATGACCCGCGGTCGAATGACCAGCTCGCGTTCGACCTGCTCATGGACGTCGTGCGCGCGGGTGTCCTCGCGGAGGCCGAGGCGGTGTTCGGCACCCGGCAAGCCGGAGTCCGGCTCGTCCAGGTGGTCGACAGTGCCGGTGCTCCGGCTCCCACGGCGCATACCGAGGACGGATTGACGGTCCTGCCCTCCGCGACCGCCGAGCAACGCATCTGCGAGAGCGGAGCGACCCTCGTCACGCTCGACGGGCAGGGCAACCCTCTCGACGTCGGCCGGGAGCATCGGCTGTTCACCCCCGCGCAACGCGTCGCGCTCGCGATCCGCGACGGAGGATGCCGCTGGCACGGCTGCGACCGCCCCGCGTCATACTGCGAAGCGCACCACATCGACGAATGGTCCAGTGGTGGGCGCACCGACATCGACCGCGGCATCCTGCTGTGCCGCTACCACCACATGACTTTGCACCACGGCCGATGGCGGATCACCCGCGAGCGCAAGGATGACTTCGTCCTCCACCATCCCGATGGGGATCGTCATGTCCTGAAACCGCGAGCCGTTCTGCTCTACGCCTGGGGCGGGATCGGGATCGATCCGCCGCCGAAACGCTTCCGCCCGGCCGCGTGATCCCGGGGGATCGGTGGATGGTTCGTGCGCGAGTACGTCCGGCCGGAGTGCGGACCGGCGGATCGTTGGGTATGCCGGTCCGCAGGTCTGGCCGGACGCTCCGCCGCGGTCGGCGGGGTGGTGCCGTGTGTGTGCACGTCCGGCCGGGTACCGCTCGCAGCGGGCAGCGGGCAGCGGGCAGCGGGCAGCAGGGCAGCGGGTGGCGCCGTACTTGTGCCCGGCCAGAGTGCGGACTGCGGATCGGCGGGGTGTGGTCGTGCGTCTGCATGTCTACCGGCGTGCGCACCGGGAATGGGTGGGGTGGCGCGGTGCGGTGCCCGTGCTTGGCCGCCCAGATGCTCGCACGAGGATCTGTGGAGTGGCTCCGTGCGTATGCACGTCCCGCGAGAAGTCCGCGCTGGAGGACCGGGGGGGCGGTCGCGGAAGCATTCATCCGCAGCCCCCGCATCCGCGCCACGCCCCGCGACCTATGCCAGCACGAGCAAGTCGCCCACCTCGCACTCCAACGCGTCGCAGATCGCGCGCAGGGTCGAATATCGGATCGCCCGCGCCCGATCGTTCTTCAGCACCGACAGGTTCACGATCGAGACGCCCACGCGCGCGCTCAGCTCCGTCAGCGTCATCCCGCGCGAAGCGAGCAGCTCATCGAGCCGGCAGTGGATGCCCGTGAACTCGTCATCGGAATCGGCCGGAGTCATACCAGCCCCTCCGTGTCCTTCTGCAACGCAGCTCCGCGGCGGAACGCGTAGGCGATCAGAGTCAGCGCTGCGAAGATCGCGAACCCCAACCAGTAGCTCAGCGGCGTCGAGCCGCCCACCTCGCCCAACCCGACGGCCGAGCGCACCGACCTTCCGATCGCGGAGTCGAGCAGGTAGCAGGTCGTCGTGCCCAGCAGCGTGATCGCGGCCATCGACGTCAGCATCCGAACGGCGCGGCGCGAGAACGTGCGTCCGCGGGACACCTCGAGAGACAGCACGACGTAGCAGCAGATGACGGCGATGCCCGCGATCGCCGCCACCCCGACCGTCGCGACGATGAGAGCGCTCAGACCGGCCCCGGCACCCGGCACCGACACGATCCCCTGCGTCACCTGCAGGGATGCCCCGGACGGCGCCGGGGGCGCGTCGTAGCTCTCCGGAATCGGGATCTCCCACACCAGCCCATCCTCGCCGAACGCGATCGCGAGCCTCGTCACCGCGAGAGACACGATCGCCGCAACGGCGAGAACCGCGACGACGCCGGTCCACACCGCGTTCGCACCCAGCGGCGTGCGCTCCTCGGAGTTCATACCAACCCCTCCGTCTCCCGCTCGAGCATCTCCTTCTGTGCCTGAAGCCGCATCCCCTCACGGAACACTGCCGCCAGTGCCAGCAATCCGAGCGCGCCGACGAACGGCAACGGCGTCACCGTCAGCCGGTATCCCGTCGGGTACCACTCCGACCCGGGGTCGAACACCTCGCGCAGCGCCGCCGTCGCCGCGATGCTGCCCAGAAGGTCGGACGCGACGCCGAGCACGAGCACCGCCACCGCGCCGATCGTCAGCGCTCTCGTGACCGTACGGGAGAACGGGCGACCGCGCAGCGTCTGGAAGCAGATCGCGGCCAGCATCGCGCCGGGCAGAGCGATCATCGCCGTCGCGCACAACTGCGCCGCGGCCGCCAGCACGCGAAGCCCGAGCGACGCACCACCGACCGTGAACGACGACAGCTCCGAACCGCTGCACGTCAGCATCCCGGCCGCCCCGAACTCCGCACAGGGCAGATCCGAGGGCCACTCGAGCCCGACCGACGTGGCACCGTCGAGCTCCGCCCAGTCGCTGGTGAAGATCTTCACGACGGTGAGCACCATGCCGACCGCCGACAGCATCACCCACCAGCCGGAGATCACCAGCCCGGCGTCCAGCGCGACCGTCCTGCTGCCGCGACGGCGACTCCGCCACACCGCTACGCCGACGATCGCGGCGATCACCGCGAGAACGAGCGCGATCCATCCGAGCGAACTCCAAAGATCCCCGCTGAACGAGATCATCAGACCAGCCCCTCCGTGTCCTTCTGCAGATCCGCACCGCGGCGGAAGACGATGACCAGCACCCCGACCGCGATCGCGGCGATGTAGAGCGGGATGCCGTCGCGGAACAGGAGCCACCGACCGTCACCGAAGTCCCCGCCGAGAGCGGCGAAGACGCCGTTCAGACCCATGTTCTCGAACCACGGCCCCAGGAGCCCTGCCAGCATCAGACTCATCGAGACGGCGAACGTCAGCCCGCTGTTGACGCGATCGAACACCACGCCGCGCAGCAGCCGCAGGCAGACCATCACGCTCAGCGTCGCCGCGGCGATCAGGCAGAGCGAACGCAGCATGATCGCCACCACCAGGCTGACGACGCTGATCGTGTTGACGTCGGTCGCGGTGAGCGTCGCCGTCTCGACGACCGCGGGCGTTCCCGGGCCGATCAGCGCCGTGTACTCCTGGGCGGGCACCCGCGTCGAGACCGTCACGGCCCCAGGGGTGCCGAACAGGACGAGGATGCGCTGCACGGCGTCGAAGGAGAGGAGCCCCACCGCGACCGCGCCGACGATGACGCCGGTGATGAGGTCGTTGCGATCTCGGCGCACCTGCGTCGACGGATCCCTGCCCACCACGGTCACACCAGCCCTTCCGTCTCGCGCTGCATGCGCCGCCCGATGTCGAACGCGCCGGCGATCAAGGCGAGCGCGAGGCCCCAGCCGAGCGGGGCGAGATCGAGCTCAGCCAGGAAGGTCCAGAGCGTGTCCAGGACTTCCGGAGAGGATGCCGCGAGCTCATCGACCAGGACGGCGCGGCCGAACGCGCCGAAGACCTGTCCCAGCATCCCACCCAGCATCACGAGGATCGCCGCCGCTCCGATCGCCCACGTCATGCTGCGGTGGAAGGGGCGGGCGCGTATCAGAGAGATGCCCAGCCACCACGCCACGAGGCAGACGCCGATCGTGGCCAGCGCGGGGAGTGCCCCTTCGAGGAAGAGGAGCCAGCGCACCCCCTGCGACGCCTCATCGAGAGTCAGAAGCACGGACGAGTACTCGGCGTCCGCGATCCCCGCCACATCGACGTACGCGGACGCGGGGGCATCATGCAGGGGCATCCGCACGATCGGCTCGGCGCCGAAGCGGTCGATCGCGCTCATCACGATCGAGACCGCGGCTGCCACGGCGACACTGATGGACCCGGTGGCGATGAGTCCGAGCGCGAATCCGTCGCCTCGCGACGGCCGGGGGATCGTCATGCTGTCTCCTTATCGATAGTCGTTGTTATCGATGTTCGTTAACATAACGACAGTCGATAAGGAGTGTCAAGGGGGCGGCCGTGCGGGGTATGCCGACGGCGAACACGGGCATACCTCCACGCCTGCGTGGTTACTCTCGATGTACAAGCTTCGCCACGTGCGAACCACGCGAACCACGTGCGAACCAAGGAGTGAACATGTTCGAGAGATTCACGGACCGAGCCCGTCGAGTGGTCGTCCTCGCCCAGGAAGAGGCGAAGATGCTCAACCACAACTACATCGGCACCGAGCACATCCTGCTCGGCCTCATTCACGAGGGTGAGGGCGTCGCAGCCAAGGCGCTGGAGTCGCTCGGCATCTCCCTCGACGCCGTGCGCGAGCAGGTGCAGGACATCATCGGCCAGGGTCAGCAGCAGCCGACCGGCCACATCCCCTTCACCCCCCGCGCCAAGAAGGTCCTCGAGCTGAGCCTGCGCGAGGCGCTGCAGCTCGGCCACAACTACATCGGCACCGAGCACATCCTGCTCGGCCTCATCCGCGAGGGCGAGGGCGTCGCCGCTCAGGTGCTCGTCAAGCTCGGCGCCGACCTGAACAAGGTCCGCCAGCAGGTCATCCAGCTGCTCTCCGGCGCCCCCGGCCGCGAGCCGGCCGCCGTCGGCGCGCAGACCCACGAGACCCAGTCGGGTGCGCAGGGCGGCTCGCAGGTGCTCGACCAGTTCGGGCGCAACCTCACGCAGGCCGCGCGCGACAACAAGCTCGACCCCGTCATCGGGCGCGAGAAGGAGATCGAGCGGGTCATGCAGATCCTGTCCCGCCGCTCCAAGAACAACCCCGTGCTGATCGGTGAGCCCGGCGTCGGCAAGACCGCCGTCGTCGAGGGCCTCGCCCAGGCGATCGTGAAGGGCGACGTCCCCGAGACGCTGAAGGACAAGCAGCTGTACTCGCTCGACCTCGGCTCGCTCATCGCCGGCTCCCGCTACCGCGGAGACTTCGAGGAGCGCCTGAAGAAGGTCACCAAGGAGATCCGCACCCGCGGCGACATCATCGTCTTCATCGACGAGATCCACACCCTCGTGGGTGCCGGTGCCGCCGAGGGCGCCATCGACGCGGCCAGCATCCTCAAGCCGCTGCTGGCGCGCGGCGAGCTCCAGACGATCGGCGCGACCACGCTGGACGAGTACCGCAAGCACTTCGAGAAGGATGCCGCGCTCGAGCGCCGCTTCCAGCCGATCCAGGTGCAGGAGCCGAGCCTCCCGCACGCGATCAACATCCTCAAGGGCCTGCGCGACCGCTACGAGGCGCACCACAAGGTGCAGATCACGGATGGCGCGATCGTCGCCGCTGCGAACCTCGCCGACCGGTACGTCTCGGACCGCTTCCTGCCGGACAAGGCCATCGATCTGATCGATGAGGCCGGCGCGCGCCTGCGCCTGAGCATCCTGTCGTCCCCGCCGGAGCTGCGGGAGTTCGACGACAAGATCGCCAAGGTGCGCGAGCAGAAGGAAGCCGCCTCCGAGGAGCAGGACTTCGAGAAGGCCGCGGCACTGCGCGACGAGGAGAAGGGGCTGCTCGCCGAGCGGCTGCGCCTCGAGAAGCAGTGGCGTTCGGGCGATGTCGCCACCCAGGCGGTCGTCGACGAGGGCCTGATCGCCGAGGTGCTCGCGCAGGCCACCGGCATCCCGGTGTTCAAGCTGACCGAGGAGGAGTCCAGCCGGCTCGTCTTCATGGAGAAGGCGCTGCACCAGCGCGTCATCGGGCAGGAGGAGGCCATCGCGGCCCTGTCCCGCACGATCCGTCGTCAGCGCGCGGGCCTCAAGGACCCCAAGCGTCCCTCCGGCTCGTTCATCTTCGCCGGCCCGACCGGCGTCGGAAAGACCGAGCTCGCCAAGGCCCTCGCGGAGTTCCTGTTCGACGACGAGGCCGCGCTGATCTCGCTCGACATGAGCGAGTTCGGCGAGAAGCACACCGTCTCGCGGCTGTTCGGTGCCCCTCCCGGGTTCGTCGGCTTCGAGGAGGGCGGCCAGCTCACCGAGAAGGTGCGGCGCAAGCCGTTCAGCGTGGTCCTCTTCGACGAGATCGAGAAGGCGCACCCGGACATCTTCAACTCGCTGCTGCAGATCCTCGAAGAGGGACGCCTCACGGACGGTCAGGGTCGGATCGTGGACTTCAAGAACACGGTCATCATCATGACCACGAACCTCGGATCGTCCGCGATCGCCGGGGGACCGGTCGGCTTCCAGATCGAGGGCAACACGCAGACCAGCTACGAGCGGATGAAGGGCAAGGTCGACGAGGAGCTCAAGCGGCACTTCAAGCCCGAGTTCCTCAACCGCGTCGACGACGTCATCGTCTTCCCGCAGCTGTCGAAGGAAGAGCTGGTGCAGATCGTGGATCTGTTCACCAAGCGTCTCGGCGACCGCCTGCTGGATCGCGACATGACGGTCGAGCTGACGCAGACCGCCAAGGAGCGCCTCATCGAGGTCGGATTCGACCCGGCGCTCGGCGCCCGGCCGCTGCGCCGCGCCATGCAGCGGGAGATCGAGGACCAGCTGTCCGAGAAGATCCTGCACGGCGAGCTCAACGCCGGTGACCACGTCACCGTGGACGCCGCCGACGGCAAGTTCCTGTTCGAGACCCGCCCCCGCGGCGAGAAGGTCTCGGTCGGGATCAACACCGGCGGTGCGATCTCCGCGACGCCGGACCTGGCGGCCACGGGCACGGACTGACCCGTACGACGAAGGGGCGGATGCTTCGGCATCCGCCCCTTCGTCGTACGCGGTCGTGTCAGTCGTTCCAGGACCAGATATCGTCTCCGCGCAGGGTGGCGTCCGCGCCCCCGTCGTCGTAGATGACCTGGCCGGCCATGTGGCTGTTCTCGACGCTCGTGAGCCAGATCAGGAGGTTCGCGACCGTCTCCGGCGGCTGGTGCCCGTTGAGCGGCATCGGGACCGCGGCATCCACCATCGCGCGACCCTCGGGGGTCTCGAGCAGGCCCGCGGTCATCGGCGTCAGGACCGTTCCGGGAGCGACGGCGTTGAGCGGGATGCCGGCGCCGGCCCACTCGGCGCTGATCGCCGTGCGACGGACCCAGCGGGCGATGGCCCGCTTCGACGACGGATAGACGAGGTAGCCCGTCTCCGGTCCCTGGGCCGTCAGCGTCTCTGCGATGCGCAGGGCCTCGGCCTCGTCGCCGGCGAGAGCCGCCGCGACCATCTCGGCCGAGTTCGGCTGCAGTGACGCCATCGACGAGACGACGGCCGCGCGCGGCGCCTCGGAGCTCGCCAGCGCGGGGCGCAGGTGCTCCAGGAGCTCGGCCACCCCGAAGTAGTTCACCGAGATCGTCTTCGGGACCGGGGCGGAGATGCCGGCGCAGGCGATGACGGCGTCGATCGTGCCGCCGGCGAGCTCGACGGCCTTCGCGGCCGCGTCGACGCGGCCCTGCGGGGTCGAGAGGTCGGCCTCGACGTCGGCTCCCTTCAGGTCGATGCCGATCACTCGCTCACCGCGCTCGCGCAGCAGCGCCGAGGTGGTGGCGCCGATGCCGGATGCGGATCCGGTCACGACGTAGGTGCGTGCCATGGTGTCCTCCGTTCCACGACCGCGATCGCGGTCGCCCTCACCGGTCGCCGGGTTGCGGCCGGAATCCTACGGTGGCGGCGCGGACCGCCGCCGGCGTGAGCGTCACGGGGCGCGGTGCTCACGACACCGCGCGCTCGTCCGGGTGCGGCGCCGAGGTGGTCCGCAGGACGCCGTCGACGAAGCGCGTGAGCCGGCCGGCGAACTGCGTCGCCTCCGCTGCATCCCAGTCGTTCAGCGCCTCCGTCATCATCGCGATGCCCTGCGCGACCAGGCGCTGGTGCACGGTTTGCCCGGTCTCAGTCAGCCGGACGATCGTCCCGCGGGCGTCGGAGGGATCGACGGCGCGCTCGACGAAGCCCCCGCGTTCGAGGCGGCTCAGCTGCTTGCTCATGGTGGGGCGGCTCAACCGCAGCGCGACGGCCAGATCACCGGCGCGGGCCGGGCCCTCCAGGCCGAGCACGTACAACGGAGGGATGTCGATCGGGTCGACCTCGACTCCGGCCGCGGCGGCGACGACGCTCTGCGTGCTTGCCGACGACCAGTGCGTGGCGAGGCGGGTGAGCGCGCTGAGAAGTTCGGACTGCGGCGATCCCATGTCGTCAGCCTACGCTCATTAGTTGCCTCAGGCAATCAAAATCGCCCGGTCACGCTCTCCGGTCGTTCAGGCGGCGAGTTCTAGGCTGGACACGTGAACTACACCGTCCGCCCCGCACGCAGCGCCGACATCCTCGGCATCCACCGTCTGCTGGAGCCGATGGTGGACCGACGCATCCTGCTCGGCAAGGACCTCGCCGTGCTCTACGGCGCGACCCAGGAGTTCGTGGTCGCCGAGCACGACGGTGAACTGATCGGCTGCGGTGCCCTGCACGTGATGTGGGAGGACCTGGGAGAGGTGCGCACGCTGCTCGTCCGCGACGACTGGCTCCATCACGGCGTCGGCCGGGCGATCGTGGACGCCCTCGAGGAGCGCGCCCGCGTCCTCGGCCTCCGTCGCCTGTTCTGCCTGACGTTCGAGGTGGAGTTCTTCACACGACGCGGCTTCGCCCCGATCGGCGAGCAGATCGTGGACCCCGACGTGTACTCGCAGCTGCTGCGCAGCCCGGACGAGGGCGTCGCCGAGTTCCTCGATCTCGCTCACGTCAAGCCGAACACGCTCGGCAACACCCGGATGCTGAAGGAGCTCTGATGGCCCGACAGTCCGCCGCCGTCTACCGCCGCCGCCGGCTCGTGGTGCTGCTCGCGCTCCTGGTCGTGATCGCGGTCGTCGCCGCCGGCGTCTGGGCCCTGATCGCACGGCCCTGGGAGGGAGAGGCGCCGGTCGCGGATCCCACCGAGACGACCGCATCGGCCGAGGAGAGCCCGTCCCCGACGGCATCCGATTCCCCGACGCCGTCCGAGTCGGAGACGCCCGGCATCGCCGCGTGCCAGGCGGCGGACATCGAGGTCGTCGCGGTCACGGATGCCGAGTCCTACGCGGCCGATCAGCTGCCGAAGCTGTCGATCTCCCTGACCAACAACGGCACGAGGGACTGCACGATCAACGTCGGCACGACGACGCAGCAGTTCGTGATCACCAGCGGTGACGACGTGTGGTGGCGTTCGACGGACTGCCAGGAGAACCCTGCCGACATGATCGTCACGCTCACGGCGGGGCAGACCGTGCCGAGTGCGACGCCCCTGACGTGGGACCGGACGCGCTCCAGTACGACGACCTGCGGCGACGAGAACCGCCAGCGCGCTCCCGCCGGAGGCGCCTCCTACCACGTCGCGGTGTCCATCGGCGGATTCGACAGCAAGGGCACCCAGCAGTTCATCCTCCGTTGAGCGTCGGAGCGGGAAGCGTTTCGATCCTGTCCTGCTGACATCCCGTCTCGTTTGGGATACCATAGAGATGACTCTCGGAATTGATTCGGTGTGCATGCCATCCCCAGTGGCGTCGATCTCAGCGTCCCCAGCGCTTCGACATTCACCGGACGAGAGTCCGAGGGCCCTTTCGAGTACCCCAGTCCCCAATGGAGGACTCGAAGGGGCCCCAACCGTTTCTGCCTACACTTGAGGCATGGCACGCAAGAAGAGCGCGAAGAAGAAGCCCGCACCCGAGGACTTCCGCTCCGAGGCCCTCGCCCAAGCGCTCGAGAAGCAGGACATGGCTGCCGTCGCCCTCGCGCTGCGGAACGGGACCACGGTCGTGCCCCTCATCACGCCGGGTGCCAGGGACAATCCGCTCGACAGCGGGGAGGTCTGGACCTACCGCGATCAGAAGACCGGGGACGTCGCTCTGCTGCTGTTCAGCGACGCGAAGAACAAACCGGCCAATCTCCCCCCGGGGGTCGGGATCTACTCGGCCGAGTGGCTGCGCGCGTTCCTCACGAAGCACGCCGGCACCGTGACGACCGTGTTCCTCGACATCGCGGGGCCGCATCCCATGCAGGCGGCTCCCGAGGAGCTCCTCAAGGCGCTGGACGCGTGACCGAGCACCGGGCGGTCTTCGACGCCGAGGTCACATTCTCCAACGGAGGAGGGCTCCAGGCGCAGGACTTCCGCGTTGACCTCCCGTCCGCCGACGTCACCGAGGCGGAGATCGGGCGGCTGTTCCTCACCTCGCTCGACCTTCTGATGGCCGACACGGTCGTGGTGCGCAACGTGCGCGTCATCTCCGAGGCGCACAAGGGAACCCGCGGGGGCCCGAGCGACCCGAGGCGCTGACGACGCGGATCAGAACGGCGGGATGTCTCCGTCGATGCGCCGCGGCGCCCCGTGCGCCCGGATGTCGGTGAGCGCCGCCCTCAGCGTCTGCGAGCGCTCGTCGACCACGCGCGCGTAACCCAGACGGCCGGCCTCGCTGCGCCGCTGCGCGGCCTGCGTCACCGGTCGCACCTCGCCCGCGAGGCTGAGCTCGCCCACCGCCGCGACGGTGCGGGGGGTCGAGGTCTGCTGGATCGATCCGGCCACGGCCAGCGCGATCGCCAGATCGGCGGCCGGCTCGGTGAACCGCACGCCGCCGACCGTCGAGACGTACACGTCGAGCGCGCCGGTGGGGATGCCGGCCCGCCGCTCGAGGATCGCGAGCACCATCGCCACCCGCGACGCGTCCAGTCCGTGCACGACGCGGCGCGGGTTCGGTCCGGACGCCTTGATCGTCAGGGCCTGCACCTCGACCGGCAGCGCGCGGCGTCCTTCCAGGGCGATCGCGACGCAGGTCCCTGGTTCCGCGGCGCCGCGGGACAGGAACAGCCCGGAGGGGTCGGGAACCTCGACGATGCCGTCACCGGCCATCTCGAAGCATCCGACCTCGTCGGTCGGTCCGAAGCGGTTCTTGAGCGCCCGCACGAACCGCAGCGACGTCTGCCGGTCGCCCTCGAAGTGGCAGACCACGTCGACGAGGTGCTCGAGGATGCGGGGGCCCGCGATCTGCCCGTCCTTCGTCACATGCCCGACGATGATGATCGGAAGGCCCCGCTCCTTGGCGACGCGGATGAGCGTCGCCGCCACCTCGCGCACCTGGCTCGGCTGCCCGGCTGCCCCGTCGATGAGCGACGAGGCGACGGTCTGCACCGAGTCGACGATCACCAGCTCGGGCGCGACCTCGTCGATGTGGCCGAGGATCGTGGCGAGATCGGTCTCGCTCGCCAGATACAGCTCGTCGTGCAGGGCTCCGGTGCGCTCGGCACGCAGGCGCACCTGCGCCGGCGACTCCTCCGCGCTGGCGTACAGCACGCGCCGCCCGGAACGCGCGGACTGGGCCGCGACCTCCAGGAGCAGCGTCGATTTGCCGACCCCGGGCTCGCCGCTGAGCAGGATCGCGGCGCCGGGGACGATGCCGCCGCCGAGCACGCGGTCGAACTCGCCGACGCCGCTCGTGCGCCGTGGAGCCTCGGCCGTGGTGATCTGCGTGATCGGACGCGCGGCGCGCTCGGCCGACGGCGCGAGCGCCGTCACCTGCGGGCGGGCGATGCCGACCGACGCCGTCTGCTCGACGACCGTGCCCCACTGCTGGCACTCGCCGCAGCGCCCCACCCACTTCGCCGCCGTCCACCCGCACTCGGTGCAGACGAAGGCGGGGGGAGCGGGACGGGTCTTGGCCATGCCATCAGGGTAGCCGCGGCATCCGACACCTCCGGCACGGAGGGAGCCGGTTTATTCACGGCCGCCCGCTCCGCACTCGGTCAGGTCGGTCGGCGACAATGGGGGCATGGCGACCGGCAGGCCCGCATACGGGCCGATCTCGAGCTACTCCCGGGTGCAGATCCTGCACCTGGTGCAGTCGCGCGCCGAGCGATCGATCCAGGAGCTGCACGAGGCGACGGGACTGCACGCCAACACCATCCGCGAGCACCTGCAGCGCCTGATCGAGGGCGGCTACGTCATCGCGACGACCGAGCACCGCACCACGCGTGGCCGGCCGCGCACGCTCTACAGCGCGGCGACCGGTGACCCGGACGCGTCCAGCCCGGTCGCCCGCGAGAAGGTGAGCGCGGCCGCGCGCCGCGGGGACATGCTGCGGCGCCTGCTGCCGACCGCGGCATCCGATCTCGGGCAGGACGCCACGTACCAGCTCGACGCTCTCGTGGAGCACCTCGAGGAGAGCGGCTTCGAGCCGGTCGTCGACGACGCGGCGCTCACCGTCGATCTCACGCCCTGCCCGCATGCGGCCGGGCGGCCCGAGCACCGTCCGGTGCTGTGCGCCGTGCATCTGGGGTTGATGCAGGGCGTCCTGACGGAGGCCGGGGGGCCGCTCGCCGCCGACTGCGTGCTGGCGGCCGAGCGGCCCGAGGCGTGCACGGTGCGGCTGCGGCTCGCCGAGTCCGCCGCCTGACCTGTCGCGTGTCGGCGCTTCGGCATACCGTGGACGCATGACCAGGACCGATGAGGCGGAACGGCTGATCGACGCGTCGCCGGCGCGCGTGTTCGCGGCGATGACCGAACCCGGATCAGTGGCGAGGTGGCTTCCGCCGTCCGGGATGACCGGTCGCGTCGAGCGGTTCGAGGCGCGCACCGGCGGGACATACCGCATCGTGCTGTCCTACGACGATCCCTCCCCTGGCCACGGCAAGACCTCGGCGGACGAGGACGTCGTGGAGGGCGCGTTCGTCGAGGTGGTGCCGGGGATCCGCCTGGTGCAGGACGTCGAGTTCGAGTCCGAGGATGCCGCGTTCGCCGGCGTCATGCGGTTGACGTGGGAGGTCATCGCCGACGGGGCGCGGAGCCGGGTGCGGTTCCGCGCCGAGAACGTGCCGGAGGGCATCTCGGCCGAGGATCACCTGGCGGGCTTCCGCTCGTCGCTGGCGAACCTCGCACGCCTGGTCGAAGGGTCGGATGCCGAGGCATCCGTCGGTCAGCCGTAGAGCGAGACCGGGGGCTCCATCGTGATGCCGGCTGCCTCGAACGCGCGCCGGCGCTCCTCGATGCGTCGATGCATCTCGACCTGCGCGTCGTCGATCATCTGCGGGTGCAGCGCGATGTGCGGCGCGTGCGGGGTCCCGTGTCCGGCCGCGATGTAGGCGTCCAGCTCCGGTCCCGAGGTCCAGGAGGTGATGAGCGAGTACCTCGGCGCCGTGCCCCGGTGCCACACCGCGTGCCAGAACCGCTGGGTATCGACGACGATGCGCGAACCCGCGGACAGCGGGATGCGCACCTCGGTGGCGGGGTCGAAGCGGTCCTCGCGGAGGATCATCAGCGAGCCGGGATCGTCGGTGAGGTTCAGCGAACCCCGGACCACCCAGCCGGTGCCGTCGTCGTTGAGCCGGTTGTTGTCGTCCTGGTGGAGGTTGTAGATCGCGTCGGCGTAGGTGTTCGGCTGCAGCTCGATGACCCGGCACCGGCCGATGTTCGCTCCGGCTTCGCGGGCGCGGGCGACGAGGGTGGGGGCGATGCCGGTCTGAGCCTCGATCCAGACGCCGTCCTTGTCGGTGCGCGGAGGGGTGTGGTTCCAGAACCCGTTGCACTCGATCTCGCCCGCGTAGCTGGTCAGCGGGGCGAAGCGGGTGATGCCGGAGGAGCGCCACCCGATGTACTCGAGCTCCTGCCACTCCGCGGGGTCGATCTCGCGGTCGTCGCGGTCGAGGACGACGTAGCCGGTCTCGTCCAGGGCGGGTGAGGTGACGAAGGTCATGGGGCGCCTCCCGTTCAGCGGCATCCGTTTAGGACATCCTAACTTCCCGGGCGTTCCGCTGCAGGAGTGCGCGCCGGGGATAACGCCTACTCTGGGATCATGACGACGCCGCAGGGTGCCCTTCTCGTGGGCAGTGTGAATTTCGACGATGCCGAGAAGACGATGCGGGTGGCGGCCGAGATGCTCGGCGAGAGGCTCCGGCGTGTCCCGGACGGCGAGGTCGGCAAGCGATTCCACTGGATCATGTTCCAGCCGGACGTCCTCGGCCAGGCGGACGGGATCGAACGCGTCGGCGATGAGCCGATCCCGTTCCCGGCGGGTCTCGACGCGCGACCGCTCCGTATCGCCGAGGGCGCGGATGCCGCGGCCATCGAGCTTCCGCCGCTCGGCTACGCCGAGGCGGCGATCGAGTCGTACGCGGTGTTCTCGCGTCTTCGCGACGGGGGAGTCCTGCCCGAGGGCGTGCGCTTCCAGGTGTCGTTGCCGACGCCTCTTGCCGTGATCTCGTCCTTCTTCTCCGGAGAGGACCGGACGGAGATCGAGCCGGTCTACACGGCGGCGATGCTGCGGGAACTGGACCGGATCCTGGCCGGTATCCCGCACGAGGATCTCGCCGTGCAGTGGGATGTCGCGAGCGAGATGGGCATCATCGAGCGCGCCGCGGGATACGGCAGGGTGATGGACGCCTGGTGGCCGGGCGATCCGTTCGACGGACTGGTGTCGCGGCTGGCCGCGCTGGTCGACGCCGTCCCCGCCGACGTGGAGGTGGGCGTGCACCTCTGCTACGGCGACGCGGGGGAGAAGCACTTCGTGGAGCCGCAGGATGCCGGGAACCTGGTGCGGTACGCGAACGCGGTCGTCGCCGCGGCATCCCGCCCGCTGACCTGGCTGCACCTGCCCGTGCCGATCGAGCGCGACGACGCGGCGTACTTCGAGGCGCTCGCGGCGCTGACGCCGGTCGGCGAGCTGTACCTGGGACTCGTGCACCGCGAGGACGGAGTCGAGGGCGCCGAGCGGCGCATCGCCGCGGCCTCGCGCTTCGTCGAGGAATTCGGCGTCGCCACGGAGTGCGGCATCGGTCGCGCACCCGCTGGTTCGACCGAGGGCATCCTGCGCACGCACGCGGAGGTCGCCGCGGCCTGGTGAAGCAGCCGTGCACCGTCGGCTTCGCGAGACTTGGCTACTGGAGCGAGACTTTGTCTTCTCAGCAAAGTCTCGCCTCGGAAACCAAGTCTCGCGGCGGACGGCGGCCCGATTCGCGCGGATGCCGCGACTCCCGTAAACTAGTCCGCGGTGACGTGTCCGAGCGGCCGAAGGTGCAACTCTCGAAAAGTTGTGTAGGGTAACCCCCTACCGTGGGTTCAAATCCCACCGTCACCGCCATTGTGATGTCTCAGGACATCGTGAACGGCTGAACCCCCGGTTTCGGGGGTTCAGCCGTTTTTGCGTTGGTAGCCGCGG
>NZ_JBYRIZ020000005.1:0-347872 GCF_058349845.2 Microbacterium cucumeris
AACCTGGCTCCGGAGCCGTCGAGCTGGAGTCAGCCGTCGCTGCCCGAGGTCCCGGCCGGGCCTCCTCTGCAACCCGCAGCCCCCACCACGTCATCTCTCACCGCGGTCGACGACCGTGCGCAGATGCAGGTCAGCTGGGTCGCGCCGAACGACAACGGCGATGCCATCGACGGATACCAGCTGCAGGTGATCAACGGGTCCAGCGTCGTGCAGACCATCGACGTCGCGGCGGGGAAGACCTCGCAGGCCGTCGTCGTCGACACGTCGACGACCGCGTACACCTATAAGGTTCGCGCGGAGAACAAGGCGGGCTGGGGCGACTACAGTCCCGCCTCCGCGCCGCGTCGCGCCGCGATCAAGCCCGACGCCCCTTCACGGCCGACGATCAGTGACTACGGCGACCGTCACCTCATCGTGAACAAGAACTCGTACACGCTCACCGCGGCGGAGCTCAACGGCGCGTCGGCGTCGGAGACCGTGTACCAGTACAGCCTCAACGGCGCGGGATGGCAGAGCAGCACCAGCTGGGACGGTTCGAGGATCAACGGCCTGAACAACGGCACCTCCTACACGGTGCGCATACGGGCCGTGACGACCGTCGACGGCGTGCAGTACACCAGCGACCCGTCTCCCGCGTCCGCCGCCGTGACACCGTACGGCCTCCCGCCGAAGCCGAACGTGACGGCCAGGAACAACGGCACGACCGTGACGTTCTCCTGGAGCCCCAACGGGGACAACGGCGCATCGACCGACGGTGCCCGGATCAGCATCAACGGCGGCGGATGGCAGTCGGTCAGCGCGAACGGCTCCACGACGACCGGGTCCGCGTACTCGAAGACGCACTCGATCGAGGTGCAGGTGCACAACAAGGCCGGCTGGTCGGCATCCGGCACCGCCTCTGCGCGGACGAACGATCCGCCCCCGCCGCCCGATCCGCCGAACGCGTGGGTCACCAACGGCGCGTACGTCGGATCCTCTGACTGCGCGGACGGCTGCCACAAGTTCCACCTGAACACGAACAGCACGTTCCCGGGCGGCTCGCACACGGTCCGCTGCTATAGCTCGGCGTTCCCCAACGGGTGGAGCACGAACACCTACAACTTCGGCGCGAACGCATCCTTCGATCTGTACTGCCACCACGGCGACATGCTCAGGAACCCGCCCCACCAGGTCTGGGTCGTCATCGACGGCAAGGCGTACGAGCGCAGAGACTGGTAGCTCCGTTCCCGGCCCCGCAGCATCCCCGCATCTCCACGACTAAGGACACCCCGCACATGACCATGACCCCCGAACAGGCAGCCTGGTTCCAGGGCACCTTCCATCGCCTCGTCGACAACGTCGACAAGGCGCTCCAGGGCAAGCGCGAGATCGTGAGCCTCGTGCTCGCCTCGATGCTCGCCGAGGGCCACGTGCTCCTCGAGGACGCACCGGGCACGGGCAAGACCAGCCTCGCCAAGGCCCTCGCCGCCACGGTCCAGGGCACGAGCGCCCGCATCCAGTTCACGCCGGACCTGCTGCCGTCCGATGTGACCGGCGTCACGATCTACGACCAGCAGGCGCACCGGTTCGAGTTCCACAAGGGACCGATCTTCGCGTCCATCGTGCTGGCGGACGAGATCAACCGCGCCTCGCCGAAGACGCAGTCCGCCCTGCTCGAGGTCATGGAGGAGTCCCGGGTCACGGTCGACGGCGTCACGCACGAGACCGGGCGCCCGTTCCTGGTGATCGCCACGCAGAACCCCGTCGAGCAGGCCGGAACCTACAAGCTCCCCGAGGCGCAGCTGGACCGCTTCCTCATCAAGACGTCGATCGGCTACCCCGACCTCGACGTCACCCAGAGCATCCTGGCCGGAGCATCCGACCGCAACCCGTCGGCGAGCCTGTCCGCGATCATCACGACCAGCGCCGTCGCCGACATGGCGGATCTGGCGGCCTCCGCCCATGTCGAACCCGCCGTGCTGCGCTACGTCGCCGAGCTCACCGAAGCGACCCGTGCCGACGGCAGCGTGCGGCTGGGCGTCTCGGTCCGTGGCGCGATCGCCATGGTCCGCATCGCGAAGGTGTGGGCCGCCGCCCACGGGCGCCACTACGTGCTGCCCGACGACATCAAGGCGCTGGCCCGCTCCGTCTGGCA
The DNA here is from genome assembly GCF_058349845.2 of Microbacterium cucumeris. Taxonomy (NCBI): domain Bacteria; kingdom Bacillati; phylum Actinomycetota; class Actinomycetes; order Micrococcales; family Microbacteriaceae; genus Microbacterium; species Microbacterium cucumeris. The sequence continues at coordinate 2,135 of NZ_JBYRIZ020000005.1, forward strand.
GCACCGTCTGCTGCTGGATGCCGAGGCGGAGTTCGCCGGCACGACCGCCGACGTCGTGATCTCCCGCGTCCTGGACTCCGTGGCGGCTCCGCAGGCACGAGCGGCGGCGTGATGACCTCGGAGACCCTCCCGGCCGCGGCGCCGACGACCCGACGCGACGCCGGCTGGCGCGACATCGCGGCGGTCGTCGGCACGCGCCTCGGGGCGCGTCTCCGAGTGATCCTGGCGGCCATCCGGCCGCTGGCCTGGGTCCTGATCGGCCTGGGTCTCGGCCTCTGGATCGTCGGTCAGGTGTTCGGGTGGTGGGAGCTCGCCGTCGCGGCCGTCATCATCGGCGTCACCGTGGTGCTGTGCGCGCTGTTCCTCATCGGCCGCACCGAGTACGACGTGGCCCTGGACCTCGCCCGCACCCGTGTGGTCGTGGGCGAGCGCGCGGTCGGCGCGCTGACCCTCGCGAACCGCAGCACGCGAGCCATCCTGCCCTCCCGCGTCGTTCTGCCGGTGGGCTCGGGTCGCGGCGAGTTCGGCATCCAGCGCCTCGCCCCCGGGGAGCAGGCGGAGGAGCTGTTCGCGATCCCGACCCAGAAGCGCAGCGTCGTGAAGGTCGGGCCGGTCAGCGTGGTCCGAGGCGACCCCCTCGGACTGTTCGAGCGGGCCCACCGGCGCGACGAGCCGGTCGACCTGTACGTCCACCCCAAGACGGTGCTCTTCGACGGGCAGTCGCTCGGATTCCTCCGCGACCTCGAGGGGATGCCTGCCGCCGACCTCTCCCGTGACGACGTGTCCTTCCACGCTCTGCTCGAGTACCAGCCCGGCGACGACCTGCGCCACGTGCACTGGCGCTCGACCGCGCGCACCGGGGTCATGATGGTCCGGCAGTTCGAGGAGACCCGCCGCTCCCATTTCGTAATCGGCCTGTCCCGCAACACGGCGGAGTACGCCGAGGACGAGGAGTTCGAGCGCGCCGTGTCCATGGCGGGCTCGGTCGGCCTGCGAGCCCTGCGCGACTCGCAGCGCGTCGACCTGCGGGTGCAGGGGCGGGATCTTCCGGCCGGCACCGGCAAACAGCTGCTGGACTCCCTGTCGACGGTCGAGTTCTCCAAGCCCAAAGAGGGCGGCATCACCGAGCTCGCCGGGGTGATGGCCGCCACCATGCCGCTCGCCAGCTTCGTCGTGCTCGTGACCGGCTCCAAGACGTCGACCGAGGATCTCCGCGCGGCGTGCTCGCGCGTCCCCTTCGGGGCGCGGGCGCTGGCGATCGTCGTCGACCTGCGCGCCGAGAATCCGACTCTTCGCCGCATCGGCGACGCCGACGTCGTCACCGTGGCCGCGCTCGAACAGCTGCCCCTCGCTCTGCAGAAGGTGCTCGCATGACCGCCGCGACCACGCCGATCAGTCCGCGCCGTTACCTCATCGACCTCACGGCGTCCGCGCTCCTGCTCGGGGTCGCCGTCGTCGGGTTCTGGCCCACCTTCGCCTCGCCGAGCTATCTCCCCGCTGCCGTCGGCGCGGTCATCCTCGGGCTCGGCATCGCCGCCGTGAGCGCCTGGCGGCGGTGGGGCATCCTCATCATCGCCGGACTCACGATCGCGGCCTACTTCGTCTTCGGCGGCGCGCTGGCGCTGCCCTTCACGACGATCGTGGGCTTCATCCCGACCGTCGACACGCTCCAGCGGCTCGCGGTCGGCACCATCACCTCATGGAAGCAGCTGCTGACCACGGTCGCTCCCGTCGCGGTGTCGGACGGCCACCTCCTCGTGCCGTTCCTGCTCCTTCTCACGGCGAGCGTGCTCACCGGGTCCCTCGCGCTGCGACTGAACCACGCGGGCTGGGCGCTGATCCCGGCCGGTGCGGCCGTGATGTTCGGCATCGCCCTGGGCGTGCCGTCGCCCGCCGCGCCGCTCGTGCAGGGCGCCGTGTTCGCGCTGGTCAGCGTCGGCTGGCTGTCGCTGCGCCAGATCTGGGCACCGCAGAACGCCGCCGTCTCGGTCGGCGAGGTCGACCCGACCCGCGCCGCTCACATGCGCTGGCGGCGGATCGGGGCGGGTGCCGCCGTGCTCGTCGTCGCCACCGGCGCCGGGGTCGCCACGAGCGCCGTGGCGCAACCGGCCGCCCCGCGCCATGTCTTCCGCGACACCATCATCCCTCCGTTCAACATCCGCGAGTACCCCAGCCCGCTGCAGTCCCACCGCAAGATCGTGCGCGACCACCTGGAGGACACGCTCTTCACCGTCAAGGGCCTGCCCGAGGGGTCGCGCGTCCGCCTCGCGGCGATGGACGACTTCAACGGCCAGGTGTACAACGTCTCGGACGCCGGCACCGGCTCGTCGGGGGCGTTCACGCCGTTGCGCGGCAACATGTCCGTCGACGCCGAGGGGGCGCGCGCGACGCTGCAGTTCGAGATCGGCGAGTACGAGGAGGTCTGGATCCCGATCGCCGGGCAGGTGAACGAGCTCGACTTCACCGGCGGCCGCGCCGAGGAGCTCCGCCGTGCGACGTACTACAACGAGGCGAGCGCGACCGCGATCTCGACGGTGCCGCTGACCGAAGGGGACACCTACACGATCGAGACCACGCTGCCGGCCGAGCGTAAGGACGAGGATCTCGCCGAAGCCGAGTTCGGCGAGATCTCGATGCCCAAGCAGAGCAACGTGCCCGAAGAGCTGACGACCCTCGCCGCCGAGACGACCGAGGACGCCGAGACGCCGATCGAGAAGGTCGCGGCGCTCGAGACCTTCCTCGCCGAAGGCGGCTTCTTCAGTCACGGTCTGGAGGGCGAGGTCATCTCCCGCGCCGGGCACACCTCCGAGCGGATCTCGACGCTGATCGGCGGCGACCAGATGATCGGCGACGACGAGCAGTACGCGGTCGCCATGGCGCTTCTCGCGCGGGAGCTCGACATCCCCGCCCGTGTCGTCATGGGGTTCTACCCAGACGAGGAGGACGCAGCGTCGGCGACGTTCGCGGCGAGCGGGGATGACCTGCACGCCTGGGTCGAGGTCAACTTCGCAGGCCACGGCTGGGTCGCCTTCGACCCCACGCCGCCCGAGGACAAGGTCCCGAACGACCAGAACACCAAACCGCGCGCCGACCCCAAGCCGCAGGTGCTGCAGCCGCCGCCCCCGCCGCAGGAGCCGGTGGATCTGCCCCCGACGCTTCCGGACGACCGCGAGGCGGAGGAGGACGACTTCAACCTCGCCGGCCTCATCGGCACGATCCTCGCGATCGGCGGCATCTCGCTCGGCATCATCGCCCTTCTCGCGTCGCCGTTCATCGTGATCGGCGCATGGAAGGCCGCCCGTCGTCGTGCGCGACGCGCGGCGGAGCGCACCGCCGACCGGATCAGCGGCGGATGGGACGAGCTCACCGACCGCGCCGTCGACTACGGCGCGCGGATCACCCCTGGGGCCACGCGTGCCGAGGAGGCGGGGCAGGTCGTCGAGGCCCTCACGGTGCCCGCGGTGACCGTGCTCGCCCAGCGGGCCGATGCCGAGGTGTTCGGACCGAGCGAGCCGACGCCCGAGCAGGTGGACGCGTTCTGGGCAGAGGTCGACGGCATCGTCGGGGGGCTCAGCAGAGATGCCGGCTTCTTCACGCGCCTGAAGGCCCGGCTGAGCCTGCGCTCGCTGCTCAAGGATTCGTCGCTGGCCGAACGCTTCCAGGGATTGAAGGATGCCGCGACCGCGCGCGTTCGGCGAGAACCTGGCACCATCGACAAGAACAGTTCCCCGACATCCGAGAGCGAGAGCGCATGACGATGCTTCCCTTCGGGCAGATCGCCCCGATCTCCCGACGCGCCGTGGCGTACGTGCTCGACGCCCTCATCGCCGCCGGTCTCGCGATCGTGCTGAGCGGCATCCTCGTCACCATCGCGGTGCTCAGCGGCAGCGTCGAGGGCATGCTGCTGGTCCTCGCGATCGGCGCCCCGGTCGTCGTCGCGTTGGAGATCGGCTGGCTGCTGGTCTACACGTACATGCAGGTCGGCGCCGGCTCCATCGGCATGCGCGCCCAGGGCGTGCGCCTGGTGGATGCCGCGACCGGCGACTCGATCGGATTCGGCCGCGCACTGCTGCGCAACGTGATCTTCTGGCTGGCCGGTTCGATCGTGGTCGGCTACTTCACCCCGCTCTTCGACGGCACCGGCCGCTACCAGGGGTGGCACGACAAAGTGGCGAAGACGCTCGTGATCGATGCGCGGGTCTCCGCGCCGACCGCCCCGGTGACGCAGGCCATGCCGCTGCCTCCGGTGCCCGAGGCCGGTGGCTTCGGCGGGCAGCCCCCGCTGTCCCCGGGGTACCCCGCGCCGCCGGCGGGCCAGCCGTTGCCGCAGCAGCCCGCGGGCCAGCCGTTCCCGCAGTCGCCCGCACCGGCTCTGCCGTTCGGGAACCCGGCCCCGGCACAGCCGTCGTTCGCCGCTCCCGCGCCGCCGCTGCCCGAAACGGCACCGGCCGCTCCGGATCTCTCGTCGAGCGCCCTGGACGAGACGATCGTCCCGCCGCGTCCGCCGCTGCCCGTGACGCCCGAGCCCGCGCCTCAGTTGCCTGCGGACTCGTCCCTCATCGCGTTCGTGCCCGGCATCACGCAGGACGCTCCGCTCCGCCCCGCGCCGGCGGCGCCGGCCGAAGCGCCGTTCGAGGAGGAGGCAGCAGCTGCCGCGCCCGAGACCGCCGAGACGCCCGTCCCGGCATCCGGGACTTCCGTGCAGACGCCCGCCGCGGCGGCTATCACGCCCGCCGAGGACGACGACGTCGAACAGACCCGGATCAGCATCCCCGGCCACCGGCTCGTGTTCACCTGGGACGACGGGGCCCGCGTCTCGGTGTCGCGCCGCACCGTCTTCGGCCGCAATCCGGCCTCGGAGGAGGGCGCCGTCATCGTCCCCGTGCGCGATGAGACCCTTTCGCTCTCGAAGACCCATTTCGAGGCGGCGGCGGACACCTCGGGCGGATGGCTGATGGACCGCAACTCGACCAACGGCACCACGATCATCCGCGACGGGGTCGAGATCACCTGCACCCCGGGCGAGCGCGTGAGCATCAAACTCGGCGACGTGATCTCGATCGGAGACCGCATCGTCACGGTCGGGGGCTACGAATGATCCCGTCCCTCATCGTGTCGACCGGGTCCGCGACCCATCCGGGCAACCGCCGCCCGCTCAACGAGGACTCGCTGCTGGCGAGCGCCCCCGTGTTCCTGGTGGCGGACGGCATGGGCGGACACGAGGCGGGCGAGGTCGCCAGCGCCGCGGTCATCGAGGAGTTCTCGCGCTTCATCGGTCGACCGGACCTGACCCTGGACGACGTCCGCACGGCGCTCAGCCGGGCACGCGACGCGGTCGAGGCGCTGTCGACCTCCGGGAACGGACGCGCCGGGACGACGCTCAGCGGGGCCGTCATCGCCTCGGTGGACGGCATGGGCTACTGGCTGGCGCTGAACATCGGCGACTCCCGCACCTACCGGCTCTCCGGTGGGGAGCTGGAGCAGATCAGCGTCGACCATTCGGTCGTCCAGGAGCTGATCGACTCCGGAGAGCTGACCGCCGAGGACGCCGCGACCGATCACCGTCGCAACATCATCACCCGCGCCATCGGAGCCGGCAGCACCGGCGAGGCGGACTACTGGATGTTCCCCGCCGAACTGGGCGACCGGATGCTGGTCTGCTCGGACGGGCTGTCGTCGGAGCTCGACGACGCGCGCATCCGCGAGGTGCTGTCGACGGAGCCGGACCCTCAGACCGCCGCCGACCTCCTCGTGGACGAGGCCGTCAGAGCCGGGGGACGGGACAACGTGACCGTCGTGGTCGCCGATGCCGTACTGGTCGCCTCGAAGCCGGGGCGTCCGCTGCAGGCGGACGACGACATCGATGCCGACACCCGACCGAGGGAAGCCGCAGCAGGAGGGATTCGCTGATGCAGACGAACTACCGACCAGGGTCCTGGAACGCACTCGTCGTCCCTGGGGCGCTCGTCGCACTGCCGCCCGAGGTCCCGCACGCACTGGTCTCGACCCTGTGGGAGCGCCTGAACGACGAGCGGACGCTGGCCGCGGTCGTCGACGCCATCACCGACAGCGCAGGAGGATCGTTCACCGCGATGCCCCCGTTCGTGGCCGCCGTGCGCGAGGGGGCGAACGCCCGGGTCGCCGTCCGCGGCGACATCGTCGCCGAGGTCACGGGTTCCGATGGGCTCCAGACCCTCTCCGGCGCCGACGTGACGACCTGGAGCGAGCGCTTCATCCCGGGCGCTGACCGGGTCGTGCTGAGGCTGGCGGCGGATGCGGGCGAGGCGGAGTTGCCGGTCCTGGGCGGAATCGTCCGTGCGGCCGAGGTCTCGGCGGACCTCGAACCCGGCGACGGGTCTGCGGTGGAGGCAGCCGCGGGCGGCGCGGCGCCTGAGGTCGAGCCCGCGCCTGCCGCGGAAGCGGCGGCCGCACCCGCCTTCGCGGCGGCGGTCCCGCCTCCTCCGGTCGTGCCCCTCCCTGCGCCGGTGACGACCGAGGCCCCGTCGGCGCCCGAGGACGCGACGGCCGAGGAGACCGACGCGCTGGAAGAGGTCGACGGGACGGATGCCGGGACCGAGGAGTCCGACGAGGAGGCCGCTGTCGAATCCGAGGAGGCCGCTGTCGAGAGCGACCAGCCCGAGGAGACCTCCGCGGATGCCGCGACAGCGGCCATCGACGTCGATCCCGCGGCCCCTGCCGAGGCGTCCGACGACGTCGTGAGCGATCAGACGCTCATCCCGGCCGAGCAGACCCTGGGCAGCGACTTCGACGAGTTCCAGCAGCTGTTCGGCGACACCGTGCATTCCGTGCCGTCGGCTCCGCCCGCGCCTCCGGTGGCCGGCGACCATGACGGCGCGACGATCTCGGTCGCCGAGGCGCGCGCCCTGCGCGGCGACCTCCCGCCGGTCCCGCAGATCGAGCCCGAGGCCGCGACCGCGCTGATGCCCGCCGTCGGCGGCGGACGGATCCGGGTGTCCACCGGTCAGGTCGTGGCCCTCGACCGCACGGTCGTCATCGGCCGCCGGCCGCGCGCGCCGCGCGCGAGCGGCGCGAGTCTTCCTCACCTGATCGCGGTCGAGAGCCCGCAGCAGGACATCTCCCGCAGCCACCTGGAGATCCGGCCCGAGGGCGACACCGTCGTGGTGATCGATCTGCACACGACGAACGGCTCGACGCTGCTGCGTCCCGGTGCGGACCCGGTGCGCCTGCACCCGGGGGAGCAGACCCTCGTGCTGTCCGGAGACGTGATCGATCTCGGCGACGGCGTGACCGTCGCCTTCGAGGACCTCCCGTGAGCAGGCCCCCCTCTCCGCCGCCCGAGCTGCCCGGCTTCACCTACGTGGAGCCGCTGGGGACCGGCGGATTCGCGGACGTCTTCCTGTACGAGCAGCAGATGCCCCGCCGGCGGGTGGCCGTCAAGGTGCTGCTCGCCGACCGCATCGCGAGCGGCTCCGCCCAGGAGTTCACCGACGAGGCGAACGTCATGGCGATGCTGTCCACGCATCCCGCGATCGTCACCATCTATCAGGCGGGTGTCGCCGGCGACGGCCGGCCGTACCTGGTCATGGAGTACTGCCCGCGCCCGAACCTGCAGCTGCGCGCCCGCAAGGAGGCGTTCTCGGTCGCCGAGGCGCTGCGCGTCGGCATCCAGGTCGCCGGGGCCGTGGAGACGGCGCATCGCGCCGGGGTGCTCCACCGAGACATCAAGCCGGCGAACATCCTCGTCACGGAGTACAACCGTCCGGCCCTGACGGACTTCGGCATCGCGTCGACGACGGGGGCGATCACCGAGGCGACCGGCATGTCGATCCCCTGGTCTCCGCCCGAGTCGTTCGGGGACCCGCCGCAGAGCGGCACCCGTTCCGACGTGTGGGCCCTCGGCGCCACGCTGTACACGCTGCTGGCTCGGCGTTCGCCGTTCGAGCGCCCCGGGGAGCGCAACTCCAGTGCCGACCTGATCGAGCGCATCGAGCGGGTGTCGCTGCCGCCGATCGGGCGACCCGACTCCCCGGCGAGCCTGCAGCGCGTGCTGGAGCGGGCGATGGCGAAGAACCCGGCCGACCGCTATCCGAGTGCCGTCGCGTTCGCGCGGGCGCTGCAGAAGGTGCAGATCGAGCTGTCGCACTCGGTGACGCCGATCGACATCGTCGACGATCACCCGATCGAGCAGATCGAGGATGACGACGACGGCCTGACCAGGGTCCGCGAGGTCGTCAGCATCGATCCGGATGCCGGGTCGACTCGGCCCTCCGCGCTGACGCAGCCGTTCGCCGCCGGTCCGCTGGGCACGCCCGCACCGACACCGGCGTCCGAGATCCCGGTGTTCGACCTGCCCTCCGCCGGGACGGCCGCGGTGGACGAGACCGTGATCCGCCCGCCTTCGGGCGCGGCGGCTCCCGCCGCCGGCGCGGACGACGACCGCACTCTGCTGCGTCCGCCGCGCGTGCTGAATCCGGCCTCTCCCGCACCGGCCGCCCCGTCGGCCGCGGCACCCGAGGCCGCAGTGGACGCCGAGCAGAAACCGCGCCGCCGGATCGGCCTCGTCATCGGCGGGATCGCCGCGGCGGTCGTGATCATCGCGGGCGGCGTCGCCGGGATCACGCTCGCGGCGAACTCGCTCAACGCCGCTCCGGAGCCGGAGGAGACCACGGACGTCGTCGACCCGCAGGACGTCGTGGGAAGCATCATCCCGCAGGTCACCGACCTCGCCGGGGAGCGCAGCGGGTCCGAGGTGACCTTCACCTGGGCCAACCCCGACGAGCAGGACGGCGACTACTACATCTGGCAGCAGGTCGTGCTGTCGGGCGAGACGAGCTCGGAGAAGGCACAGGAGCCGACCGTGACGTTCACGCCGGAGGGCGAGGGCGAGGTCTGCATAGACGTCACTCTGGTGCGCACGGGAGGACGATCGTCCGAACCCGTCCGGGGATGCATCGACTGACCGGGCGGGCCCGCAGGGGCCGCAGCGACAAGCGATTCGACATGACACGACTCAGTATTCTTGACCTCGGCCGCAGACGGCGAGATGAGCGCGGGGGAGGGCATCCGACGGCATGATCTGGGAGATCGACGACAGCAGGCCGACGATCGAGGGCCTCGACGCGGCCGGACGTCCGGACCCCGCATATGCCGCGGCGCTCGGACTGCTGTCCGCGCCGTTCGGCCGCCGCGCGCTCGCGCTGGTGTGCGACCTCGGACTGTGGCTGCTGCTGCAGCTGCCGCTGTGGCTCGGCGCGATGCCGCTGGTGCTCAAGCTCGCGACGGGATCCATCTCGCCCTACGGCTTCCTCAACCACCCGGGGTTCGGGCTCAGCGTCGCCATGGCCGCCGTCACGGTCGGACTCACGCTGATCTACTCCGTCGTGCAGCTGGTCCTCCACGGACGCAAGGGCCTCACGATCGGCAAGGCGATCACCGGCATCCGGAGCGTGAACGTGCGAACGCTCGAGCGCCCCGGAGTCGGGCAGGTGCTTCTGCGCCTGATCATCGTGTGGGCCTCGGGCCTGGTGCCCGTCATCGGCCCTGCGGCGTTCCTCGCCTCGCCGACCTTCGACCCGGAGGGCCGCGGCCGCGGCTGGCACGACAAGGCGACGAAGGTCTGGCTCGTGGACGTGCGCAAGGGGCTGAACCCGTACGACGAGAAGCGGATGCGCGTCGCCCGCAAGGTCGTGAAGGCCGATCCCACCCCCGAGCGGTCGGAGCTGCCGTCGCTGGCCACTCCGGTGGGTCCCGGCCCGCAGCCCGCCTACCGGCCGGGGAATCGGATCAGCGCGGGCGTGCTCGGCGTCGCGCGGCCGCATCGATCCGACGAGCGTCCGGCCGTCGGCCTGCCGCAGGCTTCGGCCGCCGCTCCGGCGCCGATCGAGACGGGCAAGCCCGTGCTCGGCGGGTATCGGGGGGCGCGCGAGAGCCTCACCGGCACGGCGCCCGCCGGATTCCCGTACGCGCCGGCGATGCCGACGCCGGCTGCTCCGGTGTCCGCGGCCGCGGTCCCGAAGAACCCCGCACCGCCGGCGGACCCGCAACCGCAAGCCCCCGCGCAGCCCGCCCCGGCACAGCAGCCCGCCCCGCAACCGCAGGCCGTCGTGCAGCCGCAGGCCCCGGCGCAGCCCGCTCCGGCACCTGTGCGTGCCCAGCCGACGGCCCCCGAGCCGGCTGCGGTGCCGGCGGTCCAGACGGCATCACCCGCCGCACGACCGACCCCGCCGCCGGCCGAGCCGCGTCGCGCTCCCGCGGCCCGCTTCGGTCTGCGCCTCGACAGCGGCGAGAGCATCCTGGTCTCCGAGCCCGTCCTGCTGGGGCGCAATCCCGACGCGGCGGGGCATCCCGGAGCGCGACCCGTCGCGCTCGCCGACGACAGCCGGTCCCTCTCGAAGACGCATCTGCTGGTGCGGCCCGCCGAGGGGGGACTCGAGATCGTCGACTGCGGCTCCACGAACGGATCCGGGCTGGTCAGGGCGGGCACCGAGTACGCCGTCACGGCCGGGGCGCCGGTCATGACGACCGAGGGCGACATGATCCGGCTCGGCGACCGCGTGGCCGCCGTGATCCGGGTGTGAGCGTGAGCACGCAGAGGACGGCCCGCGGGCGCCGCGACATCGAGGAAGACGCATGAGACTGAAGCTGACCCTGCATCGAGCGGCGGGCGATCCCGTCGACATCGTGATCACGACGGACTCGACGGCCACCGCCGGCGACGTGGCCCGCCACGTCGCCGAGGCCGACCCGACCCGATCCGTCGCGTTCGCCGAGGGGGACGTGCTCACGCTCGCCGTCGCACCTCCGACCGGTGAGCGCCTCGTGCCGCTGCAGCCGGACGTCCCGATCGGCGAGGCTGCGGTGGGGTCCGGCTTCGCGGCATCCATCGTGAACTACGGCCCCGACTACGCCTCGGCCGACCGCCGGGACGTCGCAGGCGTCCTGGTCGCGACGGCGGGGACGCTCGCCGGTCAGGAGTTCCCGATCAGATCCGGGCACGTTTTCCTGGGTCGTGAGGCGGACAATGACGTCGTGCTGGCCGACCCGATGGTCTCCAAGCGCCACGCCCGGCTCGAGGTGGGTGCGCACATCGAGGTCGTCGACCTGAACTCGGCGAACGGCGTGCTCGTGGACGGCATGGCGGTGCAGCGCGTGCGGGTCGAGGAGGGCGAGCCGTTCGTCATCGGAGGCACGACCCTCGTGCTGCGCCTGGCGCGGTCGTTCGACGGGTCGGCCGTGGAGGACCCGATCATCGAACGCGGCGGCGGCCTGCTCTTCAACCGCAGCCCTCGCGTGGAGGTGCGCTACCCCGGGACGAACTTCAAGCCGCCGCGCCTGCCGGCCGAGAAGATCGGCAAGATGTTCCCCTGGCCGATCCTCGTAGCGCCGATCCTCATGGGATTGGCGCTGTACGCGCTGAACGAGAACCCGCGGTCGCTGCTCATGATCGTCATGACCCCGCTCATGGCGTTCGGAAACATCATCAACCAGGCCGTGCAGAGCAAGAAGAGCTCGAACCACGAGTTCCTCCTCTTCGAGCGGCAGTTCGAGCAGCTCGAAGAGGACTTCTTCCGGGGCAAGCCCGAGGAGGAGCGCGCGCGCAACGAAGAGGCGCCGCCGGTGGCCGAGATCTTCGACCACGCGATGCGGCTGGGCCCGATGCTCTGGACGAGGCGCCCGGAGCACTGGAACTTCCTCGGCCTGCGGCTGGGGTCCTGCCGCCTCCCGGCGCGCAACACGATCGACGACGCCGAGACGCCTGAGGGTCTGCCGGAGTTCATCGATCGCGTCGACCGCCTGCGCGAACGCTATGCCTTCGTCGACGACGTCCCGGTGTTCGACACCCTGGCCGATGCGGGCTCGATCGGGATCGCGGGGCCGCAGGGCCCCGTCGCCGACACGATGCGCGGCATCGCCGTCCAACTGTTCGGCCTGCACGCGCCCAATGACGTCGTGGCCGTCGCCTTCGCCGACTCGGCCTGGACGCCGGAGCTGGACTGGCTGAAGTGGATGCCGCACACGTCCAGCGAGAAGAGCCCCTTCCGCGACATGGCACTGGCGGATTCGGCTCCGACGGGGGCGGCGCTGCTCAGCTCCCTCGAGGAGTACGTGCGCCGCGCCGCAGGCGACGGACCGGGCGGAGAGCCGCGCGGTCCGTTCAAGGAGGACTGGAACCCGCTGCTGTACGGCACTGACGTGTCGCGCGCCGCCGGTGACCATCAGAAGACGCCGCCTGTCTCGGTCATCGTGTTCGTGACGGCCGACGCGCCGGTCGATCGCGGTCGCCTCACCGACGTGCTCGAGCGCGGTGCGGATCACGGGGTCCACGCGGTCTTCGTCTCGCCCACGGTCGAGTCGCTGCCGGCCGTGTGCCGCAGCTACATCGACGTCACAGCCGGCCTCGAAGACGCGCACGTGGGTCTGGTGCGCAACGGCGAGAACTTCGAGCACACCCGCGTCGAGGGCGTGTCCAATGCGTACATGCACATGCTCGCGCGCCGGCTCGCGCCCGTGGTGGACGCCAGCACCGTCGTGCACGACGCCTCGGACATCCCCAACTCGGTGATGTTCCTCCAGCTCGTCGATCCCGCGATCGCCGAGGACCCCCGCGTCGTGATCGAGCGCTGGCGGCAGAACAACACGATCGTCGACCGCACCCCGGCGCCGAGGCCGCGCCTCAAGAAGGCGGGCACGCTCCGGGCGATCATCGGCCAGGGCGCGAGCGACGCCATGGCTCTGGATCTGCGGATGCAGGGACCGCACGCCCTCGTCGGAGGTACGACCGGTGCCGGAAAGTCGGAGTTCCTGCAGGCCTGGGTGCTCGGCATGGCGGCGGCGCACAGCCCCGACCGCGTCACGTTCCTGTTCGTCGACTACAAGGGCGGCTCCGCGTTCGCCGACTGCGTCGAGCTGCCGCACTGCGTGGGACTGGTGACGGACCTGAGCCCGCATCTCGTGCGTCGCGCCCTGACGAGCCTGCGCGCGGAGCTCCAGCACCGCGAGCACCTTCTCAACCGCAAGAAGGCCAAGGACCTGCTCGAACTCGAGAAGCGGCAGGACCCGGAGTGCCCGCCTGCGCTGGTCCTGGTGATCGACGAGTTCGCGGCGCTGGCGTCGGAGATGCCGGAGTTCGTCGACGGCGTCGTCGACATCGCCCAGCGAGGCCGCTCGCTCGGCATCCACCTGATCATGGCGACGCAGCGCCCGGCCGGCGTCATCAAGGACAACCTGCGCGCGAACACGAACCTGCGCATCGCCCTGCGCATGGCGGACGAGGCCGATTCCCGAGACGTGGTCGACGACGCGATCGCGTCCACGTTCTCGGCGGCGATCCCCGGTCGTGCCATCGCCAAGACCGGACCCGGTCGTCTCGTGCCCTTCCAGTCCGCCTACGCCGGCGGCTGGACGGCCGACGACGAGGCCGCCGTGGCGGACGTCCGCGTCGCCGAGCTCCGCTTCGGCGCCACCGCGGAGTGGGAGCCCGACCGCCCCGCCGAATCGGATTCGCACGAGGAGGATCTCGGTCCGAACGACCAGAAGCGGATCGTTTCGACGCTCATCCGCGCCGCGGACGTCGCCGGCCTCCCCGCGCCGCGCCGGCCGTGGCTCGACGACCTGGCGACCGTCGTGGACCTGCGCGATCTGCCCAACGAGGGGGACACGCGCATCCCGATCGCCCTGCTGGATGTCCCGGAGAAGCAGCTGCAGGAGGCGGCGGCGTTCGTCCCTGACCGGGACGGGTCGATGGTGGTCTACGGAACATCCGGCTCCGGCAAGTCGACCGTCCTCAAGACGATCGGCACCGCAGCAGGCATGCGTCCCGACCTCGGACGCGTGCAGGTGTACTGCCTCGACTTCGCCACCGGCGCGCTCGGCGCGCTGTCGACCCTGCCGCACGTCGGATCGGTCGTGGACGGCGGCGACGTCGAGCGCATCCAGCGTCTGCTGCGCACGCTCGACGGGGAGATGGATCGCCGGGCGGCGGCCTTCTCGGCGGCCAGCGCCGCATCCGTGCAGGAGTACCGCGAGCTCGCGGACCCGAACATGCCGCGCATCCTGCTGCTGATCGACAACTATCCCGAGTTCAAGAAGGACTGGGAGGTGTCTCCGGGACGCAGCCCGTTCTACCGTCACTTCATGCGGATCCTCGGCGAGGGCCGCACGCTCGGCGTGCACGCGGTGATCACGGCGGACCGCGGCAACGCGGTGCCCAGCGCGGTCGCGGCGAACATCCCGCGTCGTGTCGTCCTGCGCATGGGCGATGCCAGCCAGTACATGTTGCTGGGCGCGCCGCGCGACGTGCTGGACGAGCAGTCCGCACCGGGGCGCGCGGTGATCGACGGGCACGAGGCGCAGATCGCCGTCCTCGGAGGGACGCCGAACGTGGTCGAGCAGACCAAGGCGCTTGGAGCGCTCGGCGACAGCCTGCGCGCCCAGGGGGTCCGGGACCTGCCCGAGATCGGCGCACTGCCGACGATGGTGCCGGTCTCCGACATGCCCGCCCAGGTGGACGGGATGCCGGTTTTCGGCGTCGCGGACGACACTCTGGCGCCGCGCGGGTTCGAGCCGCTCGGCTCCTTCGTCATCACCGGGCCTCCCGCCTCGGGTCGGACGAACGCGCTCAAGGCGCTCGTCATCGCCATGGAGCGGTTCAACCCGAAGGTGCAGATGTATCACTTCGGCAGCCGGCGCTCCGAGCTCAAGGACTTCCGGCCCTGGGTGCGCAGCGCCACGCGCCCCGAGGACGAGAAAGAGCTCGCCGCGGAGCTGGTCGAGCTCGTCGTCAGCGAGGACCCCGGCGGGCGCATCCTCATCGTGATCGAGGACATCCCGCACCTCTCCGACGGGCCGGCGGATCGTCCCATGCGGGCGCTGCTGCAGGCCATGAACAACAGCGACCACATGCTGATCGGCGACGCCGAGGTCAGTCGCGCCAGCGGCAGCATCGGCGTGCTCGGCGAATGGAAGGCCGGCCGGCAGGGAATCGTGCTCAAGCCGGACACGTACGACGGCGACGGCATCTTCAAGACGCCGTTCGGTCGCGTGAAGCGCTCGGACTTCCCCGCGGGTCGCGGCATCTTCGTGCAGGCCGGGCGTACGGTCACGATGCAGATGCCGTTCGTGCCGGACGCCCCGGCGAATGGGTAGGGGTTCATGGGTAGCGCTCCCCATTTGACCGGGGGGCATCGCCAGCTAACCTCATGTGTAAAGAGGCCGAGCGGCCTGAAGACGAAGAAAGCTGGAGGCGGATCTCATGGCCCACGATTTTGGTGCAACGTACAGCGAGATGGAGAGCGCGGCCGCGCGTCTGCGCGACGGACGCAGCTCTGTCACGGACACCCTCAAGGAGCTGCAGGGCGTCATCGACGACCTCGTGCAGGACGGCTTCAAGACCGAGAACGCGTCGGAGGCGTACTCCTCCGCGTACGAGGAGCTCACGACGTCCCTGGACGACGCGGCTGAGGCCGTCAACGACATGGCGCAGGCCCTCGACCGCATGGCCGACGCGATCCGCGACACGGACGCGCAGCTGGCCGGCGGCGCCTGAGCCCACGCACCCCGAGAGGTCGTGACGTCGGTGTGAGCACCGACGTCACGACCTCTCTCTTTGCAGGCGCCGCGCACCGCCGGCGCATACAATCGACAAGATGAACGGAGCACAGAGCCGATGAGCGGGTCGCAGCCCTACTGGTACAACCTGAGCACCCAGTCCGTCCAGCGCGCGGACGAGCGTCCGTCGGAGGACACGCTCGGACCGTTCGCGACCGCGGCGGAGGCCGAGGATTCTCCCGCCGTTCTGCTGGAGCACGCGCGCGCGTGGCTCGAGAGCGAGGAGAGCGAGCCGTTCCGCCAGATGGCCGCCGAGAGCGACGACGGCATCGACTACGCGTGACGGCGACGTCATGACGCGACATCGTCGCCGTGCGGCTCCGCTGGCCGTGCTGCTCGTTCTCGGGCTTGCCGCGTGCGCGCCCGCGCTGCCGGAGACGGTCGTCCCCGGTTCGGAGATCGTCGTCGGATGGACGGGGTCGCTCACGTCGACGAACGCCTCCGCATCCCCGACCGCCGGGAACGTGGACGTGGCCGAGATGATCCGCGCCGACTTCGGCGATGTGATCGACGGCGAGTTCGTCCCCGACGAGGGCTTCGGCGCGGTGACGATCGTGGGCGAGGATCCGTTCACCGTCCGATACGACCTCGCGGAGCCGGCGTGGTCCGACGGCATCCCGCTCGACGCCGCGGACCTGCTGCTCGGCTGGGCCGGGGCATCCGGCTACTTCCCGGATGCCGAGGAAGCCGATGCGGCCGAGATGATCCCCGAGGACGCCCCGGAGGTCCCGAGCATCGACGAGTTCGCGCGGTCGATCGACGTGACCTTCGCGCAGCCGCGGATCGACTGGCAGCAGGCGGTCACAGTTCCGGTTCCGGCGCACATCGTGGGACGGATCGCGTTCGGCGAGGACGACGACATGGCCGCGAAGCAGGCGGTCATCCGCGCCATCCAGGAGGGCGACGCCGCCGCTCTGGCGAAGATCTCCGAGGTCTGGAACACCGGATTCGAGATCGCAGACCCGGATGACCTCACCGCCGACAAGCTGATCTCCAGCGGCCCGTTCCAGGTGGACGGCATCGAGGTCGCCGATGAGCGGCAGAGCGTGGTGCTCGTCCCCAACCCCGGCTACCGCGGGCTCGTCACGCCGAAGGTGGCGCGGATCGACCTCGTGCCTCCCGGTGACAATCCGGTCGCGGCGATCTCCGACGTGCTCGATGTCGCGCAGGTCGCGCCGACCTCGGCCAATCGCGGCCCGATCCACGACCTCGAACGCGAGGACTTCGCCGTCGAGACGGCGCACGACGGGACGATGTGGTCGGTGCTCCTGAAGCCGTCGGGCATCTTCTCCCAGAAGGAGGCGCGGACCGCGTTCATCCACGCGGTGCCGGCGTCGGGTCTGGTCGAGCGCGGTGCCGGGGAATGGGCCTCGGCGTACACCGGGACCACCTCGATGGTCTCGGCCCCGGGTTCGCGGGCCTACGACATCGTCAATGAGGACTCCGGTTTCACCGAGATACTCGGCACGACGGACGATGAACCGGCCCTGGAGCGGGAGCGGGCCGGAGTCGCCGCGGGCTCGCGGGTGTGCGTCCTCTACGACCGAGGCAGCGAGTTCGCGACCGGCGTCTTCTCGGCCATGCGGGAGGCCGCGGCCGAAGCGGGCTGGGAGGCCGTCGACTGCGGTTCGGACGACTTCGACGCCGCCCTCGATCAGCGGCGCTGGGACGCGGTGATCGCCCGCGTGCCGATCCCGCGGACGCCGGAGCAGATCGCGGTGCAGTGGGGGAGCGAGGGGACGGCGTCCATCACTCGTCAGGCAGACCCCGACCGTGACGAGCTGATCGCTCAGCTCGCGCAGACGACGGACGTCTACGACGCCCGCGAGGTCCTCGCGCGGATCGAGGCGACGATCGTGCGCGCGGCCGTGGCGCTGCCCCTCGCCACGAACCCGCGCGTGACCATCGTGGATCGCGACGTGACCGGTGTGACGGCGCGCAGCGGTGTGGCTGCTCCGCTCACCTACGGCGCCGTGCAGTGGGAGACGGTCCCCTGAACGGTCCGGCATGGGTTGTTCTCCCCATCGCCGACCCGCGATGACGCCCTCTAGAGTCTTCTTGGAGGTCCTGCTGTGGGAATGATGCTGCCGAATGAGCTGATCTGGGTGATGGAGAAGCTCGGGTTCGACTGGCCCGACATCGACGAAGACGAGCTGCGCCGTGGCGCCGACATCGTCCGCGTGTTCCGAGACGACCTCGAGGACAAGCTGATGGCGATGGACCGCAAGGTCAACGGCGACATGGTGGCCGCTATGCGCGGTCAAGCAGGACCCGCGTATGTGAGCGCGTGGAACACGAACAGGTCGCAGAACCTTCAGAAGCTGCTCGACCTTCTCGGTCCGGCGCCGACCGGCATCGACATCGCGGCTGACGTAGTTCTCGGACTGAAGATCAAAGTGATCGCCGACATCACCACGACGATGATCACGCTCGTGGCGATGCTGACGAATCCGATCACGGCCGCCGGCGCCGGACCGATGCTGCTGCTGAAGAAGAAGCTGCTCAACGCCGCCGTGGACATCGCCGTCGAGCAGGCGCTGAACCAGATCCTGCCGATGGTGATCGAACCGCTCGCTGAAGAGCTGCCGGGTGCGATCATGGCGGCACTGGACTCCCCGGTGGTGGAGGCCGTGGCGGGTGATCCGGACGAGTTCTACGCCGACCTTCAGGCACTGGAGCAGGCGGAGGGCGAGATGGAGCAGCACGCCGCGGACGTCGAGACCTTGACCGAGCGCTTGATGACGGATCTGGCCGGCCTGAACATCGGGGGAGACTGAGAATGAGCATGAAGCCGGTAGTCCGGGCGATGAAGGACGCACTGGACGGGGTCCCGGTCCACGTGCGGCAGCTCTCCGAGATGTTCCGCAAGCACGGGAACGCGCACCGACGCAGCAACTCCGAGGTCAACGACCTCGACAGAGTGCCGCCGGAGCTGCGCGCCGGTTGGAAGACGGACAGTTGGCACACGCCGGACCGCGTGGTCGGCGCAGGCAAGCCGAACCGGCCGTATCCGGCCGAGTACCTCGATGCCGACTACATCCGACAGCATCTCGCGCGGTTCGACGGCGGCGCCACGCGCTTCTACCGAGCGGAGAGCCTCGGGAAGTACGGTCCTGGCAATCAAGGGACGACCTTCGTCTTCCCGACGAGCGAGATCGACAACATCATCGATCAGGCGGGCGGCGATCCGCGCAGGCTCGGCGAGATGCTCGGACTCGGCGAGGACTTCTTCGTCGATTCGGACGGCAATGCCGTGGACATCGTTCGTGCGGACTTCAGCTTCGAGGAGATCATGAACGGCAACCTCCGGATGCCCCAGGGCAACGAGGCCGGCGCGAATGCGCAATGGATCCCCGGCGGTTACCTCCCTGAAGGCCTGCCGGAAGCCGTCTTCAACGTGTCGGACATGGGCACGGGCACCTACACGCAGTTCTATGTCGATTAGCGCGCGCTATCCCGCCCGGTTCGAGAAGTTCCGGCTCGAGGCGCTCGGCGACCCCGCTTATCTCGGGGTCGATGAAGCACGGACGCGCTACGACGAGGGCCGGAGCCTCAACGTCGTTCCCGATCAGGATCCGCCGAGCTGGTACCTGATCGTCGCCCCGAAGCGGCACCGCTTCACGGTGACGTTCTACACGCCCGGCCGCACACCGCTCCGGACGGCGACCTGGGAGAGCGAGGGGGACGGTCTGTTCTGCCGGCGGACCGTCGACCTCTTCTATCCCGACGGCGACCCCGGCGGCACCGTGCCGTCGAGCGAGGTCGTCACCGTCACCCGGGAGATCTCGCCGGACGGAGTGATCGAGGTGACGCTGTCGTCCCCGCTGGGCGACGACGACGTCCGTACGGCATCCGATGAGCCCGTGGAGCGCTTCCGCACCGGGACCCCGGCGTTCGGCGAGTGGGACACGCTCGTCGCCGCCATGGAGCCGAGCACCGAACACCGGTTCGGACTCGACGCGATCGACGAGTCCCTCGCACTCGTGGAGGCCTCGGTCACGCGCTCGGCATCCCGCGGTGACTTCTCACGGACGGGCGGCGAGTGGCGCGTTCCCGTGGGCGCCCGCGACATCCTGAAGGGGCTCGACGAACTGCTGGACGGAACCTCCGGTGCAGGCCGCATCCCGGTCGTCGATCGCGGACCGCTGAAGATCCTGCCCCTCATGCTGCAGGATGTCTCGTCGGGCGGCGACGAGCAGCGGCGCCGGATGGCGACGCTCGCCACGAGCGTCGCCGACGCGCTCGAGCAGCGGGAGGGTCGCGGCATCGCTGCGGATCTCGAGGACTGGGGACCCGGCAGCGTGGCGTCGTACGCCGCCGCGGTGAAGGCTGCGCACGCCGTCGAGGCCCTCTGGTGGGAGTACGGGCAGACGCATGGCGTCGTTCTCGTGACCTCGGACGACGGCACGGGCTCCCGGTCGCTGGCCTTGCAGATCGTGCCGGTGAGCTGGGTCTCGGAGCGGCGTGCGGAGGGCGAGCACTCCGGGATCGACGCGCACTGGTCCTGGAACGACATCGCCGCGTGGCGTGACGCCGCGTCATCAGCGGATAGTCTCGGAGCAGGCCGACGAGAGGGTGAGGGCTCATGACAGGTGCGTTCGGGAACGTCGACGTGAAGGCCGTCCCGCGGGTGTACGGCGCCGGTGAACTCGGCGTGCTGTCGATCACCGCGCCGGGAGACGCCCACCCTCGCGTGGAGTACGTCGGCGGCGAGCTGTTCATCGGACTCGACCGAGCGGACGACGGGACGCCGGTCACACGAGGCGACGACGAGAAGGCGGCGCGACCGTTCCCGGATGCCGTGGCGACGGCCATCGCGGTGGCGGGCCGGATCCCGGCCCCGATCGGCGGGGTGATCCGCGTCGACGACGAGATCCTCGCCGCATCCGTGCTGTTCGACCGGCCGCGCACGGCGGCCGTGCCCCTGGAGGGGGCGCCGGTCGTGTTCGCCTTCGCGCGCGACCGCCTGCTGATCGTCGGGGAGAACGACGAGGCCGCGATGGCCTCGGCGCTGGATCTCGCCGAGGAGCTGTACGAAGCCGGCGGTCCGCTCGTCAGCGCCCACCCGGTGATCCTCGCGGAGGGCGCATGGGCGCCGTTCCCGTGGCGGGAGAGGTTCCCGTCGCTTCAGATGCGCTTCGAGCGGGTGCTGCGCCTGTTCAGCGTGCGGGCGTACGAGGCGCAGACGGTCGCCCTGCGACGCCCCGACGTGCACATCGCGGACCCGAAGATCCACGTGCGCGAGGACGGCGTGACGATCACGTTCGCGGCTTGGCCGAAGGACACTGCGACGCTCCTCCCCGTGGTGGACAACGTGATGGTCGCGGATCCGTCCGGGGCGCTCAGCGTTGCGACGATGGAGGACTTCCTGGAGGCTGCGGGTGACGCGATCGTCCGCACCGGACTCTCGCCGGCGCGCTATTTCGTCCCTGGCGAGCCGCCCAGGGCGCAGGGCGACGCCGCGCACGCCTGAACGCGTTTCATGGGTTGAACTCCCCATCGCGTGTCCCGCACGCCGCGGATAGCGTCGAAGGCGGAGGTGGTCGCGTGGGCATGATGCTGCCGAACGAGCTCATCTGGGTCATGGACAAGATGGGCCTGGAGTGGCCGGACATCGACGAGGACGAGGTCCGCAAGGCCGCTGTGCTCGTTCGCGGATACCGGGACGACATGGAGACCCTCGTCCAGGCGGCCGACCGCCGGATCAACGGCGACATCGCTGCGGCGATGCGCGGTCAGGCCGGGACCGCCCACGTCACCGCGTGGAACAGCAACCGCTCCGAGAACGTGCAGCAGCTGCTGGACGTCCTGGGCCCCGCCGCGTCGGGCATCGACATCGCCGCGGACATCGTGCTCGCGCTCAAGGTCAAGGTCATCGCCGAGGTGACGCTGACGCTCGCTCAGCTCATCCCGCTGCTCGCCGCCGGTCCCTTCGGCGCCGGTGGAGCGGCCGCGCTCATCCTCGTGCGCAAGAAGCTGTTCTCGATGCTGATGGAGGCGACCCTGGAGAAGGTCATCGACGAGGTGATGCCCCTGGCGCTCGAACCGCTCGTCGACCAGGTCCCGGGCCTCGTGATGTCCCTTCTCGACGCGCCGGTCGTCGAGGACAACGTCGGCGACGTCGACGAGCTCTACGCCGACCTGGTCGCCCTCGACCAGGCCGCCGCCGACATGGACGCGCACGCGGACGACGTCGAGGAGCTGACCGATCGCCTGCTCGCGGACCTGGCCAACCTGCAGATCTCGGGGGAGTGAGCGATGTCGATGAAGAAGCTGATCCGGGACATCATGGATGCCGTCGACGACACCGGGCACGAGTTCAAGAAGGGATTCTCCGGCGCCTTCCGCAAGCGCGGCGGCAAGCACCGCGCCGATGCGGACGCCATCCGCGGCCTGGACCGGCGCAACGCCGGTCAGGTGCCCAAGCACCGCGCGGACGGAAAGCCCGCCTCGCACGCGAAGAAGTACGACATGCTCGAGGACGTCACGCGCGGGCGCGAGTATCAGCTGTCCGGGAAGACACCTCGGCACCGTGATCCGGACTACGACCTCGCTCGCGACTTCGGCCGATCCGTCGGTCAGGAGATCCGTGCCGTGCCCGGGGACGTCCTCGACGAGGTGAAGGGCATCCCGAAGAACGTCCCGGGGCAGGTCGTCGAGGAGCTCTACGAGGACGCCATCGGGCAGGACAACCCCGACAAGTACGGCGCCACCGCCCAGGGGGACGCGTCCTTCCTGGCCCCCGCCAGCGAGGCCGCGGTGCTCCGCGGTCTCAGCACGGCCGAGATCGCGGCGAGGTTCGGTGTGGATCCGGCATCCCTGCAGGGGGCGGACATCCAGGTGAAGGAGATCCCGGGCTCCCCCTTCGTCAGCGTGGAGATCGACGTCCCCGGCGCCTGACGCCCACGGTCGCGCCCCCTCCGTGGCAGGATGTATTGCCGAGGGGGTCCTCACGTGACTGATCTGAATCCTGCAGTGGAGCCTGAGGAGGCCGTCCGGCCGACGGAGAAGAAGCAGGCGGCGCCGCTGCGTCTGGAGTTCGCCGGAGAATGGCACGACGTGCCGGTCGGGCAGCCGTTCATCGTCGGACGTGAAGGCGACCTCGGAATCGACGACAACCCGTACCTGCATCGCCATTTCCTCGAGCTGCAGCATCGGGACGGACTGTGGTGGCTCGCCAACATCGGCGTGCGTCTCGCGGCGACGGTCTCCAGCGCCGGCGGCGCGGTGCAGTCCTGGCTCTCTCCCGGTGCGCGCATGCCTCTCGTGTTCGAGCGCAACGTGATCGTCTTCACGGCTGGTCCGATCACCTACGAGCTCAACCTGCACACCGAGGAGGCGCCGTACGAGGTGTCCCGCCAGGTCGAGGCCTCTATGAGCGGTGAGACGACGGTGATGCCCGCCAGCTTCACGCCTTTGCAGAAGCAGTTGATGGTCGCGCTCGCGGAGCCCATGCTGCTGCGCGAGGGTGTGAGCATGAACGAGCTCCCGTCATCGAGCGCCGCTGCCCAGCGTCTGGGCTGGACCATGAGCAAGTTCAACCGCAAGCTCGACAACGTGTGCGACAAGCTCGACCGCATGGGGGTGCAGGGGCTCCGCGGCGGTCCGGGCAAGCTCGCGACCAACCGTCGGGCGCGTCTGGTCGAGTACGCCGTGACCTCGCAGGTGATCACGCGCGCCGATCTGCCCCTGCTCGACGACGAGACCCTCCGGAACCAGGCCGACGCGGATGGCGACTGACGCCGCCACCGGTCGTGACTGGGCGCGGCTGTGCGCGCTGATCGACGACGACGCGGAACTTGCCGAGGCGGTGCGCATGACCGGCGAAGATCCGTGGGAAGCGCTGATCGACGGGCTGGACGATGCCGGCGCCCTCGCCTACCTGGACGAGGAGGATGCCGGGCCGGAGCTCGCCGAGGCCCTGGCTGGTCTTCCCCGCGTGTTCCGAGCGGGGGCGGATCTCGATACGGTCGAGGACATCGACGGCGATCTGGTCGCGGCGATCGTGCGCGCCGACGCGGTCCTGGCCCCGCATGGTCTGCGCCTCGTCCACCTGGAGGAGGAGCCGGACGCGCATCCGCTGGTCGCTGTTCCGATCGGGCACGTCGACGAGATCATCGCGCTGGCCGCGCGCCTGGGGCACCGGGCCACTTCGTTCCTGTGATTCCGGGTGACCGCCGGGGATGGGTACTCGTGCCCATCGTGTGACGCACTGCTCCGCCGATAGCGTTACGGCGAACCGCAGGGGTTCGCGTGGAGGGGTGGGCATGGGTGACGTCGAGATCTTCCGCGCCGAGTTGACGGCCGCGTCGGGGTCCTCGGGCCAGGCGGCGTCAGAGCTGCTGAACCAGTCGGCCGCCCTCCAGACGGAGGATGTCGGCATCCAGAACCCCGCGTCGCGACCGATGCTGCGTCTCGAGATGCATCGACGCGTGTCGGCGCTGCGGCGGAGCGCGCTCGCGCGCACCGAGGAGGGCAGCGGTCTCGCGGCGGCGACGCAGCGGATCGCCGACCGCTTCCAGGATCTGGATGTCGAACTGTCGGGGCAGGAGTCGTCATGACGCTGATCTCCCCGAACCGCGGATATGCCCTGGAGCGGCTCGACGGCGACACCGGCTCGATGTCGTGGTGGTCGGGGGAGTTCGCACGCGTGCAGGACCGACTCGAGACGCTGCGCGAGGCCGCGGTGCAGACGCACGGCCTCCCGGGCGTTGGTCAGGCCGTGAGCGCGGTGCGCGCGGACGCGACGAAGCTCGTCGCAGCCCTCGACGTCGACATGGATGAAGCGGACCTGCTCGCGCGCGTGCTGCAGTCCTACGCCGATGCGCACGACCAGTACGCACAGCCGGCGAACGCGATGATCGACGACATCGAGGCCGCGCACGCGGAGTGGCTCCGCTGCGCCGCGGACGCCGACGACGCGCAGTCCAGCGCCGACGACGCGGCGCAGGCCGGCGATGGCGGCCTGACGGCGCTGACCGAGCAGGCCGCGGAAGAGGCAGCCGCCGCCCGCGATGACGCCGCGCAGGCTCTCGCTGCGCTGTGGACGGAGTACGAACGGCTCCATGGAGGCTGGGACAGCGCTTATGACGACGCGGTCATGGCACTCGCCGGTGCAGCATCGCTCACCCCGCAGGAGCTGCGCGTTCTCGAACGCCTTCTCAGCGCCGACGGCAGCGCCGAGGTCCTCGAACTCTGGAACGCGCATCCGGATGTGCACGACGAGCTGATCGCGGCCCATCCGGACCTGATCGGCAATCTCGACGGCATCCCGTACGCCGTGCGTGCCGAGGTGAACATGCAGCGCCTGGAGGACCTCCTCGAGACCGAGCCGCCGGGACGCCGTCGCGACGAGCTGGAGGCGATCCAGCGGGCCCTGATGCAGGGCCAGGGGTCGCAGCGGCCCGCACTCCTCAGCTTCGACCCCGACGGGTCGGAGCAGGTGACCGCAGCCATCGCCCACGGGGATCTCACCACGGCATCCGAGATCAACACGCTCGTGCCCGGCATGAACGCGACGGTCGAGGACATGCAGGCGTGGGGGGAGTCGGCTCGCGCCCTCAACCGGTCGGCGGGACCGGGATCCGCGACGGTCGTGTGGTTCGGATACGACACGCCCAACCTGGCGGAGGAGCCGTTCATGGATCGGGCCGAGAACGGCGCCGCCGCGCTCGGCGCCTATCTGGGCGGTCTCCGGACGCTCTCGCCCGACGCGGACGTGAACGTGATCGCCCATTCCTACGGCAGCACGACAGCGGCGCAGGCGATCGGATCCCGGGCCGACGGCTTCGGCGTGACCGCGTTCATCGCGGTGGGCTCCGCAGGGTTCCCGGACGATGACACCGTCATCGAGAATCTGACGCGCCCGGGAGAACCGCGCGTGTACGCCACGATCTCGGAGGACGACGCCGTCGCGCGCATCGGTCGGGGCACGGCGTTCGGCCACTCGACCTCCCCGGAGACGATCGACCACGTGACGGTCTTCGACAGCGACGGCGGCGTGGACAGTGCGGGCGAGCCGCTCGCCGCATCGACCGGACACGGTGCCCTCGGACCCGGGGCCTACCTCGAGCCGGGGTCGGAGTCCTTCCACAACGTGTCCGAGATCATCCGGAGCGGTGAGCCGGGCACGGAGCGCGGTGGCGAGGGCAACACCCGGGGGTTCTGGGATGCTGGGAACTGGTGGATCAGCGATGAGTACGCACTCATCGACTTCTGAGTGGCGGTGAACGGATGCGCGGAGTGTTCCGTCGAGGACTGCTGGCGGCGCTGGCCGTCGGGATGGTGGTGACCATGACGAGTTGCGGACCGGCCGCGCCCACGGGCGAGGACCTGTACCGGGACGGTGAGAAGCGGTACACGGAGTACGCGACCGTGATGCACTCCGTGATCATGGCCGTGCACGAGGGCGAGTGGGAGGTCGAGTCGTGGGGCTCGGACCCGATCCCGTGCCGCGTGAACGGCGAACTGGACGAGAGGCCGACCGGCTACGGGTTCTCGTGGGTCCGTGTGCTCCAGCAGGAGCAGCTCGACGTCGACGCCGTGGTCAGCTCGGCCACCGCCGCCTTCGAAGAGGCCGGCATGGAGGCGCAGACGGTGACATACGGGAGCGGTGATCGGGCCGAGACCAACGTGATCGCCACGGGCGGGCCGGTCGTGCGCGGTGTGGTGACCGTGCGACCGCATCGGGGCATGATCGAGGTCTCGGCATCCCCCGCATGCTTTCCCGGCGATGCCGGTGAGCTCTCGGACATGATCTTCGACGGCCTGGTCTACGAGGACGCCTGGCGGCGGTTCCCGGCCTTCGAGGGGCCGGACTGGCAGCCGCGGTTCTACTTCCCGGAGGACGGCAGTCCGGTGTACTGGGACGAGGAGGGCACGCCGCTGGAGCCGCAGCCCACGCCGTCCGCGTTCCCCGAGGCGCCCTACGCGGAATAGGCCTCAGCGCACGGCGTCGGCGAGGTGCCGCGAGTCCGTGCTGAGCACCTTCACCATGACACCGCGCCGGCGCAGTTCGGCGACCGTGCGGGTCTCCTCGTCGCGGTCCCGTCCCAGCGCATGCACGTTGGCGACGACGAGGACGTCGCCGCGGTTCAGGGTCGCGATGAAGCGTGCCAGGCGATCGTTCCAGCTCTCCAGGATCTCCGGAGCCGGATGCCGGAACCCCTCGATCGGGACGCCGAAACGCGTGAGGTCGTTGCGCTGCTGGACCACCGGCGGCATACCCTCGCGGGCGACCACGAGACCGACCAGGCGCGAGCCCTTGGGGCGCGCGTGCCACCAGTCGTGGTTCTGCTGCAGCTCGGTGAAGCACTTCGGGCATTCCGCCGCGGGATGCGGAAGGTGCAAGGGGCTCGTCAGGGCGTCCGGCACCGGCACCGACCCCGTCGTCAGATCCGTCGTTTCACTCATCCGCGCACCTCCAGCATCCATTCTGCCCGCGGGCGGCCGGAAATCACAGCAGACCGAGCGAACGCACCGCCTCCCGCTCGTCCACGAGCTCGGCGACCGATGCCGCGATGCGCTCGCGCGCCCAGTCATCCGGTTCCAGGTCCTCGACGATGCGCCACTCGCCGTCCACCGAGCGCACCGGGAACGAGCAGATCAGCCCCTCCGGGACGCCGTACTCGCCGTGCGAGACGACGCCCGCGCTCGTCCAGTCGTCCGTGCCGCGCACCCAGTCGCGCACGTGGTCGATCGTCGCGTTCGCGGCCGAGGCCACTGACGAAGATCCCCGCACATCGATGATCTCGGCGCCGCGCTTGGCCACACGCGGGATGAACGTCGTCTCGAGCCACGCGGTGACATCCCCGACGCGCTCGGCGAGCGCCGCCGCGGCGGGACGCCCGTCGACGGTAGCGTGCGACACGTCGGGGAACTGGGTGGCCGAGTGGTTCCCCCAGATCGGCACACGGCGGACGGCGGCGACGGGAGCCTCCAGCGCCAGGGCCAGCTGTGCTCTGGCGCGGTTCTCGTCCAGCCGGGTGAGGGCGGTGAAGCGCTCGGCCGGGACGCCGTCGGCGGACGCCGCCGCGATCAGGGCGTTCGTGTTGGCAGGGTTGCCGACCACCGTGACCCGCACGCCGGGGGAGGCGTTCTCGGCGATCGCGGCGCCCTGCGGGCCGAAGATGCCGGCGTTGGCGGCCAGCAGGTCGCCGCGCTCCATGCCGGGACCGCGCGGCCTCGCGCCGACCAGGAGGGCGAGGTCGCAGCGGTCGAACGCGACGGCCGCCGAGTCGGTCACCTCGACGTCCTCGAGCAGCCCGAACGCGCCGTCTTGCAGCTCGAGGGCCGCGCCCTCGGCCGACTTCAGGCCCTGCGGGATCTCCAGAAGCCGCAGCCGGACCTTCTCGTCGGGACCGAGCAGGTCGCCGGCCGCGATGCGGAACAGCAGCGCGTAGCCGATCTGCCCGCCCGCGCCCGTGATGGTGATCGTGGTGCTCATGTCCCGAGACTACGCCGCGCGCTACTCTCGTTGCCATGACGTTCAATCCGGATGCCGACATCTCCGGGCATCGCACGAAGCGCCGCGGACGCACCGCCGCGATCGCCGGCGGCGGCGCGGTGGGTCTCGGCGCGATCGCGGTGCTGGTCGTCAGCCTGCTGTCGGGCGGAGAGATCGACCTGTCGCCGTTCCTCGGCGGTGGCACGGGCGAGCAGGAGACGAGCAGCTCGGACGGTGCGCTGCTGGACTGCGACTCCGGTGCGGACGCCAACGCCACGGTCGAATGCCGCATCGCCGGCGCGCAGGTCGCCCTTGACGAGTACTGGGCAGAGAACCTCAGCGGGTACACGGTTCCGGGCATGATCGTGGTCGACGGTTCGACGCCCACGGCGTGCGGCACGGCATCCAATGCGGTCGGCCCGTTCTACTGCCCGGCCGACACGACGGTGTACATCGACCCCACCTTCTTCGATCTCATGCAGCAGCAGTTCGGCGCCTCTGCGGGGGACCTCGCGCAGCTCTACATCGTCGGGCACGAATGGGGGCACCACATCCAGAACATCCGCGGCACGATGGCGCAGTACCCGAACAACGGCACGGGCCCGGCGAGCAACGGCGTGCGCATGGAGCTCCAGGCGGACTGCTTCGCCGGGGCATGGATCGGCGACATGACCGAGCAGACGGACGATCAGGGCGTCCCGTATCTCGAGACGCCCACCGAGCGGCAGCTGGAGGACGCGCTCAACGCCGCCCTCGTCGTCGGCGATGACCACATCCAGGAGATGTCCGGGTTCTCGAACCCGGAGTCGTTCACGCACGGCTCCAGCGCGCAGCGGCAGTTCTGGTTCGCGACGGGGTACCAGGAGGGGCTCGGGAGCTGCGACACGTTCGCCGTGCCGGCCGCTGAACTCGAAGCGCGCTGACGCACGCGGTAGCGTGAATCGCAGCTGGAGAACGAAGACCGGGGGGTCGAAGCCGATGAACCTGGATGCGCTGTATCCGCCGATCGAGCCGTACGACGATGGGGTGCTGCTCGTCGGCGACGGGCATCGCGTCGCGTGGGAGGTCAGCGGCAACCCGGACGGCAAGCCGGTCGTCTTCCTGCACGGCGGGCCCGGCGCGGGAACCAGCGAATGGCATCGGCGGTTCTTCGACCCCGAGAAGTACCGGATCGTGCTGTTCGACCAGCGCGGCTGCGGTCGCAGCACGCCGCACGCGAGCGCCCCGGGGGCGGACCTGCGGTTCGTGACGACCGCGCACCTCATCGCGGACCTCGAGCTGCTGCGCCGGAACCTCGGCATCGCGAAGTGGCAGGTGTTCGGCGGCTCGTGGGGGAGCGCCCTCGCGCTGGCGTATGCGCAGGCGCATCCGGATGCCGTGACGGAGCTGATCCTCCGCGGCATCTTCACGCTGCGTCGTGCGGAGCTCGAGTGGTTCTACGAGGGTGGAGCCGCGGCGCTGTTCCCCGACCTGTGGGAGGACTTCCTCGCACCGATCCCCGTGCTCGAGCGCAATCGGATGCTCGAGGCCTATCACCGCCGGCTCGCCGATCCCGATCCGGCCGTGCACGTACCGGCGGCGGTGGCGTGGAGCACCTGGGAGGCGTCCACGATCACGCTGAGACCGGATGCCGAGACCATCGCGCGCATGTCCGAGCCGGAAGCGGCCGTCGCGTTCGCGCGCATCGAGAACCACTTCTTCGTCAACCGGGGCTGGTTCTCCGAGGGGCAGCTGATCGCCGGCGTGGAGGCGATCCGGCACATCCCCGCGGTCATCGTGCAGGGGCGCTACGACGCGTGCACACCGATGATGACGGCGTGGGACCTGCATCGCGCGTGGCCGGAGGCCGAGTTCGTGATGGTCGAGGACGCCGGCCATGCGGCATCCGAACCCGGAATCCAGCGCGCCCTGCGCGGCGCGACCGATCGGTTTGCCGACGACTGACTGCGCCCGCCCCTTTCGTTCGTTGAGCGAGCGGAGCGAGTCGAAACGCGGTGACGAAGACGGGACAGGCCTCGTCAGGCGCGCAGCGCCTGCAGGAGCGTCTTCACGAGGCCTGGGACGCCGCCGTCCGCGCGGAAGCGCGTCAGGCCCTCGCTGACCTGCGCGCCGGTCCTCGCCGTCACGAACCACGGCGGCTTCGGCAGGATCGTGAATCGACCGCCGCCGTTCACGATCGGGAACGAGCGGGGGAAGGGGCGGAACGGCCCGCGCACGATCGAGCGCTCCACACCGTCCAGCAGCAGGGCGTTGTGGACCACGCCGATGCCGCTGCCGACATCCTGGACGGTGCCCCCGGGGAAGGCACCCCAGGTCAGTGTCGGGGTGATGAAGCCGAACGCCGTCCAGGCGTTCACCGCGATCGATCCGTAGCGCAGCGCCGTCAGGGCACGCTCGAATCCCGTTCCGAGCGCGCGCTCGGTCGCCGGGTCGATGAGCAGATTCGCGCCGAGGGTGCCCTGCAGCTTCTGGTTCGCGTGCTCCACCGCGGCATCCAGGAAGTCCTGCCCGAGCCCGGCCACCTCGACCACGCCGAGCACGGGGGCGAAGTACTCGGTGCTCTCGAGAGCTGCGGCGTCCTCGTCCTCACCGATCTCCACCAGCACGCGGTCGCCGAGCGCCAGCGCCCCCGGGTAGTCCTCGGCCGCCTGCGTCATGCGCGATGACGACCCCGGGTACCAGATCGGACGCTCGGGGGCCTTCGCGTACGCGTGCCGCAGGGCAGCCAGGAACTGGTCGCGCTGCGCCCAGTCGCGGGACAGGATGACGACCTGGCCCGCGATGCAGTTGTGGCCACTGTTCTGCAGTCGCATGGTCGCGATGTGCTCGGCGTGGAAGGTGAGGTCGGCATCGGTCCAGTCGCCGGGCACGACGATGATGGGCGAGACGCCGCCGAGCTCGGCCGTGATGGGCTTCTTGAGCAGCGGACGATTCTCGCGTCGGCGGCGCCGGCCTGCGGCATCCCGCCCCCAGACGATCGCATCGAACGTTGCGGCAGAGCCCGTGATGTGCACGTGTGCGAACGTCTTGTGCGCGGTCAGGAAAGCGCCGACGGCCGGCCCTCCGCGCACGATCCGCAGGAAGCCGGGTTCGACGAGCGGGGCGAGGGCGTGCTCGAACACGGAGACCAGGCGGTCCTGGGTCGGGTTCACCTTCAGCAGCGCGACGCGGTTGTGCGCCAGCAGCTCGTAGAGCACGTCCAGCACAGGGATCGACGTGACGTTCCCTGCGCCCAGCACGAGTCCGACGCCGCCCGGCTCGTGCGGAGTGCGCTGGGCGAGGCCGGATGCCGCACGCACCTGCCGAGGGGTGATGCCCGGTTCCAGCCACACCTCGCCGGTGAAGCCCGACAGCAGCATCCGGTCGATGCCCATGAGCGGGAAGGCGTGCACGCGCGTTCGTCCGCCCGGGGCACGGTCGATGCGGACGCCTTCGAGCGGATTGCGGCCGTCCGCGATGCGCGACAGCGTCTCGATGTACGCGTCCAGGGCGCCGAGGGTGCTGTACGGGCCGCTCAGCCATTCCTCGCCGCGCAGCGGATGCCCGCCGGTGAGGCCCTTCGTATCCGCGGCCGTGTTCGCCCACTCGTCCGCGGACGCCGCGACACTCGCACGCACCGCGCGCAGCAGTGTCACGCGCTGCGCGACCGACAGGTGCGACCAGGTGCGTGAGCCCGCCGTCAGGTCCGAGATCGCGGCGTCGAGTGCGTCGCGCTCCGCCTGATCGAGTCCGTCCTCGGTCGCCTTGGTCGTCGAAGCCATCGTCGCCTCCTTGTCGCGTGCTCTCAGCCTATGCCGCGCCGAAGCGCTGGATGCGGCGGGTGAACGCCGGATGCCGCACCGCAAGTGCAATCAAGGACAATGCGGCTGCGCCTGACGGTGCGTTGCTGCCCTCTCGGTGCGTGGTCGCGAAGGCCGCGAGGCCACGCGCGGGGCGCCGCTTCAGATCAGCGACAGCTCGCGGAGCTTCGCTTCGACGTCGGCGTTGGACGGCTCGACGTGGTGCGAGGCATCCGGGTACACCACGACAGGGATGTTGGTGCGGCCGGAGATCTCCTTGGCGACGTCGGCGGCGGCAGGGTCCGCGACGAGGTCGACGTAGGTGTAGGCGATGCCCAGCTCGTCGAGCTGCTTCTTGGTGCGGATGCAATCGCGGCACCAGTCGGCACCGAACATCGTGATCGTGTCTGCGGCGGGAGAGGTCATGGTTCCAGGATATGGCCGTCCGGCTGGGCGGGCGTCGAACGGGTCTTGCCAAGTTAGGTAACCCTTACCTAGAGTCGTACCGTGACCTCAGCATGCGAGCATCTGGACGATCCCGACTGGGAGAACCTCGAGGGAGCCGTGCTCATCGCCGGCGATTCCCACGACGTCGCCGGGATCCGCGACATCTGCGCGCGACTGCCCTGGGACGCGCAGGGGGTCGTGCTCATCGAGGCCGTGGCGCGGGTGCAGCAGCGGCACCTCGATGTTCCCGAAGGGATGTCGGTGCGGTGGCTGCTGCGGGGCGAGGGCACGCGGGCCCGGCCGCGCGGAGAGCGGCTGGCAGCGGCCGTGCACGCGTGGTGCGTGGAGTGGACCTGCAGCGACGAGCCCGCGGCGGCGTGGACCCTGTGGCTGGGACCGCACACGCCTCCCCGCGTCGCACAGATGGCGCGCAGTCTGCTGGGAGTCAGGACGCCTCCGGCATCCTGACCGGCCGTCAGCGCTGCGCAGCCAGAGCGGGCGCGGTGCCGGCGGTGAGGGCGTCGAGAGCGCGGCGCAGGGCCGTGCTCGAGGTGTGCGCGGTGTACGGGAAGTACACGACCTCGACGCCGACAGCCTGGAACTCGCGCTCCAGGCGCAGGCCCTTCTCGGTGCCGCGCCAGTCGTCGCCC
Organism: Microbacterium cucumeris; assembly: GCF_058349845.2. Taxonomy (NCBI): domain Bacteria; kingdom Bacillati; phylum Actinomycetota; class Actinomycetes; order Micrococcales; family Microbacteriaceae; genus Microbacterium; species Microbacterium cucumeris. Next base: position 35,044 of record NZ_JBYRIZ020000005.1, read on the forward strand.
TTGAAGAAGTGCGTGAACCCGACCTCCCGCCAGGCGTCCATCTTCGACGGCGTGGTCTCGACGTGCACGTCGTCCACGAAGGAGATGTGCCGGACGATCTCGACGCGCTCGGCGGTCGGGACGACGGCTTCGATGCCCTTCACCTCCCGCAGCATCTCATCGCTCACGACGCCTGCGACGAGCACGTCGCACTGCCGGCTGGCATGGCGCAGAAGGTTCAGATGGCCGACATGGAACAGGTCGAATGCTCCGGCGGCATAGCCGATACGCGTCCCCATGATCTCCCCAGATCAGATTCCCCAGAAGCACGGCCCCCACGGCCGGCGACGACGGCTCCCACAGCCGTATCCGGTCAGTGTAGCGGGCGGGCGCACGCGGCGCACCACATTTCTCTCGGCGGTACGAACCGTGGCGCGAACGCATAGCCGGACATGACACGATGGATGCCGGCAACCGGCGCGCCAGGAACAAGGCCCGGATCGGGAAGGGGGACACGTGACCGTCGACGTCACCGTCGTCATCCCGACCTACAACGAGCGCGACAACATCGCCGAGCTCGTTGACCGCGTGGGCGCGGCGCTCGCCGGGAGGCGCGCTGAGATCCTCGTCGTCGACGACAGCACCGACGCGACGGCCGACGAGGTCGTGCGGGTCGCGGCGTCCGCGCCGCTGCCGGTGCGAGTGGTCCGCCGCGAGCGCAACACCGGCGGGCTCGGCGGCGCGGTGGTCCGAGGTCTCGCCGAGGCGGAGGCGGACATCTGCGTCGTGATGGACGGCGACCTCCAGCATCCGCCCGAGCTCATCCCGGCCATGTTGGAGAGGCATGCCGCCGGAGATGCGGATGTCGTGGCGGCGTCGCGCTACATCGGCGGCGGGGACTCGCACGGACTCGGCACGGCCGTGCGGTTCGGGGTCTCGCGCGCGTCCACCTGGCTGACCAAGGCGATGTTCCCGCGCCGGCTGGCCGGCTGCACCGACCCGATGACGGGGTTCTTCCTTGTGGATCGCCGTCGCATCGAGCTCGCCGATCTGAAGCCGCAGGGGTTCAAGATCCTCCTCGAGATCCTCGCCCGGTCGGACGTGCGCGCCGCCGAGGTGCCGATGCGGTTCCACGAGCGGCGCCACGGCACATCCAAGGCCTCGCTGCGTCAGGGCGTGACCTTCGTCGCGCATCTGACCCGGCTGCGCTTCGGAAAGATGTCGCTGTTCGCCGTCATCGGGCTGGTCGGTGCGGTGGCGAATCTGGCGATCATGTGGATCCTGACATCCCTCGGGACGCCGTACATCTGGGCCGCGATCATCGGCGCCGAGGTTACGATCATCGGCAACTTCCTGCTGCAGGAGCGGTTCGTCTTCGCGGACATGCGTCCGGATGCGCGAGCCCTCGGCGCCCGATTCGCGGCATCGTTCGCGTTCAACAACGTCGAGGCGGCGCTGCGCATCCCCGTCATGGCGCTCATGGTCGAGAGCTGGCACATCTCCAGCGTGCTCGCGACGGCGATCTCCCTGGTCGTCGCCTTCTTCGCGCGGTTCCTGTTCCACTCCCTCGTGGTCTACGCGCCGCGACGGGCGCGGAAGGCGGATGCCGCGGCTACCGGGGCGGCGGTGGAGCCGAAGGCGGACACCGCCGCGCAGCGGATCATCCGGGCGATCGACGCCGAGGCGATGAAGCCGGGGGAGCTCTAGGGGCGCCCCATCCCGTGATAGCTCCAGCCGGCCGCTCTCCACGCCACGGCATCGAGGCAATTGCGGCCGTCGATGATGACCCGCCCCGCCACAAGGCTGCCGGCATGCTCGGGGGTGAGATGGCGACGGTACTCGTCCCATTCGGTGACGATGATCACCGCATCCGCGTTGCGCAGGGCGTCGTCCCGATCCTGAACATACGTGAGCTGAGGGTGCTGACGCCGAGCGTTCTCGATGGCCTGGGGATCGGTGACCGTCACGTCAGCTCCGAGACCGCGCAGACGCACGGCGACATCGAGAGCCGGTGAGTCCCGGATGTCGTCGCTGTACGGCTTGAAGGCCGCGCCGAGCACCGTGACCCTCTTGCCGACCACGGAGCCGCCTAGGGCGTCGACGACAAGCGCAGCGGCCCGTTCGCGTCGCCGGAGATTGATGGCGTCGACCTCGCGGAGGAACCCGACCGAATCGCGTCGTCCGAGTTCCTCAGCACGTGCGGCGAACGCTCGGATGTCCTTGGGCAGGCAACCCCCGCCGAAGCCGATGCCGGCGCCGAGGAACCGGCGCCCGATACGGACATCGTGTCCGATGGCGTCGGCGAGTTGCGTGACGTCGGCGCCCGTGACCTCGGCGATCTCGGCCATCGCGTTGATGAACGAGATCTTCGTGGCCAGGAAGGCGTTCGCTGCGACCTTGACGAGTTCGGCTGTGGCGAGGTCGGTGACGATGAACGGTGTGCCCTTGGCCACTGCGGGGCGATAGACGGACCGGATCTTCTCGATGGCGGGTTCGGCGCCGGTAGCGTTCGCGTCGATCCCGACGACCAGCCGATCGGGATCGACGGTGTCGGTGACCGCGAAGCCTTCGCGGAGGAACTCCGGGTTCCAGACGAGCACGGCACCGGCCGCCTCGATCCGCGGCGACAGCGCCGCTGCCGTTCCGACAGGAACCGTGGACTTACCGGCGACGACATCTCCGGCGGCCAGGTGGGGAAGCAGGCCATCGACCGCGGCGTTGACGAACGTGAGATCTGCTGCGTGCCCGTCCTTCTGCTGAGGCGTTCCCACGCCGATGAAGTGCACCTCGGCACCGCGAGCCTCCGAGATGTCGGTCGTGAAGCGGAGGTTCCCCGAGGCCAGCCCCGCCGTGAGAATCTCCTGAAGGCCCGGTTCGAAGAACGGTGCGACGCCCGAGGACAGCGAGGCGACCTTGCGGTCGTCGACGTCGATGCCCACGACCTCGTGGCCGATGGATGCCATGGCGGCCGCGTGCACCGCACCCAGGTAGCCGCAGCCGATGACGGACAGTTTCACGAGTCGACTCCTTCGTTGTCGCGCGCGATGGCGATCGCGCGCCGGAATGCGGCGATGTGCTTGTGCCGGGACACCTGCCAGTCCCGCGCGGACAGGTCCGGCCGCTCCCCGCGGTTGCGGACGGTTCTGAGCCCGCGCTCGAGGTCACACGCGGTCAGAGTGCCCTCGAAAGTGACAACCCAACCCGGCCCCACCTCGTGGGCGAGAGCCCGATTGACGGCGTTGTCGGGCACGAGAACGGGCCGATCCGCCGAGAGAGCGGCCAGCACGGTGCCGCTGTTGTGCATGTGCCGGTAGGGAAGGACGATCAGTTCCGCCGCGGTGATCGCCGCGACGAGTTCGGCGTCCGACAGGAACCGCGGATCGACGTCCACTCGGGGGTCACCCTCCGACGTCGCATACAGAGCCGCCACGAGGTCGTCCGACGAGGGCTTTCCGGCGATGCGGAGAGTCAGCGACGGGTCATCGAGGCGGACGAAGGCGCTCACGAGGTCTTCGACTCCCTTGTAGCGCCGGATCAGGCCGACGTAGCCGAAACGACCGCGGGTCGTCGCGCTCCGAGGGAACTCGGCGAACCAGTCCCGGTAGTGACCATGCTCGATGGTGACCCCGGGGATCTCATCGCGCTGCGGGGTCTGGTCGTTGAGTCGGATGTCGAGGGTGGTCAACCCGTCGATCCGGTCCAGGACGAACTGATCGAAGGCGCTGATGTTCGTCGGTCGCTCGAGATTGTGCACGGTGCGGACGATCGGGACCCGCGTGATCCCCCATCGTGCCAGCAGCAGCAGGGTGGCGGCACGTCGCGCGGCCCTCCCGCGCCAGGTATGGCCGCCGACGAGCAGTTCGGGCCAGTGCAGGTGCACCACGTCGTACCGACCGAACAGCGCGGCTTTCGGCCGGTAGGGGATCACGTCCGCGTCTTCGCTCAGGGCCCGGAAGAGCTGGGTGATGTACGGATTGGTCGTGGCCTTGGGCTCGCGGAACGACTCCAGCACGCGCAGCCGCGTCTGCGGCGTGGTCATCGCGGTGCTCCGGTGGAGAGGGCGCTTTGGTACCAGGTCCGGACCAGCCCGGGAAGTCGTGACGTCGCCCATCGATCGGTCGGTGCACCGCCGACGACGCGGGCATCGTCGAGTGCATCGACGATGTTCTGCACGATGTCTCCGTCGAGCGACGCGACGTGTCCGTTGGTGCCGGCCAGAGCAGGCGGACCACCGAGGGGCAGGCACACCACGGGGCAGCCCATCGAGCTCGCCTCGGCTACGACCCAGCCGGCCTGGTCCCGCATCGAGGGGAACAGGAAGGCCTGAGCCTCTGCGATCGCGGCCAGCACCTCGGCGCGAGGACGATGACCGAGGAACTCCACCCGCTCGCTGACCTGGAGGCGGGCGGCGCGCGTGCGCAGTCGCTGCTCTTCGTATCCCCTTCCGTAGATCTGCAACGTCCATTCGTCGGTTCGCGCGATCGCGTCGATCGCGAGCGAGGCGCCCTTGAGCGCGATCAGACGGCCCGCGAAAACCGCCCGGTAGGGGATGATCCGCGCCGCGCGTGCCGGGAGGTCTTCCAGAGCGGCGTTCGGCTCGACGACGACCGAGGACGAGCGCCTGCGGAAATGAGAGGCGACTTGATCGTTCTGACAGACGATGAGCGCAGCGCGACGGGCGACACGGTCGCCGACGAACTGCCGGACGATCCCGGTGAACGTCGCGCGTACGACTTCGGTTACGGTCCCGCGCACTCCGAGCCACCGGGCCAGGCGGCGAACCGGCGGCGCGCTCGCGCCGCCGACGGGGCCCCAGACCAGGGGCACGTCGCTCAACCGACGCAGCCCGCACGGCATCCAGTCGTTCGCGAAGGAGACGTGGTGGGTCACATCGAACCCGTGCGCCGCGTGCAGCTTCCGGGCGACGCGCCCGAGCGCCCGCTGCCATGCGGCGTAGTACCAGTACAGGTCCCAGGAGTGCTTCTTCCACCGCATGACGCGAGGAGACAGATCCAGGTACTCGACGTGCAGATGCGCGCTGAGCTCGTGGTCCGCGGCCAAGGCGGATTCGATCGGGCCCCGGAACCGCTCGCGGGTGATGACCCATACATCATGATCTCGCGCTGCAGCGCGCGCGAACTCCCATCCAGCACGAGCTTCGGGTTCGGACACGGGCCCGCAGGCGTATGCTCCGATCAGCACGTGCAGGCGCCGATCGTCCGCGCCCGGATCCGCGTGCGCACGCATGATGTCCCCCTCGCCCAACCCCAGTCGGCTCGTCGCGCCTGTCCCCGAAGCACGACTTGTTGAATACTAAGTCATACAGGGCACCGGATGAGTCTGTCCATCCGCAAGGGGGCCCGATCTGGGGAGGGTGTCCGGTGACGACTGCAGCGGAGGTGCCGAACGTCGCGATCTGCGTTCCCACATTCCAGCGCCCGGACGATCTCTCGCGGCTGCTTTCGCTGCTGCCGGCCACGATCGCTGCGGCGCAGCGCAGCGGGCGCGCCGGCCGCGTGGACGTCATCGTGATCGACAACGACCCTTCGGCTGGCGCTCGGGATGTCGCGCGGGCTGCGCCGATCGCGTGCCGCTACGCGGTCGAGGCCGAACGCGGCGTCGTCGCCGTGCGCAACCGTGCGCTCGACGAGTCCGCCGATGCCGACGTCCTCGTCTTCATCGACGACGATGAGACGCCCGCGGACGAGCAGTGGCTCAGCAGGCTGCTGAGCGCTTGGCGGACATACGACGCGCAAGCTGTCGCCGGTCCCGTGCGGACCGTCGCAGATGATCCGCTCGACTCCTGGATCGTCGCGGGCGAGTTCTTCGCTCGGGCGCATCGCGCCAGGCTCGGAACAGGGGACGGGATCGCCCGTGCTGCGACGAACAATCTGCTGCTCGACATGCGCTTCGTCCGTCGCGAAGCGCTGAGGTTCGACCCCCGGTTCGCGCGCAGCGGTGGCGAGGACTCCCTGTTCACGTCGCAGCTGCATCGCCGCGGCGGCCGCATGGTCTGGTGCGCGGAGGCGGGAGTTCTGGACCACCTCCCCGCGCAGCGTCGCACCAGGGAGCACGCACTCCGACGCACACGCGGTATGGCGACCGTCGGCGTGACGGTAGCACTCGCTCTCGCCGATTCGCCGGCGGCCCGAGCGCGGGTGAGGATCAAGGCCGTCGTCGCCGGCGTCGGACGATGGGCGGGCGGCGTCGCTCGAGTCATCGCCGGTGGTCTGCTTCGTTCGGAACGTCTTGACGCGATCGGTCGTCGCGAGTGCGCCCGGGGAACAGGCAGCCTCGAAGGCGCACTGAATCGATCGCCGGAGTTGTACGGTGGTGGCGGGGACCGATAGTCGCGTTCGGGAAGAACGGGTGCGGACACAGGGGACAAGGGGACACGCATGCCGGAGCAGAGAACGACGTTCCAGGACGCCTTCGCCGGACTGAAGGCGGCGCAGAAGGGGCATGCGCGGGGGGCTCCGGCGTACTCGGTCTACGTCAATCGGAGGATCGGGCGCGTGTTCGCCGCCTTCGCGTTCGCGCGAGGATGGACACCCAACCAGGTCACCGCCATCAGCGCACTTCACACGCTCGCCGCGATCGTGCTCATCGTCGCACTCCCGCCGTCATGGTGGTCGGGATTCCTGGTGGCCCTGCTGCTCGCGGGCGGCTACGCCTGGGACTCCGCGGACGGTCAGGTGGCACGACTGTCCGGAGGCGGCAGTGCGGCCGGGGAGTGGCTGGATCACTTCGTCGACGCGGCGAAGCTGTCAGTGCTGCACCTGGCGGTGCTGGTCGGGCTCTGGCTGCACACCCCGCTGCGCGACACCCCGTGGCTGATCGTGCCACTGCTGTTCTCCGCGGTCTCGACCGTGACGTTCGTCGGGATGCTCCTGAACGACCTGCTCAAGGCCTCCCGTGGCATCGCATCGACTCACGCTCGCGGTGGTGGCACCGCCGGCCGCTCCCTCCTGCTGCTGCCGACCGACTTCGGCGTCGTCTGCCTCGTGTTCGTCCTCTGGGGCTGGCCGAACGCGTTCCTCATCGTGTACTCGCTGCTCGCTGCGGCTGCGTCTGCGTTCCTGATCCTGGCGGCGCGCCGCTGGTTCCGCGAGATGCGGACGGTCTGAGATGGCCGCGCCCCTCGCCATCGTGGTGGTCAACTTCGCGTCCACGGGCCTGTTGCGACAACACCTCGTGAAGACCGCGACCGACGTGCGACCTGATCATGTCGTCGTCGTGGACAACTGGTCATCGAGAGCCGAGCTCGATCGCGTCGGCCAGCTCGCCCGGAGCCAGGGCTGGGATCTGGTGGCCGCGGAATCGAACCTCGGCTTCGGCGGGGGCGTGAATCTCGGAGTGCAGCGCGCGTTGCAGCTCGGCGCCGAGGACATCCTGCTGCTGAACCCGGACGCCTCCATCTCGGCCGAGTCGGTGCGGATCCTTCAGGAGCGTGCGTCCACCGAGCGCGACGCGGTCTTCTCGCCCCTCGTGCTCGACAGCGACGGAAAGGTCTGGTTCGACGGTGCGGATGTGTACCTGTCCGACGGCGTGACCCGAAGCGTGCGCAAACGGTTCGAGCGTCCGGGCGAGGTGCGATGGGAATGGCTCTCCGGTGCATGCCTGCTCGTCACCGACGCCGCTTGGCGCATGAGCGGCGGCTTCGACGAGGACTACTTCCTGTACTGGGAGGACGTGGACTTCTCCCGTCGAATCGTGGGGGCGGGCGGCTCCTTGTACGTCGTGCCGGAGGCGACGGCCATCCACGACGAAGGCGGTACCCAGCGAGTGGGTGCGCCGCAACGCGCCAAGTCCGAGGGCTATTACTACTACAACATCCGCAACCGGCTCCTGTTCGCCGCCAAACACCTCGATACGGACGACGCGCGACGGTGGCGTCGAGGCGCGTGGGCGTCCGCGCGAGAGGTCCTGCTGCGCGGCGGGCGTCGACAGTTCCTTCGCCCATGGAAGCCTCTGCGGGCCGCCTTCCGGGGCGTCCGCGACGGCCGGGGCTACAGTGTTCCCGAGGCAGTACGACGCAGGCAGGGGGCCATGGATGACTGAAGAAGCTCCTGCCGACGCGCGAAGCACCCGGCGCTGGTGGTGGATCGCCGGCGCCGCGGCGGCCGCCGTCGCCGTGATACTGGTGATCGGCTTCGCGACGGGATGGGGTGCCGGCGCGCCGCAGCCGGGCGGCGGCGCGACCGAGAGTCCGGCGCCTCAGCAGACCGCGGACGGGTCGCCTGAGCCGTCCGCGAGTCAGAGCCCTGCGCCGTCGGATACGGACGAGCCGCCGGCGGACGGCGCCCGCGAGACCGCTCCGCCCGTGGCGCTCGACGAGTCGATCGAACCCGTCGAGGACGTGCGCGTTTCTCTGTCCTCCATTGAAGCGATCACCGGGGAGGCATCGGTCCCCGGTGAAGTGGCCGGTCCTGCCCTCGAGATCACCGTGAAGGTGGAGAATCTCGGGGAAAGTGAAGCGCTGACCAACACCCTCATCGTCAACGTGTACTACGGCGACGACGCCACACCGGCGAACATCCTCGTGCGCCCTCGTGAAGAGCTGCCGCTCTCGGTGAAAGCGGGCGCGTCCGCGGAAGGGGTGTACGCCTTCAGCGTGCCGACGGACGCTCGGGGGCACGTCGTGGTCGAGGTCGACCTCTCGCTCGACGTTCCCGTCGTCCTGTTCGAGGGGGCCGTGTCCTAGCCGTCCGGCGTGATCCGCTTCGGACGATTTGTCATATTCGTGCTTTACTTCGCAGGCTCGGAGTTCTAGAGTCAATAAGTCGACCTGTCGGGGAAACAGGCGGCACTTTACTGGGGACAGGCCGTTCGACGGCCTCATGGGAGTTGGGGAACGTCCATGCGCACGAGTACGTCAGTTCGGAAACCGCTGGCAGCCGTGATCGCTGCCGCGCTTGTCGGGGCGATGCTCGCGCTCGTCCCCGTCACCGCCGCGAACGCCGCGCCCTGGGAGGATCAGCTCCCACGCGAGGAGTGGCCGGAACCGGTCTCGGCCGATGCTCTGCCGACGGTGCAGATCGGCGACGGCGTGATCTGGAGCGTCGAGGTGTCGGGAAATGTGGCGTATGCGGGCGGAGAGTTCAGCACAGCGCGTCCCGCAGGCGCACCGGCGGGCACCGGTCAGGTCTCGCGGGGCAACTTCCTCGCGTTCGACGTCACGACCGGGGAACTGCTGCCCTTCGCTCCGACCTTCAATGCCGTCGTCAAGGACGTCGCCGTCACACCGGACGGCTCGAAGCTCGTCGTCGTCGGCAACTTCACCCAGGTGAACGGCCAGACCCGCAACCGGATCGCGATCTTCGATCTTGCCACCGGGCAGCTCGCGAGCCTCTCGAGGACGCCCGATCTGAACGGTCCGGCCGGGGTCGTCGCGGTCACGGACACGGTCGCCTACGTCGGCGGCTACTTCAGCGCCGTCAACGGTGAATCCAGCGCACGGCTCGGCGCCGTCCGGCTGACCAACGGCAACATCGTCACCGGGTTCCGGACGCGGTTCACGGACACGAACGGCACGCGTCAGCCCACCATCCCCGACAACCAGGTCCTCGCCCTGACCGTCAACGGCGACGGGACGCGGCTGATCGCCGGCGGCAACTTCACCCGCGCCGGCTTCGCCAATGGAGCGGGGACCGTCGCCTACACGACATCGAACGGTCGTGACGGGAACTCCCAGGGTTACGGTCTCGCCATGTTCGACACCGCGGATGGCTCGCGGGCGATCCCGATCAACGCCAACACGGCCGTACGCAACGCGGGCGGCAACGCCTGGCTGTTCTCCCTCACATCGGACGGCACCTATGCCTACGGCACGGGTGGGCACTGGGGCAGCGCAGGGACGATCGAGGGCTCCTTCGCTATCGACTGGTCCGATGGCGAGATCGGCTGGATCGACGACTGCCACGGCGACACCTACGACATCGCATCCGTCGGTGAAATGGTGTACACCGCCTCGCATAAGCATTACTGCGCCAACTCGGGTGGATTCCCGCAGGTGGACAGCGGGTGGACGTATTACCACTCCACCGCGTGGAGCAAAGTCGCGGCAGGAGTGAACACTCCGGACACCTACGGGTACCCGGATCACCCCGGCACTGCTCACCCGCAGTTGCTGTACTGGTTCCCGTACACTCCCGCCGGGTCGTACACGGGGAAGAACCAGGCGGTGTGGACCGTGGACGGCAACCAGCAGTACGTCGTGTATGGCGGCGAGTTCACCTCGGTGAACGGGACGGCGCAGCAGGGACTGGTGCGATACACCGTCAAGTCGAATGCGCCCAACGACGAGGGGCCACGACCGTCGCAGGAGCAGGAGCGCCAGGCCCACGACGCAGGGCAGTCCTTCAGCACGTGGTGGGCGCCGAAGGTCAGCAATACGATCCCCGGGACGCTGCGGGCCTCGTTCACCACCGTCTTCGATCGGGATGACGCTGACCTGACCTACCGCGTCTATCTCGACACCGAGAACGCCTCGGGACTTGTGAAGGAGATCGAACTCGACACGCCCTTCTGGCAGTACCAGACCCTCTCGGCGGTCGCGAGCGGACTCGAACCAGGGTCCACTCACCGCATGCGTGTGGTGGTGAGCGACCCGTATGGCAACAGCTTCAAGTCGGACTGGGTCAATGCCACGGTTTCCGAAGGCGCCGTGTCGCCGTACGTCCAGGACATCGCGAGCGACAGCGTCACGCACCTGTGGCGGCTCGGAGAGTCGAGCGGCGCGTCGACCGACGTCTTCGGCACGTCGAACCTGAACCTCGCGGGACGGATGTCCCGAGGCCAGAGCGGCGCGCTGACGGATGATCCGAACACGGCGATCACGTTCAACAACAGCGTCTTCGCGAGCCAGAACAACGGGAACGGGTACTCCTCGACGCGAGAGACGGGACCCAACTCCTTCTCCGTCGAGGCATGGTTCAAGACCACCACGAGCAGTGGCGGGAAGATCATCGGCTTCGGCAGCGCCCAGACCGGTTCCTCGAGCTCCTACGATCGCCACGTCTACATGAACAACTCCGGGCAGCTGTACTTCGGCGTCTATCCAGGCGAAGTGCGGACGATCAACACCACGGAGACCTACCGCGACGGCGACTGGCACCACGTCGTCGCCACGCTCGGCGCTGACGGGATGCGTCTGTACGTCGATGGGGAGCTCGCCGCACAGCGAGCCGACACCACGTACGGCCAGGCCTATGACGGATACTGGCGGGTGGGCAACGACACCCTCAGCGGCTGGCCGAGTGCGCCGTCGAGCGCACAGTTCGAAGGCACCGTGGACGAGGTCGCGGTCTACTCCGGGGCGCTGTCCCCGCAGCGGGTCGCATCCCACTACACGGTCGGCACCACCGCGACGATCCCGAACGCCCCGCCGACGGCGTCGATCGCCGCTCCTGTCGTCAACGGGCTCGAGGTGTCCGTGACCGGCAGCGGTTCCGACCCGGACGGCACCATCGCGTCCTACGCCTGGGACTTCGGCGACGGCACGACGGCTACGGGAGCGACCGCGACCAACACCTACGACACGGCCGGCACGTACACGATCACGCTGACCGTCACCGATGACGAGGGCGCGACCGGCAGCAAGACCACGGAGGTCACCGTGGCCCCGGTGCCCAATCAGGCGCCGATCGCCGACATCGGATCACCGGTTGTTGACGGATTGTCGGTCACCGTCAACGGCTCCGCGTCGAACGACCCGGACGGCTCGATCGCGTCGTATGCCTGGGACTTCGGCGATGGCGGGACAGCTTCCGGAGCTTCGGCGACGCACGACTACGCCTCCGAAGGCACGTACACCATCACACTGACCGTCACGGATGACGAAGGTGCGACCGGGACGGACACCCACGAGGTGGTCGTGGCGGAGATCGGCGCGGGGCTGCTCGCGAGCGACGACTTCGATCGCACGGTGTCCAACGGATGGGGTACCGCGGATGTCGGCGGGGCCTGGACCCTGCGCGGCACGGCGAGCCGATTCGCGGTCGCGGACGGCGCGGGGACCATGACCATCCCGGCGGCGACGGCGCAGACCGTCTATGCGGACCTGAACGGCGTGTCCAGCACGAGCACGCGAGTGGACGCCGTGTTCAGCGTCGATGCGCTCACCGAGGGGCAGTACGTCGCTGTCGTCGGCCGCCGGACAGGGGCGTACAACTACATCGCGCGGCTGCGGCTTCAGGCGGATGGCGGTGTGAGGATGTATCTCCTCCAGGACGGCGCCACCTCGATCACGCCGTCGGTCCTGCTGCCTCTGACCATCGAGCCCGGTGTGCCGTATGTGCTGAGCATGGAAGTCACCGGCACCAGCCCGACAACCATCAAGGCCAAGGCGTGGAAGCAGTCCGAGGCCGAGCCGGCATGGCAGCGCGAGGGCACCAACGCGCAGGCCGACCTGCAGGCACCCGGAGCGGTCTCCCTGTTCACGTACGTGCCGAACAACGTCGCCGGGGGGAAGGTGTCGTTCCATTCGGTGACCGTCACCGACCCGAACTGACCGGCTCGTGATCCGCCCTCTTCAGCACGTTCAGGTGTACGACGTCGCCCGGACGGCCCATTTCGAGCGCATTCTGCGGTCGGGATCTCCGACGACGGTCCTCTACTCCGAACGGCGATACGACTTCGATGCCCGCCTCGCCGAGCAGACCGGGGCCCGCCGCACCGGTCTGCTCGGCGCGTTCTGGTACACGCTGCGAAATCACATCGACGTGCTCGAGGTGGCGGAACCGCTGCTCGTCCGCGCGGCGCCGCGGTCGTTCGCCGCGATCGTGGGCGCGCGCGTCCGAGCAGGATTTCGCGGCGCGCGACCGATGATCGTCACCTACGCGATCGAGAACAAGGACCCTCGGGACGGCTTCGAGACGCTGCCGTCGCGGACGCGCATGAAATGGCGGGCGCAACGCCTGTTCGTGCGGCGCGTGTGGTCGATGCTCGATCGCGTGGCGTACGGGACATCTCAGTCGCAGAACCTGTACACCCGGCTTCTCGGTGCCTCGCGTGCGGATCAGCGGCTCATCCCTGCTCTGCCGGTGGCCGATATCGCGCAGGCTGGCTCGACCCCGCGCGAGCGTACGGTGACCTTCCTGGGTGAGTTCTCGGAACGCAAGGGTTTCCCGCTGCTGCTCCGCGCCTGGCCGGAGGTGAAGAGCGCGGTGCCCGGGGCGCGACTCGTGCTGATCGGAAAAGGAGGGGGGGAAACGGAGGCGCATGACCTGGCGGCACGCGACGACGCCGTCACGGTGGAGATCGATCCCCCTCGTGCGCGGATCTTCGCTCTGCTCGCCCAGACCAAGGTGCTCGCGTTCGCGTCGCAGCCGCGGCCGCGATGGCGGGAACAGGTGGGGCTGCCCATCGTCGAGGCGCTCGGCAGGGGCTGCCTCATCGCGACGACGTCCGAGACGGGGCTCGCCCGATGGCTTGAGGAGCACGGGCACGCGGTGATCGAGGACCCTTCGGACGCGAGCGAATTCGCTCAGGCGATTCAGACCGCTCTGCTGAGCACTCGTTCTCCTGCGGACATCGTCGCGGATCTGCCGCCGCGCGACGGGAGAGCGGATGCCGAGCACTGGATCCTGACCGGGGAGACCGGGGGATGAGCATGTGGCGCAACGTCGGCTCAGCGGCCGTCGTGAAGGTCGCCGTCATGGGACTGACCGGTCTCGTCGGCCTCGTGACGAGCCGTCTCATCATCCAGGGGTACGGGGTCGAAGCGTATGCCCAGTACGGACTGCTCGCCAGCCTGCCGACACTTCTGCCGTTCGCCGATCTCGGACTCGCCGCCGTGGTGATCAACGCCGTCGCCGAGTCGGATGATCCGCGGCGTGATGCGAAGATGCGGCGGACTCTCGTCAGCACCGTTCGACTGCTGATGCTCGCGGGTGCTGTGATCGTCGCCGTCGCATTCCTGCTCACGCTGCTCGAGGCGTGGCCGCTGATCCTCGGGGAAGGCCTTCTTCCCGGCGGGAACATCGTCGCCGGCATCTGCCTGGCGCTCTTCGGACTGGCGCTGCCCTTGACGCTGGGACCGCGAATCCTCATCGGACTGGGCCGCAACACGACGCAGATCGCCACGCAGGTGATCACGGCTCCCTTGATCTTCGTGATGATCGGAGCCTGCGTGCTTTTCGGCATCCCGGCGGATCAGTATCTCGCGGTCGCGACCTACCTCGCGTCCACCGCCGTGGCCGGCGTCGCCCTCGCGGTCGCCGCGCGGCTCATCTCACCGCAGTTCGGTCTGCTGGTGAGGGAGCTCCCTCGGATCCGCCAGGCGCCAGGGGTCCCGGTGATCAACATGGCCTGGCCGATGCTCGTACAGCTTCTGGCCCTGCCCGTGGCGATGCAGACCGGGCGCATCCTGGTCAGCCACCTGGGCGGCGTCACGGAACTGGCTGCGTACAACCTCGGTTATCAGATCTTCGGCATCGCCTTGCAGACGGTCTCCGCCGCAGGTGTCGCGCTGTGGCCGGTCTTCGCCCGCGCCCGAGCATCGGGCCGGATCGAGACCCCGTGGGTCCCGACCGTGTGGTTCCTCGCCGGTGGACTGGTGATCGCGGGCGGCATGGCCGTGATCTCGCCGTGGCTGGCGGCTGTCATCTCCGATGGTGCGCTGCAGCTGCCATGGATGCTGATCGCCGCGTTCGTCGTGTTCGTCGCTCTGCAATCCGCCAAGTACCCCGTCGGCATGTACATGACGGATCTCGCCGGTCTGCGGTTCCAGGTCCTGCCGACGATCGCGATGATCCCGATCGTGTGGGCCGGCTCGCTGCTGCTCGTACCGTCGATGGGTGCGGCGGGCAACCTTGCCGCGGTCTGCGTCGCGGTGGCCGTATGCCAGGTGGTCCCGAATCTGATCTACGTCCGGGTCGATCTTCGACGTCGACGCCGCGCGAATCTGCAGTCGGACGCCGTCGCGGTGTGAATCTCAGCGAGCGAACCACGCGGGCTGCTCGTAGAGGTGACGCAGGACGGGCCGGGTCGCGACGACTCGGCTGATCCAGAGGGAAGTCGCGATGGCCGCCGCTGCGATGACGGGAGGCAGCACGGTTCCGAGTCCGCTGAGATCCTCGAGCGGAAGGGTCCACCACAGGATCCAGACGAGGACGAGGATCACCGTCGTATGCGTCAGATAGACCGGCAGCGTACGCGTGCCCAGAAACCGCGGACCGGGAATCTTCGCCAGAACATGGCTGACCGCCACCCCGCCGAAGACCCCGGCGATGCAGCAGAGGAAGTAATAGCCGGGAACCGCGCTCAGCGCGAATACGGTCCCGGACACGGCCAGCACGACCCAGGCGACGAAACAGACGACGAGCGTCAGCGGGCGAGCGCTGGTGCTCCATCCGATGATCCGATCGCGCAGGAGGATGCCGCAGAGGAAGAAGAAGAAGTACTTCGCGCTGCCGACCCACCCGGCGTTGCCGATCAGGAGATCGGAGAGCGCGACGACGGAGAGGATGCCGGTGACGCCGAGCTGGACCACGACGGGAAGCCGGCGGATGAGCTTCGCCACCACGAAGAACAGCGCCAGCGCCCAGATGAACCACAGTTCGAAACGCGGGAGCAACGGTGCCCAGAGAAGGTCCTTCAGCTGGCCGAGGTAGTTCCCCTCTGCGCCCTGGAGATTCAGGCCGAGCATGAAGGAGAACGTCGCGATCACGCTCCAGAGTGCGAAGACCCATACGAAGAGCGAGATCTTCGCGCGCCAGAGGTCGCGCCAGCTCGCGCGCATCCATTTCACGGCGAACAGGCCGGACATCGTGAAGAAGAGAGGGAGCCGGATCGAAGCGATCGTGTCGTCGAAGACCTGCCACCCGACGACGTCGAGTCCCGCCTCGCCCAACCAGTTCGTGGAGTGGAAGAGCACGACGAGTGCGATCGCCAGGCCTCGCCCGGCATCCACCCAATCGATCCGCGGTTTCGTGGCGTGATTCACCGATGGCTCTCCCGGTACGGCTGCGCGGCGAGAACAGGGATCAGGACGTGCAGATCGGCGCGGGGCCGAGAGAACCGGCACGTCGCATAGGCGATGGACAGCGCGAGAGTGAGCGGCCAGAGACGCATCGCGGAATCGAACGGACTGAAGGGCAGATCCCACAGGGCGCGCAGGATGAGATAGACCAGGAGGGGCGTGAGAGCGCCCGCCGCGTATCCGCGCTTGGTCGCGAGGATGAGCAGCACGAGCACGAGGGCGACGAGCGCGACGCCCACGAGTCCGAACCAGATCCAGAGGTCTCCGATGACGGAGTGCAGTTCGATTCCCGCGCCGAACATGAACCGCTCGACGTAGCCGTTGTCGGGGTCGTAGCCGATCTCGGACATCGCCGTCTTGGCGGCCAGAACATCGTCATAGTTCGCTCGGAGACCCGACCCGAGGCCCCAGGGATATCGCGAGATCAGCGCGAGACTCGCCGCGATCTCGGGGCGTCCACCGACGATCACGCTTCCGCCGCGTTCGATCTGCTCCGCCGTGCGCGTGCGGGTCACCTCGCCGAAGTAGCCTTCGAGGATGGCACCCTGCAGGAGCAGTGCGAGTGCCAGGCCGGCCGCGAGCAGCGAGAGTATGCCGCCCCATCCTCGTGCTCGGCGGGAGCCGGCGACGGAGAGACGTTGCCACAGGATCACCACCCCGGTCAGAAGCAGGAAGGCTGAGTTCGAGCGGGAGTCGTTGACGAGTCCGACAGCGGCGAGTGCGACCACGGCGGTGAGCGTGACGATGAGCCGGTCGGTCAGCGAACAGATGGCGAGGACCAGAACGCCGAGGGGGATCGAGAGCGTGAAGCGCCAGACGTTCGGGTCTGCGCTGAAATGCAGGGGGATCGCTGCGGCGAGGCCTGACGCGAAGGCGACGCAGACCCGTGCCACTGAGGTCACTCGGTAGGCCCATACCAGGAAAGCCACGAGGACGCCGAGCTGGACGACTTCGATCGACCGCTCGATGAGGTTCGCCGTCACCGCGGAGTGATCGGCGGCATTGAGGGTCGTCAGCAGCACGCCCGCCAGCGCTGCCGTGAGCGCGAGCGCCACGAGCGCACGGCTCCACGCGCTTCGCAGCAGCGTTCCGAACCACACCGGCGCGAGCGCGACGGCGGCCACGCCGCCGATCGTGAGACCGTAGTCCACGTCGATCCGCATCCCGATCAGGAAGGTGACGACAAGCGCCGCGGCCTGCGCCAGCCGCGTCCGCGTCTCATTGCGGGGGGTATCGGGCTGCAGCCCGGGCAGGACCGACAGAGACATCGCAGCTACCGGGCGCGCCCGCGTCGGCGCAGGCGCTGGGTGAGGCCGGTCGGGTCCTGCGCCGGCTGGGTTCCGTAGCTGCCCACACCGTAGCGACTCACGCCGCGCCGTGGAACTCGCGTCAGCACGGATCCCAGCAGAGAGAGCCCGCCCACCTCCGCTGCGTGAAGGACCTTCTCGAGCCCGCGCATGGTGGTCTTGTTGTACAGCACGGCGAGCACGGCACCGTCCGTCTGATTGCCCAGCCACGTCGCATCGGTGACAGCGAGCAGGGGAGCGCAGTCGATGAGAACGAAGTCGAACTCCTTGCGCGCTTCCGCCAGCAGGTCGGTCATCCGCTGACTGGTCAGCAGCTGACTGGGGTTCGGAGCGCTCGCGCCGCTGGTGAGCACCGACAGGCCATCGGTACCCCAATCCTGGGCGGCCTCAGCCAGGGAGGACTCGCCGATGAGCACATTGGTGAGACCGAGGCCGCCGTCGAGTTGGGTGTACTCGGCCAGCGACGGGCTGCGGAGGTCGGCGTCGACGAGGAGAACCCTTTTGGAGGATTCGGCGATCATCAGGCCGAGCGCGATCACCAGCGAACTCTTGGCCTCGCCAGAGGCCGCCGATGTCACGACGATCGATCGGAGGCCGCCGTCCACCTTGAGGAAGTTGAGGTTCGCGGCGACGGCGCGGACGGACTCCGCCTCGATGCCGAGCGGGTTGTTCAGGATCGCCGCAGGAAGCGTCGTTCCGCGCCGCGTCTCCACGACCTCGCCGAGCACCGGGACCGTCGTCAATCGCTGGACGTCGCCACGGTCGCGGACCGTCTGCCAGGCGAAGGCGCGCAGCACGCTGAAGGCGATGCCCAGCGCAAGTCCGATCAGGCCGCCGATGAGGACGTAGTTCCGGGTGCTCGGCGAGACGGCGAAGCGCGGTTCGTTCGCATTCTCGATGACGGTCAGGCGAACGGTGGGGTTGCCGTTCGCATCCAAGGGTGCGACGTCATTGGTGACGACAACCGCAAGGCTCGCCATCACCGCTGACGTGATCTCCTGCGCGAGGCGCGGCGACCTGCTCGTGGCGCTCACCTCGATCACGACCGAATTGAGCGGAGACGACGCAGTGATCGTCGAAGCGAGAGCGCGCGGAGTCGTGTCGAGCTCGAGTTCGTCGATGACCGGCTGGAGTACGAGTTCGGATCGCGCCAGGAGGACGTAGGTCGCGACCAGATCCTGGACGTAGGCGCTTCCCTGGACGAGCTCGGACGTGCTCTCCCCGCGGTCGCTGGTGACGAGGAGCGCTCCGGTCGAACTGTACGTCTCGGGGGTCAGCTTCGCGAGCACGAAACCGCCTGTCGCGCCGAGTACGGCCAGAACGACCACCACCAGCCAACTCCGAAGCACCGCGCGGGCGTAGTCGCCGACTGTCATGATCCCCACCCCCGCAGGAGCACTATCATGAAGGCTGCCCCTAACGTGAGTCTAGCCGAGCCGGAGCGATCGCCGTGTCTGCATCTGTCGACGGGACCGTGCTGATCGTGTGCGCGGCCAACGTCTGTCGTTCCCCGTTCGCCGCTTTCCTGCTCGGACGAGAGCTTCCCGGGCTTCTGGTCGAGAGCGCCGGGGTCGCCGCTCGCGCGGGAGACGCGCTCTGCCGTTTCACCCGGCAGCGCATCACTGCGCTGCCGGACGGCTCCCGCTTCGTGCAGCAGCACGTGGTGCGGCGGCTCGACACAGATCTCATCGGCCGGGCGGACCTGATTCTGACCGCATCGCCGAGCGAACGCTCCGCGGTCGCGGTCCGGTCGCCCGAGGCTCGCACGCGAACCTTCACGCTGGTCGAAGCGGCGCACAGTGCGAAGGCTCTCAGCGAGACCGAACGACCGTCCACGCTGGCGGGACTCGCCGAGATGATGAACGCCCGAAGAGGCCGTGTGACGCTCCCGCCCGTGCATCGCGGACGATGGACGACGCGTTCGGCGCGTTTCGGTATCGCGATCCCCGATGCGCACATCGGTGAGACGCAGCGGCATTCCGTGGTGTACCGGTCCATCGAGGACGCCGTCGGAATGTTCGCGCGCGCGTTCACGGCCTCGGCCTCCGGTGGTGGTCTCCGATAAGTCCGGGCCGTCAAACGTCTGGCGCATCCAGGACCATCCTCCGGACCGCGTTGCGATAGCTCGTCGGCGAGTGCCGTTTCAGCGCGGCGGCGCGGCTGTCGTCGACGCCGTCTGCGACCTCGGGCCACCGCGCCGAGATCCGCTCCAACGCTGCGGCGATCTCTGCGGCATCTCCCGCGGGGGTGAGCCAGGCGGTGCGGTAGCCGCCGGCGGCCTCTCGTAGACCGCTGCTGTCACTTGCGATGACGGGGCGTCGGGCCAGGATGCCCTCGACAGCGGTGTTGCCGAACGGCTCGTCCACCCTGGAGGGCACGACGAGTACGTCCGTGTCGGCGAGGAACGGCCAGATCTCCGCGTGGAATCCGGCGAATCGTACGTCGACCCCGGACACGCGGGCCTTGTCGTGCAAGGCGTCCTCGAACCACTCGTATCCCGTGAATGCGGCGCCCAGGAGCGTCACCCTGACGTCTTCGCCCCGCGACTTCAGGGCGGCTGCGGCGTCGATGACGAGGTCCGGTCCCTTGCGCGGGGAGAGACGTCCGACGAAGAGGACGCGCAGGGGCCCGTCGAGCAGCTCGCGCGGCTCAGGCGGGCTCTGGGGTGAGGCGACCCCGTTGTAGACCACTTCTGCGCGTCGGGCGAGCGGCGGCAGTGCGGCGCGAATCGTCTCCAGGCTGAACCGGCTGTTCACCAGAACGCGCCGCGAGGCCAGATGCGGGAGGTAGAGGACGGCGTTGATCAGTCGGTGCGCTGACGCCTCGGCTTCGTGTACGTGGCTGACGGCTCGGATCCGAAGCAGCCGTGACACGAGGGGCCACTGCGGCACGATGATCGTCGACACGTACACCACGTCGGGTCGGATGCGTCTGAGCAGTCGCCACGCCGCGCCCCACCCCCGGAGAAGGTCGCGCAGCAGGACAGGCAGCCCCCGGACCGACAGCAGGGTCTTGCGTAGGACGAGCATCGGGACGATCACCACCTCCGCCCCGATCGCGCGAAGCGATGCGACGAGCATCCCCCTCTCCGGCAGGGCGACGACCACTCTCGCGCCCGCATCCACCAACCCGGTCGCGCTTTCGAGGAGCATGCGGTCCGAACCGAACATCTCCGCGCCCGGATGAGCGAGCAAGACGGTCGGCCGCGGTGATGACGTCATGAGAGAGACGCCCTGACGTCGTCCGGCTCCCATTCATCCGCCCGGCGCCTCGCCCGGCGCGCCGATCCATGGATGGTGGCGCCGTCCGCGAGCCGACGCGCCAGCGCCTCGTACGCGGCTGCCACGTCGTCCCAGCGGAACTGCTCTCGGGCCCGTTCGCGAACTCCGGCACCGATCTCGACGAGCGCCTCGGTATCCGCCTCGGCCTCGGCGAGCTGCGCCGCGACGTCGTCGGCGTCGGTGAAGAACCAGCCCCGATCGTCCAGCACCTCCCGGTTGAACGGCACGTCGTAGGCGATCACTGCGGTCCCCGCCCCCATCGCACGCAGCAGCGACGGATTGGTGCCGCCCACCGAGTGACCGTGCAGATACGAGGCCGCATGCGCGTAGAGAGCGTCGAGGAGCTCCTGGTCGTAGACACCTCCGACGAGGCGGATGCGATCGTCGCCGTCTGCGGCCGCGTCGATGGCGCGGGTGTACTCGGCGCTGTACGGCGCGGAACCCACCACCACGAGCGGCAGCTTCGCGGCGCTGCGACGGTAGCCCTCCACGATCTCGAGCACGTGGTTCTCCGGCTCGAAGCGGGCGACGACGAGATGGTAGCCATGCGGGATGAGGTCCAACTCCGCGACGCCGCGCTCGGGCAGCGTGTCCAGGATCGGCGCTCCGTAGCGGATCAGCTCGGTCGGCACTCCGAACTGGTGGCGGTAGTAGTCGGCGATGCCGGGGGCGTCCGCGATCAGGGCGTCCGCCGTGCGCACTCCGAACTGTTCCGCCCACCGGTAGTAGGCCTTGCCCCGTGCGCCCCATTTCGACCGGCGCCACTCCAGCCCGTCCATGTGCAGCGCCACGCGCGCTCCGCGTAGACGCAGCAGAGGCAGGAACGGGGAATTCGCGGCGTTGAAGACGAACGTCGCGTCCGGCTTGCGGCGCAGCGCCAGATGCAGCGCCGACAGACCCGTGTGGCTGAGCGTCTCGACCTGCTTGACGGGGACCGCGGGCAGGTGCACGACCTGCATCCCGAGGTACTCCTTCTCGCGCAGCGCGGAGCCTCGCGTGTAGACGACGACCCGATGGCCGCGCTCCACGAGCCGACGACCGACCTCCTCGACCGCCGTCTCGAACCCTCCGTATGCCGCGGGTACCCCGCGAGTCCCCACCATCGCGATGGTGAGGGTGTCCCCACTCCTCATGTGCTCAGTATGCTCCGCTCGGTCGCGCCATGACCTTCGCCGTGCGCCACATGATCTGCAGATCGTTCATGACCGACCAGTTCTCCACGTACCGCAGGTCGAGGCGCACGCTCTCGTCCCACGACAGATCGCTGCGTCCGGACACCTGCCAGAGGCCCGTGATGCCGGGCTTGATGTACAGCCGCCGGTAGACGGTGCCGTCGTAGGCGGTGACCTCGCTGGGCAGCGGCGGGCGCGGGCCGACGACGCTCATGTCGCCGACCAGCACGTTCCAGAACTGCGGGAGCTCGTCGAGCGAGAGCTTGCGCAGCACCCTGCCCACTCGAGTGACGCGGGGGTCGTCCTTCATCTTGAACAGGACGCCGGCGCCCTCGTTCTGCTCTTTGAGTTCCGCAAGCCGCTGCTCGGCATCCGTCCGCATCGACCGGAACTTCACCATCCGGAACGTCCTTCCGTCCCGCCCGACCCGCTCCTGGAAGAAGAACACCGGCCCGGGGGAGTCCAGCTTGATGATGAGCGCCAGAAGCGGCGCCATCAGGGCGATCGGGACGAGCGCGATCGCGGCGACGGCGACGTCGAGCAGACGCTTGAGCACGTGCAGGCCGCCTTCGTACGTCGGGATCTTCACCTGGATCAGCGGCAGGCCCTCCACCTGCCGCAGCGAGACCCGGGGGCCGGCGACGTCGGTCAGGCGGCTGGAGAGCACCAGCTCGGCCGCCGTGCCCTCCAGCTGCCAGCCCAGCTGCTTGACGAAGTCCGGATCCCCATCCGGACGGCTCGCCACGATGATCGTGTCCGCGCTGAGCTGCGTCGCCACGGTCGCGACCGTGTTGACGTTGCCCAGCACGGCGTACCGATCCCCGTCGACGCTGAGCTCGGCCGCGTTCCGGTCGAACAGCGTCGCCCCGACGACGTGATAACCGGTCTCCCCGCCGCGGCGGAGCGCGTCGATGACGTACTCGACGTCATCGGCGTCGCCCGCCACGAGCGTGCGAGACGCGTACTGCCCGTCGTGCCTGCGGCGCAGCAGCCACTTGCGCCAGAACCACCGCGCGAGGATGAGCCCCAGCATCCCCAGCGGCAGCGCGATGAGCAGGAGCGGACGCAGGCCCGCCCACTCCAGCAGCACGCCGATGATCGCGAGCAGCCCGAACGCCAGCCCGCTGGCATGCGCGACGCGACGGTACTCGGCTGCCCCGGAGCCGAACACACCCGCGGCGCGCGTGCTCAGCGCGCTCAGCATCAGGAACCACACGGCGATCAGCAGCACGCCGTCGCGGGCGACGACGTCGACCGGGAGACCGAGCACCAGCAGCTGCTCAGCGGCGGTCAGCGATGTCGCGGTGACGATGACCGCGGCATCCGTCAGGCGCAGCCGCATTCGATACCGCCGCTCCCACAGCTGGCGGCGTTCGAGCGTCGGCGACACCCGCGGCGTGACGACCGTGTGCGATGCGGTCTTGACGGCACGCGGCGCGGCGACGGGCACGAAGGCCTGCGTCGTGCGCGTGAGCCCGACCGCGTCCTCGACGGACGTCATGCCCGGACTCCCCGAGCACGGAATGAACGCAGAATTCCCCAGTGCGCCATGATTTCCCCAGTGTTTCCCCAGTCCGCCAGCGTGTGCTCGCGGGTTCGTCCGCTTCCCGACCCCTCGGGATCCTGCTGCACTCCGAGACCCCACGTCTCGAAGTTCCGGATGCCGTTCCCAGGCGGCATCCATACGCAGCAGGCACTGCGAACTGCGCTCACTCTAGCGGATGGTCGCCGTCAGCGGAAGATATTTCATCCGAATGGACGAAACGGGTTCCGCGACGGGCGAGCGAGCGTGTCCTACGCTGATCCCGTGTCCGCTCCGAACCCCGCATCCCGACTCCGGCTCACGCGCATGCTGCCCCGGGATCCGCACCAGCCGCATCGCACGGCGAGCACGCTCGAGCTCTTCTTCGACCTCGTCTTCGTGGTCGCCGTCAGCATCGCGTCGGCGCAACTGCATCACGCGCTCAGCGCCGGCGAGTTCGTCCACGGGCTCGTCTCGTACGCCATGATCTTCTTCGCGATCTGGTGGGCGTGGATGAACTTCACCTGGTTCGCGACGTCGTTCGACACCGACGACTGGCTGTACCGCGTCCTGACGTTCGTGCAGATGGGCGGTGTGTTGATCCTCGCCGCCGGGATTCCCGCGGCCTTCGAGCACGGCGACTTCACGTTCCCCGTCCTCGGATACATCGTGATGCGGGTGGCGATGATCGCGCAGTGGCTGCGCGCATCCACCGGACCGCTGCAGCGCGCGACCCGGCGATACGCCCTCGGAATCGGGGTCGTGCAGCTGCTGTGGGTGGCGCTCCTCTTCATCCCCGCGTCGTTCCAGATCCCCGCCTTCGTTCTGTTCGCGCTCGTCGAGGTGATGGTCCCGGTGTTCGCCGAGCACCGCGTCCAGACGCCGTGGCACCCGCATCACATCACCGAGCGCTACGGCCTGTTCACGCTGATCGTGCTGGGCGAGAGCCTGCTCGCCTCCGCCAACGCGATCGTGGAGGCGCTGCAGGAGGTCGAGTCTCTCGGCCCGCTCATCGCGATCGCGGCGCTCACGCTCATCGCCACGGCCGCGCTGTGGTGGATCTACTTCTGGCCGCCGCACCACCGGGCCATCACGTCGCTCGGTCGGTCTCTGCGCTACGGCTACACGCACTACTTCGTGTTCGCGGCCGCCGCGGCGTTCTCGGCCGGGATCGAAGTCGAGATCGACGTGCTGACCCATCACAGCGAACTGCCCGGCATCGCCGCCTCGTTCACCGTCACGGTGCCGATCGCGGTGTTCCTGCTCGGAGTCTGGTGGATCGCGATCCGCGAGAACGCGGACCGGGTCGTCAACACCGTCGTGCCGGTCGGTGCGGCGCTCGTGCTGCTGGATCCGGTGCTGCCGATCCCCGTCACCCTGACCGCCGTGATCCTCGCCGTGATCGTCGCCGTCCTGGTGATCCGCCCGCCGGTCACGGACACGGACACGGACACATAACCGGCGCATAGGCCGACCAAAGGCTCCTGATCGACTCCTTCGCGAACCTGTTCCCACAACGGTTCAGCGAAAGGAGCAGTTCATGAGCCGCATCCCCGAACCCGTCGACACCCCGGACGGCCCGACGTACCAGGGCCGCCTCCTCGACCACCCTGATGAGGAGATCGTAGATCAGGGAGCCCCGTTCGACATCCGCACCCTGATCAGCCGGCGCAGTGTCCTCGGCCTGGCCGGTCTCGGTGTCGGGGCGGTCGTCCTGGCGGCGTGCGCCCCGGCGACGAGCGGCACCTCGGACGGTTCGTCCAGCACGGGCGGCTCCGGAGGAGTCGACGAGACGACCACCTCCGACGGAGAGATCCCGGACGAGACGGCGGGTCCGTACCCCGGCGACGGGTCCAACGGCCCCGACGTGCTCGAGGAGTCCGGCATCATCCGGCAGGACATCCGCTCCTCGATCGACGGCTCGGCCACCGCCGACGGCGTCCCGCTGACCTTCGAGCTCGAGGTGCTCGACATGCAGAACGACGACGCGCCCTTCGCCGGCGTGGCGGTGTACGCGTGGCACTGCACGGCGCAGGGGGAGTACTCGATGTACTCCGAGGGGCTCGAGGACGTGACCTACCTGCGTGGCGTCCAGGTCGCGGATGCTGACGGGAAGGTGTCTTTCACCTCGATCTTCCCCGGCTGCTACTCGGGCCGTTGGCCGCACATCCACTTCGAGGTCTATCCCGACGCGGATTCCATCACCGACTCGGCCAACGCGATCGCGACCTCCCAGATCGCCCTGCCCGAGGACGCCTGCACGGCGGTCTACGCGGACTCCCGCTACGACGGCTCGTCCGGCAACCTCGCGGACGTCACCCTCGCGAGTGACAACGTGTTCGGCGACGACTCGGCCGCGCTGCAGCTGGCCACCGTCACGGGTGACGCGTCCAGCGGGTACACCGCGACGCTCCGAGTGCGCGTGGACACCGCGACGGCCCCGTCTGCCGGTGCTGCACCCTCCGCGGGCGGCGGTGGCGAGGGCGGCCCTGGCGGAGGCGCTCCCGGAGGCGGCGAAGGCGGCCCGGGCGAGCCGCCGGCGAACTGAACCGGACCGTGTCCGCGGCCACCTGGTAGACTGAAGTCGCAACGTGAGTGATTCCGCCGCAGACCGGCCGTCACGTCGCCACCGATCAGGGCCGTCAAGGACCGCGCACACCGACGCGCGCGGCATCCGCTCCGATCGCACCGAAATGCGAGGTGCGCACGCGCGCGCCCGCCACAGAGCAAGAGCAGTAACACATGAGCATCATCCACGAGCCCCTGAACTGGAAGCAGGCCGACGACGACGTGCACGTCGCGACGCGCGGCGGCGAGTTCGCCGGCTTCGTCGAGTTCGACGGCCGCGCCCACCTGGTGCGCGACAACCACGGCACCGAGGTCGGGTCCTTCCCGACCCTTGCCGACGCGCGTCGCGCCCTCGAGGGCGCCGGTCGTTCCACGAAGCATCCCCTCCGGCTGACCCTGCGTCGCCGGCTCCGTCGCGCCCGCGCCTGACCGGACGTATGCCTGCCGCCGTATACCGCCCGGGTTAGCCTGGGGGAAGCGATCGGCATCCGCCCTTGGCTTCCGCAGCTCAAGGGCTCCCGATCGGCAGGAGAGCACCATCTCCCTCCCTCAGGTCGACTCGACCACCTCCGTCTCCACACTCGGCCCCGTGCGGCAGACCTATTCCGGCACTGCGGAGTTCCCGCCCATGGCGCGCGCCTATCGCGACGTGCAGCAGGTCGTACGCGAGACGGGGCTGCTCCAGCGCACACCGATCTTCTACTCGCTGGTCGGCGCCACGCTACTGCTGGCGTTCGCCGGCTGCGTCGCGGGCTTCCTCCTGCTCGGAGACAGCTGGTTCCAGCTGCTCATCGCGGCGGCTCTCGGCATCCTGTTCACGCAGGTTGCCTTCCTCGCGCACGAGGCCGCCCACCGGCAGATCCTCAGTTCAGGCCCCGCGAACTTCCGGCTCGCGCGCGTGCTGGGCGGCATCGTCGGGATGAGCTACTCGTGGTGGGATTCCAAGCACACCCGCCACCACGGCAACCCCAACCAGGTCGGCAAGGACCCCGACATCGACGTCGACACGATCTCGTTCCTCGAGACGGACGCCGCGGCATCCCGGGGTCTCGTCCGGCTCATCACGCGCAAGCAGGGCTGGCTGTTCTTCCCGCTGCTGACGCTCGAAGGCATCAACCTGCACTACCTCGGCTACCGGCACCTGCTCTCGCGGAAGCCGGTCAAGGGGCGCTGGACCGAGCTGTCGATCATCACCGCGCGGCTGGCGCTGGTGATCGTGCCGGTGTTCCTGATGCTGCCGCTGGGCATGGCCTTCGCGTTCCTCGGGGTCCAGCTCGCTGTCTTCGGCGTGTACATGGGGGCGTCGTTCGCGCCGAACCACAAGGGCATGCCCATCATCGCGCCGGATGCGCGGCTGGACTTCTTCTCCAAGCAGGTCCGCACCTCGCGCAACATCACCGGCGGCTGGTGGGCGACGTGGCTCATGGGCGGTCTGAACCACCAGGTCGAGCACCACCTGTTCCCGAACATGTCCCGGCTGCACCTGTCGAAGGCACGCGGCATCGTGCGGGACTACTGTGCGGCGAACGGCGTGCCGTACACGGAGACGAGCATCGGCCGGTCCTACGCGATCGTCATCGAGTACCTCAACCGCGTGGGCCTGGCGGCGCGCGATCCCTTCGACTGCCCGGCGGCCGCGCAGCTGCGCCGCGCGTAGACGCCGCACCGACCGCCTACAGGATCCCGAGCTCCAGCGCGAGCGTCACGGCCCGCGTGCGGTCCGAGACCCCGAGCTTCTCGAACACGTGCAGCAGGTGCGTCTTCACGGTCGCCTCTCCGATGAACAGCTCGCGCGCGATCTCCGGGTTGCTGCGGCCGGCGGCCACGAGCCGCAGCACCTGTATCTCGCGAGGGCTGAGCTGAGGCTTCACCGCAGCATCCTGGCGCATGCGTGAGACGAGCGTCGCCGCGATCGACGGCGCGAGGACCGTGTGCCCCTCGGCGACCGCGCGGATGCCGGCGACGATCTCCTCCTGAGGGGCGGCCTTGAGCAGGTAGCCGCTCGCTCCCGCCTCGATGGCCCCGAGGATGTCGTCGTCCGACTCGTAGGTGGTCAGCACCAGCACGCGCACCTCGGGAGCGGCCTCCGCGATCCGCGCGGTGGCCTCGGCGCCCGTGAGTCCCGGCATCCGCAAGTCCATGAGCACGACATCCGGGCGCAGGGTCGTGGCGAGCTCGACCGCTTCGGCGCCGTCGGACGCCTGCCCCACCACGTCGAGCCCGTCATCCAGGGCGAGCAGCCCCACGATGCCGGAGCGGACGATCGGGTGGTCGTCGGCGACGAGGACGCGGATCATGCGGCGCCCTCCTCGGCGGCGGAGGAGGAGTCGAGCGGGATGTGGACGGTGAGGACGGCGCCGGACGGCTCGGCATCCGACACGTCCAGGACACCGCCCACCAGCGCGACGCGCTCGCGCATGCCCACCAGCCCGAAGCCGCGGCCGTCCTCGATGCGGACCTCGCCGAGACCGCGTCCGTCGTCGCGGACGGTGAGCACGGCATCGGCTCCGATCTCGAGGACGAGGGATGCCGAGGCCGCCGCGGCGTGCTTGCGGACGTTCGCCAGGCCCTCCTGAGCGCAGCGCAGCAGCACGACCTGGATGTCGCGGGGCACCGTGCACTCCGACGCATCCACGCGGACGACGGTTCCCGTCTCGCGCTCGAAGCGCTCGCCGAGCCGGTGCAGCGCCTGGGCCAGCGAGCCCGACGGGTCGGTGGCCGACGAGGCGACGACGACGAGGGCGCGGGCCTCGCGCAGGGCGTCGCGCGCGGCATCCTCGATCAGCGCGATGGTGTCGGGGGAGGCGTCGCGGCGCGCGCGCTCGGCGAGCATGACGATGCTCGTGAGACTCTGCGCGATCGTGTCGTGCACGTCGCGGGCGAGGCGGGCGCGCTCGGCCGTCGCTCCGGCTTCGCGGCTGGCGGCCTCGAGGCTGGCCTGTGCCGCCGTGAGCTCCGCCAGCAGCCGCTGGCGCTCCGCGCCCCACTCGGCGATCCGGGTGATCCACAGTCCGAGCGCGATGGCGAAGGCGGCCGAGAGGCCGCTCGTGAGCGCACCGGCGAGCAGCCCCTCCGGTGCGAAGCCGCCCCACACCCAGTACGCGAGTGTGAGGACGACGGCGTTGACGAGCGTGACCGCCACGGCCTGCCGCGGGGAACGCGAGGTCATCCAGATCAGCGGGAGCACGATGGTCTGCAGCACCAGCACGTTGGGCTGCAGCATCACGCCGATCGCGAGCAGCCCGATCAGAGCGCACTGGATGACGGCCGACGCCGCGATCGAGGGCTCCGGGCTGTCGTGGACGCTCACGAAGCGCCGCGCACCGAACAGGTACACGAGGAAGATCGCGACGGCGATCGCGAACACCGCCCACTGCACGCCGGGGACCCGCTGCTCCTGCGTGAGCGCGATGCCCGCCATCACCACCAGCAGCACGACGGCGGCGATGTCCCAGCCCAGCTGCTCCCTGCGCATCCGATCCATCGGAACCACTCTGGCACCTTCGGCGCCGGGGTGCGTGCGCGGGTCACCCGTCACGCCGGATCCAGCGGAACGTGATCCGGCTGAGCACGAACCCCGCGACCAGCCACACGGCGAGCATGAGGGCGATCAGACCGAGCTCCCACGATCCGTTCACCTCGGCGGCCTGGAACGAGTCGGGGAGGAACACCGAGCGCATGCCCTGTGCGATCCACTTCACCGGCAGGACGCCGGCGGCGTTCTGCAGCCACTCCGGCAGCATCGAGAAGGCGATGTAGACACCGGAGATGAACTGGACCAGCAGCACGACAGGGATGACCACCGCGCCGGCGGTCTTGCCGGATCGCGGCACGGAGGACAACGCGATGCCGAGCAGGGTGCAGGTGATCAGGCCCAGCACGTAGATCCAGGCGAAGCGGAGCCAGGCCTCGGCATCCGTGGGGAGCTGTGCGCCGTACACGAGCGATGCGACCGCGATCAGCAGAGCGGTCTGCAGGACGCACGTGACGAACACCTCGCCGGCCTTGCCGATGAAGTAGGTCACGGGAGAGATCGGCGTGCCGCCCAGGCGCTTGAGGGTCCCGTCGGTCTTCTCGGTCGCGATCTCCAGCGCGGGGCCCTGGACGCCGGAGAGGAGGATGCCGCCGGCGATGAGCCCGGGCAGGTAATAGGTCGCCATGCTCACGGCATCCGGACCCTGACCGACGTCGCCGGTGAAGATCGTGGCGAAGACGACGTACATCAGGGACGGGAACAGGAAGGTGAAGAACACCTGGTCACCCGCCCGGAAGTACTGCCGCAGCTCGAAGCCGATGCGGCGCAGTCCCAGCCGGACGGTGCGGGTCGGGCCGAACGCGGTCGGCGCGGGGGCGATGGCGGTCATGTTCAGACCTCCTCAGAGACGGCGGTGAGCGACGGGTGCACGTGCGGATCCGCGGGGGAAGAGCCGGCGGCGGACGCCTCTTCTGAGGAGTCGTGTTCCTCGGTGTCACGGATCAGGCCGAGGTAGATGTCCTCGAGCGTGGGGCGGACGACCTCCAGTCCGGAGGGTTCGCCCCCGTCGCGGAACAGCGCGGCGACCAGCGCGCCGGGCTCGGAGGTGCGCCGCGCGTGTGCGAGGCCGGTGGTGTCGGTCCAGCGCACGACCGGGATCCGCGCTTCGGAACCGCCGATCTCGTCGATGGCGCCCAGTGCGGCGATGCGGCCGCCCGTGATGACGGCCGCGCGGTCGCCGAGCTGCGCCGCCTCGTCGAGGTAGTGGGTGGTGAGCAGGATGCTCGTGCCCTCCGCCTTGAGCGAGCGGATGAGCTCCCAGAACTGCCGCCGCGCCTCGGGGTCGAAGCCCGTGGTCGGCTCGTCGAGGAAGAGCAGCTCCGGTCGGCCGACGATGCCGAGTGCCACGTCGAGACGGCGCTTCTGGCCGCCCGACAGTCTGCTGACGCGCACCTTCTGCTTCGCCTCGAGGCCGACAGCGGCGATGACCTCGTCGACCGGGCGAGGATGCGGGTAGTAGCCGGCGAACTCGGTGAGCAGCTCGCTCACTGTGACGGTCCCGGCTTCCCCGCTCGTCTGCAGCACGATGCCCAGGCGCGCCTTCCAGTCCAGCCCGGCGCGCTGCGGATCCACGCCGAGCACCCGCACGTCCCCCGAGGTCCGGTTCCGGTAGCCCTCGAGGATCTCGATGGTCGTGGACTTTCCGGCGCCGTTCGGGCCGAGAAGGGCGAAGGTCTCGCCGCGCCGGATGTCGAACGAGATGCCGTCGACGGCGGTCATCGTGCCGTAGCTCTTGCGCAGTTCGCGCACCTGGATCACAGTGTCGTTCATGGTTCCAGCGTGACCGCAGAGCGGAGGCCGCGGAAGCCGTGGAGCGGCGGATTTCGGGGTCCACCGATCGGGGGATGCCCGGGACGCCCGACCGGTTACGTAGGCTCGTCCCATGCCCGAACTGCATGATCTCACCGCGATCGAACAGCTGGCGGCGCTGCGGGCGCGGGAGGTCTCCCCGGCCGAGCTCTCCGCGCACTACCTCGATCGCATCGCGCGGCTGGACGGCGACGTGGGCGCCTTCATGGAGGTCACTGCGGATGCCGCGCTCGCCCGTGCCCGGTCGATGACGGACCAGGAGCCGGACGGCGCGCTGTGGGGGCTGCCGTTTGCCGACAAGGACCTGGTCGCTCGCGCCGGTGTCGCGACGCGGTTCGGCTCACGGCTGCATGCGGACTTCGTCGCGGAGGAGACCGCCGATCAGGCCGCCGTGCTCGACGAGGCGGGCGGCATCAGCCTCGGCAAGACGAGCACTCCGGAGTTCGGGATGACGGGGTACACCGAGACCCGGATCGGGCCGCCGACCCGCGATCCGTGGAGCCCGGACAACGGCGCCGGGGGATCGAGCGGGGGAGCGGCGGCCGCGGTCGCCGCCGGGCTTCTGCCGCTGGCTCCCGGGTCGGACGCCGGCGGGTCGATCCGGATCCCGGCCGCGACGGTCGGCGTGGTCGGGATCAAGCCGTCCCGTGGACGCGTGCCGTTCGCATCAGGGCTCGACGTCCCCGGCGGTCTGGCGGTGGCGGGTCCGATCGCCCGCTCGGTGGCCGACGCCGCGCTGCTGCTGGACGTGCAGGTGGCCGGCCGTCCCTACGCGTACGCCACGGCGGCGCCGGGCACCGGACCGTTCCGGGATGCCACGGAGCATCTGGCCCAGCGCACACGGATCGGCGTCACGACGGTGTCGCCGTGGGACGAGGACGAGGACATCCGCCTGGATGCCGAAGCCGCGCGCGCGGTCGAGGTGGCCACCGGCCTGTTCGCGGAGGGCCACGACGTGGATGCGTTCGCGTGGCGGCCGCAGGGGTACGCGTCGATGTTCACGACGCTGTGGCGCACAAGCGCCGCCCGCATGGTGTTGACGGATGCCGATCTCGAACGCGTGGAGCCGATCACGGCGTGGCTGGCGCGCGAGGGGCGCCGGCTGTCCGGGCAGGAAGTGCTCGACGCGCTCGCCGCCGCGACGGTGTTCGAGCGAGAGACGATCACCGCCTTCGCGCCGTTCGACGCCGTGCTCACTCCCGCGCTCGCACTGCCCGCGCGTCCGGTGGGCTGGTTCGACGCCGAGGACGCGCAGGAGAACTTCGCGCAGCAGGTGCGCTACGCCCCGTACTCGAGCTTCGTCAACGTCGCAGGACTCCCCGCCGTCGTCGTTCCGGTGACGACCGACGCCTCCGGTCACCCCGTGTGCGTCCAGCTGATCGGCCGGCCCGGCGGCGAGTGGACCGTCATCGCGCTCGCCGCGGAGCTGGAGCGCCGGGCAGGGCGGATGCCGAAGCCGCCGATCTGGTCGCGCTGAACGGAGCGTCGGCTCAGCGGGGATCCGTGAACGTCTCGGGCAGTCGATCCCCGATCAGGGCGAGATTCTGGATCGCGGCCAGCCCGTACTGCGCGACGTCGTTCGTGCCGACGCTCGGTGCCTCGTCCACCGGATTGAGCACGGCGGGCCCTTCCACGCGGCGCAGGACGAAGTCGCGCCGGTGCACGAGCCATTCGCCGATGCCCTCGAACGCCGCCCATGCGGCATCCGCCAGCGCGGCGTCGCCGGTCTGCGCCGCCGCATAGGCGGTCAGCCTGCTGTGCGCCTGCTCGAGGTGGATGCCGCCGAGACGCTGTCCGACCGCGGCCTCCTGCTCCGCCGGTGAAGCCAGATAGAGGCGGCAGTACTGCAGCCAGGCATCCCGGAATCCGGAGACGTCGACGAGGTCGATGAGCTCGCTCGCCACCTCGACGAGCCCGAACACCGCACTCAGGTGCGATACGGAGATCCGGTCGCGAGTGGTGTCGAACCGGCCGGCCTCGATGTCGTACAGCGCCTCACCGGTCAGGAATCCCCGGGGGAGAGCGCCGATGTCCGCCATCGTCCCGAGCAGTCGATCGCGGGAGCGCTCGTTGCCGGTGCGCTCCCAGTCGGCGAGCCAGGTCGCCGCGAGGGCGCCCCAGTCGGTGCCGAGTCCGACGGCCAGCGCGGCCCGGTCGGGCCGGTAGGTCGCAGCATCCGGACGAACCTTGCGCGTCGGGTCGGTGTCCACGAACCGCTCGTCGCTGTCGCGCAGCTCGGTGAGCAGATCTCCCACCCGTTCATCGGCGGTGAGGTAGTGGAAGATCCGTCGGTAGATCGGGCTCGAGATGCGCAGCTGCTTCGCGCTGCAGCCCCAGTGCTGGACGTTGTGGCGCGACCCGAGCCCCTGCCAGCGGCCCAGGTGATAGACGTCGACCTCGCCGGTGTGGCGCGTCATCGCCTCGGCCAGGCGGAACACGTCAGCGCGTCCCGTGCGCAGGTAGGAGTACCAGAGCCAGAGGTCGGGGGACAGCTCGCTGTTGTCCCACGCGTAGCCGCCGACGTCGTAGCGCCATACGTGCCGGTCGAGGTCGTAGGCGTGCATGACGTCGCCGTAGTTCCAGAATCCGTACCAGCGGCGCTGATCGATCTGACCGAGGTAATAGTCCAGCAGGAAGTCGATGCTGTCCTCGATCTCGGCGCGCACCGGCGTCGAGCGGTCGACCGGAGCCCAGTCGCCGAAGACTCCAACGGCGTGCAGGTGCTCGGGCGTCGGCTGCAGCAGCGCCGGGCGCTGCATCGCCTCGACGGACGCGGCGACCTCGTCGACGGGCGGCGTCGCGTCGTAGGCGAACAGCGTCAGCTCGTGGGTCCGGGCCACGCCGTGCGCATCGCCGAACCCGGGTTCGTAGTCCTCGTAGGTGATCTCGAGGCCTTCCAGCTGACTGGTGAAGTCGTTCTGCCCGAGGCCGTCGTGATAGAACCGCACGTCCATGGGCTGCGCTTGGGGGGCGTACAGCCAGGCTGTCAGTTCGGCGCGGTCGCCCGCCGCGCCGCGCAGGTCGAGCTGGCCAGGGTGGGACTGCCAGAACGAGCGGATGCCGATGCCGAGGCCCCCGTCCGGATCGCTGATCGCGGCGTAGCCCTCCGCGCGCGTTCCCGCTCCGGCGTCGATCCAGGCGTGTCCGGCCGCCGTGCGCTTGCGGATGCTGAAACCGTCGGCGCTCAGCTGCGTGAGCGTGACGTCGTTCCACGCGGGGATGAGCGACAGGCGCTCGGAGACCTGAGGGTTCCAGGTCGCAGGATCGGGCGTCCGCGCTCCGCGGATCTGCGCCGCGCGGACCTCCGCGCCCGGATCGCGGCGCAGGCCCGTGAGGCCCCGCACCGCCTCGGTGAAGAAGCCGCCGTCTGCGCCGGCGAAGCGGATGTGGCGGTCGTGCGGCGCTGCCCGCAGCGGGACATCCGCACGGATGCCGAGACCGGCGAGGAAGTCGTGCTGGGCGTCGCCGTCCCAGATGACCGTGTGCACCAGGCGAACCTCGGCCGAGCCCGCGACGATCACGAATCGCACCGTGAACGGCAGCCACTCGCGGTCGCCGTTCTCATCGCGGTGCACGCCCTGCACGCGAACGACGGCGCGGATCGGACCGTCTTGCTCGACATCGACCGTCTGCACTCGCGAGCGGAAACGGCGGCGGCGCGGGGCGCCGCCGCCATCCTCGGGGACCTCGTCCTGCAGCAAGCTCACCAGCCGCAGGTCCTCCGCGACGGGCTGTCCGCCGCGCGAGATCCGCCGCGCGAGCACGTCCGCCGGCGATGCCGGGAACGCGATCTCGATCAGGTCACCGGAGACGACGAACTCGTCATCCTCGCGCCGCACGCGCACGGCTGCGTCGACGGCGGGCCCGGCGTCCTCGGCCGTGACGACCTCGAAGGCGCCGGGTCGTTCGAGAGCGCCGACGGCGCATCCCGCCCACTTCACGGACCCGTCCGGCCAGGTGGCGAGCGGCCAGAACTGGGCGGGGACGACGCCCGCATCGACCTCGCGCAACCGCAGGCGGGCGGGGTCGTCGACGGTTCCGCGTGGCAGCGGGACTCCCCACGTGGCTCCGGATCGGAGCCGGGCGGGCGGGGCGTCGTCGAGCCAACGGAGCGGGACGGTCACGGTCGATCCGGTCACAGCGAGTGAACCTCCAGGTTGCGGTAGCGGGCGACGAGCGGGGACATCTGGCGGAAGCCGATGCGCCCGGAGCGGATGCGCGGCCCGGTGGACTCGTCGTCCGTCCAGGCGAACAGCGCCAGGCCGTCGATCGAGAACGCGACGTGCGGCCCGTCCTTGACGACCTCGATGCGGTAGAACGCGTCGCGGGCGTCCACGACGGGCGGGAGCGGGTCGGCGCCTTGCGCGACGAGATGAAAGCCGGGAGATTTGCGCAGGTTGCAGGTGTGGAACGCGCGCTCGTCCTCCCATCGTCGGCGGAAGTACGACACGTGCAGGGTGCGGATGTCCCCGGAGTGGTACTGCGGGTACGCCCCGGTGCGCGGCGCCAGCCGTTCGTCGAGGATGCCGTCGGCATCCGGGTTCTGCTCGGCGTCCGCGGCGGCGCCGAAGAACAGCATCGCCAGTCCCGGCTCCCGGCGCGGCGAGAACTCCCAGGCGATCCGGATGCGGTCGCCGAACACTTCGGCACACCATAGCGTCCAGTGGTCGTCGAAGCCGCCGGAGCTGCTCAACTGCAGGCCGTCGCCCGTTGCCTGGGCGGAGACAGGTCCTTCGGCGACCCAGCCGTCCAGATCGGATGCCGAGGTCAGCGGATTGCGGTACAGCAGGCTCACCCCTTCACCGAGCCGATCAGCATGCCCTTGGCGAAGTGCTTCTGCAGGAACGGATAGAAGAGGATGATCGGCAGCGTCGCGACGATGATGACCGCGAACTTGATGCCCTGCGCCGGAGGCAACTGGGTCGGGTCCTGCTCGACCACGGACAGGTCGGTCGCCACCGTCACCTGGCGCAGGAACATCTGCAGCGTCCACATCGAGTTGTCGTTGAGGTACAGCAACGGCGACATGAAGTCGTTCCAGATCCCGACCGCGTAGAACAGCGCGAACGTCGCCAGGACGGGCTTGGACAGCGGCAGGATGATGCTCCACAGCGTCTGCATCTCGTTCGCGCCGTCGATCTTCGCGGACTCCTCGAGCTCTGCGGGCAGCTGCTGGAAGAAGTTCTTGATGATGATGAGGCTGAACGGGTTGATCGCCATGGGCAGGATCAGGGCCCAGTAGTTGTTCAGCAGGCCGAGGTCCTTGACCACGAGGAACGTGGGGATCATGCCGCCGCCGAAGACCATCGTGAAGACGATCAGAGACAGGATGATCCGGCCGCCGGGCAGGTTCGCCTTGCTGAGCGGGTAGGCCATGGATGCAGTCAGGGCGAGCTGCACGACTGTGCCGACCGCGGTCACCGCGATCGTCGTCAGCAACGCGCGGACGAAGGCAGGACTGGTGAAGATCGCCTCGTACGCCTCGAGCGAGAACGTCTCCGGCCAGAGGAAGAACGAGCGCGTCGCGAGTTCGGCCTCGGTCGCGAACGACCCGGCGAGCACGAAGACGAACGGGACGAGGGCGATGACCGCGACCGCGACCATGAGTGCGACGTTGAACACGTCGAACACGCGCCCCGTGGGGGTGTTGAACCGGTACTTCTCGCGAGCCATCAGAAGATCCCTGCCTGGTTGAAGCGCTTGGCGATCCAGTTGGCGCCGAAGATGAGGATGACGCCCACGACCGCCTTGAACAGTCCGACCGCGGTGCTGTAGCTGTAGGAGCCCTGCGTGATGCCCATGAAGTACACGTAGGTGTCGAAGACGTCGGCGACCGAGCGGTTGAGCGAGTTGGTCATGAGGTAGATCTGCTCGAAGCCGGTGTTGAGCACCTGGCCCATCTGCAGCACGAGCATGACGACGACGGTCGGCATGATCGACGGCAGCGTGATGTGCCAGACGCGCTGGAAGCGACCCGCCCCGTCGATGATGGCGGCCTCGTACTGTGCCTGGTCGACGCCGGCGAGAGCGGCGAGGAAGATGATGGTCCCCCAGCCGGTGTTCTTCCAGATGTCCTGCAGGACGATGATCGGCCGGAACCAGGCCGGGTCGGCGAGGAAGTTGACGTCCGTGCCGAGCAGGCCGTTGATGAGCTGGAACAGCGGGCCGACGTCGAGCGCGAACAGCAGGTAGGTCAGCGAGGCGACGACCGTCCAGGACAGGAAATGCGGGATGTAGATGAGCGTCTGCACGGTGCGCTTGAGGATCATCAGGCGCATCTCGTTGAGCAGCAGCGCCACGATGATCGTCAGCGGGAAGGCGATCACGAGGCTCAACAGGGCCAGGATCAGCGTGTTGGCGAGCAGCCGGGGGAAGTCGGGACTGGAGAAGAAGTCCTCGAAGTGCGCGAAGCCCACCCAGGGGCTGTCGGTGATGCCGAGGAAGGGCACGTAGTCCTTGAAGGCGATGATCGCGCCGTACATCGGCCAGTAGCGGAACAGGACGAAGTAGAGGATGCCGGGGACGAGCAGCAGGTAGAGCCACTTGAACTGCGTGAAGTGCACGCGGACGCCGCGGCGTCGCCTGGACGGCTTCTCGACGGTCAGCGTCTCGGTCGCCGTCACGGCGTTGTCGAGCATGGTCATGGGGAGGCCTCTCGGGAGGCCGGGGCGGCGCGGTGCCGCCCCGGCGGTCCGGATCAGGAGTCGGCGTCGGCCAGTTCGTTGATCTCGGCGATCACGTCGTCGCCGCCGCTCGAGCGCCACAGGTCGATGGCGTCCTGCAGCCCGTCGAGGTCGATCTGCCCGGCGATGTACTGGATGCGCGCATCCGCGACGATCGTGTCGAGCTGGGCGCCCTTGGACACGTAGGTCTTCGAGACGTAGGCGGCCGAGGGGTCGTAGACGGCGGACTCGAGGTCGGATGCCTCGATCTCCTTGCGCTTGTCGTACATCTGCTGCTCGTACTCGGACGCTTGCTTGGGCAGGTAGCCCTGGAATCCGGTCACGTTCGTGCCGAGCTGGGCGTAGGCGGCGGAGGTGTCCTTGTCGACCTGGGAGGCGCTGTCGATGCCGACCGCCAGGTCGCCGTCGAGCTCGTAGGTGACGCCCTCGATGCCGTTGTTCAGCAGCGGGCCGACCTCCTCCGAGTTCAGGTCGTTCAGAACCTCGAGCACGCCGCGCAGCTGCTCCTCTGTCCGCACCTGGGCCTTCGGGATGGCGAGGAAGCCGCTGTATCCCGCGGTCGGGAGGGCGTGCAGTTCGCCGTCGGGGCCGGTGAGGTTGCCGGTGACGTCGACGTAGTTCTGGAACCCGTCGGGGTCCTGCTCCTTGAGCAGGCTCATGAGCTGGCCGGCGCGGGAGTGCACGTCGATGATGATGCCGCCCTTGCCGGTGAGGAACGGCTCGTTCCACTTGGCGGAGTCGAAGGTCGCGTAGTCGGCGTTGACGACGCCCTCTTCGACGAGGGTGCGCTCGAACTGGACGGCCTCGAGCCATTCGTCGGTGGTGAAGTTCGGGACCAGCTCTCCGTCGCGCTCGGTCCAACGGTTGCCCGCGCCGTACCAGGTCTCGATGGCGTCCCACGGGCTGTTCGTGCCGATCGTGCCCGGCCACTTCGGGATGATGAGGCCGTAAGTGTCGTCTGCGCCGTTGCCGTCGGGGTCGTTCTCGGTGAAGGCCTTCGCGACCTCGTACAGCTCATCGGTGCTCGTGGGCATCTCGAGGCCGAGGTTCGCCAGCCAGTCCTTGCGGATGATGACGGCCTCGCGCATCACGTCGCGCGAGCGGAAGACGCCGTAGACCTTTCCGTTGATGCTGGAGGAGTGCTGCACCTGCGGGAATGTGGTCTTCAGGTTCTCGTAGTCGTCGAGGTAGTCGGTGAGATCCCAGAACGCCCCGGCCTCGGCGTTGCGGACGAACCCGGGGTCCTTGCCCTGGATGACCATGACCTGCGGCAGGTCGTCGCCGGCGAGGGTGATGTTGACCTTGTCGCCGTAGGACGAGTTCGGCACCCAGGTGATGTCGAGGTCGATGCCGATCTCGTCCTCGATGGCGGTCTCGAACTGATTGCCGTCCTCAGGCGCGTTGGTGGAGAGATACGGCGCCATGATGGTCAGGCTGTCCAGTTCCGCGGCCTCGCCGCCGCCGGAATCGGCCGAGCATCCGGACAGGGCGAGCGCGGCGACGGCGGCCACGCCGATGCCGGACGCGAGAGTGCGGTTCTTCATGAGGAACTCCTTCGTTCTGTGGGGTGGGATCAGAAAGCGGTGGCGGACTGCCGTTCGGCGAGGCGCCGGTCGTTGGCGGTGAAGAAGCCGATGCACAGCGCGGTGCTGAGCGTGAGCCAGGCACCGACCGGGAGGAACGGGATGACGCCGGGGAGGATGAGGCACGCCGTCACGACGACGACGGCGGCGAGCAGCAGCAGGAGGATGTGGGGAAGGCTCCGCATGGCCCAGCGGGCGGCGGTCGGGAGGTAGGCGCGCCACGGCAGGTCGTAATGCGCGAACAGCGGCACGGCCACGGCGGTCACGGCGAAGGACAGCACCAGGGCGACGCTGCTGGCGATGCCGAGCGGGGTGCCCAGGGCGTCGGCCGACAGTTGTCCGGTGACACTCACGGCGAGCAGGACGGTGGTGAGGAACCCGATGCCCAGGGCGCCGTTGGCGCGCCAGAATTCGCGGCGCCACGCATCGGCGTAGGTGCGCAGCGTCGGGAACCCGTCGCCGCGCAGGCGGCGGCGGGTCAGCTCGGCGGCGGCGGTGGAGGCGGGGGAGACTCCGAGAACGATGCCCCCCGCCAGCGTGAAGGTGAGCCAGAGCAGGTTGATCGTCGCGATCCACCACAGCCATTCGAAGGCGGCGTGTGCGCGCAGCGCCCAGCCCGGTGAGGCGGCGTTCGTCGACATGTGCTCTCCAACGTTGCAGGGCAGGGGTGACTGCTTCGGAATGCGTTTTCCGAAAGCGGCTCCGTGAACGCTAACGCCGGCGCACGGCGCACGTCAAGCCGAAACGGCCACCGTGATAAAAACGTTTCACACCGTTACGTGCGAGCGCGCGGATCTCCCAGGACCTGATCCCTCGATGTCCTGTGGTGACCTTTCGCTCCACCGGCGTCAGGTCGTCGTGCGGTGACTTACGGCCAGAAGGGCTGCGACCGCTCTGCGGCCGAGGCCAGCTCGGCGCCGTCGAGGATGGTGCGCTGCTCGGGGATTCCGAGCGCCGTCCACTGCAGGACGAACTCGATGGGGCCCGCAGGCGGTGACGGCCAGAGCCACAGGCTGTCGCTGCCCGCATAGAACCCGGAGCCCCCGCCCCCGCCACCGCCGCGCCGGGTCAGCACATGGCCCTGCGGCTCGGCGGTCGGGTCGTCGCCGCCGAAGTGCGGGAGGTTCTCGAGCACCTTCTCGCCGTCCCCGAGCACCAGTCCGACCTTCAGTCGGCTGTCGGTGTCGGTCGGTCCGCCCCAGGGGTGATGCTCCATGAAGGTCCCGCAGAGCTCCTGCCATTCACGGCTGGAGAGACCGCGTCGACGTAGCCGCCGCTCCAGCCGGAACTCGACGCCCTCGCGATACACCGCGACGCCGATCAGGGCGATCGCCACGTGCTCCGTGGAGGCCAGCAGCTCCGAGATCGGCGCCAGGGCGGGAAGCTCGTCCTCGGGAGCGCCCCACCAGCGCGGCATGTTGGTTTCCCCCTCGTCGTCGGGCTCAGGCATCTCGGGGTCCGGAGGGAAGAAGTTCATGCCGACAGCGGACCACACGCGCCATGCCTGGCACAAGCGGCGGTGCCGTGTGAGCATCGAGTCATGACGAATTCGGATGGCGACCCGGAGCTGAGCGGCGCGTCCGTGGATCGCGCGGCGCTCGCCGAGACCGGCGTGCCGATCGCCGAGCTCGCCGCGAACGCAGGATTCGACGTCGACTGGGCGTCCGTGCAGGATGGCCCGATCGACGGCTGGCGGATCCTCAGGCGTCACGCGGGCGGTCAACTCGTCATCGGCGCACCAGTCGACGTCGAACGAACGTCCTGGCGCGTTTCCTGGGTCCCGATGTCTGATCGGAATGCCGTGGTGCGGGTGCATCCGGAGGTGATGGCCCTCCGCCCCAGCAAGGCGGTGCGCCGCCGCGGTCTGGAGCTGCGCTGGCCGGCGTTCATGCGCGACGAGTCTGGCGAAGACGGCTTCGTGATCGACGTCGTGAACCGGGGTGATGACCGCTGGTCCTCCCATGGAGACACCTTCCATGTCGTCGGCGTGCTCACCGAAGTGGGGCGAACGGACTTCTCGTTCGGCTGGATGAGCATGCATAGGGAGCGGGCCGTGCCTCTCGAGCCCGGGGAATACGCTCGCGTGAATGTCGAGATCAATCCCGGCATCTGGGATCAGCTCGAGCCTGGACGCTACGATCTGCACGCCGTGCTGGTCAGCCTGAACCTGCGCGGCACAGAGCCCCTCCTGGTCGATCTGTCCGCGGACGTGATCGACTCTCACCGCCGACGGCACCACAGGTCGAGGCAGAGACCTGAAGATCATCGGCGCATGGTCCTTGACGAGATCCGCAATGCCGAAGCGA
Organism: Microbacterium cucumeris; assembly: GCF_058349845.2. NCBI lineage: Bacteria > Bacillati > Actinomycetota > Actinomycetes > Micrococcales > Microbacteriaceae > Microbacterium > Microbacterium cucumeris. The sequence continues at coordinate 76,771 of NZ_JBYRIZ020000005.1, forward strand.
GAGTGGCCGCCGGAGCCTCTTTGGATCGCGTGGTCGACGCCGTCCGGGTCGCGGACTCGGACGAGGCGGCCATCACGGGCATCAGCACCGTATTGGAAGTCGACGCGGCTGTCGCGCAGAGCGTCTATCACTCGCCCTTGCAGCTGCTCCGGCCGTCGAACGCTGCACGAGCGCTCGACGGGGCCGAGTCGAGGCTGAGGGACCTCGACGAGTCAGCCGCTCGGGCGGGTGCGGTGGCCGGCGCTTGACGGCTTCGGCGGCGCCCGCCGGGTTCAGCCCCGTGTCGTCCTCTCAAGGCGAAGCCGCCCGGGGAGGAGCGGCAGGGCCGGCGCGCGGTAGTCGAGCATCCCCTCGTCGCCGGGCTGGAGTGTGATCTCGGCCTGGCCGAAGCGCCACATCCGGTTGAACAGGAAGACGCCCAGGACCACCGGATGCTCTGACGACACCTGCCACGTCCCGAGTCCCCACTGGGTCGGCTGACCTCGGCCCTCGATCACGAGCGTCGGGCGGATGCCGGCGTAGAGCGCGAGCCAGGGCTTGCGCAGGCGCAGCTCGATGCGACGGGTCGCTGAGGTCATGCTCCTCACGCTACCGGGAGCGCCGTTCGCGACAGCAGTCCTTGCACGGGAATACTATACCCCCCTAGGGTATTAACGTAGTGAGGTCCGACTGGACCGATCCTTCCTCGAGCTGAACGGAGCACGACGTGTCATCGCCAACGAAAAGCCCTGCACGATGGTGGGGACTCACCCTCATCGCCTTGGCGCAGTTCATGGTCATCATGGACGCCTCGATCATCGGAGTAGCGCTGCCGAAGATGCAGGAGGACCTCGGATTCACCCCGAGCACCCTCTCCTGGGTCTTCAACGCCTACGTCATCGCTCTGGGCGGCTTGCTGTTGCTGGGCGGACGCCTCGCCGACCTGTTCGGCCCCCGACGGATGTTCGCCACCGGCTGGGTCGTCCTCGCCGGCGGTTCTCTCGTCGCCGGGCTCGCCGGTGACGTCGCGACCGAACTCACCGGGCGCGTTCTGCAGGGTGCGGGCTCCGCGCTCATCGCTCCGGCCGCCTTGTCGCTGCTGATGATGCTGTTCGGCCGGAACCCGCGAGAGCTCACGAAGGCGATGGCCTTCTACGGTGCAGCAGCTCCTGCCGGTGGCACCGCCGGCGTCTTCCTTGGTGGCGTCATCACCGAGTTCGCGTCCTGGCCGTGGGTGTTCTTCATCAACGTGCCGATCGCGATCCTCGTCCTGGTGGTCATGTGGTCGGCCCTCCCCGGCGGACGGCTCGGAGCTCGTGGATCCGTCGACGTACTCGGCGCGGCCATCGTCACCCTCGGACTCGCCGTGCTGGTCTACGGCATCGTGCGGGCCGAGGTCGTGGGATGGGCGTCCGCAGAGACGTGGATCGCGATCGGTGCGGGTATCGCGCTGCTGATCGTCTTCCTCCTGATCCAGCGCGTGAAGCGGGAGCCGCTCGTCCGGCTCTCGCTCTTCCGCTCGCCCAACCTCGGGGCAGCCAACCTGGCGCAGGTGCTGCTGGGTGCCGCCTGGATCCCGATGTGGTTCTTCCTCAACCTCTACCTGCAGCAGGTCCTGGGCTTCAGCGCCTTCCCCGCGGGGGCGGCACTTCTGCCCATGACCGCGCTCATCATGATCGGGATGATCGTCCTGGCTCCGCGTGTGATCGCTGCGTTCGGTCCGAAGGTGCCCATCGTTCTCGGGTTGCTCATCCTCGCAGGTGGTCTCACATGGATGGCGTTCATCCGTCCGGACGGCAACTACTGGGTCGACGCATTCGGGCCTTCCCTCGTGGTCGCGTTCGGTCAAGCGCTGGCGTTCATCCCGTCGCTGCAGGTGGCGATCTCGGCGGCACCGCCAGAGGACGGCGGCCTGGCATCGGGCATCGTCAACACGAGCTATCAGGTGGGCTCGGCCATCGGTCTCGCGGTGGTCTCGGCCATCGCCGCGGGTTTCGGGGCGAGTCAGGTCGGCGACCCGCAGGCGCTCACGGACGGATACTCGGCAGCATTCGTCGCAGCCGGCGCGATCGCGCTCCTCGGTGCGTTGCTCGTGTCCGTGCTGTTCCGCACCGCGCGTTCCGCACGGGTCGCAGAGACACTGTCTGCCTGACTCTGTGGTGGCCTCGTCGCGAGGCGAGGCCACCAGAGCGATCACCTCAGGGGAGCGATCGTGCTGCACCGGCGAAATCTGGCGCGGGGCAACGTCACGGTGCTGATTCTGTCGTGGACCGCGAACCAGGACGTGCGGAGGTGCAGCTCCATGTGACGGTCGCCGGGTCATGATCTTTATGCCCTCGGGCGGTTCGGCGTAGATCTTGCGCGCGCGACGAGGCCACGGCCGCAGCGGGCGCAGTCCGCTAACATCGCGTCATGTCCGGTCGTCCTCGTATCGTCCTCACCGCGGCCACGGGCATTGCGATCGCGATGCTCGGGCTCGCTGGGTGCACCTGGGCTGCGGTGCCTGAGGGCTCCGGTGCGACGCCGAAGCCGCGGGCGACGGCGACGCCGTGGGATGGCGCGACGGCAGGCTCCGCGACAGCGCAGGACGACGACTGGTACTTCGAGTCGAGGGCCGACGACGGTACGTGCACGGTGTTTCGTTTCGCTGGGGTCACGGACGCTGACGAACTCGGAGACAGTCCGCGACGGGTCAGCGAATTCATCGTGCCGGAACTCACCGACGGTGGTCCGCGCGAATTCGCGCAGGGAGAGGCGATCCTCAACGACGAAGGGACTGTTGTCGCGTACATCGTTGCCAGCGGCGACACTCCCTTCTCGGTCGCTGAGCGGTTCTGCTCAGGCCAAGACGAAATCGCTCTACTCAACGCGGTGCGACGGAACACGTTCTACAGCACGTTTTACAACGACCCCGATCCGCCACCGGCGTCGTGGATCACCCTCTACGTCGGGGACACGATCAACCTCGACCCGGCTACGATCACGACGGTCGGCGATGAGCGCGGGCAGGTGTATAGCAACACCCCGAACATGCACCTGCCGCCACAGCGGTAGGGTCCGCAGCACCCGGGATGGCTCGCGGCTGGCCTCATTCGGGTCGCAGTTCATGCTGTTCTGGGCCTGCCGCCAGCGTTCCCATCGCAATTCATGCCGTTCTCGGCGCGCTGAACCGGCATCGATCGCGACCGGAAGAGGGCTCACAACCTGATGACGACAGAAACTGCGACCGGAAGCTCGCGCTGGCGCCGCGAGACCGGCGCCGGCGCGCAGAAACGAAGAAACCCCCGTGCGTAGAAGCCGCACGAGGGTCCCAGTGGCTCCGACGGGCGTCGATCCCGTGACCTCACGATTTTCAGTCGTGCGCTCTACCAACTGAGCTACAGAGCCTCACGGCACATCTGCCGCGTCTTAGACGACAGGCCCTCTTCGAGAAAAGGGCCTGTCGCTCAGAGCGACCCTGACGGGACTTGAACCCGCGACCTCCGCCGTGACAGGGCGGCACGCTAACCAACTGCGCTACAGGGCCAGAACTTTTCAATTGTATCGGTTGGAGTGACCCCAACGGGATTCGAACCCGTGCTACCGCCGTGAAAGGGCGGCGTCCTAGGCCGCTAAACGATGGGGCCGAAGTCTGTCCCGGGGGACTTCCTTGCCGACGCTCAAGCATAAAGGATGCTCTGACGAAAACGCGAATCGAGGGCGCGTCCTCTTTCCGATCGGGCGTGTCGGGAGGACGATGGATGCCGTGGGTCGTGCTGTTCGACGCGCACCCGTGAGGCGATCGAAGCGGTGCGAGCACTGTTGCAGATGTGAATCTTGTTGTTAGTGTGGCATCTGTGAAACCGGCGGAAGGGGCCGTGTGAACGAGAAGCTCACGGAGGACGCTGCCCTCGCAGCATCCGAGGAATGCGGCTGCGCGCCCAGCCCGGCCGAGAGGCGTTCCCTCTGGAATCGCGGCTCGGTGACCCGCCGCAGCGCGATCGGCATCGGCGCGCTCAGCGTCGTCGCGCTCAGCGCCTTCGGCATCACCAACGGCGTGACCAGCGCCTACGCCGCCACGTACCCCAGCTGGGACGACGTGCAGAAGGCCAAGAAGAACGAGGCGGCCAAGGCCGCCGAGGTCAAGCGCATCGAGGGGCTCATCGCCTCCCTGACGCAGAAGGTCGCCGACACCAAGGCCGCCGCCGAACTCGCCTCCAACGAGTTCTACGAGGCGCAGCAGGCGTTCTTCGACGCCGCCACCGAGGCTGACGAGCTCCAGGCGCAGGCTGACGAGCAGGCCGCGGCGGCCGACGAAGCCGCCACCAAGGCCGGTCAGGTGGCCGCGCAGCTCTACCGCAACGGCGGTGACGACACCGCCCTCCAGCTCTTCTTCTCCGGCTCCGCCGCCGACGCCGACCAGCTTCTCGCCAAGCTCGGCACGATGGACAAGCTGCTCGAGTACAACCAGACGGTGTACGACGACGCGGTCGCGGCGCGCAACGCCGCCCAGCAGCTCAGCGATCAGGCCGTCGTCGCCCGCGAAGAGCGCGACCGCCTGCAGAAGATCGCCGAGGAGAAGATGATCGAGGCGCAGGCCGCCGCGGATGCCGCACAGGCCGCCCTCGACGAGCAGACCGCGAATCTCGACACCCTCGAAGCGCAGCTCGCCGCCCTCAAGGACACGACCGCCACGACGGTCGCCGCGTACCAGAAGGGCGTGGAGGAGCGTCGCAAGGCTGAAGAGGCGCGCCGGAAGCGCGAAGCCGAAGAGGCCGCGAAGGCCGCCGCCGGTGGCGGTGGGGGCGGAGGCGGCGGTGGCGGCGGCCAACCGAGTTCCAGCGGCTGGGTGCGGCCGCACGGCGGGTACCGCTCGTCCGGATACGGACGGCGTCCCTCGAAGTGCGACAACTACGGCAACTGCTCGTCGAGCTTCCACCGCGGCGTCGACCTGGCCAACGGCTGCGGCGCGCCGATCTACGCGGCGAGCAGCGGCGTCGTCGACTACGCCGGCCCGAACGGCGGCTACGGGAACTACATCCGCATCCAGCACTCCGGGGGTATCGCCACCGGCTACGCGCACATCCGCTCGGGCGGCTTCGCGGTGCGATCCGGACAGCGCGTCTCCGCCGGCCAGGTCATCGCGTACGCGGGCAACACCGGCAACTCCCTCGGCTGCCACCTTCATTTCGAGGTGTACCGCGGAGGCACGATCAACCCGATCAACTTCATGGCGAGCAAGGGCGTCAGCGTCTGAGCATCCCGTCACACGTACGACGCCCCCGGCCGCAGCGCGGAACCGGGGGCGTCGTACGTCCGGGGCGAAACCGGGTCAGTGACCCTGCTCGCCGAAGCGGACGATCGCCTCGTCGAGGATGCGCTGCGCCTCCGCGGCATCCCCCCAGGCGTCGACCTTGACCCACTTGTTCGGCTCGAGGTCCTTGTAGTGCTCGAAGAAGTGCTCGATCTCCTTCTTCGTGTACTCGGCCAGGTCGCCGATGTCCTGGATGTGCGCCCAGCGCGGATCCTTCGACAGCACGGCGACGAGCTTGTCGTCGCCTCCGGCCTCGTCGCTCATCTTCAGCACGGCGACGGGACGGACGTTCACCACGACGCCCGGGTAGATGGGGTGATCCAGCAGGACCAGGACGTCCAGCGGGTCGCCGTCCTCGCCGAGCGTGTTGTCGAAGTACCCGTAGTCGGCGGGGTAGCCGAACGTCGTGTAGAGCACACGGTCGAGGTGCACTCGTCCGGTCTCGTGGTCGACCTCGTACTTCACGCGGCTGCCGCGCGGGATCTCGATGACGGCGTCGTGTGCGCCCATGCGTGTGCTCCTTGGAAAAGACGGTTGGATGCCGGGACAAGCCTACCCGGGCCGCCTGCCGTACCGTGGTGACGTGCCCTCCCTGAACCCTGCCATCGCCGAGATCCGTCTCGCCGTCCGAACCGCCCTCGCCGACCTGCCCGACGGCGCGACCGTGATGGTGGCACTCTCCGGAGGGGCCGACTCGCTCGCGCTCACCGCGGCGACCGTGTTCGAGGCGCGTTCGCGCGACATGAGGGTGCTCAGCCTGACGGTCGACCACCAGTTGCAGGACGGCTCCGACATGATCGCCGCCACGGCCGCGGTCGCGGCGGAAGGCATCCGCGTGCATGATGCGCTGCAGACGAAGGTCGACGTGCGCGACCGTGGTGACGGACTCGAGGCGGCCGCACGGGATGCCCGGTACGCGGCGCTGCGCGGCATCGCCCGTGCGGAGAAGGCGGACGCGGTGCTCCTCGGACACACGCTCGACGATCAGGCCGAGACCGTACTGCTCGGGCTTGCCCGCGGATCCGGAGCGACGAGCCTGCAGGGCATGGCCCCCGTGCGCGAGGACGAGGACGGCCTGCGCTGGATGCGTCCCCTGCTGGGCGTGCGGCGCGAGACCACCAGGGCGTTCTGCGCGGCATCCGATCTCGAGGTCTGGGACGACCCGCACAACACCGATGACCGGTTCGCACGGGTGCGGGTGCGGGAACGCGTGCTTCCGGTGCTCGAAGCCGAGCTCGGGCCCGGCATCGCGCAGGCCCTGGCGCGCACGGCCGAGCAGCTGCGCGAGGACGCCGAGGCCTTCGACGAGATGATCCACGAGACGATCGAGGACATCGTCGAGCACGCCGAGGCCGGCATCTCCGTCAGCGCGGCGGCCCTCGCGGCGAACCCCGCGGCGCTGCGCAACCGCATCATCCGCCTCGTCGTCGACAGCGAGTTCGGGGTCGGCCTCACCCGCACGCAGACTGTCGAAGTGGCGCGGCTCGTGACGGACTGGACAGGACAGGGACCGATCGACCTCCCCGGCTGCACCGCAGCGCGCCGGGGAGGTCGCATCGAGTTCGTCGCTCGCTGAGTCGAGACCCGGGGCTGGTCCGTTTCGACTCGCTTCGCTCGCTCAACGAGCGCGGGAGGGAAGCTCGCTCAACGAGCGGGGGAGGGAAGCTCGCTGAGCTCCCGCTACTTCTTGCCGCCGAAGAGTCCGCCGATCAGACCGCCGAGGTCGAGGCCGCCGCCGGAGCCGGCCTGCGAGCCGCCGCCGAGGACACCGCCCAGCAGGTCGCCGAGTCCGCCGCCTCCACCGGAGGACGACCCTCCGCCGACGAGACCGCCGATGAGGTCGCCGATGCCGCCACCGGACTCCTCGCCCGTCGTGGCGGACTTCTCGGACTTGCCCTTGTTGGCGTTCGCGATGAGGTTCATCACGATCGGGGCGAGGATCGGCAGGAGCTTGCCGAAGTCGATCCCCGCCGTCTGCTTCGACTCGGTGAGCTTGGCCGTGACCTCCTGCTCGCTGTCGCCGAGCACGTGCTTGACGATCTTGCCGCCGTCGGCCTGATCGATGTCGTCCACCTTCGTGGGGACTGCGCCCTCGTGCTTCTGCAGCGCCTTCTGGATCGCCGCCGAGCCCTCCTCGCTCTGCGCGTTCTTCGCGAGACCGCCGAGCAGCACCGCACCGCCCTGCTCCACCGCCTGCTTCGCGACGTCGGGCGAGACCCCGAGTTTGGCGGCGATGTCGTCGATCGGGACCTGCTGGAGGATGTCGTCGAGAGCCATGTCAGTCCTTCCGGTTCGGGGCGTTCGCCCTGGTCACGGCTCACAATAGTGCGGATGCCGCGGCATCCGTCACCTAAAATCGATGCATGCGCGCCGCTGAGATCCAGGACGACCTTGCACAGATCCTCGTCACCGAGGAGGAGATCCAGGCCAAGCTGGCGGAGCTGGCCGAGCGGGTCGCGGCGGACTACGCGGGCAAGGACCTGCTGCTGGTGGGCGTGCTCAAGGGCGCCGTCATGGTCATGGCCGACTTCGCCCGAGCCCTGCCGTTCCACGCGCCGATGGACTGGATGGCCGTGTCCAGCTACGGATCGAGCACGAAGTCCAGCGGTGTCGTCCAGATCCGCAAGGACCTCGACACCGACCTGAACGGCAAGCACGTGCTCATCGTCGAGGACATCATCGATTCCGGTCTGACCCTCAGCTGGCTGCTGGAGAACTTCGCCTCGCGCGGCCCCGAGTCGGTCGAGGTGCTGGCTCTGCTGCGCAAGCCGGATGCCGCGAAGGTCGAGATCGACTGCAAGTACGTCGGGTTCGACATCCCCACCGACTTCGTCGTCGGCTACGGGCTCGACTTCGACGAGCGCTACCGCAACCTCCGGGACGTGGCGGTGCTCGCTCCGCACGTCTACTCCTGACGCCTGTCACACTTCGGCCTCGGCATTCGACACCCCTTCAGAGGGCTGACAGGACGCGACGAGATCCGTCGCGTCGACGCGGCCCCGGAGGGAACGACGATGACCAGGATCGACATGGGCCGGACCAACAAGCTCGGATACGCGGCCGTGATCGGCCTCGAGGCCTATGCACGCAAGAACGTCGACACACGTCTGTACGAGCTGATCAAACTCCGCGCCTCGCTCCTGAACGGATGCGGCTTCTGCGTCGACATGCACGCGACGGAGGGCGCGAAGCGCGGCATCCCGCAGCGGACCCTGCATGCGGTCGGCGCCTGGCAGCACGCGAAGGGATTCTTCGAGGAACGCGAGCTCGCGGCTCTCGCCCTGACCGACGCGGTCACCAAGCTCGGGCCGGACACCGTCACGGACGAGATCTGGGACGCCGCGGCGGCCCACTTCGACGAGGGGGAGCTCGGAGCGATCGTGCTCGCCATCAGCACGATCAACGTGTGGAACCGCATCGCGATCGCGACCGGGATGGAGCCTCCGATCGACGACCGGCATCCGATTGCGTGAGCTCGAACGCACCCGCCGCTAGCGTGGGGGCATGACGCCCTCCACGCCCGCGGCCCGAGCGTGGTCGACCGAACGCGGGCGGCTGGTCGGCATCGCGTACCGGATGCTGGGAGACCTCGGTCACGCCGAGGACGTCGTCTCCGAGGTGGCGATCGAGGCGCTGCGCGAGGAGCGCGCCGGCGACGGCCGGGTGCGTTCCTGGCCGGCGTGGCTGACGACCGTGTGCGTCCGCCGCGCGATCGACCGGGTTCGCGCGGTCGCCGCCGTACGCGAGGAGTATGTCGGACACTGGCTGCCGGAGCCGGTCGCGCTCTCCCGGCTCCCCGAGGATGCCGTGGCCGACCGCGAGATGCTCTCGCTGGGGCTGCTGCATCTGGCCGAGCAGCTGGCTCCGGACGCGAGAGCGGCGGTCGTGCTGCATCGCGCCTACGGGATGTCGGCGGTGGAGATCGGGGGCATCCTGGAGAAGTCGCCCGCCGCGGTGCGGCAGCTCATCTCGCGGGCGGAACGACGGCTGCGCCTCGCCCCGCCGGGGGATCGGCCGCCGTCGACTGCCGATCCGGCGGCCGTCAGCGTGCTGATCGCGGCGCTCGAGGACGGTGAGATCGACGTGCTGCTCGACATGCTCGCGGACGACGCCATCCTGTGGAGCGACGGCGGCGGCCGAGTACGCGCGGCGCTGAATCCGATCTTCGGCTCCGCCAAGGTGCGACGGTTCTTCCTCGGGGTCCTCGAGAAGGCGGTGGCGGCCGACCCCGCGCACCCGTTCTCGGTCGCGCCCCTCGACGCGAACGGCGACCCCGCCTTCGCCCTCACGCATTCCGGACGGACGGACGTCGTGGTCCTCGAGTTCGGTGCGGACCGGCGCATCGTGGGCATCCGTCAGGTGTCCAATCCCGACAAGCTCCAGCACGTGCTGTGACGCTCACGGGATGCCTTTCCGCCGTGGGCGAATCACAGCAGGCGCCAAGCGGGCGGGCGGTACGCTGATCGAATCATGGATGTGAAGAAGATCACCCGGAATCCCCTGATCTACGTGGCGCTGATCGGCGTGCTCCTGTTCGGCGGATTCCTGCTGATCTCGAACCTCGGCGCGCCGAAGCAGATCACCGTGCAGCAGGGGCTCGAGCTCCTCGCGGGGGACACGGTCACAGAGGTGACCAACACGGACGGCGACCAGCGCGTCGACATGACCCTCTCCAAGCCCTTCGAGGGTGCCGAGCAGGTGCAGTTCTACTACGTCGACGCCCGCGCCGATCAGATCGTGGAGGCGATCGACGCCGCCGATCCGAAGGACGGCTTCACCGACGTCGTCCCGCGCGCGACCTGGTTCGACAGCTTCCTGTCGCTTCTCATCCCGCTGGTGCTGCTGGGTCTGCTGTTCTGGTGGCTGCTGTCGTCCATGCAGGGCGGCGGCGGCAAGGTCATGCAGTTCGGCAAGTCCAAGGCCAAGCTGGTCAACAAGGAGACCCCCACGGTCACCTTCGCCGATGTGGCGGGCGCTGACGAGGCCATCGAGGAGCTGCAGGAGATCAAGGAGTTCCTGCAGGACCCCGCCAAGTTCCAGGCCATCGGCGCCCGCATCCCGAAGGGCGTGCTGCTGTACGGCCCTCCCGGAACCGGGAAGACCCTGCTCGCCCGCGCCGTCGCCGGCGAGGCGGGCGCCCCGTTCTACTCGATCTCGGGCTCCGACTTCGTCGAGATGTTCGTCGGTGTGGGAGCGTCGCGCGTGCGCGACCTGTTCACGCAGGCCAAGGAGAACGCGCCCGCGATCATCTTCATCGACGAGATCGACGCCGTCGGCCGTCACCGCGGCGCCGGCATGGGCGGCGGCAACGACGAGCGCGAGCAGACGCTCAACCAGATGCTCGTCGAGATGGACGGCTTCGACCCGAACGCGAACGTCATCGTGATCGCGGCGACGAACCGCCCCGACATCCTCGACCCCGCTCTGCTGCGCCCCGGCCGGTTCGACCGGCAGATCGGCGTGGACGCGCCAGACCTCAAGGGACGTCAGCAAATCCTCGACGTGCACGCCAAGGGCAAGCCGCTCTCGAAGTCCGTCGACCTCGAGGTCGTCGCCCGCAAGACGCCGGGCTTCACCGGAGCGGACCTCGCGAACGTCCTCAACGAGGCGGCCCTGCTGACGGCGCGATCCAACGCGCAGCTCATCGACAACCGCGCACTGGACGAGGCGATCGACCGCGTCATCGCCGGCCCGCAGCGCCGCACGCGTGTCATGAAGGACCGCGAGCGTCTGATCACCGCCTACCACGAGGGCGGGCACGCGCTGGCGGCCGCCGCCATGAACTACACCGACCCGGTCACGAAGATCACGATCCTGCCGCGCGGCAAGGCGCTGGGCTACACGATGGTGCTCCCCCTGGACGACAAGTACTCCGTCACCCGCAACGAGCTGCAGGACCAGCTCACCTACGCGATGGGCGGCCGCGTGGCCGAGGAGATCGTGTTCCACGACCCCACGACCGGGGCCTCCAACGACATCGAGAAGGCCACCAGCATCGCCCGCAAGATGGTCATCGAGTACGGCATGACCACCGAGCTCGGCCCGGTCAAGCTCGGCTCCGAAGGCGGGGAGCCGTTCGCCGGCCGAGACATGGGCCGCGGGCGCGACTACTCCGAGACCGTCGCGGAACGGGTCGACGTCGAGGTGCGCGCGCTGATCGAGCAGGCGCACAACGAGGCCTACCAGGTCATCAGCGACAACCGCGACGTGCTCGACCGGCTCGCGCTGGCGCTGCTCGAGGAGGAGACCCTCGACCACAACCAGATCGCCGAGATCTTCCAGGACGTCCGCAAGCTCCCCGAGCGCCCGCTGTGGCTGTCCAGCGAGGACCGCCCGGTGTCCGACCGGCCTCCGATCGACGTGCCCAAGCGGGTCGTGCCCGCGGATGCCGCGGCCTCCGAGGCGGCACCGGCGGATGCCGCGGCATCCCGGGGCGCGGCCGGTTCCGCCCCGTCCTCCGGACACGCGCGTCCCGCCACCGCCTGATCGTGACCGTCGACATCCAGCGCGTCGCCGCTCTCACCCGGGAGCTGCTGATCGCGATCGGTGAAGACCCGGAACGCCCGGGTCTCAAGCAGACGCCGCAGCGCGTCGCCGACCTCTACGGCGAGTTCTTCTCGGGCGTGGGGGAGGATGCCGCAGCTCCCCTCGCGCACACCATCAGCGTGTCGCGAGGGCCGGCGCCCGAGACGCTGCCCAGCGGTGCGGTGGTGCTGCGCGACATCCGCTTCCGCTCGGTGTGCGAGCACCATCTGCTTCCCTTCGCCGGGCGTGCCCATCTCGCCTACCTTCCGGGCGAGCAGGTCGTGGGTCTCGGCGCGCTCGTCAAGGTCGTGGAGATCCTCGCCGCCCGTCCGCAGGTGCAGGAGCGCCTGGGGGAGCAGATCGCCGACACGATCGACGCGCACCTGGACACCCGGGGGGTTCTCGTCGTGCTGGATGCCGTGCACGGCTGCGTCACGATGCGCGGCGGACGCCAGCCCGAGGCGTCGACGCTGACCGTCGCGGCGCGCGGCGACTACGCCGAGCCTGCGGCGCGGGCCGAGATAATCGCGCTCATCGGCGCTTCGCCCACCGGTGGGGGAGCGGAGCAGCCGTGACCGTCATCTGGGGCATCGTCAATGTCACCCCCGACTCGTTCAGCGACGGCGGGCGCTTCCTGGACGCCGCGCAGGCCATCGAGCACGGGCTCGGCCTGTGGCGCGCCGGCGCCGGGATCCTCGACGTGGGCGGCGAATCCACCCGCCCCGGTGCGGACCGGGTCGATCCCGCCGTCGAGCAGGAACGTGTGCTCCCCGTGATCTCGGCCCTCGCGGCCGAGGGCGCGACCATCAGCGTCGACACCCTGAACGCCTCCACGGCCGTTGCGGCCGTCACGGCCGGCGCCCGCATCGTCAACGACGTGTCCGGCGGGCTCGCCGACGAGCAGATGCTCCCGGCCGTGGCGGACACCGACGCCGATTACGCGCTCGGTCACTGGCGCGGACCGTCCGCCGACATGTACGCGAACGCCTCCTACCGCCGCGCGGCGCGCGAGGTCGCCGGCGAGCTGCGCGAAGGGGTCGGCCGGGCCGCGGCCGCGGGCATCGCCCCCTCGCGCATCATCCTCGATCCCGGCATCGGGTTCGCCAAGGCGGGGGACACGAACTGGGACGTCCTGCGCGGCCTCGACGAGATCACCGCCCTCGGTCACCGGGTGCTCGTCGGCACCTCGCGCAAGCGGTTCCTCGCCGACACTCTGCGCACGACCGCGGACGCGCAGGAGGAGATCTCGATCGAGCGCCGCGACCTCGCGACGGCCGTGACCAGCGCGCTCGCCGCCCGCGCGGGGGCCTGGGCCGTCCGCGTCCACGATGTCGCCGCCACTCGCGACGCGCTCGCCGTCGCCCGGGCCTGGGAGGGCCGATGACGCACCCCGACGACGAGATCCTGCTGAGCGGCCTGACCGCGTTCGGACGGCACGGCGTCTACGACCATGAGCGCGAGGACGGGCAGGAGTTCACCGTCGACCTGCGCCTGCGGCTGAGCCTCGCGGATGCCGCGGCCTCCGACGACGTGGCGGACACCGTGCACTACGGGGAACTGGCCGACCGGGTCGTCGCGGTGATCACCGGAGAGCCGGTGAACCTCATCGAGACGCTCGCCGACCGCATCGCCGTCGTCGCCCTCTCCGACGATCGTGTGGACGCCGTCTCGGTCACCGTGCACAAGCCGAGCGCTCCGATCCCGCACACGTTCTCGGACGTGTCGGTCACCCTGCATCGCAGCCGAGGGGAGGTCGGCTGATGGTGCGGATGCCCCCGCTGCCGCCGATCGATCCGCGCCCCGGCCGGGAGGCGTCGGTCGCCGTCGTCGCCCTCGGAGCGAACCTCGGCGACCGCCGCGCGACCGTGGAGAGCGCTGTCGACCGCATCGCCCGCCTGCCGCTCGTGGACGAGGTCGCGCTGTCGCCGCTGCACGAGACGGTCGCCGTGCACCCGGATGGCCCGGATCCTGACGCGCCCGGGTACGTCAACGCAGTCGCGCTCGTGCGGACGCGGTTGGCCCCGCAGGTGCTGCTGGGCATGCTGCACGCGATCGAGGAGGAGCACGGCCGCGAACGCCGCGAGCGCTGGGGCGACCGCACGCTCGACCTCGACCTCATCGCCTACGGCGACCTCGAGTCGGACGCGGCCCATCTGCTGCTGCCGCATCCCCGGGCGGCCGAGCGCCTGTTCGTGCTCGAACCGTGGCTGGAGATCGATCCGGATGCCGAGCTGCCCGGCCGAGGGCGGGTCGCGGATCTCGTCGCCCGGCTGCGGTCGGATGCCGCGGGCGGGCGCGACGCGGACGGTTCCGGCGAGCACGGCCGATGAAGCGCACCTCCGCCCTCGTCCTCGTCGTCCTCGCGCTGGTCGGCGCGGCGGCCGGATACGGACTGGACCACCTGCTGACCGTCACGGGCCGTGCCACTTTCGCGCCTTCCGCGTGGCTGCCGGTGCTGCTGCTCCTGCTCGCCGCCGCCTGCCTGGGCCTGGCGTGGCCGGTGCGGCGCAGTGTACGAGGGGCCTCGCCGAAGAGGATCGATCCGTTCCGCGCCCTGCGCGCGGCGACTCTCGCGCGTGCCTCGAGCCTGCTCGGTGCGCTCCTGGCGGGCTTCGGGACCGGCATCCTGGTCTTCCTGCTGTCGCGTCCGGTCGGGCCCCAGGTAGGGTCGATGGTGGCGATGGCCGCCCTCGTGGGAAGCGCCGTCCTCCTCGTGGCGGCCGCGCTCGTCGCCGAACAGTTCTGCACACTGCCGAAGGATCCTGATGACCGACAGCCAGATGAACCCTCCACAGGAGCCGACGCCGGGCGCTGAGCCCGCGGCCGCCGGTCCCGTGTCTGCGGCCGGCGCAGTCCAGACGCCGCCGCCCGCCGCCCCCGGGCCCGTGCAGAACCCCGCTCTCGACGCCGGAACCTACACCGCCATCCGCGAACCGCGCGGAGCCGGCCGGCTCGCGCTGGACGGCCAGTGGCACCAGATCTCGCCCCGCTACGTGGTGTCGCAGCTGGTGCAGAACCTCATCTTCATCGCGATCATCGCGATCGCCGCCGGCGTCCTCAGCGCGATCATCGGAGAGCCGTGGGTGTGGATCCCGGCCGGAGCCGTGATCCTCATCACGCTCATCACGCTCGTCATCCTGCCCCGGCAGGCGAAGGCGATCGGCTACATGCTGCGCACCGACGACATCGTGTTCCGCAAGGGCATCCTGTGGCAGCGCATGATCGCCGTCCCCTACGGCCGCATGCAGCTCGTCGACATCACGCACGGCCCGCTCGATCGCGCCTTCGGCGTCTCGCAGCTGAAGATGGTCACCGCCGCCGCCACCACGGGCGTGCAGATCCCCGGTCTCACGCAGGCTGCCTCCGAGGCGCTGCGCGACACGCTGATCGAGGTCGCCGAGACCCGCCGGACGGGACTGTGAGCGCTCCGTTCCCCGGTCCGTCCGGTCTGCCCGAACCGCTGCCGGCCTCCGCCCCCGTCGGCGACGATTCGCTCGCCGACGGGGAGTGGCACCGGCTGCACCCGCTGACGCCGCTGTTCAAGGGCGGCCTCGTGCTGATCGTGATCGCGGGAATCATCGTCAGCAACTTCCGCGACCGCTTCATCTACTGGTTCGTCAATCTCTTCACCCCCGACGAGGTCCATGTCGACGAGTACACCGGCGGCGATCCGGTCGATTGGGTGCTCGCGAACAACCTGCTGCTCGTCGCGATGCTCGTGGCGCTCGGGATCGTCCTCGTGCTGTGCGCCGCCTTCTGGGTCGTGTGGCGATTCCAGGAGTTCCGCATCACCGACGACCACGTCGAGGTGCGCAAGGGGATCATCTTCCGCTCGCACCGCCGGGCTCCGCTTGACCGCGTGCAGGGCGTGAACCTGACGCGTCCCTTCCCGGCCCGCCTCATCGGCATGGCCAAGCTCGAGGTCGTCGGCGCCGGCACGGATGCCAACGTCCCGCTGGAGTACCTCTCCACGCCCAAGGCCGAGGCCGTGCGCGCCGACATCCTGCGTCTCGCGTCGGGAGCGCGTGCTGCGCGCGAGGCCGCACGCAGCGGACAGCAGCAGCCCGCGGGGAGCGTGCGCCAGCAGGTCACGGGCGCCGTCAACCATGGCATCAACGGCATGATCACGGGCGTGGACCTCGCCGATGTCGCCCCCGAGAGCGTCGTGAAGATCCCGACCGGGCGCCTGGTCGGTTCTCAACTGCTCAGCGGCGTTCTGTGGTTCTTCTTCTTCGCCGTGATCTTCCTCATCGTGATGGCGTTCACGATCCCGGCCCTCCTGGCCGACGAGGGGCCGGAGGCCGGTTTCGCGATCCTCGGGATCAGCCTCGGCATCGGCATCCCGCTCGTGATCGCGACCGTGGCGGTGACGTGGGCGCAGATCTCCAAGTCGCTGCGGTACTCGATCGCGCCGACCCCGGACGGAGTGCGCATCACCTTCGGCCTGTTCACGACCGTCACCGAGACGATCCCTCCGGGGCGCATCTTCTCCGTGGAGGTCTCCCAGTCGCTGCTGTGGCGCCCGTTCGGCTGGTGGACCATCAAGATCAACCGCATGAGCGGCAAGAGCGCGTCGCAGCAGCAGTCCGGCAGCGCGCAGCAGTTCAACATCGTCCTGCCGGTCGGAAAGCGCGCGGATGTCGAGCGCGTGCTCGGCCTGATCCTCCCGGACCTCCCTGCCGCCGATGCTCCGCTGGTCTGGCAGCACGGCATCCTCGGTCCGCAAGCCGCCGACGACCCGTTCGTGCGCATGCAGCCCCGGGCCTGGTGGCGACGACCGGTGTCGTGGAAGCGGCACGGATTCGCTCTCACGGACTTCGGCCTGATCCTGCGCCGCGGGGTGCTGTGGCGCAAGCTCGCGGTGTTCCCGCTGGCGCGCCTGCAGGGCCTGTCGGTGTCTCAGGGGCCTATCGATCGCCTCCAGCGCGTGGCCTGGATGAAGGCGCACAGCGTCACCGGCCCCGTGCTCGGCGAGGTCGTCGGCATCGACAGCGCGCAGCTCATGGCCGCGTTCGACGATGCGGCCCGGCGCGCCTCGGACTCCGTCGGCCGGGACCGCGGGCATCGCTGGGCCGAACAGTCGGATGCCTCGGCAGAACCCTGGGCTGGCCCCGCCATGCCGGCGCCGCCGTCGGCCGCACCCGGCTTCCCCGCCGTGCAGACTCTTGCGGCTCCGCCCGCTGCTCCTCCGGCCGCGCCGCCCCCGCCGCCCGCCCCGCCGGTCTCGGCTCCCTCGGCGCCCACGGTTCCGGCAGCGCCACCGGCGCCGCGTTCGGCACCGCCCGCCGCGCCGCCTTCGGCACCGCCCGCCGCGCCGCCGGTTCCCCCGGCCGTGCCGCCGGCACCGCCGACGGAGCCACCGCGTGAGTCGTGAGGGCCGTCTCGGTGTCGGCATCGTCGGAGCGGGCCGCGTCGGGCCGGTGATCGGAGCGGCGCTCGCCGGCGCCGGTCACGCCCTGGTCGGCATCACGGCGTCCTCGGACCCGGAGCGCGCCTCGGCCGTGCTGCCCGACGTGCCGGTGCTGGACGCGCCCGAGGTGCTGCGTCGCAGCGAGCTCGTCGTCCTCGCGGTGCCGCACGACGAACTGGCCGGCCTCGTCGACGGGCTCGCCCGTGTCGGCGCCTGGCAGCCCGGACAGCTCGTCCTGCACACGGATCCGTCCTACGGAATCGGCGTGCTGGAGCCGGCGCAGCGCTCCGGGGCGATCCCTCTCGCGGTGCACCCGGCGATCACGTTCACCGGCACGTCGATCGACCTGCGCCAGCTCCAGGCCGCGTTCGCCGCCGTGACGGCCCCCGCCCCGGTGCTGCCGATCGCGCAGGCGCTCGCCGTCGAGCTCGGCTGCGAACCGGTCGTGGTCGCCGAGGAGGATCGAGCGGCCTACGCCGAGGCGATCGCCACGGCATCCGAGTTCTCCCGGTCGATCATCTCCCAGGCCACCGGGCTGCTGCGCGGGATCGGCGTGGAGAACCCGGGCGGGTACCTGTCGGCCCTGGTGCAGTCCACCGTCGAGCGGGCGCTGCGCGAGGCATCCGACCCGCTCGCCCCCTGACGTCCCGCCGGGCTCATCGGCCTCCCGAGAACCCGCCGCCTCCGCCTCCGCCCGAGAACCCGCCGCCCGTCGATCCGCCGAATCCGGACGAGGTGCTGCTGCTCGGAGACGAGTAGCTCGATGCGCTCGAGGTCGTCTGGGAGAAGGAGGACATCCGGGCGGCGAGCCCGACCGCAGCGCCGTTCACCCAGACCGGCGAGACCTGCTGCTGGGCGTACGCGGTCTCGAGGACCTCGCCCCATTCCCGCTCCTGCCCGAACAGGATCGCGTACGGCAGCAGCAGCTCGTACAGATGGATCACGTCGATCGCTCCGTCGGGGCGGCGCTCGGCGCCGGTGTAGCTCTGCAGCATCCGCAGCCGGTCGGCCTCGGCGACGCGGATGAACTCGCGCACGCCCTCGAGGTGCTCGAGTTGCCGGGCACCCTCCGGCGTGAGCACGGTGCGTCCGGAGAGTCCCACGAGCAGGGAGATGATCGCGACGACGCCCGCAAGAGCCGCGATCAGGATGCCGGGGATGGCGGTCTCGCGCGCCTGCACGACACCCCAGATGCCGAGTCCCAGGCCCACGGCGAGCAGGCCGAGGGCGCCCCAGGTCAGCGCGACGGCCGCCCGGCTGCGCTCCTTCGTGACGAGCCCGCGCTTCGCGGCGGCCTTCGTGCCGGCCCGGAGGAGGCCCTGCATGCGCTCACCGAACGAGGAGCTGTCCTTCGGGAGCGTCATGACGATGTCCGGCTCGTCGTTGTTGAACACCGCTTTCAGAGCGCGGTGGTCTAGCGGATCCGGGATCGGCGCGTCGAGCCGGCGCAGACGCGGACGCCGCTCGTCGTCGTCCCGGTCGGGCAGCTCCTCGAGACGGAGCATCCCGCGCACCGCGAGGTGGGTGATCTGGGCGGCGATGGCGTCGCGGGCCTTCGGCACGATCGCGTTCGCGAGGAGCGGAGGCATCGAGCTCGGCACCTCGTACTGCGCCACGACGATGCCCGTTGCGCGCCGCCTCGAGCGCACCATGGCTGCGGTCGCCGCCCACCCGCCGGCCGTGAGCAGCAGCGCCCCGCCGCCCAGTACGATCGGCGCGACGTCCGTGAGGGGGTCGGGAAGGCGCTGATCGGGCTGGATGACGGTGCCGGGTTCCAGCCCGATCGCGACGGTCACCCCGTCGCCCGCGGCGAGATCCGATTCGGCGACCGTGAACGTGTCGCCCTCGTGCGTGAGCTCGCAGGTGTCGCGTGATCCCTGCGGTCCGATGTAGCAGGCGGAGGAGCCGGTCAGCCGGTCGCCCAGCTCGGGATCGAACGTGATGCGCGCCGAGAAGTCGTCGATCGGCTGCGCGCTGTCCAGGGGCAGCAGGTCCCAGTAGAACTCGTCGGACCCGTTGCGCGCGGCGAGGATCACGTCGCGCATCTCGTAGGTGATGACGTACGTGGTCGGCCCGTGCACGAACGCGTCGGTGCCGGTGAGGATGTAGACGACGCCGTCGTCCTCCTCCGTCTCGTAGGGAACCGGGGCGCCCTGCCCGTCCGTCACCGACACGATCTCGGTGTGCGTGGAGGCTCCCTCGTAGCCCAGGACGATCCCGCGGACGATGCCGCGGTTCTGGTCGGTGTCGGGGAACTCCGCGGTCACCGTCTCGGTGGTGCGCAGGGTGGCGTGGCCGTCGTCGTCCCTGCCCACCTCGAGCACGGAGTCCCAGGACGAGTAGGAGAAGTCGTCGACGTCGCCGGAGGCGGACACCGCGGATGCCGTGGCCGTCGTGGCGGGGAGGATCGCGGCGCCGGCTGCGAGGGCGAGGGCGGTGAGCAGTCGGAGACCTCGGCGTGCGCTCATGATCTCCACGCTACCCGCCCGCTCCGATGCCGCCGCGGCCGCGTCCGACCGGACGGACGCCCGGCGGAGTCCCGGCGCACCCGCGATAAACTGGCCGCTGACTTCCAAGGAGCCCCGCATGACGAACGCGTCCGACGCGCCCGCCCCCGTCCCCGCCGACGACGAGGACATCCATGAGCAGAAGGCGGTCCGACTCGCCAAGCGCGAGCGGCTGATCGCCCGGCGTGCGGATGCCGGAGGCGGCGCGTTCCCGGTCGGAGTTCCGGTGACGCACTCCATCCCGGCGCTCCGTGCCGAGTACGGCGAGCTCGAAGCCGGAGCCGAGACGGGCGTCC
The DNA here is from genome assembly GCF_058349845.2 of Microbacterium cucumeris. Taxonomy (NCBI): domain Bacteria; kingdom Bacillati; phylum Actinomycetota; class Actinomycetes; order Micrococcales; family Microbacteriaceae; genus Microbacterium; species Microbacterium cucumeris. The sequence continues at coordinate 96,781 of NZ_JBYRIZ020000005.1, forward strand.
AGGTGGGCGTCGCCGGCCGCGTGGTGTTCAGCCGCAACACGGGCAAGCTCTGCTTCGCCACCCTGCAGGCCGGGGACGGGTCGCGCATCCAGGCCATGATCTCCCTGGCGAACGTCGGCGAGGAGTCGCTGGCGGACTGGAAGGAGTACGTGGACCTGGGGGACCACGTGTTCGTCCACGGCGAGGTCATCTCCAGCCGCCGCGGCGAGCTGTCGATCATGGCTGATGAGTGGGCGATCGCGTCCAAGGCGATCCTTCCGCTGCCCAACGCGTACTCCGAGCTCAGCGAGGAGGGTCGTGTGCGCAGCCGCTTCCTCGACCTCATCGTCCGCGAGCAGGCCCGCACGACGGTGCGCGCCCGCGCGGCCGTGAACGCCAGCCTGCGTGCGACGTTCGCGAGCCACGACTACCTCGAGGTCGAGACGCCCATGCTGCAGGTGCAGCACGGCGGCGCATCGGCCCGTCCCTTCATCACCCACTCGAACGCGTTCGACACCGACCTGTATCTGCGCATCGCCCCGGAGCTGTACCTCAAGCGCGCGGTGGTCGGCGGCATCGAGCGGGTCTTCGAGATCAACCGCAACTTCCGCAACGAGGGCGCCGACTCGACGCACAGCCCCGAGTTCGCGATGCTCGAGGCGTACCAGGCCTACGGAGACTACAACCAGATGGCCGAGCTCACGCAGGAGCTCGTGCAGCAGGCGGCGATCGCGGTGAGCGGTTCGACCACGGTCACGTGGGCCGACGGAACCGAGTACGACCTGGGCGGCGAGTGGGACCGCATCTCGATGTACGAGTCGCTGTCCGCGGCGTCCGGTCGCACTGTGACCCCCGAGGACGCGGTCGAGGACCTCATCGCCTTCGCCGAGCGCAGCGGCGTGGACGTGCCGCCGCAGGCGACGCACGGCAAGCTCGTCGAGGAGCTGTGGGAGCACTTCGTGAAGGGCGATCTCGTGCGCCCGACGTTCGTCATGGACTTCCCCCTCGACACCTCGCCGCTGGTGCGCGAGCACCGCTCGATCGCCGGCGTCGTGGAGAAGTGGGACCTGTACATCCGGGGCTTCGAGCTCGCCACGGGGTACTCCGAGCTCGTCGACCCGGTCATCCAGCGCGAGCGCTTCGTCGAACAGGCGAAGCTGGCGGCGCGCGGCGACGTCGAGGCCATGCGCGTCGACGAGGAGTTCCTGCGCGCGCTCGAGCACGGCATGCCGCCGTCCGGCGGCATGGGCATGGGCATCGACCGGCTGCTCATGGCGATCACGGGGCTCGGCATCCGCGAGACCATCCTCTTCCCGCTGGTGAAGTGAGGCGTCAGGCCGCGTCCGCCGCGCGGCGGTGGAACGCCCATTCGGGCAGGGGTCGCGCGAGCAGCAGCTCGCCCAGCAGGCGTCCGAAGCTGTAGTCCGGCGCGATCCCGCGCACCTGCTCGAGGTGCTTCTCCGCGTGCGAGGTGCGTCCGAGCGCCCAGGACAACCAGGCCGCGACCGCCAGCGGGCCGACGCGCTTCGCCCGCGGTGCGAGGGCGGCGAGCCTCCGCACGGCGCGCAGCGCGGCGTGCAGTCGTGCCGCGTCGGGCCGCGGACCCTCGCCGACGAGCATCCTGGCGGAGCCGTCGGGCATCACCCTCGACGAGCGGTACTCGAGCTGCGCGTCCAGCGCGCGCTCGCCGCCGTCCTGGTCCGTCGCCCACTGCACGAGCGCCACGTCCCGGTACACGGGCTGGTCGAGCAGCCACAGGAGTGCGGCGACCAGGAACGGCGGCGCGTCCTCCGGCAGGTCCAGGGCCTCCTCGAACATCCCGGTGACATCGTCAAGCAGAGCGGCCGCCGCGAGTGCCTGCGGGTTCTCGCGCCCCGCGGGCACGGGGCGGTCGAGGCGTATGCGGCACAGCACCTGATCCAGATCGATGAGAGCCCGCCCGACGCGTTCGGAGGCGAGCAGGCTGACGACCGGGAGGTCGGCTCCCGCGGACTGGTCGGCCTCGAGGGCGATCCCCGGTGGCAGTGGCCTGGTCGCGATCGCGTCCAGCGGGTTGAGCGCCGGATCGTCGTCCAGATAGCTGGACCATCCTTCCGGTGTGACGCAGAGCGCGTCGACGATCCCGAGACGCGCCTCCTCGGCGGATGCGAGCACCTCGTCGACGAGCACGGCGTGCGGAAGCACGAGGCCGTCGCGCGTCGCCAGGGCCGTCTCTTCGCAGTACACGACGATCGCGACGGCCTCGGTTCCCGGGACCCGGCGGGTCAGGGCCACGGCGGGCTCGGCGAACTCGACGGGATCGTCGGGGAGGTCCATGCGCAGTGCGCCATAGGCGCGCTTGCCCTCGAAGGGGACCAGCACGATGCTCCGCCTCGGCGTGAAGCCGGCGAGGGCGGGGACGAGGCCGAGGAACTCGGCGGAGCCGGAGGCTTTCATCACGGTTGTCATGCCGCGAGTGTGCCGCTGTGGATCCTCCGCGGGAGCGCCGGGACGGCGATTGTGGACGGATTCCGCGAGATCTCCGATTGTGCAGGGCGAGTGGTGCGGGAACGGGTGAGGAGTCGACGGGCGAGCCCACAGGCGCGCGGCGTACGATGGACTCATGGAGAACTTCTGGGCCGCGGCATCCTGGTCGATCCTGCCGACGCTCGCCGTCTGCGTGGTGTTCTTCTTCGTGCTCCGCGGCATCCTGCGCTTCGACCGCACCGAGCGCAAGGTGCACGCGCAGATCGAGGCCGAGGAGCGCGCGGCGCGGGGCCTCCCGCCGAAGCAGTGACGCGGCGGCGTCCCACCCACCCACTACGCTGAGAGCATGGTCGGCGTCAGGCGTGCGGCCAGGGAGCACCGGGGGTGACGCATGATCGCTTGGCCCTGGTGGGTGCTCGCCGGTCTCACCGTCATCGACATCGCGATCCGCATCACGGCCATCATCGTCGTCCCGCGCAATCGCCGTCCGACCGCGGCGATGGCCTGGTTGCTGGCCATCTTCTTCATCCCCTTCTTCGGGGTGTTCCTGTTCCTGCTGATCGGCAACCCGCGGCTGCCGCGCGCCCGGCGCCGCAAGCAGCAGCAGATCAACGACTACATCGCCGAGACGAGTGACCACCTGCACTTCGGCACGCTCCGACCGGATGCGCCGGACTGGTTCGGACCGCTGGTGCGCATGAATCAGCGACTGGGAGCGATGCCGCTGTCCGGAGACAACGGTGCGCACCTCATCTCGGACTACCAGGAATCGCTCGACGCGATGGCGGATGCCGTGCGCACCGCGACGTCCTACGTGCACGTGGAGTTCTACATCCTCCAGTCGGACGCGTCCACCGACAACTTCTTCCGCGCGCTGGAAGAGGTGGCGGCGCGCGGCGTCTCGGTCCGCGTGCTGCTCGATCACTGGGCGAACCGCTGGAAGCCCCGCTACCGGCACACCGTCCAACGCCTGAAGCGGATGGGCTCCGACTGGCACGTCATGCTCCCGGTGCAGCCGTTGAAGGGACGCATGCAGCGCCCGGACCTGCGCAACCACCGCAAGCTCCTCGTCATCGACGGGCGCGTGGCGTTCCTGGGCTCGCAGAACATCACGGATTCGACCTACAACCTGCCCAAGAACATCAAGCGGGGCCTGCACTGGGTCGATCTCATGGTGCGCCTGGACGGTCCGATCGTGGCGAGCGTCAACGCGATCTTCCTCAGCGACTGGTACAGCGAGACCGATCAGGTGCTCTCGGACATCGACATCGCGCACGCGGTCGAGGGCACGGGGGACCTGGACTGCCAGGTCGTGCCCTCGGGACCTGGATTCGAGGTCGAGAACAACCTGCGCCTGTTCCTCGGGCTGCTCTACTCGGCGAAGCGCAAGATCATGATCGTGAGCCCGTACTTCGTACCGGACGAGGCGCTGCTGCTCGCCGTCACGGCGGCATCCGATCGCGGGGTCGAGGTCGAGCTGTTCGTGTCCGAAGAGGGCGATCAGGCCATGGTCTACCACGCTCAGCGCAGCTACTACGAGGCGCTGCTGCGCGGCGGCGTCCGGATCTGGATGTACCGGAAGCCGTACATCCTGCACACCAAGAGCCTCACGATCGACGACGAGGTCGCCGTCATCGGCTCCAGCAACATGGACATGCGCTCCTTCGGCCTGAACCTCGAGATCTCGCTGCTCGTGCGCGGAGAGGAGTTCGTCGAGGAGATGCGCGTCGTCGAGGACGTCTATCGCTCCCTCAGCCGCGAGCTCACGCTGGACGAGTGGATGCAGCAGCCGCTGCGCTCCACCGTGCTCGACAATCTCGCGAGGCTCACCTCCGCGCTGCAGTGAGGGCGGCTACCCTGAGGTCATGACCTCGATCCTGCGCTCCGTCGCCTCCGCCGCAGCCCTGCTCGCCACCGCCGTCGTCGTCGCCGGGTGCGCGTCGGGTCCCGGATCGACGGGCCCCACGAGCACGAGCGCCCCGCAGACGACGAACGAGCCGGCACCGGGAGGCGAGGACGGCTTCGAGGCCGCCTGGCTCGACGAGGGCCGCATGTTCGCGGTCGTCACGTGGGGATCGTCGACCTGCGTCCCGGTCGTCGAGGACGTCACCGCCGAGGGACAGAACGTGCGGGTGACGGTGACCGACCCGGATCCGGATGCCGCGTGCACGGCGGACTACGCGCCGCGTGCGAGCGTCGGCGCGCTCCCCGATGGGGTGGATCCGACCCAGGACGTCGAGCTGGTCGTGACCTACGGGGACGTCACCGACGACGTCGACCTGGACGGCGACGCGGAGCTCACCGGCGTACCGGGGTCGCAGACCGAGTACGCCCCCAGCGCCGGCTGGTTCGACGATGAGATTCTCGTCCTGCTGACCTGGGGCTCCTCCTCGTGCCCGCCGGTCGTGGAGTCCGTCGAAGGCAGCGGGGTCACGGGCACGGTCACCTTCGCGACGGACGAGGACCAGGTGTGCACGATGGACATGGCACCCCGAGCCACGATCATCGCGTTCGGCGACGATCAGGTCGAGGACGACGGCTTCCAGCTGACGCTCGTCGGCGGGAACCTCGACGCGACCGTCGCGGTCCGGGGCTGACAGGGCGTCAGAGCGCGTCCACCGCGATCCCCGGCGGGATCGCCAGCAGAAGCGCGCCCTGCTCGGCGCGGCAGCGGATCCGCACCGCGAGGCCGAACTCGTCGCCGTCCAGTTCGATCGGGGTGGGCTCGGTCGCGGCGGCCTCGGCCGTGATGCCGCGCAGGTACCGCACCGAGGCGTCCTGACCGCGCATCTGCAGCACGAGACGGCCCGCGCGGAAGCGGCGCAGCACGGAGTTGTCCCACCAGATCCGCCGCCAAACGGCCAGCCATCCGAATGGCCCGGACGGCTGGATGATCGCGACGTCGAGCTCGCCGTCGGCGACCGAGGCAGTGGGAATCAGCGCGATGCCGGCCGGCAGGGTGCCGCAGTTCGCGAACAGAGCGCTGTAGACCTTGCGCGAGTGCAACCGCTCGTCGTCGATCTGGTAGACGATCCGGAACTGCTTCGCGGATGCCAGCGACCGTGCCGCGCCGTCCACGTACGCGACCCAGCCGACCGACTTCTTCAGGTCAGGGCGGGTGTTGGCGATCATGTCGGCATCCAGTCCCATGCCGGCGAGCACGACGAAGCCGTGCTCCTCCGACGTGCCGTCCTCACGCGTGAGCGTCGCCCAGCCGATGTCCACGGGAACCGTCCGGTCGCTGAGCGCCGCGCGGATCATCGCGTGGGCGTCCGTGAGCGGGAGTCCGAGGTTGCGAGCGAAGAGGTTGCCGGTGCCGCTGGGGACGATGGCCAGCGGGACCGAGGAGTTCGCGATCGCTTCGGCCACGGCGCGCACCGTGCCGTCCCCGCCGGCCACGAGCACCGCGGCGGCCCCCGCCTCGAGCGCCTGACGGGTCACGCCCTGCCCGGCATCCTCGATCGTGGTCGGAAGCAGCAGCGGAGCGTCCCAGCCCGCCTCCTCCGAGATCGTCGCCACGAGCGCGGTCAGGCGCTGCTCGTCGACCTTCACCGGGTTGTAGACGAGGGCGGCGCGGCGCGGAGCGGGCGGAGGCGTCGTCATGGCGCTACTCTAGGGCCTCTCCGCGAACGCGGCGGCTCGCGGCCGCCCCAGCCGCACGCCATAGACTTGACGGATGATCGACCTCGCTCTTCTCCGCGACAATCCCGACGTCGTCCGCCGCTCGCAGATCGCGCGCGGGCACGACGCGTCCACCGTCGATGCGGCGATCGAGGCCGACCGATCGCGCCGCGCCGCGCTGACCGCGTTCGAGGAGCTGCGCGCCGAGCAGAACGCGTTCGGCAAGCAGGTCGCGAAGGCGCCCAAGGAGGAGAAAGCGGCGCTCGTCGCGCAGGCCAAGGAACTCGCCGAGCGGGTCAAGCAGGCCCAGCACGCGTCGACCGAGGCCGCGGATGCCGCGGCATCCGCTCTGGCCCTGATCGAGAACGTCGTGATCGACGGCGTTCCCGCGGGCGGCGAGGCGGACTTCGTCGAGCTGCGCCGCGTCGGCGAGGCCCCCTCCTTCGACTTCGAGCCGCGCGATCACCTCGAGATCGGCGAGATCCTCGGCGCGATCGACATGGAGCGCGGCGTCAAGGTCTCCGGCTCGCGCTTCTACTTCCTGCGCGGCGTGGGCGCACGGCTCGAGATCGCGCTCATGAACATGGCGCTCGACAAGGCGCTGCAGAACGGCTTCGTGCCGCTCATCACCCCCACGCTCGTGCGCCCGGAGATCATGCAGGGCACCGGGTTCCTCGGCGAGCACGCCGACGAGGTCTACCACCTCGACAAGGACGACGACCTCTACCTGGTCGGAACCAGCGAGGTCGCCCTGGCGGGCTACCACAAGGACGAGATCGTCGACCTGTCGAAGGGCGCGCTGCGCTATGCCGGCTGGTCGACCTGCTATCGGCGCGAGGCCGGCTCGTACGGCAAGGACACCCGCGGGATCATCCGCGTCCACCAGTTCAACAAGCTCGAGATGTTCGTCTACACGACGCCGGAGGATGCCGAGGCCGAGCACCTGCGCCTCGTCGCGCTCCAGGAGGAGATGCTCACCGCGCTGGGACTCGCGTACCGCGTGATCGACGTCGCCGCCGGCGACCTCGGCTCCAGCGCCGCGCGCAAATACGACATCGAGGCATGGGTGCCGACGCAGGGGGCCTTCCGGGAGCTCACGTCGACCTCGAACTGCACGAGCTTCCAGGCGCGCCGCCTCGACGTGCGTTTCCGCCCGGAATCCGAGGACGGCCAGACCAGGACGCAGCACGTCGCGACCCTGAACGGCACGCTCGCCACCACCCGCTGGATCGTCGCGATCCTGGAGACGCACCAGCAGGCCGACGGCTCGGTGGTCGTCCCGGAGGTGCTGCGACCCTACCTCGGCGGGCTCGCCGTGCTGGAGCCGGAGGCGTGACGGCCGCGGCGACCGACGCGCCCTGGCTGGTCGGCCTCGACGTCGACGGCACGATCCTGCTGCAGGACGAGACCATGAGTCCCGGCGTTCCCGAGGCGGTCGGTCGCCTGCGCGACGCCGGGCACATGGTGACGATCGCGACGGGCCGGAGCTGGATGGCGACGCACCGCTACCTCGATGCGCTCGGGATCAGCCCGGAGTTCGTGGTCTGCTCGAACGGCGCGGTCACGATGCGGCGCGTGGACGGCGACTGGATGCGCTGGCATGTGGAGACCTTCGACCCGCACACCGTGCTCGGCCTGCTCGGCGACCGGCTGCCGGAGGCGCGCTACATGGTCGAGCTCGCCTCAGGGCAGCGCCTGTACACAGCGCAGCTCGACGACTGGACGCTCGACGGGGGCCGCCAGGTGACGTTCGACGAACTCGGCGAGCAGCCGGTGTCGCGCGTCGTCGTCGTCGCGCCCGGTCACGACGAGGAGGACTTCCACCGACTCGTCGCGGATGCCGGGCTCAACGAGGTCTCCTACGCGATCGGGTGGACGGCCTGGCTGGACATCGCACCGCAGGGCGTCGACAAGGGCACCGCGCTCGCGCGCGTCCATGCCGAACTCGGCATGGAGCCCGGCAAGGTGCTCGTCGCCGGAGACGGGCGCAACGACATCGGCATGTTCGGCTGGGCGCTTCGCGTCGGCGGACGGGCCGTGGCGATGGGGCAGGCGCCGGCGGAGGTGAAGGATGCTGCCGGCGAGGTGACCGAGGACGTCATCGACGGTGGTCTCGCCCTCGCGCTGGACACTCTGCTCACAGAAGCTCCCCAGGTCATGACGCGAGAATGAGAGTCGGCGTGGCCGGGGATTCCCGCGAACTCGGCTAGACTCGACCCCTGATCGGGCAGGTGCATTCCTGCGCGAGGAGGGTTGTCCGAGCGGCCGATGGAGCTGGTCTTGAAAACCAGTGGGCAGAGATGTCTCGTGGGTTCGAATCCCACACCCTCCGCAGAGCGAAAGGCACCGAGTGAGCGATAAGACCCCACTCCGTCGTACCGTCGCGCGACACGGTCAGCTGCGCACGCCGGGTCCGGTCTCGCAGTTGCTGAAGATCATCGGCATCGCCCTCGCGGTGGTGCTCGTCAGCGGTGTGGGCGTCGCCGCCTATGTGGGAACGACCCTGCTGAACACGGTGGCGGAGAACTCGGTCGATCTCGAGGGGCAGGAGTCCGTCCCGCCGGACATCGGTGCCTACAAGGGCGGATTCAACATGCTCCTCGTCGGTGTGGACGCCTGCGAGCCGGAGTACGCCGACATGTTCGGCAAGCGCTGCGAGGATCGCGACGGCGACGCCACGCTCAACGACACGAACCTTCTGGTGCACGTCTCGGATGCGCCGCGCCGTGTGACGGTCGTCAGCATCCCCCGCGACACGATGCTCGCGATCCCCTCCTGCACCGACGAGGAGGGCAACACGCACTCCGCCATGAGCAAGCAGCCGCTCAACAGCGCCTGGGAGTACGGCGGGCTCAACTGCGTCGCGCAGACGGTCACGGAGCTCACCGGTCAGGACATCCAGTACGCCGCATCCGTCACGTGGGGCGGCGTGATCGAGATCACGAACGCCATCGGCGGGGTCGAGGTGTGCCTCGCGAGCGGCATCAAGGACAAGGCCACCGGCCTGGACATGGAAGCCGGCAACCACACGATCCAGGGCTACGAGGCGCTGCAGTTCCTGCGCACCCGCAAGGGCGTCGGAGACGGCAGCGACCTGGGGCGCATCGGCAACCAGCAGCAGTACATGTCGTCGCTGGCGCGCAAGATGCTCAGCTCCGAGGTGCTCGGCGACGTGGGGACCATGCTGAAGCTCGCCGACACCGCCGTGAACAACCTCACGACGAGTTCGACGCTGACCCCCATGACGATCGCCCAGATCGCACTCGCCCTCAAGGACGTCCCGACCTCGGACATCGTCTTCGTGCAGTACCCGACCGCCACCGATCCGGACGATGCGAACAAGGTCGTCCCGAGCTGGGAAGCCGCCGGGGAGCTCTTCGCGGCGATCGAGGCCAACCAGCCGCTCGAGATCACGCACGAGAACAACGAGAACGAGGGGGTCGTCGTCGAGGAGGCGCCCACGACCGAGGAGCCGGTCGAGCCCGTCGAGCCGACGGAGACGGCGACGCCGGCCCCGGACGCGTCCGAGACGGCCGTGGCTCTTCCCGACTCGATCAAGGGAAACTCCGCGGCGCAGCAGACCTGCTCCAACGGTAACGTCAAGGATTGAGCGGGGGATCCTCCCCGCCCGATCCGAAGGACACCGTGTGAGTGAGAAGACCCGCCGGCGGCGCACCGTGGCGCGGCACGGACAGCTGCGCAGCCCCGGCGCGCTCTCCCAGCTGCTGAAGATCGTCGGGGTCGTGCTCGCGGTCGTCCTCGTCAGCGGCGTCGGGGTGGTCGCGTTCGTCGGCAGCACGCTGATCGGTGACGTGACCGCCGATGCCGTCGAGCTGGAGGGCCACGAGTCCGTCCCGCCCGACATCGGTGCGTTCGAGGGCGGCTTCAACCTGCTGCTCACCGGCGTCGACACGTGCGAGCCGGAGTACGCTCACCTCTTCCGGGAACGGTGCACGGGTGCCGACTCCGAGGGCACGCTCAACGACGTCAACATGCTCGTGCACGTCTCGGACGAGCCGCGCCGGATCACGGCCGTCAGCTTCCCCCGTGACCTCATGGTCCCCATCCCGTCGTGCACGGCACCGGACGGCACGGAGTACTACGGGACCGACAAGGGGCAGCTGAACACGGCGTATTCCGCCGGGGGACTGAACTGCGTCGCCAAGACGATCTCGGAGCTCACCGGCCAGGACATCCAGTTCGCCGCGGCGGTCACCTTCGGCGGCGTGATCGAGATCACGGATGCGATCGGCGGGGTCGAGGTGTGCCTGGCGAGCAGCATCCGCGACCGGCATACCGGACTCGACCTGGATGCCGGGACGCACACGATCTCCGGGGAGCGGGCGCTGGCGTTCCTGCGCACGCGGCATGGCCTCGTCGGCGAGAGCGACCTCGCCCGCATCGGCAATCAGCAGGTGTACCTCAACGCGCTCGTGCGGAAGCTGCGGGCGGAGGAGACCCTCGGGGACGTCCCCACGGTGCTGCGCCTGGCGAACACCGGGCTGAGCAATATCGAGGCCAGCACGTCGCTGACGAACCCGATGCTCATCGCTCAGATCGCCCTCGCCGTGAAGGACGTGCCCTTCGAGGACATCGCGTTCCTGCAGTACCCGGTCAGCACGGACCCGAACGACGCGGACCGCGTCGTTCCGATCCGTTCGGCGGCGACCGCCCTGTTCGACGCCATCGCGGCGAATCAGCCTCTCCAGATCACGCACGAGGCCTCCCGTTACGACGGCGTCGTCATCGAGGAGGGCGAGGCGCCCGAGACCACCGCGCCCGAGCCCGCGTCCTCCGCCGGGTCCGAGACGACCGCGCCGGCTCCGAGCCAGTCCGCTGTCGCGCTGCCGGAGTCGGTCAAGGGCACCACGGTCGAGCAGAAGACCTGCTCGAACGGCAACGGCCGCTGAGCCCGCCCGGTTCGTCTCCGCTCGCCTTCCTCTCGTTCGCCTTCTTCTCGTTCGTTGAGCGAGGCCGGCGGAGCCGACCGAGTCGAAACGCGGTGGGTGCTGCTCGGCGTCGGCTGCGTTTCGACTCGCTTTCCTCGCTCAACGAGCGAAAGAGGGGTTCGCTCAACGAGCGAAGAGAGGGGCGCGCTCAACGAGCGGGCGCGGGCTCGCGTCACGGCCGGGCCCGCGGGCTTCACCCGGTCGTCGAACGGCGCACCATGAGTTCAGGGGGGAACACGGTCTGACGCGGGATGCTGGCCGGATCCGCCGCCTCTTCGAGGACGATCCGCAACGCGGTACGGCCGATCATGCGACTCGGCTGCCGGATGGAGGACAGCGGAACGGCGGCCGCGGCCGCGAAGGGGATGTCGTCGAAGCCGATGAGCGCGATCTCCTCGGGCACCAGCATCCGGCCTCCGGCGACGAGGGACTGAAGCAGGCCGAGAGCGACGAGGTCGTTCGCGGCGAACAGCGCGTCGGGCCAGTCCCGACGCGGTCTCGTGAGCAGTCGCGCACCCGCTGCGGCGCCCTCGGCCACGGTCATCGCCGTCGTGGCGATGACTTCGAGCTCGACGCGGACGGGGGCGTTCTCGGCCGCGGCGCGTGCCCCGGCGAGGCGATCGGTGACCTGACGCATGTCGAACGGGCCGCCGACGAACGCGATCCGTCGCCGGCCGGACTCGATGAGATGATCCACAGCGAGCCGGCCCCCGGCCACGCTGTCGACCGAGACCGAGGAGAAGCCGCTGTCGGCGCTGAACCGGTCCACGAGCACCGTCGCGATGCCGCTCGACCGGAACCGGCGCAGCTGCGTCATGACATCGCCGTACGGTGCGATGAGAAGACCGCGGACCTGCTGCTCCCGGAACAGGTCGAGGTAGACCTTCTCGCGGGACGGATCCTCATCCGTGTTGCCGTACAGGATCGCGATCCCGTGGCTGGACGCCTCGTCCTCGGCTCCGCGGACCACATCGCTGTAGAACGGGTTCTGCCCGTCCAGCACCACGAACCCGACCGTGGTGCTGACGCCGGCGCGCAGCTTGCGCGCCGCGTCATTGCGCACGTACCCGAGTTCCTCGATCGCCCGGCTCACGCGCTCGACCGAGTCCGCCGAGACCTCGTCCGGTCGGTTCAGCACGTTCGACACGGTGCCCACGGAGACGCCGGCGCGCTGCGCGACGTCGCGGATGCTGACAGGCACCGGAGATCCTCTCGTCATCGGTCGGGTCACAGTTCGGTCGCAGGGGGTGTTGATCGGCGACCGGTCTCCCATACACTAGCCTGAAACCTGCCTGAATCGATTCATGTAAGGTTCATTCGGTACGAACCCGTTCGGCCTCGAAGGAGAGGACACCTCAGTGGCCGCAGAAGTCCCGCCCTCCGGCACGATGCCGCGCGCATCCGATCCCGCGCTCGAGCTGCATCGCGTCGTGAAGTCGTTCGGTCCCGTGATCGCGCTGCGCTCCGGCAGCCTGATCCTGCGCCCGCACTCGATCCACGCGCTCATCGGCGAAAACGGCGCCGGCAAATCCACGCTCGTCAAGATCATGGCGGGACTCTACCGCCGAGATTCCGGTGACTTCCGCCTGCACGGCGAGGACGTCGACTTCACCAGCACGGCGCAGTCGAAGGCCGCCGGAATCGCTGTGATCTACCAGGAGCCGACGCTCTTCCCCGACCTGTCGGTGACCGAGAACATCTTCATGGGACGTCAGCCGGTGAACCGGTACGGTCGCATCGATCGCAGGGCGATGCGCACCGAGGTCGAGCAGATCTTCCGGCGTCTCGGTGTGGCGATCGACCCCGATCGCATCACCGAGGGCCTGTCGATCGCCGACCAGCAGCTCATCGAGATCGCCAAGGCGATCTCGCTCGACGCCAGTGTGCTCGTGATGGACGAGCCGACGGCGGCGTTGAGCGGCGTGGAGGTCGATCGACTGTTCGCCGTCGCGCGAAGTCTGCGGGACGAGGGCAGGGCGGTCCTGTTCATCTCGCACCGCTTCGACGAGGTCTTCGCCCTGTGCGACACGGTCACCGTCATGCGCGACGGCGCCTACATCGCCACCACGCCGATCGCGGATACCACGGTCGACGAGCTCGTGCGCCAGATGGTCGGCCGCGACATCACCGAGCTGTTCCCGAAGCAGGATGCCGCGATCGGCGATCCCCTGCTCGAGGTGACCGGGCTGACCAGTCCCGGCGTGTTCCACGACATCTCTCTCACCGTGCGCTCGGGCGAGATCGTCGCGCTCGCCGGGCTTGTGGGGGCGGGTCGCAGCGAGGTCGCCAGAGCCGTCTTCGGGGTGGACGCCTACCGGGAGGGCTCGGTCCGGATGCTGGGGGCGCCGGTAGCCCGTCGGAATCCGACCGAGGCCATGCGGGCGGGGCTCGCCCTCGTCCCCGAGGACCGGCGCAAGCAGGGTCTCGTGATCGAGTCGGGCGTCGGCGGCAACATCACCCTCGCCATCCGGCGCCGCATCGCCCGGTGGGGCCTGCTCACCAGCGGCATGGAGAACCGTGCCGCCCTGGAATGGGCCTCGCGCCTCGAGGTCAAGACGCACGCTCTGGACACCGTCGCCTCGACGCTGTCCGGTGGCAACCAGCAGAAGGTCGTCCTCGCCAAGTGGCTCGCGACGGACCCGAGGGTGCTCATCATCGACGAGCCCACCCGCGGCATCGACGTCGGGACGAAGTCGGAGGTGCACCGGCTTCTCTCGCAGTTGGCAGGGCAGGGCATGGGCATCCTCATGATCTCCTCCGAGCTTCCAGAAGTGCTCGGCATGGCCGATCGCGTCCTCGTCATGCGCGAGGGGCGCATCACCGCGGAGATCGACCGGGCGGACGCCACCAGCGAGAACGTCATGTTCGCCGCGACCCACGCATCGGAGCTGCACTCATGACCACCACAGCCCCTGCCCCCGCGTTCGCCGTGCGGAAGAGCTTCGGCGGCGTCGGACGCGCTCGCGAGCTCGGCATCCTGGCCGCGCTCGTCCTGGTCGTGCTCGCCGCCACGGTGAAGAACCCGAACTTCCTGTTCTCCGCCGACGGGTGGCGGGACCTGCTGCTGACCCCGTCCATCCTCGTCCTGGTCGCCGTGGGCCAGGCGATCGTGATCATCACACGCAACGTCGACCTGTCGGTCGGCTCCGTGATGGGACTGACCGCCTACCTCACCGGCCGTCTCTTCATCGACATCCCCGGCATCCCGATCGTGGTCGTGGTGCTCGCCGCCGTGCTGTTCGGGGCGGTGCTCGGCCTGATCAACGGCGCGCTTGTCGCCTTCGCCCGCGTGCCGGCGATGGTGATCACCCTCGGAACGCTCTACGCCTATCGCGGGATCAACGTCCTGTGGACCGGGAGCGATCGCGTGAACCCGTCCGACATGCCGAAGGACTTCCTGGCGCTCGGCACACAGCAGATCCTCTTCATCCCGGTGCTGTCGATCGTCGCCGTCCTCGTGCTCGCGGCGGCCGCCTGGTACATGCGCAACACCCGCGGAGGACGCGAGTACTACGCGATCGGATCCGATCCTGCGGCGGCCGAGCTTTACGGGCTCAAGGTCACGCGCCGCGTGCTCAGCGCGTTCATCCTGTCCGGTGCGCTCGCCGGCCTCGCCGGTGTGTTCTATGCGGCGCGCTACGGTTCGATCAGTTCGCAGGCGGGTTCCGGGTGGGAACTGGATGCCGTCGGGGCCGCCGTGATCGGCGGCATCGCCATCACCGGCGGTGTCGGGTCCGTCTGGGGCGCCGCCATCGGCGCGATGCTTCTGATGACCATCAACCGTGCTCTGCCCATCCTCGGCATCCCGGACTTCTGGCAGCGCGCTGTCGTCGGCGTGCTCATCATCGGAGCGATCGTGCTGGATCGCGTTCTCGCCGTGAGGCAGAGACGTCGGCTCATCGAGGCGAGGGACGAATCATGACCGCGACCACCACCACGACGACCCGCGTGATCCGCGACTTCGACCGGCCGCTCTGGCGACGGGTCCTCATCTCGAGAGAGTTCGCCATCATCGGGCTGCTCGCCCTCGTGATCGTCGTCGCGTCGGCCACCGTGCGCGGCTTCGGTCAGCCCATCACCTACAACTACCTGCTGCTGGATGTCGCCCCGATCCTGCTCATCGCGCTGCCGATGACGCTCGTGATGGTCACCGGGGAGATCGACCTGTCGGTCGGCTCCATGGTCGGTCTCGCCAGCGTCGTCACCGGCGTGCTCACCCAGGCGGGCGCCCCCTTCGAAGTCGCGGCGCTCGCCGCTCTGCTGGTCGGGGGAATCGGGGGAGCGTTCAACGGCTTCCTCGTCACAGTCGTCGGGCTGCCGTCGCTGGCCGTGACGATCGGCACCCTGGCGCTGTTCCGCGGGCTCGCGGTGGGCCTTCTCGGGACCACGGCGGTGACCGACTTCCCGGAGCTGTGGACGGATCTCGCCAAGGCGAAGATCGCCGGCACCACCATTCCGTACATCGTGGTGCCGTTCCTGATCCTGGTGGTGGTCTTCGCCGTCCTGCTGCACTTCACGCCCTTCGGGCGCGGCATCTACGCGATCGGTCTCTCGAAGGACGCGGCGCGCTTCTCCGGAGTCCACGTCGAGCGCACCAAGTTCATCCTCTTCGTGCTGGCCGGTCTCGTCGCCGCGTTCGCGGGCATCTTCTACACGCTGCGCTTCGGCAGCGCGCGCGGGGACAACGCGACCGGTCTCGAGCTGCAGGTGATCGCCGCGGTCGTGCTCGGCGGGGTCTCCGTCTTCGGAGGGCGCGGGCACCTGCACGGCGTCGTCGCGGCCGTGCTGCTGATCGGGGTGCTCTCCAGCGCTCTGCGCCTGGCCGGCGTCACGAGCGACGTCATCAACATCATCACCGGCGGCCTGCTGATCCTCTCGGTCGTCGGCGCCAGCATCCTGTCCTGGGCCGAGCGCATGCGCGCGAGGGTCGGGCCATCCCGCGTCGCAGCCTCTCCCGCACCATGAGGCGGCCTCTCGCCGCCGGCATCCGTCAGCGGTGACATCACGAAAGGAAGAACAATGAAGTTTGCACGCAAGCGCGTCACGGCCCTCGCGGCCGTCGCCGTCGCCGCAGCCCTCGTGCTGACCGGCTGCGCCGACACCGGGGGCGGAACGGACGGCGAGGGCGGCGGAACCGGCGGCGGATCCGACAACCTGACCATCACGTTCCTGCCCAAGAACCTCGGCAACCCGTATTTCGACACCTCCAGCACGGGCGGCAAGGCGGCCGTCGACGAGATCGGCGGCACGTTCGCCGAGGTCGGACCCGCCGAGGCGACCCCCGATGCCCAGGTCAGCTACATCAACACGGCCACGCAGCAGGGCGTCGGAGCGCTCGTCGTCTCGGCGAACGACCCGCAGGCGATCTGCGACGCGCTGAACGAGGCGCGCGATGCCCGGGTGAAGGTCGTGACCTTCGACTCCGACACGAATCCGGACTGCCGTGACCTGTTCATCAATCAGGCCGACGCCGAGGGCATCGCCAAGGTCCAGGTCGACCTCATCGCGGAGCAGATCGGCGGTGCGGGCGAGATCGCGATCCTGTCGGCATCCGCCAACGCGACCAACCAGAACGCCTGGATCGAGCTGATGGAGGAGTACCTCGCCAGCGATTACCCCGACATCACCCTTGTCGAGACCGTGTACGGCGACGACGACGATCAGACATCCTTCGACAAGACCGCGGCGCTGCTGCAGACGCACCCGGACCTGAAGGGCATCATCTCTCCGACGACCGTCGGCATCGCCGCGGCGGCGCGCTATCTGTCGACCTCGGACTACAAGGGAACGGTCGCGCTGACGGGTCTCGGCACGCCGAACCAGATGCGCGAGTACGTCGAGGACGGCACGGTCACCGCGTTCGCGCTGTGGAACCCGGAGGACCTCGGCTACCTGTCCGCCTACGCGGCCGCCGCGCTCATCCAGGGCGACATCACCGGCGAAGAGGGTGACACCTTCGAGGCGGGTGAGCTCGGCGAGTACGAGGTCGGCGCGGACGGCGTCGTGCTGCTGGGTGACCCGTTCGTGTTCGACGCGGACAACATCGGCGACTTCGACTTCTGATCCGTTGTGCGAACACGCGGCGCCCGGACCCTTCTCAGTGTCCGGGCGCCGCGCCGTCCACGGCGAGACGCGGTGACGGTCTCGACTCGCTTCGCTCGCTCACCCTTCTCGTTCGTTGAGCGAGGACGGCGGAGCCGACCGAGTCGAGACGCGGTGGGTGTTGCTGGGCGTGGGCCGCGTTTCGACTCGCTTCGCTCGCTCAACGAGCGGAGGAGGGGGCTCGCTCAACGGGCGGATCGGGCCGGCGACGCTCTCTCGTTCGTTGAGCGAGGACGGCGGAGCCGGCCGAGTCGAAACGGGGTGGGTGCTGCTGGGCGTGGGCTGCGTTTCGACTCGCTTCGCTCGCTCAACGAGCGGAGGAGGGGGCTCGCTCAACGAACGAACGAGGGGACCTGCTCAACGAGCGGAAGGGGGTGTTCACCGAGCGGGGAACACCGTGCCCACGGGGTCGTAGCGGACGGGGGAGTGCGTGCGCGCGACGAGAGCCCGCAGCTCTTCGAGCGTCGCGGGAGCGGCGCCCAGAGCGCGGGCCTGCACGAGGACGTTGCCGAGCGCCGTCGCCTCGACGGGACCGGCGAGCACGGGGATGCCCGAACGGTCGGCGGTCGCCTGGCACAGCAGCCGGTTGAGGGATCCGCCGCCGACGAGATGGATGGCGTCGATCGCTCGACCGGAGAGGTCTCCCGCCGTGCGCACGGCATCCGCGAACGCCTGAGCGATGGACTCGACGATCGTGCGCGCGAACGCGGCACGGCCGTCCGGAACCGGCGATCCCGCCGCGGCCAGCACGCCGGCGATGCGCGCTGGCATGTCACCGGGGGCGCTCAGCGAGGAGTCGTTCGCGTCGAACAGCGGGACGTCGCCGGTCACGGCGGCTGCGGCATCCAGCAGTTCGGGCAGGTCGATGGGCGCGCCGTCCTCGGCCTCCCAGGCGCGCACGGTCTCGCTGAGCAGCCAGAGGCCGGTCACGTTGTGCAAGAAGCGGAAGCGGCCGTCCACGCCCAGTTCGTGCGTGAAGTTCGCCTCGCGCGCGGCATCCGTCAGCACCGGCTCGGTCAGCTCGACGCCGACCAGACCCCAGGTGCCGCACGAGATGTACGCCGAATCCGGTGTCGACAGGGGAACGGCCACGACCGCGGAGGCCGTGTCGTGCGAGCCCACCGCGATGACCGGAAGGTCCCGGCCGATGCGCTCCACGATCTCCGGACGTAGCCTGCCGATCACGGTGCCGGGGTCGACGAGCGAAGGCAGGATGCCGGACGGGATGCCGAGCCGCTCGACGAGTTCCCGGTCCCACTCCGACGACTCGACGCTCAGCAGCCCGGTCGTCGAGGCGTTCGTGCGCTCGGCCACGCGCGCGCCGGTGAGCAGGTACGCGACGAGGTCGGGGACCAGGAGCGCTGACTCGGCGTTCGCGAGCGCCGGGTCCACCTGGTACTGGTAGAGCGTGTTGAACGGCAGGAACTGCAGGCCGTTGCGGCGGTACAGCTCGGGGAACGGGGCGATGGCATGGACCTCGGCGACGCCGCGCTCGCTGCGCTCATCCCGGTAGTGGAACGGCTCGGCGAGCAGCTCTCCCTCGCGCAGCAGGCCGTAGTCGACAGCCCACGAATCGATGCCGATGCTCTCGATCGACGGCTCGCGACGTACGGCTTCGGCGAGACCGTCGAGAATGTGCGTGTAGAGGGCGTCGAAGTCCCAGTGCAGGCCGTCCTCGCGCTCGATCGGGCCGTTCGGGAAACGCGTCACGAGTTCGAGGTCGAGGGTGTCCTCGTCGATGCGCCCGATCACGACGCGACCAGAGGTGGCGCCGAGGTCGACCGCGGCGACCGCGCGGGTCACGCTGCTCTCCGCTCTTCGGCCTCGCTCGTCGAGTTGACGGAGCGAAGCGGGACGCGGCGACTGCTGATCAGCGAAGACCGCGTTTCGACTCCTCGCTGCGCTCGTCGCTCAACGAACGAGGGAAGGGGGTGCGCTCGTCGCTCAACGAACGAGGGAAGGGGGTGCGCTCGTCGCTCGACGATCGAGGGGAGGGGGAGCTGTGCTCGTCCCTCAACGATCGAGGGGAGGGGGAGCTGCGCTCGTCGCTCGGCGAACGAGAGGGCTCGGGAGATGGGCGCGCTCATCGCAGGAATGCGGCGGCGACGCCGGAGTCGACGGGGATGTGCAGGCCGGTGGTGCGGCTGAGTTCGGGGCCGGTGAGCACGAACACGGCGTCGGCGACGTTCTCGGGGACGACCTCGCGCTTGAGGATCGTGCGGTTCGCGTAGAACTGGCCGAGGTCCTCTTCCGCGACGCCGTAGGTGGCGGCGCGGTTCGCGCCCCAGCCCGAGGCGAAGATGCCGGAACCGCGCACCACGCCGTCCGGGTTGATGCCGTTGACCCGGATGCCGTGCTCGCCGAGCTCGACGGCCAGCAGCCGCACCTGGTGCGCCTGATCGGCCTTCGTCGCCGAGTAGGCGATGTTGTTCGGGCCGGCGAAGACGGAGTTCTTCGACGAGATGTAGATGATGTCGCCGCCGAGCTTCTGCTCGATGAGGATCCGCGCTGCGGCCTTCGAGACGAGGAACGAGCCCTTGGCCATGACGTCGTGCTGCAGGTCCCAGTCCTTCTCGGTGGTCTCCAGCAGAGGCTTCGACAGCGAGAGTCCGGCGTTGTTGACCACGAGGTCCACGCCGCCGAACGCGAGCACCGCCTCGTTCAGTGCCGCCTGCACGGCGTCCGCGTCGGCCACGTTCGCGGCGACGCCGATCGCGACGTCCGTGTTCCCGAGCTCGGCCGCGGAGGCCCGGGCCTTGTCGAGATCGAGGTCCGCCACGACGACGCACGCGCCCTCCGCCGCCAGACGCGTGGCGATGGCCTTGCCGATGCCGCTGGCGGCACCGGTCACGAACGCGATGCGGCCCTGGTGCGTCTTCGGCTTCGGCATCCGCTGCAGCTTGGCCTCCTCGAGCGCCCAGTACTCGATCCGGAACTTCTCGGCGTCCGAGATGGGGGAGTAGGTCGACAGCGCCTCGGCGCCGCGCATGACGTTGATCGCGTTGACGTAGAACTCGCCGGCGACCCGAGCGGTCTGCTTGTTCGCGCCGTAGGAGAACATGCCCACGCCGGGGACGAGCACGATGAGCGGGTCGGCGCCGCGGATGGCCGGGCTGTCCGCGTCCGCGTGGGCGTCGTAGTACGCCTGGTAGTCCGCGCGGTACTCCTCGTGCAGCTCGTGCAGCCGGGCGATCTGCTCCTCGAGGGATGCCGTGGCGGGAAGGTCGAGGATCAACGGCTTGACCTTGGTGCGCAGGAAGTGATCGGGACAGCTGGTGCCGAGCGCTGCGAGTCGTGGAGCCTCGGACGAGGCGAGGAAGTCGAGCACGACCTCGGCATCCGTGAAGTGGCCGACCATGGGCTTGTCGTGCGAGGCGATGCCGCGGATCGTGGCGGCAAGGGATGCTGCCCGCTCCCGCCGCTCGCCAGCGGGCAGGGCTTCGAAACCGGAGCGCACCGGGCCGAACGGCTCGGCCTTGCCGTGCTCGGCGATGTAGGCCGCCGCCGTGTCGATGATCCACAGCGAGTTGGCCTCGGCCTCCTCCGAAGTGTCGCCCCAGGCCGTGATGCCGTGGCCGCCGAGGATCGTGCCGATCGCCTGCGGATTGGCCTTCTTGATCTCGGCGATGTCGAGTCCGAGCTGGAAACCGGGACGGCGCCACGGCACCCACACGACCTTGTCGCCGAAGATGGTCGCGGTGAGCTGCTCGCCGTCCGCGGCGGTCGCGATCGCGATTCCCGAGTCGGGGTGCAGATGGTCGACGTGCGCGGCATCCACGAGACCGTGCATGGCCGTGTCGATCGAGGGCGCAGCACCGCCCTTGCCGTGCAGACAGTAGTCGAACGCGGCGACCATCTCGTCCTCGCGTTCGATGCCGGGGTAGACGTCCACGAGCGCGCGCATGCGGTCCAGACGCAGCACCGCGAGACCCGACTC
The DNA here is from genome assembly GCF_058349845.2 of Microbacterium cucumeris. NCBI lineage: Bacteria > Bacillati > Actinomycetota > Actinomycetes > Micrococcales > Microbacteriaceae > Microbacterium > Microbacterium cucumeris. The sequence continues at coordinate 117,835 of NZ_JBYRIZ020000005.1, forward strand.
CTTCAGAGTGCCCAGGTCACCGCCCGAGCCCTTGACCCACAGCAGCTCGACCGGCTGCCCGGTCACCGGATCGGTCTCGGTGCCCTTCGCCGACGTGTTGCCGCCGGCGTAGTTCGTGTTCTTCGGATCGGCGCCCAGACGGTTCGATCGCTCGATGAGCGCAGCGGCAGTGGGGTTCGTCATCAGGAGATTCCTTCGGAGAGGGTGGGTGAGAGCTGGGCGAGACGGGCGGCGATCCGCTCGAGGGAACGGGTGGCGGCGGGCTCGTCGGGACGGTTCAGGTGCCCGTGCTGTGTGCCGGGTTCGGTGACAACGTCGACGTCGCGCCCGGCCGCCGCGAGCGTGCGGGCGAAGAGCTCGCCGGAGACGCGCAGCTCGTCGATGTCGCCGTTGATCATGAGCGTGGGAGGGAAATCGGTGAGATCGGCGGCTTCGGCCAGTCCCGGCACGGCCGCCAGCGGCGCCCCGTCGACCGGTCCGCCGAGGTAGTTCTCGTACATGGACAGCACGGATGCCGGACCGAACCGGTCGGCGTCCGGATTCGCGTCGAGCGCGGCGCGCAGCGCGGCATCCGGGGCGGGCTGCACGGCGAGCAGGGTCGGGTAGGCGAGGACGACGAGCGCCGGGGACTCGCCGGAACCTGCGAGGCGCAGGGCGGCTCCGGCCGCGAGGTTGCCTCCGGCGCTGGTGCCGCCGATGGCGAGGGCCTCCGGCACGATGCCGAACTCCTGCGCGTGGTCGCGCGTCCATCGCCACGCCGTGATCATGTCGTCGGAGCCCGCAGGATAGTGCTGGCCGGGCCGGGCGGCCATGTCCTCGCGGAAGCCCTCCGGAACAGGGGCGAGCCGATAGTCGACGGAAACGACGGTAGTGCCGCGGGCGGCGAGCCGCCGGGAGACCCAGTCGGATTCCGGCATGTCGAGGTCGCCGAAGGCGAACGCGCCGCCGTGCGCCCACACGAGGCCGGTGCCGTCGGGGGCATCCGCCGGATACACGCGGACGAGTCCGTCCGCGGCGGGAAAGGGCGTGGTCATCGGGTCTCTGCTCTCGTGAGGTGGTGCGCCGGGGGCGCGGGGATCGGCTTCCCGCGCCCCCGACGGGTCTGGTGATTCAGGCGCCCCAGCCGGCCTGGACGCCGCCGACGCGCTCGTCGGCGATCTTCTTCTGGTAACCGGAGGCCGCGTACGCCGCCATGGGGTCGGCGGCGAGGCCCCGGCTCTCGCGCCACTCGGCCAGTGCCGGGCGGACGTCGGTGTAGAAGGCATCCATGAAGATCGCGTTCGCGGCCAGCACGTCGCCGGAGCGCTGGGCGGCGGTGAGGGCGTCGCGGTCGACGAGCAGGGCGCGCGCCGTCATCTCCTGGACGTTCAGCACCGAGCGGATCTGGCCGGGGATCTTGTCCTCGACGTTGTGGCACTGGTCGAGCATGAAGGCCACGTCGGGGTTGTTCAGGCCGCCGCCGCGGATCACCTCGAAGAGGATCCGGAACAGCTGGAACGGGTCGGCGGCACCGACGATCAGGTCGTCGTCCGCGTAGAAGCGCGAGTTGAAGTCGAACGAGCCGAGCTTGCCCAGGCGCAGGAGCTGCATGACGATGAACTCGATGTTCGTGCCGGGGGCGTGGTGACCGGTGTCCAGACATACCATCGCCTTGTCGCCGAGAGCCGCGACCTGCGCGTAGGACGTGCCCCAGTCCGGAACGTCGGTGTGGTAGAACGCGGGCTCGAAGAACTTGTACTCCAGCACGAGGCGCTGGTCGTCGCCGAGGCGGGCGTAGATCTTCTCGAGGGAGTCGTGCAGGCGGTCCTGGCGCCCGCGCAGGTCGGCCTGGCCGGGGTAGTTCGAGCCCTCGGCGAGCCAGATCTTCAGATCGCGGGATCCGGTGGCGTTCATGACGTCGATGCACGCGAAGTGGTGGTCGATCGCCTTCTGGCGGACCGCGGCGTCCTCGTGCGTGAGGGCGCCGAACTTGTAGTCGTCGTCCTGGAAGGTGTTCGAGTTGATCGTGCCGAGCGAGACCCCGAGATCCTCGGCGTGCTTGCGCAGATCGTCGAAGGAGTCGACGAGGTCCCACGGGATGTGCAGCGCGACGGAGGGGGCGAGCGCGGTGTACGCGTTCACCTGCGCTGCATCCGCGATCTTCTCGTACGGATCGCGCGGCGTGCCGGGCGTGCCGAACACCTTGAACCGGGTGCCGGAGTTGCCGAAGGCCCAGCTGGGCAGCTCGATGCCCTGCTGCTCCAGTGCGGCGAGGTTCGAGGGGGAGAGGACGGACATGTTCACTCGCTTTCTGCGGTTTCGGATGCTGCGGCGGAGAGCTGCTCCGCCAGGTTGAAGACTTCGGTGAGCGGGGTCGCCGCCTGATCCGGCCGGCCGTCGAGACCCACGAAGAATCGGGCCATCTCCGCCTCCCAGCGGCCGGCGACCTCGGAGGCCGCGAGATAGGCCTGCGCGGCCGCGTCGTCGTCCGTCTCGTAATAGCCGATGAGCCGGCCGCCCTCGCCGAGGTACAGCGAGTAGTTGCGCCGGCCGGCGGCGGCGATCTCCGCGAGCATCTCGGGCCAGACCGGAGAATGGCGCGCCAGGTACTCGTCCAGCAGGTCGGGGCGCACCTGGAGCTGGAAGCACACGCGAGTGGGTGCGGTCATCGTCGACGGGCTCCTCGGGTTGTTGTGAATCGTTTCAAGAATAGATTGCGGGCGCGGTCGATGCAACACCTGCGGCCGTCATCCGTGCGACACCGGCGATTCACCCTCCGTTCTCCGTCCGGCGTCGTCCGGTTCAGCCGAGAGCGATTCTCTGATGTCCCGTGACCTTCCGCTCGCTTCCTCGTGTCCGTGCCCTTCTCGCGGGAATCGCCGCCGTCGCCGTCGGGGCGACCGGTGTCGGCGTCGCCGCTCCCGCCTTCGCCGCGGAGGAGCTGCCGGAGCTGGTGATCACGGAGATCATGCCCGACAATGCGGGCACGCCCTCCGACCAGGACTACTTCGAGTTCCTCGAGATCGCGAACACCACCGACGCCCCGATCGACGTCGCCGACCACGCGCTGCAGTACAACGGGGCGTCGTGGATCGAGCTCGTCGCGCCGGGCGGGGGCGATGCGGGCGAGGCCGTGATCCCCGCGCATGGGTCGGCCGTGCTCTGGCTGCGGTACGCCGTGGGGTCGGGTGAGGCCGCGGTCGAGCAGTGGCAGCTCGACGAGGCGGACTTCCGCGCGCACTACGGCGACGAGTCGTCGACCTATCCGCTGTTCCACGCGGTGGGGCAGGGCGGCTTCGCCAACAGCGGTGCGCGCGAGTTCCGCCTGTTCGCACCGGACCGCACCACCCTCGTCTCGGGCGTCGACTTCGACCGGACGAGCAACAAGGGCCTGTCCGAGCAGTACACGGTCCCGGCCTCGGGCGCGGTGCTCGCGGACGCGGTCACGGGCGCTCCGACGCCCGGCACCGTCGATCCCGCCCAGCTGGTCCGTCCCGAAGGCGGCGAGACGCCCACCGACCCGACCGGCCCCGACCCGGACCGTCCGACCGATCCGGAGCTGAGAGCGCCGCTCCTGCAGATCACGGAGCTCGCACCGGACACCGCCAACGTCGACGGCGCCGACGGTTACGAGTTCGTCGAGATCTTCAACGCCTCGGATGCGCCGATCGACTTCCGCGACTACGCGCTCAGCTACCTCTACACCGACAACGCGCTGAGCGCCCCCGTGACGCTGAACGCGACGCTGTGGCCGGCGAGCCCCGCCGACGTCGTGATCCCCGCGGGCGGGACGCTCGTGGCGTGGATCGTGAACCCGGCCGGCGTCGCGGCCGGACTCACGGTCGACGATTTCAACGCGGCCTTCGGCACCGACCTCGCGCTCGGCGAGGACATCGTCCAGCTCTTCACGGGAGGGATGGCGAACGGCGGCTCGCGCGGCATCCAGATCGCCACCGCGACCGGACACGACGTCAGCCGGGCCTATTACTTCGCCGACGACCAGACCACCGCGAGCACCGCGATCCAGTACGGCTGGAACCCCGGGGCCGGTGAGCACCTGTGGGCGCCGGAGGCGCCCGACGGCACGACGCAGACGATGCTCGCGCTCGCCGCCCCGACTCCGGGATCCGTCAGCGCCGGGCAGGTGCCGGCCGCCTTCGTCGCCGCTCCGGCTGCAGGAGAAGCTCCGATCATCGCCGACCTGACGGGCGGCACGGACGTCCCCGAGACGGCCGATCTCGACCTCGGCTTCACGATCACGGACGACGTCCTGGTGCGCTCGGTCACCCTCGAGCTCACCGACAACCTCGGTGCGGTCCAGACCAGGAACCTCACGGTCGCAGCCGCCGACCGGTACGACTACTCGGTCCCCGCCGCGGACCTGTTCGGCAAGCGCTGGATCGAGTACACGGTCACCGCGAGCGATGGGATGCAGCGCTCAAGCCTGGGGCCCGTGCACGTCGCTCTCGTCGACGGCGAGCCGGCGCCGGTGCGGCTCAACCTCACGGAGGGTCAGTTCGTCGCCGGGTCGGTGCGGGTCGCGGCCACCGGAGACGGTGTCCGCCTCGAGATCGACGGCACCGAGGTCGAGGGCGCCACGCCGTCCCTGGAGACCGGACCGGTGTTCGCGTTCGAGGCGACCAACACCGACGCCTTCTTCCGCAACGGCGTCAAGCTCGGCGACGAGGTGCTGCGCATCTTCGACGAGGGCTTCTACGAGCGCATCGTCACGGTCGACGCGACGGTCCCGGTCGAGCGCGTCGCCCCCGGGGAGCAGGTGACCCTGTCGGTGACGGCCGGCACCAAGGCCTGGCCGAACGCCGACGTCAACGAGAACAACGACGACTTCGCGGCGCAGAACCTGCGCCTCGCTCTGCCGGACGGGCGCGTCCTGCTGCCCGAGCACTGCGCCACGACGAAGGAGCAGGACGGACAGGTCACCGCCCCCGCGTTCGTCGAGTGCCCCGATCCGTCCGAGCGGATCGCGTTCAGCGACGCGGCGCTGGTGTCGTTCCTGGCGACGTTCACGATCCCGGAGGACGCGTTCACCTCGGTGGCGACCCAGTGGGACACGACGGTCGTCGCGGACGGGGACCACGCGATCACGGCACGGGCCGGCGCGGACGAGGTCACCACGACGGTGGCCGTCGACAACACGGCCCCGGCCATCGCGCCCACCGTGAACGAGGGCGAGAGGTACCGCGGTCACCTGGTCGTGGATGCCGCCGCGACCGACGACGGAGCAGGCGTCGCCGAGATCACGGCGACGCTGGACGGCGTCCCGATCGCCGTGCCGCTGGAGACCTCCTCCCTGGCGCTCGCCCCCGGCGCGCACGTCGCGGAGTTCACCGCCACGGATGCCGTGGGCAACGCCGCCACGACCTCGGTGTCGTTCGAGACCGCCGACGAACGCCCGGCGATCCGGCTCGACGGACCGACCGACGGCGAGATCATCGAGGGCGACGTCGCGCAACTGACCGCCACCCCGACCTCGGCCGAGGAGGACGCGCTCGACGTGAGCTTCCGGGCCGGCCACGGCTACGCGCCCGGCGACGAGGAGCTCACGGTGAGCACGGGAACGGTCTCGGACTCGCAGACGGCGGACCGCAGCGGCGGCGACGTGCTGGGCGCCGACGACCTCGCGGCTCTGCTGGGCACCGACGGGGTGGACGTCGAGACGACGAGCACCACCGGCCTGCCGTATCAGCTGTACACGATCGCCGTGGCGCAGGACGTCGGCACCGGAGCGCTCGCGCGGGTCGACTGGCGCGGCAGCGCCAACGCCGGCGCGAAGGTGATCCTGTACGTGCGCACGGTCGACGGTGCATGGGAGCAGGTCGCCGAGCATCTGACGACGGGGGAGGCCGAGACCGACTTCACCCTCGGGGCGCTCGTGCCCGTCGACGGTCACGTCGTGGACGGACAGCTGACCCTGCTCGTCCAGCATTCCGACGGCTTCTCGGCCGACGATCTGTCGACCCGCACGAGCGCGGTCGAGCCGTACCACCCCGACGCCACGCCGCGCGGCGAGTACGACTTCACGATCGCGATCGAGAGCGACACCCAGTACTACAACGAGACCGACGACTACTACCCGCATCAGCTCGCGATCCACGAGTTCCTGCTGGACCAGCGCGAGAATCTCAACCTGCAGTACATGATCCACAACGGCGACATCGTCAACGTCCACACCGACCCGCATCAGTGGGACAACGCGAACGCCGCCTACACGATGCTCGATGAGGCGCAGCTCCCGTACGGCGTTCTGGCGGGCAACCACGACGTGGGCGGCCACGCCGCCGACTACACCGAGTACTCGCGCCACTTCGGCGAGGCCCGCTACGCCGCCAACCCCTGGTACGGCGGGTCGTACAAGGACAACCGCGGCCACTACGACCTCGTGTCCGCCGGCGGGATCGACTTCCTGATGGTCTACATGGGATGGCCCACGCCGAACGACGAGGCCGACAACAGCGAGGACATCGCCTGGCTGAACGGGGTGATCCAGCGCTACCCGGAGCGCAAGGTGTGGATCAACCTGCACGAGTACATGCTCACCACCGGAGGTCTCGGCCCGTTCCCGCAGCGTGTCTTCGACGAGGTGGTGACGCCGAACGCCAATGTGTTCGCGGTGAGCTCCGGCCACTACCACGACGCCTACACGCGGACGGATGAGATCGACGACGACGGCGACGGCGTCGCGGACCGCACGGTGTACTCGATGCTGTTCGACTACCAGGGCCTGCCGGAAGGCGGACAGGGCTACCTGCGTCTCGCGCACTTCGACAACGAGGGCGGGCGGATCCTCGTGCGCACGTATTCGCCGTCGCTGGACGACTTCGACTCCGACGAGCCGTCGCTGAACGATCCCGCGGGCATGCAGGAGTTCGAGATCCCCTACGAGGCCGTGGGCATCGTGCCGGCGTCGAAGACGCTCGCGGCGGACTCGTTCCGCGCCGAGATCCTGACGGCGAACGAGATCGGCGCGCAGGCCGGGGTCGCCTCGGGTGCCCAGGCGACGGCGACCTGGTCGGACCTGGCCGAAGGAGAGCACGGTTGGTACGTGGTCGCCACCGGCCCGCACGGCGGAACAGAGTACTCCGAGGTGCGTTCGTTCCGCACGGTTCCCGCCGACAGCGAGGAGCCGGGCGGCCCCGGCGACGGGGAAGGCGGCGGCGAACCGGGCGACGGCGGCGGCGAGCCGGGCGATGGCGACGGCGGATCCGGCGGCGAATCCGGAATCGAGCCGCACGGCACGGTCACGGCGGCACCGGGATCCGCGCTGGTCCCCGGCGGGCGCATGCAGGTGGAGTTCACCGGCTTCCAGCCCGGAGAGGAGGTGCGCTTCGTGCTGCACTCCACCCCGACGGAGCTGGACGGCGTGCTCACCGTGGCGGCCGACGGAACGCTGACCGGCGTCCTCGACATTCCCGAGGACGTGGAGGCGGGAACCCACGAGCTCGAGGCGATCGGCGCCTCCGGCCTGTCGGTGCTCTCCGAGTCGTTCCGGATCTCCGAGGCTTCAGCCGGCGGCTCCCTGCCGATGACCGGAAGCGACCCGACCGTCGGGATCGTCGCCGGGGCTGCGCTGCTGCTTCTCGGAGGAGCGCTGGCCCTCGGCATCCGCCGCCGCCGTACGACCTGATGCTCCGGCGCGCGCCGGGATGATGCGCCGGCGCGCGCCGAGGCGATACCGTCGGCGTCATGGAGCATCAGGAACGGGCGCTCGCCGCCTACGTCGATCAGGTCGCCGCCGATCCGGACACCGTCGGCGTCGTCGTCATCGGCTCGGTGGCGCGCGGCACCGAGCGCGAGGACTCGGATGTCGACGTGTACCTCGTGGTCACCGCGGACGCGTTCGCGCGCTCCGCGGCCGAGGATCGCTGGGCCTGGGTCGATCGCCGCGGGCGGGACTACCCGGGGTCGTACATCGACGTGAAGCTCGCGGACCTCGACTACCTGCGTCGAGCGGTCGAGCGGGCGGACGATCCGACCAGGGCCTCGTTCGCCGGCGCGCGCGTCGTGTTCAGCCGGGCGGAGGAGCTGGAATCCCTGGTGTCCCGGATCAGCCGACTCGGCGAGGACGTCTGGGCGGAACGGATCCGCTCCCACGTCGCGCAGGCGCATCTGCACGGCGGGTACTTCCTGCGCCAGGCCGAGGAGCACGGCGACCCGTTCCTGCTTCAGCACGCCGCGGTCCATCTGACGCTCGCCGCGGCGCGGGCGGCGCTCGCCGCGGATCACCGGCTCATGCCCGGTCCCAAGTACATCCACCGCCTCGTCCGGGAGGTCCCGAGTCCTGCCGGGTTCGTCGCGGCGTGGGACGCCGTCGTGGCGGACCCGGGCACCGGGACGGCGAACGCGCTGATCGCGATCCTGGACGAGTGGCTCGGCCGGGACCAGACCCGCGACGAGTCGCTGTCGGTGTTCATCCGCGACAACGAGCTCGCGTGGCTGCGGGGCACGGTCCCGGCCGAGTACTTCTGACGTCCGTCTCCTAGCCCTTGACCGCTCCGCTAGTCATGCCGGCGACGATCTGGCGGTTGAAGAAGATGTACATGATCAGCGGCGGAACCGTGATCAGCAGGATGTTCATGAACAGCAGGTTCCACTGGCTGAGGCTCTGGCTCTGGAAGTTGTAGAGCGTCAGCTGCACGGTGGCGTTGTCATCGCCGGGCAGGAAGTACAGCGGGCCGGTGAAGTCGTTGAACACCGCGACGGACTGCACGACGATCACCGTGACGGCGACCGGCTTGAGCAGCGGCATCACGACCTGGAAGAACAGCCGGAGCGGTCCCGCACCGTCGATCACGGCCGCCTCGTCCAGCTCGCGCGGGATCGTGGCGACGAATGCGCGGAAGAGCAGGATGCAGAAGCTCAGGCCGAAGGTCGCCTCGATCAGGATCATGCCGGGCATGGTCTTGAACAGCCCGATGCCCTGCAGCACCCAGATCGTCGGGACCACGGCGGGTGGGACGATGAGCCCCGCCAGCACGAAGATGTTGATGACGTGGTTCCACTTCGACTTGCGCCGCTGCAGGATGTAGCCGACCATCGCTGCGAACACCACCATGATCGCGACGCTCGCGACGGTCAGGATCGTCGAGTTGATGAACGCGCGCACCAGCATCCAGTCGCGCGTCTCGAGGACCGTCACGATGTTCTCCCACAGGTACCAGCCCTGCGCCGGCAGCGAGAACTCGAACAGGGAGGCCTCCTGCGGGTTCTTCACGGCCGTGAGGAAGATGAACGCGAACGGGACGATGAACACGACGATCGAGGCGAGGATCGCGATGATCCCGACGATGTACCGGGTGAAGAACAGGCGCGGCGTCATGCGACGGCGGTCCTCCCTGGCGATCCGCGCCTTCGAGGAGCCGGAGGTCGTGATCGTGCGGGTGAGGGTCATGACTCCACCTGCCTCTTGTTCAGGATGTACTGGATCGGGACGATGATCGCCGTCACGACGAGGAAGAGGACGACGTTGCCTGCCGTCGACAGGCCGTAGAACCCGGCCTGGTACTGCTTGTAGATGACCGATGCGATCACGTCGCTGGTGAAGCCGGGGCCGCCCTTGGTCATCGCCCAGATGAGCTCGAACGACCGCAGGCCGCCGATGAGCGACAGCAGGACCACGGTCGCGGTGGCCGGCTGCACGAGAGGCAGCGTGATGTTCTTGAACCGCTGCCACGCGCTCGCGCCGTCCACCTTGGCGGCCTCGAAGTACTCCTGCGGGATGGCGACCAGACCGGCGATGAAGATCAGCGTCGCGATGCCGACGCCCTTCCAGACATCCACGAAGGCGACGGACATCAGCGCCCATGCCGGGTCGGTGAGCCACCCCGGCCCCTGGATGCCGACGAGTGCGAGGGTCTGGTTGATGAGCCCGTCGAACGGGTCCATGAGCACCTTGAAGGTGATTCCGATGCCGACGGTGGAGACGAGCACCGGGAAGAAGATCGTCGACCGCAGGTAGCCGCGGCCGAGGATGGATCCGGTCAGCAGGAGCGCGAGCGCGAGGCCGAAGACGACCTTCAGGGCGCTCGTCACGAAGCCGTAGATGAACGTGTTGACGAAGCCCTGCACGAGCATGGGCTCCGTGAAGAACTGGACGTAGTTCTCGAAGCCGATGAACTCGATGTCGAACAGCGACCACCGGGTGAGGCTGAAGTAGAACGAGGCGAACGTGGGCACGGCGAACAGGACGATGTAGAGCACCGCCGACGGGATGTAGAACCACGTCGGGTAGGAGCTCTTGATGCCCTTGCGCTTGCCGGGGGGCGCCGAGACGGCAGCGGTTGCCGTGGCTGCGGGTGCGGTCATTTTCTCTCCGTCGAGTCGATGGGGATGCGGGCCCGCCGGCGGCGGGCCCGCATCGTGTCAGGCGCGGATCACCAGCCGTCGAGGCCGAGCTGCTGGGCCTGCTTCTTCACGTCCTCGTCGTAGAGGGCCGCACCGTCCTCGGCGGAGCGGATGCCGCTGCCGACCTCGACCGTGATGTTCTCGAGGTTCGGGCCCTTGATGGGGGAGAGGAACTCGAGCGCCGGGTTGGTGTTGCCCTCGTCGAAGTACGGCTGCATGTCCGTCAGGAGACCGGGCACGTCGTCGGGGAGCTCGCACGCGCTGGTCGCGAACGGGCCGCTGGGCACCATCACCGTGGTCTGGATCTCGCAACCGCCCGGGGAGTTGATGAACGCGACGAGCTTCTTCGCGGCCTCCAGTTCCGCGCCCTCGGTGGTCTTCGGGATGTAGACCGCGTTCGGCAGCCAGACGGTCAGCTTGGTGTCCTCCGCGTTCTGCGCCGGCAGCGGGAAGACCCCGATGTTGTCGAGCTCCTCGGGGAAGTTCTGCTGGAACGTCGAGACGATGCCGGTGAGGATCGGGTAATGCGCCCCCTCGCCGGTGGCGACCATGCGGGCGCCGTCGTCGTAGAGCGCCGAGGCGTAGTCGTCGTTCCACCAGCCGGCCTCGAAGCCCTCCTGCTGGTTCGCGAAGCCCTGCAGCGCGGGCTCCTCGGCGTACTTCCGGCTGCCGGCCGTGTACTCCTCGGCCCAGTCGGGATCCTGGGCGAGGACGTTGCCGAAGTCGCCGAGGATGAAGAGCTGACTGGTCCAGGTGTCGCCGTAGGTCTGGATGACCGGCGTGATGCCGGCGGCCTTGATCGCCTCGTTGTTCGCGGCGAACTCGTCCCAACTCGTCGGGACCTCCAGGCCGAGATCCGCATAGACCTTCTTGTTGTAGACGACCGCGCCGGCCTGGGTGGCGCCGAACGGCGCGCCATAGATGCCGTTCTCGGTGGACACGACGTCCTTCATCGTGTCGATCAGTCCGTCGACCCAGGGCTGGTCGTCCAGAGCCACGAGGTTCTGGTCCGGGTTGAGCGCCTGGAACAGAGAGCCCGAGTTGTAGTAGAAGACGTCCGACATCTCACCGGTCGCCAGTTTGGTCTTCATCAGGTTGTCGCCCTCGGTGCCGGCCGGCTGGGACTCGAGCTTGACGGTGATGTCCGGGTTCTCATCCTCGAACGCCTCGATGAGCGCTTCGGCGACCTCGACGTTCGTGCCGGTGTTCCCGGTGAGGAACGAGATCTCGACCTTGCCGTCGCCACTTCCGCCGCCGTCGCCGGTGCTGCAGGCGGCGAGCGGGAGCGCGAGGGCGGCGACGCCGGCTGCGGCGAGGAGAACCCTTCGGGTACGGGTGCTGTCCATCCTTTACCTCCATGTAAAAGCTGACTCTCGGTTGCGGTCTCGACGTCGGGACCGTCATGATGGTCGAATGGAGTTGAAACCATTCAACTCTCCGTAAGGTACGACGATCCGAGGCGAGAGTCAACGGTCGATTCTGAAATGAGACGTGCGCGAGGACGCGCATCGGAAGGAACAAGCGCCATGGCGGTCATCCCCTCTCTCACCCGGTCGGATGCCACGACCCGCGTCGTGTCGGTGCGCTCACAGCACGGGTCGGGGCTCCTCGGCGTCCCGGGCCGAGGACTGCGTCTGAGTTGGCGATCGGAGAGCACGACGGCGGGGGCACGCCAGATCGCCTACCAGCTCGCGACCGGACCGGCGGACGCGGAGCCGGTCCCCGGCGACGTGGTCGAATCCGGGGATTCGGTGGCGGTCGCCGTCGGCGATCTGCAGGCAGGTGAGCGGCGCGGCTTCGCCGTGCGCGTCGCGACGGAGGCGGGATGGACACCGTGGAGCGAGCAACTCGTCGTCGAGGCGGGGCTGGACGGCGCCGATCTCGACGCGGCGGTCATCGGCATTCCGAGCGAGATCGAGGGTCCGGTCGCGCTGCTGCGGCGCACCTTCACGGTCACGGCGGTCCCCGAACGCGCTCGACTGCGTCTGAGCGCCCTCGGCCTCGTCGACGCCTGGATCAACGGTGAGCGCGCCACCGACGCGCTGCTGACGCCGGGCTGGACGTCCTACGGCACCCGGGTGCTCGTGGACACGCTCGACGTGACCGGCCTGCTGCGCGCCGGCGAGAACGTGATCGTGCTCGCGGTCGGCGACGGCTGGTACCGGGGACGGATGGGCTTCGCAGAACGCACTGCCATCTACGGCGAGCGATCCGGAGCCCTCGCCCAGATCGACGCCGAGGACGGCGTGCTGGTCGCGACCGACGAGACCTGGCGCGGAGGATTCGGCGCCGTGCGCTCGGCGAGCATCTACGACGGCACGGTCACCGACCTGCGCCTCGCGGTCCCCGGCATCCACGACGCATCCTTCGACGACTCCGCATGGACTCCGGCATCCGTCATCGAGCAGGCTGCAGCGCGGTTCGAGCCGCGCTCGGCACCTCCCGTCCGGGTCGTCGCCGAGCGCGAGATGACCCGGACGGATCGGGACGGGGCCGTGCAGTTCGACGGCGGGCAGAACGTCTCCGGCTGGGTGCGCCTGGTCGTGCGCGGGCGCGCCGGAGATGTCGTGACCGTCCGGCACGCCGAGATCCTCGAGCCGTCCGGTGACCTGCACACCGCGGCGCTGCGCAGCGCCAAGGCGACCGACGTGTACACGCTGGACCGTGACGGGGAGCACGTGCTGGAGCCGCAGTTCACGTTCCACGGGTTCCAGCACGCCGAGGTCACCGGCCCGGTCGAGGTCGTCTCGGCCACGGCGATCGCGATCTCGAGCGACCTCGAGGCGCGCTCGAGCTTCCACTCGGCCTCCCCGGCGCTGGACCGGTTCCACTCCAACGTGTTCTGGTCGCAGCGCGACAACTTCGTCTCGGTTCCGACCGACTGCCCGCAGCGCGACGAGCGGCTGGGGTGGACCGGCGATGCCCAGGCGTTCGCCGCGACGGCCTCGACGCTCATGGACGCCGAGGCCTTCTGGCGCAACTGGCTGCGCGACCTCGAGGCCGACCAGACCGATGAGGGCGGCGTCGCCTCCGTGGTGCCGGACATCATCCGCTTCGAGGACATGCGCATGGGCGAAGGCCCCGTGGACAACATGGGTCGCGCCGGCTGGGCGGACGCCGCCACGATCGTCCCCTGGGCGGTGTACGAGGCATCCGGCAGCGACGAGGTGCTGCGCGTGCAGCTGAGAAGCATGCGGCGATGGGTCGAGCACCTGCGCCGGCGTGCCGGCGACGACGTCGTGCTGCCGACGGAGCCGTTCCAGTACGGCGACTGGCTCGACCCCGATGCGCCCGGTGATCGGCCGTGGGAGGCGAAGGTCTCGAGCGACTATGTCGCGAACGCTTTCTACGTGCACTCGGCCCGCCTGCTGGCCCGCGCGGAGCGGCTCGTCGGAGACGCGGCCCGCGCCGATGAATACGCGGAGCTCGCCGACCGCGTCGCCGAGCTCACCTGGCAGCGCTGGGGTGCCGACGCCGTGACGACGCAGACCGGCGCGGCTTTGGCTCTGGAGTTCGCGATCGCCCCCGAGACGGAGCGCTCCGCGATCGCGGACGGCCTCGCCGCGAACGTCCGCGCCGAGAACGGACGCATCTCGACCGGGTTCCTCGGCACGCCGCTCGTCCTGTTCGCGCTGTCGAACAGCGGGCATCTCGATGAGGCCTACCTCATGCTGCTGCGGCGCGAAGCGCCGAGCTGGCTCTACCAGGTCGACCGCGGGGCGACCACGGTGTGGGAGCGGTGGGATGCGATCCTGCCGGACGGGCGGATCCACTCGGGGGACATGGATGCCGGATCCGGTGATTCCGGAGGGAGCATGCTCTCCTTCAATCACTACGCGTACGGCGCGATGATCGACTGGGTCTATCGGACGGTGGCGGGGATCGCCCCCATCGAACCCGGCCACCGTCGCGCACGCATCGCGCCGCGTCCCGCGGCCGAGCTCGATCACGCCGCGGCATCCGTCGACACCCCGTACGGTCGACTGGCCATCGACTGGCGACTCGACGGCGAGGAGCTGCGGGCCACGGTCGAGATCCCCTTCGGCGTCACGGCCGAGCTCGACCTGCCGGTCGCGTCCGAGTCCGTCGTCACGGTCGACGGCGCTCCGGCATCCGGAACCCTGACCAGCGGAACACACGAGATCACGGTGACGGCACCGGCCGTCGCCCGTCGATGACGAGGAGAGAGCGAAGAGCATGAGCACAACGGTCGTGCGCGTCACCGTCGACGCGCCGCACGGCAGCGATGTCGTCCCCGACGCGAGCCCCCGGATCGGGTGGGTCACCGAATCGCAGACACCGGACTGGACCCAGGCTGCGGCCGAGGTCGAGCTGGTCCGCGAGGGCGGCACCGAGAGCCGCAGGATCGACGGGCGCGGATCCGTCCGCGTCCCCTGGCCGTTCGGTCCACTCGCGCCGCGGGAGGAGGTCTCGCTGCGGGTGCGCGTGACGGGCGCCGACGGCGAGGCCTCCGAGTGGAGCGCCCCGCGTCGGATCGTGGCCGGATTCCTCGCGGACGGGGAGTGGAGCGCGCGCACCATCGCGGTCGCCGCCCCCGAAGGACCGGCCGAGCCCGCCGTGCTGCGCCGCGGCTTCACGATCGACGGCGAACTGCGCAGGGCGACGCTCTACGCGACGGCGGTCGGGGTCTACCAGGTCGCGGTGAACGGTTCGGATGTCGACGACCAGGTGCTCAAGCCCGGGTGGACCCCGTATCAGGAGCGCACCGTTCATGAGACGACCGATGTGACCGCTCTGGTCCGCTCGGGAGCCAACGAGCTCCGTGTGCGGATCGCCGGCGCCTGGGCGACCGAGCGCTACGGGTTCCGCGACAACGCGCAGGCGGTGTACGCCGAGCAGCCGCGTTTCGCCGCGCAGCTGCGGATCGAGTACGCCGACGGGCGCTCGGAGACCGTCGTCACCGACGGAGAGTGGGAGAGCGCTCCGGGCCCGATCACCGCGAGCGGGCTGTACGCCGGTGAGGAGCACGACGCCCGCCGGGATGCGGTGGCATGGGCGCCGGTCGCCGTCGTGGAGGATCTCCCCGTCCCCGGCGCACGAGTGTCGCCGTTCGTGCGGCGCATCGAGGAGCGGGCGGTGAGCGAGGTCGTCACCACGCCGAGCGGGAAGACGGTGCTCGATTTCGGGCAGAACCTCGTGGGACGGCTGCGCATCCGGGTCTCCGGTCCCGCGGGCGCCGTCGTGACGCTCCGTCACGCCGAGGTCCTCGAGCACGGCGAACTCGGGACGAGACCGCTGCGCGCGGCCGCGGCGACCGACCGCTACACGCTGTCCGGCGACGGGGTGGAGGTCTGGGAGCCCGAGTTTACGTTCCACGGCTTCCGCTACGCCGAGATCGAGGGCTGGCCGGGGACGTTCGATCCGGCGGACGTCACGGCCGTCGTGATCCATAGCGACATGGAGCGCACGGGATGGTTCGACACGTCCCACCCACTGGTGCGCCGGCTTCACGAGAACGTCGTGTGGGGACTGCGCGGCAACTTCCTCTCCGTGCCCACCGACTGCCCGCAGCGCGACGAGCGCCTCGGCTGGACCGGCGACATCCAGGTGTTCGCGCCGACCGCCGGCTTCCTGTACGACGTCCGCGGCTTCCTGGACTCCTGGCTGCGCGACCTCGCGATCGACCAGGTGGACGGGATCGTGCCGTTCGTCGTCCCGAACGTCCTCGGCCCGGCGCGGCCGGCCGCCGCCTGGGGTGACGCCGCCACCGTCGTCCCCTGGGTGCTGCACGAACGGTTCGCGGATCTCGACACGCTCGAGCGCCAGTACGAGAGCATGACGGGCTGGACCGACGCCGTCGTCGCGCTCGCCGGCGAGCGGCGGCTGTGGGAGGGCATGTTCCAGTTCGGCGACTGGCTCGACCCGGATGCTCCACCGGAGCGTCCGGCCGAGGCGAAGACGTCGGCCGACATCGTGGCGACGGCCTACGTCTTCCGTTCGGCGGATCTGACGGCGCGCGCCGCCGGACTGCTCGGGCGCGACGAGGATGCCGCGGCGTACGCGGGCATCGCCGAGGAGGTGCGGCAGGCGTTCCTCGCCGAATACGTCACTCCGGCCGGTCGCCTGATGTCCGACGCGCAGACGGCGTACGCGCTCGCGATCGTCTTCGACATCGTGGATCCGGAACGACGCCAGGCGCTCGGCGACCGCCTGGCCGAGCTCACCCGCCTGGGCGGATACCGCATCGGCACCGGCTTCGTCGGGACGCCGATCATCCAGGACGCGCTGACGCGCACCGGGCACCTCGACGTCGCGACGCGGCTGCTCACGGCCACCGAGAACCCGTCGTGGCTGTATCCGGTCACGATGGGTGCGACGACGATCTGGGAGCGCTGGGACTCCATGCTCCCGGACGGCACGATCAACCCGGGAGAGATGACGTCCTTCAACCACTACGCGCTCGGAGCGATCGCCGACTGGCTGCATCGATCGCTCGCGGGCCTGGCGCCTGCACAGCCGGGGTACGCCCGGCTGCGGATCGAACCGCATCCGCTCGACGGGTTCGATTTCGCCGAGGCCGCGCACCTCACCCCGTACGGCCGCGCCCGCGTGCGGTGGGACCGCGCGGGCGACGAGGTCGTCATCCAGGCGACCGTTCCGGCGAACACCGACGCCGAGGTGATCCTGCCGGACGGGCGGCGCCTCACCGTCGGGTCCGGGACGCATCGGTGGTCCTGTGCGGCGCCCGCGTCGCCGAGCACGCCGGCCCGGGTGGACTTCGGCTCGAGCCTGGCGGCGATCATCGACGACCGCGAGGCCTACGACGCGATCGTCGAGGTCCTGCACGCGTGGCGGCCGTCCGCGGCCGACGATTTCCGCGACGCCACACAGTGGGGTGATCGGCTGCTGCTGGGTGAGCGTCTGGTGCACCTCGCGGGGCCCGACGTGCGCGACCGGATCGAGGAGCGGCTGGCGGCGCTCAGCGCACGTCGATCGGGTGCCGCCTAGCCGGACGGCGCCATGCCGTACACTCGCGGACAGCGCGGGACAGGAAGAGGCGAACAGTGGCAGTGAGCGTACGCGACGTGGCGGCGACGGCGGGAGTGTCGGTCGGCACGGTGTCGAACGTGCTGAACCGCCCAGACAAGGTCGCCGCGGCGACGGTCGAGCGGGTGCAGGCCGCGATCGAGGAGCTGGGCTTCGTCCGCAACGACGCGGCCCGGCAGCTGCGCGCCGGCCGCAGCCGCAGCATCGGGCTGATCGTTCTCGACGCCGGCAACCCGTTCTTCGCTGACGTGGCGCGCGGTGCCGAGGCCCGCGCCGAGGAGGACCGGCTGTCGGTCCTCCTCGGCAACAGCGACGAGGACGCGTCGCGCGAGGACGGCTACCTCGACCTGTTCCGGGAACAGCGCGTCAACGGGGTGCTGATCACTCCGGCATCCGATGACGCCGCCAAGCTGCATCGTCTGCAGGATGCCGGGACGCCGGTCGTTCTCGTCGACCATGAGATCCCGGGGAGCGGGTTCAGCTCGGTGTCGGTCGATGACGTCGAGGGAGGTTATCTGGCGGCCAGGCACCTGCTGGAGGCGGGACGCCGGCGGCTGGTCTTCGTTGGTGGGCCCACGGCGATCGCCCAGGTGGCGCATCGCCTCTCCGGGGCCCGCCGCGCGGTCGCGGAGGTTCCGGATGCCCAGCTCGAGGTGATCGAGATGCCGGCGCTGACGGTGCTGCACGGACGGGACGCGGGGGAGGACCTCGTCCGTCGCAGCGCCGCCGATCGTCCAGACGCGATCTTCGCGGCGAACGATCTGCTGGCCGTCGGCATCCTGCAGGCCCTCACGATGTTCAGCGACATGCGCGTGCCGGAGGACATCGCGCTGATCGGCTACGACGACATCGACTTCGCGGCGGCGACGGTCGTTCCGCTCACCTCGATCCGCCAGCCCGCCCAGTTGATCGGGCACACCGCAGTGGACCTGCTGCTGCGCTCGATCGACGACCCGGACGGCGACTACGACCGCAACGTCCGCTTCCGCCCCGAGCTCGTCGTCCGCGCCTCCACCTCCCCCTGACTCTTTCCGTTCGTTGAGCGGAGGCGGCGCAGCCGCATTTTCGACTCGCTTCGCTCGCTCAACGAGCGGGGGAACGGGACCATCCCCATTCGTTCGTTGAGCGGAGGCGGCGCAGCCGCCGGTGTCGAAACGGGGTTTCCGTCGGGGTGCGTTTCGACTCGCTTCGCTCGCTCAACGAGCGGGGGAGGGGCCCGCTCGCTCAGGTCGCGGGGACGGATCGTCCCTCTCGGCGCTTTCGTGAACTCCAGCCGGCGATCGCGTCGAACCCGCCTTCGATGAAGGCGAGGCGCTTGGCGTGGCTCCATCCCTGGATCCGCTTCTCCAGATCGTAGGCATCGGCGATCCGCTCGTAGTCGGCGCTCCAGATCAGCGTCACCGGAAGACGACGACGCGTGTACGAGCTGCCTCGGCCGGTCTCGTGCTCCCACAGTCGCTGGTCGAGATTCCAGGTGCTGCCGACGTACAGTGTGTCGTCGGCGCATCGAAGGATGTACGTGTGCGGCATGTCGGGAGGCTAGATCCAGCCGCCGACACCACCCACCCGTTCGTTGAGCAGAGGCGGCGCAGCCGCCGGAGTCGAAACGGGGTTTCCGTCCGGGTGCGTTTCGACTCGCTTCGCTCGCTCAACGAGCGGGGGAGGGGCCGGCTCGCTCAACGAGCGAAAAAAGGCAGGGTCGCTCAACGAGCGGGGGCGGGACCATCCTCATTCGTTCGTTGAGCGGAGGCGGCGCAGCCGCCGGAGTCGAAACGGGGTTTCTGGTGGGGTGCGTTTCGACTCGCCTTCGGCTCGCTCAACGAGCGACGAAGGGAGCGGGCAGGGGTCAGTGCGCTCGGCGGCGGGTCGCGGCGAGCACGATGCCGACCGTGACGAGCACGAGCGCGGCCAGCATGACCACCGGCGGCACGCCTTCTCCGCCGGTCGTCGGGAGCGCCCCGGCATCCGCTTCGTTGACGAGCCCGAACGCGACGGCGGCGCCATCCGACAGCTCGAGGCTCACCCAGCCCTCGGCATCGGTCTCGAGCGGCTCGCCGTCGACGGTCCAGGTCGCGTCCTCCCAGGTCACGCCGTCCACGGACGGCGGTGCGACCTCGCGGATCCGCAGCATCGTACCGGCCGGCAGAGCCGTGACCGACACGGTCTCCCCGGCGCGCAGCGAGATCGTCTGCACCTCCCCGGCATCCACCGAGTACTCCAGCGTGTACACGGTGCGGTCCGGCACATCCCCCGAACCGTCACCGGTGACCGACTTCGCGACCGTGAACGCCGCCGTCGGCGAGGCGTTCGCGATGTTGGTCAGGACGAGCGCGATCGGGTCCGGGACGTCCCCGCCGTCGAGCTGCAGGGCGATCACGCCGCCCGGTCCCGTCGCGAGCTGCTCACCGCCGGCGCTCCAGGTCGCCGGACCCCAGTTGACGCCGTCGATCGCCGGCAACGGTCCCTCCCGCAGTTCGACGATGCTGCCCACCGGGAGGTACGGCGACATCGCCGGCGCACCGATGCCGGCGGCCAGCGGATCCTGCGGATCCAGGCCCACAGCCCACTGCACCGGGAACACGGGATCGGCGGGGACGAGGCCCGCGGCATCCCCGTCAACCTGCTTCTCGACCGAGAAGCGGGTCATCTCGACGGCGGTGTTCGTGACCTCCAGCTCGGCCGTGCCCGCCCGTACGACGAACGAGTCCGAGGGACTCCAGGTCGTCTCCCCCCAGACGTAGTCGGCGGGCAGCGCCGAGGTGGCGGGCTCGGCTTCGGCCAGCCTCACGACCGTGCCGACGGGGAACAGCACGGGATCGCCTTCGGCATCCACGGGGCCCGCGGGCGTCCCGTCGGCCGGGAGCTCGAACGTCCCGGTCATGGTGTCGCCGAGCGGCAGGCGCGCCTCGTACTCGACGGTGAACGCATCGACGAGCAGCTGATCGGGATCGATCCCCACGACGTCCTTGGTCACGAGGAACGTCCCGGAACGCACGGAATGGACGTTCGTGATCGTCGCGGTCACGGTCTCCTCGTCGTCCTCGCCGATCACGAGTTCGCCGGATGCTCCGATCGGCGCCTCCCAGACGATCCATGGGACGTGCGGGGCACTGAGCTCGCCGTAGACGACGACCGTGCCATAGGGGAAGACGACCGGGTTCCCCGCGGCATCCACCGGTCCGACCGGTGTTCCGTCTCCCGGAAGCCGGATGACACCGGAGCTGACTTCGCCGCCGGGCGTGGTCGCCGTCCAGGACACGCTGAACTGGAGTCCCGACGGAAGGTGGATGCCGGAGGCGAAGGCCTTGCTCAGTTCGAACGTGCCGGCCTTGCGCTCGTTGGCGACCTCGATCACGACGTCACCGGTGTCGGGCAGCGGGATCGAGACGATCGCCGACTCCAGCGGGCCGGCGCCCTCGAAGTTCGCCGGTCGGTACTCGGTCGTCGTCCCGTCGATCGTCACGAGGAAGACCGGCAGCTCCCAGTCGGCCGCGTCGGTCGGTGCGCCGTCCAGGGTCGGCACCGCCTCGGCGAGCTCCAGCGTCTCGGCATCCGTCTCGATGTCGTCGAGCAGCTCCGGGTCCCCCAGCGGCAGCACCCGGTCGGTGCGCGCGGGGGCGGGGTCGGTGTTGTAACTGACGGTGTATTCGTAGTCGGCGTCCGCGTCGATCTCGGACTTGACGATGGAGACGGTGCGACCCGCGTCGTCCGGGGCGAGCGAGTTCGTGACGGTGACGTCGACCGACGTGTCGTCGCCGATCACGAACGTCCGGCCCGGGTCCCAGGACGCGCTCACCCAGTGATAGCCGTCGGGGGCGGGGACTGCCTGGCGGTCCTCGACGAGCACGATGCGCGTCCCGGTCGGGAAGTCCTGCCCGACGTCGACGGGTGTCCCGTCGAGGGGGACGTCGAGCGTCCCCGAACCGATCTGCTCGCCGCCGGACAATGCGGTCCAGCGCACCGGCACGGTTCCGGTCAGGGTGACGGCGCCGCCGTCCGGGTCGAGGACCTCGACCTCCTTGTGGACGCGGAAGGTGCCGGTCTGTGCGGCGGCGGTGTTCGTGACGACGACGTCCGCCGTCCCGGTGCCGACGGTGATCTCACCGGGGGAGATCACCGGGTCCGCCCACTCGTAGCCGGGCACGGACGCGGGATCGATCTCGTCGAAGGAGATCACGGTGCCTGCCGGGAACGACTCGCCGGCGTCGACCCAGGCGCCGTCGGCCGGGACCTCGAGCGACCCGGTCGTGACCGTGCCGTCTGGCTCGGTGGCGGTGAAGTTGACGGTGAAGGTCGTGTCCGCCGGCAGGCCGTCGGCGTCGATGCCCGCCAGATCCTTGCGGATGCGGAACGTGCCGTTCTCGGCGTTGCACGCGATCTGCCCGGCGAAGAGGAACGAGTGCACCTCGCCGCCGGCGAGGATGACGTTCTCGCCCAGGACCTGGCCGTCCAGCGGGGAGGCATCGACGGTGACAGTGGCGTTCGGAGCGTAGATCGATCCGTCGATCCGTCCGCCGGCCGCTTCGACGGTGACGGTGCCGGTGACCTGCGACAGATCCCACAGCGTGTACGGCGAGTACGCGCCCTGCGGGTCGATGCGCGCCCCGGCGACGTCGGTCGTCCCGGCGGGCACCTGGATGACGAGCGGGTTCTGCGCGCCCGGTGTCGGCCCCGGCGAGAACTGGATGAGACGGGCCCCGGCGATGTCGGCGTAGTCGACGACATTCACCTGGTCGGGGCTGAGCGGAGCGAGGACCACCCGGTCTCCGTCGTCCTCCGCGACCGCGACCGGGTGCGCGGAATCGGGCAGTCCTGCCAGGCACGCGGCGGCGTCGTCGTAGCCCGCCTCCGCGTTCGCCTCGACGTAGTCGGCGACCGCGGTCTCCGAGGTGTCGGCCGTGTAGATGCTCCCGTCGCCGCTGGCGGATGCCGGCGGGTCCGCGTCTTCCGGGTAGGACTGCGCGGTGGCGTCGATGATCGGGGTCTGGTCGGGGGATCCGGGATCGAGGTTGAGTCGCAGCCAGTCGCCGCGGGCCGATGCTCTCCACGGGCCGTCGCGCTCGACCATCTTCAGGTCGCCCTGCAGGGCCGCATCGGACGTCCCGGCATTGGTGATCGCGGTGATGCCGCCGCTGGCCGGGGAGAACGCGTCCACCAGGAGCCGCGTCGGGTCGCCGTCGACGGAGGGGAGGGTGTAGTCCCCGGTCCCCGCGGCCACGTGGATGATCGTGTACTGCCCGTCGCCGGGCTTGGTGGCCGTGCCGCCGGCGGCGATGCTGCCCTCGGTCTCCTGGTTGCCGAGTGTGATGTCCTCGCGGGCGTACACGGTGAACCCGCCGTTCATCGCGAGCGGATTGAACGAGTCGGGGTACGCCGCCTGTGCAGGACCCGGCGCGGTGAGCGGGGCGACGACGGCCCCGGCGATGGCGAGGGCACCGGCGGTGACGGCGGCGAGGAGCCGGCGAGGACGAACAGCGGTGTGCGGCATCGGGTGCTTTCGGGTTCGAATCCGTGACAGCGGGAGTGCGACAGTCCCGAGGCTACCCGAGCGCCGTGCCGGTCTTCCGATCGACGGCGCGTTCGCGTAGGCTGGAGATGCATTCAAATATGAATAGGTATGCATCGATGACTGAGATCGCCGTTGACCGCCCTGCTCTGATCCTCGGCGCCTCGTCGCTGGGCGCGGATCCCGATACCGCCGAGGCTGCCGCGCTCGCCATGCTCCGCAGCGGCCTGCTCGTGGACACCTCGAACGGATACGCCGGCGGGCGTTCCGAGCGGGCACTCGGAACGGCCCTCGCGACGATGGAGGCCGCTGAGAGGGATGCCGCGGCATCCCGCATCCTCACCAAAGTCGACCGCGATCCCGAGACGGGCGTGTTCGACGGCGACAGGGTGCGTCGTTCGTTCGAGGAGAGCCTCGAACGGCTCGGCGTCGACCGGCTGCCGCTGCTGCACCTGCACGACCCGTACACCATCACCGTCGAGGAAGCACTCGCTCCCGGTGGCGCGGTCGAGGCCCTCGTCGAACTGAAGCAGGACGGCCTCGTCGATGCGATCGGCATCGCCGCAGGCCCCGTGCCGCTCCTTCAGCGGTACGTGGACAGCGGCCTGTTCGACGCGGTGCTCTGCCACAACCGGTTCACGCTGGTCGACGACAGCGCGCGCTCGCTGTACGAAGCGGCGCACGATCGCGGAATGACGGTGTTCAACGCGGCCCCGTTCGGCGGCGACCTGCTCGTCAAGGGGGCGCGTGCGGACGCGCGATACGAGTACCGGCCGATCGGCGACGACCTGGCGGCGTGGACGGCCGAGCTGTTCCGCGTCTGCGCGGACCACGGTGTGCCGCCCGCGGCCGTCGCACTGCGGTTCTCGACGCGCTCGCCGCTGGTGGATCACACGGTCGTCGGCGTCTCTTCGCCCGCACGGATCGAGCAGCTGCGCGCGCTGGACGCCGCAGCCATCCCGGAGGGAGTGTGGGCGGATCTCGCAGCGCTGGGCCCGGCACCGTCCCCGGTCGACGACTCGCGATACGGCGCCAGCGCATGACCGGCCGCTACTGGGAGAGCACGCTGCCCGGCGAGGGACGACGTGCGCCGCGCGCGGATGCCGTGACGGATGCGGCTGTCCTGAGCCTGAACGGCACCTGGCGGTTCCGGCTCGCTCCGACCGCGGAAGGCACCGGGGCGGACTTCATGCGGGAGGACTTCGACGATTCGGGGTGGGATGAGCTGCGCATCCCTTCGCACTGGGTGCTCGAGGAATTCACGCCGCTCGCCGGTGGACCCGCGCGGCGGATGCTCGGGACCGAGGAGGGGCCGCTCTACACGAACACGGCGTACCCGATCCCGCTCGATCCTCCGCACGTCTCGACGGAGAACCCGACCGGCGATCACCGGCTCGTCTTCGACGTGCCCGCGGACTTCGGTCGAGCCGTCCTGCGCTTCCAGGGCGTCGACTCGTGCGCGAAGGTCTGGCTGAACGGCGAGGAGCTCGGCTGGTCCACGGGGTCCCGACTGCCGTTCGAGTTCGACGCGCCGGTCCGGCCGGGCCGCAACGTGCTCGCGGTGCGGGTGCACCGCTGGTCGGCCGGGACATATCTCGAGGATCAGGACATGTGGTGGCTGCCCGGCATCTTCCGCGATGTCGAGCTCATCGCCCGCCCGCAGAACGCCATCGACGACCATTTCGTGCACGCCGACTACGACCACGTCACGGGTCTCGGCATCCTCCGAGTGGATGCCTCGAGCGAGGCCATCGTGGAGATCCCCGAACTCGGCATCCGGATGCCGGCGGGGGACACGGCCCGCGTCGCGGTGGAGCCCTGGAGCGCCGAGAGCCCACGCCTGTACCGTGGCACCCTGCGCTCGGCGGGTGAGACCGTCGACCTGGCCGTCGGCTTCCGCCGCGTCGAGATCGTGGACGGCGTCTTCACCGTGAACGGGCGGGCCGTGACCTTCCGGGGCGTGAACCGGCACGAGCATCATCCCGAGGCCGGGCGCACCTTGGATCGCGAGACGATGATCCAGGACATCGTGTTGATGAAACGGGCCAACGTCGACGCCGTCCGCACCAGCCATTACCCGCCGCATCCGGAGTTCATCCGGCTCTGCGACGAGTACGGGCTGTGGGTCGTGGTCGAAGTGGACCTCGAGACCCATGGGTTCATCTACGAGGGCTGGGAGCACAATCCGCCCGCGCTTCCGGAATGGCGTGACGCGATCATGGATCGACTCGTGCGCACAGTCGAGCGCGACAAGAACCGTCCCAGCGTGGTCGTCTGGTCCCTCGCGAACGAGAGCATGACCGGTGACGGGTTCGCCGAGATGCGCCGATGGCTCGACGGGCGCGATCCGTCACGACCCGTTCTCTACGAGCGCGACCCGCGGTATCGCGACTCCGACTTCTACTCGCTCATGTATCCGTCCCTGCAGCTGCTCGAGCAGATCGGGCGGCGAGAGGAGCCGCGCGGCGGGCGCCTCAGCATGCACGGCATGGTGTTCGACGCCGACGACGACGCCCCGGACGGCATCACGGATGCGGACGACGAGCGCCGCCGCGGACTGCCGTTCCTGCTGGTCGAATACGCGCACGCCATGGGCAACGGCCCCGGAGGGCTGCAGGACTACTGGCGCATCATCCGCTCCTACGACCGGCTGTGCGGCGCGTTCGTCTGGGAATGGATCGACCACGGTTTCACGGCGGAGACCGAGGAGGGCGTCCCGTACGTCCTGCACGGCGATGACATCGACTACGAGCCCCGCGGCGGACGTTTCGGCCTGCACGGACTCGTGTTCAGCGACCGGACCCCCACTCCGGGGCTGATCGAACTGGCGAAGGCGCACGAGACGGTGCCGATCGGGGTCGGCGAGCAGGCCCTTACGGTCGCGAACGACCGGCACAGCACCTCGACGGCGGATCTCGCGTTCCGGTGGTCGGTCGCGGTCGACGGCGAGACGACGGCCGACGGCGTCCTCGACGTGCCTGTGCTGACTCCCGGCGAGCGGGTCCGGGTGGCGATCCCGGATGCCGCGGCCGCCGCGCTCGGCTCGACGGCGGCGGGGGATGCCGTGCTGACGGTCGAGGCCGCGCTCGCCGAGGAGGCGTCCTGGGCACCGGCCGGGCACGTGGTGTCGTGGGGTCAGCGCGTGGTCCGTCGTCCGGATGCCGTCCGCCGACCGGCGGGACACCCTGCCGCGGCGTCGTCGGGCGAGCACGCGGTCGGGTCGGCTGTCTTCGACACGACGACCGGGCGGATGCTGCGCCTCGGCGACCTCGAGATCGACGGCCCCGTGCTCGACCTGCATCGGGCGCCGACCGAGAACGATCGCGGTCAGGGCGACACGAACAACCTCGCCGCCGTGTGGCGCAAGACGATGATCGACCGCCTGCTGCATCGCGTCGACGACGTCTCCCCCGGCGACGGTCGGCTGCAGGTGCGCGGGCGCACGGCGCCCCGAACGCATCCGCACGGCGTGGCGTGGGAGATGACGTGGACGGTGGACGGCGACGGCGTGCGCCTGGACGTCGTGGCGGACTTCGTCGGCCCGTGGACCGACACGCCGTACATGAACCGGGACATCCCGGTGCCGCGGCTGGGACTGCTGTTCGGGCTCCCGGGGGAGGCCCGGCACGTGACGTGGTTCGGACGCGGGCCGGGGGAGACGTACGTCGACTCGTTCGAGGGTTCCCGCATCGGCCGCTTCACGGCGTCCATCGACGACCTGCAGACGCCGTACCCGGTGCCTCAGGAGAACGGCAACCACGTGCAGACGCGCTGGCTCGAGGTCGGCGTCGACGGAGCGCAGACGCTGCGCGTCGACGGCGTGCCGGAGTTCGACTTCACGGCACGGCGGTGGACCTCGCACGAGCTGGAGCGGGCGGACAAGCCGCACCAGCTCGTCGACTCGGGGCGCGTGTGGTTGAACATCGACCACGCCCAGCACGGGATCGGATCGGCCTCGGTCGGGCCCGCTCTCCCCGAGCGCTACCGGATCCCGCGCGAGCGGACCGCGTGGAGCGTGCGACTCTCCGTCCGCTGAGCGGCGCGCGGTTTCGACTCGCTTCGCTCGCTCAACGAGCGGGGAGGGGGACGATCGCCCCGTCGTTCGTTGAGCGAGGACGCCGCAGGCGACCGAGTCGAAACGCGGTGCGGTGGGAGGTGCGCGGGTGGTGGGTGCGTTTCGACTCGCTTCGCTCGCTCAACGAGCGGGGAAGAGGTCACTCAACGAACGGGGGAGGGGAAGGGGGGCGGTCCCCCCTCGTTCGTTGAGCGAGGACGCCGCAGGCGACCGAGTCGAAACGCGGTGCGGGGCGAGGTACGTGGGTGGTGAGTGCGTTTCGACTCGCTTCGCTCGCTCAACGAACGGGGAAGGGCTCGCTCAACGAACGGAGGAGAGAACTCGCTCAGCGAGCGAATGGGGGTCAGGGTGCGAGCGCAGCGACGTCGACGAAGAGACTGTCGGCACCGACCTGGCCGCCCTTGAGGAGCAGCTCGAGGCCGTCGATCCGGGAGCCGCCGCTGTGCGCGCGCAGGATCACGACGTTGCCCCACGGGTTCGCCGCGATCGAGAGCGCGTCGACGCCGAGCAGACGCGTGACGCGGCTCGACGTGTCGCCGCCGCACACGATGACGCGCCGCGTGGCTCCGGCCGCGACGGCCTCGCGCACGAGGGATGCCGCGGCGTCCGCGATGGCCTCCAGGATCGGACGGTCGCCCGGGGCATCCGCGTCGTCCGAGGTCAGCACCACCCCACGGCCCGCGCGCAGTGCCTCGAGCACATCGGGTGAGGAGGACCCGTCGAGCGCCCAGGGGCGGACCAGCCATCCGGCGGCGGCTGCGGCGTCCGCCTGGCGACGGGTCTGGGCCGAACGGCTGCCGGACACGACGAGAACCGGACCCCTCGTGGCGGTCGCTTCCGGAATCGTCGGGGCGCTGCCCGGCGTGGCCGCGGCGATGCCGTGCGACAACCCGCCGGAGCCGATCGCGAACACGGGAGAGGGCAGTTCACCCAGCGCCCGTCCGACCGCCTCGAGATGCTCGTCGGTCAGGGCGTCGAGCACAATGCCGGCCGACGTCGCCTCGTGCAGGCGTCCCGCCAGGTCGTCGTACGCGAGCATCGAGACCGCGCCGATCGGGGCGTCCGTCTGCCGTCCGATGTGCACGGCGAGCTCGGCCTCTGTCATGGGCGTCGACGGGTGCTGCGACATGGTCGGCTGCCGGTCCAGCCGGTACACGGTGCCCCGCTCCGCGGCGAAATGCTGCCCGAACAGGGTATAGCGCCCGAAGTCCGGCTGGGCGAACAGCATCGGCACGACCCGATCGCCGAAGACCTCGCGACCGATCTCGATCACGCGCCCCAGACTTCCCACCGACGGGGAGGAGTCCGCCGTCGAACAGGCCTTGTACTGCACCAGGCGCGGGCCCAGGTCGGCGAACGCCTCCAGCACCGGCCTCAGCTCGGCATCCATCGCGGCGGGATCCAGGGACCGGGAGATCCCGGCCACGCCGACCACGTCGACCTCGGAGGCCGCACGGCGAAGCGCCTCGGCATCCGGGAGGGTCGTGAACAGCCGTCCACTCCAGCCGCGACGCGCGAACTGCAGAAGCGCATCGACGCTCCCCGTGAAGTCGTCGCCGTAGAACGCGACGACCCCGCGCTGCTCGTCAGACACGGACGGGCCCGAAACGCTCGGCCGCGCGGCGGATCGGATCCGACGCCGCGTACGCTGCGTCCGCGCTCTCCCCCCGCGCCGCGGACGCCCAGGCCTCGCGCATGCTGGCGACGCCGGCCGCCGCACCGTCCGGATGCCCGTGGATGCCGCCTCCCGCGAGCACCAGCAGATCGGTCGTCCCGACCGCGTCGTACGTGGCGTGGGCGAGTCCCGCCCACTGCCCGGAGGAGAGCACCGGCACCGTGGGTGTGAGCCCGAGAAGCGGCTCGCGCACGGCGGCGATGGAGTCGAGCACCTGGTCGTCCGTCTCGTAGAACTTGTTGCTGATGCCGTTCGTGTGCAGGTGGTCGGCCCCGGCGAGGCGGGCCAGCTTCTGCCACGCCCGGAATCCTATCCCCACCTGATCCGAGCGGCCGAACGAGCCGAACATCGCGCGATGCCCGTGGATGGGGACCTCGCTGTGCCGTCGCAGGAACTCGAGCCCGGGGATCCCGACGAGGTTGATGCACGCCATGACGCACGTGCCGCCGGCCGCGACGACGAGGTCGTGGTTGGCTTCCAGCCGCCCGATGTCGTCGGTGATGTTGAACGCGTACATCGGCTTGCGCCCCGTGCGGTCGGCGTGGCGCTCGAGGACGGGCATCACCGCGCGCACGCGCTCTGCGAGAGGGGCGGACGGGCCGTTGCCCTGCAGCTCGTCGTCCTTGATGAAGTCGATGCCGGCCTCGGCCAGCTGCCCGACGACCTCGGCGAGATCGTCGGGGGAGAGCCCGATGCTGGGCTTGATGATCGTCCCGATCATGGCACCGGATGCGCGGCCCATCAACCGCCGCGTGCCCTCCACGCCGAAGCCGGGACCGGCATAGCGCTGCGCGAACGCCGGAGGCAGGTCCAGGTCGACGAGCCGGATCGCCGCGAGCTCCTTGATCTCGAAGAGGTTCCCGGCGACCGCCGCGAGCAGGTTCGGCAGCGACGGGCCGAAGTTGTCGAGCGGGAAGCGCAGGCGCAGCAGGGCTCGGCGGCGCAGCGCCGGATCCCCGACGGAGCCCGGCAGGGGCGATGATCCGGTGAGCGGGACCTCCTGGATCGACTCGACCTGGGCGGCGAACCGCGCGCGCAGATCGTCCGACTCGCGCTCGACCCGCACGAACGTTCCGGTGGACTGCTCGCCGGCGAGCACCTCGGCGGCGTGCTGCAGCGGCAGGGAGGTCTCGATGACGTAGGTCGCGATGACGTGCTGTGATTCCATGTGCGTCACCAGACCAGCGGGAGCCAGACGGACATCTCACCGGCGCCGCGGTTGCCCCACGCGTAGTACGGCACGAGCCGCACGGTGGCCGACGCCGGCTCGACGTCGGCGAGGTCGTCGTAGAGCACCTTCTCGTCCGTCGGCGGGAGGACGGCGATCTCCGTCTCGAGGGCGACGACGGGATGCCCGGCGATCTCGGCTTCCACGGGGATGAACTCCGCCCCACGGCGCAGCGCGACCTGCTCGAGAGCGACGCCCTCCGGGAGGTCGGCGCTCTCGACGCAGTACACGACGGGCCCGCGGCGCACCGCGACCTGGTTCGTCGTCTCCTCCGCGAGGCGGTGCCCGCGCAGCACGCGGACGGGCATCGGAAGAGTGAGCTCGACCACGTCCCCTGCGGTCCACGCCCGATCGATCCGCGTGTACGTGCCCGGTTCCGACACGGCGACGCTCTCACCGTTCACGGTCGCTGCGGCATCCGAGGACCAGCCGGGGATGCGCAGATGAAGCGGAACGCGTCCTTCGGCGCCGGTGACGGTGAATCGCACGGTCTCGCCCCAGGGATACGCCCCGTCCTCGCGGAGGGCCAGCCGGCCCTCGGCGGTGGCGACGTCGATCGTGCTCCCGCCGTACAGGTGGACGTGGACGCCGTCCTCGCCGACCGACGCCACGCGCTCATGGAAGCGGGCCAGGGTGCGGGCGATGTTCGGCGGGCAGCAGAAGCAGCTGAGGTACGACTCGCGCAGACGCGCGTCGGACGCGGGCGGCGCGGGCGTCGGGTGCAGCGCGGTGTCCCCGGGGCGGCGGAGCGGGAAGGGCAGGTCCCGCACCTGACGCAGCGGGTTGGTGTAGAAGTACTCGGACCCTGCGAGGCTGATGCTGGAGAGCAGGCTGTTGAACGCGACCTGCTCGATGACGTCCGCATACCGGGCGTCGCCCGTGAGTGACAGCATCCGCTCGCCCCAGAAGATCAGGCCGATGTTGGCGCATGACTCGTTGTGGGCCGTCGTGTGCGGCAGCTGGTAGGCGCGGCCATAGGCCTGGTGCACGCGGCTGATCTGGTTCTGCCACGGCGAGCCGTCCGGGGACGCGCCGTCGTACAGGGCACCGGCGCCTCCGGTGATGTAGAGCTTGGTGTCGACGACATCGCGCCACAGCCGCTCGAGGACCGCCTGAAGGTCGGCATCCCCGGTCTCGGCGACGAGGTCCGCGATGCCGGCGTAGAGGTAGTTGGCGCGCACGGCGTGGCCCGCGACGACCGTCTGCTCGCGCACGGGCAGGCGGTCCTGATTGTCGTCCCCGCCTTCGAAGTCGTCGCGCACCCGGAGGAACGCCTCGGACAGCCGCAGATAGCGCGCGTCGCCCGTGACGCGGTACAGGTCGATGACGGCCATGTAGTGAGACGGGCAGATCGCGCTGCGGGCGAGTTCGAGCGGCTTGTTCGTCGCGAGGTCCTCCAGGAAGGACGCGGCCCTGCGCGCGGCGTCCAGCAGCGTCGTGGACCCGGTCACCTCGTAGTGGCGGACGCCGGCGGTGATGAGATGGCCGAGGTTGTACGTCTCGAAGTTGAACCGGTCCGCGAGGGCGATGGCATCCTCGTGGTTGCGGGTCGAGATGATCGTGGGCGTGTGCAGATATCCGTCCTCGCGCTGCACCGACGCGATCAGCGACGCGATCTCCTCGATGCGGGCCGCGAGCTCGTCATCCGGGTCGGTCTCCAGGCGCGCGATCGCGGCCTCGAGCCATTTGTAGAAGTCGCCGTCCATGAAGGGCGGGCCGGCATGCTCTCCGGGCTGCAGCCCCGCCGCGACGCGGAAGTTCGCCAGCCCGGGGCTGATCGCCTCATCGCTCAGGGAAGACCAGATCTGGGGGATGGTGACGTCGCGCGTCCGGTCGTGGACATCTCCCCAGAAACCGCTCGTCCATCGGGCGCCGGCGGCATCCAGCGGCTGCAGGCGGGCGTGTGGTCGCGCCGATGTCGTCGCGGTCATGGGGTCCCCTTTCCAGGTGGCGTTCACGTCACTGTAGACACGATTCGATCACGAAGTGAATAGAATTTCAACCCTGAGTGTTGACACACTTCGGATTCTTTCCTACTGTCGTCGTTGTACCTTTCACGCCCGTCAAGGAGGACGCCTCATGGACTCACGCAGCAACCGTCGCCGGATCGCGACGCTCGGTCTCGCACTCGCAGCGGTGGTTCCGCTCGCGGCGTGCGCGGGTGGATCCGGGGGCACCGGATCCGAGGGGGGAACCGGCACGGACCCCGAGACGTTCACCGTCATGACGGCGAACGAGAACCCCGTGCTCGAGGAGCAGCTCACCGCGCTCGCCGAGGGGGCGTGCACGGCCGAGAACGAGGCGCTGCCGCTCGAGCACCAGAAGGTCGCGCAGGCCGACACCGTGCAGAAGATCACGCTGCTCGCGAGTCAGGACGCCCTGCCGACCCACACGATCGCCGGCACCGCCCTGATCCGCCCCGACGGCGACCTCGGCAAGGCCGGCCTGGTCGGCGACCTCAAGGCTGCGCTCGAAGACGCCGGAGCCTGGGACAACGTCCTCCCGGCCGCGGAGTCCACCGTCGAGCAGGTCTACGGCGGCTTCGTCTCGATGCCCTACCAGTACAACATCGAGGGCATCTTCTACAACAAGCAGATCTTCGCCGACAACGGCATCGAGGAACCGCAGACGTGGGACGACCTGCTCACCGCCTCGGCGGCCCTGCAGGATGCCGGAGTCGTGCCGATGACCGAGGCCGGCGCGAACGGCTGGCCGCTCACGCGCATCATGGGTCTGTACATCTACCGCAACGTGGGACCGGAGGCGATGACCGCCATCCAGGACGGCTCCGCCAAGCTGACCGACCCCGAGTACGTCGCGGGCGCGCAGGCGCTCGCCGACTACGCGGACGCCGGCTACTTCGGCGAGGGCTTCACGACGCGGGACGGCGACACCTCGTCGAACATGTTCCTCACCGGCAAGGCCGCCATGACCTACGACGGCACGTGGCTGCTCAGCGCGATCAACGACCCGGAGCGCAACCAGATCGGCCAGGAGAACGTCGGCTTCATGCCCTTCCCGGCCGTCGAGGGCGGTGAGGGATCGATCGAGCAGTACCCGGCCAACGCCGGCGCGCCCATGATCGTCAACGCCAAGCAGTTCGGCCCGAAGGTCCAGGATTGGATCAGCTGCATCTCCGAGAACTACGGCCAGCAGGCGCTGCAGGATGCCGGTGTCATCTCCGGATTCGCCGTCAACGGCGAGGTCACCGACCTCTCGCCGAACACGGCGGACATCCAGGAGCGCATCGCCGGCATCGACGAGACGGTGCTGTGGTTCGAGGCGCTGTTCGACCCGAAGAGCAACTCGCTGGCCTCGACCAACGCGACCCTGCTGACCACCGGTCAGATGACCGCGGAGGACTACATGACCGAGCTCCAGGCGAGCCTCGACGCCAACAGCTGACCCGCTCACCGGCCTCCCGGAGAACTCTCGCCTCCGGGAGGCCGGTGCATTCCTCAGAGAAAGCAGCATCGAAGATGAACTCGATCTTCGGAGATCGCAAGACGATCTTCATCCTGCTCGCACCGGCACTCCTGCTGTACACCCTGCTCAAGATCGTGCCCGTGCTGTGGTCGTTCGGCCTGTCCTTCTTCGAGGGCAACACGCTGCGCGGCTTCGAATGGGTGGGACTGGCGAACTTCGCGACCTTCTTCACCGACGGCGCCGCTCTGCAGTCGCTGTGGGTGAGCGTGTTCTTCGCGATCGTCGCGACCGTCGGCCAGGTGGCGCTGGGCTACGGCCTCGCCCTGCTCTATGTCTTCGTGCTGCGCAAGGGATCGTCGTTCGTCCGGACGATCGTCTTCTTCCCGACCGTCCTGCCGACCGTCGCGGTCGCCCTGCTCGTCAAGAGCTTCGTCGCCGTGGGCGAGAACCAGGGGCCCATCAACGACATCATCAACTTCTTCGGCGGCGAGAGCGTCGAGGTGCTGGCCTCGACCGCGGGCACCATGACCACCGCGATCCTCATGACGCTGTGGACCTCGATGGGCTTCTACGCGGTGCTGCTGTACGCCGGACTTCTCGACATCCCCGAGGAGGTCATCGAATCGGCCCGTCTGGACGGCGCCAACGGACTCAAGCTCGTGCGTCACATCATCGTGCCGCTGTCCCTGCCGATCCTGATGTCGTCGATCATCTTCAGCCTGAACGCGACGCTCAAGGTGTTCGACAGCCTGCTCGCCCTGAACAATGGCGGGCCGGGAACCTCGACCGCACCGCTGACGCTGTACATGTACCGCACCGCGTTCGAGTACGCCGAGTACGGCTACGGCTCCACGATCGCGATGGTGCTGACCATCCTCTGCCTGGTGTTCACCCTGGCGATCTTCCGATCCTCTCGACGCAAGGCGGAGGCCTGACATGACGATCACGCATTCGGATCCCGTGACCACCGTCGCCGTCCCGACGCGGAGGCGCCCCAGCCAGACCCGTCGTACCGCGGCTCGCCTGCTCAAGCGGGTGCCGGTGTGGCTCATCGTCGCGCTGCTCATGGTTGTGGTGCTCTACCCGCAGCTGTGGATGATCCTCGGGTCGTTCAAGACGCAGTCGGAATTCCTCTCGAACCCCGCGCTGTCGCTCCCCGAGACGTGGCAGTTCGACAATTACGTCCAGGCGCTCACGAACGGCAACGTCGCTCAGAACTATCTCAACAGCATCATCGTGACGATCCCGTCCGTGCTGCTCATCGTGTTCATCGGCGTCGCAGCGGGCTATGCGCTCGAGGTGATGATCTGGAAGGGCCGTCACGGGGTCCTGCTCTACGTGCTCGCCGGCATCATGGTCCCCGGGCAGATGATCCTCGTGCCGCTGTTCATCGTGTACTTCCGGATGGGGATCACCGACTCGCTGCTGCCGCTCATCATCACCTACACCGTGATGGGTCTGCCGCTGACGACGTTCCTCATGGCCACGTACTTCCGCTCCGTGCCGCGCGAGATCTTCGAGGCGGCCACCGTGGACGGCTCCGGCCCGCTGCGGTCGTTCTTCGTGATCGGCATCCCGATGATGAAGAACGCGATCCTCACCGTGGGGCTCGTGCAGTTCTTCAGCGTCTGGAACGACCTGCTCATCGCGCTGACGTTCACCACCCGCCCCGAACTCGCCACGATCCAGGTGGGGCTGCTGAGTCTCAGCGACGAGTACGGCTCGACGCAGTACGGGCCGCTGTTCGCGGCGGTGAGCATCAACATCGTCGTGCTGCTGATCGTGTTCCTGACGCTCAACAAGAAGATCATGGCCGGCATGGCCGGCGGAGCCCTGAAGGGCTGACGGCTGGGAGACTGAAGACATGACCGCACCCCGCATCGCATTCCTGCACACCGGAGCCGTGAACATCGCCCCGTTCGGCGCACTGGCAGCCGAGTTCCTGCCCGGTGCGACGGTGGTCAACTACCTCGACGACCGCATCGTGGCCGATCTCGGCGATGAGTCGCGCGCCGCTTCGGTGCCGGATCGCATCGAGGACCTCGTGCGTGCGGCGGCGGCAGGAGGGGCGGATGCCGTGATGTTCACGTGCTCCTCGATCTCCGAGCTCGCCGCCCCCGCGGCTGCCGCGGCCGGAGTTCCCGTGCTGCGGGTCGACGAGGCGATGGCGGACGCGGCTGTGGCCGAGGGCGCCCGCATCCGGGTGCTCGCCACGCTGCCGACGACGTGCCGTCCGACTCTGGGTCTGCTCGAGGAGCGCGCGGCGCTCGCGGGCTCCTCGCCCGAGCTGTCCAGCGAGGTGATCGAGGGCGCGTTCGAGGCCATCGTCTCGGGCGATCGCGAGACGCACGACCGCCTGGTGGGGGCGGCCATCGAGCGCGGTGCCGCGGAGGCGGACGTGATCGTGCTCGCGCAGGCCTCGATGGCGACGGCGGCGGAGGCCGTGACGGTCGGCGTTCCCGTGCTCACCAGCCCGCGTCTCGGAGTCGAACGCCTCGCCGCGTCGCCCGTGCTGCGCGGTCGTCTCGCTCGCTGAACACGACAGCGATCGTCTTCTCGCTCGTTGAGCGAGGACGGCGAAGCCGCCCGAGTCGAAACGGGTGCGCAACCGTGCTTCGGTGGTGAGCGCGTTTCGACTCGCTTCGCTCGCTCAACGAGCGGGTGAGGGCTCGCTCAACGAGCGGGGTGAGGACTCGCACAACGAGCGGGTAGGACTCGCACAACGAGCGGGTAGGGCTCGCTCAATGAGCGGGGTGGGGCTCGCTCAATGAGCGGGTAGGGGGCGCTCGACGAGCGGGGATAGCGGGCGGGTCCTCAGCGCTCCGCGAGAGCTTCGGCCGTGCGCAGGTCGGTCACGAGCGTCGTCACCCATTCGCCCGCCAGCGCCCCGTGGATCGCCTCGAGCTTGTGATCGCCGCCCGCGATCCCGACCCGGCGGGGGATGCGGCGCAGGTCGTCCACGGTGATCGCGATGATGCGGTCGTCGAGCGCGCCCAGGACGCGGGATCCGTCGGCGCGGAAGATCCGGTGGCAGATGTCGCCCACCGCCCCTTCCTCGAGCAGCCCCTTGCGCTCCTCGGCGGCGAACGCGTTGCCGCTGGTGGCCAGCACGTCGGAGGGCTCGATGCTGCCGATGCCCATGATCGCCATCGTGAGCTCGTTCCAGTGCCGCGTCACCTCCTGCATCGACGGGTCGGAAAGCAGGCTGTCGCGCACCTCCGCATTGGCCACGACGCCCGGGGCCTGCACGTACACCGGCTCCGCGCCGAGCGTGCGGGCGAGCTCGCCGAGGATGCGGTTCGAGTGGCTCTGCGCCTCGGGCGCCCCGACCCCGCCCAGCAGCTGCACCACCTCGGTGGCCCCGCGGACCGTGAAGGGGCGCATGCGATCGACCATCGCGAGGATCGTCTGGCTCCAGGACGACACCCCGATGCGGTCGGTGCCGGCGAGGGTCGCCTCGAGGTACGCCGCGGCGCCGGCCCCGAGTGCCGCGAGCAGCTCGCGCTCGTCGGCGTCGGGCGCGACGTCCACGACGACGGCCTCCGAGAGGCCGTAGCGCTCCTCCAGGCGCTCCTCCAGCTCGGCATGCACGCCGGGCGCCACCGTGACGATCGTGCGGACGATCCCGACGGATTCGGCCCGTTTCAGCAGCCTCGACACCTTCGCCTGTGAGATATTGAGGGCCGAGGCGATGTCGGCCTGCCGGATGCCGCGCTCGTGGTACATGCGCGCGACCTTCGTGAGCAGACGCACCTGCCCGTCGGCGGGGCGGGTGTAGCGGGGCAGGGACACGAGGACTCCGATCACAGCGACTCGATTGAGGATTCGCTAACGAAAGGATATTCAGTCCGACGGCGCGGCGCCAGTGGCGACGCGTTTGCGCCGCCACCAGCGCTCGCTCAGTGCGCGACGACCGTCCGACGATGCGTACCGGCTCCGACCATCTCCTCGGTCGCTCCCGGCAGGTCCAGGATCGCGTCCGAGCCGATCGGCACGTCCACCTCGACGTGCATCCGGCCCTCCTCGATCCGCCAGGAGATGGCGGCCTCGCCGTAAGCGGTGAGCTGACGCGCGGATGCCGAGGTGAGTCCGCCGCCTGGGCGCGGAGCGAAGCGGATGCGGCGGTAGCCGGGCTCCTCTGGGGCGAGGCCGGCGATGACCCGGTGCATCCAGTCCGCGACGGCCCCCAGCGCGTAGTGGTTGAAGGACGTCATCTGCCCGGGATTGACGGTGCCGTCGGGGAGCAGCGAGTCCCACCGCTCCCACACGGTCGTCGCGCCCTGCTCGACCTGGTACAGCCAGGACGGGCACTCCCGTTCGAGCAGCAGATCGTACGCGGCATCCAGCTGTCCTCCGGCGCTCAGGGCGTCCGAGACGAGCGGGGTGCCGACGAATCCCGTCGCGATGCGGTTGCCCGCCTCGCGCACGAGGGCGGCGAGGCGAGACGCCGCGGCATCCCGCAGCGCCGGATCGGTGATGAGATCGAACCGCAGGGCCAGCGCGTACGCCGTCTGCGCGTCGCTCGTCATGGTGCCGTCGGGGCGGACGTACGCGGCGGCGAACGCCGTGACCACCTCGTCGGCGAGCGCGTCGTAGTGCATGCGCTCGGCGTCGAGCTCGAGCGCCTCGGCGATGCGCGCCACCGTACGGGCCGACTTCGCGAAATACGCGGTGGCCACCAGATACCGGTCGGTGAGGGCATCCGCGGGGTCCTCCGGCGGAGCCGCCGGGTCGAGCCAGTCGCCCAGCTGGAAACCGGAATCCCAGAGCCGAGACGGGCCGGCCAGCCTTTCGATCAGATCCACCCACCGGCGCGCGCTGTCGAACTGCGCGCGCAGGACGCCGGTGTCGCCGAAGCGCTCGTAGAGCGTCCACGGCAGCAGTGTCGCGACGTCGCCCCATGCGGCCCCTGGGCGAATGGGCGTCCACTTGTCGACGGCGGGGATCACCGGCACGTACCAGGGCACTGTGCCATCGGGCAGCTGCTCGATCGCGACGTCCCGCAGCCAGCCGGAGAGCATGCCCGAGACGTCGAAGAGGGTGGCGGCGGTCGGTCCGAAAACCTGGATGTCGCCGGTCCAGCCGATCCGCTCGTCGCGCTGCGGGCAGTCGGTGGGGATGTCGACGAAGTTGCCGCGCATGCCCCACACGACGTTCTCGTGCAGTCGGTTCAGCGCGGGGTCGGAGGACTCGAACCATCCGGTGCGCTCGAGGTCGGTGTGGTGGACCCGCGCCACGAGGGCACCGTCGGCGGCATCCGCATCGAGGTCGCCCGGCCAGCCGGAGACCTCGACGTAGCGGAACCCGTGGAACGTGAACCGGGGCTCCCACTCCTCGACGTCGCGTCCCGCGAGGATGTAGGTGTCGGTCGAGCGCGCCGCGCGCAGCGGCCGGGTGTAGATCTCGCCGTCCTGCATCACCTCGGCGGTGCGCAGGGTGACGGCCGCGCCGGCGGGTCCGGAGACCCGGATGCGCACGCGCCCCACGAGATTCTGCCCGAAGTCGAGGATGCGCGAGCCGCTGGGCCCGGTCATAACCGCGATCGGTCGCAGCTCCTCGGTCGCCCGGACGGGCGGTGCGGTGGGCGCGACCAGCGTCGCGGGGTCGCGGTGCCGCTCCTGGACGCCGTCCCAGGCGGAGTCGTCGAATCCGGGCGACGACCAGCCCGCCTGCTCCTCACGGGCGTCGTAGTCCTCGCCGTCGTAGAGGCCGCTGGCGAGGATCGGACTCGCGGCCGACCGCCACGTGCCGTCGGTGGCGACGATCTCGCGCGTGCCGTCCGCGTAGGTGAGTTCGAGCTGTCCGAGGAACGACTGGTCCGTGCCGTACACGTTCCGGAATCCGCCTCGCCAGCCCAAGCGTCCGCGATACCAGCCGTCGCCCAGCCACGCCCCGATCGCGTTCTCGCCCGGTGCCAGCATCTCGGTCACGTCGTACGTGTAGTACCTCAGGCGCGCGCCGTAGACCGTCCAGCCCGGGGAGAGGACGTCGTCGCCGACGCGGACGCCGTTGATCTCCGCTTCGTACACTCCGTGCGCTGTCGCGTACAGGCGCGCCCTGATCAGGTCGTCCCGCACGACAAACCCGGTGCGCACCAGCGAGGGCCGTCGTTCGTCCGAATGCGGGTTCTCGTTGCGGGTCGCACCGATCGGCCGCGCCGTCCAGTCCGAGGGGTGCAGAAGGCCGGTCTCCAGGGTCGTGGGGGCGGATGCCTCGGACCACGTGCCGTCCGCGCCCCGCACCGCGACCCTGACCGTCGCGATGTCGCGGGAGTCCAGCGGGGCCGCCGGCCAGTCCACGAGCACCTGCTCGGCGCTCTCCACTTCGTGAGAAGTCCGGATGCCATGGCGATTGACGTCGATGCGGTAGGCGCTCTGCGTCCAGCCGGCGGGCGCCTCGGCGATGCGCCACGACAGTCGCGGCATGCTCTCACCGATGCCGAGCGGGTCGCGGTGGTGTTCGATACGGGGTGCGTCGACGATGACGGACATCCGGGTCCTTCCGGTTTCGGGGGCGTGTACAGTGAGTGTGGCACTCGTTTCGAAACGTTTCAAGTTCCGTTCTCCGCGGGATGCCGCACAGGGAGGTACGACATGAGGATCGGCGTCACGGGCAGCGGCGGCAAGCTCGGTCGAGCTGCTGTCGAACGGCTGCGCGCGGACGGGCACGACGTGATCGGGTTCGACCTCGCCGGCCCCGCCGGGACAGGGTTCACGCGCGTCGACCTGACCGACTTCGGTCAGACCCTCGACGCGTTCGGATCGGTCACGGCCCGGCACGACGGGCTGGACGCGCTGGTGCACCTGGCGGCGATCCCGGTGAACGGTCTGGTCCCGGACGCCGCGACGTTCCAGAACAACATGACGGTGTCCTTCAACGCCCTCTACGCGGCGCACCGCACCGGCATCCGCACGATCGTGCTGGCCTCGAGCATCACGGCCATGGGATTCCCGTTCGACGAGGCTCCGCCCGCGCTGCCCGTGGACGAGACGTACACGAGCGCGAACAACACCTATGGGCTCGGCAAGGTCGCCGAAGAGGCGATAGCGGCCCAACTGGTCCGCTGGTGCCCGGATGCCTCGATCACCGCCCTGCGCTTCACGAACGTCGTCGCCGAGGACGAGTACGCGACGTTCGATCGCGCCGGCGAGCCCGGCTACCGCCGCGATCTCCTCGGCTCCTGGGTCGACGCCCGCGACGGGGCGCAGGCCATCGCCCTCGCTCTCGCGGCGGCACGACCCGGGTTCGAGGTGTACAACGTCGCCGCTCCCGAATCGGGGTGCACGGCACCGTCGCGCGAACTCGCGGCGCGCTGGTTCCCGGGCACTCCTGTCGCAGAAGACCTCGGCGAGTTCGAATCGCTGATGTCCACGCGCCGCATCCGTGATCGGCTCGGATTCCGTGCCGCCTATGATTGGCGCTGATGGCACCGGCGGGGATCAGAGAGGTCGCGGCGCACGCGGGCGTCTCCATCGGGACGGTCTCGAACTTCCTCAACCATCCTGATCGCCTGTCGGCGGCGATGGTCCGGCGAGTCACGGACGCGATCGAAGCGGTCGGCTTCGTGCCGAGCAATGCCGCGCGCCAGCTGCGGATGGGCGTGAGCTCGGTCATCGGCTACCTCGCGTCCGACATCGGCAATCCCCATTTCGGCGAGATCGCGGCGAGCGTCCAGTCCAGGGCCTCCGAGCTCGGTCTGTCCGTGTTCATCGCGGACGCGCAGGAGGATCAGGGGACCGAGGACGCCCATCTCGACGCCTTCGCGCAGCATCACGTACGCGGCCTGCTCGTCGCATCGCATCATCCGGTCGAGGAACGGCTCGCTCTGCTGCGCCGCCGCGGCACTCCGTCTGTGCTCGTGGGGCAACGAGCGGTCTCGGAGGAGCAGCCGTCGGTGTCGGTGGATGAGGTCGACGGCGGTCGGCAGGCCGTCGCTCATCTGGCCGACGTCGGCTGCCGCACCGTCGCGTTCGTCGGCGGGCCGTCCGAGATCGTCCAGGTGTCGGCGCGGCTCGCCGGCGCCGAACGCGCGGCGGGGGAGCGCGGTCTCCGGCTCCGCGAGATCCCGGTGGCCGAGCGCTCGGTCGCCGCCGGTCGCGAGGTGGGGGCGCTGATCGCCGCACTGCCCCGGGAGTCGCGCCCGGACGGAGTGTTCGCCGTCAACGACCTGCTCGCCCTGGGCATCCTTCAGGAGCTCGTGGGGCGCGGCGTCCGCGTTCCGGAGGAGCTCGCTCTGATCGGCTACGACGACACCGAGTTCGCCGAGGCCTCGCTCATCCCGCTGTCCAGCGTCAGCCGCCGGCATCGGGACGTGGGCGAGCTCGTGGTGGATGCGCTGTTCGCGACCATCCGAGGGCGTTCACCGGATCGCCTGCACCGCGTGCTGAAGCCGCGGCTGATGCCCCGCCGGAGCACCCAGGGGTTCCTCAGCACCTGATCGGTTCGAGCGGGCTGGATGTGGTCCGCGGTTCGCGGGTTTTGCATATGTATGCGATAGGACAAGATTATGCACGACTTTGATAACGTTTCAACCGGTTGCGTGATTTCTCCTAGAGTCGAAGGATGACGACGATGTCCCATGAGCTGTACCTGCCCGTCGAACTGGTCTTCCAGGGGCGAGAGGCGCTGCCGCTCGCGGAGCGACCGCCACTGAGCGTCCGCTTCCGGCACGCCAGCTCCGGGGAGGTGACCGTGCCCGCGTTCTGGGACGGGGGCACGACCTACCGGGCACGGTTCGCGCCGCCGGAAGTGGGCGGCTGGAGTTGGGAAGTCGTCGATGCGCAGACGGCGGTCGATGCGGATTCGGGGACGATCACGGTCGTCGAGGGAGCCTCACGAGGACCGGTTCGCGTCGCGCACCGCTTCCACTTCGCGCATGCGGACGGCACGCCGTTCCGCCCGGTCGGCGCGACCGCCTACAACTGGCTGCACCAGGACGAGCCGCTGTTCTCCGAGACGGTCGACGCGATCGCCGAGGCCGGGTTCAACAAGTTCCGCTTCATGGTCTTCCCGCAGGGAGGCGGCTACGTCTCCCATGAGCCGGCGCTCATGCCGTTCGAGAAGACCGACGGGCGCTACGACGTCACGCGTCCTGTTCCGGAGTTCTTCCAGCATCTCGACCGGGCTGTCGAGGTCCTGGGCGAACGCGGCATCCAGGCCGACGTGCTCATCTACAACGCCTACGACCGCGGGCATTTCGGCCTGAACGAGTTCACCGAGCAGGAGGACGCGGTCTACCTGCGCTACCTCGTCGCACGCCTGGCGGCGCAGCCGCACGTGTGGTGGTCGCTGTGCAACGAGTTCGACCAGCTCGAGCGCCCCGCGGAGCGGTGGGACCGCACGGGAGCCCTGCTCGCCGAGATCGACCCGTACGACCACCTGCGCTCGATCCACAACTGGATCGAGCTCTACGACAACAATCAGCCCTGGGTCACGCATGCGTCGCTCCAGAACGGCTCGGCCACGACGGACTTCGGGCGTGCCACCCTGTACCGGGACGTGTGGGGCAAGCCGGTCGTGCTCGATGAGATCAAGTACGAAGGCGACATCCCCGAGCGCTGGGGGCACCTGGACGGGCGGGAGCTCGTCGACCAGTTCTGGATCACGACGGTGTCCGGCTGCTACGCCTCCCACGGCGAGAGCTTCGTCACGGTCTCCGGGAGTCTGCACATGGTCGAGGGCGGACCGTTGCGCGGGGAGTCCCCGTCGCGCCTGGCGTTCCTGCGTCGCATCCTCGAGGAGATCGACGGTGCAGGCCTCGATCCGATCGACAAGTGGGACGATCCGGATCACGTGGCCGGCATCCCGCGGCGGATCTACCTGCAGTACCTCGGACGCTCGGCGCCGGCGACCTGGACGTTCCGCATCCCGATCGGCTTCCCGGGGGAGCGGCCGGAGGCGGGAGACGTGTTCGAGGTCGATGTGATCGACACCTGGAACCGGACGATCACCACGATCGACCGGCGCTTCACGCTGGACGAGGTCCACCGCAACGAGGCCTTCGCGGCGGCGTCCGCGCCGGTCGCGCTCCCGGCGGGTGAGGCGATCGCGCTGCGCATCCGACGGGTCGAGGACTGACATGACCGTCGATCGTCTGAGCGCCTGGCGGCGCGGACCCCGGCTCGGCACCGCGTACTACAACGAGTACCTGCCTGACCCGTCCCGCCTCGAGACCGACCTCCGCCTGATGACGGATGCCGGGATCACCTGCATCCGCGTCGGGGAATCCGTGTGGTCCACGTGGGAGCCGAGGGACGGAGAGTTCGACCTGGAGTGGATGACGCCCGTCCTCGATGGCGCGGCCGCGCACGGCATC
This sequence comes from Microbacterium cucumeris, assembly GCF_058349845.2. Classification (NCBI taxonomy): domain Bacteria; kingdom Bacillati; phylum Actinomycetota; class Actinomycetes; order Micrococcales; family Microbacteriaceae; genus Microbacterium; species Microbacterium cucumeris. The sequence goes on from NZ_JBYRIZ020000005.1 coordinate 161,409, forward strand.
GATGTGATCCTCGGGACGCCTACCTACGCCGTGCCGCCGTGGCTGGCGCGCAAGCATCCCGAGCTCGCCGTCGTGCGCAAGGACGGCGAGCGGGTGCCGTGGGGCGGCCGGCAGGAGGTCGACTACACCTCCGAGCTGTTCCGCGGGTATGCCGAGCGCGTGATCCGTGCCGTTCTCGGACGCCACGGCCGGCACCCGGCGGTGATCGGCGTGCAGCTGGACAACGAGGCGGGTCTCCATCTCATCCACAACGAGCACGTCGTGGCGCGGTTCCGGGAATGGGTCGCGGAGCGGTACGGCGACGTCGAGACGCTGAACCGCGCCTGGGGACTCGCGTACTGGTCGCATCGCATCGCGGACTGGGACGAGCTGTGGGCGCCCGGCGGCAACACCACACCGGCCTATGACCTGGCCTGGCGCCGCTTCCAGGCCGAGCTCACGGCGGACTTCCTCGGCTGGCAGGCGGGAATCGCCCGCGAGCTCGTCGACGAGGACGTGTTCCTGACGACCTGCATCGCCTACCAGCGCCCCGCCATGGATGACGTCGCGGTCGGCGCGCGCCTGGACATCGCCAGTGGCAATGCCTACTACCTCGCGCAGGATGCGCTGGACCTCTCCGTCGAGGGCGGCGGGGGCCAGTGGTACGCGGACGACGTGCCGCAGCTCGTCCTCATGGCTGATCGGATGCGGGCGACCGGGTTCGACCGCCCCGATGCGCAGGGCGGCTTCCTCGTCACCGAGACCGGCGCGGCGTCGATCGGAAACGCCTGGCTCACCCGACCGCCGTACGACGGGCAGATCGCCCAGGCGGCCTGGCTGCTGGTCGCGCGCGGGGCCCGGCTGGTCTCGTACTGGCACTGGCACACGCTGCACTCCGGTCACGAGGTGCACTGGGGAGGCATCCTCGGCCACGACCTCGAGCCGGGGCGGATCCACGCCGAGATCGCGGGCATCGGGCGGCAGTTCGAGGCGGCGGCGGACTGGCTGGCGGATGCCGAGCCCGATGCGGATGTCGGGATCGTGTACGCGCACGACAGCGAGTGGATGATGGCCTTCGAGCCGCCGCTCGCTGTGCCGGGCACCGAGGCGCCGGACCGCAAGGCGTACGCGCGGATCGTCGGGGACTTCGGGCGGGCGGCGGTGGATGCGGGACTGCAGGCGGGGTACGTCAACGAGCGGCAGCTGCCCTCGGCGGTTGAGCTGCGGTCCCGCTTTCCCGTGCTGATCGCCGCGGGCCTGATCGCGGCGTCCGATCGGACTCTGGAGGTGCTCGTCGAGTACGCCCGGCTGGGAGGGCGGCTCATCGTCGGTCCGCGCACCGGCTACGCCGACGATCAGGGCCGGATGCGGGCCGGGGCCGCTCCTGCGGTCATCGGGGAGGCGGCAGGCGTGCGATACCAGGAGGTCGCGGCGCTGACCGCGCCGGTCGAAGTCGAGGCGTCCGGCTCGCGGCTCGGCGCGATCGCGGGGCAGGTGCGAGGCTGGATGGATGCTCTCGAGCCGACGGATCCGGATGCCGAGGTGCTGCTGCGGTTCCGCCACCCGCATTTCGGTCGGTGGGCGGCCGCGGTGCGGCGGGACGTGGGGGAGGGCGTGGTCACGGTCGTCGGGACGCTCCTCGACCGGGTCACGCTGCGCGAGCTGGTCGCGGATGCTGCGGCGGATGCCGCGGTGCCCGGTGCTCCTGTGATCGCGCGCCCGCGCAGTGTCACGGCGCATTCGCTGAACGGGCCGCGGGGTCGCGTGTGGGTGCTGCACAACTGGTCGGGGGACGCGGTCGAGGTCACGCCGGATCGCACGGTCGTGGATGTGCTGAACGCGTCCCGGGCGGTCGCGTCGACGGAGGTCCCGGCGCGCGGCGTCGCGGTCTGGGCGGAGGTCTGAGCGGGCCGATTGGGTCGGTCTACGTCCGAATGTTCCCGAGAATCAGTATTGCCCGTGTCGTAGTTATGTTCTAAAATGGAGGCATGTCGACGCCGACCGCTCCCGCACCCGTCCCGGCGCTGAGCCCGGACGAGGAGATCGGTCTGCTTCTCGCCGATGCGGAATGTTCGCAGGTCGACGCGAACCGTCAGGCCGCATTGCGGGCCGAGCGCATGCTGCGGGTCGTGCAGTGCGCGCGTCGGCATCCGGAGCTGTACGTGCCGGGGCTGGAGGGGTCCGAGGCGATCGATGAGGCGGAACGGGCCGCGATCCTGGACCTCGCGCTGCGGATGAACGGCACGGAGGATCATGTGCGCGGCCAGGTGTTCGTGGTCGAGCAGGCGCTGGAGCACCTTCCGGGGCTTTGGGGCCGGGCGCGGACCGGATTCGCGTCGCTGTATCTCGTCGGACGCGCCGTCCACGCGCTCGTCCGCGTGTCGGCGCGCGCCGATGCCACTGATGCGGAGCGCGAGGCCGAGCGGGATGCCTTCGAGCGGATCGACGATGCCACGTCGACGTGGTCGGAATCGTGCTCTCCCGCTGCGTTCAACCGCCGGTTGAAGGCGCTCGCCGACCGGCTCTGCCCGGTCGATGCGACGGTCGCGCACGCCAGGGCGATGCGCGATCGCCGCGCGTACGTGGAAGACGTCGAGGACGGCATGTCCTGGTATCACGCCCTCATGCCCACGCACGAGGCGCATGCCGCGCTCCGGCGAGCGACCAGCACGGCGAAGCACCTGTCCAAGGATCGGCGTGAGGGGCGCACCCGCGACCAGATCCGAGCGGACCTGTCCAGCGCATGGCTGCGTGGGGTCGGCACCGCCACCGCGGTGAAGACCAAGGTGTTCGTCACGGTTCCCGTGCAGCTGCTCGACGCGGTTCGCACCGGCCTCCCGCTTGAACCGTCCGTCGTGCAAGCGCTCGCCGCCGAGCAGGCCCGAGTGCTCGGCGGCGACGCGATCGATGCGGTCACCGCCGCGCAGATGTTCGTCGATGCTCCGGCGTTCCGCCGGGTCATCACCGACCCTGTGGCCGGTGTCGTCCTAGACATGGACCGTCGCACCTACCGTCCGACCAGAGCGCAGCGCGACTGGCTCATCCTGAGGCACGGCACCTGCGCCCGGGACGGCTGCGAGCGCCTCGCCGTCGACGCGGACATCGATCATCGCCGTCCCTGGGCCGCCGGTGGTGCGACCGATGTCTCGAACCTCGCGCCCCTGTGCCCGCGCGACCACAGGCACCGGCATCGCACGCGCTTCCGGTATCGATCCCGCCCCGACGGTTCTGTCCAGGTCTCCACTCCCACCGGTTTCACCACCGAGGCTCCGCCGCCGTTCTGACCTGCTCTCTCTCGTTCGACTCGGGGCTCGCTCATGTTGCCCGTTCGTTGAGCGAGGCCGGCGTTTCGACTCGCTGCGCTCGCTCAACGAACGGAGGGGGGAGGGGCGTGCGCGCCGGGGGCTTCCCTTCCCCGTTCGTTGAGCGAGGCCGGCGTCAGCCGACCGAGTCGAAACGCCTCTTGTTGCGGGCTTCGTTTCGACTCGCTCCGCTCGCTCAACGAGCGATGGGGTGCGGGTGTCGCGCGGCTTCTCGCTCTCGTTCGTTGAGCGAGGCCGGCGTCAGTCGACCGAGTCGAAACGCGTTTTGCCGCGGGCTTCGTTTCGACTCGCTGCGCTCGCTCAACGAGCGGAGGGGGAGGGGCGTGCGTGCCGCGGGGTTTCCCTTCTCCGTTCGTTGAGCGAGGCCGGCGTCAGCCGACCGAGTCGAAACGCGTCTTGTCGCGGGCTTCGTTTCGACTCGCTGCGCTCGCTCAACGAGCGGAAGGCGTGGAGGGGCGCGCGCGCCGCGGGGCTTCCCTTCCCCGTTCGTTGAGCGAGGCCGGCGTCAGCCGACCGAGTCGAAACGCGTCTTCTCGCGGACCGCGTTTCGAATCACTGCGCTCGCTCAACGAGCAGAGGGTGGGTCAGTGCGCGGCCGAGCGATCGCCGGTCGAGACGCGCACCCATTCCCCGGCATTCACGAGCACGGCACCGATCGCCTCGAGCGTGATGCGTCGGTCTCGGCGGTCCAGGTTGGCGACCAGAACCGCGTCTCCGGTATCCGTCCGTGACCCGATCGCCCAGATCAGACCGTCCGGACTCGCGCCGGAGAGCAGTTGCCCGCCACGCAGGGCGATCAGGGCGTCGACGGCGTCCGCTGCGGCCGTCCGACCGGCGGCCGACTCCAGCCCTCGCAGACCCCAGGTCTCGAACCACGACACGGACGCGACCCCCGGCACAGCGAGGGCCGCCGCACTGGCGATCACCCACGCACCGAGCTCGGGGGCGGTCTGCCGAGCATCCGAAGCGCCGGTGAGCTCGGCCCCGTATCCCTCGGACAGATCCGCCCGCGTCGGCGCAGGCTCGGGCGTCGTCGCCACGTTGTTGAACCGCGGACGCAACGACACGGGGCCGATGTGAACCGGCAGCCCGTCTGCGATCGCGACCGACTGCTCCGCGACCAGCCGCTGCATCGCCACGGCCTCGATCAGCTGCTCGGTGTCGAGCGTGTGGAACAGCGGTGTCGTGTTCACGACGACGCCGTCCACGTCCCGCGCGATGCGCGCCTGCTCGCGATTGAGCTCGGTGAAGTGCGAACGGGCCCCCGCCAGCACCGGCACGGAGAGCCCCGCGGCCGACAGTGCCGCGCGCAGAGCCGCGACGGTCCCCGCGTCGCTCACGTGCTCGGCCGCGTCGAAGGCCGTGAGGCGCGCGACCCCGGGATGCTCTGCGACATCTGCGAGAGCGCGCACCGCATCGAGGAGCGTGCGCTCCTCGCCGTCCGTCACCAGCCGCACGTCGAGGGGGACGCGGTCGGCGGCCGCGCGATCGAGGGCCGCTGACCAGTTCGGCGTGGTCAGGTTCAGCTCGACGACCCGGAAGGCACCGGCGTCGGAGGGCGGCACGGGGTCCGGGGAGGTCGACGCCTCGACCCCGACCTCGGGGAACACGCCGCCCTCCGACAGCGTGACCACCTCGGGAAGGGCACTGTCGGATTCCGCCGCCTCCGCGGCAGAGCCGAGGAGGCGGAGCGTGAGGGACTGCTCGACGCGCTCGCCGGCATCCAGAAGGTACGGGTAGGGCAGGCCCAGCGGCCGGCTGTACGTCTTGAAGGAGGCATCCGTCCAGTTGCGCTGATCCTCCATCTCGAACACGTCGCCCGCGAACTCCACCTCGAAGAGATCGTCCACGCGCAGCGCGCGGATGTCCATGATCGGCTGGTGCGGTCGGATGCTCCGGGGAAACGCCGAGCGCTCCACCGACCCGTCCGCATGCCCGACATCCACCGGCCTGCCCGCATCCGACGCGGGGTGCAGCACCACGAGCCCGGTCCGGCAGGTGTGGAAGACCTCGGCGTTCAGCGCCTCCCACGAGATCGTGAGCTCGCCGGCCAGCGCGTGCACCCGAAGAGTCGAGTCGATCCGTGCGCCGAGCCCCTCATGTCGCAGCTGCAGCGTCAGCGCCTCCGACTCCGCGTCGGTCGAGAGCACCCGTACGGGCACGGTCAGCCAACCGCGGTCGCGCACGGCCGCGCGCACCGCCCGCAGGAGCATCCGGCCGTCGTACCGGATCTCGGCGAGCTCGTCGCCGCGCAGTTCGATGCTCCAGCCGTGAGCGCCCCACACCATCGCATCCGTCCGCCACCACGAGTTCGTCGTCGACACCACTCTCCGACTGTAACCGGTTGACCAATTCGCCGATAGTCTCGACGAGGACGAATTCATCGGGAAGGACCGTGATGGCGGGCAACTGGGCAGGCACGTACGAGTACCGGGCGCCGCGGCGCATCGCCGTCTCCACCGAGGAGGAGCTGCGCGCCGCCCTCGCCGGATCCGGCCCGGTCCACGCCCTCGGCACTCGCCACTCGTTCACGGACCTCCCCGACACCTCCGGCACTCTCATCGAGATGTCCGGCTTCGACGCGCCGGCGGTCATCGACGCCGAGAGCCGCACCGTCCGCATCACCGCCGGAACCCGGTACGGAGTGCTCGCCCGCCAACTGCACGAAGCCGGCTGGGCGCTGCACAACACCGGCTCGCTGCCCCACATCAGCGTGGGCGGTGCCACCTCGACCGGAACCCACGGCTCCGGCGACGGCAACGGCGTGCTCTCGAGCGCGATCGCGGGCGTGCGCTTCCTGGATGCGGCGGGCGACGTCCACGAGATCCGGCGCGGCGACCCCGACTTCGCAGCCGTCGCCGTCGGCGTCGGTGCCTTCGGCATCCTGACCGAGCTCACCCTCGACATCCAACCCACCTATCTCGTCCGCCAGGATCTGTACGCCGGAGTCAGCTGGGACACGCTCCTCGGCGACATCGACGCCGTCACGTCCGCCGGCGACAGCGTGTCGGTCTTCACCCGCTGGGGCGAGGACCTCGGCTGGGTCTGGGTCAAGCGACGCGCGACGGATGCCGCGGCATCCGTCCCCGCGGAACTTCTCGGCGGCCGGCTCTCCACGACGCTCGAGCCGCTGGGCCTGGGCGACAATGTCACGCTCATCGGCCAAGCCGGTCCCTGGTACGAGCGGCTGCCGCACTTCCGCGCCGACGCCGAGCCGTCGCGCGGCGACGAGATCCAGTCCGAGTACTTCATCGACCGCTCCGACGCGGTCGCGGCGCTGCGCGCTGTCCGCGACGTCATCGCGCCATTCGCCGAGCACCTCATCTGGACCGAGCTTCGCACCGCGGCGCGGGACGACCTCTGGCTCAGCGGCGCCTACGAGCGCGACGCGTTCATCATCCACTTCACGTGGGAGAACCATCCGGATGAGGTGACCGAGGCGCTGCGGGTCATCGAGCCGGCGCTCGCGCCGTTCGGCGCCCGGCCGCACTGGGGCAAGCGCCATCTGCTCGAGCGGGCGCAGATCGAGCGGGTCGTCCCGCGCCTCGCCGACGCCAGGGCGGTCTTCGAGCGCCTCGACCCCGACGGCCGTTTCGTGAACGAGCACCTCGTGCGCGTGGGGCTGCGCGAAGCGCGCTGAGCCGGAGCGTTCCGAACTCCTGCACGTCCGGCGCCCGACCCGACGGTATCCGCGTGACCACGCGGCGCGTTCAGGTCGCGGCATCCGAGCTGCCGGAGTTCGAAGCGCCGGGTCCGTTCACGACGGGCGGACCGTGCTGGCTCCGACGCGAATGCTGATCGGGAGCACGACGCGTTCGTGCGCGTGCCCGGGCTGGGCCTCGGCGTCGAGCAGACGGACGCCTTCGGCCCCCATCTGATACCCCGGCAGCACGATCGAGGTCAGCGACATCCAATCGTTGCCGTCGTTGCGGTGGTCGCCGTCCATGCCGACGACGGCGACATCCTCGGGAATCCGGAGCCGCGGGTGTTCGCGCAGCACCTGGAGCGCGCCGATGGCGGTCTTGTCGTTCACGCACAGGATCGCGACCCGCTCGCCGCCCAGCTCCGGAAGCAGCGCCGACAGGGCCGCCGCGCCGTCCGACGCCATCAGCCCGGACACCTCGATCTCGGTCACGGAGACGCTGAGGGCGGCCGCCGCGGCGCGCAGCCCCCGACGGCGCTCGACGACGGGCTGGACGATGTCGGGGATCGACAGGAAGTACGCCCGCCGGATGCCGAGGGACGCGATGTGCTCGATCGCGGCGGTGCCGACCTGCTCGTTGTCCATGAGGACGGTGCACCAGTCGGCATCCGGGACGTCGTAGTTGATCACGACGATCGGTCGCACGTGGTTGCGGATGCGGGCGATCCCGGCACTCGGGTCGCGCATGGAGGCGACCAGCACCCCGCCGGTGCGCGCCTCGGCGAAGTGCTCGAGGAACTCGTCCTGCAGGTCGTGCTGCGCCGTCCCCGCCGCCAGCTCGTGCGCGTTGAAGAGGCTGTTCGCCATCATCAGGTACTGCCCCCGCGCCGACGCCGTGAGCTGGGCGCCGCGCGCGATCTCGACGAAGAGGATGTTCACGAGGTCCGGCGCGATGAGCCCCAGTCCCTCGGAGCTGTTGCGGATCAGCGTGCGCCCCGCCGAACTGCGGATGTAGCCGAGGCGCTCGATGGCGTCCTGCACGCGCTGCAGTGTGTCGGCGGCGAGTCGCTCCGGGTTGTTCAGCGCGTTCGAGACGGTTCCGACCGAGACCCCCGCCTCGCGGGCGACCGCGTTGATGTTCGGATTCGCCCGCTTCGTCGCCTTCGGATCCAGCACCTGCACTCCCACGGTATGCGTTTTCACGCCATGGTACGGGAGTGCAGGTGCCGCGGATCACCGGTTGGACGGCGGTCAGAGGGAGGTCATGCCCCCGTCGACCTGGAAGACCGCGCCCGTGGCGAACGCGCCGTCGTCGCTGGCGAGGTACACCATGATTCCGGCGACGTCGTCCGGCGTTCCCGCGCGGCCGATCGGGATGCGGCTGATGATCGCCGCCCGCGACTCGGGGTCCTCGCTGATCGCGGCGACCAGCGGCGTCTCGGTGTAGGCCGGCTGGACCGTGTTCACCCGGATGCCGCGATCGGCGTAGGCGGCGGCCACCGTGCGGCCGAGGCCGTGGATGCCCGCCTTTGTCGTGCTGTAGGCCGTGAAGTCCTTGCCCTCGCCGTTCACGCCCGTGGGGCTCCCGGTCAGGATGATCGATCCGCCGCCGCGCGGCAGCATCGAGCGCACGGCGTGCTTGACCGTGAGGAACGTGCCGGTCAGGTTGATGTCGACCGTCCTGCGCCACACGTCGAGGTCGAGGTCGGCCGCCTGAGCATCCTGCCCGAACAGCTGCACGCCCGCGTTCGCGACCACGACGTCCGGAGCCCAGCCGTCGGCCTCCACCGCGGCGAACCCGGCGGCGACGGCATCCTCATCCGAGATGTCCATCGTCACGGCGCGCGCATTCGCGCCCAGGGCGGCCGCGGCGTCGGCCGCGCCGTCGCCGTTGCGGTCCGCGAGGATCACGCGCGCGCCCTCACGGACGAAGCGCGTGGCGACGGCGAGGCCGATCCCCAGCGCCGCGCCGGTGACGAGTGCGGTCTTGCCCTCGAGCTGACCCATGTCAGCGCTCGATGTGGTCGAGGTGGAGCATGCGGGCGAGGTTCTTGTCGAGCTCGTCATCGCGGAAGATCTTCTTCCAGTCCTCCTTGATGATGCTCTCGCGGCCGTAGTCCATTGCGATCAGGCACGCGTCGGAGAACGGGTTGTCACCGCGCAGGCCGTTGGCGAGCGCCACCTGCGTGTGGCCGTACAGGATGCTTCGGGCCGCCGCCTCAGGCACGCCCATCGTGTTGACGGTCTCCTGGAGGGCCTCGTTGAGAAGGTCGCCGATCATGCACGCGACGGTCTCGACGAGCGTCGGCTCGAGCTGCGCGAGCTGCTTGATCGTCACCCAGTGCACGTCGATGACGGGGGCGTAGATGGCACGGACGGTCTCCTCGACGATGGCCTTCTTCTGCGGGTCATCGCTCTCGACCGCGGCGATGGCGTCCTGCGGAGCGGCGATGCCGCCGAACGTGTCCGCCCACTGCTCGGGCGTCTCGCGCTGCAGGAAGATCGACGGGTGGCACGGGTGCGCGACGGCCTGGATGACGTCCTCGCGCGTGGTCAGCAGGCCCGCATAGGCCGCTGCGGGGTCGAGGGTCAGCACGATGGCGCCCGCCTTGAGCTGCGGCACCAGGTCGGCGGTCACGGGGCCGAGGGCGAGGTCGGGAACCGCGAGCACGACGATGTCGGCGTCGGCGACCGCGACGGATGCCTCGGTCAGCTCGCGGCCGGCGTCGATCGTGCGCTGCTGCCCGGCCGGCGAGTTCTCCACGTACCAGACGGTGTGGTCGGTCTTCACGAGGTTGTTGGACACGCGCATGCCCATCTTCCCGCCCGCTCCGATGACGGCGATCTTGTGGCTCATGATGTGCTCCTCAGGTGTTCCAGGGTGAGGCGGGTCCATTCCCGCTCGGTTCGGATGGTGGTCTGTGCGTCGTCCTGCCACGGCAGCCAGTGCTCGACGATCTCGTTGATTCCGCGCTCGCGCGGGCGCACCGTCGCGAGCAGATGCGCGTAGTCGTGCAGCCCGGATCCCATCGCCGCGCCGGAGTAGGTGAACCCCACCCAGCCCGGCTGGCGTGCGAAGGCGAAGTCCTTGACATGAACGTTCTTCGTGAGCGCGGCGGTCTGCTCGACGCACGCCTTCGGGTTCTCCAGCTGGGCGACGACGTTGGCGGGATCCAGACAGATCCCCAGCTGCGCGCTGCCGACGCGGTCGATCACGCCGAGGAGGTCCGCGGTGGGCACCTGCTCGTACGTCTCCAGCGCGAGGGTCACTCCGGCGGACTCGAAGTCCCGGATGGTGCTGCGCAGCCACACCTGCGCTTCGGCGAGACTCGGACGCGAGTCGGGGCCGTAGAGCATGCTGCGGATGAGGCGCGCCTCGAAGATCTCCGCCATGCGGAGGTAGCGCGAGAGGTGCTCGGGGACGATGCCCTTGGTGCCCAGCTCGATCGTGATACCGAGCTCGCGCGCGGCGCGCGCGGCGTCGCTCAGCTCGGCGTCCGTCATGGCGTCCAGCGGTGCGTAGTCGCAGATCTGGAACAGACTGACGTCCTGGGCGCGGGTGTCCTCCAGGGCGCCGACGAGGCTCAGCGGCTCCTCGACGCGGTCGGAGTGCTGCCAGAAGTAGGCGTAGGTGCCCAGGCCGATCATCGGACGGCCTCCTGTCGGCGCGCGGCCTCGTCCAGTACGGCGACCAGGGCTTCGGGGTCGTGCGCGAAGCGCCCGAGGAACACACCGTCGACGGCATCGCCGAGAGCGGTCAGGACACCCGGGCCCGCCGCACCACCGTAGATGACGGAGGAACCGCTGCGCGCGGCATCCGCCTCCAGGGCCGCGCGCAGCGCGGACGCGACGACGCGGACGTGGGCCTCACCGGCGGGCTCCGGCGCCCCGATCGCCCACACGGGTTCGTAGGCGACGATGACCCGCCCCTCGGGTGCGCTCTCGAGTGAGGCGCGCAACTGCTCGACCGCGACGGCTGCGGCATCCCGAGGGTCCTGCTGCTCGGCCTCGCCGATGCAGAGCAGGGGAGTGAGGCCGGCCTCGAGAGCCCGCCGCGTCTTGGCGGCGACGATCTCGTCCGTCTCGCCGTACAGGCGGCGGCGCTCGGCGTGACCGATCTCGGCGATCGAGGCGCCCACCTCGGCCAGCTCGGACGCCGAGACCTCCCCCGTGAACGCGCCGGAGGCCTCGGCGGCCACGTCCTGACCGCCGATCCGCACCGGAGTGCCGGCGAACGCCGCCACGGCCGGAGCGATCTGCAGGAAGGTCGGGGTGACGAAGAACTCGACGTCACCGGAGGCGACGCCCTCGTGCGTGCGGACGCGTTCGGCGACCCGGGCGAACCAGTCGCGCGCGCGCTCGTGCCCGAAGTACATCTTCAGGCTCACTCCGACGACGCTCTTCGGCATCAGCAGCTTCCGGTGGTCTCGTACTCGTCGATGACCGCGACCTTCTCGGCGGACGCGCTGGTCGCGTCGAACCGGTAGGTCAGCCACTCCCGGACGTTGCGGCGCGCGAGCTCGATGCCGACGACGCGCTGGCCCATGCACAGGATCTGCGCGTTGTTGGACAGCACGGCGCGCTCGACGGAGAACGAGTCGTGAGCGGTGACGGCGCGGATGCCGGCGACCTTGTTCGCGGCGATCGCGACACCGAGACCGGTCCCGCAGATCAGCAGCGCGCGGTCGGCCTCTCCGCGGGCGACGCGCTCGGCGGCCTCGATCGCGATGCGCGGGTAGGCGGTGTGGCCGTCGGCGTCCACGCCCACGTCGACGACGGACGCGACGCCCGGGTTCTCCTCGAGGTCCTTCTTGAGGATCTCCTTGTAGTCGAAGCCGGCGTCGTCGCAGCCGATGACGAGACGGAGGGGTTCGGTCATGATGCGGTGTCCTTTCCGGAGGCGAGCAGCTCGCCGATGCGGGTGGCGATGAGCGCGAGGGAGATCGCGCCCGGGTCGGGGGTGCCGATCGCGTGCTCTCCGTGCGTCCGGGCGCGGCCCATGCGAGGGAGCAGGTCGGCGGTCGCGTCGGCGGCCCGGGTCGCAGCCGCCGCGGCAGCGGTCCACGCGTCGGGCAGCCCCGCTCCGCCGTCGGCGGCCGTGGTCAGCTCGCTCGAGAACGGCACGAGCGCGTCGACGAGCGTCTTGTCGCCGACCTCGGCCTTGCCATACGCCTGCACGCCTCGGGCGCCGTCCGCGATGCCCGACGCCACGGCTTGCGCGTCCGGGCGGCCCTCGTCGCCGAGGCGGAGAGCGACCGCGTTCAGGATGACGCCCCACAGCGCTCCGGACGTCCCGCCGGCCTTGTCGGCCCAGGCATCGGCCGCGCGGGCGAGCGTCGTGCGGGCGCCGGCCCCGGCGTCGGCGGCGCGGATGCCGGCCGCCAGAGCAGCGTGCGAACCGCGCTGCATGCCGATGCCGTGATCGCCGTCGCCGGCGATGGCGTCGATGCGGCCGAGCTCCTCGACGTTGGCGTCGACCGTGTCCGCGATCGTCTGAAGCGCCGCGCGGACGGTCTGTGCGACGGCCTGGGAGTCGGCGTCGCCCGGAACGATGGGGTCGTCTTCGGTCGTGTCGATGTCGGCGGCCTCCGCCTGAGCGGCCACCGCGACGGACCCGCGCCGGTAGGCGGGGGCGTCCACCGGTGTCTCCCACAGCTCGGCGAGCTCGTCGTCCAGCCAGAACAGCGTGAGGGAGGTGCCGGCCATGTCGAACGAGGTGCAGTACTCGCCGACGTGCGGGTCGACGATCTCGACGCCGGCCTCTTCGAGCAGCTGGGCGATGCGCCGGTAGACGACGAACATCTCCTCGTACTTGAGCGAGCCGAGCCCGTTGAGGATCGGGATGACGCGGGCGCCGGCGACATCGACGCCATCCGGCACCTCGGCCAGGAGCCTGCCGACCAGCAGGGCGGCGAGCTCGTCCGCCGTCGGGATGCCGGTCTCGTCGATGCCGGGTTCGCCGTGGATGCCGAGTCCGACCGCCATCCGGCCGGCCGGCACCGTGAACAGCGGCTCGGGGGCGCCGGGGAGTGTGCATCCCGTGAACGCGACGCCGAAGGAGCGGGTGCGCTCGTTGGCCTTGACCGCGACCGCCGTGACGCCCGCCAGGTCGTCGCCGCGCTCCGCGGCCGCGGCGGCCGAGCGGAAGACCGTGAGGTCGCCGGCGATGCCGCGGCGCTTGTGCTTCTCGGCAGGAGCCGCGCTGGAGATGTCATCCGTGACCGTGACCGTGGCGGCCTCGATGCCCTCGGCGTGCAGACGCTCCTGCGCGGCGTCGAAGTTCAGCACGTCTCCGGCGTAGTTGCCGTATGAGAAGAACACCCCGGCTCCGCGGTCCGCGGCCTTCGCGACCGCGTGGATCTGCTGGGTGGACGGCGAGGCGAACAGGTTCCCCATCGCCGCGCCGTGCGCCAGTCCCTGCCCGACCATCCCGCCGAACGCGGGGTAGTGGCCGGAACCGCCGCCGATGACCACCGCGACCTGTCCCTCGGGCGCGACGGTCGAGCGGACCACGCCGCCGGGAACGCGCCGCACGGAGCGGGCGTTCGCGGCGACGAAGCCGTCGATCATCTCGTCGGCGAAGTCCGCCGGGTCGTTCCACAGACGCGTCATCGAGGAGTCTCCGAAGCCGTGGCCTCGGCATCCGTGCTGCCGGACGTGTCGGATGCCGCGCGATCGCGTCCCCGGCGGGCGAGCACGATCATCAGGACGGCCGAGATGAGCATGAAGCCGCCGACGATGAACATCGGGACCTCGTAGCCGCCGGTCCAGTCGTGCACGGCGCCGGTGATGTAGGGCGCGCTGAAGCCGGCGAGGTTTCCGATCGTGTTGATGAGCGCGACGCCCGCGGCCGCGGCCACGCCGGTCAGGAACTGGGTGGGCAGCGTCCAGAAGTTCGGCAGCGCGGCGAAGATCGCGCAGGCTGTGACGGTGATGACGGCCATCGTGGCGGCCGGGGATCCGGCGAACAGCGCCACGGGGATCGAGATCGCGCCGGCGATCGCGGGTGCCGCGATGTGCCAGGTCTTCAGTCCGCGCTTTCCGGCATCCCGCGACCAGAAGTACATGACGATGGCGGCCGGCAGGTACGGGATCGCGGTGATCAGGCCCTTCTGGAACACGTCGTAGGTGACGCCGGACTGCGCCTGGAAGCCCTCGATGATGGTCGGCAGGAAGAACGCCAGCGCGTACAGGCCGTAGATGAAGCCGAAGTAGATGAAGGACAGCATCCAGACGCGGCCGCTGCCGAAGGCGAACCGCACGGAGACGTGCTTCTCCTTCGCCTCGGTCGTCTTGCGCTCGGACTCGAGCGCGTCGGTCAGCCAGACCTGCTCCTCGGTGGTGAGCCACTTCGCGTCGGCGGGCTTGTCCTTGAGGTAGAACCACGCGATGACGCCGACCACGATGGCCGGGATCGCGACGCCCATGAACATGAAGCGCCATCCCTCGAGGCCGAAGAAGACGCCGTGCTGCTGGATGAGGGCGCCGGCCAGGGGAGCGCCGATGACGGTGGTCAGCGGCTGGGCCAGGTAGAAGAGCATGAGGATGCGGCCGCGGTACTGCGCGGGCACCCAGAGGCTGAGGAAGAGGATCGCCCCGGGGAAGAAGCCGGCCTCGGCGACGCCGAGGAGGAAGCGCAGCACGACGAGCTGCTCGAAGTTCTGCACCCAGGTGAACAGGAGTGCGACGATGCCCCAGCTCACCATGATGCGGGCGAGCCAGCGCCGTGCGCCGAACTTGTGCAGGGCGATGTTCGAGGGCACCTCGAGGATGATGTAGCCGATGAAGAACACGCCAGACGCGAAGCCGAACTGAGCGGCGCTCAGCGCCAGATCCTCGTTCATGCCGTTCGGGGCGGCGAAGCCGATGGCCGTGCGATCGAGGTAGTTGATGAAGAACATCAACGCCACGAAGGGCACGAGGCGTACGGCCACTTTTCGGATGGCGGATTTCGCGACCGGGTTCTCGGTCTGGGTGCTGTCCACGATGACTCCTGGGATCGACGGTGATGCGCTGTGATGCTCGAGTCATTTTGGCAAACCGGTTGACCAATTGCAAGCCCACGTCGCCGAGGGCTGCCCGGGCGTCAGCCGTGCGTGCGCGTCCGGATCCGGTACAGGCTCGTCGTCGCCGTGATGTAGAGGTCGCGGCCGTCCGGGCCCCCGAAGCACAGGTTGGCCGTGATCTCGGGCACCGGGATCCTCCCGATCTCCGTGCCGTCGGGCGCGAACACGATCACACCCGTGCCGCTCGAGGACCAGATCCGGTCCTCCTCGTCGACCCGGATGCCGTCGGGGATGCCGTCCGCGGCGTCCAGGACGGCGAACAGTCGCCCGTTCTTGCAGCGCGCGCCCTCCTGCACGTCGTAGACCCGGATGTCCCGCCGCTCCGACGAGTCCGCCACGTACAGCAAGGAGCCGTCGCGGGAGAAGGCGAGTCCGTTCGGCTGCTCGATGTCGGTGATGACGGGCGACGTGCGTCCCGTCGCGGGGTCGTGGCGGAAGACGAAGTGGTCGCCGTACTCCCTCTCGCCCGGGTGCCCTTCGCGGGGCTGCGTGATGCCGTACGCCGGATCCGTGAACCAGATCGACCCGTCGCCGGCGACGACGATGTCGTTCGGCGAGTTCAGTCGGACACCTGCGTAGGAGTCGACGACGTTCTCGACGATGCCGTCCCGATCGCGCTCGACGCGGCGTCGTCCGTGCGAGCACTGCAGCACGCTGCCGTCCCGGTCCCGCGTGCGCCCGTTCGTGAACTCGACGCCCTGTGCATACACGGAGGTCTCGCCGCTCATGGGGTCGTACTCGCGGATGCAGTCGTTCGGGATGTCGCTGAACCGCAGGCGTCCGCGGTCGGGGATCCACAGCGGACCCTCGGCCCAGATCGAACCGGTGTGCAGCCGTTCGAGCGTCGCATCGGGCGGCAGGATGCCCGCACGGATGAGCGCGGTGGTCATGGAGATCCTTCCTTCGTCGCGCTAACCGGTTGACCAAAATGATGCCGAGTCGCGCGCCTGCCCGGTAGGTTACTGCCATGCCCGCCTTTCCCGGAGACCCCGTCGACGACATCGCCGCCGCGCTCGGGGCGCTCCCGTCCGGCACCCCGGTGTCGGAGGTCGCGCGGCGGCTGCTCGATCTGTTCACCGGCGGGTCGATCGCACCGGGCACGCGGCTTCCGCCGGAGCGCCAGCTCGCCACGGCCCTCGGCGTCGGCCGGTCCGCCGTTCGCGAGGCGCTGGCCGCGCTCGAGATCCTCGGCATCGTCGACGTGCGCCCGGGATCCGGCACCTACCTGCGCGGGGCGGCCAGCGAGCTGCTGCCGCAGACCCTGCGATGGGGGCTGCTGATCGGAGAGCGCAACACCGCCCAGCTGCTCGAACTGCGCGAGGGCCTGGAGATCTTCGTCGCCCGGCTCGCGGCCGCGCGCGCGGATGCGGCGATCCTGAAGCGACTCGAGAAGGACGTCGCCCGCATGCGCGAGACGATCGACGATCTCGGGGCGTTCGCGAAGGCCGACCTCGACTTCCACCACGCGCTCGCCGAGGCCGCGGGCAACGCGACGCTCACCGACCACCTGCACGTGATCCGCTCGCTCCTGCAGGTGTACGCCGACCGCGCCGTGCACGATCGCACGCACGCCGAGCGGGCGACCGCCGAGCACGAGGCCGTGCTCGCCGGAGTGAAGGCCGGCGACGGGGATGCCGCGGCATCCGCCATGGCCGTCCACATGGCCACGGCGACCAGCCGCCTGCTCGCCGAACCCACCAGCTGACGAGGAAGAGTGATGATCAACGACGATCACCGGACGCGCCGCGTCATCATCGATTCGGATGTGAAGAACGAGGCGGACGACCAGTTCGCGCTCGTGCACGCGCTGCTGTCTCCCACACTCGACATCCGCGGCATCGTCCCGGCGCATTTCGGCACGCATCGCACGACGTCGTCCCTCGCCGAGTCCCGCGACGAGCTCGAGCTGCTGCTCCGCCTGCTGTCCCTCGATCACGCGGTGCCGACCGCCGACGGGGCACCGCACGCGCTGCCCGATGAGCGCACGCCCGTCGACAGCCCCGGGGCGCGACTCATCATCGAGGAGGCACGGCGGGCCGACGCCGGGCCGCTGCACATCGCGTTCCTCGGGCCCCTGACCGACATGGCTTCCGCTCTGCTGCTCGCGCCCGACATCGCCGACACCGACACGACCGTGATCTGGATCGGCGGCCCGCCGTACGGCGACATCGTGTCGGACGGGTCCTGGCCGGAGTTCAACCTCAAGAACGACATCCCCTCGGCGAACGTCGTGCTCGACTCCGGCATCCGCATCTGGCAGGTGCCGTCGAACATCTACAAGCAGGTCAACGTCGGATACGCCGAACTCGAGGCACGGGTCGAGCCGCACGGCGAGCTCGGACGCTACCTCGCTCAGCAGGTCGTCGACTTCAACTCCGCGCACCATCGGCGCGCGATCGAGTCGCGCTCGCTCGGGGACTCTCCGGCGATCGCGCTCATGCTGGAGCCGTCGTGCGCGGCACTGCGCCGGCAGCCGCGCGTGCGCTTCTCCGCCGACGGGCACTACGAACAGGGTCGCTCGGACGGCGAGCTCCTGGTGGTGGAGAGCATCGACGTGCGGTTCCTCATGGAGGACATGTTCCACAAGATCGCCCGTCACGCCCGCTGTGCTGAGACACATCGTGCACGCGTTTCGACTCGGTCGGCTTCGCCGTCCTCGCTCGTCGCACCCTTCGTTCGTTGAGCGAGCGGAGCGAGTCGAAACGGGTTGATGCCGTGCGACGGTTGCTGCGTTTCGACTCGGTCGGCTTCGCCGTCCTCGCTCAACGAGCGGGAAGGCGGATCCGCGTTTCGCCCTCCTCGTTCGTTGAGCGACACTTCGACTCGCTTCGCTCGCTCAGTGCAGGTCTCCGCGAGTCGAACGGGGTTGATGCCCTGCGACGGTTGCTGCGTTTCGACTCGGTCGGCTTCGCCGTCCTCGCTCAACGAGCCGGGAAAGGGGCGGGGAAGGCTAGAGGCGGAACACGCTCCGCGGAATCGTGTCGACGAGGTCGTGAGCGATCGTGTGCGCCTCCTCCTCGCCCAGGCGCCCGGTGACGACGAGAGTCGCCAGCCACCCGGCATCCACGCGCCGCGAGACGTCGTGCCGAGCGGGGATCGACAGGTAGGCACGGGTGTCGTCGATGAAGCCGCTCGTCTTGTAGAACCCTGCGGAGTCGGTGACGCCTTCCCGGAAGCGCCGGATGCCGTCGGGGCTGTCGAGGAACCACCACGGCGCCCCGGCGAAGACCGAGGGGTAGAAGCCGGCGAGCGGCGCGATCTCCCGCGTGAACGAGGTCTCGTCCACGGTGAACAGCACGAGCCGGAACGTCTCGTTCGTGCCGAAGTCCCCGAGCAGCTCGCGCAGCGGCTCGGTGTACCGGGAGAACAGCGGCAGGTCGTGGCCCGTGTCCGGACCGAAGCGCTCGGTGGTGGGGCGGTGGTGGCCGCGCAGCACGCCGGGATGCAGCTGCATCACCAGGCCGTCCTCGCTGGACATGCGCGCCATCTCCCAGAGCATGTGGCGGCGATAGGCGGCTGCGTCCGCGTCCGTCGCCTCGCCGGTCAGGCCCGCGCGGTGGATGCGTTCCAGCTCACCGGCGGACAGCCGTGTGGCCCAGGCATCCACGACGCCCGAGTCCGTCGCCGTCGCTCCTAGGGATCGGAAGTGCGCCCGCCGATCCTCCAGAGCCCGGATGAGGCCGGCGGCCGTCCCGGTGTCGATGCCGCTGACGGCATGAAGCTCGTCGAGGGCGCCGCGCCAGCCGGCCGCGGACGGGTCGAAGAAGCGGTCGGGTCGGAACGTCGGCACGACGCGCCCGGTGAAGGACGTGTCCTCCCGCAGCGCCGCGTGCGCGTCGAGCGGGGCGGCGGGGTCGTCGGTCGTGGCCAGCACTTCGATGTCGAATCGGTCGAACAGGGCGCGGGGGCGGGACCCGTCCTCCGCGATCCAGGCGGCGATCGCATCGAACTGGGCGTCGGCGTTCGCCGCGGACGGATGCTCGTCGAGTCCGATCACGGAATGCAGGGTGTCCTCGAACCAGGCACGGACGGGCGTTCCGGCGAACACGTGCCAGTGCGTCGCGAAACGGCGCCAGATCTCACGCGGTTCGATCTGTGACGATCCGCGGCCCAGTTCGTCGAGGTCGAGCCCGTGGGCGTGCAGCAGACGCAGCACGTAGTGATCGGGGACGATGAGCAGATCGGCCGGGTCCGTGAACGCCTGGTCGTCGCGCAGGAGCGCGGCCTCGACGTGACCGTGCGGCGACAGGATCGGCGCCTCGCGCACGCTCTCGTACAGGGTGCGGGCGAGGGCTCGCGTCGCGGGATCCGCGGGAAGCAGACGATCGGGGGAGGGGGCGAGTCTCACGGGGTGTCCTTCTCGGTCGCGGGCGCGGGGCCGCTGCTCTCGCGGGTGCGCAGGTAGGTGGGCAGGAGGGTGCGCAGTCGCGGGGTGCCGCTCTGCGACAGACGGCTCAGCAGCATGGTGACGGCGACGCGGCCGGCCTCCTCGATCGGGGCCGAGACCGTCGTGAGCGGCGGATGGCAGAAGTCCGACCCGAAGATGTCGTCGGTGCCGACGATCGACAGGTCCTCGGGGACGCGGATGCCGCGCTGGGACAGCCTCTTCAGCATGCCGATCGCCAGCAGGTCGTTGAACACGATGCAGGCCGTGACGTCGCGCGACGCGACGCTGTCCGCCGCCGTGGACCCGGCCGCGGCGTTCGGGGCCCACGGCCCGAGGAAGGTGAGCTCGACGTCGAGATCGGCCGCGGCTTCCTGCAGCGCCTCCCAGCGGCGTGCGCTCGACCACGAGCCCGCCGGTCCCGCCACGTAGGCGATCCGCCGGTGGCCGAGCGAATGCAGGTGCGTGAGTGCCAGGCGGACGCCGGTGGGTGTGTCGATGAGCACGCTCGGCACGTCGGGCAGGTCGCGGTTGACGGTGACGAGCGGCTGCCGGGCCGCCGCGGCGACGAGCTGGTCCTCGTCGAGACGCGAGGCGGCCAGGATCACACCGTCGGCGGACTTGCGCATGACCTCCAGCGTGTCGGCCTCGATCTCACGGGACTCCTCGGTGTCGACGAGCAGCTGCGTGTAACCCGCGGCGCGCAACTGGCGCTGGGCTCCGCGGATCAGGTCGAAGTAGAACGGGTTCGCGATGTCGGGGACGAGCAGGGCGACCGTGCCGGTCCGGCCGGATGCCAGCGAGCGCGCCTGCGAGCTCGGAACGTAGGCGAGCTCAGCGGCCGCCTCCTCGATGCGCTGCCTGGTGACCGCATTCACGCGGGCGGGGTTGCTCAGCGCGCGGGACACCGTGGAGGCCGCGACGCCGGCGAGACGCGCGACGTCCGTGATCGTGGCGGCGCGGCCGGTCGTGCCGGCCGGTCCGGCAGCTGCGTCGGTGTCGGTCATGCGGCGAGCATATCTATTCGCATCACGGAATGGCAACCTTGTGGCAAACGCTTGTCAAACAGTTGCCGTATGGCTACGGTGGTCAGCATCGGAACGAGCCGAGCCAGCAAAGGAATGCGATGTCGCCTGCCCACGCCCCTTCTCCCGCCTGGGATCTCTCAGGCTTCGGAGACGAAGTCGACCCCGATCCGCGCATCCAGTGCGCGGTGCTGCTGGCGCTCGGAGCGCAGCACATCGAGGTGCGCTCGGCGTGGGGGATCAACATCGTCGATCTCGACGACGAGCGTCTCGCCGAGCTGGCCGGCATCATCCGGGAGAACGGTCTCGGCGTCTCGGCGATCGCTTCGCCGATCGGCAAGAGCGACCTCACTGCTCCCGTGGAGGAGGAGCTCGCGCGCCTGGACCGGGCGCTGCGCGCCGCCGACGTGCTCGGCTCTCGCTACATCCGGATCTTCTCCTTCTGGCAGCCCGAGGGCGAACCGGTCGAGCAGATGCGCGAGGAGGTCATGAGACGCCTCGCCCTGTTCGCTCAGCGCGCGCAGGCCGCCGGTGTGACTCTGCTGCACGAGAACGAGAAGCACATCTACGGCGACACCCCCGAGCGCGTGCTCGACATCGTCCGGACGGTCGACTCGCCCGCGCTGCGCCTGGCGTGGGACAACGCGAACTTCGTGCAGGTGGGAGTGCGGCCGTTCACCGAGGCCTTCGCGCTCCTCGCTCCCTACGTCGAGTACCTGCAGGTCAAGGACGCCCGGTTCGACACCGGCGACGTGGTCCCCGCCGGCGACGGCGACGGCGAGCTCGCCGAGACGGTCGCCGGCTTGCGCGATCGCGGCTTCACGGGTTTCGCCTCCCTCGAACCCCACCTCACCGATCAGACCTCCCTGGGCGGCTTCACGGGTCCGCACGGCTACGGCCGCGCGGCCCGGGCCTTCCGCACCCTCACCGACAACGCTGGAGTGACCCTCGCATGAGTACCCTGTCCACCGCCATCATCGGCTGCGGCGTCATCGGACGCACGCATGTCGACGCCGTCCTGCAGCTCGCCGATCGTCTCACGCTGACGGCGCTCGTCGACGTCAGCCGTGATCGCGCCGACGCCCTCGTCGCCGTCGTCGAGGAGCGCACCGGCTCCCGTCCTGCGGTCTTCTCCACCGTCCAGGACCTCGTCGCCGCCGGAGCGCCGCAGCTCGTCGTCGTCGCGACCCCCTCCGGGCTGCACGTCGAGCAGGCCGTCGCCGCGCTCGAGGCCGGGGCGCACGTCCTCATCGAGAAGCCGCTCGACGTCGACCTCGTCCGTGCACGCCGGCTGGCCGCGGCGGCGGACGCGGCGGCCGCCCGCGGCCAGGTATGCAGTGTCATCAGCCAGCACCGCTTCGACCCGTCGAGCCGCATCGTGCACGAGGCGATCGCCGCGGGGAGCTTCGGCCGAGTCACCTCGGGTGTGGCGACCGTGCCGTGGTGGCGCTCGCAGGCCTACTACGACTCGGGCGACTGGCGCGGCACGTGGGCGCTGGACGGCGGAGGCGCGCTCATGAACCAGGGCGTCCACACCGTGGATCTGCTGCTGTGGTTCCTCGGGCGCCCCGTCTCGGTCTCGGCCGAGATCGCGCTGCTCGCCCACGAGGGCGTCGAGGTCGAGGACACCGCCGTCGCGACCGTGACCTTCGACAGCGGGGCGCTCGCCGTGCTCCACGCCACCACCGCTGCCTATCCCGGACTCGGAGTCCGGCTCCAGGTGATGGGGTCCGAGGGCTCGGCGGTCATCTCCCGCGACGCCCTGGAGTACATCCACATCAAGGAGGGCGACGGCGCCGACATGGGGCTGCAGGGATCGGGCAACCAGGCCGATCGCTATGCGGCCGGTTCTGCCTCGGAGGTCGACGCCACCCAGTTCGTCGACGGCCACATCCGTCAATACGACGACCTGCTCGCTGCGATCGACGAGCACCGCGAGCCGCTGCTGACGGTGGACGCCGCACTGCTGGCGCTCGCCGCGGTCCGCGCGGTGTACGTCTCGGCGGTCCTCGGCCGGAAGGTCCTGATCGATGACGTGATCGCCGGCGAGTACGACGACCTCGTCCTGGAAGTGCCGAGCATCGAGGTCCCCGCGGTATGACCGTCCCCGACCGCGCGCCCGTCCGGATCGCCCACCTGGGCCTCGGGGCGTTCCATCGTGCGCACCAGGCCTGGTACACGGAGATCGTGAACCGTGCAGGCGGCGAGCAGTGGGGGATCGCAGCCTTCACCGGACGACGGCCGGATGCCGCGCTCGCGCTGTCCGCTCAGGACTGCCGGTACGACCTCGTGGTGCGAGGCCCGCAGGCGGACGCGGTCGAGCGCATCTCCTCGATCGTGGCCGCCCACGACGGTGCGGACGCCGAGGCCTGGCGCGCCGCGATGACGACGGTCGCCGTGCTCACCGTCACGATCACCGAGGCGGGCTATCGAGCCGACGGCGCGGCGATCGCCCGGATCGTCGACGGTCTGCGCGCGCGTCGAGACGCGGGCGCCGGCCCCATCGCGATCGTCGCCTGCGACAACATCGACCGCAACGGCATCCTGCTCGGCGAGCTCGTACGCGGGGCGGCGGACGCCGGGCTCGTGCCGTGGATCGACGCCGAGGTCTCTTTCGTGTCCTCGGTGGTCGACCGGATCACTCCGGCCGTGGCCGATGCGCTGCCGATCACGGTGAGTGACGATCCCTGCGCGATCGTCACCGAACCCGAGGCGTCCTGGGTCCTGTCCGGCGATTTCCCGGCCGGAAGGCCGGCATGGGAGCTGGCCGGCGCGGAGTTCGTCGACGACATCGCGCCCTACGAGCGCCGCAAGCTCTGGCTGCTGAACGCGGGCCACACCCTGTTGGCCGGGCTCGGGCAGCTGCGCGGCCACACCACGGTCGCCGAGGCGATGACGGACGTGGTCTGCCGCGAGGCCGTGGACGAACTGTGGGAGGACGCCGGGGCGGTGCTGCCGTTCGACGAGACCTCGCTCACCCAGCACCGCGCCGCCATCGTCGCGAGGTTCGAGAACGCGCGCATCCGTCACGCCCTGCGACAGATCGCGACGGATGCCGAGCTCAAGCTGCGCCTGCGCGTGATCCCGGTCATCCGCGCCCGCCTCGCGCGGCATCTGGACGCGGGGCGCGGCGAGATCCGCGCGCTCGCCGCCTGGGCGGCACTGGAGGGTCTCGACACGGACGCCGTCATGCGCCGTTTCGAGCTGGACGAGGTCGTGCGCGCCGAGCTGATCGGCGCGACCGCAGAACTGAAGGGAGTGCACGCATGATCATCGACAGGGCCGAGGTGATCGTCACGAGCCCCGACCGGAACTTCGTGACGTTGAAGCTCACGACGGACGACGGCCTGACCGGTCTCGGGGATGCCACGCTCAACGGGCGCGAGCTCGCGGTCGTCGCGTACCTCACCGAGCACGTGGTCCCTCTTCTGATCGGCCGCGACGCGCACCGCATCGAGGACACCTGGCAGTTCCTGTACCGCTCGGCGTACTGGCGCCGCGGCCCCGTGACGATGGCGGCGATCGCGGCCGTCGACATGGCCCTCTGGGACATCAAGGGCAAGGCCGCGGGCATGCCCGTGTACCAGCTGCTCGGCGGCGCCTCTCGTACCGGCCTGCTCGCCTACGGGCACGCCTCCGGCAAGGAGCTCCCCGAGCTGTTCGACTCCGTGCGCTCCCATCTGGAGCAGGGGTACAAGGCCATCCGCATCCAGACCGGCGTACCAGGCCTCAAGGCTATCTACGGCATCGCGTCGCAGTCGGCCGACACGTTCGGCGGTGAGGCGCGCTACGACCACGAGCCGGCCCGCCGCGGCGCGCGACCGGTCGAGGAGGACTGGGACACCCGGGCGTACCTGCGTCACCTTCCCGGGGTGTTCGAGGCGGTCCGGAACGAGTTCGGGCCCGAGATCCCGCTCCTGCACGACGGGCATCACCGGATGACGCCGATCCAGGCCGCGAGACTCGGCAAGGACCTCGAGCCGCACGACCTGTTCTGGCTCGAGGACTGCACACCGGCCGAGAACCAGGAGGCGCTGCGCCTGGTGCGCCAGCACACCACCACGCCGCTCGCGATCGGCGAGATCTTCAACACCGTGTGGGACTTCAAGGACCTCATCCGCGAGCAGCTCATCGACTACGTGCGCGGCGCGGTCACGCACATGGGCGGGATCAGCGCGCTGCGCAAGACGCTCGAGTACGCCGCGCAGTACCAGATCCGATCCGGGATGCACGGCCCGACCGACATCTCGCCGGTGGGCATGGCCGCGGCGATGCACCTCGGACTGAGCATCCACAACTTCGGCATCCAGGAGTACATGCGCCACGGCGCGAAGACGGATGCCGTGTTCCGGCAGTCCTTCACCTGGCAGGACGGGATGCTGCACCCCGGCGACGCCCCCGGCCTCGGCGTCGAGCTCGACGTCGACGAGGCGGGCAAGTACCCCTACGAGCAGGCCTACCTGCCGTACAACCGGTTGGCGGACGGCACCGTCCACGACTGGTGAGCACCGCACGACGAGAGGAAGACACGAGCATGGCACGGATCGGCATCCAGGCGATGATGCTGAAGAACGCCGTCGCAGAACTCGGGGCGTTCGAGACGTTCCGACGGGCGACGGACATCGGGTATCGCGTCGCGGAGCTGTCGCAGATCCCGCTGACGGGTGAGACGGTCGCAGAGCTGCGTCGCGCCCGGGAGGAACGGGGCGTCGAGTACTGCGCCCTGTCGGCCGCGCTCACGGCGGGCGGCATCAACGACTCGCTGGAGGACGACTTCGACAAGATCGTGGCGGACTGCCGGGCGCTCGGAGCGGACCTCGTCCGGATCGGGATGCTGCCGATCCCGGCGCTGCGCTCGACCGAGGCCGTGCTCGACTTCTGCCGGCGGGCGGATGCCGCAGCCGAACGTCTGAGCGACGAGGGCATCGCGCTGTACTACCACAACCACCATGTCGAGTTCGCGAAGGTCGACGGGCGCTACCTGCTGGAGATCATCGCCGAGAACTCGCCGCACGTCGGCATCGAGCTCGACGCGCACTGGATCGCCCGCGGCGGACTGGACCCCGCCAGGGTCATCGAGCAGTACGCGGGCCGGGTCCGCATGGTGCATCTGAAGGACTACCGCATCGCGCTGCCGGACGCCGCGGCGATCGACGCATTCGAGAGCGGCGATCACGCGGCCTGGGGCGCGGCGTGGAACGGCCTCGTCCAGTTCGCCGAAGTGGGCGAAGGCAACCTCGACTGGCCCGGGATCATCGACGCCGGCATCCGATCCGGAGCCGAATACCTGCTCGTCGAGCAGGACGAGCTCTACGGGCGCACGGTATGGGAGGCGCTCGAGATCTCGCACCGCAATCTCACCCGGCTCGGCTTCGCCGAGCTCTTCTGAAACACCCGCATCACCACGTATCAAGGAGGATCACATGGCACATCGCAGGACTCTCACCGCACTCGCGGGCATCGCCGTCGCAGGACTCGCGCTCGCGGGCTGCGCATCCGGAGACTCGGGGGACTCGGGATCGAGCGGGGACGGCGGACCCGTCACGCTCGAGTTCTGGGCCTGGGGCTCGAACGTCGACAAGCGCGTTGCGGAATGGAACGAGCAGAACCCGGACATCCAGGTGAAGATCTCCGCCCCCGCCGGCGGAGCCGACTTCCCCGTCAAGGTGCTCTCCGCTGTCCGCGCGGGCGAAGGGCCCGACATGGCGCAGGCCGAGTACACCCAGATGCCGACGTACGTCTCGGCGGGCGTCGTGGCCGACGTCGAGTCGGTGCGCGGTGATCTCGAGGAGGCGTACTCCGAGACCACGCTGGACACCGTCACGTTCGACGACACGATCTTCGGCATCCCGCAGGACCTCGGGCCCGCCCTGTTCATGTACCGCACCGACCTCTTCGGCCAGCTCGGCATCGAGCCGGCCCAGACCTGGGACGACTTCCGCGCGCTCGCCGAGCAGGTGCGCTCCCTCCCAGGCGACCACTACCTCGCCAACTTCAGCTCTCTCGACGCCGACCTCTTCATGGGGCTCTCCCTGCAGAACGGCGCGCAGTGGTGGGACTTCGCCGACGGCGAGTGGAAGGTCGACATCGACGACGAGGCCAGCGCCGAGGTGCTGGAGTACTGGCAGGGGCTCGTCGAGGACGACCTCGTCAGCACCTACCCGACCGGCAGCCCGGAGTTCAACGAGGCGACGGCGTCGGGGAAGATCCTCGGGCAGATCGCCGGCGCCTGGGCGCCCGGTCCGCTGCTGAACCAGTATCCGGACACGGTGGGACTCTGGGCCGCCGCCCAGATCCCGCAGTGGGATGCCGGGGAATTGAAGACCTTCGCCCGGGGCGGATCCGCGAACATCGTCCTCGCGGACAGCGAGCACTACGAGGAGTCGGTCGAGTTCCTCACCTGGCTGAACGCCTCGGACGAGGGCGCTGAGGGGCTCGTCGGGATCAACAAATTCACCGCCGCCCTGCACGGTCAGGAGATCGACCGGCCCGCGCCGGAGCTGATCCCCGAGGACGACACGTACTGGCCGACCGCCGCCGAGTCCGCATCGGGCCTGCTGTCCGTGCAGTGGGGACCCAACACGCAGGTCGCGTTCACGGCGCTGAACGACGCCCTGGGTGCCGCGATCGAGTCGGGCGCCTGGGCCGATGTCCTCCCCACGGTGCAGACCACCGTCGAGGGCGATCTGGACTGACGTCATGACCGCACTCCTCCAGGAGGGCAAGCCTGCGGGCGGGGAGGCGACGCGCGCCGTCGTCCTCCCGTCCCGCAAGGCGCGCCGACCGCATCTTCACCGGCACACCGGCTTCGCCTACGCCCTCATGGCGCCGGCGCTGATCATGTTCGCCGTCGTGTTCGTGATCCCGATCTTCTACTCGGGCTGGCTGAGCGTCCGCGGACGCGGAGCGTCCTCGAGCGGTGCCTTCGGCCCGCGTGAGGAGACGTTCGTCGGGCTGTCGAACTACGCGACGGTGCTCGAGGACCCGACGTTCTGGACGAGCCTCGGACATCTGGGCATCTACGCCGTGATCATGGTGCCGCTGCTCATGGGCACCTCGATCCTGCTGGCGCTGCTGCTGGACCTGCCGCGCGCCAAGGCCAAGGCGTTCAGCCGGACGTCGATCTTCCTGCCGTACGGCGTGCCGAGCGTGATCGCGGCATTGATGTGGGGGTTCCTGTACGTCCCCGACATCAGCCCGGTCTACCAGCTGGCGAGCACGTTCGGCGTGCAGCTGCCGAACCTGCTCAGCGGAGACTGGATCTACGTCGGCATCGTCAACGTCGTCCTGTGGGGCGGCATCGGGTTCAACACGGTGATCATCTACACCGCACTGCAGTCGCTCGATCGCTCGCAGATCGACGCCGCGCGCATCGACGGCTGCGGCGAGGGGCGCATCGCCTGGTACATCAAGCTGCCCCACGTCGTGCCGGCCACGGTCGTCACGGGCCTCTTCTCCGTGATCGGCGCGCTGCAGATCTACAGCGAGCCCGCGATGCTCTCGACGCTCACGAACGCGATCGACTCGACGTTCTTCCCGCTCATGCGCGTGTACCGCGACGCGTTCGCGCACGACGATCTCAACTCCGCCGCCGCGGCATCCATCCTCCTGGCGCTCGGGACGGTCCTGCTGTCCCTGCTCGTTCTGGCGGGACGGCGCCTGGCCACACGGAAGGGCGACCGATGACCCTGCTGTCCGCGCGCGAGAAGCGCGCCGCATCCTCCGACTCCCGTCCACCCGCGTACGACCGGCCGGCCGGCACCCGACGACGGGGCGTGCCGATCGCGGCGATCCTGCCGACGACCGTGCTGCTGCTGTCGGCGGTGTACTTCCTGCTCCCCGTGGTGTGGGTGCTGTTCTCCGCCACGAAGTCGTCGGCGGAGCTGTTCACGACCCCGGCGTTCAGCTTCGGCACGGCGCTGTGGGACAACATCGTGGCGCTGTTCACGTACGAGAACGGCGGGTTCGCGAAGTGGCTCGGCAACAGCTTCTTCTACAGCATCGTCGGCGCGCTGGCCTCGACCCTGTTCTCGGCTGGAGCGGGCTACGCGCTGGCGATGTACGAGTTCCGCGGCAAGCACGCCATCATGATCGGGCTGCTCGGCGGCGTCCTGCTGCCGACCATCACGCTCGCGATCCCGCAGTATCTGCTGTTCGCGCAGATCGGGCTCGCCAACACCTACTGGTCGGTGCTGATCCCCACGATGATCACGCCGTTCGGCATCTACCTGGCGTACGTGTTCGCCCGCGCCTCGGTGCCGGTCGAGCTGCTCGAGGCCGCCCGCGTCGACGGATCCAGCGAGTGGCGGACGTTCCGCTCGATCGGGCTGCCGATGCTGCTGCCGGGACTCGTGACCATCTTCCTACTGCAGTTCATCGGCGCGTGGAACAACTTCCTGCTGCCGTACATCATGCTCACGGATTCGGATCTGTTCCCGATCACGGTGTCGATGTACATGATGCTGAACCGCGGCGGCAGCGAGCCCATCCTCTACACCCTCGCGATCGCCGGTGCGGCGGTCGCCATCATCCCGGTCATCGCGTTCGTGCTGGTGCTCCAGCGCTACTGGCGCCTCGACCTCGTCTCAGGGAGTCTCAAGTGACCACTGTCGGACTGATCGGCCCGCGGGCCAACGGCCTCGTCGCACAGCGCGCCGGAGCGGACTACGTCGAACCGACCATCGTCGGCAACGTCATCCTCTTCGACGAGGACGGAACGCCGAGCCTCAACCCGGAGTTCGCGGGCGAGCGGTATCCGTCCTTCGCGATCCTGCTTCCGGGGGACGTGCGGGTCGCCGACCCGGAGTTCGATCTCGACCGGGTGCGGTCGTACTTCGCCGGGGTGTTCCCCGTGCTCGCGCAGGTCGCCGAGCCGGGAGCGAAGATCGTGTTCGGATCGGGTGCCGCGCGGCGCATCCCGGAGGGTGCCGACCGCGCCGCCGCCGAGGCGCGCTTCGCCGAATCGCTCGTGATCGCCCGGGATGCCGCCGCGCAGCACGATCTGCGGGTCATGCTCGAGCCGCTGCACCAGGGCGAGACGAACCTGATCCACACGATCGGCGAGGCCGTGGCCTTCCTGGACGCGCACGGCATCGACGGCGTCCCGGTGGTGGCCGACCTGTTCCACATCGAGCAGGAGGGCGAGCCGCTGGACACGGTCACGGCCCACATCGACCGGATCGGCCACGCGCACATCGCCGACGCCGGCCGGCTCTGGCTGGGCTCGGGTGACGGTCAGTGGCGCGAGTTCGTGGCGACGCTGAGGGATGCCGGCTTCGACGGTCCTGTCTCGCTGGAGTGCAACTGGGGCGACGACCTCGAGACCGAGATCACGGCCTCGGTCGCGGCGCTGCGCGCGCTGCCGTAGCTCCCTCCGTTCGTTGAGCGACACTTCGACTCGCTTCGCTCGCTCAGTGCAGGTCTCCGCGAGTCGAAACGGGGTTGAAGGCGCATGGCGGGTGCCGCGTTTCGACTCCTCGCTGCGCTCGTCGCTCAACGAGCGAGAGAAGCTGGGCGGGACGGGGGAGCGTCAGGCCGGGATGACCAGCGCGCCGTTGCGGCGGTGCGGCACGGACGCCAGCGCGGCGTCGCGCAGCTCGGGCGGCAGCAGTCGCTCGGGCGCGTCCTGGAAGACGACCGGACGCAGGAAGCGGCGGATCGCTGTCGCGCCGACCGAGGTGTGCAGCGAGGTCGTCGCCGGCCACGGTCCGCCATGATGCTGCGACCACGTCACGGCGACGCCGGTCGGCCATCCGGCGAACAGCACGCGCCCGGCTCGCAGCTGCAGCAGCTCCAGCGTCTCGGAGACGTCGTCTCCGTCCTCGGCGTGCAGCGTCGCGGTGAGGCTGCCGGGCACGACGCGCAGCGCCGCGTGCAGGTCGGCCTCGTCGCGATAGCGCACCAGCAGCGTCAGCGGCCCGAACACCTCTTCCAGCAGCGTCTCGGGGCGCGCGGAGACGGCCGCGGCATCTGTCGTCACGACGACCGGACGCGCCCCGTCCGGGGTCTCGGCTCCGTGCGCGATGATCGACGTCGACGCGTCGTCCAGCAGGGTCCGGATGCCGTCGGGGAAGGCCGCCGTGATGCGGTCCGTCAGCAGCGGACCGCCGGCGACGGATCCGACCGCGGTCGCCACGGCATCCTCGAACCCGGCGTCGGACGGGATGAAGACGACGCCCGGCTTCGTGCAGAACTGTCCCGCGCCGAGCGTGAACGATCCGACGAGGCCGGCGGCGAGATCCCGCGCCCGCGCCGTGACCGCGGCGGGCGTGAGGACGACCGGGTTGATGCTGCCCAGTTCGCCGTAGAACGGGATGGGGTCCGGGCGGCCGGTGGCGAGATCGAACAGCGCGCGCCCACCAGACACCGAGCCGGTGAAGCCGGCGGCCTGCACGACGGGATGCCGC
Source organism: Microbacterium cucumeris (assembly GCF_058349845.2). NCBI lineage: Bacteria > Bacillati > Actinomycetota > Actinomycetes > Micrococcales > Microbacteriaceae > Microbacterium > Microbacterium cucumeris. The sequence goes on from NZ_JBYRIZ020000005.1 coordinate 192,235, forward strand.
ACCAGGGCGTTCCCCGCCTCGCGGCCCTCGACGAGGGCGAACGAGCCCTCCGGAGCGCCGGCCGCGCGCAGCGCCTCGGCCACGATCTGGGCGGTGCGCCGCGACAGCTCCGGATGCCCCGAGTGCGCCTTGACGATCACCGGGTTCCCCGCGGCCAGTGCCGAGGCGGTGTCCCCGCCGGCGACCGAGAACGCGAACGGGAAGTTCGAGGCCGAGAACACCGCCACAGGACCCAGCCCCACCAGCCATCGGCGCAGCTCCGGGCGCGGCGGCGTGGCCCCGGCATCCGCATCGTCGACGACGATCTCGCGGAACGAGCCCTCCTCGACGACCGAGGCGAACAGCCGCAGCTGACCGGTCGTGCGAGCCACCTCTCCGGTGAGGCGTGCGGAACCCAGGCGGGTCTCGCGGTCGGCGATCTCGACCAGTTCGGTGACGTTCGCATCGAGGGCATCGGCGATCGCCCGCAGCCATCCGGCCCGCTCGCCCGCGGAGGACGTGCGCCACACGGGCGCCGCCTCGGCCGCGAGCGGGGCGACCTGTTCGAGCTGTTCGGTCGTCGTGGTCATGTCAGGCCTTTCCGGTGAGGACGGGGGAGAAGCGGATGCCGAGACCGATGTGGGCGGTCTCGGTGAGGTGCCCGTCGGAGATCGCGACGGGAGAGGGGTCTTCCAGCGCGCCGAGGGCACCGAAGCCGGCATCCTCGACGTCCTCGGCCCAGGGCTCTGCGACGTTCCCGGGGAGCGTGAGCCCGAGCTGCCCGCTCAGCTCGGGGAGCAGATGCGGGTGCAGCGCCGCACCGTGCTCGGATGCCAGGGCGGCGATGCGCAGGAACGGCGTGATGCCGCCGACGCGGACGATGTTCGGCTGGACGATCTGGGCGGCCCCCGCGCGCAGGAAGTCGGCGAACCGGTGCGCCGTGTGCAGGTTCTCGCCGACGGCGATCGGGACGTCGATGCGGCGGGCGAGCTCGGCGTGACCCGCGAGGTCGTCGGCACGAAGCGGCTCCTCGATCCAGGCCGGATCGAACCGCGAGAGGGCCTCGACCGAGCTCGTGGCGCGGGCGAGATCCCACCGCTGGTTCGCATCGATCATCAGGGCCCGGTCGGGACCGAGAAGCTCGCGCACCGCCTCGACGCGATCGACGTCCTCGGCGATGTCGGGCTTGCCGACCTTGATCTTGACGGCCTCGAAGCCGGAGTCGATCCAGCGCTGCACCTGGGCCAGCAACTCGTCCTGCGTGTAGTGCAGGTTGACGCCGGAGCCGTAGGCGCGCACCCGATTCCGTTTCCGGCCGATCAGCGCGGACACCGGCAGATCGCGCGCACGCGCCGCGGCATCCCAGAGCGCCAGGTCGAGCCCTGCGAGCGCGATCGTCGTGAGGCCGCCACCGCCCGCCTCGTGCAGATGCTCCCACAGACCCTGCCAGGCCTCGCCCGGCTCGGCGGAGCGGTCGATCGCTGCTGTCGCGATGTCGTCCGACAGCAGGGCGTGCACGGCCGAGGCGCCGATCTGCGGCGTCCACGAGAAGCCCCAGCCCTCGACGCCGTCCGAGCGCACGACGTGCGTCGCGACGACCCCCACCGACGTCACGTCGGCCGCCCAGGGGCGCGTCAGCGCGACCCGCTGCGGACGGGTGGAGAAGCGGGCGATCGTGGTCACAGCAGGGCGCGTCCGGCGTCGAGGATCTCGGCCAGGCGCTGCTCCTGCGCCGGCGACGGATCCACCAGCGGCGCGCGGACCGAGCCGACGGGCAGTCCGGCCAGGCGCAGGCCGGTCTTGATGAGCGAGACACCGAACCCGGGGGTCTCGTCGCGCAGGCTGACCAGCGGACGGTAGAAGCCGTCGAGTATCTCGAGGCGCCGCGCCTCGTCGCCGTCGACGTACGCCCGGTAGAACGCGTTCGCCACCTCGGGGATCATGGCGAACGCCGCCGACGAGTACAGCGGAACGCCGATCCCGCGATAGGCGCCCTGGGTCAGCTCGGCCGTGAGAAGACCGTTGAAGAACGCGAAGTCCGCGCGCCCGGACTCGGCCACGGCACGGACGATGAGCTGGGTGGTGCCGATGTCGCCCGTGCCGTCCTTGAAGCCGACGACCTTCGGGTTGGCGGCCAGGGTGCGCATGGTGTCGACCGAGTACTGTGCCGCCCCTCGGTGATAGACGATGACCGGGAGATCGGATGCTGCGGCGATCGCCTGGACGTAGGCGATGAGCCCCGCCTGCGTCCCGCCCACGAGGTACGGCGGCAGCACGAGCAGACCGTCCGCGCCGGCATCCGCCGCTGCCTTCGCGACCTCGACGGCGTGGCCGAGCTGCCCGCCGGCGCCCGCGATCACCGGCACGCGACCCGCGACGGCCGACACGGCGGTGCGGGTGACCGCGGCGGCCTCGGCCGCCGAGAGCGCATGGAACTCGCCGGTCCCGCATGCCGGGAAGACGCCCCCCGCCCCGGCGTCCACACCGCGGGCGACGTGCTCGGCGAGCAGGCCGTGCTCGATCGTGCCCGTCGCGGTGAAGGGCGTGACGGGGAAGAACAGGATGCCGTCGAAGTTCATGAGAGGCCTTTCGTCAGGAGGGCGTCCGCACTCGCGAGCTCGGTGCGCCAGTCGTGCTGCGGACGCCAGCCGAGCAGGCGCTCGGCCTTCGCGCTCGAGAACGCCGGGCGCGTGCCGGTCAGCTCGGCGGCGGCCGGAGCGGTGCCGGGATGGAAGCGGGGCAGGAGGTCCGCCAGCGGTTCGCGGGCGAGCGCGTCGGCGGCGCCGACGAAGAAGACCTCGCCGTTGGGGATGTCGTCGAGGCCGTCCAGCAGTGTGTGGGCGAAACCCGCGACATCGCGTGCGTCGACGTAGTTGAACAGTGCCGGCGCGGACAGCGCCGGGTCGTCGAGGCGCTCGCGGACGGTGTGACCCTGCTGCGTCGGTGCGCCCGCCCATTCCTCGGGGGCGATGACGTAGCACGGGCGGAAGGCTGCGAACCGGGTGGTGTCGCCGGTCTGGCGACGCAGCATGCCGAGCGTGTCCTCGATGAGGAGCTTCGACAGCGCGTAGGCGTTCCACGGCCGGGTCGGCGTCTGCTCGTCCAGCGGCAGCCGGTCGACGCTCCAGCCGGTGGGGCAGCCGTAGCCGAGCACGGTCGGACTCGACGCCGCGACGATCTTCGGGATGCCGGCCTGCACGGCTCCCTGCAGCACCGAGACGGCGAGGCCCGCGTTGGTGCGCATGATGACGTCCTCGGGGGCGCTGAACGGCACGGCGATCGCGGCGAGGTGGATGAGGGCGTCGGCGTGCGCGTCCGCGAGGACGGATGCCGCGGCATCCGCGTCGGACAGGTCCAGCGCGATCTGCGTGATGCCGTCCTGATCGAGCTCGGGGGCGTTCGCGCGGTCCAGGGAGAGGATCTCGTGGCCGAAACCGGCGAGGCCGGTGACGAGGCTGCGGCCGAGCCGTCCCGCGCCGCCGGTGATCACGATGCGGCTCATACCCGTGCCGTCCCTTCGAGCAGGCGGATGCCGAGGTCCGCGACCTGGACGGGCATCCCCGTCGTGAGCGACTGGTTGCCGGCGATGCCGACGGCGATCGAACGGACCCCGTCGCCCCAGTCCGCGGGCCGCGCGAGAGGATCGTCGCCCGGGCCCTCGAAAACGTCGGAGAGCAGAAGCGCGTCGCCGCCGCCGTGTCCGCCCTCGCCGCGGATGATCGGCACCTCGCGAGCGGCCTCCCAGTGCTTCTGCACGATCAGGCGCTCGCCCTCGGGACGCAGGGCGGTCGCGGCGTCGGAGCCGGACAGGCTCGGGTCGAGGCTCGGATGCAGGCCCTCGCCGGCCAGCACGGCACCCCGCTCGACGACCTCGAGCTCGGCGCGGCCGTGCGTGCCGTTGACGGCGACGCGGTAGCCCTCCCACGGTGCATGGGCGTTGAGCGAGTAGGACAGCGTCGCGCCGGAGGCGTAGTCGACGATGAGGGCGAGGTTGTCCTCGATCGTGATGCCGCCCGCGAACACGTCGCGGTCGCGGATGTAGCCGTCGTGCTTCTCGGCATCCAGATACAGGGCCTTCAGCCGCGGATCGTCGCGCAGGTCGAGCTCGAACAGGTCGCCGCCGTCGTGGGTGCCGCGCTCGGGGCGGTCGGTGAGCCCGCGGGAGGCCGCGTTCTCGGCGCCGTAGAAGCGCAGTCCGCCGGAGGCGTACACGCGCCGCGGCTCGGAGCGCAGCCACCAGTTGACGAGATCGAAGTGGTGACTGGACTTGTGCACCAGCAGCCCGCCCGAGTTCGCCTTCTGGCGGTGCCAGCGACGGAAGTAGTCCGCGCCGTGCTTGGTGTCCAGCATCCACGAGAAGTCGATCGACGTGATCTCTCCGATCTCGCCGTCCTGCAGCAGCTGTCGCAACGCGCTGTTGCGCGGGGAGTAGCGGTAGTTGAAGGTCAGCACCACCTGGCGCCCGGTGCGTTCGACGGCCTCCTCGATGCGCGCGGCGCTCGGGGCGTCGACGGTCAGCGGCTTCTCGACGACGACGTCAGCGCCGGCCTCGAGGGAGCGGACGATGAGCTCGGCGTGCAGGTCGTCGCGGGCGCAGATGATGACCCGCTCCACGCGCTCCTCGCGGATGACCTCCTCGAGACCGTCGGGGCCGGACACCCGCGGGGCCGCGGCGCCCGCGGCGGCGATGCGGTCGAGGTAGTACTGCGCGCGTGCGGGGTTCGGCTCGACGATCGCCACGAGGTCGGCGCGATCGCGGTGCTCGCCGAGGATCGCATCGACGTACATCTGGGCGCGGTGGCCGGCACCGGCGATGGCGTAGCGCGTCATTGAGGTTCCGCTCTCCCGTCAGGAAACGTTTTCTCAACCGTAGCACAGCACTCTCGTCCTCGCCCGTGCCCCTCGCCTCGCCCTCGCCCTCGCCCGCGAGACTTGGTTTGCGGAGCGACGCTTGGTCAGCTGAGCCAAGCCTCGCGCTGCAAACCAAGTCTCACGGCTGGGCGAGGGGAGGGGCGGTGGTCTCCCGGACGACCAGCGCCGGAACGACGGTGGATGCCGCGATCGGTGTGCCGCCCTCGAGAAGAGCGTGCATCGCCTGCCATGCCTGCGCGCCCAGGTCGGATGCCGGAACGGCTGCCGTCGTCAGGGGAGGCGTCGCGTTGGCGGCGAAGGGGATGTTGTCGAAGCCGGCGATCGAGAGGCGCTCGGGCACGTCGATGCCGCGGGAGCGGAGCGCCGACAGCAGGCCGAGCGCGACGAGGTCGTTGAAGGCGAGGACGCCCGTCGCACCCGATGCGAGGACGGGATCGGCGGCTGCGGCGCCGCTGTCGAAGTCGACGCCGGTCGGGATCTCGTCGATGCGCAGATCTGCGATCTCGGCGACGGCCCGTGCGATCGCGTCCTGGCGGGCGCGATGGGAGGCGCTGCGCTCGGAGCCGGCGAGATAGGCGAGGTGGCGATGACCGAGCCCGGTCAGGTGCTCGATGATCTCGCGCAGCCCGGCGCCGTAGTCGGCCGCGACGACCGGGGTGTCGGGCTGGGGTGAGCGGTTGATCACGACGGCGGGGGAGAGGTCGGGCAGCAGTTCCTGCAGCTCGTCCTCGGGCATGCGTGGCGCGCACAGGACGATGCCGTCCGTGCGCAGACGGGTGGTGCGGACGAGTGCGCGCTCGTTGTCGAGGTCTTCCACCGAGTCGGCGATGAGAACGTGGTACCCGTCGGTCGAGGCCGCGCGGCTGAGGCCGCGGAGGATGGCCTGGTAGGTGGGGTTCTCGAGGTCGGGGATCACGACGGCGACCGTCTGCGTGCGGCCGAGGACGAGACTGCGCGCGAGCGGGTTGGCGGTGTAGCCGAGCTCGGCGGCCGCGGCCTTCACGCGCTCGACGAGCGCCGGATCGACGGTGGGGTTGTCGTTCATGGCGCGGGACACCGTCGACAGCGAGACGCCGGCGAGCTTCGCGACGTCGGTGATCCGCGTCCGTGTCGAGCGGACCATCGCTCACCCTCCGTTCTCGCGCGTGGCGCGACCCACGCCATCGTAGCGACTATCGTGTGAGAAAACGTTTCCGGAACGACGGCAGGAGATCGCGATGGCGGGATCGGACCACGACCGCAGGGTCAAGCAGGAGCGATTGGCGCGGGTGCGCGTGACGGCGGGCGCCCCGCTCGTGCTCGCTTCCCACGAGGCGGTGTCCTGGTATCTCGACGGCGTGCGCACGCATGTCTCGCTCGCCGGTCCGCCGGTGCTCGCCGTCCGGGTCGAGGATGCCGGGGACGCGCTGTTCATCGCCGAGAACGAGGCCGACCGGCTGGTCGCCGAGGAACTCCTGCCCGCTGACGCGGAGCGGATCGTGCGCGTGCCGTGGCAGACGTCTCCGGCCGAGGCGGCGCTCGCAGCCGGTGCCGCGGTGCCGGAGGCCTCCGTCGCCGCGGAGCTGCGCGCGGCTCGTGCATCGCTGCTGCCGGGGGAGCGCGACCGCTACCGCGCGCTCGGACGGGATGCCGCCGAGGTGCTGACGGAGGTGCTCTCGCGGGTGAATCCCGAGGACGTCGAGCAGGCGGTGGCGGCGTCGGTGGCGGCCGGGCTCGTCGCGCGCGGCATCGATCCGCTGGTGATCCTCGTCGCCGGGCGCGAGCGCCTTCCGTTCCGGCATCCGCTCCCGACGACGGCGGCGCTGGGCGAGCGCGCCATGGTGGTCGTGTGCGGACGGCGCCATGGTCTGATCGCGAACATCACCCGCTGGGTCGGTGCGGATGCCGCGGACGAGCGCATCCTCGCGGTCGAGCGCGCCTTCCTCGATGCGTCCGTCCCCGGGCGTCCCCTTGACGAGGCGTTCGGCGAGGGGATCGCCGCCTACGGCGCGCACGGGTTCGACGCGGAGGAATGGCGGCGGCATCACCAGGGCGGTCCGACGGGTTACGCGGGCCGAGACCCGCGGGCGACAAGGGCGACGACGGATGCGCTCGCCGAATGGCAGGCGTTCGCGTGGAACCCGACGGCGCCCGGAGTGAAGGTCGAGGACACGCTGCTGCGCACTCCGGACGGCTGGGAGGCGCTGACGCTCGACGAGCGCTGGCCGACGATCACGCACGACGGCCTGGAGCGGCCCGTAGCGCTCCCGTACGGCGCGGTCTAGTCTCCTCACCTCGCTCCTCGAGCGAGGCCGGCGCACGCGTCCCTGCCCCTTCCGCTCCCGCCCCCCTCCGCTCGTTGAGCGAGGACGGCGCAGCCCGCGTGTCCCTTTCCGCTCGTTGAGCGAGGACGGCGCAGCCCGCGTGTCCCTTTCCGCTCGTTGAGCGAGGACGGCGCAGCCGCCCGAGTCGAAACGGGCCGACGTCTGAGCAACGCTCGCCGCTTCCCGTTTTCTTCCGCTCCCGCCCCCGCCTTCCGCTCGTTGAGCGAGGCCGGCGCAGCCCTCGTGTCCCCTTCCGCTCGTTGAGCGAGGACGGCGCAGCCGGCCGAGTCGAAACGGGCCGACGACGGAACAACGCTCCCCGTGTTCTGCCTCGCTCCCTCGCCGACAGCTCAATCGAGAAGCGCTGCGACCTCGGCATCCGTCAGCCGGCCGTCGGCGACGACGCCGCGGAAGGACAGGGTGACGGCTTCTCCGGCATCCAGGATCACCGGCCGGTCCCAGGCCAGAGCCGAACCGATCCCGGGGTAGTCCGTCACGCGCACGAACCACGGCCGGCGCTCCTCGGAGGCCAGCGCGACAGTCGCCTCGCCGTCCGGGAAGCGCGCGCTGAAGGCGATCCAGTCCGACTCGGTCCCGTGCACGGCGTCCTCGCCGGCCGCATCCGCGGTGCGCACGTCGACGTCGGATGCCGGGGGGAACCGCCACGAGAAGCCGCCGTAGCCGCCACCCGCGCGGCCGTGCGACCCGGGACTGCCCAGCTCGATGTCCGAGATGGCCCGCAGCGTCGTCTCGGTCCGAAACGTCCACGCCCGCGGATCGGATGCTTCGGCGAACCGCCAGGTCGTTCGCTCCTGCAGCAGCACGGCGCCGTCGGGGGCGAGCCAGTCCGCGGTCGCCGCGAATCCGTCGGCCGTGCGCTCGAACGAGGTCGTCGCGATGCGGCCGTGATCGTCGAGCCAGCGGTATCCGGCGTCCGCGGTGTAGGTCGGACCGCCCCAGAGGTTCACGCCGCCGGCGTGCTGGATCGCGACCGAGACGCCCAGGTGCCAGTCGTGGTCGGCCGGATGCGCATCGGTGACGACGACACCCGCCGGGGTGCGGACAGGGTGCAGGAACGGCCGGGGGCCGGAGGTCGGGGTCACGGCCGATCCGTCGTCTCGCACCGCGATCACGTGGTCGCCGAGCAGGAGGTCCTCGGTGGCCCCGTCGGCCGTCTCAGGCGCGAACGGCGCACGGACCTCGCGGAAGAGGGCGCCGGCGCGGGCGGTGCGCTCGACCCATTCCCCGATGTCGTCGACGGCGATCCGGTCGGAGAGGACGGTGAAGGCGGCATCCGGGATCCGGACGGGATCCTCGGCGGTGCGGACGGCCTCGAGGACCTCCATGTAGGCGCCCGTGTCGACGAGAGCGGACAGCTGCGGGACGCCATGATCGAGATGGTCGAGGAACTGCTCGAACAGCTCGACGCGTCCCGGCCGGGAGACCCGCCCGTCGGGATAGGTGAGGACGTCGTCGGTGTAGGAGAACAGGACGTCCGCGGACGCCGTGCGCACCTCGATCAGCGGCTGGTGCTGGGCCGGCCCTGCCAGGGTCAGGGCCGCCGAGACGACCCGGCCGTCGGAGAGCGTGATCCGGACGCTGGAGGTGTCGTCGGCTTCGATGTCGTTGGCGCGGTACAGCTCGAGCTCGACGCGCCCGATGTCCTCGCGGCGGCGTGCACCGGCGATGTGCAGGGCGGTGGCGACGGCGTGCGAGAGGGCGTTGGTGAGGACGCCGTCCACGACGGGCTGTCCGTTCAGGGTGCGCCTGCCCGCCCAGGCCGAGCGTGTCCAGTAGGCGAACTCGCGGCTCCAGTTCGCCCAGGTCGCCACCGATGTGGCGCCGCCGAGCTCGGCGATCTCGGCGAGCGCGTGCGAGCCGAAGCTCTGGAACCCGACCTGCACCGTGCGGCCGGTCCGCTTCTGCAGGGCGAGCAACTCCTCGAACTGGTCCATCGTGGCGACCGGTGGCTTCTCGAGGTAGACGTCGCTGCCGTGCTCGAGCGCGCGCGCCGCGAGGCCGAAGTGCGTGTTGGTCGGGGTGGCCACGATGACGATGTCAGGCCGGATGCCGGTGGCGAGAGCGGCGTCCAGGTCCGGCCAGCTCGCGGCATCCGATCCGAAGCCCTCGGCCGGTCCGCCCTTGGGGTCGACGAGACCGATCAACTCGACGCGGTCGCCGAGGCGCTCGAGGTTGCGCAGGTGGACGTGGCCGTAGCCGTGGGCGCCGACGAGGAGGACGGTGGTCATGCGGATTCCTTCGCGGTGCGGGATGCTTCGATGCGATCCGTGCCAGCATATCGGAAAGCGCTTACCAAGTCACGGTCGCCGGGTGGTTCGTGGTGGCTGGCCGGAGCGGTTATGATGGCATGACGCGTCCGCGCCTCGGCCGGATGCTTGGAGACGTCGCATAGTCAGGCCTAGTGCACCACCCTGCTAAGGTGGAGTCCCCTCACGGGGACCGAGGGTTCAAATCCCTCCGTCTCCGCCACAAAAACCCTGGTCGTGAGCCATTTCCTAATCGAAACGTTTCGTATACGATCTCACTTTTTTGCCCGATTTTGGCCCCAAGTTGCCGTGGTGTTGCCGGGATTCTGAAAAACGATCCTCCGACGAGCGCGAAAAGTGGGCTTGTCGACCCTCTGTGCGAGTGTCGATTTTGGGGTGCGCGAGTCTGGCGAGATGCTGCCGCGCGCCGCTCTCGGTCTCGGTCTCGGTCTCGGTTGCGGTGAATCGTCAGAGGCTGACGCCGTCGTGTCCGTGCGGGCTGGCCGAAGGGCTGGTGAGCCAAGTGACGTTCGTCGACGGGGCGGCGTTGCGAGCCTGGGCTCTGTGTTCGGCTTGTGCGAGGCGCTGTGCGAAATCGCGTCGTTGTCCCTCGCCGAGGACGTGGGCGTAGATTGCCAGGACAGTACGGGGGTCATCGCCGAGGTACTCGGCTACTTCGTGAACAGGCGTGCCCAGGCGCAGCCATGTCGAGGCGGCGTAGTGCCGCAGCGCGTGTCGCCGGAAGCCGAGCGGGAACTTGCGCACAAGCAGCGACGTCAGTTGACCGCCCTGTGTGTTCGTGAATGTGTAGTCGCCCGGCCGCTTTCCGGCAGCGTGGGCGCGGAAGATCTCCAGTCCGCGGGGTGAGAGCGGAATCGAACGCAGACCGCGCCACGACTTCGGGACCTTCTCGTCGTAGCGATCGGAGTGGGAGCGCTCGACGTTCAACTGTGGGAGGCCGTGCTCGCTGAGATTGCGCACGCGGAGTGCGCGCACTTCGCCCCAGCGGATGCCCGTGAGGGACATGAACTCGAAAACGTCGGCGATGTCAGCCCGGCGCTCGCGGAGTTCGCTGAGTACGGAATCGATCTGTTCCCCTGTGGGAATCTCGTTCAGGCTCAGCGAACGTAGTGCGACGCTCGAGAGCTGCGGCAGCTTCTTCATGCTGCGCACGGGGTGGGGATGCTCGAGCATTCCGCGCTCTTCGGCGTACGTGAACAGAGCGCTCAGTGTCGTGCGCGCGCGTGCGACGGTCGACGGTGCTTTGCCGCTGCGTAGCTCACCAAGGAGATGTCCTTGAATGTCCTCAGCATGGATGGAGGTCAGCGGGCGTCGAAGGAGCGACGGCGGGAGTGCTGCGAGGTTGTTGTTGTCGGTGTCGATCGTCTTGGGGTTGCCGTGTCTGCGTGATTCCTGGAACGCTTCGACGAGCTGGGCTAGCGTGAAGCTCGGCTTGGGGGCAGTGGGGCGTCCGGTCTCGAAGCGGTGTCGTTGTTCGCGTTCCCATCGTTCGGCGTCACTCTTGCGGCCGAATGTCCGCGATGCCACGTGCACTTCGCCGACCTTGACGCGGGCGAGGTACCGGGTCCGTCCGTCTGCGGTCTTCCGCACCTGAATGCTCATGGCGCGACGCCGGCGAGGCGCTCCACATCGATGCGCCTGTAGATGCGCTTGTGTTCGGTGATCTGAATCGGGGGCACAGGCGAGCATCCGTGGACCGCGAGAGTCCGGAGCGTGGTCCGGTGGATGCCGAGGAGGTGTGCTGCTTCTTCCTCCGAGTAGAAGAGCGGCGCCAGATCGGTGTGAGGTGCTGACTCGGCGCGCGCGGAATCGCTGGCCTGTGGAAGCTCGGGGAGGGGAGTGAGGTGTCTAGTTACCATCTGCTTGGCGGCCGACGTTGTACGTCATGCCTTCCAAGCGTCCCTCGGAGCGTGCCTTCTTGATCCAGTCGGATGCGGTGCGGTGGGGGATGTCGAGCTCGAGTTGCACGGCCCGCACGGGCGGGATACCGGCGAGCGCGGAAGCGCCGTAGATGATCTCGATCACCTCCATGCGCTCTTCCTTGCCGCCTCGCTTGACGGCGGCGGCTGCCATCCATGGCGGAATGAGCCGTCCTGCATTCGAGGTGAGGTCCGCGACAGTCGTCCGACCTGTCTCGTCCTCGTCGGTGAGGCGGACCGTGATGCACTCCGGGACGGCCTGCTGCAGGATCGCCACGGAACCTGTCCGGCGCAGTGCATGCTGATCAAAGTCGGCCCGAAACGCCCGGTTGGTGATCGCAGTGATGATGTAGCGGCCCTTATCGAGGCTGTAATGCGCCTCGATCGTGGTCTCGACTCCCGTGTCCTCGTCACACGTTGAGGCGATGAACGTTGGGGCTATGCGCAGTGCGGACCCGACTGGCTGCGTGGCGGAGCGCCACGTCATCGGTGTGCCATCGAGATTCTTCACGTCGACCTTCACCCCCTCAGTTTGTCTTACCGCACTGGAGATTCGCAGGACCTCTTGATTAAGTGTATGTCTTAAGCATCTACTTGTGTCAATAGTCAGTTTGGATGCGCAGCAGGGGTGGATGTTCATGGACGTGATCGTGTACTCGGCGGGGCCGTCGTGTCAGCGGTGTCGACTGACCTGCCAACGGCTTGATGAGCGTGGCATCCGCTACGACCTCGTTGACCTCCACGAGCACAACGCGACGGTCCGGGCGTTCCTCGCTGAGGAGCTCGGCTACCGGGAGGCGCCGGTCATCGAGGTCGACCATGGCGTCACGCGCTGGTCGGGGTTCCGCCCGGACCTCATCGACGGCCTCGCCACGACCGCGGATCGACCGGGGAATAGCGGGAAGGCCTGATGGTGGCAGCTCCGCCGTCTGCGAGAGGGTAGTGGGCGGCGCTCTGCTCCGTGCCGCGCTTTCGCGGCATATCCTCCCTCGCTCCGCTCGGTCCGGTATTCCACGACGCGGCACTGCGCAGCGGGCCGCCCACTGAGGCTCGGCAGCTATCCGGCCGGAGCAGGAGTGCGGTCAGGTCATCGCGAGATCGACGTCCCGGGCGCCGATGGCGTGGTGATGGGCGCCGCGGTATCGGGCACCTCGGCGACCTTGTGTACGCGCCGGAGCGCCGCCAGGTCCGCGGTCAGCCTCTCCTGCTGGATCCGCACGACCTCCGAGTTCGGCGGCACCGGGAGCTCGGGCACCACGCGCTGGATTGCTATCTCATGAAGCGCGACGAGAGACTCCACCGCGGCGCCAGGAATCGAGCGCAACGATTGCGCGAACGCCGTCATATGGCGCAACTCGCTCAGCCACTGCGCTCCCTCGAGCGCGGACATCCTCTCAGTGCACAATGCGCGAAAAGCCGCGGACACGTCGGCCATCGCAGCGGGATCGGCACGGTGAGCATCGAGCACGACCTGGCCTCGCCTCCCGATCACCGATACGCGGCCGACGGTCGAATCAGCCACGGAAGCCTCGACGAGCGCATCAACATCGGCGAGGCTACGCGCATGCTCCGGAGGCGGGACGAACTGCGACGGTAAGCGCTGCTGCATCTGACGCAGGCCCCGAGACGTCGCCGACAACAGGCTCTCCTCGCTGCGTGTAGCGGCGATGACAACGTGCACCTGAAAGTCGGCATCCGTGAACCGGCGGGCCACAGCCAGCGCAGTGCTCGGCGAACCGAACGCGCCTTCGAGGAGCAACGAGAAATGACGCTCACGCGCATGAGTTACCACCGCCTGCAACCAGGAGGCCGCGGACCGCGACAGCTCGTGCTGGCCGGCAGGCGAGGCGCGGAATGCCGGTTCCAGATAGCGCGGATGAAACGCTTGAAGGTCCTCGGCTTCGATCGGGACAAGACTGTTGCCATGCATTCGCCGGACGGGCCCGATCGATCGGCCGGTTCCCGCTCCGGGGGCTCCGGCAAGCAGGACCAACGTGGGGTGCGGACCGGGCTGCGCGCCGTGGAACACTGACTGCAGGACGAGCTCCTCGCGGTCTGTTGAGGCCACCGGAGGCTCAGTCACGAGAGGGCTTGGCCGCGTGAAGCTCGTGAGTTTCGTGACGACCTCGTCGCGATCGAACCCGTTCAGGTCGTGAAGCTCTGAACGAGCCTGCGCGATCAGATTCGCGACGCGCGCGCCTTCACCTTGCTCGGAGAAGAGGAATCCTGCCACGACTGCGCGGACGTCGTCGCGTAACACGTTGTACAGCACCGCATCGTTCACTCGCCAAGGCGAAAGGCGCTGGGGCATGTTGACTCCTTCCCGCGAGTTTACCAAGAAGGGTTTGCAACCTGCCCGCTGGCGTCCCCCGGGCAGGGGCCTTTTCGTGACCGCCGCCTTAGGCGTTGGCCCAGGGTTTTGCCGAACTCGTATACATCTATGTTGACGGGCAACGCGACGAACAACCCTTACCCGCACGGCATCGACCAGCAGATGGACGAACGCACCATCGAATCGTTCATCAGCACGAAGGGGCCGTAACAGTCCCTCACGGTGAAAGAGATCGAGCTCGACCGGCACCTCCTCGCGATCCGCCCCGAGAGTCACCGACCGCAGGTGACCGCGTGGGTGCGGTTCGGGCCGCAGCACACCCTGTACATGCGTGCTCGTCGCCTGAATCGAGTTCACCGCACGCGGGAAGACGTGCCGTGCTAGATGCGGGGAACACCGTGAGCGTCGACGCGCCCGACGATCAGGCGTAGTCGAAGGCTTGAGCCGTCGACTCTGCGTTCACGCCACCGATGTGGAAGGTTCCGTTGCGGCGGCCACTGCTCGCTCGGATGTAGAACATGCCCATCGATATTTCCGCGTTGACGTTCTCAGACTCTGTCTCGACGTCTTCGGGGACCGCTTCGATCACCATGACCTTGAACCGCTTGACTTCTGCGAGCACGACGTTCGCAGAGCCGCCGACAGCGTCAATCCGTTTGGCGACCTCGCTCAAGTACTCGTTGGGTGTGCACACCACGATCGGTCGCGATCCATCTGGCGCGGCGTACCGCAGTCGGACCTTGCTGTCGGGGCGCAGGATGCTGCTCATTACCCGACGTGTGGCCTCATGGCGATTCATCGCAACTCGTCCAATCCCATGGCTCGTAGATACTCGTTGTAGACCTCGTCGTACGCGTCGTTGAACGATTCTTGCACGTCCTGCTGGGAGGATATCGCCCTGATCTCCTTGTGAGGCGCATTGTGATCACCATCATGTCGATGAACACATCCATGATTCAACGTATCAACGCAAACCAGTTCGAGCGACCGGTCGCCGATTCTGCGCGACAAGACGATCGCGTACGCCACCAGCTGGCCGTTCCACAGCACCCGTCTGACGGACAGGACGTGGACGTCGTCGAGACCGACGGACATCCGATCCTCTTCGCAGTCATCAATCGGAGGCGGTGCCCAGTCGGCTATCTCTGATTCCCGCTCCGGCATGGTGACGATGATATCGGTGACGAGGGAGTTGAGCTGCCTCCGATCGAATCGTCGCTCCGAGGGGATTGGTGTGAGTGGCCGGCGACGTAAGCCACGGCCTGTCTGAGCGATGGGGTTTCCTTGTGGGACCAGATTCCGTGTTCGACGTCGGAACGCCGGCGAGTTAGCAGAGGCCGTCTCACGCAATCCTCTCCGAGCCGGCGATGACCTCATTCCAGAGGTCGAAGGAAGAGGGTCAAGCTCCCTCAGATGGTCGAAGGTGCGGGAGCGATGCTTTCCGCTGACCCCCACAGGGTGACGGTATCGCGGGCTCCGGCAGTGCTGGATGTCAACCGACTATGGTGACTTCGATGAGCGAACTTCAGAACCTTCAGGGCAGAGTGGAGATTATTCGGGCACTGATCTACGTGGCGGATCATTCCGACTTGGTGCTCAAGTTCTGTGCTCGATCATCACCGGACCAGGTCATCACGGCGCAGGACTTGGCGGGCTTCTGCGGACTGTCCGAGATCCAGGCCGAAGCCGTCCTTGACATGCCGGTTAGGAGGTTCTCGTCTCATTCGGTCGCGAACATGCGTGTCGAGTTGACGGCGTTAGAGGAACAGATTCGGGATCTCGAAGACTGAATCCTGCTCCTGAGGGCGTTGAGCCGCCACTCAACGTGGCGGCTCAACGCCCTCAGGCTACATCGACGTGCAACCGTCGTTTATCGTCTGGATGCCGGTCGTAGCGCCTGCTTCCCAGTCCGCGCTTCGCACTCCGAGCTTGAAGAAGTGATCAATGCCGAGTGCAGCTTGTGCCCGGAAGTTGCCCGCAACGCCCACCCGCCCGGAGCTGGACAATGTGATGCGGATGTACACCTGCTCTCCGGAACGACATGAGCGACTGCCAGCTGCGCGCGTCACGGCGAGGATACCTGCATCGGACTGTTGCGCATTTTCCTGTAGGACGTTGGAAACGGCTCTTGATGTGGCCTCGGTTGCTGAGGCGCTGGCGCCTGCGGGGGTTGCGCACAGAACCAACAGCGCCGCGGCGGCGGCTCCGATCCCCAACACCGTGCGGTTCTTGTGTGTCATGATGACCTCCAGTCCTATCTCCTACCAGGCGGGACCGCCTTCGTCATCAACTCTGCTGCCACGGTCGAGTGAGTGCTATCCATCGGGATAGCTGGTCAACGGGAGGACGTTGTGGAATAATCCGGCACGCGGGGGAGGGCCAACGGAGTGAATGCGATAGGAAAAGACGAACGCGACCGTCACCGTGCTTCTGCCTTAAGTTTCGGCAGGGCGATTCGGGATTTGAGGATTCGGCGAGGATTCACCCAAGAACAGATTGCGCATCGCGCGGACGTTGCGATCGGCGCTTACGGATGTCTAGAGCGAGGAGTCGCCCCATCGGGACAAGCGTCAAACCCGACGTTTCTCACCGTGATGCGCGTTCTTGAAGCACTCGGGGTTGAGGTGATACTGAGGCAAACACGGGCGAGTGCGCACCGGGATTGAGCGTATCATTGCAGTTAGCAACCGTCCGTGCGGCTCCCGTCCCTTCGGATCGACCAATAGGCAGCCAGCGTCATCGCTTCACGAAACCCCGCCCGCGTGCATGCTGGATCAACGCACGGCATGCAGGCGCCGACGAGCTCACTGCGGCATGCGGAGCGGATAAGCGACAACTGCCATTCGCTCGCTACTCACACTCGCCTGTGGTGCCAGGCACTTCGGAGAGGAGAGGTGTTCTCCGATTGTGACGGATTCAGAGTCGTGGCGGTCAAGTCCCGTGGTCTGGTGTCACTCCGATTGTTCCTGATGGGTTGGGGGTCAGGCGGTGTGGTGGAGCTCGGGGCGGATGGGTTCGGTGTGTTCGTTCAGGGTGTGGATGAGTTTGCGCATGGAGATGTCGGAGAAGTAGCGGCGTTCGCCGTAGGACCATTCCTCGTGCTGCTCTTGCAGGACGGCGCCGATGAGGCGGGTGACGGAGTCGCGGTCGGGGAAGATTTGGACGACGTCGGCGCGGCGTTTGATCTCGCGGTTGAGGCGTTCGATGGGGTTGTTGGACCAGACTTTCTGCCAGTGTTCCCGTGGTAGTGGGGCGAACGCGGTGAGGTCGGGTTCGGCCGCCTCGAGCATGGCCGCGATCTCGGGAAACGAGGAGCGGAGGCTGTCGGTGACGGCTTGGTATTGGGCGAGCACGGCCTCCGTCGTGGTCTGCGCGAAGATCGTGGAGATCAGCGCGTTGACGGGCGTGGAGCGTGCGGAGCCGATCCTCAAACGGGCAGTGCACGTAGGCGGGACGGTCGCGTGCGATCGCGAACGCGAAACTCGCCATGCCGGAAAAGCAGCGCCTCTACCCCGTCAATCGGCCTCAGCGGGCTCACAGACTCCAGTCGATCGCACTGGCGCCGACATCTGCCAAGAATCTATTCGCGTCAGAGAACGGTGTGGATTCGCGGAACAGCGGGACTGTCTGCGAGTGCCAGGCGATCGGGTGCGTCGTCGGGATCGATCGGTGGCGCGGTTCGTCGATAGGCGTCGAGAGCCAGTCGGATGTGCTGGTGCCGAGGAGGAGCACCGGAAGACCTCGACATTCGGAGTTGATGACTTTCAAGACGCTCGCTGTGAAGGGGCGCCAGTCGGGCCGATGAGACTTCGGAGTCGACTCACGCACGGTGAGCGCGGCATTCAAGAGAAGTATTCCCTTCTGTGCCCAGGCGCCTAGATCGCCGCCGCTGGCGGGTCGACGGAACGCGATCTCACTGTCGCCTTCGAGATTCTCGAAGATTCGGTCGAGCGAGTCACCGGGGGTAGGTCCCGCGCTGAGTTCGAACGCGAGTCCAGTGGCGCGACCGTGCTGCGGATACGGGTCCTGGCCGATGATGACTGCGCGGACATCCTGTAGGGCTGTTTCGTGAAACGCGCGGAACACGAGTTGCGGCTTCGGCCAGACTGACACACCGGGCAAGGAGCAGAGCCGATTTGCGAGTGCATCCGCGCGAGCAGGGTCGTACCCCTGGTTGTCCAACGCCGTACGCCAATCGGCTGGAAGACGTGACGCGTCGCCGGAGTATGACATCGATTTATCCGCCAGAAGATGATTCTTAGCGCCGTGTGAACGGCCGACCGAAGCTCACGAAGGAGTAGTTCGCGTGCGATGGCCCGCGCCAAGACTATCCCTTCCCGTCCACCCGCAAGGTATACGCCGGTTGGACCCACTAGCGGGCAGCGTGGTTGATCAGTCGTTGGGCATGCTCATCCTGCTCGGCCAAGATGGGCAGATGGGGATGGCGAAAGAAATGATGATGGCGCAGGAAGAGCAGGGCTGGAGCTACTCCGAAAAGCACGTGTGCTGCGCGTGCGTCAACGACCAGCACTTATCGGATGCGATTGGTTCCGAGTCCGCCGACGATGTGTCATGCGACTTTTGCGGAAGCTCGCCTGCGGCTTCGCTAGATGTGCTGTTGGGTGCGTTCGTCGACGGAGTGCGGCTTGAGTACAACGACGCGGATTCGGAGGGTGTGCCGTGGGACGGCCGCGAAGGCGGGTACCAGGCATCCACTTTCGACAGCTGGGACCTCGTTGGAGAGTTCTGGGACCTCTTCGCCACTGACGCGCTAGCGGAGGAGGTTAGGGACTCTCTGCAAGAGCGAACCTGGGTCGAGCGAGACTGGGTGTGGCGTCGCAGGGACGCCGTCCTCCGGGACGCCTGGGTTGAGTTCAGCGATGCTGTCAAGTACCGCACTCGTTACGTTATCTGGATCGTTGAGGACGAAGAAAGCGAGCGACAGGAACGATTCGCAGGGGAAGTGCCAGTCGGAAAGATCCTGCACGAGGTCGGGGACCTGCTTGACGAGTTGGGTCTGATCCGTGAGATCGGGGCCGGCTCGATCCTATGGCGTGCGCAACCTCACAACACACGCAGGCTCATGCCAACGGCATCTGCGGCGAGGCTCGGAACCGCACCTCGTGAGTTCGCGAAACAGCCGAATCGAATGAGCCCTGCCGGCATCCCGATGTTCTACGGGGCGATGGACGAGCCAACGGCGATCGCAGAGGTGGCTCGGCACAACGTCAAGGGCGACCGATTTGTGACCCTCGGCGAGTTCGTCCTTTCATCCGCTGTAGGCGTGGTCGACTTCACAAGGCTCCCGGCAGTGCCGTCTCTGTTTCACCCGGAGTTCGGGCGCTATCGCCGAGAAATCGCGTTCCTCCATGAGTTCGTAGACACACTGAGCGCTCCGGTGACCGCTGGCGATGAGGCGATTGATTACGTGCCAACGCAGATCATGACGGAGTTCTTTCTCCGGATCCTGAAGCCGGCGAGCGGTCGCCCCATAACTGGCATCGTGTATGGCAGTGCCGTGTACCCGGGTGGGCGCTCGAACGTTCTGGACATTCCAAATGAGCGTTGCGTCAGTGCTGGCGAACCACTCGGATCAGATGAGCCACATCTAATCCTGCGTGCCGACAGCACCGTGCGTCACCGACTCCCTGCCCCACGCGGCGAGGACGGCTCCTCAGGCGGACGCAGGTTACAGACTTTGGGGGCGATGGTGCTTGCCAGCGTGCTCTCGCTCGGTGTGTTGATCGCGCGACGAAGCGGCGGCCGCCCGCGGAGGTAGCCTGCGAACGATCCGTCAAGGGGCACTGCCCGTTGAGCGGACCGTTTCGCACACGCCAGATCGGATGACACCTACGCGTGCAGCGGTCCCCCTGCCAACCTCCACTTCGGGTGGCATGTGCGTGCATGTGAATACGATATTGCCATGAGCGACAATCTCATTCCGAGTTCAACCGCCGGACTCGACAAAGACCAGTCAACTGGACCAGGCGCCATTCTCCGCCTGGCTAGCCTGGCACCCAAGTTTGATGCGATTCAGCACCAGCTCTACCTGGACTTGCTCGAGCGAGCGCTCGCTCATGACGATTCGCGCAACATCGCGGTAACGGGGGCATACGGAACCGGAAAGAGCAGCGTCCTCAGTGCGCTGCGGAACCAAGCGCGGTATAAGGACAGCATCGTCTGGCTTTCGCTGTCCACAATCGCATCACGCGATCACTCGTCATCCGACACGGACGACCCCAGCGACTCTCCCACTTCGCGGGTAAATCAGATTCAGAAGGAGATTGTCAAGCAACTGCTTTACCGAACCACTGTCTCAGCGGTGCCGCAGTCCCGCTTCCGGCGCGCTACGGTCCCGGACCGCCGACGCGAGCTTGGAGCCGCGGTCATCATCGGACTCGTCCTCGCGGCCGTGCTCTTTGCTCTGGGGCCCCTACATCCCATCATCACGTCCTGGTTTTCAGAGACCTGGCGACATTGGCTCGCATACGGGGTCGTCACGCTCTTACTCGTGGCCGCCGCTTGGGGGGCCATCGTCGTCCTGCGTGCCCGGCCGGTGATGAGCGCATCGGTCAACGCTGCAATCACCACCGTCACATTGACCAAGCAGTCGGACACGTACTTCGACGCGTACCTCGACGAGATCGTGTATTTCTTCGAAGCGACGAAGTGCAACGTCGTCGTCATTGAAGACATAGATCGTTTCGAGGATGCGGAGATCTTTGACACGCTTCGCGCGCTGAACGGTCTCCTCAATGGGTCTCGTCAGATCGGGCGCCGAATCACTTTCGTCTATGCCATACGCGACAGCGTGTTCGAGAGGATCGGCGCAACCCCAGGCGATGACGAAATGGATGCGCTTACTCCTGACCACGCCAAGGAGGCGCTGAAGCGCGCAAGCCGGACCAAGTTCTTCGACGTGATCATTCCCGTCGTCCCGTTTGTCAGCCCTGACAATGCACGGGATGTGATGTCGGCCTCGATGAAGAGCAAGGACTTCAAGATCAGCCCCGCTCTCATTCGACTAGCGGCCCGCCACGTCGCCGACATGCGCATGATTCATAACATCCGGAACGAGTTCGAGATCTACCGGAATCAGCTGGTGGTCTCTGAGTCGGCATTGCCCGACATTACGGACGACCTGGTGTTCGCCATGGTGCTCTTCAAGAACACGCACCTCGCCGACTACGAAAACATCCGACACCGGGAAAGCTCACTGGATCGCTTGTACCGCGCGTGGAGGTCCATGGTGACGGCGAGCACGCCGGAATCGGTTCGCCAACTCACCTCGCACAGAGATCGGCGCAGGCGCGCAGTGGACGAGGACGCTCAAGCCGCGCGTCTGCGCGAGAGTCTCTTGAACCTGGTTGCCGATTTGGACGCCGCGATTCCGTCTCCCTTCGCCGTGGACCTGCCGGCGCACGTGAAGGATCGCCTCGCCTCGGCGACGGGATGGACGGAGATTGTCGAGAACGACGAGTTGTCTTTGCCCTTCACCCGCAACTCCGGAGCGGTGACCTCGTTCACATTCTCAGCGGAAAGTCTTACCAGGCTTCTGGGCTCGAGCGTCGATCCTGCCGATTGGGCGCGAGAAGACCTGGACATTGCCGAGTCAACAGAACGACGACTGGCGGAACGGGTGAGATTCCTACGCCACCACACCTGGGCAGAGCTGCATGCGCGGGAAGACGTCTCGGTAGACCCCGCGCTGCTCGACCTCCAACCCGAAGAGCGGGCACGTCTCAGCAGCATCACAGATCAAGACGAAGTGACGTTCGCCGAAGTCGCGCAGGCGATCCTGCCTTCCAAGCTCGCCCGTGCCCTCGTTCGCCAGGGCTATATCACGTCTCACTTTGCTCTGTATACGTCGCACTATTACGGCAAGCATTTGAGTAAGCAAGCACGTGAGTACATCTACCGCTTCATCGGACCGGGCATCCCCGATGCAACATTCGAGCTCCGACCGCGCGAGGTGCGCCAGATACTCAGAGAACAGGATGCGGAAAGGAGGGACGACGCGGACCTCTTCAGCGACCCGAGCATCTTGAATGTCGGCATCGTCGACTACTTGCTCGTGAAGCGGCCGCGGGCCGCGGATTTGGTGGCGCGGCAGCTTGCCAAGGAAGACGCGTCACGAGAGGAATTCCTGGACGTCTACATGTCGCAAGGCGAGCACCCGGGAGCGCTCCTTGCGCAGCTCACATCACATTGGTCCGATGTGATCCACTACGCAACCACGTCGAGCGCAATAGCTGCCGCTGACCGCGTCGACATAGTCAACAGCGTGTTGCTGGCCGTAAAGAGTCACAACTTCACCGTGGATCCCTCCTTCGCCGCGTTGCTCGCGGACAACTACAGCACCATGGAGTCGGTAGTCGCGCCCCCAGATGCAGACCATGCGCGGGCTGTCTTCGGTCTCCTCCGCAGTGCTGGCGGCGTCATTCCCGACCTCCACCCGCTTAGTGCGGATGCCCGTGATGCAGCCCTCGCGCTGCAAGCGTTCAGCGTCACTGCCGGAAACCTACGCCTCTTCGTTCCTCGCGGTCAGGTCGTACTAGGCAGGCTTCGACAAACGAACCGCGCTCTCTATGACCACGTCCTGGCCAACGCTGACGCTTACGTGTCTCTGGTTCACAAGCACCCCGCCGACTTCGCAACTGTCACCGATGGAAAGCAGCTGGCCAGGCTCGTGACGGATCTTGGAGGCTCGGGCGCTGATGCCCTTCGGCACGTGTTCGAATCGGCACCTGGCGATGTCCTCGTCGCCCACATCAAGGACCTACCCGTGCGGACCTGGCAGACGGCTGTCGGCACGGGCCACGTGGCCGTTACATTCGCGAATGTCGCTGCCTACGTGGAACAGCACGGGGTGGACGACTCGCTGGCCATCCTCTTGAGGGGCCGTCACATCACGACGGAAACGGATTCCGATCTCGCCGCCCGACGCGACCTCGCCTACGCGCTGCTCGGTGCGGCCGACAGCATTCCATCGACGCTCGCGCGGGCGAAAACCGCGGCGAGCCTAGCACCAGGAACGTTGGCCCCCGATCTCGTGGCGCCAGAGTCGGGCGACCTCGTGGCCCGGCTCATAGCCGTTCGTCTGCTGCCGGACGATGAAACTACATTCACATCCGCCCTCATGCTGGACTGGACCACGCTGGAGCGCACAATCAAGGCGTCGAGAGCATTCAAGACGTTCGCTTCGCCCTCCGTCGTTCCGGTCGGTTGGGTGCCTGACCTCGTTCGGAGCCCGATGGTTTCCCACGACCAACGGCTCGCCGTAATCGACAAGTTGGAGAGCTACCTGCCGTCAGCTAGCCGGGCACAAGCCCGCGATATCGCGGCTGCGCTGATCCAGAAGGGGTGGAGAATCCACGCCAAGCGAATCCAAGCCCTGCTCGACGCGGGCGCATTCCAGACCCAGGTCGTGGCACTGCTCGCCAAGGAAGACAGGGCAACTCGTGAACAGACGAGGGCGGTCTTCCGTGCCATGGGCGGGAAGTACGAGCGAGTGGCGACAGGTGGCAAGGGTCGGCCATCGTTCCCAGCCGATGATGCCCACCTCACGCTGCTTGAGCGCTTCGCTGGCGACACGGTGAGGCGGGTCAGTCGAAAGCAGTTCAAGGGCAAGGGGCAACAGCTCGTGGCGCACCTTCAGTGACGGCACCCCCGAGCTTCACTCCTCCGCGTGCCCGGAGATCCGCGCATCCGCTCATGCGATCGCCGCTCGCAAGCGGGTCCCTGAGTGCACGCTTCAGTTTCTCTAGGGACGCCCGCTGCGCCGACGACGACACCGCTGCCCGAATACCCCGCCCGCACCCACGCCCGATGAACGCCCGCCCTACGCCCACCGACAGCCACGCTGCACCGACACCCGATGAACGCCCGCCCTACGCCCACCGACAGCCACGCTGCACCGACACCCGAAACCCGGACACCCCGAGGCCCTCGACCAAGCGAATCGAAGGGAAAAGAAAAAAGGCAATGCACGCAGGCACTTTCTGTGAATGGTCTAGCGTCATAGGCAAATTCGGCGTAGCCTGTGGGCGTGCGCGGTGGTCTGGAGCGTTGGAAACGCGGCGCCGGCTCCCAGGGGGTCCGCCTCGCGTTGGACTACGCGCTGCGGGGAGCGTGCGACTCGCCTCTGCGTTCTACTGGGGCCGCCGCGCTGGCCTCGTACAGCGAGATTCAGAATGCGGCGGTCACCCGATTCGTGATGACAGACGCGATAGTCCACGATGAACTCAACGCCGCCGAACTGACGCACTGGGTGGACGGCCTGGACCCGGAGTCGGCCGAGCGTCGCGGGCGGATTCTCTCGTCGCCGAGCGCGGACTTAATTCTTGACTGCACAGTGAACGCACCGAAGTCGTTCAGTATTGCGGCGATGCTGGACACGGAACTGGCAGCCGAATTCGAAGCATTGCAGGACCGTGTCCGCGACCACATCCTGACGCTGTGGCGGACGGAGTTGAACGCGCGGCGCGGTGCCGGCGGGCGCTTTCGCGAGCGGTTGGCGCGAGTCGAAGTCGTCGAGTTGAAGCATCGGCGTTCCCGTGCCCTGGATCCGCACGTCCACCGGCATTTGTGGCTGTCGGTGAAGGTGCAGGGGCTTGATGGCCGGTGGTCGAATGTCGACTCGCGAGTCGCGATGCGAGTGCAGAACCTCGTCAACGCCGAGGGGGACCTTGCCTGCCGGACAGATCCGGAATGGATCGCCGCGCTTGCAAACCACGGATACTCCTTGAACGCGGACGGGGAGGTGGCCGAGCTGGCGCACGTGGTGCGTCCGATGTCTCGCCGCTCGAACCAGATCGAAGCGAACCGGGCGGTGTTCCTCGCAAAGTGGAGGGCGGAGCATCCGGGGCAGGTGCCGAGCGCGGCTGCCTTGCATCGGATCGACCGATACGCGTGGGCGACCAGCCGCCCGCAGAAACCAGACGTGCTCGACGAACCGTCGTGGAACGCGCTCGTGATGGACGAGCTCCACGCTCTTGATCCTGGACTGAGTGCTTCTCGTACTCCGCTCATTGTCGAGCCGCAGGTCTTGGAGAGCCTCGATCGGGATTTGTTGGCGCGTCGGGCGGTCGTAGACGCGGATGAACGGTCGAAGTCGAGCAACGGCAGATTCAGCATGCTGGATCTGCGGGCCGGAGCGACTCGTGCGGTTGCGGCGAACGGTCCGATCGCAGCGCGGAACAATCTGCAGAACCTCATCGACGACGTCGTGGCTCGTGCACTAAGTCACGTCCGTGATCTCCTCCCGGACGACCATCACAAGCCACAACACGTCAAGACGTTCGTCACGAAGGCGTTTGCTGCGACGAAGTCCCGGCTTGGACTCGACCTCACGGCGCTCAGCTGTGGCGACGCCGCGGACGCCCCGATCGATCCCCGCGTCGAGGGGATCGTGGATCGAGGTCACCTGGATGCGGGGCAGATCGATGCGGCGGTCGCGCTGGCCAGTGGTAGTCGATTGGTCACGGTGACGGGCCCAGCAGGCGCGGGGAAGACAACGCTGCTTCGCGCCGCGCGCGAAGCACTCGCGACGCAGCGCCGAAGGCTGGTGATCGTGGCGCCGACCCGGAAGGCCGCCGCAGTCGCGAGCCGCGAAGTTCGCACTCCGGGGACAAGCGTGCATGCCTTGCTTGCTGATCATGGGTGGCGGTGGCGCACCGACGATGCCGGCGCCGTCACCTGGTGGCGCCTGAGTACAGGCCAGTGTGACCCGATCACCGGACACACGTACTCCGGTCCATCGCGGTATGCGCTCCGGGCCGGCGACCGGGTGGTCGTCGACGAAGCGGGCATGCTCGACCTTGAAGCTGCCGATGCGCTCACGCGACTGGTCAGCGAGACCGGAGCCGGGCTGGCGATGATCGGGGACCCGCTCCAGGCGTCCCCAGTCGGTCATGCTGGAGCGATGGCACTCGCAGAGCGTCGCGCTGGTCGAGCCATCGTTCTCGCAGAAGTCCATCGATTCGATGACCCCGAGTACGCAGAGCTGACGCTCCGCCTTCGCGCGCCGGCGTCGGAGGAGGAAGCGGCGGGTATCGCGAAGGTGTTGCAAGACCGTGGGCATATTCGATGCGTTGAGGACGCAGATGCTGCACGCCGCGCGCTCGTGCAGGAGTACTTCCAGCAACGGGGTGAGACGCGCTCCATCGCCGTCGTGGTTGCAGCGAATGAACAAGCAGACCAGATCAACGAAGCCATTCAGGATGAGCGCATCGCCCGATACGAGCTGCACCTGGACCGGATGGCGGTCGGCGCGGGGGAGCAACGCATCCTCGAAGGTGACGTCGTTCAGACGCGCCGCAACGATACCGCCACCGGCGTACAGAACCGCGTGCTCTGGACCGTCACCGGTATCGGCGCGGCCGGACTCGAGCTTGCTCGGCTGGACGACAGTACCGACCGGCGCACCATCACCCGCGACTATGCGGCGGACTATCTGCACCTCGCTTACGCCACCACCGTGCACGGCATCCAGGGCGAAACCACAGACACATCGCTCGTCGGCCCCGACGTCGACGCCGCCGGCTTTTATGTCGGTCTTACCCGAGGCCGACGCCACAACCAAGCGATCGTCATCGCAAGCAGCGACACGGCAGCACGCCGCGTCCTCACCCAGACGATGCTTCGCGGCCTGCCTGAGCCAGACCAGCAGGATGCTGTTCACGCCGCACAGCAGGACCTCGCGCATTCCGCTCGCGACCCAGAGGTCGACACTGGCCCCGGCGACCCGCCACGAGCATCCGACCTTGCGCGTGTAGGTGGCTGGCTCCTCGCAGCCCGGAGCTTGCTCCTCGCGGCTGACGCGGCTCGTACCTCGAAAGAAGCGCGGCAACATGCTCGGGCTTCGATCGTGGAGGCTGACGCGACGGATCTCCCTACTGTCACCTACGCGGCGCTGCAATCGCGCATCGTGGAGGCTGAACGCCGCGAACTTGCAGTCCTCGAGGCTTCGCCGATGTCAGCCGTGAGGCAAACCGGGTCCGCTCTTGCGGATCCAAACCCACCGGAACGAGGAATCAGATGAAACTCGACGATGCCGATCTGCTCCTGCAGAAGGTCGCGACGATCGCTCTCATGTACTACCCGGGGCTGCCGGCAGATTCGCCGAGCTACAAACTTGACGATGACATCGACTGGTGTCTGGTCGAGACACCCCAGGACGAGGTTACACCCGAGCTACGAGAACTGATCGGGCGGACTGTCGTCGATCCGACAGCACACCGCGAGAGCTTGACCGATCACGTTTACGGCTTGGTTCCCGACTCGGAGGATGCGAGTTGATTTGCCATGGCGGCCGAAACTGCGGAGGCGTTGGAGCGGAGGCGCGCGCGCAACAAGGCTTGGCGGGACGCGAATCCTGAGCGTACTCGGGCCTACCGCAAGGCCTATCGAGAGGAACATAAGGATCAGATTCGCGCCGCGCAAAAGGTATGGCGCGAGGAGCACAAGGAGGCACTGGCCGCGCGACGCAAGGCTCAGCGCGAAGCAGATCCCCACGCCGCGAGAGAACGAGACCGACTTGCGCGTGCACGTCGCCGAGGGCGTGAGTTGCGTATGCAGAAGGCCCGGGAGCACGCGCGAGAGTGGCGGATCCTGCATCCTGACGAAGCGAGCGAACGGAGCCGGCAGTTCCGTGCGGCGCATCCAGACAAGGTTCGTGAGTATCGGCGCCGATACCGCGAGCGACACCCTGAGAGGATGCGCGCGGACGCGATGCGCTACCGAGATACGCACGCTGAGCAAGTACGCGATCGGCAGAGGCGGGCGGCCGCGACGCGTCGAGAGCAGGACCCTGACGCCTACAAGCGCTGGTACGCAGAGAATCTCGAAGCGCAGCGAGCCCGCGGACGTGAAGCAGCTCGGCATCGGGCACGGCTGAAGCGCCAGGGGCTGCCGCCACGCCGACTGCACAAGCTCTACGCCGAGGAGCGGCGCAGCAACGAGCAAGCCGCTTCCGACTACTTCGCTCGCTTTCGAACCGACGAAGAGCGCGCGTTCATCGCCGCAGAGGTGGTTGATGGCTTCGCCCTGGACCTGCCTTCGCGTGTGGCGTCGCTACGTCGACGAATCATCAACGGCAAGCTGCCCGCGGCCGAATACGTGCGACGGGCGGATGAGTCGGGCGAGTATCGAGAGCGCGCCGTACAGATCCGGCACGAGGAACGCGCCGTGCGCCTGCGCAAGCTCCGTCAGCGTGACCTTGACGCCGAGAAGATTCGGCACGAACAGGAACTTGCGGAGGTGCGAGCTCGTCGACCGCGCCTATACGAGCACCATCGGGCACGGCGTGAGGCGGATCTCCGGGAAGAGATCCGGCTGGACTCGGTGGCGCGCGTCGTCCGAGGCCTCGCGCCGTACGACGCAGACGCTGAACTCGAGGAACGCCTCAAGGAAGAGATCGAGCCGGAGATGCGGGCTGAACTGGAAGCGGTAAAGCGGCGGACGTTGACCCGGGTTCAACGGGTGATGAACAAATACGGGGACCTGAGCGATCCGGCGGCGCCGCACCGTGTCAGCGGCGACCGAGCCGCGGGCCCCTCAATCGAGCAGTGACCCTGCGTAGTGGCATGATCGGGGCCATGGGAACGCTAGGGAAGCCACTGGGTATTTTCAGACTGGATGCGAGTGATCGGGCGGTCGGATCGTTCTTGAGGTATGAAGATGTCAAGAAGCTTCTTGAGGTCAACGATGCCGATCTCGACGCTCTCAAGTTCCGCACCGTTGAGGGTGAACGCGTGATCGACGAGAATCTCTTGCACCGAGCTTGGAATAAGGGAACGATTCCTAATGCGATTGCAGTGGGCACGCCGAAGCGAAGCCTGAACGAGCTTATTCTCGCGCAAGTGATCACTCGCGCCTTTCCATCCGCCATCGTGGAGTCACAATCGCTCGTTCCGACCAAGCGGCCGAAGCACATGGACCTGAAGGTGACGGTGCCTGGTGCTGCTCCGATCTACATCGAGTTCGAGGGGCCATATCATTTTGTGCCGTATCGTCCGGGGCGAAGCCTGCCCGACCCATTCAAGCGCAAGCATGAGGTAGAAGACTGCACAGGTCACGAAGTGATCAACTGGCCGTTCTGGATTCATGTTTGCGAGGCAAACGTTCGTGCGATCTTCGACGATTCGATTGCTGGCGTAGCCGCGGTCTGGAGTACCAACGTCTTCTTCGGCGATTTCTCGATCCCCGATGCGGCGTCGGTGATCGAACGCATGTCCGCGAGGTTCAACGCCGTTGGGGAAGCGGGCTACGGGTACATGTATGAAGCAGGGAATCAGCTTCGCGAGAAGCCTGCCCATCCGGTTCTGGCGAGGATCAGAAACGGAGTCGAGAGTGAAAGTCGGCTCTTGCCCATGGGGTACGCCGACAAGGCGCGATGGCTGCCGGCCGGGCTGATGGCGTAATGCGGTCGTGAGCTGAGGAGGCGCTATTGCAGGGGAGCGGACGGGAGTACGATGACTCCCGTCCGCTCATTCTGGTGATCAGCGGGACATCTCGGCGCCGGCGTACGAGGCCGGCTCCGCTACCGGCCCCGAAGCGTCTGCTGCGGGGCCGCTAGCTTTTGGGGCGCGCTGCACCGAGACATTGCTGAACTTCAGCGAGGCGCCGACGGTGTCGGCGATCACGTCGTGGGCTTCGCGGTTCTTGCCCGTCTCCTTGTCGACGTAGGTGCCGAACTGGAGATCGCCGACGACGATCGCAGAGTCACCCTTGTGGAGCGAATCGGTCACGTGCTTGGCCTGCTGGTTGAACACGACGACCCGGTGGAACACGGTGCCGACGTCCTCCCAGCGTCCGGTGTTCTCGTTGAGTCGTCGGTCGTTCACGGCCAGCGTGAAACGAGCGTAGTCCGTGCCGGACTCGCCACTTCCGTGCTCGGGGTCGGCCGTGAGGTTGCCCTCCAGCGTGACCGGGATCTTCGTTGTCATGATTCTGCTCTCTTTCTGTTGCGGACGCGGTGCGTCCTCATTCGGCATGGGCCTCGGTGACCCATGTACTCCATTCGTTTTCGTTCATCACCCCCTCCCACGTGCGATGACGGATCGGCTTGTGCCCGCTATTGCATCCCCCGCCGTACGCGCGCGACAGACGAGGCAGAGCAATGGCGAGGCGTTCGTGCCATCCGATCGGGCCGAATCCGGCATCCGTGCCATCGAACGCTGCGCGATGTGCCGTCTGTAGGGCTGACAGTTCCTCCACGAGCGCACCGTGTTGCCACCAACAGTTCGGTACCACGCTGATCGCGACGTTGTAGCGGATGGTGAACCATTCGACCCATTCGCGGAGTTCGGTCCAGCGCTCGCCGGCTTCGCCGGCGGACAGTGCGCGCCAGTTGGTGACGAATCCACCGATCGGCCCTGCCGCGCCGAAGCGGTCGTCGGGCGAGAAGCCGCTCAGCTGTTGGGCAAGCAGCGCGTCGACGTCAGCCTCGTGATCGGTCATGATCGCGCCCTCGCGTTCCGCATCTTCGCCTGAAGTGAGCTGAGCGCCTGCATCGACGCTTGACGCCGCGTACGGTGGGTAGCCAGCACCATGTCACGATCCACAAGCCGGTGCAGCAGGTCGTGGCAATAGGGATGCAGCGCGATGAGGTCCGTGTCGTCCTCCCAGGCCTGCCACTCTCCGCGAACAATGCTCACACCGCGATAGTCGAGATGATGTAGCTCGAGAGTTCGCTTCGTCCCCTCTCTGCCGCAGGCTGCGCACTGCACCTTGCCCTGCACCGTGCGCGCCGCGAACCAGCGCTCGCGGCGGGCAAACCAAGCAGGCGAACAGAGGAAACCCTGGCGATACAGGTTCTTCATCCCGGAACGTCGGCGATTGCTCATTCCTCGCTCACCGCCTCTACTGCCGATGGCTCGCTTGCAGGCGGCTCGAGGTCATCCCGACGAGGGGAGCCGAACACGCTCCGCTGCTCCTCCTCAACGCTGCGTTTGGCCTGCCGGATCGCGTTGACATCTCGGCGCTCATCCCAGCCGGCGAGATCCAGGAGGACGCCGCGACGGTTTCGGTAGGCCAACAAGCCGAGAGTCTGCGGCATCCTGCGGATTTCGTCCACCGACATCAACGGAAGGCGCTCGCGCCGCTCGTTGGTATGCCGCCCGACACGCTCCGTGTCCCACGAGTGCTCGGTCCGGCGGGCCTCCCTGGATCCCAGCAGGGCCTCCACATCGCGCAGGTGCGACACGTGAGAAGCTCCGCCCAACAGCAGCTTCGCGGTCGCCGCGGCCCAGATGGTGTCGGCCTCTGCACGTGACCAGGCGGTCTCTGCTTGCGACAGAGCTTGGAGGACGACGAACGTGCAGATTCCACGTCCACCGCCGTCCGCCATGACACGGGGGAGCGCATCCCAGCGGAACATGTTCGCGATCTCGTCGAGAATCAATCCGAGCGGATGCGAGAGCCGGGAGCCCGGGGAGGCGAGCGCCCGCGAACGTGCGACTTCGACGACGTCGTCGAGCAGCGCGCCGAGGAATCCGCCCATCGCGGCGGCGCCCGAGGCCGATCCGATCAGGTACAAAGTGTTTGCCGCATCCAGAAACTCGTGTGGATCAAAGACGCGGTCACCAAGGCGAGGCAGCAAAGCCTCCCGGATCTGCGGAACAGCGAGCGGGGCGACGGCCCCCTGCACGCCGAACCAGATGCTCGAGACCAACTTTTCATCGCCGCTGATCGTCGCCTCGAGATTGTCACCCCACCCCGGCGCGCCATCGGACCTGAGGACATCAACCGCGGTGCGCGCAAGCGCAGGGCTGGAACCCCAGTCATACACGTCCTCGATCGTCCGATCTCCCACGGCCGCGGCGTGGAGGAGCCTGCCCAGGACCACACCGGACGCTTGTGCCCACTCGCCATTCGTCGTCGACGCGCCGAGTGCCGTGCCCGTGATGATGGCGTTGCCGCGTTGCATCGCCACGAGCGGATCAGTACAACCCGCGAGCGGGCTCACACGCAACGGGTGACGCACTCCGGACAGGCCCTGCGGATCAAAGACATGCGTGTCACCGCGTTCCTGACGCAGCCGCATCGTCGCCGTGAGATTGTCATTCGTCGTCGATGTCGTGATGAGCGGACCGGACCAATCCAGGATCGCCGAGATCAGGACCCGGTAACCCTTGCCCGAACGCGGCGGGCCTTCGAGCGCCACAGAGTCCTCGATCGACACGAACACGTCGCGACCATGCGAGCGGCCGACCCTCCACCCCACGTCGGTCGGCTCCGGACGGGCCAGGTCAGGGCGCAGGACGCCTGCTCGCTTCAGGACGGCGCGTGCTGAGAGGTGCTGACGAACCTCAGATGCCGGGGCGAATCCGACCCTGGACCGCAGGTCAGAGATGAATGCGCGATCCGACTCACGGTAGCGGCGGTACAGCAGCACCGCGAGGATTCCGAGCGCGACAGCCATGCCCAGGACGACGACGTCTGCGAGTCGAACCTGCCAAGCAGGGAACGCGCAGGGGCCCTCCAACGCGAATGCGCCGGCGTCGCCGGTCAGGGCGAACATCAGGCCGGAGAAGATGCTGTCTGCCGCGGGGCGCTCGCCGCAGATGAGTTTCGTCACGACATCCGCAATGAAGGAGAACGCGAGCGTCAGCACGAAACCAGCAGCGATGGCCACCGCGAGTGTCCGACCCAGCCAGCTGTTCATGACCGCCTCACTCCAATCCGATCGCGGCAGCGGCGGAAACGCGAATCCAGGCGTCACGGGTCCGCCGATTCAAAGCATCGAAGCGGAGCGCGCCGCTCTTCAACGCACGGTCGAAAGGGATCGTCTCGACGGCGCGAACCTGATCCGCGAACCCCGCGGCGATCTCGCTGGATGCGCCCCGATCACCGGGTTCAGGTTGGGTCACGACAATGACAGCATTCGCGGCGAGAGACGCGCAATGGTCGTCCCTCTCACGCAGTGCCTCGAGCAGCAGCGCAGCCGATTCAGCTGACTCCGCCGACGGCAGAGTCGGGACGACCAGCTGATGCGCCCCATCGATCATCCGTAGCCACCGTTCGGCGGACTCGTCGTTCCCCGAGTCGAACACGATCAGGCGGTAGTAGTGCGCCGCGACCCTCATGAGTCGATCGAACTCGTCTGCCGTGATCCGTTGATCCGTCGCCAGCAGCTCTGGATTGGACCGCAGCACGTCGTAGTGATCGGCCGACTGGTGATGCACGAATCGTGCGATGTCGGAGATCGCGGCGGTGACGGAGAGCAGTTCCGCAGAGGCAGGGAGGAGGTCGCGGACCGTTGTGTCGTACAGGCCCTGCTCTGTGCGCCATCCAAGCGTGCCGCGGGTGTCGTTGTTGTCCCATGCCAGCACATTGCCGCCGCCGAAACGCCCGAACACGGCCGCGAGCATCGCCGAACTCATCGTCTTACCGACCCCGCCCTTACCGTTCGCTACGGCGATGTTGCGGTGTCCGGCCCAGTGCTGAGAAACGAGGGATTCGCAGGTGCGTTGATGCTGCTCGTACGCGTTTTCACGTACGTGCATCCACGTACGTAGTGACCACATCGCCCGGCGCCCAGTCGTCGGCGCATCTGACTCCGCAGGGGCGATAAAGGATCGCCGCGTCGGCGGCACCTCTTTGTCCGGTTGCGATACCGATGGTTCGCTGGCAACCTCGACTGCCGATATCTGACCGTCGACTCCGACGAGAAGATGATGATTGCCGCGGTCTCCGGATGTGACGAGCTCCAGAGGTGCGCCGGCGCGCTTGGCCTCGGTCGCTGCGCGTTTGATCACCACGTGCCGGATGTCCTCATCCGGACCGGTTGAGATCGTTTCGCTGGCGCCGTCGAGAGTGACGAAGGTGGCGTGCGGGCCAGTCACGGTGGCGTATGTACGGGGATGAGCATCGGCGGTCATGTCCACTCCTTGTCCGCGCTGAGCCACCCGTCGACGGTGGTGTCGTCGGATGGCCAGAAGGTTTCGAACTCCGGGGTATCGAGGTGGTCGATCTCTGCTTCGTAGCGGCTGGGAGTATCCATCGCCTCGTCGGTCTTGAACAGTTCGTACTCCCACTGGGTGGAGGTCGAGAACGCGTCCACGAGGTAGGAGTACTGCCCGACGTATGCGAGAAATTCGCCCTTGCGAAGTCGGCGCGCCATGTCGGCATGGGCGGGCGGTATGCCGAGGCGTTGCCGGATGCTTGAGGTTTCCTGCTGGTTGATCCGGAAGATGAACTTGTTCTCGATATCGCCGGCAATGGAGTAGGCCAGATTGCGTTCCCGCGAATCAGCGTCGCCGACGGCGTCCAGGTCACCCATCTTGTGAAGGATGACGATGTTGCTGATTCCGTAGTGGCGGGACAGCTTCAACCACTGCTGATACATCTGCAAGGACGAGAGCGATGTCATATCGCGCCATCCTTCTTCCCGGATCACGTACCGGGTTCGGTGCGCACTGCGGTCCGAGATGACGGCCTGGTTCCACGCGGTCGTACATATCTGGGAAAGCTGGGCGACGAGGTCACCGCGTGCGAACAGCTCGGACGTGTCGACGACGACGATCGGGGCGGACTCGTCGAAGCCGACCGTAGATTCGTCCTCGAAGAGCCCCGACAGATCACCGGACACGAACCGCCGCAGGACGTAGCTTGGCTGCACGGCGCCCTCTGCGATGTGACGGTCGCGCGCCTCCCCAGTCAGGCGGGTGAGCTGATCGTGCACTCCACGGAGAGTCGGGCTATCCGCAGTGACGTCGATACACCGATTGAGCGCTTCGAGGATTGCAGCGTGTTCGACAGCAGTGAGTCTGGTGCCGGGGAGTGCCGCTTCGACGAGAGACGTCAGAACAGTAATGCGCCGCTGCTTCACCATCTGCTCGTGCTGCTGGTCGGTGGTGCCTGTCCGGCGTGGGCCGCGGTCGAGCGGGTTCAATCGTGTGTCCCGGGCGCCGCTCAGATGGATGACGTTACCACCGGGGATCGCCTCGGCGACCGCTACCCACTCGCCTTTGGGATCCGAGGGGACGACAGCCTGATGCCCGAATGCGAGAGAACGGGTCACGAGGGTTTTGATAACGGCGCTCTTGCCCGCGCGGTACGCACCGAGGACGAGCACGTTGGTGGAGAACGACCCTCGCGCGCTGTCGTCCGCGTAGGTGTCCCAGGGGGAGAAATGCCACAGCGCGTCCGCGTTCAGATCCACGCCGATGATCGGTCCGCGGTGACCGAGACCGGCATCGGCGACGAAGGGGTAGATGCCGGCAAGGTGTTGGGATGTCGCCTGATGCGGTGGCACGTTCAGGGAGGCGAGATTCCAATAGCCGTTCTGGGTGAGTCCCGGACCGAACGGTCCCCGAACCGCGGCCTCCGGCAGGCCTCTCTCCCGCCGGGATGTACCGCCAGTTCGATCCTCGCGGGTTGCGCGCTCATACTCGCGGCGCAGAGAGCGTCGGCCGGACCTGTTGAGGTCCGCGGGTTCGAACGAGAGGCCGTGTCGGGTCATCACTTCATCCCCAAGCCGATGGGCAGAGCATTCACGAGGAGGGCCTCGGCCTGTTGGCAGTAGAGGATCTGCGCTTCCATCTCTGCCTGAGCCAGCGCGTTGCGCATACCGGCGATGGCCTGGTCTAGACGCTCTTCGTCCGGGGCCGAAACCGTGAGGTATCCGCCGTAGCGGAACTCGCCGTGGCCAGCCACCAGATCCTGTTCCTCCTCTTCGAGGGCGAGCCAGTCTGCGTCGTCCGCGGCGCTGCCATCGGTGCCGCGCTTCGCCCGCAGCTTCTCGTTCCCGCGCCAGACCTTCTTCTCGTCGCGAACGCGCTTGAACGCCTGCTTCAAGGGCACGGGGGTCAAGACCAGGGAAAGGATGTGGGTCACCGCTTCTCCGGTGTGCGGATGCCGTGCGAAGACGAGCGGGGAGACGAACCCGACCGGAGCATCGGCACGCGGCCATTCGTGGATCCACATCGTGGTGTGCACACCGGAGTCTGTGCGCACGAGATGGTTGGACCCTTTTGGCTCCTCGAGGTACATCGGCCCGATCGCGACTGGATCAACGCCGGCATGCTCCTCGCTGCGGTTCTGTACATTGGACGCGAACTCCGGGTCGAAGGTCACTCTGGTGAGCGCGGCGACATCGCGGGGCGTGAGCCACTGGCGCACCGCGATCTTGGCGTTGGCCAGCGCGTCTGCCAACGTGCGGGTTTCAATGAGCGCGAGCGCCTGGGTGCCTTCCTTGCCTCCCCCGAGTGCTTTGACCTGTGGTCCGAGGGCGACCAGGTCGAGCGTGAAGGTCAGGTAATTGCGGTGCGCAACGGCGAAGCGCTCCGAGTCGTCGATCACCTGCTCGTAGTTCGCGGCAATGGGCGAGCGGCGATCGAGTTCACGATCCCGAATGACGGCTTCGTAGCGGTCACGAGCGCTGCGGATCGTCGTCGGCAAGGTGCGCTCCTGCAGAGTGACCCGCTTGATGCCCGGTCGCTGCGTGAAGGATGCGAGCACGCGTGACCATTGCTGCGCGAGGTCGCTGCGCTCACCAGCGTCTTGCATCAAGAAGCCCTGCACCTCGAGCTCTGCGGTTACGGAGACCGTGCGTCCTCGGGGGTCGTACACGCACGCGATCTGGTCGACCTCCCACAGTTGCACCGACGCTCGGATGCCGGGGAGATTAAGCGTTCCGAGAACTGTTGTCTGCTCCGGTCGGAACTTCTGCGTCGTTGCGCCCGTCGCATGACGGACCTGCTTCGACAGCCAGAGACCGATCATCTTCGGCGCGGAGAGACCATGAACCGTGATGACCGCAGAGATCCCGAGCAGGAGGTACAGAGGTGCCCCGTACAGCAGCCCCACGGGACCGAACCGATTGGTGAACACCAAGACGATGACGGCGGCAACTGCAACATGGGCCAGTTGCCAGCCGTCCATGCCGAGTACGATGCCCTGGCGGGATCGGCCGGGGAGACGTACCGGCCGCTCTTCGCTCGAGGACGCGGTCATGAGGGTGTCCTTTCAGGACGTGTGGGGGTAGACGCTGCGGGCTTCTCGACGCGTGTGGTCGCGGGAACAGTCTTTGGTGATGCTGACGCACTTGCCGTGCTGGAAGCGGGCCGTGTGGCACCCGCAGGCTGGGCTGCGCCGGCGCGCGTAGTTCCCGTCGTCGATGCACGGGTGCCGCGAGCCGAGCTCGGGACGCCGGCCGGATGCGCACCGAGCCGAGACGGCATCCTGGATATCGAGCGTGCCGTGTTGGACACGCCACGGGCAGCGCCGCTGCCGACACGAGAGCCGACGGCATCGACCGCGGCGCCGCCGATGAAGCTGAACAGGCTGAAAACGGCGAACGGGGCGAACGCAGCAAGAACGAGGCCGAAGAGCAACGGCCATGCCTGTGGGTCCCAGATCGTCTCAACATCTGCGAGGCCATCGATGATGAGCGTCAGGAAGGCGATCGTGAGGGGACCGGCCAAGAGGAGCGAGACAAGGGCGGACACGTAGCGCACGACCCACTGCGGGCCGACCGATCGGACGGGGAACAGCATCCACGCGATCGGCCCGACGGTGATCAGGGCTGCCAGTGCGATGTTTCGGAACGCGAACGCGACGAGGAGGAGCAACATCGACAGGAGGAGTAGCCCATGGATGAGGAAGCCGAAGAAGTAGTTCGCCTGGCCGCCCGCCCACATGACCTTCTGCAGGTTTTGGAACAGGGCGATCGGCCCGTCGCCACTGACGAGATACCAGGTGAGCTCGTCGAGAGCGTTGAGCAGATGTCCGATCGCCCAGAGTGTGATCGGAACAGCCGGCACAGCGATGAAGGTCCGGACGATGGCGCCGACGAGTTCCGCTCGATCGCCGGATACGACGGCTGCGGCGATGGCCCACACCATGGCGCCGAACAGTACCGCGAGCACGGCCCACTGCCAGAAGGACCATTCGTCGACGGCCGCCGTCCACAGCACGGTGGATGTGTCGAAGCTGATGTTGGAGACGACGAGGAGCACTGCTGCGGTCGTTGCCATCGCCATACCTCGGCCCGCGTTCTCGAAGGTGACGCAGACGAGGTCACCGACGCTGCAGCCGAACTTCACAACCAAGCTCTTGCCACCGGCGGCTTTCAACGCGGAGACGTGGCCCTCGTACGTTGTGCACACGGTCTGTCCACGGCCTTCCATGAGCACGCCGATGAAGCACTGCTGCTCCCGCACGTCACTGCTTGCGGCGGGTGTGCAGCTGACTTGACCTGAGTTGTGCACGCAGATGACCGGGTACGCGGGTGATGACCACGACTGTCCCGTGACGGGCATGAGTGGTTTCGCTGGCGCGTGATCGGCGGTCGAGTAGGGCGCCCGGACAGAGGCCGCCGTCGCGGGAACGACCGCACACAGCGTTGCCAGGAGTCCGAGAAGGACTCCGGCGATGCTTGAGCGGAAGCTGAACATCAGAAGCCGAAGTCGAAGTTCACGAACCAAGCGAAGAGCCCGCTGGCCGCGCCCAGCACGGCTGCGGCGATGAAGATCCAGAGGATGTTTTCCCCGGCCCAGGTGCGCACGCGATCAGATGCGAGGCCTCTGAAGCCCAAAGCTGCGCCAGCGATGATGAGCATGATGAACACGACGATCATCGCGCCAGCGAGGACGTACGAGGCGACGACCTGCAACCCGTCGAAGAACGGTGCGGAGAAGTCCGGATTGATGTCGGGGATCTCGACATCGCTGGGTGTGGTCATGGTGCGCTCGCTTTCGTGGGGACTACTTCAGGGGAAGGCCCAAGCCGTTCATGAACGGTTCGGGATCGACGGCACGGCCGTCCTGACGGAGTTCGTAGTGAAGGTGGCAGCCGTGTGAGCGGCCGGTGTTGCCCTCGGCGCCCAGGGGGGTGCCGGCCACAACGGCGTCGCCCACGCTGACGCGAAGCGAGTTCCATTGCATGTGCCCGTAGAGCGTGACGAGGCCGCTGCCGTGATCGATGCGTACGGTATTGCCCCACCCGTAGTGAGACCCAGCCGTGATGACGGTTCCGGGACCGGCCGCATAGATCGTGCTGCCGCATGCCTGGGCCATGTCGTAACCCTTGTGGTTCGTTGAGCAGTAGCCGCAGCCGCTGACGGGGTTGTACCCAAACCCGCGGCCCTTGTAGTAGTCGCCAGCCAGCGGGTATCCCCAATCCCCGTTGGCGACGGGCGCGCCTGGTTCCACCGGCTGTGTTTCTGCGGGAGGTGTCGATCCTGTGGCCGCGAGGGCGACGACGGCCAGCGGCGAAAGTGCGATGAGCATGCACATCGCACCGAGGGAGAGGAAGGCGACCACGATCCGACGCGCGTTTCTCGAACGGGCGAGAGACGAAGCGACGACCAGCGGCGCACCCATGTCAGGGCTCCATGGGCTCCGAGAAGTAGCGGATGATCTTGCAGTCGCCTGCCCGCTGAGCGCTGTCTGGCGTGGGCACGGAACCTTCGCCGCACAAGACCTGAACACTCACTCGGACGGTCTCGTCATACGTGACCTCGTTGCCCGAGCCGTCGATGCTGGTGAAGGTGAGCGTCACTTCCGTCGTCCCGATCCGCATCGTTCCGGTGGGGTTCTCGGGGACGTCAACGTAGTCGATCTCGTCGTTCGCGGATGCCGAGACCCGGCCGTCCTCTTGAGCGAGGGCATCCCAGTCCGATGCGGGAAGGACGACGCTCTGGCGTAGTTCTAGCTGGGCAGCGGCCATGGCATCTTGCTGCTCAGCGGGGGAGGAGTACCGGATGTCCGGGGTGAACCACGTGTCGAGGAATGTGAGCCAGTCCTCGCGGGTGCTGAGCTGGGTGTCGAACGTCGAGGCGGCTTCCAGAGCG
The DNA here is from genome assembly GCF_058349845.2 of Microbacterium cucumeris. Classification (NCBI taxonomy): domain Bacteria; kingdom Bacillati; phylum Actinomycetota; class Actinomycetes; order Micrococcales; family Microbacteriaceae; genus Microbacterium; species Microbacterium cucumeris. The sequence continues at coordinate 231,726 of NZ_JBYRIZ020000005.1, forward strand.
CGGCGGATGTAGAGCTCGGGCTCTATGGTGATGGGCTCCGGTGTCCAGCCGACTTCGGCGACGGATTCGTCTACTGTGTCCTCGGTATCCGGGGGGTTGGTCGGTGACGGCTCATGGGTGCCGTTGCTTGTGCTGGGTGCGGTCGTGGCGGGGGTCTGTTCCGGCGAGTTCATGAACGGAATCGCGAACAGTGCGACGAGACCCGCGAGAAGGATTGCGCCGCCGAGGAGCGCCCACAGCAAGCTCCGCCGCCGATTCCGTTCTCTGGCCACGATGGTCAGCCCCCCTGATGTGCCAGGACGGCGACGATGCGCTGGCTACACTGGACCGGCGATCGCCGCAGTGACGGACTGAACCATACTCCCGTTCGCTCACAGAAATCTAGGGGCATCGCGAGCATGGGGCCCGTGGATGCCGGTTGATCTGACTGCCTTGTCGCGATCATGACCTGAACGGTACACCCGTTCACTTCGAAAGTAAACGGGTAATTCGTTTAGTTTGCTCTGGTGTGTGGATGCCGCGGGCGAGACAATAGATCCATGCCCAAGTACGCGCGTCCCGTCGATGGCGAAGGAGCCGAGGGGCCGCTTGCTGTCTTGGGAAACATGGTGAAGGCTGGCATCATCCGACAGGTGCGACGCACCCCGAATGTGGGACGGAAAGCTATCGCCGACGCCCTGGAAGTCGCTCCGACGACGATCGTGCCGTACCTCGGTGAGCTTGAGGCGGCGGGGCTGCTGATCGCCACGCCGCCGAAGGCAGAGCGCAAGCGGGGGGAGTGGGTCGTGTATCGAGTCAACGACGAGGTCGTGACCGAGCTTTACCTGCGTCTGGGGCAGGAGATCGGGGAGATCTAAACTCCCGCGAGTTGCGGCGCGGCTTGCGATGGCGACCCGGATGGGTGATTGGTGCTCAGCGTGCGGCACTGCGCGAATCGGTGCCGCCTCGCGCCACTGGAGTACAAGCGGAGGGCGGCCGCCGAACCCTGCGTGCCGCCCTCCGGGAATCACTTCTGGCGCTACCCGAGGATGACTTCCATTTCCGCGAAGAACTGCTCGACGGCCTCGTCAACCGTAACGGTCCCAAAGTTGAGCTCCTGCCCGAGAGCGCGGAACTTCTCGAACAGCGATCCGTACCCGACAACCGGGATGGGCGGCGCGTCGCCGATGCGATCCGCCACTGATTCCTGATGGTCGATAATCTGTTGCTCGATCTCAGTGAAATCCGCACCCTCCAGTGCGCTCTCAGAGGCAGGAACTCCGCGATTCAAGCCGAACACCTGACCCGTGATCGGGGCGTTCACCAGAAACTCGATCAGCGCAGCTGACGCTGCGGGGGCATCCGTGCTTGCCGATGCTGACAGCAGCATGCCGGGAGCCTGGTAGAGGTCCTTTGCACCTTCCACCGTCACCGGTGGAGCCTGCATGCGGATCTCTTCGATTCCCAGATTGGCAATGTACCCGGGGCCCAAGTTGTCCCATGCTAACTCGGCCGCCTGAAGCGCGGAATCAAAGCCGCCCTTCGGCAGCACTTCTTCGAGACGTTGTTGAGGGACGAGCACGTCGCCTCTCAAATCCGCCACGCCGCCCCAGAAGGCTGCGAGGTCCTCCCTGGTGAAGTTCGGACTACCTGTCTCATCGAAGAGATCTTTGCCCTGTGCGCGTTGCTGAATCTCAAAGTTTTGCATCCACGCCGTGTAGTCATTGGATCCCCACACGTCGAGCCCCTGCCGGTCAGCCGCGTCAGCGATCTCGGACAGCCAGCCGTTGTACTCATCCCAAGATCCTCCGTCCTCGAAAGGTTCGATCTCGAGCTCGCCCAAGATCTCTGGATTCGTCCACAGTGACCAGCTGTTCATGGACACGGGGATGCCAAGAATCTGCTCGTCCAGCTCGCCAGAAGCGAGGAGTGTCGCCGGCAGCTGTTCGGTGTTGATCACCTCGCCAACATATGGGCTCAGATCGAGCAGCAGGCCGTTCTGTGCGTATTGTCGAATGTACCGGTCGCTGAACTGCATGACGTCTGGCAACCCACCTCCAGCCGCCTCCGTCTGTCGCTTCTCCCAGTACTCAGCGAAGCTCATGAAGGAAGAACGCACAGTGATGTTCGGATTCTGCGCCTCGAATTCCTCGATGACCTCCTCGTACATCTCGGCCCGGACATCATTCCCCCAATAGGCGAAATCGATGGTCGCCTTGAACCGTCCCAGGTTTGATGCCGCTTCCTTTTGAGTTGAAAGGATGGCGTCATGCCGAAGAAGATTGATCCCGCGCTCCGAGAGCGGGCCGTCAGGCTCGTGCTCGAGCATCGGGCCGAGTATCCCTCAACCGCGAAGGCGATCGCGGCTGTCGCCCGTCAGGAAGGGGTCGGCGCAGAATCGCTCCGACGATGGGTCGTGCAAGCCGATATCGACGCCGGTGTCCGAGATGGGCAGACCAGCGAGGAGGCAGCGGAGATCAAGCGCCTCAAGGCAGAGAACCGTCGGCTGCGTGAGGATGTCGCGATTCTGAAAGCTGCGACGACTTTCTTCGCGGGGGAACTCGACCCCCGCAACCGCTGATGATGGGCTTCATCGATCAGATGAGAGCTGAGGGGCATGCAGTCGAGTCGATCGTCCGCGTCTTGCGAGAGCAGGGCGTGAAGATTGCTGCGCGCACCTACCGGGTCTGGCGCAGGCCTCGCATCGCGGTGCGGACGATCTCCGACGCGATGGTCGTCGACGCCGTTCGCGCGGCGGCGTGGACCACCGAGCTGCGCGCCGACGGGACGACGTGTCGGAGAATGACTCCCGAGGGGCTGTATGGGCGGAAGAAGATGACCGCGCTGATCCGCCGCACACGTATCGCGGATGCGTCGCGTGGCGCTGTCGACCGGGCGATGAGGACGCTCGGGCTGTCGGGTATCACGCGCGCGAAGGGCATCAGGACGACGATCCCGGGCAAGGACGGTCACCGTGCCGGTGACCTCTTGAACCGGGACTTCACCGCCCCGCGGCCAGATCACACCTGGGTGATGGACTTCACGTATGTCCGTTCTTGGGCGGGCTGGGTGTATGTCGCGTTCATCCTCGATGTGTACTCACAGCGCATCGTGGCCTGGCACGCGCAGACCACGAAACACGTCGACCTGGTGATGATCCCGCTGCGCATCGCGCTGTGGGAACGCGACAGGCAAGGCCACCCTGTCGGGCCGAACCGGCTCCGGGCGCACTCGGATGCGGGCAGCCAGTACACGTCGTTGGTGTGGACCGAGAAGCTCGCCCTCGACGGCATCGCCCCCTCGATCGGGTCCATCGGCGACGCATACGACAACGCGCTCATGGAGACGATCAACGGGATCTACAAAGCCGAATGCGTACGCACGACGATCTTCCACGAAGGCCCGTACAAGACCATCGCCGACGTCGAGTTCGCGACCGCCGGCTGGGTCGACTGGTACAACCACCGCAGGCTCCACGGTAGCCTCGGAATGGTCAGCCCTGACGAGTTCGAGGCAGCCTACTACGCGGCCCTCAAACCAGAGCCGCTCCCCGCATAGGAGCGGCCGAGAACCTGGGACGGTTCAATGTCCTGAGACACCCGTTCACGATGTCCTGAAACCAGACACCACCGTCACCGCCACCACGAAGGCCCCGCCTCCCCTAACACGGCTGGGACGCGGGGCCTTCGTCATGACTGGGCGAGGGTGGTGCGGTAACACAGCGGCAACACAAGGGATCGTGCCGCATGATCGATGCGCCCGCGCACCCGTCAGTGGGCGACGCGGGGCCCGACTTCGCGAGCGCTAGGCTCAGCCCGTGCTGACGAAGGAATCCTCCTCCGCCGAGAGGAGAGAGTCCACATAGGACGTGGCGCGCGTCGCATCGTACCCGCGCAGGATCTGGAGCCGCTCGGCTTCCAGAGATCCCTCGGCGTGGGTGGCGAGGACCGACTGGTACCCGCCGAAGAGCCCGGCCGAGACGTCTCCGATGAGGTGGATCAGGCGCAGGCGATCCTCGGCGGGGATCGCGGCGGCGAAGTACTTCTCGAGCACGGCACGTGTGGACGGGTCTGCCCAGTCCTGTCCGCCGGGGCCGGTGATGATCAATCCACCGGTGAGGTCGACCAGAGTGGCGATGGCGGAGTGGAATCCGTGCGCGAATCTGTGCTTCGCCATGTTCACCGCAAGCGCATCCGGCATCAGCACACCGTGTGCGCCGGGCCGAGCGCGCCGCCACGAGAGCTCGGCGAAGCCACGCACTTCCTCGGCGTAGCAGATCAGATCGGTCATCTTGGCTGCGACGTGACTCGATCGCTCGATGCCGTTCGCCCTCGCGATCTTCTGAGCAGCACCGACGATGATGTCGAGGATCGGCAGCTTGTAGTGGATTGCGGTGAACCGGTGGTAGTCGACGAACGCCAGGGCGAGCGGACCCGCCTTGGTGTGGTCGCCCGCGAGGAACACCCGCTCGCGCGGAATCCGCACGTCATCGAACACCGTCAGGCTCTCGAGCAGCTTGTGTCGAGACGAGATCGGGTGTTCGAAGGTGTTCCGTTCGCCGTGCAGATACGGCGACACGTAGAGACTCAGGCCAGGGGTGTCGATGGGTATCGCGAAAGACACAGCGTAGGCGGCGTCATCCGGCCCCATCGCCCGAGTCGGGAGCACGATCAGTTCGTCCGCGTTCGCCGAGAACGACGTGTGGACCTTGGCGCCTCTCACTGTGATCGACTCGTCGTCTTCGTCGACGATGCGGAGGTAGAGGTCCGGGTCGGCCTGCCGGTGCGGGGGCTTCGATCGATCGCCCTTGACGTCGGTCTGCGCGACCGCCAACGCGACGTCGTTGTCACAGCAGTACTGGTGATAGGCGAGCACTCGCTCGCGTTCAACGCCCTCGGTGGCGCGGAGCAGACCGAACAGGGCGTCAGAGCCGACTTCCTTCAGGACGATGGTGCCCGCGCCGAGCCGGCTCAGCTGCTCGATCAGCTCGCCGCGACGCTGCAGGTCTTCAGCGCTTCGGGGCACCTTGTAGAACGCGGTGTACGGGTTCCCGGAATCATCATGCGCCACGGCGAGTTCCGGATGGCTGCTCGCGATCGAGAACGCCCAGGACGAGTGCGCGATCGCACTGTCGAACTCGGAGAACTCCGTCACATCGGGGACACGCTCCCCGCGATAGATCACGTTCCGATCGTCGCGGAGTCCGTCGCGATACTGAGCCGGTGTCCTGAGTGTCATCGTGTTCCTTCCATGTGGGCTGCTGCCACGGTCTTCAGTTCTCGCCGCAGCACCTTTCCTGCCGCATTGCGAGGGAGGGACGGCAGGAATCGGACCTGCCTCGGATACTTGAAGGCCGCGAGTCGCTCGCGCGCGAACTCGATGATTCCGTCCTCGTCACCGGCGAACGAATCGCGGAGAACGACGAATGCGACGACGCTCTCTCCGCGATAGGGGTCGGGAGCGCCGACGACCGCAACGTCCTGGATGGCCGGATGCTCGAAGAGCACGTCCTCCACTTCGCGCGGCCAGACCTTGAAACCGCCGGCATTGATCTGATCCTTGAGGCGATCGACGACGAAGACCCACCCGTCGGCGTCCACGTACCCGATATCGCCAGTGTGGAGTTCACCGTCGACGATCGCGTGCGAGGTTGCCTCGTCGTTCCGCCAATAGCCCGCGACGACTTGCGGGCCGTGGATGACCAGTTCCCCGAGATCGCCCTGTGCGGCTTCCGTGCCGTCCTCGGCCAGCACGCGCACGGTCGTCTGGCGGACAGGGCGCCCCACGGACACCAGTCCGGTCGCACGATCTTCGGGCGCACGTTCCCCCAGCGGGACGCAGGCGGTCGGCGACGTCGTCTCCGTCAACCCGTAGATGTTGTGGATCGACGTTCCCGTCAGACGCTCGAACTCCGCCGCGACAGCGCGAGCGACGGGAGCGCCGCCGGAATAGACGATGCGCAGGCTCCGAAGTCGGCTCTGCGTGGCGTTGGGTGCGGAGGACAGTGCGAGGAAGATCGTGATGGAGCCGATGGCGAATGTGGCTCGATGTCGTTCGATGAGATCGACAGCAGCTTCGGCATCGAATCGGTAGGCGAGAACCAGTGGCGCCCCGGTGTACAGCGAGAGCCCGATCTGTCCGACGAGACCCGTGACGTGGAACAGCGGTGAGAGTCCGGCGATGACGTCGTCCTGCGTCAGAGTCGTGACTTCGCGAAGGACGTTCACGGCGAAGTCGAGGTTGGCGAAGGAGATCATCGCGCCCTTGGCCGGTCCCGTCGTCCCCGATGTGTATGTCAGCACGGCTGGTTCACCCGGCACGGGCGTCACAGCGTCGCGTCTCGGCGTCGACGCGATCAGTCGCGTCATGTCGAGGGTGGGTGCGGAGACGTCACGTGCCGCGTCGTCTCCCGCGCTCGCAAGGGGTGCGTTGCGGACTCCGAACTCGTACGCGCCCGTGGAGATGGCGGTGCGCACGCTGGTCCCTGACCGAGCGGCCTCGAAGACGGAGGTCAGCGTCTCCAGGTGAACGATCATCGATGCTCCGCTGTCGACGAGCAGTTCGTGCAGCTCCCTCGCCTTGTACATCGGATTGACGTTGACGGCGATGCCTCCGGCGTGCCAGACGCCGAGCAGCGCGATCACGTACTGCGGCACGTTCTGCAAGAAGAGGGCCACTCGCTCGCCGGGGAGGAGCCCGGCTTCGATCAGCGCGGATCCGAAGCTCTCCCCGTGCTCGAGGACCTCGCGCCGCGTGAGAAAGGCGTCGAGGTAGTGGATGAGAGGTGCATCCGACTCGATCTCGACCTGAGCGCGCAACCAGTCCAGCGGGTGTGTGTGATCGGCTTCGTTCACGTTTCTCCTTTGACCCCAACATACATCGGTGTATGGTGAGGTCATCATACACACAGGGGTGCATGGTCGCCCGTGCACCCGTCGTGCAGAGCGCTTCTCAAGGAGGAGAAAATGACAACCGCAGACACCCGACTCGCGGCTTCCCGCAATGAGACGGATCGACTTCGCTTCTTCATCGGTGGACGATGGCAGGAACCTCAGGGCACGGACCGTCACGAACAACTCGAGGCTGCAACGGGTGAGCGCATCGGTGTCGCCGCGCTCGGCGACACGCGCGACGTGGATGCAGCTGTCGCTGCGGCGCGTTCTGCCCTGGATTCGGGCCCCTGGGGGCAGTTCACCCCCGCGGAGCGCGCAGACGCCATGCGCCGATTCGCCCGAGCGTTGGAGAGCCGAGCGGACGAGGCTTCCGAACTGGTGTCCCGCGAGAACGGCATGCCGATCACTCTCTCGCGTGGCTACAACGGTGCTGCGCCCGCAGCCATCCTCGACATGTACGCCGCCATCGCGGACACGTACGCGTACGAGACCGTGCGTCCTTCGGCGCGTGGCGCGACGCTCGTTCGGCAGGTCCCGGTGGGCGTGGTCGCAGCCATCACACCGTGGAACTATCCGCTGGCACTTGCGATGGCGAAGATCGCCCCGGCGCTCGCAGCCGGCTGCACCGTGATCCTGAAGCCGTCGCCCGACACCGCGCTGGACAGCTACCTGTTCGCCGACGCGGCCATCGAGGCCGGCCTGCCCGACGGCGTGCTCAACATCGTTCTGGCCGATCGCGCTGCGGGCGCACATCTGGTCGAACACCCGGGTGTCGACAAGGTGGCGTTCACGGGTTCCACCCAGGCGGGGAAGAAGATCGGCGAGGCCTGCGGCAGGCTCGTGCGCCGCGTCACCCTCGAACTGGGCGGGAAGTCGGCATCGGTCTTCCTCGAAGACGGGCGCATCGAGGACTTCGTGGGATCGCTGGACACGGCGTCCTTCCAGAACAACAGCCAGACATGCACGACTCAGTCGCGCATCCTCGTCGCCAGCAGCCGGTATCACGAGGTGGTGGACGCGCTCGCGGACTACGCTCGTGAGCTCCGCGTCGGTGACCCGTTGGACCCGTCCGTGCAGTGCGGGCCGATGGCCAACGCGCGGCACTTGGACAAGGTGATGTCGTACATCGATCTGGGCCAGCAGGAGGGCGCGAGGCTCGTCGCCGGGGGCTCCCGACCGAAGCACACGGATCCGTCGGGGTTCTTCGTCGAGCCGACGGTGTTCGCCGACGTCGACAATCGAAGCCGATTGGCGACGGAGGAGATCTTCGGCCCCGTCCTCGCCGTCACGCCCTTCGACTCGGAGGACGAAGCCGTCCGCCTGGCCAACGACAGCGTCTTCGGTCTTGCAGGCTCGGTCTACACGGCAGATGAGGAGCGAGGCATCGCCGTCGCTTCGCGCATCCGCACCGGCACCATCGGTGTCAACTACTACGACGCCGACCTCGGCGCCCCCTTCGGAGGCATGAAGGAGAGCGGCATCGGGCGCGAGTTCGGCCCGGAAGCCCTTCAGGGGTTCCTCGAATACCAATCCGTGTATGTGAGCGCCGCGCAGCTCGAGCGCTGATCCGAACAAGGAGATCTCGATGACAGAAACCGCCGAGTCGACCGCCGAGGCGTCGACTCCCCATGAGTTCGACTACTACCACCGCGAGGGGATGCCGCTGCGTCCGGCGCCGCCGCGAATCGTGAGCAGCCCCGACTGGCACGACCTGCGCAGACGTGTTCTCGCCGCGCGAGGACCGGTCGCGGCCGTCCCGACTCGCACCGCTCTGACCGCACGCATCGACGACCACTTCTGGGAGGGCGACGAGGCGATCGACAAGGTCGTGGCGCTCGCCAAGCCCGTGGGGGCGCGGCGGGTGCGCGGCATGCTGGAGCAGGCGATCGCCCACGGTATCGAGTCGGTCGAGGACGCGCCCGAGGAGCTGGTCGAACTGTTCGCACAGTTGGACCGTCTTCCGGAATGGTTCGATCCCGAGCAGTGGGAGAGGGGCAGGGTCGCCCTGGCGAACGCCACTTCTTTCGGTTCGATGGGTGGCCAGCTCGTCAATGTCGTGATGACGACGCAGGGGACCGCAGTCGGCTCGGCCACCGGGGCATCCGGACGATTCGTCAAGGACTACTACCGACGCAGCGTGGAGACGATCGAGTTCTTCCGCGTGATGTCTCGACCCGGGGCGTGGAAGCGTGATTCGGAAGGGTTCGCCACGACGGTTCGGGTTCGGTACATGCACGGTCTCGTGCGGGCTCGTCTTCGCGAACGCTGGGGGGACGAGGCGTTCGCGCGCCACGGGAACCCGATCTCGAACTCCGATATGGCGTTGGGGGTGCCCGCCTACAGCACGATCAATCTCCTGATCGACAATGCGCTTGGGCACAATCACTCCCAGGCCGACCTCGACGCAGCCACGGCCTACTGGGCATACAACGCGTATCTCTTCGGCATCAACGAAGCCATCATTCCGCGATCGGCCGAGGAATCCGTCGAGATGTTCGACTACGTGCTGTCCACGCTCGGCGCCGATGTGCCGCAGTGGGCTCCTGAGCTGTCGGAGACGTTCAGCCGCTCTCTCACCTCCTCGACGTCGGGAGGTGAAGGGGTGCCGTCCTGGAAAGAGAAGCACATCGTGCTGCCGCTGACCGTGGGGTTCGTGCATCGCGTGTGCGGATCGCCCGTGTCCAATCGGATGCTCGGGTCTCTTGGGTTCTCGGACCGGCAGGTCAGCCGGTTCTCCCGTCTGGCCGGTGCGCAGGCATCGCTTCTCGTGCGCATGCAGCGTTTGGCGGACAACCGGCGAGGACGGGAAGAACGCCGGCGGGCACGTGCAGCGAACGGAATCCCCCACCTCGAGGCGGCGGCGAAGGCGGCAGCCGCGGAAGCGCGCAAGCAAGGGATCACGGTCAACTACGAGGGGCACAACGAGAGCAACGCGGCGGACTTCGCGCGGATCTGAGAACGGGGAAGGGGCCCGGCCGTCGCAGCGGCCGGGCCCCTTCGCGCGTCAGGCTTCGGCGGACGGTGACGCCGCGCGCGACATGGCGGCGACCTGCAGCTCCCGGTACAGTCGCCGGACGAGGTCGGTGTTCTCGAGCAGGCCCTTGACCTCGAGCCCCACGAACGTCGCATGGGTGATGTGGGCGAAGTCGCGCGCGGGTCCTGGCTCCAGGCCGGCAAGGGTCATCGACTTCTCGAGCACCGCCACGCGACGAGAGTCGATCTCGGCGAGCCGCCGCTTCACGAGGGCATTCACTCCCGCCCAGGCGCGGAGGGCGTTGTCGATCCGGCTGAAGGACGCGTTGACGGCCGCGTCGATGAGGATCTGACTCCGCTCGGCGAAGGAGGGGGTGCGGTCGAGCAGGTCTTCGATGCGGACGCTGACGGAGCGGTCCCATTCATCGAGCAGTCGGGTGACGAAGTCGTCGAAGGAGGAGAAGTGGTGATAGAAGCTCCCGCGCGAGACTCCCAGCCGCTCGCACACCGAGACAGCGGATACTCCCGCGCCGCCGATCTCCTCGAGGAGTGCGAGACCGGCGACGTAGTAGTCGCTCGGGGTCAGCGGGGATCGAGAAGCCACGGGTCGTATTCTGACATACGCGACGGTGCCGGCTGCTCCTCCCGGTCCCGGAAGGCCGGTGCGCGACGCTCGGCGAACGCCCTGGCGCCCTCGGCGAAATCACCGGCGGTGAGCAGAGCTGTCTGCCCCTCGCGCTCCCTGAGGAACGCAGCGGTCAGCGATGTCAGGCTCGCCCCGTTGACGGCGCGCTTGGTGTGCGCCAGAGCGACAGCGGGCCCCTCGGCCAGAGCTCTTACCGTCGCGACCACCTCGTCCTCCAGGATCTCGGCAGGCAGGGCCTTGGCGATGAGTCCGATCTCGACGGCCTCTGCGGCGCCGACGCGCTCTCCGGTGAGCGCGAGTCGCATTGCCCGCGCCCGTCCGAGGGAAGCGGTCAGGAGAGCCGTCGCGCCGCCGTCCGGCATGAGTCCGACTCGAGCGAATGCGACTTGGAAGAACGCATCCTCTTCGGCCAGAACGAGGTCCGCCGCAAGCGCGAGAGGCACCCCCGCGCCGGCGCACGCCCCCTGAACGACGGCGACCACGGGCGTGGGAGAGTCCACGATCGCGATGACGGCTCGAATCAGCGCATCGATCGCCTCCGTCGCGGCTGTCTCATCCGACAGATGCTGTTGGGTGCTCAGGTCGACCCCTGCGCAGAAAGCGCGACCCTCTCCGCGCAGCACGATGACCCGCCGATCGCTCGGCGCATTCACCACGGCATCTGCCAGCGCTTCGAGCAAGGAGGTGTTCACCGCGTTGAGGCGCTCCGGAGCGGACAGCGTGATCGTCGTCACGCGGTCGACATGGCTCACAGTGACTTCGGGACTACCGGGCTTCGTCATGGCCAGACCTTCCTGCGGGGAGCGTCATCACTCCCGCGTTGCAGTCCAACATACACCCATGTATGCTCCGAGGACGGTCGAGGGAATGAGCCCTCGAACTGCAAGGGAGAAAGGACTCTCATGGATGCAGCAGGAGCCGTCGCCCTCGTCACCGGGGGCGCCTCAGGGTTGGGGCTGGCCACCGCGCGGGCGTTGCGCGGGTCGGGAGCCGTGGTCGTGGTCGTCGATCTGCCCGGGGGTGCCGGGGAAGCGCTCGCGCAGGAGGATCCGGGAGGGATCATCTTCGCGGCGAGTGATGTCCGCAGCGAAGCAGATGTGCAGGCGGCAGTCGATCGGGCGTCCGAGTTCGGCGACCTGCGCATCGTGGTCAACTGCGCGGGCCTCGCGACCTCGGCGCGCGTGGTCGGCAGACGAGGACCCCACCCGCTCGAGGACTTCCAACGCACCATCGACGTGAACCTGGTGGGAACGTTCAACGTCATGCGCCTCTCGCTCGCGCGGATGCTCGAGGTGGCGCCCAGAGGCGAGGAGCGCGGCGTGATCGTGAACACCGCTTCGGTGGCCGCGTTCGACGGACAGATCGGCCAGGCGGCCTACTCCGCCTCGAAAGCCGCAGTGGCGGGCATGACTCTTCCGGTCGCGAGGGAGTTCGCCGCCAGTCTCATCCGGGTCAACGCGATCGCTCCCGGCATCTTCGAGACGCCCATGCTGGCTGCGCTCCCCGCCGATGCGCAGGCATCGCTCGCAACCCAGGTTCCTCATCCGAGTCGTTTCGGCAAGCCGGAGGAGTTCGCTGCCCTCGTGCAGCACATCATCGCCAACCCGATGATCAACGGGGAAACCATCCGGCTCGACGGAGCCATCCGAATGGCAGCGCGTTAGGGGCTCACCATGATCAGGACACCATTCACCGAAGCCTTCGGTATCGAGGCGCCCATCGTCCAGGGAGGCATGATGTGGGTCGGCCGCGCCGGGCTGGCCGCAGCGGTCTCGAATGCCGGAGGTCTCGGCATCATCACGGCTCTGACGCAGCCGACTCCCGAGGCTCTTTGCGCGGAGATCGAGCATGCGCGTTCGCTGACGGATCGACCGTTCGGTGTCAATCTCACGATTCTTCCGTCGATCAATCCGCCGCCGTACCGGGAATACGTCGAGGCGATCGTGCAGTCCGGCGCTCCGGTGGTGGAGACGGCGGGCTCCAGCCCGGAGGTGTTCCTTCCCGTGCTCAAGGAGCACGGGATCAAGGTGATCCACAAGTGCACGAGCATCCGACATGCCCTGACGGCGCAGAGACTGGGCGTGGATGCGATCTCGATCGACGGGTTCGAATGCGCCGGCCACCCCGGCGAAGACGACATCCCCGGTCTGGTGCTCATCCCGGCTGCGGCGCGGCGCATCCACATTCCCATGATCGCGTCCGGCGGGTTCGCCGATGGGCGCGGACTCGCCGCCGCTCTCGCCCTCGGAGCCGACGGCATCAACATGGGTACGCGGTTCATGTCGACGGTGGAGTCGCCCATCCATCAGACGGTCAAGGAGCGCATCGTCGAGGCCAGCGAGCTCGATACCGAGCTGATCTTCCGTCCGCTGCGCAACACCGCACGAGTCGCGGCAAACGCCGTGAGCCGTCAGGTCGTCGACATCCTTGGACGCGGGGGAGAGTTCGGCGATGTTCGTGATCTGGTCGCGGGCGCTCGCGGACGCACGGTGTACGAGACGGGTGACATCGATGCGGGGATCTGGACGGTCGGAACCTCGCAGGGGCTCATCCACGACATTCCGACGTGTGAGGAGCTCGTGGCGCGAATCGTCCGTGAAGCCGAGGAAGTGATCGACGGCCGACTGCGATCGCTGCTGCACGACCACCGCTCGGTGGCAGAAGTCGTCGCATGACTCACGCGGTCATCGTCGATGCGGTTCGCACCCCGTCCGGCAGGGGAAAGCCCGGTGGAGCGCTGTCCAGCGTGCACTCGATCGACCTCCTCGCGCACGTGCTCCGGGCGCTGGTCGACCGCAGCGGTGTGGATCCGGAGCTCATAGACGACGTCATCGGCGGATGCGTTCAGCAGGTCGGGGAGCAGTCGACGAATCTGACGCGGTCGGCGGTCCTGGCTGCCGGATGGCCGCACAGCGTGCCTGCGACCACCATCGACCGGCAGTGCGGATCGAGCCAGCAGGCGATCTCGTTCGCGGCGCAGGCTGTCATGGCCGGAGTGCAGGACATCGTCGTCGCCTGCGGTGTGGAGTCCATGAGCCGAGTTCCGATGGGAACAGGGGCAGGGGAGAGCGACACATCGGGAGACGCGCTCCGCTCGCGCTACCCGCATGGCTTGGTCCACCAGGGCATCGCTGCCGAGCTGATCGCTGCGAAGTGGGGTCTGTCTCGGCGTGAACTGGACGAGTATGCGGCGCGATCACACGACCGAGCCTCGCGCGCCGCGACCACCGGCCTTTTCGACGACGAGATCGCGCCTGTGCCTCTCTCCGATGATCGGGGCGAGTGGCACCATGCGGTCGACGAGACCGTGAGACCGCAGACGACCATCGAGCGGCTGAGCGGACTGCCGTCTGCGTTTCACTCCGAGGCGATGTCCGAACGATTCGGGCACCTCGAGTGGAACATCACCGCGGGCAACTCCTCTCCCTACACGGACGGCGCCTCGGCCGTGCTCATCATGTCGGAAGTGCGCGCCCACGAGCTCGGACTGCGACCGCGCGCGCGCTTCGTGTCTTTCTCCGTCCTGGGCGACGATCCCGTCATGATGCTGACCGCTCCCATCCCTGCCACGAAGCGCGTGCTCCAGCGAAGCGGTCTCACGATCGAGGATATCGATGCGTACGAGGTCAACGAGGCGTTCGCGTCGATCCCCCTGGCATGGGCGCGGGAACTCCGCGCAGACGAGGAGAGGTTGAATCCGCGCGGCGGCGCAATCGCGCTCGGTCACCCGCTCGGGGCCTCAGGGGCTCGTCTGATGACGACCCTGGTGAATCACTTGGAAGCCACGGGCGGACGCTACGGCCTGCAGACAATGTGCGAAGGCGGCGGGCTCGCCAACGCCACCATCATCGAGAGAATCTAGGAACCCGTCATGCTCCCTGCAGCGCATTCCGCTGACGTCACCGCCGCTCCCGTCACGACCGCCTTCCGCGGACATCTCGCGATCGTCACCCTGAACCGTCCTGAGGCTCTGAACGCCATCAACGCCGCACTCGCAACCGCGCTCGGAGAAGCGCTGGAAGAGGCGGCGCGGAACGAGCAGGTGCGCGCCATCGTGGTGACGGGGTCGGGCCGTGCGTTCAGCGCGGGAATGGATCTGAAAGCCTTCGCGAGAGGGGAGAAGGCGGAGCATCCGCTTCACCCGGAGTGGGGTTTCGGCGGGTTCGCGCGCCACCCCGTCGACGTGCCCGTGATCGCAGCAGTGAACGGAATCGCGGTCGGAGGGGGAGCGGAACTCGCGCTCGCATGCGATCTCGTCATCGCGTCAGAGGAGGCGCGCTTCGGATTCCCCGAGGTGACGCGAGGACTGGTCGCCGCGGCAGGAGGGGTCTTCCGGCTTCCTCGGCTGGTGCCCCGCCGAGTGGCACTCGAGTTGCTCCTGACAGGAGAGATCATCAGCGCCCATCGGGCAGTCGAGCTCGGGCTGGCCAACGATGTCGTCCCGCAGGAATCGCTGCTCGAGGTCGCCTGCGCGCTCGGGGAGAGGATCGCCGCGAATGCGCCCCTGGCTGTGCAGGCCACCAAGCGATTCGTCCACGAAGAGCAGCGTTACGGGAGCGCCTGGGATCAGCGCATCTGGGACGCACACGACGAGACCGTCATGCCGGTCTTCGATTCCCGCGACGCTGCTGAAGGGGCGCGGGCCTTCGCTGAGAAGCGCACTCCGGAATGGGCCGGCCGCTGAGCCGCTTCAGCGGCGCTGAACACAACCGATAGGAACCACGTGAACATCGAGAGAATCCTCCCGAGTCCTGAAGCAGCTGAAGCGCTCGACCTCGTCCGCCAATTCGCCAAACGCGAGATGGACCCGATCGTCGCCGAATCGGAGCGCACGGGTACCTATCCTGAGGGGCTCTTCGCCTCGTTGGGCGAGATGGGGCTGCTGTCTCTGCCCTTCGATGAGGCGGACGGCGGGTCCGGTCAACCCTACGAGGTCTACCTCCAGGTCTTGGAGGAGGTATCCCGTCATTGGGCCGCGGTAGGCGTGGCGATGAGTGTGCACACCATGGCTGCCGCCGCGATCGCCGGCTTCGCTGCCCCCGAGCAGCGCGAGAAGTGGCTCCAGCCGATGCTCGAAGGGCGGATGATCGGCGCCTACAGCCTCTCCGAACCTGATGCGGGCTCGGATGTCTCGGCGCTGCGGTGCCGGGCTGACCGCGTGGACGGAGGCTATCGGGTCGACGGTGAGAAGTCATGGATCACGCATGGGGACCGGGCTGACGTCTACGTGCTCTTTGCGCGCACCGCGGTGGGGGCAAAAGGGGTAAGTGCATTCATCGCGCCGCGGGACACCCCCGGTCTCGAGTTCAGTGACCCGGTTCGGAAGATGGGCTTGTCGGCTGTACCGACCGCGTCTGCGTTCTGGGACGGCGCTGTCCTTCCCGAGCACGCCCTGCTCGGCGCGGAGGGGCAAGGGCTCGGTATCGCGCTCGGAGCGCTGGATGCAGGGCGCCTGGGCATTGCGGCGGTCGCCACGGGGCTGGCGCAAGCCGCACTCGATGTTGCGGCACAGTACGCCAACGAGCGCAGCGCCTTCGGAGCGCCCATCATCCGGCATCAGGGGGTGGGATTCCTGCTCGCCGACATGGTCGCAGCCGTCGAGACGGCCAGAGCGATGTACCTCGACGCGGCACGGCGGAAGGACCAAGGCTTCAACTTCACGCGACAGGCGTCGGTGGCCAAGCTCGTCGCGACAGACGCGGCGATGCGCGTGACCACCGATGCCGTTCAAGTGCTCGGCGGTGCCGGATACACGACGGACTTCCCCGTCGAACGGTTCATGCGTGAGGCCAAAGTCATGCAGATCTTCGAGGGCACGAACCAGATCCAGCGGCTCGTCATCAGTCGCCAACTGGTCGCCTGACGCCGAATCGAAGCATCGACGCGCATGACGGCAACACAATACGACACCTCCGATCTTCCTGGCGGGGCGACCGCGCTTGGGCAGCTCAGCACCGCGACGCGTTTTGTGGACGGCCAGGAGTACGCGACGTCTTACCCGGCATACGATGCGGCGTACCGCCCCCTGCAGGTCGAGACCTCTCTCGGGACAGACTCCGATCTGCAGGGCCTGTCGGGGGCGTCGTTCACGACCGAGTACGGGTATGCGGCTGACGGGCAGATTGCAGAGATCACGTTCCCGCAAGTCGTCGACGGGGATGGTGGTCTTGTCCTCGGGCAAGAAACGGTCACGACCCGGTTTGACGCGGCGTCGATGCCGTCATGGATGAGCGGCGGGTTCGGGTGGGGCACATATGTAGCGGACTCCCGATGGACTGCTGACGGGAAACCGCTCGTGCAGGATCTCGGGAACACGTACGGCGCGGCGGTGTCGTACGACTGGGACGACGCCACGCAACGACTCAATGGTGTTCGTTTGGACCGGGAGCGCGTGGATGGCGCGGAACTCAATGTCGCCTACGGGTACGACCAAGCCGGAAACGTCACCAGCGTCATCGACAATGGTCAAACCGCGACCGGCGTGGATCTGCTGGACGCGCAATGCTTCAGCTATGACGGGCTCCGCCGGCTGCAGGTCGCGTGGACCGACGTGCAGTCTGACTGTGATCGGGCGGATGTGTCGGCCGCGGATGTCGGCGGTGTCACGCCGTATTGGACCGAGTATGAGTATGACGTGTTGGGTAACCGGACGCGGATGGTGGAGCGTGCCGGGGATGCGGCGACGACGGTGTATGAGCATGGTGCCGGATCGGCGGGTCCGCATCAGCTGACGTCGATGACGCGGACTGTGTCGGGTGAGTCGGTGGCGACGTCGTTCACGTGGGACGCGGCCGGTAACCAGACGTCCCGGACCATGGATGGCACGGTGCAGTCTCAGGTGTGGGATGCGGAGGGGGAGCTTGTCTCCGTTACCGGCGGTGGGGAGGACATCTCGAATGTGTTCGACGCGTCCGGGAACCGGCTGGTGCGCATCGACGAGACCGGTGCGACGGTGTTCTTGCCGTCGGGGCAGGAGGTGCGGGCCACGGAGGAGGGGGTGTCGGCGACCCGCTGGTACTCGTTCGCGGGTGTCACGGTCGCGACCCGGGGTGGGTCCGGGTTCGCGGGTGTGGCCAGTGTGGTTACGGACGCGCACGGTACGCCGGTCGCGACGGTGCAGAACACGGACTGGACGGCACAGGTGTCCCGGATCCGTACGGACCCGTTCGGTGCGGCCAGGGCGGGGGAAGTCGGCGAGGTTGCCGGGCGCGGGTTCCTCGGCGCCCCGACCGATGCGGGTGGGCTCAGCCTTCTGGGTGCCCGGTTCTACGACCCGAGCACGGGGACGTTCTTGAGCGTGGACCCGGAGCTTGCCCCGGGGAACCCGGCACAGTTCAACGCGTACGTGTATGCAGGCAACAACCCGCTCACCTGGGCGGACCCGACCGGACGGAACTGGTTCGGTGACGCCTGGAAGAACGTCACCGGCTGGGTCGACAAACACAAGGCCGACATCGCCGGCATCGCTGTCGGTGTGGCCACGACCGCGGGGTGTCTGGCCTTTACGGGAGGGACCGGGAGTCTCCTGTGTATCGTTGCGGGCAGCACGGCCGGGTCCGGGGTCTCGAACCTGATCCGGCAGGCCGAGTCCGGCAAGCCTTTTGACATGACCAGCTTCGCCAGAGACTCCCTTGTCGGGGCCGCACTCGGTCTCGTCGGCGGAGTCGTCGCGAACGCGGTCGTGAAGGTCGCCCCAATCGCGGCGAGCTGGCTCACAACGACGCTAACCAACACCTCAAACAAGATCGCAACGGCCGCCGCAACTGCGACCAAACAGGTGGCGAACGCCTTCCAGAGCGTAGCCACGAAGTTCCAGTCCGGAGTATCGAGCATCCGGTCGACTGTCGCGAGTAAACTGCACCTCGCCAGCAGGCCCACGCAGTCAGCAAGCAATCGTGGTGAGCAGCTGGCCTGGACCTCATGGGTGAACTATCCGAAAGTGACGCAGGGGGCTAATCAGTACGCTCAGATCGGCAACAGGCTCTACACCCACCATGCAGTTGACAGAATGCAGCCGAGCGGGCTTGGTTCCCCGGCGGGGGCAGCTTCGCCGGGCAGGAGCGTGTCACCCAATTTCGTCGAGGATGTGCTGAGCAGCGTCCGGGGCACATCAGTGACGGGTCCAAGAGGCGAGCCTAGAATGTCGTTCGTCAGCGGAAGTGTAGAGGTCATTACAGAGGATGAAATTGTGATCACGGTGATAACGCGATGACTATGAATGACTATAATATTTCTGTCACCCGGAGGGTTCTCGTAGCGGTTTCGGAGTTTGAGGCAGGAAGACGTTCTCTTGCATCTGTGCAGGAAGCTTTGGGAAGCTCGATCCCCCTCTTTGAAAATGATGGGTCAAGAGTGGCTGAGGAAGTGCGTCTTGCTGAAGCCGACCTTGAGAAAATCCGCTACGCAACTCTCCTCGAGGAACAATTTCTGGCGGCCAGGAGGCGGCTTCAGAGTTTGCGTGAGAGCCTCGTGGCTTCTATCGATCGATAAGTTGTCTCGGACAGACGTCACATGAATCAGCCTGTATGGGTATGACGTCCACTGGTGTTAGCGGGGGTCAGGTCTGGATCAGACTCCTCCGATTGGATGGGCATTCCTGGCTGGGTATAGTGCTCTCGGCGATCGTTCCCGATCCCGATCAAGTCTCACAGTGGGGGCTCGGATGAATGAACTGATCGCTGCCATCCAATGGGACGGCCGAAGCATCGTGTTGAGCGTCTTCGGAATCTGGCCGAACGGGACGGGGTCTGTTGTGCCGGAGGTGGAGGTGATTGCGGGCGCCGCAAATTATCGAGCGTACCTACCTTGAGGACGTGGATGGCTGCCTTGAGGGAAAGCCCTGCTTTGATTCGCCCTGAGTTTCGTTCCGTCCTTTTCTTTTGGAGGATGGATTCATGCCAGGACCGTATCCGGACGACTTCCGTCAGCGCGCGTTGCGGATGTTGAGCGAGGCTCGCCCCGATCACAAGACCGATCACGCCGCGATCAAGCACGTCGCCGGAAAGCTCGGCGTTAACCCCGAGACGCTGCGTTTGTGGAAGAAGCGCGTCGACGTTGACGAGGGCCGCCAGCCGGGGACCTCGAGCGAGGCGCAGGCGGAGATTAAGCGGTTGAAGAAGCAGATCGCCGAGTTGGAGAAGGCGAACGAGATACTCCGGTCGGCGAGCGTGTTTTTCGCGACCGAGCTCGGCCGCCCCTCGTCGAGATGATCGCGTTCGTCGACAAGATGCGTGATCGTTTCGGGGTCGAGCTCGTCTGCCGTGTGATGCGGCAAGCCGAGGTGGGCTTCCTCACCGTCCGCGGATACCGGGCTGCAAAGGCGCGTCCCGCGTCAGCGCGGCAGCTGCGGGACGCGCTGTTGATCCCGGAGATCACCCGGCTGCATGCGGAGAACTACGGCGTCTACGGGGTCCGGAAGATGCATGCGCTGCTGCGGCGGCAGGGCTGGGTGATCGGTCGGGATCAGACCGGCCGGCTGATGCGGATCGCGGGCGTTCACGGGGTGAAGCGGTCGAAGAAGGTCTTCACCACGAAGTCCGACCCGTTGCACGAGAAGCCGAGGGTTCTCGTGCACCGACGGTTCGTCGCGGACGCGCCCCGCAGGCTCTGGGTCGCGGACGTGACCTATGTCGCGACGTGGTCCGGGCTCGCTTACGTCGCGTTCGTCACCGACGTGTTCTCCCGCCGCATCGTCGGATGGAACGTCGCCGCGACACTCAAAGCCGACATCCTGCCGCTCCAAGCGTTGAACATGGCGGCGTGGGCTGCGGACGGGAACCTCCACGGGCTCGTGCATCACGCGGACCACGGTTCGAACTACCTCGCCGTGGTCTACACGGACCGGATCGAGGAGCTCGGCGCGACGCCGTCGACAGGAACCGTCGGCGACAGTTTCGACAACGCGATGGCTGAGGCCGTCAACGGGCTCTACAAGACCGAGTTGATCCGTCGCCGCGGCCCATGGCGCACGGTCGAGCAGGTCGAACTCGCGACACTCGAGTACGTGTGGTGGTGGAACAACCAGCGCCTCCACGGAGAACTCGGCATGCGCACCCCCGCCGAGGTCGAAGCCGACTACTACGCTGGCCTCGACACACCCTTGGGAACACCCGTCTCCCAAGCCGCCCGATAGGAACGAAACTCAGGGCGAATCAGTCGATCCGACGAAGGGACCTCGCGTATTGGGACATCCGCGTCGATGACTGGATCGTCGAGCCTGGCTCGTATGTGTTCGACGTCGCGGCGTCGAGCCGTGATATTCGGTCCTCCGCGGAGCTCGCGCTGGACGGTGACGTTGTCGACTTGCCTCTGACGATGGAATCGACGCTCGCTGACCTCTTCGCGGATCCCGTAGCCGGCCCGATTGTGCAGGAGGCGATGCAGCAAGTGGCAGATGGCGCCGTCGCAGAAATGATCGCGCAACACCCTCATGTCATGAAAGTCCTCAGCTCGATCCCTATCTCTCGTGCTGCGGGCGATGGCCGGGGTAGCTTCACGTACGAGCAGCTTGAGGGCCTCGTCGCGTTGTCCCGTGAGCGCGCCTAGCGCGCGCAGCGGCGCACGGGCTTGACCTCCTCATCCTCGCCGCGCCGGGTGAGCTGTCGCAGCCGAAGCTCATTGCCGATGGCCTCCTTCGGGAGGCCATCGGCCGGTTCCGAGGCCGAAGGCCTGGTCCTGCGAGGGCATGAGAGCGTGACGGTATTCGTCGTCCCGCCGTGGATCGGCTGATGGGCTACAGAGTTAGAGACAGACTCGCCGAATCACGGCCGGCGGTTTCGATGATGCGCTGAACTGTATCCATCACTGAAGCAAAGGGGATGGGCATGACAGATTCGATTATCAAGAACGTGCGCAAGAAGTCCGATGGGGATATCACCGATGTCGGCGTGAAAGGCCAGTGGGAGAGGACTGTTCCGTGGGTAGTCGCTTCCATCGAAGCGGGCACCAACACCTTCTTCGTGAACTGCCCCCAGCGCGCGGACGTCTACGTCGCTCAGACATCGAGCGGTCGCAAGTTCTTGAAGACGACGGCGGACACAACCACAAAGAACAACTTGGACAACCTCCCGCCGCTCTGACGGCGCGCAACCCTGCTGAAGCGGCCTCGAGAGTGCGAAGCGAATGAGGTCGCTCAGCTCACTTTGAGTGGTCGGGCTGCGGGACCTCCGCAGCCCGACGACTCGAACCCGCTAAAGGATCGCGACGGGGTTGAGCGGGCTGGAAGTTGAGCCGACGAACCGCCACGGATTGGCGGTGAACAGGAAGTCCCACTGCTGGCGGGATTCGCATTCGCGGGCCAAGGCGGTGAGGTCCAGGTTGTCCATCAGCCAGATGCCGATGGCGACGAGGCACACGCTGTGGATGGGACGAGCGAAATTGATGTCGTCGTACTGCGGTGGCTGGACATCATGCGTTCCGTCCGCACCCATCACCGCGACGTCGCGTTCACGAAGGAACGGAAGCGTCGGAGCGTCGAGACCGCTCTGGCACGCGTTGAGAGGGCTCTTGTCCTCCGTACGGAACAGCGGCCCGTCGCGGAGAATCGCGGCGGCGTTGCCTGTGTGGATCAACAGCGCGTCACCGGCGCGTACCCGTACTCGTTGCCGCTCCTCAGCCGCGAGAAGATCGGCCATCGTGACGGCGTACCCGCGCTCGATCTCCGAAACGCCATGGAGCGCCGCGATATCGAGGAGGACGCCTCGCGTGACGATTCCCTCGGATGCGTGGTGCACAGCGAGGTCGACAGCACCGCCCTCAACGGTCGTGTTCATCACATCGAACCCGTTGTAGTACTTATCATCCCAGGAGTAGTGAGCGAGTCCATCAAGGTGGGCATTGCCGCCGTGGGGAGCGATGTTGATGTGGTCCGCGTACGCATCCCATCGCGCCTTGTGACCGAGGGCCTTCTCCACCTCGCGCACGTCAGTGGTGCGATGAACCGCGGCCATCCCCGAGTGCAGGGGATCCGGGGTCAGCGGATCGATGTCGCGGGCGAGTGACACCGCAGCACCATCACGGACGGACTTCACGGCTTCAGCGCGAACGTCGGGAGTGATCAGGTTCAACGCCCCTCGGCGATCATCGTCGCCCCATCGTCCCCAATTGGAGAGTGTCCGGAAATACTCCTCGATGGCGGTCGTCGGAAGAAGCGTGCTGCTCTCGTTCATGGGTCCTCCTTGAGTGAACGGCGGGGCGACAGCGTGAGGCCGGCCGGGTTAGTGCTCCGCTCGAAAGCCGGAACAGGAACCAGCTCGGCCCCTGACGACGTTCGGGACGTCGTCATGTGTTCTTCGACCGTACGGTCCAGCCCATCCGTGATCCGTTCCGTTTCGGCGAACGACCGATCTGATTCACCGAACGTCACCTCATTTGTTGAGTAGGGAACATACGACGCACCTGATCGAGGACCGGAGCGAAGGTCGGAGACTCCTCTAGGTCCGGGTGCCAGGCGAAGTACGTCTGTATCGCGGGCGCTGGCGGGATCAAAGGTTTGATCAGGATGTTCTTGCGTTGCTCTCGGGAAAGCGAATCGTGATCATCCGCGTCCCGCGAGACGAACGCGCAGTGCTGCCCGCCCGACACGAGGAGATAGGTGGCGTGAGGAATGGCCGGGTTGACGATGTCCACCAGCGGGAGCTGCTCTAGGAAGAACGTGAGTCCGGCGGGAACAGTCAGCGGGTCGAGAATGCTGGCGAGCCTCAGCCCGGCAAGGTCCTCTGGGCCGATTGCTTCGATTCCGGAGTATCGCGCGGTCGCCGGCACCGCGACGGCAAACTCCTCCGAGAGGATCGGCGTGCATTTGAGTGGGGCTGGTGGCACATCCCAGACGAAGCCTCCGTCCAGGCGACCGGACAGAAGGAGGTCCACCTGCGTGGTCGAATCCAGAGGAAGGAAGGTGACTTGGGCATGCCCGGCCGCGGTTCTGAGCTTGGACTGGATCTGGTCGCGGATATCAGGCGGCAGCGTGCGCACTCCGATCCGAATCCTTGGTACGTCATCGTCAGGGAAGAGCGTCTTGATCGTCTCAATCTCCCGGACAACCGCTTGAGCTCGCGGAATGAGGGCGAGCCCGGCTTGCGTGGCCTGCAGATGCCTCCCGGACCGATCAAACAGGGGAGCGCGTAGCTCGCGTTCGAGTTGCTGAATGCGCTCCGTCACCCGAGACGGAGCGATCCACAGACGCTTCGCGGCCCCATTGAACGACCCTTCGCGGACTACCGCAAGGAACACCTCCAGATGAGCTATCTGCACTGCCTCTCCTTCGCAACTTAAGTTCTGAAAACCCGAATCGCCGAGTTCAAATTCACTCATAGTCTCAACGAGGGATCAAGTCCCCGCAGCCACCGAAGACAAGGATGTCTCCACCATGACCGTTTCATCTGCAGCTCAAACTGCCGCGAACAGCACCCCCGATGCGATCACCGACAGGCTGGATCGGATGGCGTTCCTCACGCCCAGACACAAAGCCTTGGTTGTGCTCTTGGTCTCGCTGTTCCTGTTCGACATCATCGACCTCAGCTCGTTCGGTGTCGTCGCCCCGGGCCTTGTCGCCGAATGGGGAGTGACGGTCGAGCAGCTGGGCCTCCTCACCTCAACCGCGTTCGCCGGGATGTTTCTAGGTGGACTTGTCGGAGGACGTCTCGCGGATCGCTTCGGACGTCGCCCGCTCGTCATCATCGGCGTGATGTTTTTCTCTCTCGCATCCCTCGCGAGCGCGTTCGCACCAACACCCGAGATTCTCGGCGCGATCCGCTTCCTGACCGGAGTCGGCCTTCAGATGGCTACCGGAGCGATCCTCGTGATGGTCTCCGAGACGTTCCCGAAGGCCGTGCGAGGCCGCGTGATGGCCCTCGTGCTCGGCTTGAGTCTCATCGGTGCGCCCCTGATCGCCATCGTGGCGCGAATCTTCGTGCCTATCGGGCTCTGGCCGGTCGTCTTCATGGTCGGCGCTCTGGGGGTCATTCCCGCAGCCCTCGCGATCAAGTTCCTCCCCGAGTCTCCCCGCTGGTTGGCAGCCAAGGGTAGCGGCGAGGAGGCAGATGCGCAGCTTAGAAAATACGAGAGTCAGTACGTGGAGCGCCACGGCGCGCTGCCCGAGCGGATCGACGAGAAGCCGCAGGCGGTCTCCCCGGCAACAGCGAAGATGCTCGATCTGTTCAAGGGCTCGCTCCTGCGACGGACGATCATCGCTACCCTCGCGTTCTGCGCCTTGATCCTTCTGAACTACGGCTTCGGTTCGTGGCTGCCGATCATCCTGCTCGAGCGAGGCTACGGGCAGGAGGACGCCCTCACATTCTCGATGATCCTCTCCTTCGGCGCGATGGCAGGCGCGCTGCTCGCGATGCTTGTCGTCGACAAGGTCGAACGCAAGATCGTGATCGCCGTGTCCGTTGTGGTGATGGCCGCGTGCTACGTGTCGATTGGGTTCGTCGATTCTGTCCCCGTCCTGCTCGCGGCCGGGATGCTGGCACAGCTGCTCTCGCAGACAGTGTCCGCCACGATGTACTCCTATGTCCCCGAGATGTTCCCCGTTCCTGTGCGCGGTGCTGGCGCAGGTTTCGCGAACGGCACGGGACGCGTCGCGGGTATCTTCAGCGGCATCATCCTCGCCGGGGTCCTGGCCATCGCGGGAGTGTCCGGTGTCTTCGTCTATCTCGCCCTCGTCGCTGTAGCTATGGCGCTCATCGTCAGCTTCGGACCGATCACCGGGGTACGCGAGGCATATGTACGAGCCAGGCAGGAAAAGGCCGCGAAGCAGTCGTGACACCGCAAACGAAAAGAAGGACCCCCTCATGATGAACCCCCGTCGAATTCGCGAGAAGCTCAGCGCCGGCGACACCGCCTTCGGGATCACTTTCCAACTCCCGAGCCCCGACCTGGTCGAGATCGCGGGCGCCACAGGATACGACTACGCATGGATCGATACCGAACATGGCTCGTTCTCGCTGTCAGATCTTCGGCACATGATCCGTGCAGCTGATGCCGTCGGTATCGACAGCATCGTCCGAGTTCCAGACCACAACGCGTCCTTCATTCAGCGCGTGCTGGACCTCGGCGCCGCGGGCATCATGGTGCCGCACGTGCGCTCAGTTGCGGACGCGCGTGCCATCGTTGCGGCGTGCACCTACAGCCCGAAAGGGATCCGCGGTGCCTGCCCCAGCATCCGGTCCGTCGGGCACCTCAGCCTCGACTGGCCTGCCGACTACCAGTCTGCTGATCGCAGCGTGCTGATCTTCGGTCTCATCGAAGACCTCGAAGGCGTCGAGAACGTCGAGGAGATCGCGCTGGTGCCCGGGTTGTCCGGTCTGGTCTATGGGCCGTTCGACCTCGCGATGGCCATGGGCGTCCACGGTGATGTGTCCAACGCTGATGTTCGCGTCCAGCACGACCGGGTTGTCGACGCCTGCCGGTCAGCCGGGATCGAGTACGTCACCGCAGGCCTGAGTTGGGAGTTCGGCGCTTATCCTGCGACCGGAAGTCGCGTCGTGACGGTGACCGCCGACCGGGGTGCACTGCATAGCCTGTTCGCTGGAGCTCTTTCCGAGGCAAGAGAAGCCAGCCAGGCACCTCGCGTTCATGCTCACGGATAAGGAAGGAAGTGCCATGAGCCATGCAGCTGGAGCACTCGAGAACGAAGTAGCGATTGTGACGGGAGCGGCGTCAGGTATGGGCGCTGCCACGGCGAGACGGTTCATCGAGGAAGGCGCGAAAGTCATCCTCACCGACGTCAACGTCGATGGTGGTCAGGCTCTAGCCGACGATCTCGGTGACAATGCGAGCTTTCTGCCGCTGGACGTCGCCGACAAGGATCAGTGGGAACAGGTCGTCGCGGGAGCGGCCGCACTCTTCGGCCCGGTAACAGTGCTCATGAACAACGCAGGTGTGGGTGCCGTCGGGTTCATCGAGTCGTACGCCCAGTCCGACTGGGATCGCGGCATCTCGATCATGCTCGAAGGCCCGCTCCTCGGAATGCGCGCAGTCGTCCCCTCGATGCGCGAAGCCGGACGAGGCTCGATCATCAACGTCTCGTCGCTGCAGGGGAGAGAGGCTGATGCAGGACTCGCACCATACGTCGCAGCGAAGTTCGGTCTCCGCGGGCTCACCAAGTCCGCGGCAATCGAGCTCGGCAAGTACGGCATACGCGCGAACACCATCTTCCCTGGCCTGGTGAAGACCAGCATGACGCAGGGACTCCCCGACCACCTGATGGGGCTGATCCCGCTTCACCGGCCGGGTGCCGAGGACCGGGCAGGCCGGCCGGAGGACGTCGCGGCACTCGCGACCTTCCTCGCGTCGCCGAAGGCATCGAACATCACCGGCGCCGAGATCACCATCGACGGCGGGAAATCGATCCGCTTCCCAACGAAGTTCCAGGATTACACCGCGGAAATCGCCAAGTACAAGAAGGTCGTAGGGCACGCATGACTAGTGCAACACAGGCAACTGTTGCGGTCTATTCGCCGACCGGATCCGTCATCGGCGACGCAGTACTCGATCAGCTCGGAACCACCGCTGCCCGCGCGGTCGATACTGCGAGCTCCGGACACCTTCACGGAGCGGTGTTTGTCGCAGGCGCTCCCGGCGAGTACGGGATCGAGGACGAGAGCATCGGCGCGTACGTCGCGCATGTGGTGGATGCCGCGTCCGCTGTCGCGACAAAACTCGCTTTGGGTATCTCGGAGTCGAATGCGCTGGTGATCGTGCTCCCTCCCCTGAGCGACTCTCTCAGCGCGGGCGCGACCCCGATCAGCATCGCTGCGGGCGCCCTCGTCGGGCTGTCCCGCGCGCTTGCCGTTGATCTCGGGGATAAGGGTCTGCGAGTGAACCTGGTCCAGCCAGGACTCATGCACGCCGCGTCGAGCCTTGGCCCCATACCGACGATTCCACTTGAGCGACCGGCAGGAAAGCACACCGAAGCCGTTGACGTAGCTCACGCTGTCGAGTTCTTGCTCTCCGAAGATTCCTCGTACATCACAGGAGTTCAGTTGGACGTCGACGGGGGTGTATCCGAGGACCGTCACGCTGCGGTCTCCGTGCTGTGGGCGGAGGGGCTCCTGGCGCCTGACGGGCCGGGCCTTGCTGCGCTCTTGACCTGACGCCGACCCCCGTCGGCTTGAGAAGCGCACCGAGCGAATGCCTCGACCGCGCATCTGAGACCGCCAGCAACCAACGACCCTCGTGAGACGAGGTTGCTGGCGGTCGTGTGTGCGCCTCCTCATGAGAGCCGCGTGTTGATCTAGTTCGGGCTCCTCATTCAGGCGGTGAAAAGTGCAGCGGTGGACAGGAGGGTTCGAGCACCGAAACCTGTCGCACCGGCCGACCTCCACGAGTCGTCCTTCTCCGTCTGCATGGTGCCGGCGATGTCCAGATGCGCCCACGGCGTTGAGCCGACGAAATGTTCCAGGAACAGAGCCGCAGTGACTGCGCCTGCATACTTCCCGCCGAGGTTGGCGATGTCGGCGACGCCGGAATCCAGAGCGGACCGGTACTTGCGCTCCAGGGGGAGCTGCCACAACGGTTCGCCGGTTCAACCTCCCGCCTGCTGGACCTCGGCGATCAGGTCGTCATCGTTTCCGATGACGGCGGCCATCGCCGGTCCGAGAGCCATCAGTGCGCTTCCGGTGAGGGTTGCGATGTCGATGATGGCATCGACGTCGTCCTCGGTGGCGAGCACCAAGGCGTCCATCATGACCAGTCGGCCTTCCGCGTCCGTGTTCGTGACCTCGACGGTCGTCCCCCTCGCGCCACGAGGACATCTCCGAGCTTCAGGGCCGATCCCGACGGCATGTTGTCCGTGCACATGAGCCATCCGGTCACCTGTGCTGTCACCCCGCTCTCGTGCAGCGCCGAGAACGCGCCGAGGACAGCAGCCGCGCCACCCATATCCATCTTCATGAGAAGGTGCATGGGGTCCGACGGCTTCAAGCTGATCCCACCCGAATCGTAGGTGATTCCCTTGCCGACCAAGCCAAGGTGACCCGTCGCCTCTTCCTTCGGCTCGTAGGTGAGCTTGATCATGAGGGGCTCCTCGGCGGAGCCGCGGTTCACACCGAGCAGCCCACCGCAGTCCAGTGCTGTGAGCGACGCGCTGTCGAAGAGTTCCACAGCGAATCCGTAGTCGGCAGCCAGACTCTCGGCCACCTCCCCAAGTGGCAGTGTTGTTCGCGACGGTCACGATGATCTCGCTGATAGCACTCGCTCCGTTGGCCGTGTTCCCGCTCGCCGTCGCCGGGCACTCGCCCCCGGCCGTCGCCGAGTCGCGGTGAGACGGGCGGGCGGGGTATTGGTGAGGTCGCGCGCCACGACCGTCGCTCGAGCCGCTCACCACCCCAGGTGTCGAGGTGCAAGTCTCGTAGATGGAACACGCATGGCAAAAGGAGAGGGAGGGGTGCTCGTCACGTCCCTCCCTCTCCTTATGTGTTTCTAGTTGCGCTTGGCGCCCTCAACAGAATTGAGCCAGCGCTTGATCCGTTCGATGCTCTCCTCGGCTCCCACATTGTCGGGGCCGTTGAGATGACCGTGCAGAGACTCAGGCTCCCGCACGATCTGTACATCGACGCCAGCTGCCGCCAATTCGCCACCGAACGCTTCGCCAGATGCGCGGAGCTTGTCATTATCGCTGTTGACGATGAAAGTCGCGGGCAGCCCCTCGATGTCGTGACCGCCGGGGAACGCGTAAGGGTTCGCCAGCGCGGCGGGGTCGCCGCCGACGTAGTAGAGCGCGAGATCGTTGATGCTCTGACGGGGGTTGGGTACTTCTTCCGGAAGAGCCGCGACCTTCTCGGCCAGTTCAGGTCGGAACTCAGGTGACTGAGCATGCGTCATCGGATAGGCAAGGAGGAGGCCCTGGGGCTGCGGGCCCCCGCCGTCTCGGAGTTGCAACGCAACGCTCGCGGCCAAGGTTCCACCCGCGCTAGCCCCACCAATCACCCAACTGTCAGCATCGGCGATCTCGTCGTTAGTGATGAGCGATTCGGCGAGAGCTGCAAGCTCCTCCGACGCAACGGGGAAGAACTCACCGTCGCTAGCTGGCACGTCGGGACTCAGCCCTTCGGGGATGGGCGCGAGTTGATAATCTGCCGCGACCACGACCCTGTCCGCGGACGCGAGTTGCTGAGCCACCCAATGACTTTCCGGCATGTCTAGGTCACCAAACATGAACGCGCCGCCGTGCATCCACAGCACTCCGTTCTTCGGCTCGGTGCCCGCCACGTGGTAGATCCGGATGGGAACATCACCGTGCGGGCCGGCGAAAGTCGAGTCAGTGACCTCCAGTTCTGGTGTTTCATCCTCGCCGGACGTCGAATCTGCGGCGGAGCACCCCGCGAGGCCGATGATCAGGGCCGAGGCCAGAGCGAACGATCTGAAGTGTGGCTTGCGCATGTAACTCTCCATTGGGTTGGCGTGTTCACGAACTGTGAGAACAGTGGGTGAGCGGCCGATGAGACGAATCATCGGCGGTCTTGTCAATGTACCCGCTTGATTGTCGTCACGACAATCGAGTCGCGCCTTGCTGGTGAACGTCGAGTCGGCACCAGCCGATGGAGAAGGCTAGGAGTCTGCCGTCTTCGCAGGAGTCGGGCCCTCGGCGCCAGCGGCCAGGCGGGAGGCGAGCTGCGACATGGACACCCCAGACGTTCTTTCGATCTGATTGTCGAGGCAGGCGTCGAGGCTGGTCACCATCCGAACGACCAGCCTCTCCAGCTGATCGAGTTCGTCGTCGGTCCAGTCGCCAAAGATCAGCTCGTAGGCGTCGCTGGAGACAGCGACGATCCGCTCTGCGACCTCGCGTCCTGCTGGGGTCGGACCGATGATGCTCTGGCGACCATTCTGCGGGTCGGGCATGCGTCCCACGAGGCCCGCGACCACGAGGCTACGGACGATTTTGCTCACGTTCGACCGGCCCGTTCCGATGGCATCGGCAACGTCTGTCGGGTGCGCTGTGGTCCGGTAGATGAGCTGATTCAGCAGCAAGAAGGCCGGCATGTCATCGGGAAGTGGAAACTTACTGGCCGCGCGGATGGACTCGCGAACCGCCGTGGAGTTCATCGACGTCAGAAGCGCTTGGAGCGCAGCTGAGAAGTCCGCACCTCGGCCGTGGAAGAGTGGCGCCGCGCTCACATCGACCTCTCTGAGATCGATGCTCTCCTTTGGCCTCCTTGCCATGACGAACAGTATGCACGGTGCACCGTGCTGGCAATACCCCTGATTGTCTTGACGACAATCATTCGGTACAGTGACGTGAGTACCTCGGCCCCCGTAGCCTGACGCGCACACATAGTGGTTACCCGTCACCACTTCAAAGGAGAAGCCCCCGTGTCTGAAGTTCGCACAGCCCGCCCCACGCGCCCTTGGTGGGTTGCGGTCGTTTCCGGCATGGCGTCGTACATCGACGCTGCAGCCATCGTCAGCTTCGGAACCGCGATGGTGCTCCTGCAGACGACCATCGGTCTCACTCCAGGGGAGATCGGCCTCGCATCCGGAGGTCTCACCTTCGGTATCGCCATCGGCGCCGTGGTCGGCGGGCGGCTGGGCGACCGATTCGGACGCCGGCCTATCTTCACCATTACGATGATTCTCATCGTCGCCTCGGCCGCGAGCCTCGCCTTCGCAGACTCATTCCCCGTGATCATGGCAGCGGCCATTGTCCTCGGTTTCGCGACCGGCGCCGATCTGCCGGTGTCGATCTCGACCATCGCCGAGGCCGCAGCCGACCACAACCGCGGCCGCCTCATCGGTTTCACCCAGCTGCTCTGGGCTGTCGGAATCATTGTCAGCTCCTTCCTCGGCGCGGCCGTCGCTAGCCTCGGGCGCTTCGGTGCGCAGGTCCTGTTCCTTCACATCGCTGTCGTCGCTCTCATCGTCCTCATCTGCCGCCTGACGATTCCCGAGTCGGACAGTTGGGTGCGCGCTCGCGACGAGCGTCGTCGCGGTATTGCCACCGTTCGGGCCGACCGCGCATCCGTTCTCGATCTGCTTCGCGGTTCCTACCGGACCCCGTTCCTCGGCCTGCTGGCGTTCTACGCACTGACGAACATGGTGGCGAACACAGGCGGTCAGTTCGGAAACTACCTTCTTGTCAACGCCGGAGGCGTCGACCTGCAGACGGCAACACTCATCGGTTTGCCGCTCATCCCGCTTGGCATCGTGGGCGCGTTGTGGTTCATGAAGATCGCGGACTCTCCGAAGCGCATGACCTACTTCATCGTGGGCTCCGTCTGCTGGGTTGCCGCGCAACTCGTGTACGTCTTCTTCGGTATCAGCGTCATCACCGCAATCATTGCCGGACTCATCGGGATCATGGGCACCGCATTCGCGTCCGAAGGGATCATGAAGATCTGGACGCAGGAGCAGTTCCCGACCCTCCTGCGCTCCACTGCCCAGGGGGCCATCATCTCGGTTGCCCGCCTGTTCGCTGCTGCTCTCGCGACCGTCACCCCCCTGCTGGTCGCGTGGAGTCCGAACATGTTCTACCTGTTCCTGGCCATCGTGCTGTTCATCGGTTGCGGTATCGGTTGGCTGGTCTTCCGCACTCGCGACCGACACGACGAATTCGACGTCGAGGCCCAGCAGGACGTCGTCGCTGATGCCGAGTCGGCAGTCGTGGCCCCAGGTAAGTAGAAGGAGAACCCCATGAACTCAAGGGTTGAGGAGCTAACCCTCGAAGAGAAGGCTGGCCTGGTCTCGGGCGCGGCGTTCTGGACGACGCGTTCGGTGCAGCGAGCGGACATTCCCGCCATCACGATGACCGATGGTCCGCACGGTGTGCGGATGCAGAGGCAAGGTGAGGACCACCTGGGCATCAACGACAGCGAACCTGCAACATGCTTCCCGACGGCGAGTTCGACTGGCTCGACCTGGAACCCGGCACTGCTGCATCAGATGGGCGCCGCGCTCGGAGAGGAGAGCCGCGCGCTGGACGTCGACATCCTTCTCGGCCCCGGAGTGAACATCAAGCGCTCGCCACTGTGTGGACGAAACTTCGAGTACCTCAGCGAGGATCCTTTCCACGCGGGCGTGCTCGGCTCCGCGTTCGTGCAGGGTGTGCAGTCTCGCGGCGTGGGATCGTCGGTGAAGCACTTCGCTGCAAACAACCAGGAGACAGACCGGATGCGGATCGACGCACAGGTCGATGAGCGCAGCCTTCGCGAGATCTACTTCCCCGCGTTCGAACAGATCGTCCGTGAGGCGAACCCGGCGACGGTCATGTGCGCGTACAACAAGGTCAACGGCACGTATGCATCGCAGAACGAGTGGCTGCTCACAGACGTCCTCCGCGGTGACTGGGGCTTCGACGGCTACGTCGTCTCCGACTGGGGCGCTGTCGTCGACCCCGTCGCAGCCGTGGCTGCGGGCCTCGACCTAGAGATGCCAAGCACCGGTGACCGCAGCCCCGCCGCCATCGTCGCAGCGGTTCGTGCCGGAACACTGGATGAAGGCCTGCTCGACAAGGCGGTTTCCCGGATCCTCAACGTGCACGAACGCATTCGTGACTCACAAGAATCGGGCGCCACCGCCGACTTCGACGCACACCATGCGCTCGCGCGGACTATCGCCGCGGACGGGGCCGTGCTCCTCGCGAACGATGGCGATCTCCTTCCGCTATCGCCGAGTGATGGCGGGCAGATCGCGGTTATCGGCGAGTTCGCACGCACCCCGCGATATCAGGGCGCGGGAAGTTCGCACGTCAACCCGACACGACTCGATGACGCTCTCACTCAGATCAGTCGCCTGACGGCGAGGACGGTGGAGTTCGCGCCTGGATTCAGTTTCGACGGCGAGGGTGATGATGTGCTGCACCTCGATGCCGTTGACCTCGCATCGCGCTCCGAAGTCGTGGTCCTTTTCCTCGGTCTCCCCGACCGCGATGAGTCCGAAGGCTTCGACCGCACCCATCTGCTGATCCCCGACACCCAGCGTGACCTGCTGTCAAAGATCGCAGGCGTCAACGCCAACGTCGTCGTCGTTCTCAGCAACGGTGGCATCGTCACGCTCGACGGCGTCTCCGGAGTCGCACCCGCAATCCTCGAGATGTGGTTGGCCGGCCAGGCATCAGGCGGTGCCGCAGCGGACATCATCTTCGGATTTTCAGAGCCTGGCGGTCGACTGGCTGAGACCATTCCGTTCGACCTTGCCCACACGCCAGCGCACGTGAACTGGCCGGGGGAGAACGGTGCCGTCCGCTACGGTGAAGGCTTTCACGTCGGGTACCGCTGGTATAACGCCACGGACCGCCCCGTCGCCTTCCCCTTCGGCTTCGGTCTCGGATACACATCATTCTCACACGAGAATCTCGTCGTGACCGTTCCCGACTCCACCGTCGCTCGGGCTACCGTTCAGGTGACCGTCACCAACACCGGAGACCGCGCCGGCTCCGACGTCGTTCAGGTCTACGTCACTGACAACACCGCGTCCGTCGCTCGCCCGGTTCGCGAGCTCAAGGGATTCGAGAAGGTTCGGCTCGAGCCCGGGGAAGCGCGTGTCGTCAGCGTAGAGCTCGACGAACGCTCCTTCGCGTACTGGGGTGCTGATGGGTGGACGGTCGAGCCCGGAGCTTTCACCATTCACGTCGGCTCTCACTCTCAGAACCTTCCGCTGAGCGAGGTCATCACACTCGATGTCGAGGCGCCAGCGGCTGTACTTGACGAGTCTTCGACCTTGAAGGAGTGGGCAGCGCATCCCGTTGGTTTGGTGGTCCTTCAAGGCGCGATGACCAATATGGGTCAATCCGCCGACGCGCTGACAAATGATGAGTCGCTACCGCTGTTCGGAACAATGCCACTGCGGACGATTCTCGGCTTCGCGCAGCAGAGCACCGGGGCTTCGTTCTCCGTCGACGAAGCTGTCGCGCAGCTTCTCGCAGCCGTGAAGGCAGCCCCTGGTGCTGGGGAGGGCACGCAGTAAGGGCCCCTGTACGCTCCGCCCCCGGCCAGGCAACTCGCTGAGTCTGTTGTGGGCCGGGAGCGGAGCTGTGCGGAATATGCAGGCGCAGGTGCCCTGCAGAAGTGCGGCGGCGCAAGCTGTTCGCTGCAGAGCCCTTGGCGTCTTGCCACTCATAGGGCGGCCTGTGGTTCACGGGCGCGCAAACGAGTGCTTGCCCACATCTGGATTGTCCTGAGGACAATTAACGGGTACGGTGGTCGAGCGGCGATGGTGCGGTCATCATGCGCCACGACCGCCCCACATTCAGTCTTCGAAGGAGAAGTGATGTCGCACACATCAGCGCCGCGCACCGCCACACCGTGGTGGACCGCCATCGTGTCGGGAATGGCGTCGTATATCGACGCTGCGGCGATTGTCAGCTTTGGTACGGCGATGGTGATCTATCAGAGTGCAATCGGACTCACACCCGGAGAGATCGGGCTCGCATCGGGGGCGCTGACCTTCGGAATCGCAGTGGGCGCCATCGTCGGAGGGCGACTCGGTGATCGCTTCGGACGGCGACCGATCTTCACAATCACGATGCTGATGATCATCGCCTCCGCCACCACCCTCGCCTTCGCTGAGACGTTCGTGTATGTCCTCGCTGCGGCGCTCGTTCTGGGCCTGGCGGCCGGTGCCGATCTTCCCGTTTCCCTCTCCACAATCTCCGAGGCAGCGAGCGATGAGAACCGCGGCAAACTAATCGGCTTCTCGCACCTGCTGTGGAGCGTCGGAATCATCGTCTGCGCATTCCTAGCCGCCGCCGTGGCGAGCTTGGGCCGGCTCGGCGGACAGATCCTCTTCCTCCACATCGCAGTTGTGTCGGTTCTCGTTCTGGCCGGCCGCCTCACCATCCCGGAGTCGGTGCAGTGGAAGGCCGCTCGCGACGAGAAGAAGGCGGGCGTTCCCACCGTTCGCGGCGACAACTCGTCCGTGTTCGTGCTGCTGCGCAAGCCCTACCGGACTCCTTTCCTCGCTCTGGTCGCTTTCTACGCCCTGACGAACATGGCAGCGAACACGAGCGGCCAGTTCGGCAGCTATCTCCTCGTGAACGTTGGGGGAGTGGAGCTGCAGACAGCCACGCTCATTGGGCTGCCGTTGATGCCACTCGGAATCATCTGTGCGCTCTGGTTCATGAAGGTCGCTGATAGCCCCAAGCGGTTCACGTACTTCACGGTCGGCGCCATCCTCAGCGTCGTCGCACTGCTTGTGCCGGCCATCTTCGGGATCAGTATCGCGACGGCTCTGATCGGCGGAGTCATCGGTGCAGTCGGTGGGACGTTCGCGTTCGAGGGCATTATGAAGATCTGGACCCAGGAGCAGTTCCCGACTCTGCTGCGCACGACGGCCCAGGGTGCGATCATCTCCGTTGCCCGCTTTTTCGCGGCGGCGCTCGCAACGTTCACGCCGCTCATCGTGGCGTACAGCCCCACCGTCCTGTACCTGTTCCTGTCGGGCGCAACGGCCCTGGGTTGCGGAATTGCGTGGATCGTCTTCCGCACACGAGACCGCCACAGCGAGTTTGACACCGAAGCGGAGCTCGAACAGGTCCCCGCATCCGTCTGACCCCCCCCCGCCCCACACTTCAGATAACAGGCCACGAGAATCGGAATCACTATGAACCTGCACGCCCCATCGAGCCGCGACGAGTCGCCTCAGGACGAAAGCGTCGCGCCGTCCGCATCATTCATCGTGCACAACGATGGTGAGGATGGCCACGCGCCATACTTCAGGCGAGACTTCACCGTCGGCGAATCCCTGGTCGGCGCACACCTTCGAATCACGGCTCTCGGCATCGTGGATCCGTACATCAACGGTGAGCGCGTCGGCGACGAGGTGCTCGCTCCGGGCTGGACCTCGTACCGGCATCGAGTGATCGTCTCCACGCACGACGTCACCGCGCTTCTGACGCCGGGGCAGAACACCGTCGGCGCGATTGTTGGCGACGGGTGGGCGATTGGGCGGCTTGGTTGGGAGGGGGCGCGGAAAATGTACGCGGAGCGCCCCGCTCTGTTCCTCGAGCTCATCCTCGATTACGGTGACCGTCGCGACATCATCGTCAGTGACGAGGACTTCCGTGTAGACAGTGGCGCAGTCGTCGCGAACAGCATCTACGACGGCGAGACTTATGACGCGCGAGCGGAACCGCAGGGCTGGGCGAGCCCTGGCTTTGACGACTCCGAATGGTCGGCAGCGTCCCGCTTCGACTGGAACCCGGACACACTCCAGTCACCGGTAGGCCCGCCCATCCGCCGCATCGAAGAGATCGCCCCCGTCGCCGTGCTCGCCAGCCCGTCAGGCAAGACCATCATCGACTTTGGGCAGAACCTCTCGGGCTGGGTCCGACTGACCGTTGCCGGTGAGAGTGGCCAGGAGATCACAATCCGTCACGCAGAGATCCTCACTCCGGACGGCGAGCTCGAGACGGAGACGAATCGCACGGCTCAGGCCACCGACCGATACATTCTCCGCGGAGACGAGTCGGAGACCTGGGAGCCGCGCTTCACCTTCCACGGCTTCCGGTACGCGGAGGTGGACGGCTGGACGGGCGGTGACATCGATAAGGCACTCACAGCCGTTGTCGTGCACAGCGATATGAAGCGAACCGGGTGGTTCGAGACGTCGCACCCGCTGCTCAACCAGTTGCACTCCAACGTGGTCTGGTCGATGCGGGACAACTTCGTCGGCGTTCCCACTGACTGCCCGCAACGCGATGAGCGGCTGGGGTGGACCGGTGACATCAACGCCTTCGGCCCGACCGCGGCCTACCTCTACGACGTGCGCGGCGTTCTTCGCTCGTGGCTGCGAGACCTCGCCGCCGAGCAAGCAGACGTCGGTTCCGTGCCGTGGGTTGTGCCGGATGCGCTGGCGCAGCCGTCGACGCCGACTGCCCTGTGGAGTGACGTCGCAGTGGGGCTTCCGTGGACTCTCTACCAGGAGTACGGCGACCTCGACATCCTGAGGGAGAGCTACCCCTCGATGACCGCGCTGACACGCCAGATCACGGCGCTTCTCGATGACGCAGGGCTCTGGAGCGAAGGATTCCAGTTCGGAGACTGGCTCGACCCCGACGCTCCGGCGAACAACCCCGCAGCGGCAAAGACCGACCGGCACCTCGTGGCGACGGCCTTCATGTGCAAGACCACCCGAGAGATGGCGGACACTGCCAAGCTTCTCGGCCACGAAGAGGACGCCGCTGAGTTCGAACGAACTGCGGACCGAGTCAGAAGCGCGTTTCGCCAGGAGTTCGTCACCGCGTCTGGTCGACTCGTCAATGAATCAGCCACCGCCTATGCGCTCGCGATCACCTTCGGTCTGCTGGACGATCAGCAGCTCGCGAAGGCCGGAGATCGACTCGCAACCATCGTGAAGGAGCGCGGCTACCGGATCTCGACCGGGTTCGCCGGAACCCCTCTCGTCACTGACGCCTTGAGCAGCACAGGGCACACAGACGCTGCCTACGCGCTGCTGCTGGAGGAGGAGTCGCCGTCCTTCCTCTACCCCGTGACGATGGATGCCACAACCATCTGGGAGCGGTGGGACTCCGTGCTGCCTGACGGTACGGTCAACGCGACAGGCATGACCTCGCTCAATCACTACGCATTGGGCGCGGTCGCAGACTGGCTGCACCGGGTTGTCGGCGGGCTGCAGCGCCTCGCGCCCGGGTACGAGCGTGTCCGGATCGCCCCCGAGCCTGGTGGATCGCTCACCGCGGTGAAGGTCGCTCACGACACGGTCCGCGGAAGATTCGAGGTTGCGTGGCGTGTCGAAGACGATGAGGTCGTTCTCGACGCCTCGATCCCGGAAGGTGTGGAGGCTGAAGTCGTGCTTCCGCTGCACCCGGACAACGAACGCCACGTGGTCGGCTCCGGGGATCACTCGTGGCGTTATCCCGCCCCGAGCGGATACGGTCGCACCGACGCCCTCACGATGGACACGCCGATCCGCGAGATCGCGAAGAACGAGCAGGTCTGGCTCGCCGTTGCCGGGGTGCTCCAGCGTTACTTCCCGGGACTGCCCCTCGACGCGTCCGGTCCAGGTGCGACGATGTCGCTCAACGGCGTTCTGCAGCACGTGCCGGGAGTTTCGGCAGAGCTGGCGAGAGACCTCGAGGGCGCGCTGACCGGCGCGGACCGCGAGGCCCTCACCGTCTGAGTCGTACACCAGCTCTACAGGGCCGTGCAGGGCGGGGCTTCATGCTCCGTCCTGCACGGACGACTTGAGGCGCGTGTTGGGCGCCATCGTGGCGTGCTCGTCGTCTTGTGGTGGCGACCCCAACTAGAATCTGTGTTTTAGCGCCCTTACGCTGACCACACCAACGGAGGAGGCGGCGATGCCCCGAAAGCCGAGCACAAGCGTCGATCTTCGCGAGGTCGAGAGGCCCGCGGGGCCAGTGCTGCACGGTCAGGGCGCAGATTTTTCTTTCGCGCTGCAGGCTCTGATCACGGCCATGAACTCGACGGGCCTCAGAGAGAGCATCATGGCTCAGAGCGAGTTCCCGTTGCCGGGCGACATGCCCGCATTCCTCATCCTGAACCAACTCATCTACCGGACGACTTCGCGGCCTTCTGACCTCGCCGATGCCATCGGTACCGGGCGGTCGAACATCAGCAAGATCGTTCGTCGACTCGAAAACGCGGGGTTGGTCGGTCGCATGCCGGACCCTGAGGACGGTCGGCACAGCGTGATTGGTCTCACAGCGGAAGGGCATGCGGTCGCCCGACGAATCGTCGGGGTGTCCAGCGGGGGCTACGAACTCATCTTCAGTGACTGGACGACAGAAGAGTTCGAGCTCCTTGAGAAACTGGTCATCCGCCTCGTCTCGAATATCGATGAGCGACTCGACCACGTGATTGAGCGTTCGGCCGGCGTCGTGATCCGCGAGAGCGGCGATGCGGGGGCCTTCCGCGAACAGCGGAGCTCTGCGGCTGCAGACGACGAGGCCCCGGTTCCCGCATAGCCCGGGGCGCGTGAGCGTGCGGCGTGCGGGCCGCGCATCACGCTCAGATCTGCGGGCTCGAATGTGACATTGCGTGCGCGCGATGGTCGCGGCCCACCGCCGACTTCGTGACGCCTCGGCGTCTGCCAGATTCCTCTGCGGGAGGGCAGCAAACGGGTACTCCCGCACGCTCGTGTGCCTGTTCTCGACGGCGGTGGAGCTGCGTCGCGAACAAAAATTGTAACGATTCATCAGAAAACAATTGTCCTGAGGACAATCTAGATGTACTGTCGCCATGTCGATCAAGACCTCTACAGCGGCTCACGCTGGCGAGTGAAACCTCGTGCGACGAGCCGGGGGCTCCATCGACGCATACCCATGAACCCAACGGAGAGTTCCATGCAGGAATCAATGACCCGATCCTTCGCACTTGTGGCGGCCGCTGCGCTGACGCTGACTGGATGCTCTGCCGGAGGGCAGAGCGATTCGGCGGGTGGCGAGACTGTCCTCACCATGTCAGCGTGGGCAGATGACCCGATGGCCGCGGCCCTCATCGAGCAGTTCGAGAAGGACAATCCGGGTGTGACCATCGAGTACACCGGGCTGCCCTGGCCGAACATCCTCACCCAGATCAGCACCGAGCTGTCGTCTGGAACCGCTTCGGACATCGTTGTCGCCTTCTCGGGCCGAGGAAACGCACTCGGCGTTCAAACGCTGGCGAAGGGAAACTACGTCGCCGACTTCTCGGACTCGTCTTGGGCGGACTCTTTCACCGGTCCGACCAGGGCAGCCTTGGGGGCCGACGACGAGGTTCTCTTCGGCTCCAACGCGCTGACCATGGTGCCTGCCATCTACAACTCGCAGGCTCTCGAAGCTCTCGGCGCGGCCGCGCCGACGACCTTCGACGAGGTTCTCGACCTGTGCAGCGCTGCGAAGGCGGAGGGCAAGGTCGCGTACGCGCTGGCGGCCCTGGCCGGTGGCAACTACACGAGCTTGACGATGGCGCTGGCATCCACTCTCGTCTACGGAGAGGACCCCGATTTCACCGAGCAGCAGATCGACGGCGACGCCACCTTCAGCGACAGCGACTGGTCGCTCGTCTTCGACAAGCTCGGCGAGATGGTGGACGCGGACTGCTTTACCGCTGACGCGACCGGCGTCAGCCTCGATATCGCTCAGGGGCAGGTTGCGAAGGGCGAGGCGATTGGCATCGTCGATGTCACGCCGGCTATCGCCAACATCGCAACGCTCGCCCCCGAGGGGGCCACCTTCGAGACCGCGCCGTTTCCTGCCACGAACGACCCCGAGGACACGAAGCTGCCCGTCGGATTCGGCGCGGGTTACGCGGTCAATGCCAAGTCGAAGAATCTGGAACTCGCCAAGAAGTTCGTCGACTTCTACATGTCCGAGGCGGGTCTGAACATCGCCCTCGAGAGCGGATCGATCTACCCGAGCATGCCTGTCGAGGGGTATACCGCACCTGAAGCGCTGACCGGTATCGCCGACCTCGCCTACAGCGACAGCGCGGCACCGCTCTTCGACGCGACGTGGCCGAACGCTGCCGTCGGCCAGGCGTACGGCGATGGGGTCCAGGGCTTTCTCACGGGACAGCTCTCGGCCGACGACGCCCTTGCCCGCATGGACGCCGCATTCAACGGCTGACGCGCACCATCTAGTCCTCTCGGGGTGCGACGGATCTGTCGCACCCCGAGGTGACTCTCTTTCTACTTAGTTGAGGAATCGAAATCTTATGGCAATTGCCACAGCTGCAAGCGTGGACGCAGCCTCCCCCGCACGTCGCCGGCGACGTTACCGCGGCTTCGCGCACAGCGTCTGGTGGTTCGTTCTGCCCGCCGCGGCGCTCTACCTGTTCGTCGTCGTCTACCCGAGCGTCCGAGGAAGCCTCTACGCGTTCACCGACTGGGACGGCATCACACCGAATCCGCAGTGGGTCGGGATGGACCAGTTTGCCCGTATTTGGGCGGATCCCGCGGGAGCGACAGCCATCGCCAACACCGCGATTATCGCGGTGGCGGTGACGGTGATCCAGAATGTCGTTGGGCTGCTCATCGCTCTCGGCCTAAACTCGCGAATCAAGTCACGCAACATTCTTCGCGTGGTCATCTTCGCGCCAGTCGTCATCACCTCCATCGCGGTCGGCTTCCTTTGGAAGAACCTGCTCGCACCCAACGGTGCCCTCAACCAAGCACTCGAAGCTGTCGGGCTCGGCGCTCTGCAGCAGAACTGGCTCGGCAACCCGGACACGGCCCTCTGGTCGGTGATCCTGGTGGTCTTCTGGCAGTTCGTCGGTTACTCGATGGTCATCTTCCTTGCCGGGCTGCAAGGGATCCCACAGGAGATCCTCGAAGCCGCCGCCATCGACGGGGCGGGCCCGATCCGACGATTCTGGTCGGTGGTGCGCCCGCTTCTCACCCCGGCGATCACGATCAACGTCATGCTGTCGCTCATCTCCGGCCTCAAACTGTTCGACCAGGTGCTGGCCATGACCGGCGGAGGGCCCGGCGGAGCGACCGCCACGATCTCCACCCTGATCTACACCAACGCCTTCAACCTCGGACGGTTCGGATACGGAGCTGCGCTAGCTCTCGTCCTCAGCGTCTTCGTCGCGGTCGCCGCGATCATCCAGTACCGCCTGCTCACCCGTCAGGAGCGTTGACATGTACCGGTACACCTGGCGAACGGGGATCCTCGAGGTCATCATGATCCTCGTCGGACTCATCTTCCTGTTCCCCGTCTACATGCTCGTCAACCTCGCGCTCAAAGCCCCTGGAGACCAGAGCACAGCACTCTCTCCCGTCCTCCAGCCGACCTTCGATAACTTCACCGCCGCGTGGCAGCAGGGCGGGTTCGGCGAAGCACTCCTCAACAGCGTCATCGTCACCGTCAGCGTCGTGGTCCTAACTATCGTCCTGGCATCCGCTGCGGCGTATCCGCTGTCCAGACTGGGATCTCGATGGTCCAGGTGGACATTCGTCGGCTTCCTCGCCGGGCTCCTGCTGCCGGTGCAGCTCGCCTTGTTGCCCCTGTACCAGAGCATCCGTGACATCGGGCTCCTGGGCACGCTTCCTGGCGTCATCATCGTGTACGTCGGGGGAGGGATGCCTTTCGCGATCTTCCTCTACGCGGGGTTCATGCGAGCTCTTCCCTCAGAGTACGAGGAAGCCGCAGCCATAGACGGAGCGCACGCGTTCCAGACGTTCTGGCAGGTCATGTTCCCACTGGTGCGGCCCATCACCGGCACCATCGCGATCCTCACCGCCGTCGGCACCTGGAACGACTTCCTGATTCCACTGCTCTATCTCTCGGGCACGGATCAGCAGACGATGACCGTCGCGATCTACGGTTTCGTCGGACAGTACGGCTCAGAGTGGAACCTGATCTTCGCCGGCATCATCATCAGCGTGCTTCCCATCCTCATCGCGTACTTCTTCATGCAGAAGTACATCGTCCAAGGCTTCGCGGGCGGGCTGAAAGGCTGACCCATCAGCTAGCCAATCCCCGCATCGACCACCACCCCAACTAGGAGCTCACCGCATGACTGAATCGACAGCAACCTCCCCCTCGACCGATCTGCAGATCGTCGACGCGATCTTCGACGGCCCCCACGGTCCGGTACCCATCCGCATCTACAAGGTGGCAGGCACCGAACCCCGCTCCGGGCTGCTGTGGCTGCATGGCGGCGCCTTCATGTTCGGCGGCCTGGACATGCTCGAAAGCCACTGGGTCGCGCAACAGCTCGCTAACGGAGAGCGAGTCGTGGTCGCGGCGGACTACCGTCTTGCGCCGATACCCGAAGCGCTCGCGGCACATGTTCCGCCTCGTCCCGGTCACCACTTCCCGGTCGCTTCGGAGGAGTTGACTGCTCTCTTCCAGGCGCTCGTAGCCACCGATCTGGCCGGCGCAACCAGCGAATGGGCAGTCGGGGGAGCGAGCGCCGGGGGAAATCTGGCGGCAGGCGTTGCCATGCGGCTCCGCGACGAGAAGGGCCCGTCCCCGGTGGGCCTTCTGCTCGCGTACCCGCTGCTTCACGCCGAGCTTCCCCCCTTCCGCCCGGAACTGGCGGCCAAGGTCGCCCAGCTGCCCGAAGCATCTCAGTCGGGCCCCCTGGAAGTTGCGGGTCTCAACATTCACTATGTCGGTGGGGACGCGGAGGCGCTGCGCAACCCCTACGCGTTCGCTGGCGGCCACGATCTCGAGGGACTTCCCTCGACGTTCGTCCTCAACAGTGACAGCGACGGATTGCGCGCCTCGGGTGAAGCATTCGCCTCCGAGCTCGCAGCCGCGGGGGTGGACGTCCAGGTGGTCAACGAACGCGGGACAGTCCACGGCCACATCAACGGTCCTGACAACGTCGGTGCAGATCGAAGCATCGCGAGGATCCGCCGCTGGCTGCAGGACACCGAAGAGCAGGCTCAGCAGTAGGCGACCTCATCGGAGACTAGGTCTTGGCGGGAGTCTGCGCCCCTCGCAGACTCCCGCCAAGGCTGCCAGCCGAAAGTCCGGGGTCGACCGTCACCGGTCGCGCTACGAGGACGTTTGCACGTCCACTCGAAGTAGGTCGGCGGCCAGCATATACACCCAGGAGACGCACGACTCGACCTCCGCACGGGAAAGATCGGCATGTACGCCTTTGCTGGCGAGATCGTCGAGTGACTTCAGGCGCGTGCCCAGCGATACGAGGTTCGAGGCCAAGAGGTCTGCGTGAGTGGAGCGGCCTCTGCGCTCAAGGATCCAGGCCGTGAGACGGTTTCGGTAGTGGTCGTCATCCATCGACCGGACCACTCCGTCTTCCCCGGTAACCGGGCCGCCGGGAGGATACAGGGCGTCAGCGAGGGCTTTGATAGCTCGACGACAGGAAGTCGCGGCATGGCTACTGAATTGGCCTGACTTTCGTTCCGTTCTTCAAGCAAGGATTGTGATGTCTCAGGACTTCGGTAACAGAAGTGGATCAGGACATCGGTAACGCTCGGCGTGTCAGGACTTCGGTGACGGTCGAGGTCATGGTCTCTTTCGGGGGCCTCGTGGGTGGCCGTTGCTGACGTAGCGGGTGCCGGGTGCGGGCCAGGGGTGCTCGATCAGGAGTTCTCCGGTCCTGATGTCGTAGAACCCGATGGTGGCCTCGTCGCGGACGATGGTGACGAGGGTGCCGGCGAGGTGGCTGCCGATCTGGAACTTCACGCCCTTGACCTTGATCCCGCCGCTGACGGTTACTCGTCGTGTGTTGTCCGGGAGGAACGCGCCGACTGCCGCGACCGGCGAGGAAGTCGGGGCTGCCGGTGTGAGAGGGCGGGGCGGTTCAGCCGCCGGTGTCGCGTCCCAGGCCTGCTGAGGTGTGAGGTGCCCGGGCA
Source organism: Microbacterium cucumeris (assembly GCF_058349845.2). Classification (NCBI taxonomy): domain Bacteria; kingdom Bacillati; phylum Actinomycetota; class Actinomycetes; order Micrococcales; family Microbacteriaceae; genus Microbacterium; species Microbacterium cucumeris. The sequence goes on from NZ_JBYRIZ020000005.1 coordinate 276,447, forward strand.
GTCCCTGGTGCGGGCGTTCGGTGTTGTAGATCCGGTCGAACGCGTCAACCTGCGCCTGGAGTTCAGTGAGTGTGGAAGCGATCGGCTGCTTGTCGAGGTATCGGAACAGCGTCTGGTGAAAGCGCTCGTTCTTGCCCTGAGTGGTTGGTTTGTATGGCTTGCCGGTGATCGGCTTTACTCCGAGGCGGGTGACGTAGTCGACGAGTTGCCCGACGATCCCTCGCCGGGATGGGTTCAACGCGACACCGTTGTCCGTGAGGAGTCGTTGCGGGACGCCGTGCGCGGCGATGCCTTTCGCGACGACGTGAACGGCAGCGTCGGAGGTCTCGCCCGCAGAGACGTGGGACGCGACCGCGAGGCGGGAATGGTCGTCGATGAGTTGGGAGATCACGCACTTGCGACCCCCGGTGAGGACGTACTCGGTTGCGTCGAGCTGCCAACATGCGTTCGGTGCGGGATATACGAATCGGCGATATGACGCCCGCGGTCTCTTCTTCGGGTCCGCGCGGGCGACGCCTGCGTCCCGGAACACGCGCGCGAGCGATGCCGTCGATGGTGCAGACAGGCCCATCGCGGTCATCTTCGCGTGCACGCTAATCGGCCCGTGATCCAATCCTGACTGCTCCAACGACGCCCGCACCTGCAACGCCTGAGCCGTGACGGTGTCGCTCAGTCGTGTCGGCGAGGTGCGCGGGCGACGTGACTTCGGCTCAAGCACCGCCGCTGGGCCGTCGACGGCTGCTCGCGCACGCAACAGGTAGAACGTCTTCCGGGAGATGCCATGCTCGGCGCAGAACGTCGTCACCGCTCCACGCGGCGCGTCGTCGGGCCACTGAGAGATCGTCAGGCGGACACGAGGGTCAACGGGTTCATTTCTGCTCACACCTACATACGAGCGGCTGAAGTGTCACCACGAACAACACCGGAATCGTCACCGATGTCCTGATGCAGAACCGTCACCGATGTCCTGCGAGATGACATCTTCAAGCAAGGATGGAACACGATGAACAGGAAGTACTCACCGGAGATGCGTGAGCGTGCGTTGCGGATGCTCGCTGAGGCGCGGCCGGAGCACCCGAACATGATGAGCGCGGTCCGACATGTCGCCGGGCTGCTCGGGATGAGCCCCGAGACGCTGCGTCTCTGGCAGCGCCGCTACGAGGTCGACGCCGGCACCAAGCCCGGGCTCACGACCGACGCCGCTCAGCGGATCAAGCAACTCGAGAAGGAGAACGCCGAGTTGCGGAAAGCGAACGAGATCCTCAAGGCCGCGAGCGTGTTTTTCGCGAAGGAGCTCGACCGGCCCTGACCGAGATGATCCGGTTCGTCGATGATCGTCACCGGCGCGGCGTCCGGTATCGGCAGGGGCACGGCTCTGCGCCTGCTGAGCGAAGGTGCAGCTGTCGCCGCGCTCGACCTCCGGGGCGAAGACCTCGAGTAGCTGCGGGACAGCGTCCCGGCCGACAGCCGCGACCGCCTCATCACGCGCCAGGTAGACATCTCCGACGAGGAATCCGTGAAGGAGGCTGTCGCTGATGTGAGCGCACGTCTCGGCGGGCTGGACGGCCTGGTCAACGCCGCGGGGATCCTCTACGGCGACCACACTCACGAGGTGACGTTGGCCCGCTGGAATCGCCTGCTTCAGGTCAACCTCACTGGGACGTTCCTCATGGTCCGCGAGAGCCTGCCGCATCTGCTTGCGGATCGTCCGGGCGTCATCATCAACTTCGCCTCCACGTCGGCGTTCTTCGCACACCCGTACATGGCTGCCTACTCTGCGACCAAGGGCGCGATTGCATCGTTCACGCACTCCATCGCGCTCGAGTACGCCAAGCAGGGGCTACGGGCCATCAACGTCGTTCCGGGCGGGATCCAGAGCGGCATCACGAGCACCACCGCGCAGAACCTCCCGGCGGACACGGACTGGACCCTGTTCGGCAACCTTCAGGCGCAACTCAATGACGGGCGCCAGGGAACTCCGGAGGACGTCGCAGGCGTCATCGCGATGCTCATCTCTGACGACGGTGCCTTCATCACCGGCACTGAGATCCGCATCGACGGTGGTGCCCACATGTAGTGCAAGGGTTGGGCTGCTCAGCGAGATGCCGGAGAGAGGCGGATGGTGCGGGATGTGCCTTGCGGAGATGGGTGCGTGCAATTTTGCACCCCGCGCCGATGACGCTTTCGGGAAGCGCAGGGCTACAAGGCGTCAGCGAGCTGGCGGGTTAATGATGAGCGTCGGTGCCGTCCCTAACTGTTCGATCTTCGCCCACAGCCTCGACGGAACCGCATGACGCTGTAGCTCCTCTAGCTCATTCAGGCACTGAGGCGAGGAGGTGCCGACGGCGGTCGAGTCGATGAGGCACGACTGGAGCGAGAAGGCGAGGGCGACTGCGGAAAGCGAGCGGCCTTTCTTCTTGCACAGAACTCGACGGCACGAGGCAAGGTCAGGAGCTCGGCGGAGGCAGGTGGGTATGCGTATCTCGCGCCCTGCCGCGGACCGGCGGCAAGGAGGCCTGCGCCGAACGGTGCGGCGCTGAAGGCAATCATGCCGCGGCGGCGAGCGTCCTCGAACAGTGCCGTCGCACTCTGGTCAACGAGGGTGAATCGGTTGTGACAGAGCACCGCATCGAACACGCCGCTCGACACGTAAGCGCTCGTCATCGGGATAGGACCGCCGGCGACACCGATGGCGCCCACTGCGCCGGAGTCGCGAAGTTCAACAAGACTTTCGACGGCCCCTCCGGGCCCCAGGGCATCTGACATCGTGAGCATGTCAGGATCATGGAGGTTAAGAAGGGGACCGTTTCGATCCCGAGCCGCGCGCGACTCTCATCGAATGAGCGCATCACACTGTCCCGGTCGAATCGCCCTGACGGAATCGACATCGACCCTAGTGATGATGTCTGCAGAGCGGGTGGGCCCCAGTCGATTTGCTGCAGCACCGAGGACTGCCTCAGACCGGCCGCCGGCGTAGTTGTTCGACGTGTCTACGTATGCGTGGCCGGAGGCGAGCGCGAGCTCTGCGAAGTCGATGGCGCCGCGTTCCTCGACGGAGCCTACGGTCGTGTTTCGCCCGAGATTCGACAGCCCCAGGGTGAGGGAAGAAGGGATCCTCAGACGGGCTTCGGCGGTCACCGGTGACTCTTTCGTTCCGTGGATGGGTGTGCGGTCACCCCCCCCGGCAAAAACCGAACAGTGGTCACACATCGACGGCAGGGTCCCGAAGAGAGGAGGTCGTCATGAACGGGCTGAAGTGTCCATCTCCGTCAGCGCCTCGGGGACGACCGACTCGAAGAACAAGACCATAGCGGCGCTCATGTCCGCGGATGGGTCGATGAGCCACTGGAGCTGCACGCCGTCCCATGTTGCGATGAGGAGCCGGCCCAGCAAGTTCGCGTCGCGCTCGGGGGCGATACGTCCCTGCTTCTGGTCGTATGCGAAAGCGGCCGCAAGTTCCTGTGACTTGCGTTCATAGCGGTTGACGAACCAGTCGTGCGCGGGGTGGGTTGGCGCTGACGATTCGGCCGCCAGGATCGCGAACAACCTCAGCAGCTCCGGTCGTTCGACGCTGGAACGCACTCGTTCGAGCGTTGCAGGAACGATGCCGCGCTCGACGCACGCGGCGTTGAAATCGAAGGCCTCGTTGCCTGAAGTTGTCCCGTCGGACCTCTCCAAGACCGCCTCAAGAAGCTCGTACTTCGTGCCGAAGTGATGGACCACGCTGGTCAGGGCTACATCCAGTTGGCGGGCGATGTCTCGCAATGAACCGCCGTGGTAACCGTGCGTGCCGAACACCGTCGTCGCTGCATCCAGGATGTCGTTGGAGCGCTGAGCGGACTTGGCGTACGGTCCGCGGGTGCCAGCGGATTTCGGTCCAGTCATGAACCTGACCCTACCGACTTCCTTCACTCACGTCACGCCAGCGCGCCCCGGCTCGCGCGTCGAAACGAAAATGTAGCAATTGTTCCGAATTCGATGTATGGTGACTTCACCAAGGGTGGCCCGCGTCCGGGCTTGCCATGTTCACAAGGAGGTTGACATGACTACACGCACGTCCCGCGTACGGCGAGGGGTCGTCGTTCTCGGCTCTTTCGTAGCCGCTTCGGCTCTGCTCGCCGGGTGCACCGGTGGAGGCGCCGGAGGGAGCAGTTCCGGAGACACCACACTCGACGTCATGGTCGGAGCGCAGGATCTGTCGGAGGAGCAGATCGCAGCGTTCGAGAAGGACAACCCGGGCATCAAGATCAAGATCGTTCTGTACGACCTCACGCGCCTGAACACGATGCTCACGTCCGGAAACACGCCGGACATTGCGTTCGGAAACGCGGTCGGTAGCGCGAACTTCAACGCCCGTGGTCTGGCCACCGACCTCACGCCGTACCTCGAAAAGAGTGAGGTGCTGAAGGAGGATGACCTCCAGCCGGTGAACGACGCATTCCGCTGGGATGGCTCCAAGAGTGGTGAGGGCCCGATCTACGGCATCGTGAAGGACTGGAGCCAGGACAACGCGCTCTGGTACAACACGGCGCTGTTCGATGCTGCCGGCGTCCCTTACCTCAGCGACACGGAACCGATCACGTACGACGAACTTCTCGACATCTCGAAGAAGCTCTCGAAGTTCGAGGGCGGCACGACCACCGTGTACGGCCTGGGCATGGAGTGGCAGTGGAGCCTCTACGGTCCTCTCGCTGCGATGGTCGAACAGCAGGGTGAGAGTCTGTTCAACGACGACCTGTCCGAGATCGACTTCACCTCGGACGCCGCTCAGAAGGCCCTCCAGTGGTTCGTCGACTACGGACAGTCCGGCGTCGGCCCGACGTCCCTCAACCCGCTCCCGGACGGTTCGGACTACTCGACCTTCGCCGCCGAGCGCATGGCAATCAGCCAGGACGGCTACTGGTTCGGAGGCAACTTCGCCGGCGACGACGCACTGAAGACGGTGCGCTTCGCGCCTGCACCCACCATGGGTGACACCCCCGCAGCGATGAGCTTCGGCGGCGCGGGACTGTGGATTCCCGAGCAGGCGAAGGACAAGGACGCCGCCTGGAAGTTCATGGAGTACTTCATGGCGGGTGAGCCTGCCGAGGCGCGTGCCTCCAGCGGATGGGGCCTCCCGTCGCTGAAGTCCCTGTCGGACAAGCTGCCGCAGGAACAGCCGTTCCAGCAGCAGGCGTACACGGTCGTGCAGTCGCAGCTCGACAACACCGTGCCGCTGCCCGACTCGCCCTACATCTCGGCGGGGCTGCTGCAGGACACCATCGACAAGTACCTGCAGCTTGCCATCAAGGGCGATCTCAGTGTCGAGGAGGCTGGCTCGCAGCTGACCGATGAGTTGAACGACGCGCTCGCCAAGGGCATCGACCAGATCAAGGAGTAATTTGATGGCTCGCAAGTGGACCCGGTACCCGAAACGGACGTTCTACGCGTTCGTCGCACCGTGGGCGATTGGTTTTCTGCTGCTGACTGCGGCGCCCATGGTGTACGGGTTCGTTGTGAGCCTGACCAACTTCGATGGAAGCTCGCCCCGTTTCAAGTGGGTGGGGATCGCGAACTACATCGAGCTGTTCTCCGACAGCGACGTGTGGGCGGCACTTCTGAGGACGCTGGGTTTCGCAGCCCTCGTTGTGCCGCTCACCGTCGGCGGATCCCTGGGTCTGGCCGTCCTCATCAACCGTCGGCTGAGAGCGGTGGGTCTGTGGCGCACCGTCTTCTTCCTGCCCTCGGTTGTGCCGGTGGTGGCTATGGCCATCATGTGGAAGCTCGTCCTTAATAAGGACGCCGGTATCCTCAACGCCATCCTCGGGACGGTTGGGATTGACCGCATCGCGTGGCTCATCGACCCGATGGTGTTCTGCTCGCTCATCATCCTCATGCTGTGGGGATTGGGAGGCGGCATGATCATCATGCTCGCTGCGCTCCAGGGTGTTCCCGCTGAGCTCGAGGAAGCAGCCATCGTCGATGGCGCTGGGCGGTGGACGGTCTTTCGTCACGTGACGATCCCGATGATCTCGCCCATCCTGTTCTTCCAGCTTGTCACTGGTGTCATCACCGCGCTGCAGGTGTTTGTCCAGCCGTTGCTGCTGACGAACTCCTCCGGGATTTCCGCCGCAAACGGCGTTCCCGACAGCACCAAGCTCTACATGGTGCAGGTCTATCAAGAGTTCTTCCTCAGCAACCGGTTTGGTTACGGCTCGGCGATGCTTTGGATCTTCTTCATCATCATCCTCGGGCTTACCCTCGTCCTGCTGCGCTCCAGCAGGTCCTGGGTCTATTACGAAGTCGACACTGAAGCCGAAAGCGAAGGAGCAAAGCGATGACCCTGGAAGACACCTCCACGCGAGCGATGGTCGCACCGGCTGCTCGCCGCGCACCTCGTCGGCGCAACGTTCTCACGAACGCCAAGAAGCGACCGACGGCATGGACGTACATCCTCATCCTCGCGCTTACTGCCTTCTTCGTCGGCCCGTTCATCTGGCTCGTCCTTGCCGCGCTGAAGACGCCTGCCGAGTGGGCCTCGCTGCCCATTTCCATCCTTCCTGAGGAGGCGCAGTGGAATAACTTCGTCTCCGCGCTTACCGATATGAACTTCATCGGATACGCGGGGAACTCGCTCTTCGTAGCGACGACCTACTCAGTCCTCATCACTCTGTCCAGCGCCGCCGTCGGGTTCGGGTTCGCCCGTCTCCGCGCTCCCGGTAAGAAGGCCTTGTTCCTGGTCGTTCTCGCGACGATGATGATTCCGCAGATTCTCACCCTTCTCCCGACGTACGTGATGTTCGCGCGTATCGGACTGCTGAACACCTACTGGCCGTGGGTCCTGTGGGGTCTGGCTGCCTCGCCGTACATGGTTTTCCTCTTCCGTCAGTTCTTCTCCTCGCTGCCTAAGGAGCTGGAAGACGCAGCCATCATCGACGGTGCGGGATGGTTCCGGATCTTTGCGACCATCTTCCTTCCGCTGTCACGGCCTATCCTCATCACCTCGTTCCTGCTGTCGTTCACGTGGACCTGGGGTGACTACATCGCCCCGGCTCTGTTGCTCGACTTGGACCGAACGACGCTCGCTGTGGCCATCACGGCCTGGTATCAGGACCCCAACGGCAACGTGATTCCGACGATTCAGGCGGCGGCCGCCGTGATGTACATCATCCCCGTGCTGCTGATCTTCTTCTTCGCCCAGCGGTACTTCGTCCAGTCGAACGTCTCCTCCGGGATCAAAGGCTGATCCATCTCCCGGACGGGCCGTCGACGGCCCGGCCGGGCACCACTCCCGAGCACCCGTCACCAGCGGGGTCTTCGGACTCGCCACACAACCGACAGGAACTGTCTTCATGCATGACCACCTGATCCGAAACGGGACCCTCACGTTCCCGCCCACCTTCACTCTGGGAGCGGCAACCGCGGCGTACCAGATCGAAGGCGGCGCCACAGAGGGTGGTCGTGCGGCATCTATCTGGGACACATTCAGTCACACCCCAGGGAAGACGGCGGGCGGCGCCACCGGTGACGTGGCAGCCGACCATTATCATCGCGTGCCCGAAGACCTAGGACTCATGGAAGCCCTCGGCCTCGACGCGTATCGGTTCTCCATCTCCTGGTCGCGCGTCATGCCGCTGGGGGAGGGGGACGTCAATCCGGCAGGTATTGAGTTCTACTCCACCCTTATCGACGGCCTCCTCAGCCGCGGCATTGACCCGGTGGTCACGCTGAACCACTGGGACCTTCCGCAGGCGCTGGAGGACAAGTACGGCGGATGGCGTGGTCGGGAAACGGCGTACGCGTTCGAGAAGTACGCCGAGGTGGTCGGCGCGGCGTTCGGAGATCGGGTTGCGATCTGGAGCACGCACAATGAGCCGTGGAACAACTCTTTCTCTGGTTACGGGAGTGGCGCATTCGCGCCAGGAGGCACCAGTCACGAGGACGCGCTGAAGGCTGCGCATCATCTCAACCTCTCCCATGGTCTGGCGGTGCAAGCCCTGCGGCGAACCATCACCCGTCCGGGTGCTCAGGTGTCCGTCGCACTGAACATCTTCCGGGTCCAGGCTCAGTCGCCGGATGACGAGGACGCTGCCCGACGTTTCGACGCGGTCGCGAATCGCGTCTTCACCGGACCGATGCTCCGCGGTGAGTATGACGCCGACCTTCTCGAGGACACGCGCATGTTCACGGACTGGGCGTTCGTTGAAGCTGGCGATCTCGAGGTCGCGCACCAGCCACTGGACCTCCTCGGTGTGAACTACTACGAAGTCATGCATATCCGTCAGGCGCCGGGATTCGTGCCCGGGAGCGAGACTGCTGGCGGCACGGCATTCCCAGGGTCGGAGCAGGTCGAGTTTGTACGCCGAGGCGATCTCGCACGAACCGGAATGGACTGGGGTATCGAACCACAGGGACTGGAAGAGCACCTGGTGGCGCTGTCCGAGCAGTTCCCCGACCTACCAATCATGGTGATGGAAAACGGAACCGCCTTCCCCGACGAGGTGATCCTTGTCGACGGCACTCGCACAGTCCTCGACCTGGACCGCACCAGCTACCTCGCCGACCATGCTGCCGCCACGCATCGCGCCCTGTCGCGAGGCGCGAATGTCGTGGGTTACTTGGTGTGGTCTCTGCTCGACAATTTTGAGTGGGCGGCCGGATACGGCCCACGTTTCGGCATCATCCACGTGGACTACGAGACGCTCGAACGCACTCCGAAGCTGAGCGCTCATTGGCTCACCATGCTCTGCTCGACGCGCACGGTGCCCGTGCTGTCGTCGTCCGGCTCCCCGGAGCTCAACGCTCAGCTGGCAACAACGTCTGCGGACCGCTGAGGGACGAACAGTTGTGACATCGGCGCACCACGGGGTGTGCCGCCTGACTAGGGATAAGGGAACCGCAGTGAAACCGACTCAGGCCGTGACCGAAGACGGAGTGGCATACCGGGACCTTAATGGCAACGGGGTGATGGACCCGTACGAGGATCCTCGGTTGTCCCCTGAGGAGCGCGTTGCGGACTTGCTGCCCCGTCTCTCGCTGGAGGAGAAGGTGGGGCTCCTCTTCCAGACCGTCATCGAAGTCGGCCCTGGCGGAACCCTCCTGGAAACGTCAGGTCATATCAGCAAGTCGCCCACGTCGACCGTGGTTCGGCAGAAGCACATGAACCACTTCAACGTGCACAAGCTCGAGTCCGCGGCAGAGGCCGCGTCCTGGAACAACGCACTGCAGGCTCTCGCCGAACAAAACCCGCATGGTATCCCGGTGACGATCTCAACCGACCCTCGGCACTCGTTCACAGAGAACAGCGGTGTGGCGTTCTCCGCGGGCCCGTTCTCGCAATGGCCGGACGCGCTGGGGCTTGCTGCCCTGGACGACGATGATGCGATCCATGATTTTGCTCGACGTGCAGGGAACGAGTACCGCGCCGTCGGGATTCGCGCGGCGCTGCACCCCCAGATCGACCTTGCCACGGAGCCGCGCTGGGCGCGGCAGCTGCAGACGTTCGGAGCGGATGAGGAGCGGGTGTCGCGATACACGCGTGCGTACCTGTCCGGGTTCCAGGGTGATGTCTTGGGGCCGGGCAGCGTGGCATGCGTCACGAAACATTTCCCTGGGGGTGGGCCCCAGAAAGACGGAGAGGACGCGCACTTTCCCTATGGCCGTGAGCAGGTCTACACCGCCGAGGCGTTCCAGACTCATCTTCAGCCGTTCGTCGCAGCAATCGAGGCCGGCACGGCAGGCATCATGCCTTACTACGGCATGCCCATCGGATTGACGATTGACGGCGAACAGGTCGAGGAAGTCGGCTTCGGCTACAACCGACAAATCCTCACCGGTCTCCTGCGGGAGAAGCTCGGATTCGACGGGGTCATCCTCACCGATTGGGAGCTGGTGAATGACAACTACGTCGGCGAGCAGGTGCTTCCTGCCCGGGCTTGGGGCGTAGAGCACCTGGATGCCCGCGGCCGTATGCTGAAGATCCTCGAAGCCGGGGCAGACCAGTTCGGTGGGGAAGAGTGCACGGACATCCTCCTCGACCTTGTCCGCATCGGCCTGGTCGACGAACGACGACTCGACCAGTCGGCTCGTCGCCTCCTTCTCGTGAAGTTTCAGCTCGGCCTATTCGACAACCCCTACGTGGACGTCGACCAAGCGGTTGAAGTTGTCGGCTCAGCGGAGAACGCTGCGGCGGGGCTGCGAGCTCAAGCGCGCTCGTTGGTCATCCTCGAGAATCGCGACCAGTTCCTTCCGCTCCGTGGCACGCCACGAATCTACGTCGAGGGTGTCGATCCGGTCGTCCTCGAAGGACGTGCCCACGCAGTGTCAGATCCGGCTGAAGCAGACCTTGCCATCGTCCGGGTCGGTGCACCGTTCCAGCCCCGAAACGACCTCTTCCTCGAGGACTACTTTCACCAAGGGGACCTCGAATTCGCTCCCGGTCTCATCTACCGCCTGCAGCAGATCGCACACAGCACCCGCCTTCACGTAGACGTTGCTCTCGACCGCCCAGCGATCCTTACACCGCTGACGGAGTTGGTGTCCGGACTCACCGTCAGCTTCGGGGTCAGCGACGAGGCATTGCTGCTCGCACTCACCGGGTGTATCGAACCACGGGGGGTCCTCCCTGTCGAAATTCCACGGTCGATGCACGCGGTTCGCGCGTCCCACGAGAGCATCCTAGGGACCCTGAACCCGCTCTACAGCGTCGGCGATGGACTGCGTCTTGGCTCGGACGGGACTGTCCGAATAACGGTGGATCTGGTCTGGCCTGACCGAAAGGAAGGGCGATGACCGATGTCATCGAGATGATCGATCCTGTGACGGGAGAGATCATCGATCAGCAGCAGCTCGCGGAGCAGTTGCTCGCGCAGGCGAAGGAGCAGGGCGTCAGCCTGGTCGGCCCGGGAGGGTTGCTGGGGAATCTGACGAAGACGGTGCTGGAGACCGCCCTGGAGGCGGAGATGACCGAGCACCTCGGATACGACAAGCACCAGCCCAGCGCCGGGGAGAATGCCCGCAACGGGACACGCTCGAAGACGGTCCTCACCGAAGTCGGTGCCGTGCAGATCGACGTGCCCCGGGATCGGGACGGGTCATTCGAACCGAAGATCGTCCGCAAGCGGCAGCGCCGGCTGGACGGGATCGACGAGATCGTGCTGTCACTGACCGCGCGCGGGCTCACCACGGGTGAGGTCGCGGCGCACTTCACCGACGTCTACGGCGCGAGCGTGGGCAAGGACATGATCTCGCGGATCACCGACAAGGTGATCGAGGAGATGACGGAATGGTCCAACCGGCCACTCGATCGCGTGTATCCGGTGGTGTTCATCGACGCGATCGTGGTGAAGGTGCGGGACGGGCAGGTGCGGAACAAGCCGTTCTACGTCGCTGTCGGCGTCACCACGGCCGGGGAACGCGACATCCTCGGGATTTGGGCCGGTGACGGCGGCGAGGGTGCGAAGTTCTGGCTCGGGGTGCTCACCGAGATCAAGAACCGCGGCGTCGAAGACGTCTGCATCGTCGTCTGCGACGGTCTCAAAGGCCTGCCCGAATCGATCACCACCGCGTGGCCGCTCGCGACGGTGCAGACCTGCATCATCCATCTGATCCGTAACACATTCAAGTACGCGGCGTCCCGCGCGCACTGGGACGAGCTCGCCCGCGACCTTCGCCCCGTCTACACCGCCCCGTCCGAGCCGGCGGCGAAGGCACGGTTCGAGGAGTTCGCGGAGAAATGGTGCACGAAGTACCCCGCGATCCGGCAACTGTGGGAGAACGCGTGGCCGGAGTTCATCCCGTTCCTGGACTACGACGTCGAGATCCGCCGCATCATCTGCTCGACGAACGCGATCGAGTCCCTCAATGCGAGATACCGACGCGCCGTCCGCGCACGCGGGCACTTCCCCAACGACGCCGCCGCGCTGAAATGTCTGTACCTCGTGACCCGATCGCTTGACCCCACCGGGCGGGGCCGGGCACGCTGGGTGACGAGGTGGAAGCCGGCGCTGAACGCGTTCGCGATCACGTTCGAAGGCCGCATCAACTAACCATGCGCCAGATCAGATCCACCGTTTATCGGACAGACCCGCTCGGACAGCGATGCAGTTAGTCGGGCCTAAGTAAGTCCGGGTGCCGGCAGGCCTGTCGTGAGCGGTGGGCTGGCCGCGTCCGCCTTGCGGGGGTGTGTCAGCGAACGCGGCCAGCGGTTCGGGGCGGGGTGGGCGAACAGAGGAAGCCTGCTCGCCCACCCCGCTGATCAATCCACCGTCACGACGACGGGTTCAGATGAGGTTGAGCCGTTCGCGTTCGTGAACGTCGCTGTCAGCGTGTGCGCTCCGCGGGCGACATCCTCCAGCGTGAGCGTTGCGGTCTGCGCATTCGGGGTCGCTGCGCTCAGCTCGCCAGCCCCGACCTCCACACCGTCGAGGAAGAACGCATATGAGGTGGCGTTGGTTCCCCACCACAGGTTCGCGGTCGCGATGACGTTCCCATCGCGGTCCCAGTTGTCCGTGCTGACCACCGGCTGTGCCGGTGCGGCATCGGTGACGGTCACTGTGACAGAAGACGTGTGGGTGACGCCTTCTGAGTTGATGAGCTCGGCGCGGTACGTGTACGTGCCGTTCGCTTTGCCCGAGAACTCCGTTGACGCCGTCTGGGACGTGACATCTACCGCATTCAGCTGCTGGCCGTCTACGAGAACGTCGTTCTCGTAGAGTCGGTAGTAGCTGCCGGGTGTCCCATGCCAGAGGTTCATCTCGATGTTGTAGTTACCGTCGCGGAGCCCGTTCGCCCATCCTGCAGTGCTCGACAAGACTGCCGCGCTGGGTGCGGAGCCGTTGTGGATGTAGGACTTGAGGGCGTCGCGAACCGCTACGTAGGCCGGCTTCGGATTGAACTCCTCGTCGAACATCGTCGGCTTCGCGCCGGGAAGCCAGGTGTAGAGGTGCTTGTCCGTGAAGCCCCATACGCTGATGTCGGTCACTCCAGCCGCGAGTGCTTCAGCGACGACATCTCCGTAGATCTGAGCCTGCGAGATGGGGTCGTAGGTGTGCACATCGAGCTCGGCGATGGTGACGTCGAGTCCGAGTGCGCGGTAGTCGTTGATGATGTCGGTGAGCACTCCAGGCGTCGGGCCGACATATGTCTCGTGCATTTGCAGGGCCACGCCATCGAGGGGGACGCCATCTGCGACCATGCCTGCGACAAGGTCGTAGAGCTCCTGCCGTTTGGCGGGATAGAACTCGACCATGTTCTCGTTGATGAAGAGTTTCGCCGTCGGGTCTGCGGCATGCGCGATGCGCAGAGTTTCGGCGACGTAGTCCGGGCCCATGCGCTCATAGAACAGGTTGTGTTCGAGGCCCTCGCCGCCGAAGGTCGTGAACATCTCCGTGACGATGTCCCACCGATCCATCTTTCCGCTGTAACGCTGCATGATGGTCTCGAAATGCTCGACGACGGCGGCCCGGAACTCTGCCGGATCGGTCTTGGCGACCAGATAGTCGGGGTTGAACGACCGGGAGATGCCGCTGTGAGCTTTGACCTCCATGTCATGCTCCTGCGCGAAGGCAACGAGACGGTCGAGGCCGGCGAAGTCGAAGACGCCCTCCTCCGGCTGCACCATGTTCCACTTGAACTCGTTCTCAGGTGACAGGCTGTTGAACTGCTCGGACAGCGTTGCCCCATAACGGGGGTCCGTGAAGTAGTTGGCGGGGCGGTCGTCCGTTGTGGATTCTGAGGCCTTCACGGAACCAGAGCCGAAGAGGATGCCTGCTTGTTCGGCAAGCTCTCGGATGGTTGGTCCGGAATCGGTGGTGTGGTCTGCCATGGCGGGTGCGGAGGTGATGAGGGATGCTCCAAGGAAGAGGGTAGATACAAGGGCGAGCGTCTTGCGTGTTCTCATGAGTCTCTGATTCTTGTTCTCCGCGCGCAAACCAGCGTCCGCGCACGGGTAGGGAAACTGCAGGGAGGGAACTCGGAAATGTGCGTTGCGGGGCGTCGCAGATCCTTTCTGACTCATCTTTGAGTGGGATCGAGAGCCGCTGGCACGCTTATCGTGCTGACGGTTGGAGAAAATGTAGCAGACGTACGGATTTCAAGGAACCGCCCGTTGCGCCCTCGCGGCACGGTGGATGAGTCGCGGACGCTTACGCTGAGCCAATGAATGATGACGGTGTCGGTGATGCTCCGCGTTCGATGAAGATCCTCATGACTAAGCAGTACGAGGCGCATGAGTTCGCGCGGGTCGACATCGCTCAGCTCCGCACGTGGTGGGAGTCGCCAGTGAATGACGTCATGCGGGATCTCCATCGATGTCGAGCGGAGTGCTCCGACCGACATGGCCCTGCCTGCCAGCGTGTGCAAGACATCGATGCCCAGGCGGCCGTGGAAGATGGGGCAGCGCACAAAGGAAGCCTTCGCTACGAGGGTTCCATACCGCTGTTCGTCGACTCGGCGACCGTCGGTGCCAGGGCTCCTGAAGGATCGGCGCAAGCGCGTTTGACGCTGTCCTTGATCCTCGACCCACTTGTCGTAAATGCGGAGGGGTGATTCGGAGAGGGCCGACATCGGTTGCGCACGATTCTGGGTGAGGGTGTTACGGGCGCCGTTCCTGTGATCGTCGGGTGACACGCGACCCGGGGTTATTTCCGCCATCTGGGATGTGCGCCGCTCGTTGCCCGCGGTTCTGGCGAGCGCGAGCGATCTCAACGCCCGCGCGACATAGGTTTGACGCGCGTCAATATTCGTGATTATCTGACAGAGTCCCTGTGTCGTTCGCGCGGGGATCACGCTACGGCGAGGCGCACAGAAGGGCCCCGACATGACCACGACCTACCCCGTCCTTTCTCCCGAGGCACAGTTCATCTCGGCAGCGAACGTAAGCGAGGAGGGGGATCCGGCACCGTACTTCCGCCGAGAGTTCCAGGTGAGCGAGGGCCTGCGCTCGGCCACGTTGCGCGTAACCGCACTCGGGATCGTCACCAGCTTCGTCAACGGACGACGGGTGGGCGAGGATGTCCTCGCGCCGGGATGGACCGCGTACCAACACCGCATCGCCGTTTCCACGTACGACGTCACCGAACACATCACGCCGGGTGACAACGTGCTCGGAGCGATAGTCGCGGATGGTTGGGCGGTGGGCAAAATCGGGTTCGAGCTCAAGCGCCATCACTACAGTGACCGCCCCGCCCTGTTGGCTGAGCTGGTGTTGGAGTACGAAGACCGAACCGAAAGCATCACGACGGATCAGAGCTTCCGCGTCGGTGAAGGCGCGGTCCGCTCCGCGAGTATCTACGACGGTGAGGTGTACGACGCTCGGCTGCAGTCGACCGGATGGGATCTGCCCGGATTCGATGACGCCGCTTGGGAGCCGGCGACCGCGCATCCGCAGGACGTCTCCGTGGTGACGGCGGACGGCCCACCGCCCATCCGCCGCACCGAGGAGCTGCCTGTTGCCTCCATCATCTCCACGCCAGGCGGTCGCACGGTCGTGGACTTCGGACAGGTTCTCACCGGGTGGGTCCGCATTCGCGTCAGCGGGGAAGAGGGGCAGACCGTGGTTCTGCGCCACGCTGAGCTTCTCAATGCGCACGGCGAACCAGAGTACGAGACTCTTCGCACCGCTAAAGCAACCGACACCTACACGCTCAAGGGCGACGACGAGGAGACCTGGGAGCCGGACTTCACCTTCCACGGTTTCCGATATGTCGATGTCGAGGGCTGGCCTGGTGAGCTCGACGCGACCGCTCTGACCGCGGTGGTCATCCACAGCGAGATGAACCGCACTGGGTGGCTGGATACCTCGGATCGCCTGCTCAACCGCCTGCACCAGAACGTGGTCTGGTCCATGCGTGGAAACTTCCTCGGTGTTCCGACCGATTGTCCGCAGCGGGACGAGCGACTGGGGTGGACGGGTGATCTTCATGCCTTCGCGCCGACAGCCGCATTCCTGTACGACGTTCGAGGAGTACTCGGATCCTGGATGGAAGACGTTGCTGCGGAGCAACGCGAGAAAGGGTACGTGCCCTTCTACGTACCGGACGTATCGACGACGCCCTCGGCGCCGACCGCGCTGTGGAGCGACGTGGTCGTCGGGTTGCCGTCGATTCTCTACCGGGAATACGGCGACGTCGAAATCCTCCGCCAGAACTGGCCGGCGATGACAGCCTTCGTGGACCAGGTCGAGGCTCTCCTCGACCCGACGGGTCTGTGGGGTTCGGGCTTCCAGTTTGGCGACTGGCTTGACCCGGATGCACCCGCTGACGATGCCAGCGGCGGCAAGACGGACCGGTACCTGGTGGCCTCGGCGTGCTTCGTGAAAACGGCGCAACAGATGGCGGATGCCGCGCGGGCACTCGGACTGGTCGACGAAACAGTGCGGTACACGGAACTGGCCAAGCGCACCCGCACCGCCTTCCGTGCCGAGTACCTGGCCCCGTCCGGACGACTCGTGAGCGACTCGGCGACGGCCTACGCGCTCGCAATCTGCTACGACCTGCTGGAACCGGAGCAGCGAGTGCGTGCCGGTGAGCGCCTAGCGCAGCTCGTTACAAAGGGTGGCTACACCGTGTCCACGGGTTTCGTGGGAACCCCTCTGGTCGCACACGCGCTCTCCGACACGGGGCACGTCGATACCGCCTACCTCCTCCTTACGGAGAAGGAGTGCCCGTCCTTCCTCTATCCGGTGACTCAGGGCGCAACGACCATCTGGGAGCGATGGGATGCGGTCCGTCCTGACGGAACTCTGAACTCCACCGGCATGACCTCTCTCAACCACTACGCGCTGGGATCCATCGCACACTGGATGCACCGTGTCATCGGCGGTCTTGAGGCCGTGGAGCCTGGATACCGTCGTATGCGTATTGCGCCGCAGCCAGGTGGGGACCTCACGTCTGCACTCCTCGTGCACGACACCGTCCTCGGCGAGGTCCGCATCGCATGGAACATCACGGAGGGACAGGTCTCGATGACGGCGACGGTGCCCGAGGGAGCCTCTGCGGAGGTCGTGCTGCCCAACCATCCGGATGGTCTCGAACTGGAGGTAGGGGCGGGAACGCACACCTGGTCCTATGACGTCGGCGTCGAGGAGCACGAGGACTATACGTTCGATACGTCCCTGAAGACCCTGGCCGAGGATCGCACGGCGTGGCGAGCGCTGACTCAGGTCTTCAAGAAGCACCTTCCGTTCCCCATCGATGCATCAGGGCCTGACGCAGCGCACGTCAATCTCAACATCCTGCTGGCCGCAGTCCCGCACAGCACCCCGGAGCTCGAACGAGACCTCCGTGAGACGTTGGCCGCGCTGTGACGAATCGAGGCGACATCCACGTCTTCTGCAACCCCCTCGATCTCGCATACCGGTACCAGGACTTTGCCCGCGGACCGTTGCGCGCGGTCTTCCGGGAGGCGGCCGACCCCTCGGTGGTGCGGTTCCAGGACCACTTCTATATGTTCGCGTCGATGAGTGGCGGGTTCTGGCATTCGGCTGATCTGCGCCAATGGCATTTCGCCGCCGCGCCTGACCTGCCCGCAGGGGACTACGCGCCAGACGTCCGCGAAGTCGACGGGGCGCTCATCGTCACGGCGTCGAGGCGGAAGCCCGGTAGTCCCATCTTCCGGTCGCGCGATCCTCTCGGCCAAGGCTTCGAGCAGATCAGCGAAAGTGCCTTCGCGTGGTGGGACCCGAACCTGTTCCAGGACCTCGATTCTCGAACGTATCTGTACTGGGGGTGCTCGAACAATGAGCCGTTGCGAGGCGTCGAAGTGTCTCCGGACTCTCTCTGCCCGCTTGGGGAACCCGTCGACGTCCTGTCGGGTGACATCTCTGCGTACGGCTGGGAGCGAAACGGCGAGAACAACCGGATGGCTCCTCCCGCGACGCTGGGCGAGAAGTTCAGTGCGAAGGCCTTCGGTACGCACAGCCCGTCTCCGTATCTGGAAGGCGCGTGGATGACGCGCCACAAAGACACGTATTACTTCCAATACGCCGGCCCGGGCACTGAGTACAACGTGTACGCCGACGGCTATTACACAGCTCCATCCGCCCTCGGACCGTTCACCCCGTCGCCGCACAACCCGTTCTCCTCCAAGCCCGGCGGATTTATCACCGGCGCCGGCCACGGCAGCACCTTCCAGGACGGGTACGGGAATTGGTGGCACGCAGCCACCATGCGGATCTCCGTTAACCACCGGTTTGAGCGCAGACTGGGTATCTTTCCCGCGGGGTTCGACGATGACGGCGTGCTCTTCTGCAACCAGACCTTCGGGGACTACCCAACGGCCGTCCCCGATGGTCCTGCCGACCCATGGACAGCGAGTACGGGATGGATGTTGCAGTCGTACCGTGCGCGCGTGGCCGCGAGCTCTGCAACTCCAGGTCATGGGCCGGAACTGGCTGTAGATGAAGACGTTCGCACCTGGTGGGTGGCTGGCGATGAGAGCCCAGAGGAGACGCTCACCCTCGACCTCGAGCACCCGCGCGAGGTGCATGCCATCCAAATCAACACCGCTGACCACCAGCTCGCTCGCCGAAAGCCCCGCCGGCCCCGCCGCGGTCCGGACGAGCAGCCTGTCGCGTTGCGGGCCGTGCATCCGCAGGACCATCCGGTGCGGTACACCCTGGAGGCATCCGTCGACGGGGAAGCCTGGTCGATGCTGCACGACGGACGCACCGATGCATCGGATCGCCCGCATCGTCTCCTCGTCCTGGAACACCCGCAACAGGTGCGTTTCGTGCGCATCACGGGTGTGTCGTCGCCCTGGAACGCGCCTCTTGCGCTGAGCGGCGTCCGGGTGTTCGGACACCACACGGTGCCGGCACCGCCTCGAGCTGAAGCGACCGTGCGACGGACCGGTCCTCTCGACGCTGAAGTGACCTGGAAGGCTGTGCCTGAGGCTGACGGTTACAACGTCCGGTATGGCTTGCGCCCGGACCGGCTGTATCACTCTTGGCAGGTACTCGCGGCCGAGTCGGTCACACTCTCTACCCTCAACGCCGGGGAAGAGTACTGGGTCGCCGTGGACGCGTACGGTCCTGGCGGAGTGACGGCCGGGGACCCAGTGCTCATCGCAGGCGAGTAACGGGACGTCGGTCGTCACTGCCGCACATTGCATAAGTCGGTCCCACGCGAAACGCGTGGGACCGACTTATTTGCTCACTCAGAGCGCGTTTGCGCGGGCCACAGCACCGAGCCAGTCCAGGCTCGGCTTCGGGTGACGCGCGAAGGTCTCCCGGTCTACTGCAACGAGTCCGAACGTCGGACCCCAGTGCCCCCACTCGAAGTTGTCGAGGAGGCTCCAGTGGAGGTAGCCGCGTACGTCGATTCCCTCGGCGATAGCCGACGACAGGTCTGTCAGTGCCTGCAATGTGTAGGCGATCCGGGTGTCATCGTTCGCCGTGGCGATGCCGTTCTCGGTGACGAGGATGGGGACGTCAGGGCCGACGACCTCCCGAGCGTGACGTACGGCGATACCGAGAGCGTCGGGACGGTACGCCCAGCCCATGAGGGTGTTGTCCTCGGCTGCCGGGTGCGGAACGATGCCGTCTGCATCCACCGGCTGGCTCGTGTACGACTGTGTCCCGACGAAATCATCATCACGAGATACCTCAAGGTACTTGTCCTCGATGAGGTACTGCACCTCGGAGTACCTCTCCTCGTTGCCGGGCGTCGACGTCAGCGCCTGGTTGCCGATGGTCCAGCCAACTCGAGCCTTCGTGAGGCGGAGGACCACGGCCTTCGCGGCACGGTGGGCCGCGATCAGCACGTCGCCGATCTCCTGATCAGGGAGACCGTGCTTCGGGTACTCGTTTCCCAACGCGACCTGTCGCTGGCCGCCGTGCGTGATGGCCAAGATGTTGGGCTCGTTGATGGTGATGACCCACTCGACGTCCTCAAGAATCGTGCAGGCCTGCTCGACGTACCGCTGGAACGCGCCGACGGCATCTTCCCCGAGCCATGCTCCGCGGTCTTCGAACCACAGCGGGTGGGTGAAGTGGTGAAGAGTGACGATGGGCTCTAGTCCCAGCTCGCGCGCGGTGAGGATCATGCGTCGATAGTGAGCGAGCTCCGCGCGAGAGAACTGGCCAGGGAGCGGTTCGATACGCGACCATTCGAGGCTGAACCGGTATGCGGTGAAACCTCGGTCCGACAGCAGCTGCATGTCTTCGCGGTACCGGTGATAGCTGTCCAGCGCGTCCCCGCTGGACTGGACGCCGTAGTCTGCGGCTACCTGCTCGAGCCGCCACCAGTCGTTGTTGAGATTGTTGCCTTCGACCTGATGTGCGGCTGTGGCTGCGCCCCAGAGAAACCGGTCGGGGAATTGTGACATGTCGGAACCATCCTTCGTTTTGCTCACAGCACTGAAGCCATCTGCTTGGCGATGAGGTTGGTAGTCCAACGCGGGGCCAGCCTCACCAAGCGGTCGAGGGCCTTCGCGTCATTGCCGACCACGATTCGGAATGAACCACGCTCGATGCCGCGAACGATGGCGACCCCTGCATCTCGTGGTGTCGTAGCGCGAACCTTCTTCGATCCCGCATCGAGCATGGTTACGCCGGAGTTCTTGCTGATCTCGGTTGAGATGTTGCCTGGGTAGATGGCGCTCACCTGCACCTTCTCGCCGAGGAGCTCCTGATACAAGCCTTCGGTGTACTGCTTGACGGCGCCCTTGCTGGCCCCGTAGAACGTCTGGCCTGCAAAGGCGACGAGCGCGGACAAGCTGGACATGTTGGTCAGCGAGGCTTTCGGCCGCTGTCGGAGTGTGGGCAGGAACGCGCGGCACATGTTGACGGTGCCCCAGTAGTTCACTGCGAACACGCGCTCGTGCTCCTCCTGGGTGAGATCGGAGGAGTGCTCGAAACGGTGGATGATTCCGGCAACGTTGACCAGGCCATCCACGTGACCGTGTACGGCCTCGATGGCGGCGGGCAGCTTGGTGGCGCCGGCGGCGTCAGTGACGTCGCCCTGGTGGATGCTGACGCGGTTCGGGACGATGGCCAGAGCCGCAGTTTGGGCGAGTGCCTCTTCGTCACGGTCGATTGCTGCGACGCGCGCACCCTTTCGTACCAGTTCCAGCGCGACCTCGCGTCCCATGCCGTTACCGGCCCCGGTTACTGCGAATACTTTGCCTTCAATTTGCATGTCTACTCCGGTGATCAGTGAGTGCGGTCGGCGAGCAGCTGCAGCGCCTCGAGGGGGATGGGTAGGCCGGAGATGCGGACGAACTGCCGCATTGTCATAGAGCGCACCTGAGCCATTTGTTCGGCGGGCACTTCTACGGACGCGAAGCCCAGGGTCTTATTGGTCTCTTCTCCGATGGAGGGGTGGTCCAGCCATGCGGCAATTGCGCTGTCGAGCGTGACTGCGCTTGCGGACTTGTCGCCTTCAAGCTCAATCGCCACTTCTGCGCGGACGCTTGATGCGTCATCCGCAAGCTGCACGCGATATTCGCCCTCCTTCACACTCCAGTCGGCACGCTCCACGTCCCAGTAGGCGAAACTACGCCTGTCGAGTTCGAACCGCACTTCCCGCGACTCTCCAGGATCGAGTGTGACCTTCTCGAAAGCCCGCAACTCGCGCGTGGGTCGACGCACGTCACCCGCATCGGTGGAGACGTACACCTGCACCACGTGCGCGCCAGCCCGCTCGCCCGTGTTGCGGACGCTCAGAGTAACGGACGCGGAGTCGGACCCTGTCACCTCGACGGAGTCGAGCACCGAATCGAACGAGCTGTAGGAGAGTCCGTATCCGAACGGGTAGCGTACCGGCGTCCCCGAACTGGAGAAGTAGCGGTATCCAACGAGCACTCCTTCGCCGTAGCGAACGTGGCCCTGTTCCCCGGGGAAGTTTACCCACGACGGGTGATCTTCGAGGCGCAACGGAATCGTCTCCGCCAGCCGTCCGGATGGGTTGACCGCTCCTGTGAGGATGCGAGCAATGGCGCGTCCGCCGCCCTGGCCGAGAACGAAAGCATCGAGGATCGCATCGACGTCGTCGTGCCAGCCCTCCAGACTTACGACACCTCCGTGGGAGAGTACGACGACCGTGCGCGCAGCAGAGGCGGCAACCCGGCGGATCAGGTGGATCTGATCTACGGGGAGGTCCAGCGTGTTTCTGTCGAAGCCCTCGGATTCCTGTTCCTCTCCAAGGCCCGCGAAAACCACCGCGACATCGGCACGACGTGCGACGGTGACGGCCTCGTCTGCAAGAGACTCGGCGTCCGGGCTGCCGATGAGGCTGTACCCGGCTGCGTATGTGACGGTCGACCCCTCACGCTCAAGCAGCGTTCGCAGCTCGGTGAGAGGCTCATCAATTCTTGTGGCGTTGACGTTCGCGCTCCCACCGCCCTGGAAACGGGGCTCGGCCGCGAGAAGTCCGATGACAGCGACGTCCACTCCCTTGGGAAGCGGCAGGACGTCGTGTTCGTTACGGAGAAGTACTGGGCAGCCTTCAGCCACGTCCTGCGCCAGGGCATGATGCGCGTCCACGTCAATCTCGACTCGCTCAGGGCGAGGTCGAGCCGCCAGTGCGGTCAAGAGAGCGACGGCGGAGTCAACGGCGTTGATGCTGAGCGCTCCAGATTCTGCTGCCGCACGCAGCTTCTCGATGTGCTCAGGTTCGGCGGGCATGGCGAGGTCGAGGCCCGCCTGCACGGCGGCGACCGGGTCGGTGACGGAGCTCCAGTCCGACACGACGACGCCGTCAAAGCCCCACTCGTCGCGCAGTACCTGAGTCAACAGCCACGGGTTAGCCCAGGCGTGAACACCGTTGATTTTGTTGTACGACGCCATCACCGAGCCCGGCCGAGCGTCCCGCACCACGCGCTCGAAAGCGGGGAGGTAGATCTCGCGCAGCGTCCGCTCGTCAACGTCCGAGCTGATGGTCTGCCGGTTTGTTTCTTGATTGTTCGCCGCAAAATGCTTGACGGACACCGACGGGCCCTCGGCTTGTAGCGCCGTGGTGTACGCAGCGCCGAGGACCCCAGAGATGAGCGGATCCTCCGAGTAGTACTCGAAGTTCCGCCCGCACAATGGGGTGCGCTTGATGTTTACCCCAGGTCCGAGGACGACATCCACGCCCTGCGCGACGGCCTCGCGACCGACCGCGGTGCCGACGCGTGCAGCCAGCTCCGGGTCCCAGCTGGAGCCGACGGCCACACCAGGAGGGAAACAGGTGGCGGGATCACTGGCGAAGATCGCCAGATTGTCGTGCTGGCCGGACTGGTGTCGCAAACCGTACGGGCCGTCAGCGAGGAAGAGTGGTTGGATGCCGGCGGAAGGCACCGAGTGGGTCTCCCAGAACGTGGCGCCTGACAGTAGCGCGAGCTTGTCATCCAGCGGGATGTCCGGGGTGGAATCAGACATGGTTTCTCCTGGGTTGTGGGTCACGCGAGGCGTGGCGCCTCGTGGCTGACAGATGCGTCGGATGGGATGGCCCGTAGGGTGGCGGTCGTCTCCCCGTGG
The DNA here is from genome assembly GCF_058349845.2 of Microbacterium cucumeris. Classification (NCBI taxonomy): domain Bacteria; kingdom Bacillati; phylum Actinomycetota; class Actinomycetes; order Micrococcales; family Microbacteriaceae; genus Microbacterium; species Microbacterium cucumeris. Next base: position 299,884 of record NZ_JBYRIZ020000005.1, read on the forward strand.
TGGCGAGAGCGCGCGGTGATTCGCACCTCTCCCGCCTCCCCGGTCGAGCGGACAATTGCAAGCGCCCGCCCTCGGTAGGTCGTCGTGCGCGCCGAGAGGAATGAGCCCACAGGCGCCGGATTCGCAGTTCCAAACCCGACGAGTTCGGCGGGTCCGTTGACTTCGACGTCAACGTGGTCATCGTCGAGCATCTCGACAACGCCGTCCGCGTCGGCCAGCTCGACGTGCACGAAGGCGAGGTCGTCGCCATCGGCGCGAAGCGTGTCTGCTTCGGGACGCAACTGCACGCCCACGTCGTCTGAAGCAGAACGCAGCTCACTGCGGCTGATCTCTCTGCCATCCCGGTAAGCGATAGCGCGCACGGTTCCGCTCTGCCACTGAGTAGTGAACGAGAAGCGGAACTCCGTGTTCCTTCCCGCACGCCGACGCCCGATAGAGCGATCACCGACCACCAGCTCAATCTCATCGGCGGTGCTGTACACAGTGATCTCCGCGCGTTTTCCTTCGCTGCCACGCCATGCCCAGCTCTCCACCGCGTCCGTGACTCGCCACGCTGACCGTACGTATGGTTGGCCAGAGCGGTCGAGCGGGCGAACAGTGATGACGGGCGCGTCCAGCACGCCCCAAGCCGCCTGAGCGAGGCGAAGAGACGCGTCGGCCCGACCAGTGAGATCGAACATCCCGGGGCCCGCGATAACGTACGGGTACGGTTTCGCCAGTCCGGCCTTCTTCCCTGGCACCCACACGGCCACTCCGGCCTCGCCGAGATACTCCCAACCCGCCCACACGAAGTCGCCGATCACAGCGGGAATCTCCCGAGCAAGACGCCACGCCTTCGCAACATCGCTGGGGAGTGTCTCTGAGCCCAAGATGACGCGGTGCGGGTAGCGCTGCGCATCGCCTTTGTAGCGCGCGATCCCGTAGTTATACCCGGCGACGTCGACCGTGGCAAACGCCTCGCGCGAGGCGCGGTCTGCGCGCGGGAGGCGGGAGACGACGCTCATCAGTCGGCCGATGTGATTGATCATCACGTTCGCTTCGGTGCTTCCCGCCATCGCCTCCTCAGAGTCATCTCCCGTCGCGCTGTAGGGCGACGCGTTCATCGAAACCATCGCATTCAAGAAGAGATTGATGGCTACGGTCACCGGCCTGGTGGGGTCCGCGGCGTGGAAGTGTTCCGTGATCTCGCGCGAGAGCTCAACGCCCGCGGCGGTGGCCGTCTCCGGGATCTCGTTACCAGAGGCGTACATGATGACGCTGGCGTAGTTGCGGTCTTTCGCAATGAGCGCGTCAGCGTCGCGGCGCCACGTGTCACGGAATCGGTCCGAGTGGTCGAACCGGGACTTGCGCACGAACCAGTAGTCGGCGAGCTCGTCCAACACGTACATCCCGAGTTCATCGCACGCGTCGAGAAGATCCCGCGACAGTGGATTGTGTGCGCTACGAATCGCGTTGAACCCCGCGTCTTTGAGGATGCGGATCCGCCGGTACTCAGCTGCGCGGTGGGTCGCGGCACCCAGGAGGCCATTGTCGTGGTGGATGCAGGCGCCGGCGAGGAGTACTCGCTTACCGTTGATGCGAAGCCCCTGCTGAGCGTCGACACTCACGGTTCGAAGCCCGACTCGGCGTCTCCACTCGTCGAGAATGTCGCCGTCAGACTCTGCCGTGACGAGTAGCTCGTAGCGGAAGGGCGTGTCTGCGCTCCACGGGCGCGGATCAGTGACGTCGAGATGAATAGCACCGGACGAGCCGTGAAGCAGCCCCTGCGCAACAGTCTCGCCGTTAGCTGTCAGTCGAGCGGCCACGCGGGTGGAAGCCGGCGCCTCTCCGGACATGCGCACATCAACGCGCACACCTGCGCGAGCGCTCTCGATCTCGGTTGTCGTTACTCGCACGGAGTCGGGGCCGAAGTGCGTCAGCGGTCGAGTCACCACGTGGACGGGCCTGTACAGTCCGGAGCCCGGATACCAGCGCTCTGCGGGCTGTTCGCGATGGTGAACGACGACGCGGATGTCATTGACCGCGCCGCGTCTTACGACGTTAGTTATAGTCAGCTCTGTCTCGGTGTACCCGCTCCGCACGGTCCCGACCTTCTCGCCGTTAACCGTGACATCTGCGTCACCCTGGACGCCTTCGAAGACGAGCACGACCTCCCCGTCCCCATGCGGGGCGCTCCACTGCGTCACGTAGTCGTAATTGCCCCCGAGGAACCAGCCGGTCTCGGCACCGCCGCTCGCCTCCGGGTCGCGCCCAGCTCGCAGCATCGCGTCATCGGGGAGGCGCACGGTGACCTCGGTTCCATCGTCCGAAGTAACACGCCACGTGGACAACAGTGTGTCGGATCGCGCAGCGGTGGGGCGCATCAAAGTCATCGTCGTCCTCAATCTGGTGCGAGAGGCCGAGGGGCCCCATGTGCATCAAATCATGAAGATTGACGCGTGTCAAAGACGATAATCTCGGGCGCTGTCGAGATGTCTAAGGGGAGGCCCGACGACTCAGCGACGGCCGGCTGTGTTACCGGGCGCGGAGGCGGGACTAGGATGTTGACACGCGACAATGGCGCGTGGAGATTTTCTCGTAAACTGGCGAAGGCGCCAGAAGGAGACCGACATGACCAACAGTGCGGACGTGGCTGCGAGAGCAGGGGTCTCCAGGTCGACCGTGAGCCAGATCTTGAACGGCCACGGCCATCGGTTTCGGCCGGACATGGTCGACCGCGTACAGTCAGTCGCGCGCGAGCTCGGGTATCGCCCGTCCATTGCCGGTCGAGCCCTCGCCAGGGGAACCAGTGACATCGTCATCACGCTCCTGCCCAATATTTCGCTCGGTCCGCGCCTTCGGGAGCTGATCGACAGGGTCACTGATGAACTCGCACTGGCGGGCCGCACTAACCTCATCAGGTTGTCCTCTGGCGACGCGCAGATCGACGAAGCCGTCCTTGCGTTGCGCCCCGCGGGGCTATGGAGCGTGGCGCCGCTGGCCACAAGCCAGCGCGTCCGCCTGGACGAAGCGAACGTGGCGGTAGTTGATCCGCCGCGCGAGTATCAGGAAGCCATCGACCGTGAAATCGGCGCGATGCAAGCACGACACCTCATCGAACGGGGCTACACAGCCGTGGCTATCGCAACTCCCGAGGCGCTGCGCGAGCAGCCGTACGCTACGGCGCGCGAGCGAGGAGCACGGGAGGAATGTCAGCGGGCGGGCGTCACGGTGTTGCCGACCATCCGCCTTTCCCTCGAGCGGGGGAGTGGTCAGCAGACGGCCGAAATGCTGCGGGGACAGAGCGTCGGCATTGCGGCGTACAACGACGATGTTGCACTTGCCGTCATGTCGGCAGCCATTCGCGCCGGCCGCAACGTGCCGGGTGATATTGGAGTCATCGGGGTGGACAACACGATTGCGTCAGGGGTGACTGAACCGTCGCTGACCACAATCGACATCGATGTTCGCTTCAGTGCCCACGAGATCGTGCGGGCGCTTCTCGACGGGCCGGAGGGCTTCACCCTCGACGAGCTTGACACCATGAAGTCGTCGGTCTCGGTGGTCGACGGAGGTAGCACGGCGCGCTGACGTCGGAAGGGCTGGGAGATCGCCTCGATCTCCCAGCCCTTCAGACGCGCGGTTTAGACCTCGGTGACCTGCGTCAGGAGCGTCTGCGGCAGATCGGCTGGCAGAGCGCCTTGGCTGTACATCACGAGTTGATCGAGCGTGAGACCGATGGCCTGCGCCAGTGTTTCTTCGTCGGCACCGTTCAAGGCGTCAGACAACACTGCCCGTCCCTTGGGGTGGCTCAGCCAGTCTCCGATGGTGCTCGCGGAGGTCAGCGCCGGAACCGCCACCTCTTCACGTGCAACCTCGACGACATCGGTCAGCTCGCCATCCACAGTGACGGTGCTCCAGAGCGCTCGGTTACGAGAGCAATGGTGAAGTTCGCCACTCAGTTCGACACTGCCCTTCAAGGGCGTGGACACGGACGACCCGCCGATGAAGAGGCGCAGTGCTCCTGGTTCGACCACCCAGCCTTCCCGGCGGTCCCACAACGCGAACATCTCCGAGGGGATCTCGACCAGCACCTGTCGCACTTCACCCGCGCGGAGGAAGACTCGCTGAAACCCCAGCAGCACGCGAGATCGACGAACGACTCGCGCCACCAGGTCACGACCGTACACCTGAACGACCTCGTCGCCGTCTCGGTCGCTCGTGTTCGAAACGGTGAATGTGCAGCGGATTACACCGTCGGTTCCGACTTGGGGTGCCTGGAATGCGAGATCGCGGTATTCGAACTGGCTGTAGCTAAGTCCGTGCCCAAAGGGGAACACCGCGCGCGCCGAGCCGTCGACATAGCTGTCGTTGCTCTGCAGCGTCCTCCAATAGGGAACGGGCGCGGAGCCGACGTTCTCCAGCATGGCGATAGGGAGCCTGCCTGCCGGGTTCACGTCGCCGAAGAGTACGGCGGCGGTTGCGGCTCCGGCTTCCTCTCCGCCGAGCCAGGCAGAGACGATTGCCGGAGCCCGGTCCGCGAGCCAGCCCAGCACGTACGGTCGCGCATGGCTGAGCACGACGATGGTCGGTGTGCCCGTGTCCAGGACTGCTTCCACCAGTTCGCGCTGCACACCCGGCAGCTCGCACGTGGCGCTGTCGAGTCCCTCTCCGACTGTTCCGAAGCCGTTGATGCCAGCCTGGTCTCCGACAACAAGGACGGCGAGGTCGGAGCGTCGGGCTGCGTCGACGGCGGCCGGGATGCCTGAGCGGTCCATGCGCTCGACCGGGCACCCCACTTCGTGGAGCACGGTTGTCGCGTCTCCAGCACGCTCGCGGATCCCCTGGAGGAAGGTTACGAGCGGCACGGTGTCCACGAGGAGGTCGGCGTCGTCGGCGCCGGTTTTGCCACGCAGCTCCTCGACATCTTCGAGACGAGCCTGCGGGTTCGCCGCGAGAGCGAACCGCTTCGTCATGCTGTCGAGGACCTGGTAAGCGTAGTGCCCGAGCTGGCCCATGGGTCGGTCCGCATTCGGCCCGATGACGGCGATGGTGTCCGGCGTCGTCGTCAGCGGGAGAAGCGGGGTGCCGTTGACCGCGTCGTTCTTGAGCAGGACCACCGAGCGTTCGGCGACCCGCCGCGCCAGTCCACGTGCAGCGGAAGAGTCGAGGGTCTCCGGGACCGAATCGATGTCCACGTAGGGGTTCTCGAAAAGGCCCAGGCGGAACTTTGCCCGGAGGATTGCCCCGACAGCCCGGTCCAGCTCGCCTTCGGTGAGCAGCCCCGTCTCGACCGCCTCCACAATGCGGTCGGTGGACACGCGGTTGTCGAGGTCGATATCCACGCCTGCGCGAATGGCGTCAGCAAACGAGGCCACCAGTGAATCGCTCACGCCGTGCTTGGTATGGAGCTGCCCGATGGCGTCGAGGTCGGAAATGACGACTCCGTCGAAGCCGTAGTCCTGGCGGAGGAGGCCGTCGAGGAGTTCCGGCGACCCGGTGACGGGCACGCCGTCGAGGTCGTTGTAGGACGGCATGATTCCATCGGCGCCGCCATCGCGGATCGCCATCTCGAACGGAACGCCGTAGAACTCGCGCAGGAGTCGGTCTCCCACCTGAGCGGGCTCGGTATTGCGTCCGCCGTCGCTTGCCCCGTAAGCGACAAAATGCTTGAGCGCCGCGATGATCGGACTTCCCGGGACAGCGTTCTGCAGCCCCCGAACGAAAGCCGATGCCGTCGAGCCGACGAGGTAGGGGTCCTCACCGTAGGTCTCGCCGACGCGTCCCCATCGCGGGTCGCGAGCGACGTCTGCGAGCGGAGACAGCGCCATCCTCGCGCCGAGGGCTGCCATCTGGGCCCCGATCTCCGCGCCCATCTCCCTCACGAGCTCCGGATCCCACGTCGCTGCCTGAGCGATGGCGTCTGGGAAGGTGGTTGCTCCCTGGACCTTGAAACCGAGGAGTGCCTCCTCCGCGAGAAGGACGGGGATACCGAGGCGCGTGTCCTCGATGTGCTTCCGCTGCAGCTCGTTGACACGCGCCGCCGCCTCCCGGGGCGGCAAGTTCAATGCAGCGATAGCGGCGGTCGCGGTACCCCAGCCTGTCGTAGGCGGGTTGTGTGCATCGACAGCCGTGCCGAAAGGTGATGCCGTCTGGGCAGCTTTCTCTTCGAGCGTCATGCGCTCGAGAAGGTCTCGTACTCGCACCCCCACAGGTTGCGTGGAGTCGCGGTAGGGCAGGTAATCGTCGTTCACAGCAGGTCCGTTCAGTGGGGTCAGAGGAGGAAGAGGCGCGGCGCGCTCAGATCGCGTAGGTGGAGAACCGGGTGATTCCCGTCTCGGGGATGCGGGTGGGAATGGCGCGGCCAGGTACAAGCCCGCTCCCGGGGAAGGGATAGGGGATCAACGAGCCCGAGGCCGTCTCATCGCCGTTTAGGTGCAGCGTCGGAACAAGTTTGTCGCCCTCGAGCTCGAAAGCGGTCGCGGAAAGGAACGAAGCCGTCCGTCCGTCCGTGGCTGCCAGGGTGATCCAGAATCCTCGGCCGAGGAGATAGACCCCCTCCGGACCGTCCTCGATGACGATGGCGTACCCGGGATAGACCGGTGTGACGTACCCCCACTCGTCCTTCGTGTGCAAGGTCACCGTCACATCGCCGAGGACGATCTCCGCACCTGGGTTCTCTTCGTTGAGGATGATGGCGCGCATCTGCACGTCGGGATTGGCCGCGACGACGGCTGCCGCAGCTCGGAGGAGGTGAAAGGCGTCGGCGAGGGGAGCGAACTCAGGATCTGCTGGCGTATAGGAGTCCACACCGAACGGGGAGACGCCAAGCGCCGCGTGGTTTCCGATAGCTTCGAACATCTGCGGGATACCGGGGGCGTCGCCGCGCAACTCTGGGATGAGCAGGCGCCCCCGGCGAGCCTTGAAACCAGCGAGTACCTCTGTGATGTCATCAACGTAGATGTCAGGTGCGAGGAAATCGATGTCGGGGGCGAGCTCTTCCCAGATCGCGGCGACCGGCAGAACGGGTCCGCCACTCGGATACTGTCCAGGCCGTTTGCCACCGGCAAGGGCGACCGGTCCGTCGAGTACGCTATCGCGGTCGAGCCAGGCGTTGACGAACAGGGGAACATTCAGTTCCGCTCGCCCCGCGGCAGCCACGACCTGCGCGTAAGCGGCGAAACCGGCGGCCATGAACGCTTCGTCAACTCGGTCGCCCGCAGGGAAGACCTCCGCCCATGTCCCTTCCTTAAGGCTGCCGTGGGCGACCCATTCCGCATGGAGAGGTGCGTCGACGTCGCCGGCAACCGCATGAATGACAGCGGCAGGCACACGGTCATTGAACAGGCGCTCCGCATTATTGCTGCGGTCGCGGGTGTCGCCGAGCAACCCGATCTCGTTCTCGACCTGCACGGCGATCACCGTGTGGTTGGCATCGACTGCGGCTATGTGGTGCATCAGGGCAGCGAACGCGCGCGCATCGGCCTCGCGTGACGTGGACCCGAACGGTGTGAGATGTTCGGCGTGCTGACCGGTTGAGAGGAGCGAGCGCGGGAAGCGCTCGGCGTCCTGTTTCACCCATGCCGGGACGTACGTTGAGGCGGCGTTCTTCCAAGACCCGAACCACAGGGGGATGAGCTTCAGGCCTCGCGCAAGCGCTCCTTCAATCATCGCGTCGATAAGCCGGGTGTCGTAAGAGCCCTCAACCGGCTCGAAGAGGTCCCATACGACAGGTGCAAGAACCGTGTTGGCGCCAAGGAGCGCGACCGTGTCAAAAGACGCAGTGATCGCCCGTTCGGTGCTTGAGCTGGAGTTATGTACTTCCGCTCCGATGACCACGAAGGGTCGGCCATCCACGCTCAGGTACGGCCCGGTCCACAGGTCAGTCGTGCTAGGCAACAGTGTCACTCCATTTCGTGGTTGGGCGCCGACGCGAGTGAAGGAGCCCGGGATGAAAGATGCCTCCGGGTGGCCGAGGAGCTGTCACTCGGCCACCCGGCGGCGCAGGGGAACTAGCAGGTCATCGCACTCCACGGACCCGGGCTGCGGTGACCGCGGCGCCGAGGGCGAAGACTCCACCCGCGATGAAGAGCGCGGTGTAATTCCCAGAGCCTCCGCCGATGGCGAGCAGAAGGGGCGCGATGACAGGTCCGATAGCGGTGGCGACCGTGCCGGACACCTGGTAAATCGACATCCATTTGCCGCCGGCGGCGGGGTCGGGCAGAACGTCAGACGCGAGTGCGAGGTCCACGGAGTTGAACGCGCCGGACCCGGCGGAGATGAGGACGCCTCCGATGATGTAGATCCCGAAGTCAGGTGCAATGGCCGCCATAGCCATTCCAGCGGCGATCATGCCCGCGGCGATGTAGATGAATGGCTTGCGACGCCGCAACTTGTCAGAGAGAAATCCGCCCAGAATCGTGAAGCCGATGGTGGCGAGGAGCGCCAGCCCGCCGGCGAGCGCGAGCTGCTGACCCGCCTGTTCTGCACTGAAGCCGAGTCGGTCCAAGAGGAAGTACAGCTGGTAAGTGCTGAAGAATGCCGTTCCCACTCCGATGCACAGCTTTCCGACCCACACGAGCGAGAAATCCGGGTGCTTAAGCGGGTTGAACAGCAGGCTGCGCAGGGACGATCCAACCTTGACGGACTGAAAACGCTCTGGTGCAGGGCTGTCGGGGATGACGAGTACCCACAGCAGTACACCGAGCGCGAAGACGGCGACGGGGGCCAGGAAGAGCAGCAACACGTTGTTGAGCAACAGGCTGCCAACCAGGGTGGCCGAGACGCCTGCAATCGATGCCATGACGCCGCTCAGCGCACCCAGCTTGCCGCGCTGTGCGGGGGGCACGTGTTCGGCGAGGGTGGGGTTCATGGCGACGCCTACGAGGGATGCGGCGAGCTGAGCGATCACATATCCAACGAGGATGAGAGGCACGTTCGGCGCGATGGCGATCAGGAACGCACTGATGGCGAAGACCGAGAAGCCGAGAATGAGGAACGGCCGGCGTCGCCCCCAGGCGAACTTGCTTCGGTCGCTGAGTACTCCGAGTACTGGTCCTGCTGGCAGCAGCACGATGGCGCTGATGCCGACGACCAGACCGAGCACGGTCTCCTTGCTCGCGGGGTCAACGAGCTGAATCTTGTACGGGAGGCTGAAGAGCGCCGGCATGAACAGGCATAGGAAGTACCCGAAGTACGCGAAGCTGTAGACGAAGACGAAGCCCGGCCCGACCTTCGGAATGCGCAGTTCCGCTGTCGTGGGATCCTCCTCATCCTCTGCCCGCAGGGTGAGCTGAGATACGTCCTCGATAGGTGTGTTGGTCGGCACGATGTTTGCCGCGTCTTTGCGTCTCATGGGTTTGCCTTCATCACGGGCCCGTCATCGGGCGCTCTGGTCCGAGCCGGCTTCGGGGCCGATGTCGGTGGTTGCTAGGTACAGGGAACCATTGTTTTTGACGCGTGTCAATCCACGGAGTGACTTGGGTCTCTCTGCCCACCGTTCATGCACGCTTCTACCGCGATGCCCCGGTGGCCGGAGCGGTAGCAGGCGGCGGGCTCGCCAAAGTAAACCGCATCACGCCACTACGGCGGCGGATGGAAGGAATGTGGTACGCGTCGGATGGCGGTCGCGGTTCGAGAGACGGCAAGACCACGACGCTGCCGCTTTCTGTCTCGTCACCGTTGAGCTCGCGGTAGACCTCCACGCCGCTTTCACGAGCTCTCAGCTCTTCTACCTTGACGATCTCCGCTCGACCTTCTGCGCAGTAGAACGACAGTTCAGCTCCTCTGCCGCATGCAAGGAACGTGTCCTCAGATTCCTGAACGATGAGCCCATAGCCCCACTCGTGGAACCCGCCAACCCTGTTCGGCTCGCGTCGTGCAATGGCGGTGTACGTCCCCAGCGCAACCTCTTGTTGCTCGAGCTCGGCATGAAGTCTGAAGCTCCCGATGGGAGGCGCTGAGCTGACCTTCGCGAGGACCGCTAGTGCCCCGTAGGCATCGGATAAGGCCTCACCCTCGGGTAACTCCGTGGTGTCGATACCGAACGGGGAGACCCCGATGGCGGAGTGCGAGCCCAAGGCGACGAACGCGTCCGCGACACCAGCAACATTTCGGCGCATCTCCGGGATGAGAAGGCCGCCACTGAGGCCGATGTAGTCCCTGCAGATCTGGTCGAAGTCCCCGAAGTAGATGTCGGGGACGAGCAAGTCGAGCGAAGGCGCGAGTGCGCTCCATATCGCTCCCACATGGGGGAGTGGGCCACCGCTGGGGTAGATGCCTGGCTCCTGGCCTCCCGCCGGATTTCCCTCCGCAACCTCGAGCTGCGTGTACAACCATGCGTTCGCGAACAGGGGGAGCGGGTATTGGGCTTTGCCGGCAGCGGCCACTCGCTCGACATGGCGCGCATAGGCTGCCGCCATGAAGGCTTCATCGGTGTCTGTGGTGTCTTCGAACATCTCCGACCATGTGCCCGCTTGCTGTTCACCGCGAGAGCTCCAAGCTTCTCGAATACGAAGAGGCGCATCCGTGCGGAGCGCGGCGAGGACGTCTTCCGGGACGCTGCTGCGGTAGGCATGTTCTGCCACCGCGCTACGGTCTCGGGAGTCCCCCAGGATTCCGACTTCGTTCTCCACCTGGACCATCACGATGGTTCCTTCGGCAGAGTCGATGTGCCGGATGTGCGCCATGAGTGCGGCGAAGGCCCGCGCGTCCGCTTCTGCGGCTTCGGTGGCGAAAGGAGTCAAGCAGTCGCGAGTCTCGCCCGTTCTGATTTCGGCCCGGGGGAAGCGCTTAGGGTCGGATCGCACCCAGTCGGGAATGTAAGTTGAGCGCCCGTTCTTCCATGTCCCGAACCAGAGCGGGATCAGATGCAGATTCTTGTCACGCGCTGTGGAGACGAGCTCATCGACAAGAGAAAGGTCGAACTCGCCTTCGTGGGGCTCCAGCTGTCGCCACGAGACAGGCGCAAGAACGGTGTTGAGATTCATGCCGTCCAGGGCATCGAAGGCATCTTGAATGGCGGGGCTGCTGCTGCTCGAGGAATTATGCAGCTCACCCCCGAGGACGACGAAGCGCTTGCCATGGACGTGAAGGTGCTTCACCCCTCGCTCGCTGACAAGCCGGGCGGGCGGGGATACAGATGATGTGCGTGGCATGGGTCCTCGTCGTCGAAGTGCAGTGGCAAAAATGTAGCAGATGTACCGGTTTCGTTCACGGGGTCCAGCGTCGCGTCTACTGCCAACGCAGTACATCGGAGCCTGCGCACGGACCACGCGAGCGGGACGCGGAGGAATCAGAGTTGAAGAAAGCACTCGTGCGCACGCTGATGCGCCTTTCGAAGGACTCTCATGGCTCGACTACTTTCCCGGCTTGGCCGGTTCTCCGCACGTCATCGCTGGGCGGTGCTGATCTCGTGGCTCTTGGCCGTTGCCGTGCTGGCAGTGGTCGCGCTATCCGGGATGAAGTTCGGCGACGGGGGGTTCGATGTTCAGGGCACTCCCTCCAGCGAGGCAATGAGCGTGCTGGATAAGGAATTCCCGCCGGACGACTCGGATGTCGGCTCGTTGCAACTCGTCATCCAGAATCCGGACGGCGACATTGTCGATGCGGAGGCGATGACTAGCATCGCGGATGCGCTCGCCGACGTCCGTGACATCGACGGGGTGGAGTCCGTCTCCGACCCCTTCGACCAGACCCGTCCGTACATCTCCGAAGACCTCTCAACCGCGGTCGCTACTGTGTCCGTGGACAACGCCGCAGACGCAGAAACCGCAACCGAACGCCTCGCAGACGTCGCGCAGACTCTGCGTGCTGATGGTCTGAACGCCGAAGTCGGCGGCTCACTCGGTGAAGGGGTGCCGGAGATCCTCGGGCCGAGCGAGATCGTCGGCGCGGCCCTCGCATTCCTGGTCCTTCTCATCACTTTCGGCTCCCTGGTTGCGGCCGGCGCGAACATGTTCACCGCGCTCATCGGCGTGGCTGTCGGAATCCTCGGTGTGCTGGCGTTCTCCGCGGTGACCCCCATCGGGTCCCTCACTCCGATCTTGGCCGTCATGCTCGGCCTCGCCGTCGGGATCGACTACACACTGTTCATCCTCGCGAGGTTCCGCACCGAGCTTCGCGTGGGGAGAGGCTTGCACAGTGCCATTGGCGTGGCCGTCGGTACTGCCGGCTCTGCGGTCGTCTTCGCCGGAGCCACCGTGATCATCGCGTTGACCGGACTGACGGTGGTGGGTATCCCGTTCCTTGGAGAGATGGGTCTCGCCGCGGCGTTTGCGGTTGCAATTGCTGTGCTGATGGCGCTGACCCTGGTGCCCGCCTTGCTCTCGTTCATGGGCACTCGGGCTCTGTCGCGCCGGGATCGCAAGCTGGTGGGGACGGACATCACGGAGAAGAACGGCTTCATCGCCGGCTGGGCGCGGTTCGTGACGCGGCGTCGCGCACTCAGCCTCTTGGGAGGCACGGCGCTGCTCGTCGTGGCGGCTGTGCCGCTCATGTCGATGCAGACGGCGCTCACCATGCCTGGAGGAGAGGATCCCGACTCTACGCAGCGCGCCGCCTACGAGATCGTCGCTGACAAGTTCGGCGACGGCGCCCAGGACCCGCTGGTCGTTCTCGTGCGATCCGACAATGTCGAGACAGTGCTTTCCCGCGTCGTCGACAAGCTTGTCGATCTCGACAACGTCGATATGGTGATCCCCGCCGCTGTGACGGACGACGGTGACACGGCGATGCTGACGGTCATGTCGAAGTACGGCCCGCTCGATTCGCGCACGACAGACCTCGTGCACGACATCCGGGCGGAAGATGGCGATATCAGTGGAGCGCAGCTTCTCGTTGCGGGAGCAACAGCAATCGGCTTGGATTCCGATGAGCAGCTGCAGTCCGCCCTCATGCTGTACATCGCACTCATCGTCGGCCTTTCGCTGGTCCTGATGGTGATCCTGTTCCGCTCGCTTCTCATCCCCCTCGTAGCGACCGCGGGCTTCCTGCTGTCGCTCGGCGCAGGCCTGGGCGCAACCGTCGCGATCTTCCAGTGGGGTTGGCTCGACGTCATCGTCCAAGCTCCGCAGGGGAACCCGCTGCTGAGCCTCCTGCCCATCGTGGTCACGGGCATTCTCTTCGGGTTAGCGATGGACTACCAGGTGTTCCTCGTATCCCGCATGCACGAGGCTCACGAGCGGGGGCTGACACCACTGGAGGCCGTGCGCGCGGGCTTCCGACACTCGGCAGTCGTCGTCGTGGCGGCAGCCGCCATCATGGCCGCCGTTTTCGGAGGATTCGCCATGAGCCATTCCTCCCTGGTCGGCTCCATCGCCATGGCTCTCACGGTCGGCGTCATCGCGGATGCGTTCATCGTCCGGATGATTCTCGTGCCGGCAGCGCTCTCGTTGATGGGCAAGGCGGCATGGTGGATTCCCAAGTGGCTCGACCGTGTCCTTCCCACTATCGATGTCGAGGGGGCGGGTCTTGATCCGCAGCCAGCGCCACGAACCGAGAACGCGCCCGTTGCCGCGCGTGACGCTGTAGGGGTCGGACGATGACGAAAGATCAGCAATAGTCCGAAACCGCGGGTGAGAGAATCATCCGCATGATGATGGCGAGGAGGCGGCGGACAGTGAGCCTGCACCGTTGGGAATGGCTGCTGGACGTCGTCGCCCTCGTCGCGTTCATCGTTGCAGCGGTCACAATCATCGCGGATCGCACCTGGTGGACGTCTCCGGGCTTGGTCGTGGCCGCGGCGGCCGTTATCGGTCGGCGGCGGGTGCCCGTGTGGGCTGCAATGGGCGCGGTGGTTGCGAGCGGGGTGGTGCTGTTCACGCCGAACATCGCTTTCCCGACCTGGGTCCTTGCCGAGGTTGTCCTCTTCACCCTCGCTATCCGCGCCCCTAAGACGTGGACCCTCGTTCTCGCCGCGGTGCATGCCCTCGTGCTGTACGCCGGAGCGATTGTCGTTTTCGATGAGCGCCCCTGGGAACCAGTCGCACTGATCCTTCCCGTGTGGACCGCTGCGGTTGTCGCCTTCGGGATGGCCTTGAGGTCCAACGATGACTATGTCCGGGCCTTGGAAGCGCAAGCACAGTCAGCGGTCGCGTTCCGCGAGAGCGAGGTGGCGCGCCACGTCGGGGAAGAACGATTGCGAATCGCCCGAGACCTGCACGATTCGGTCGCTCATTCAGTGTCGGTCATATCGCTCCACGCGGGATCCGCGGAGCGACACCTTGAGAAAGACCCCGAACGCGTCACAGCCTCCCTTCGACAGATCCGCGCGTCCAGTCGGGAAGTGGTGGACGAGCTCCAGGAGATCCTGACTCTTCTTCGCGACCCCCTCGGATCGAGCGAGACTGAGGAAGTTCCTGGTCCCGCGGCACTCGATTCTCTCGTCGCGACAGCGCGCCGGGCCGGACTACACGTGCAGGAGACCCTCGACCCCCTGCCAAGCTTGGACCGCTCTGTCGGAGTTGCCGTGTATCGAATTCTGCAGGAGTCTTTCACCAACGCGCTGAAGCACGGCGCCGGTGATGTCGTCGTAAGCGTTCGGGCGAAAGGGAACATGGTGCACATCGACGTGAGCAACGCGGTGGCACATGGAGGGGCCCAGGGCGGGGGTTTCGGAATCGTCGGGATGACGGAACGCGCGGCCAGTGTGCACGGGGCCCTCGAAGCTGTACACAAGGGCAGTCGATTCGAAGTGACGGCGCGATTGCCGATGCACCTCCACTCACATGAAGGCGAGTATTGATGACGACCGTCGTGCTCATCGATGATCAGGGGATCGTCCGCGCTGGCATCCGCGGGGTGCTCGAGTCCGCGGACATCACTGTTCTGGGGGAAGCGCAGGATGGAGGAATCGGCGTCGGACTCGTCCGCGAGGCCCTCCCCGACGTCGTGCTCATGGACCTGCGCATGCCAGGGATCAACGGGATCGAAGCGACGAGAAGGATTCGGGCCGATGCATCTCTGGCATCGACACGCGTTCTGGTGCTCACGACCTTTGACGGCGACGCGGACGTCCTCGCCGCGTTGCGAGCCGGTGCGGACGGTTTCATCAGCAAGTCCGCCGAGCCAGATGAACTCATCGATGCCGTCGAACGTACGGCTGCCGGCGAGTCGAGCTTGTCCCCTCGAGCTTCTCGTGCTGTCACCGCCCATCTCGCGTCCGAACGCGAACCTCGGAAGCCGGACGCGGAGCTCAGCGCGCGCATCGCCTCACTGACCCCTCGCGAGCGAGATCTTGTCATCGCCGCCGCGACAGGCGCCGACAACGCTGAGATCGCGGCAGCGCAGTCGATCTCTCCGTTCACGGTGAAGACGCATCTCAACCGCGCCATGACGAAACTCGAAGCCCGTGACCGGGGGGCAGCTGGTAGCTATCGCCTACCGGAGCGGCCTCGCGCCCTGACACAGGAAGAACCTTGCGCCCGTGAACAGCGACTCCAAAATCCCTCTGGCTCGACCCGTGATCGGCTCGCTCGTGGAACGACACCTCGGTCTGCTTGTAGAGGAAATGGCCGATCTCACCGACGGGATGTACAACGCGGCCTATCGTCTCAGCCTGTCGGACGGGTCTCAGGTCGTTCTGAACGTTGCCCCACCGGACGATGCCCCTCGCCTTCATTACGAGCATGGTCTGATGCGCTCTGAGGTGTCCTTCTATCGGCACGCGCGCGGGAGGGCTCCGGTGCCCGCGGTGCTTGCCAGTGATTTCAGTCGGCAGGTGGCCGACCGGGATGTCGTCATCCTCTCCTTCCTCGAGGGCGGGCCTCTCAATCGGGTCTCTGACTCGCTGACGTCTGCTGGGCGAGGCGCCGTGAGGTCACAGATCGGGGAGGCGGCGGCTCAGCTCCACGCGGTAAAGGGGGCGAGCTACGGATGGGCTGGCGCTGAGCGGTAGCTCGTGGGGCGAGGCGTTCCCGCGCATGTGGGACGCGGCGGTTTCGGATATCGACCACTATCGTGTTCGCACCGATATTCCGAGCGCCGATCTTCGCGCGGTGAACCGAGGTCATCTCGGACTACTCAACGAGGTGGATGAGTCCGCTCTGGATCATTTCGACCTCTGGGACGGTAACGTCTTCGCATGTGCGGACGGTCACACTGTGAGGTTGAGTGGCATCATCGACGGTGAGCGGATGTTCTGGGGTGACCCACTTGCCGACTTCGTGTCAACGTCCCTCTTTCGTGACCCTGCCGACGACGTAGAGTTCAACGCGGGATGTGCCCGAGCGGGTGGGGCCCGGTGGGAGGTCGAATCGCGCCCGTCTCGTGTGTCCGAAAAGTGTCCGGAGCATCCCGAGAACGACGATTCTTGAGTGCACCCCGAGTCTGGAGAGCGAGTCGAGCGAGAAGCACTAATCCCCGGGTACCCGCGTGATTCCGCGGATCCGCCGCGATCCCAGTCGTAGCGCGCGAGTGGGCGCTCGAGCCCGAGATCGCGGGATTTACCCTGCTAAGGTGGAGTCCCCTCACGGGGACCGAGGGTTCAAATCCCTCCGTCTCCGCCACAGAATTCCTGGTCAAGTGCTCTTTCGTGGGCCCGGATCGTGCGGGCATTCGGCACGGTGACCGCGAGACCGCTGAGGGATGCCGCCGTTGACGCATCCAACTGCGCGGTGGTCCTCAGGGAAGGGTTTCGCCTCGCTTGAGCATCTCGACGTACTCGGCCACACGTGCAGCTCGCGAGGCGGGCCGTTTGAGGTTCGCGACACGGAAGGCCATCGAGAATCGGTTCTGCGCCGATTGAGATGCGAAGGCCTCGGCGATCTCCGGGTCCGCATCGAGGGCTTCCCGCAGCTCCATGGGAAGATCGTTGTCGCGTTGCCGGTACGCGCTGTCCCATCGTCCGTCCGCCTTCGCGCGGTCGATCTCGCGCTGACCTTCGGGACGCATGCGACCTTCCTCGATCAGCCGAGTCACGTGACCGATGTTGACCTTCGACCACATGCTCCGCGGTCGCCGCGGCGTGAAGGTCTGCAGGAAGTAATCGGCGTCGACAGATTGCGACTGCCCATCGATCCACCCGAAGCACAGCGCGACATCGAGCGCCTCGGCGTACGTGATCCCAGGCCGGGTCGTCGCCTTCTTGCGCAGTCGTAGTCGGACCCCGCTCGGGTCCGGGTCCGCACTCAACCAGGCTTCCCAGTCCGCGACGGAATCCATGTGCAGCTCGGGCTTGTTCGCGCGATCGGCCATGAGGGGAGGATAGCCCGGACGTACGACGGATCGCTCTGTGCCGTGCGCTGTCGGGGAGCTGGGTGACGAGTCCGCGGGTGCGGCGAGCAGTGCCGGCTGGCGAGTGGCGCTCCCGACGGCCTATAGGCGTTCACGAGACCCGCTCGGTGCGTGAGCATCGCCGCGGCTTCGACACGGTGCGTAGGCCTCCGTCTCCGCCGATTTTCCGGGGATCGTCGGCCCCCGCTAAGGTGCTCGCATGATCGGACCCGTGCCTTCGCCGAACACTCCGCTCCGGATCTTCCTGGCCGGCGCCACCGGTGTGATCGGCACTCGCCTGGCCGGGATGCTCGTCCGGACCGGCCATGTCGTCGCCGGGATGACCCGCTCTGCGGACAAGGCGACACTGATTCGCGACCTCGGCGCCGAACCGGTGATCTGTGACGTCTACGACGCCGCGGGGCTGACGCAGGCCATGCAGGGATTCGGCCCGGACCTGGTCATCCATCAATTGACGGACCTGCCCGATTCCGCCGCAGAGCTACCAGCCAGACGGGCCGCGAACGCGCGCATCAGGGTCGAGGGGACTCGGAACCTGGTCGAGGCCGCCGCGGCAGCCGGGTGCTCGCGGATGCTGGCGCAGAGCGTCGCCTGGGAACTGCCTCCCGGAGAGGGTGCGGCCGGCGTGCAGAGCCTGGAGGACGCCGTCCTCCGTTTCGGCGGCGTGGTGCTGCGCTACGGCCAGTTCTACGGGCCGGGGACCTTCTACCCGGATGCGCTTCCGGCAGGGCCGCGCGTTCACATCGATGAGGCGGCGGCCTGCACGCTCGCCGCGCTGGATGCGTCGAGCGGGATCATCACGATCACGGACGTCGGCGTGCGGCCCGTCTGACAGGGGTCACTCGCCGGCCGGCGGCTCTCCGGGTGCACCGCCAGCGGGCGCCTCGCCGGCCCCGCCGCCGGGTCCTGCGCCCATGCCGCCGGTCGCCTCCTGCTGCTCGACGCTGTTCGCGTAGTCATTCGACGGATCACGGTAGATGGTGTGCACGTGCCCCCATCCGCTCGTCGTGACCCCGTCGACGTCTGCTCCCGCCGAACCGTTCTGGGCCTGGAACGCGACATACACGTCGGGTCCGGAGATCGAGAACGAGATGCCGTCCCCCGTGCTCATGTCGTAGGTTGTCTCGCCTGACCAGGCGATCACAGTCTCGTCGAGCGTCGCCTCGATCTCGGCAAGGGTCGTCGCGGCTGTCTCCTCGTCGGCCATGGCCGCCCAGTTCGCGATGAGTTCCAGCAGGAGTTCCCGCTGATCATCCGTCAGGTCCGCGCCGGTGAGGCCGTCCCCGGACGAGTAGTCGCAGGTGTCACCGGGCGCGCACATCGTCACGTCTCCCGAGGTGAGCGTCGTTTGCTGCTCGGCCGTGAGGCTGTCGAAGAAGGCGAACGCGTCGGTGTAGATCGCGTCGAAGGGCTGCACCTCCTCTCCGTCCTCCGTCGTGTAGACCGCGGGCTGGACGCCGAGGTGGGTCGGCGCGAACGTGATGGACTCCTCGCCGCCGTTCAGGTCGGCGTTGATGCCGAGGTGATGTCCGCCGAACTGCACGGCGTACGCATCGGTGTCCGACGCCTCCCCGAAGAACGCGATGTAGTACTGGCCGAGGGAGGTCTCGGTGCTGCTGCTGTTCTCCAGCAGGTACTGATCGCCGCCCATGATTCCGGTCACCGTTTCGTACGCCTCGTCGCTCAGCAGGGCTTCGAGCACGGCCATCGCCGCCTGCTGCTGTTCGGTGGTGAGATCGGCGAGATTGAGGCCCGCCCGCTCAACGAAGGTGACCGGGAAGTTCGACCAGGACGTCGTCTTGGTCTCGTCGTCGTAGTCGTACGTGACCGCCTCGACCTGCTCGTCCGAGAGCGTCGCGAGGAAGGCCTCGACGGCGGCCGTGGTGTCCTGGATCGTCTGAGCGGTGGTCGTGGCATCCGTGCTGCCGTTGGAGGCGGTGGCGATCGCGCTGTCCAGTGTGCTCGTCGAGGACGACGAGGACGACGGGGACGATTCCGAAGGCGATGCGCATCCTGCGAGGGTCAGGCCGGTCGCGAGCAGGAGAGCGGTGGCCCCGGATGTCACGGGGCGGATCCATCGACGGCGGACGGACGCTTGAGCTGCGTTCTTCGTGTTGATCATGCCGACGACGGTACGCATCGCTTTTCAGCAGGGCCGATGACGAGACTATGGGATTCCTTTGAGGGGTGGCTGCTGACGGGGCGAGCCGCGCCGAAGCGAGCCCGCGAACCCGCGCACAATAGGAGGACGATGACGACCGACCTCCCCGCCCTGTCCGTGGTGATCCCGGCTCGGGACGACGCGCGCATGCTCGAAGCGTGCCTGCGCGCGCTCCAGAACCAGACCCGCCCGGCGGACGAGATCGTCGTCGTCGACAACGGCAGCACCGACGACACCGCGGCCGTCGCGGAGCGATTCGGAGCACGCGTCGTCGTCGAACCGGTGCCGGGGATCCCGCAGGCGGCCTCTGCCGGCTACGACGCGGCATCCGGCGACATCATCGCCCGACTGGATGCCGACTCCCGCCCGGGGCCGGAGTGGATCGAACGGATCGTGCGGACGTTCCGCGAGCGCCCCGAGCTCGACTTCCTCACCGGCGATCCCCGCTTCTACGGGGCGACCCCGCTCGTGCACTGGATGGGCGAACGCCTCTACATCGGCGGCATGTACGCGGTCCTCACCCCGTTCCTCGGGCATGCGCCGCTGTTCGGCTCGAACATGGCCATGCGCACCAGCGCGTGGCGGATGCTGAGCGAGGAGGTGCATCGCGAGGAGAAGAACATCCACGACGACTTCGATCTCTCCTTCCACGTGCGCCCCGACATGACCGTGCTGCGCGACCGCGGCCTCGTCGTCGAGGTCTCGGCGCGGCCGTTCCGGAACTGGGCTTCCCTCTGGAGACGGCTCAGCTGGGTGCTGCCGACGGTCCGGCTCCATCTGCCGCACGAGAGTCCGCGTCGTCGGCGGCGGGCACGGCGCCGCGCGCGCGAGGCCTCCGCGCGCCGGTGATCAGCCCTCAGAGGAGGCGTACAGCTCGAGCAGGTCGGCGCTGAGCTGGTGCGGGGTCGTCTCGCTCGGGCTGTGCCCGGTCGGATAGACACGGAACTCCGCTCCGAGATCTCGGGCGAACCGCGCGTGAGCGGTGAGCGGCCACAGGTCCCGTGAGCCGGCGGCGACCAGCTTCGGCAGTGCGAGTTCCCGCACCTCGGTGCGCACATCGGGGGAGGCCATCATCAGTCCGACGATCTCCTCGACGCTGCGCCGGCTCGTGAGCGCGAACCGCGATCGCACGAAGGCGAGCCGACGAGGCGGCACCCGGTTCTTGTTCGTCATGATGCCCCAGATCATCAGCGCGGCCCCGCGGCGCGCGCTCGCGATCGGCGCGAACGGCCCCAGCCATCGCATGCGCGCGAAGACGTTCCCATGGCCCGGTGGCGTGGTCAGAAGCGCGAGGGAGCGCAGCAGATCCGGTCGCCGCACCGCCACGAGCTGGGCGACGGTGCCCGCGAACGAGTAGCCCAGCAGATGCGCGGGCCCGCCGGATTCCAGGAACGCGATCAGGTCGTCGACGAACAGCTGATAGGTGTACGCCGTGTCCGCGCCGGCGGCATGCGATTCGTACTGGCCGGCCAGATCGAGCGACTGCACGAAGTAGCCGGCCTGGGCGAGGATCGGCAGGATGAGCGAGAAGTCCTCTTTGGAGCCGGTCGCACCGGGCACGAGCACGACGCGCGGGCGCTCCGGATCGCCGAGCGACACGACCGCCAGCTCTCCGCTCGGCGCCGCGAATCTCGAGGGCTCGGATCCCGCCGACAGGCGCGTCCAGTCGATGTCGCCGAGCGCCGCGTCCAGGGCGGCAGGGGAGACCTGGGCCCGTCCGCTTCTCGATTCCGTCGACACGCTCACACGGTACCGTCCGGATCGCCAGGACGGTAGAACTTCCACCCGGAGGTTTCTGCTATTCTGGCCCGCGGGTGCCGCAGAGGCCCCGTGTTCCCGTCAGAGAAGGAAGGTCAACGTGGCCCTGCCAGAAGCCTCGGTCCAGCTGTACACGCTCGCAGCGGAGTTCTCCGCCGACAAGGAGGGCTCGCTCGACAAGCTCGCCGCGATCGGCCTGCGCAACGTCGAGGCGTTCGACTTCGTGCGCCGTCCGGACGAGATCCGCGCGGCGCTGGATGCCTCGGGGCTCGCCTCCCCGACCGGGCACGCGCCACTGCTCTCGGACGAGCTGTGGACGCCGGACGGATCGATCCCCACCCCCGCCCCCGAGGCCGTCTTCGAGGCTGCAGCGAAGGTCGGGCTCACGACCGTCATCGACCCGTTCGTCGCGCCGGAGCGCTGGTTCACGCTCGAGGGCGTCACCGACATCGCCGACCGGCTGAACGCGCTCGTCGACAAGGCCGCCGAGTTCGGCCTCCAGGTCGGCTACCACAACCACGCGCAGGAGTTCGTCGCGGACTTCGACGGCCAGACCGCCTACGAGCGCTTCGTGTCGCTCACGGACGAGCGCGTCGTCATCGAGCTCGATCTGTACTGGGCCCTCGTGGGCGGACAGGACGTCGTCGGTCTCGTCTCGCGCCTCGGCGACCGGCTCGTCGCGGCCCACGTCAAGGACGGCGTCGCTCCGGCCAGCAACCCGTTCGCCCCCGGTGCCGAGGCCTTCGGCTCCGACTCCCTCGACCAGCGTCACGCCGGAACCGGAGACGTCCCGCTCGCCGACGCGCTGCACGCGGCATCCGCTCTCCAGTACGCGATCATCGAGTACGACAACGCCCCCGGAGACGTGTTCGCGGACATCGCCGCCAGCTACGCCTTCCTCACCGAGGGCGGGTTCGCCCGATGAGCGCCATCGGCATCGGCATCATCGGGGTCGGCGTCATCAGCGACACGTACCTGCAGAACCTGTCGTCCTTCCCGGACGTCGAGGTGCTCATCGTCGGTGACCTGCTGCTCGACCGCGCGCAGGCGCAGGCCGAGAAGTACGGCGTCCCCGCCTCCGGCTCCGCCGAGGACGTCCTCGCCCACCCCGGCGTCGACCTGGTCGTGAACCTCACCATCCCGGCCGTGCACATCGAGGTCTCCCGTGCCGCGATCGCCGCGGGCAAGCACGTGTGGACCGAGAAGCCGCTGGGCCTCGACCGCGAGGGCGCCGCCGAGCTGCTGCGCGAGGCGGACACCGCGGGCCTGCGGATCGGCTCCGCGCCCGACACCCTGCTCGGCCCCGCCTTCCAGGCCGCGCGACGTGCGATCGAGGGCGGGCTCATCGGCCGCCCCCTGTTCGCGCAGACCGCGTTCCAGACGCAGGGTCCCGACCTCTGGCACCCGAACCCGGCGTTCCTCTTCGCGCACGGCGCGGGCCCGCTGCTCGACATGGGCCCGTACTACTTCTCGGCCCTCGTCAGCCTGCTCGGCCCCGTCGACCGTGTCGCCGCCGTCGGATCGAAGGCCCGAGAGGAGCGCGAGATCCACACCGGCCCGAACGCGGGGGCGACGTTCCCGGTCGAGGTGCCGTCGACGATCCAGATCGTCACGGCCTTCGAACAGGGCACTCAGGCTCAGAGCCTGCTGAGCTTCGACTCGGCGCTCGAGCGGCACGGCGTCGTGGAGATCCACGGCACCGAGGGGACCATCGTGATCGCCGACCCGAACCAGTTCGCCGGTCGCATCGCCTACGTCAAGCCGCTCGGCGTGATCCGCGACGGCATGTCGTTCCAGCAGGAGTGGATCGAGATCGAGCACGACGCCGTCGAGGTCGGCCGCGGCATCGGCGCGCTCGATATGGTCCGCGCGATCGCGGAGGACCGCCCGCACGTGGCCTCCGGCGAGCTCGGGTTCCACGTGCTCGACATCCTGCTCTCCGCTCAGGAGTCCGCGGCCACCGGCCAGACCGTCGTGGTCGGCAGCACGGTCGCACCGGTGCCGCTGCTGCCCGAGGGATTCGACCCCTTCGCGTCGACGCTCTGACTCAGGCGCTCGGGGGCGTCGCGCCCCTGAGCAGCCGGTCGAGCATCTCGAGCGCCGCCTCGTGATCGACGGCATCGTCGAGCAGCCACTGCGTCTGCAGACCGTCGGATGCCGCGATCACGAGGGCGGCGACGAGCACCGGATCGAGATCCGCGCGCAGGTGGCCGGCGGCCTGCAACTCGCGCACCTGCTCGGCGATGCCCGCGCGGAGCCGCGCGAACCGCTCCGTGATGAACTCCTGGGCGGCAGGATGGTTCTCCTCGAGCGCCATCGCCGTCAGCGTCGAGTACAACTGCACGAGGCCGGGGATGCTGCGGTTCTCCTCGGCGGACGCCCGCATCGCCATGGCAGGGCTCGATGCGGCCGGAGGCTGCTTCGCCCCGCGCGGCTTGCGCTGCGATTCGCGGTACACCTCCACCAGCAGCTCCTCGAGCGAGCCGAAGTAGTGGGTGAGCGCGGCGTGCGTGACGCCGACCTCCTGCGCAATCGCGCGCAGGCTGGTCTTCTGCGACCCGCGCCGCGCGAAGACCTCGATGGCCTTGTCCAGGATCTCCTGGCGCCGCGCGATGCCCTTCGGGTAGCGGCCCCGGGGGCGCGGCGCGTCGGCGTCGGGCGAGCTCATATCCCGATGATACCGAGACGAGCGCGAAAACCTCCGATCGGAGGTTCAGTCCCTGCGCAGGACTGTTGAGGAACGGCATCACCCCTGCGGGATGACCCGTTGGCCGTCCTTCCCGGACGAGTGCGAGCATCCTCGCAGACGCATTCCGTCGCGGGAGGGAGTCGGCCGATGAGCGGCAGCCGCGCCACGCTCGCTCCGGTGCAGTTCGGGCCGGTGGAGCTCACGGTCATCGCGTTGCGCGAGCCCGTGCTGTCCGCCGAGCTCCTGCACGCGCTGGCCGCGCAGGTCGCCGACGGCGTCGTGCGGATGCTGGACTTCGTGCTTCTCTCCAAGAGCGTCGCGGGCGTAGTCCGCGTCGACGAGGTCGACCTCGACGGCTTCGCGCTCGACGGACTGGAGCTGCATGCCCCTGGTCTGGCGGGGGAGGAGGATCTCGCAGCGATCGCGGAGAGGCTCCCGTCCGGAGGCGCCGCGGCGGTCGTCGCCCTCGAGCTGCTGTGGGCCAGGGAGCTGGCCGAGCAGCTCGCGCGAGACGGGGCAACGGTCATCGCGGCCGAGCGGATCCCGGCGACCGTCGTCAACACGGTCGTCGGCATGGCCTCGGACGACTGAGTCGCCCGCCCCTCTCAGGCGAAAAGGCGAACGGCCTCGCGGCGGGACGCGACGCCGAGCTTGCGGTAGATCGCGCGCTGGTGCGTCTTGATCGTGTTGATCGACACGCCCAGCCCCTCGGCGATCTCCTGCATCGTGCGCGTGGTGCGCAACTGTGCGAACACCTCGCGCTCCCGCTCGGACAGCTCCTGCAGCGACCCGGCTCCCGGACGCGGAGCGAGGCAGGCCGTGATGAACTCCTCGTGCTTCGTGCCCCACGCCAGCTGCTCCGTGAGCACCTGGCGCACGTCCAGGCCGCCGCCGGCGAACGGCCGGCGCAGATCCTCGGCGACCGCGACCTCCAGCGCACGCTCGATCACGTCGTGCGCCTGCGGCAGGCGCTCGGCGCGCCAGTGCAGCACGCCCTCGACGAGCATGCGGCTCACCCGCACGTAGGAGATCGCGTCGTAGCGGGCGATCCGGCGCAGCATGTGCAGCGCGGTCTGCGGACGGCCGAGCCGTTCGGCGACGCCCGCGAGCATGACCGTCACGAGCGGGAGATCATCGGCCTCCTCATACATCGACACGATCCGCAGCGCCTGCTCGCGTCGTCCGGTCGCCTCGAAGAGCATCGCCAGTGAGGCATGCCGGAACGCCGGCCAGGACACCCCCTGCTGCATCGTGGCCGGCAGCGCCTGCAGCTCGCGCGCAGCGTGCTGACAGGCGTGCGCGTCGCGCGTGGCCGCGGCCGTGAACGCGAGCATCATCCGGGCGATCCCGGCGAAGGACCGGTTGGCGCTGCCGCTGCGCGTCGCCCGCGTCAGGTCCGCCTGAGCCCGGTCGAGGTCGTCGCGCCAGAAGGCGGCGAATCCGGATGCGGTGGCGGCGCTGCCTCCCGCGTACGCCGCCCATCCGGCCTCGTCCGGTCGTTCATCCGATCCGTCGAGGACCTCGTCCGCTCGGGCGAACTGACCCGCCCAGGCGAGCGTGAACGCCAGATGCCCGAGAGAGCGCTGCTCGAGCGTGTCCTGACCGGCGGCGCGCGCCTCGACAGCGGCGGAGGAGAACAGCTGGACGATGAGGTCGGGGGAGGCGCGATGCCGCAGCTCCGACCAGCCGAGCAGGTACAGCAGCGCGGCCCGGTCCGTGGAGCTCTGGGCGTTCGCGACCTCCAGCTGCTGACGCACCTGCGCGCTCGCCGCGGCCAGATCGGTCCGGTCGTCGAGCAGGAAGAGGTCCGCGCGAGAGCGCAGCACGGCGTACTCGGCGGCGTCGACGAGCCGGGATCGTGCGTCGGCCCTCGCCGAGTACATCAGCGCGACGTCGCGGTTGCCGACCACGTCCTGCGCGCACGCGCGCATCAGCAGCACGCGGGGGTCGTCGGCGTACTCACCGGGCAGCGCCGCGCACCACGCGTCGAGTGCGCGGGCCTTCGGCCCGACGGTGAGCCCCAGCCAGTGGTCGAGGACGATGCGCAGGGCCGCGTCGGGATCCTCCGCGTCGAGCAGGTAGCGCGCAGCCGCGAGCGGGTCCTCGTCCCGCAGGTGCGCGGCCGCGATGCGGAGCACCTCCTCGCGCCGGCCAGGCGACTTCTGCTCGAGCAGGCGCCGGAACTGCCGTGCGGCGATCCCGTGCCAGCGGTACGCCGGGCCGGATGCCGTCTCGAACCGATCCAGGAACAGCCCCATCTCCGTGCACCGCTCCAGCAGCGCGCCCCCGTCCGGTGCGCCGGCGATCGCCGCGCCGAGCTCAGGCGTCAGCACGCTGCACACTGAGGAGTCCAGCACGAAGGCGGCCAGCTCCTCCGGCAGCGCGGCGATGACGTGGTCGCGCACATAGCGCTGCAGCAGCGACTCGTCGCCGCCGCCGGCGGTGTCGGGGTGCACCCCGGACAGCTGCACGAACCTCAGCGCGATCGGCCAGCCGCTCGTCTCGGCGAGCACGGCGTCCGGGTCGAGCGGAAGCCCGGTCGCGGCGTACAGCGCGGCGATCTCCTCGTTCGAGAACGCGAGGTCCTGCGGGTGCACGACGCAGTGCGGCGCCGACAGCGCCAAGCGGCTCAAGGCGATCTCGACGTAGCCCGTCCCGACCACCGCGACCTGCAGCTGTTCGCACTCTCCGCGGACGAAGGCGCCGAGCAGGCCTTCGGACAGCTCGTCCTCGGCGCGGTGCGCGTCGTCGACCACGAGGACGACGGGCTCGGGGGAGGACGCCAGCGCTTCCGAGACGACGTCGAACGCGAGTGCGGCGTCGACCTCTTCGGGCTGAAGCGCCAGGAGACCCGCGAGCTCCGGCCGCCGGGACTCCGCGGCCAGCGCCTGCAGAGCGCGGAGGACGCTGACGTCGAGGTGTGCGCGGTCGGCGTCCCAGGACCCGAGCGTCAGCCACGCGACGCGCCCCGCGCGCGTTGCGGCCCATTCGGCCACCGCGGAGGTCTTGCCGTAGCCGCTGGGTGCGACGACGAGGACGGTCGGATGCTCGGCCAGCCGCGCATCCAGCAGCTCCGTGAGCCGGGGCCGCCGCAGGTGCCCGCGCTGCTGGACGGGCGGCCGGAACCGGACGCCGCGAACGCGGGCGGGAGCGGATGGCGGGGGGACCATGCCCCTCAGTATTGCGTGCCGCGGCTGTTCGGTACGAGCACCGCCCCGCCGCGTGTCCCGAGGGGATCTGCGGTCAGCGGATGCCGATCGGAACGTCCGAGCCGCCTTCGCGGGTCAGTCGCGCCCCCATCTGCACGAGCTGCGGCTCCGACGCGAACCCGCCGGCGAACAGCGCCTGCCCCTGGCGGAACGTCGGCGACTGATCCAGCAGTTCTGAGGGGGCGAATCCGAAGATCTGGCCGAGCTCGGCGAGATCGCGCGTGGAGCTCATCTTCAACAGCGCCAGGTTGTCGCACTGCGAGATCACGTTGGGGTGCAGCTTCGAGGGCCGTTGCGTGGAGAGCAGCAGCCAGATGCCGTATTTTCGCCCCTCGGCCGCGATCTGCACGATGCGCTCGGTGAGGGCTCTGGCGAGCGGAGTCCCGGCATCCGGCGCCGCGAGGTTGTGCGCCTCGTCGATCACCACGAGGCGGCCGGTGCGCTCGTGACGCTGGGCCCACAGCCGGTCGAGGACGGCGAGCGCGGCGGTCTGCAGCTGTGCGGCCGAGTCGAACCCGCCGAGGTCCAGCACGGTGGCGTCCGGCGTCGCGTTCACGACATCGGTCACGTCGTGGCCGCCCCACGCCCACAGGTCCCACTCCAGGATGCCGAGATTGCGCAGTCGCAGCGCGAGCCGCCGGAACATCGGGTCGTCGTGGGATTCCAGCCAGTCGCCGAGGCGGCGGTCGTCCGCCTTCGTGAATGTCGCGCCCACCCGCAGCATCGCGTTGAACTCCTCGGCGTCCAGCACCGGGTCGAGCTGCAGCACGGCCGCACGGGAGCGGATGTCCATGTCGACGAATCTCACCTGAAGATGGTCCTCGCCCTCGGACCCCGGTCGCAGGATGCGGATGTCCCGCGCGGCCAGTTGCGCCGCGGCGTCCTCCGGCGCGGACTCCCGGGGGGTGTCGAGGTGCACGAAGTCCGAGTTCGGGTCGAGCACGACGATGGGCAGGCGCGTGTGCAGCAGCACCTGCTCGAGGACGACACCGAGCGCGTACGTCTTCCCTGAGCCGCTCTGGCCGCACCAGAACGTGTGCCGGTTGAACCGGGGTGCGCGCAGGTACGCGGTGTCCGACGAATCCAGGAGGGTGCCGATCGGCATCTCAGCGCTCATGCCCGTCATCGTAGAGGCATCGACGGAGGGCGGAGGGAGCGCGTCGCCCGGCCGGGGTGACGCCTCAGCCCGCGTCGTCCGGCGATCGCCGCGCGCGGATCGCGTTCAGCGCGTCGTCGAGCGAGTCGCCGAGTCTCCGGCGCAGCGGGAAGATGTTCTCCTCGCCCACGATCGCCCCCACTCCCGTCGCGTCCAGCTGATGCGCGAGTCGCGGCTCGACGCCCGTGATCATGAGGGTGGCGCCGTGGGCGCGCAGGTCGACGGCGTAGTCGCGGATCATCGTGAGGAACGTGACGCCGAGCTCCTCGGTGCCGCGCAGCCTGATCACCACCACGGCGCCGGCCGAGGAGGGCGTCGGCTGCGGCAGCTGGGCGCGGAAGGAGTGCGCCGAGGCGAAGAACAGGCTGCCGTAAGCGGTCAGGACCACCGTCTCGCCTCCGGGGAGCTCCGCGGGCGGCGCCACCTCCCGCGGCCGGAACCCATCGCCGTCGAAAACCCACCGCAGCACCCTGATGCGATTGGACTGCCGCGCGATGTGCATCACGACCGACAGGCCCACACCCGCCAGCACGGCGTACTGCAGCGGGATGAGCAGCGTGAGGACGAAGGTGACGAGGAACACCGCGATCTGCATCGCACCGGTGCGCCACACCAGCAGCACCTGATGGATCTTGAAGGTCCTGACGCCGATGAGGATCAGCAGGGCCGCCAGCGCCGGCATGGCGACGTATTCGATCAGCGGGCCGCACACCAGCAGCGTCACGAGCATGACGACCCCGGCGGTGAGGTTCGCCAGAGCCGTCCGCGCTCCGGCGGCACGCACCAGGGCCGTGGCCGACATCGATCCGCCGACCGGCATGCCCTGCAGCATCCCCGTCGCGATGTTCGCTATCCCCTGGCCGCGGAAGTCCGCGGAGGCGTTCGGATAGCGGCCGTCCGGGTTCGGGATGGAGCCCGAGATCGCCGCCCCCTGCACGAGCCCGACGAGGGCGAGCGACAGTGCGGGGACGATGAGCGCCAGGATCAGGGACGGATCGGGAAGGCTCAGCCCCGGCACCGACCGCGACACCTCGGCCAGATCGCCGACGGTCGCGACGGACTCGTTCGGCATCAGCAGTGCCGCGGCGGAGCCGAGGACGACGGCGACGACGAGGGCGAGCGCGCCGATCCTGGTGCGCTCCAGGAGCAGGATGATCGCCGCCGTGACGGCCCCGACGAGCAGCGAGGGCCAGCTGAAGTGCGACATGCCCAGCGCGCTGTCCAGCGCCCGCACCAGCCGGTTCGCGCCGGTGCTCGTGAAGCCGGTGAGGTTGTCGAGCTGGCCGAGGACGATGTTGACCGCCACGGCGTTGACGAATCCGATCAGCACGGCCGTGGGGATGAAGCGGACGAGGCTGCCCATGCGGGCGAGCCCGAGGCCGAGCATGATGAGCCCGGCCATCACCGTCACGGTCGCGACGGCGGTGGCCGCGAGCGGCCCCTGCATCTCGGGGACATCGGCGAGGATGACGCTCATGGCGCCCGTCGCCTGCACGCTCATGAACACCGAGCCCGTCGTGAGGGCCCCGGCGAACGTACCGACCATATAGGCGTTCAGACCGAACAGCGGATTGACCCCGGCGAGGACACCTGCGGCCAGGCCGTCCGGAACGCTCTCGACGCCGAGCGCGACCCCGGCGACGAGATCCTTGCGCACCGTGCCGCGTCCGCCGAAGCGGCCGAGGTACGCCTGGACAGGGCCGGGGATCCTCATGAGCTCAGGCCGGAGGCCGCGACACGGTCGCGGCGGCCTCGGCATCCGGTGCCGCGTCCGTCGCCGTCTCCGGTTCATCGGCCGGGCGGCGCAGCACCTCGATGAGCAGCAGGAGGACGATCACGCCGACCAGAGTCCACAGCACGCCGCCGATCGTGATCGGCCGCGACAGGAACAGGATCGCGACGGCGCCGAGCACGACGATCACCCGCAGAGCCGGGGCCGCGCGGTCGAGGAACGCGCCGAACGATCCCGTGCTCAGGCCGTACCGCTCGGCGGTCCGGCGCAGGGTGTTCTCGGCATCCTGTCCGATGCGCCGGATCCGGCGCGCGGGCCGCCAGGGCCCGGACAGCCACGCGCCCAGGGCGATGAGCAGGGCGAGCACCGTGAGTGCCACCAGCGTCGCGTTCATGAGCTCGGTCACCTGGTCGAAGACGACCGCGGCCGTTCCCGCAGGCATGACGGACGGGCTCACCGCGCCGATGAAGAACTGCCGGCCGATGCCGAAACCGGCGAGCAGCGCCAGGAACGCGATCGTGAGCCCCGCGCCGGCCGCCACGACCGCGCGGGAGCGCTTCACGGCGAGCGCGACGCCGACGACGAGCAGGCCCAGCACGACCCAGGGCAGCCAATAGCCGGCCGCCGTGGCCACCTGGTACAGGGTCCGGATCAGGACGAAGGAGTCCGCCGTCGCGAGCGGGATGGTGCGCTGGATCTCGGGGATCGCCTCGGCGAAGCCGAAGCCGCTGTCGACGAGATGGTCCTTGACGTTGCCGATCACCACGCCGAGATCGATCGACAGCGTGCCGTCCCCGCCGAGCGTGATCGCCGTGCCCTCCTGCCCCTGGATGATGGCGACGGCGCGGGAGTGGGTCTCGCGCAGCGTCGTCTGCCAGATCCCCGCGAACGCATCCGAGGCGACGACGCGGTCCACCGCGTTGCCGACAAGGGTGCGGATCCCCTGCGCGGCGGGAACCGTGAGCAGCTGGATCGCGTTCTCGGCGCGCGGCGGCAGATCCAGCTGGGTCAGCCCGTCCGCGAGGTCGTCGACGATGCCCTGGATGTCGAGGTTCTCATCGATCGCGGTCATCGCCTGGTCGGCGATGTAGGACTGGACCTGTGGGTCCTCGGCGAGCGGGGCGAAGGTCGCGACGAAGCGGTCCGTGTCGACGAGCTGAACGCGCGCCCAGGTGCCGAGCACTGCGATCGGCGCGAGCAGGATCGCGACGACCAGCAGGACGCCCGCGAGGATGCTGCGACCGCGGACGCGCCGCCGGCGCGGCGTTTCGGTGCGCAGCGCGTCGTTCTCGGCCTCGAGGGCGGCGATCCTCGCCTGCAGCGCTGCGGTGTCCGTCTCGGCGGCCATGGTTCCCCCATCCGTGTCCGGGCCGCGGCGGCGGCCCGCTTCCTCACTGTGCCCCGCGTCCGTCCGGAGGGACGCGCTCGATCATCCCGCGCGGGTGAGCGCGTCGGGGCGCAGCACGACGAGCTCGCGCGTGGAGCGCGTCATCGCGACGTAGCGGTCGACGGCCCCCTCCACCCCGTCGCCCCAGCCGTCGGGGTCGAGGAGCACGACCAGGTCGAACTCGAGGCCCTTCGCGGTCTCCGGCGTGAGGGACAGCACGCGCGGCGGAGTCGGCCCGGGATCGATCCCGATCACGGCGGCCGTTCCGTCCTCGTTCCCGGCGAGCCAGGAGGTCAGGATCGCGTCCCGCTCGCGGAGGGCGCCATGGTGCACCGGCACGCCGCCGGAACGGATCGACCTCGGGACGTTGGCGTCGGGGATCGCCGCGCGGATCACCGGCTCCGCCTCCGCCATGATCTCGGAGGGCGTGCGGTAGTTCACGGTGAGCGAGGCCATGCGGACCTCGCCCAGGCCCGCGCGGGCGAGGCGGGCCTCCCACGTGTCGGTGAACCCGTGCCTGGCCTGCGCGCGGTCACCCACGATCGTGAAGCTGCGCGAGGGGCAGCGCTCCAGCAGCATCCGCCATTCGGCATCCGTGAGCTCCTGGGCCTCATCGACGACGATGTGCGCGAACGGGCCGTCCAGCGGGGCGCTCGACACGTCCGGAAGGGCGTCGAGGTCGTCGAGCGAGTTGCGCAGGTCGTCGCCGCGCAGCATGGACATGAGACCGAGGTCGTCGTCGGAGCTGGCGATGAGATAGTCCGCGATGTCCTCACGGTACGCGCGCTCTGCGGTCAGCTGCGCGGCGCGCTCACGGCGGGCACGTTCGGCGGACGGATCGCCGACCAGTCGGCGGGCGGCGTCCAGGAACGGCAGATCGGAGACCGTCCAGGCGGCGTCCTCCGCCCGGACGAGCGCATCGACCTCGGCTGCCGGGAGCCATGGAGCGCATCGGCGCAGGAACGCGGCATCCGAGAACAACGCGGCCGTGAGCGCGGTCGGGTCCAGCAGCGGCCACGCGCGTTCGAACGCCCGGCCCAGCCGATCGTTCGCGGCCAGAGCGGGGGCGAGCACGCGCTGCGGCACACGGGCGCGACGCGCGAGGATCTCGACCAGGGCGCGCCAGATGTCCGGCCGGGCGTCGTCGTGCGCAGTACCCGGTTCGACGGCGTCGAAGGCATCGGCCCAGTCCTCCGGGTCGAGCGGGATGTCCGCCCACTCCGTCTCGACGAGCATGCGGTCCTGAGGCGGTCGCCGGTACAGGCGCACGGCGGTCGCCACGGCATCCAGCAGACGGGCATCGGCCTTGAGCGCGGCGCGATGCGGGTCGGGCTCGGCCAGGGCCTCAGCGCCCTCGGGCACGAGATCGCGCAGCGTGCAGGTGCGCACACCCTCCTCGCCCAGGCTCGGCAGCACGTCCTCCACGTAGGAGAGGTACGGCTGATGCGGGCCCACGACGAGCACGCCCCCACTGCCCGCGGCGATGCGTGGCTCGGCGTACAGCAGGTACGCGGCCCGGTGCAGCGCCACCACGGTCTTCCCCGTCCCCGGGCCGCCGTCGACCACGAGGGCGCCGTCCCCGCCCGCGCGGATGATCGCGTCCTGATCCGCCTGGATCGTCGCGAGGACGTCGCGCATCCGCGGTGAACGGCTGGCACCCAGGCTCGCGATGAAGGCGGACTGGTCGTCCAGCGCCGCGCGATTGCGAAGTCCGTCCGCCGTGAACACCTCGTCCCAGTAGTCGCTGATGCGCCGGCCCGTCCAGCGGTAGCGCCGTCTGCTCACCAGTCCCATCGGGGCGCCATGGCTGGCCGCGAAGAACGGCTCCGCTGCGGGCGTGCGCCAGTCGACGAGCAGCGGCTCGCCCTCGGCATCCGTCAGGCCCGTGCGTCCGATGTACACCGGCTCGCCGCTGTCGGGGGTCATCTTCCCCAGGCAGAGGTCGACGCCGTACCGGCGCAGCATGCCCAGGCGCGCGTTCAGCCGGTGGATCTCGAGGTCGCGTTCGACCGCGGCTCCGCCGACGCCCGCCGGCGAATGCAGGACGGCGTCGAGCCTCGAGGATGCTGACGAGACGGCCTCCTCGAGGGTCGCGGCGATCCGGGCGAAATGGGCTTCGTCCTCGGCGATGAGAGCCGGGTCGGCCTTGGCGGCGAGGCGGTCGGGCAGGTCGAAAACGGTGAGGGACGAGGGGTTCACGCGGGCTCCGTTCGCACGCGCCCCGCCGGGTGTCGACGGGCGCGACGGACCAGTATGCGCCCTCCGGGGGCCCTTGCCGCAAGCCCCCGTCTCCCCGGTATCCTGGAAGTGCGGGGGAGCTGGGAGACTGGTCTCATGCACGCCTCCCGTCCGTCGGATCCGCCGTTCCAGCGCAATGCGCTGGCGCCCGGCATCCTGGCCGCCATCGCCCTGTTCCTGTCGCCCCTCGTGCCGGAGGGCATCGGCGCCACGATCGTCCGCTTCGTCGTGGCGATCCTCGCCCTGATCGTGGCGTGGTTCGCGGTGCAGGCCGGGCAGTGGTGGTGGACGATCGTCTTCGTGCTGGTGGCGGTGTTCTGGAACCCGGTCTTCGCGGTGGACGTGGAGTACGGCGTGTGGGCGATCGCGGGTGTGATCGGCGCTGTGCTGTTCCTCGCCGCGGGAGCGCTCATCAAGACCGAGAGGAACGCGTCCGACCGGTGAGCGCCGTGCTGAGGTTCCGGTCGCGGGACGTCGGGCGCGTCGAGGAGACCTGGCAGCGCTTCGTCCCGTCGGCCGGGCTGGAGCGGGTCGAGGCGCGGGACTTCCGGTTCGACTGGGCGTCCGCGACGCTTCCGAAGCTGTCCGTCGTGCGTTACGAGCTCGCCGCCGGCGTGACCTCCGTCGTGGAACCCGTCGACCAGATCCTGGCCTGCCGGGTGCGAGGCGGCGGCGCGCGGGTGCGGACCGCGGACGGCGTCGTGACCGGCGAGAGCGCCTGGATCACGGACGGACGATCCGTGGGCGCGCACTGGGACGGCCCCGCGACCGTGCAGGCTCTGATCTTCGACCAGGCGGCTGCCCAGTCGGCCGCGCGGCAGATCTCCGGCGACGATGGGCTCGAGCTGTCCGTGCAGGACGCGCTGATGGCGGATGCCGCGGCGAGCAAGCTCTGGAGCGGCACAGTCGACTATCTGCTGTCGGCGCTGTCCTCCGCAGAGCTGAAGGACGAGATCCTGCTCGCCTCGCTGCAACGGCACGCGCTCGTGATCACGCTCTCCTCCTTCGGCACCTCGTTCCGCGACACGATGGGGCGCTCGCCGCAGACGCGGGCGGCTCCGGCAACCGTGCGTCGCGCTCTGACGCACATCGAGGAGCATGCGCATCTGCCGATCACCGTCGACGATGTGGCAGCGGCGGTCCACATGTCCACGCGCGGCCTCCAGCGCGCCTTCCAGCGCGCGCTGGACACGACTCCCGGTGAGGCGCTCCGACGCGCGCGCCTGGAGGGCGCTCGCCGGGACCTCGAGCGCACCGGCGATACCGTCGCGGCCGTCGCACGGCGCTGGGGATTCACCCACCCGTCGCGGTTCGCGGCCTATTTCCGCGCCGAGTACGGCGTGGCGCCGGGAGTCGTCGCCCGACGCCTTCGGTGACGCAGTTGGTGACGCGGTGCGCACCGCTCGCGTCGCGTTGCGGATACCCGGCACGTCCCGGCGCTCGACCCCCGGACGGACGGCCTAACGTCGCGTCATGGGACATCTGCACTACGGCGACGCGAAGCCGATCTTCATCGAGGACCGGGCTCTGGCGCACCTGAAGGTCGTCGTGGCGACGAAACTGCGCCGCAACGAGAGCTTCACGCTCTCGTGGCGGCATCCGGAGGGAGAGCCGGGAGGCCGTTCGACGATCTGGCTGCATCCGTCGATCCCGCTGCGGTTCGTGTTCGAAGAGCCGGAGCCGACCGAGCTGAGCGCCGCGTGGGTCGCGGATCTCGCGAACTCCGCGAGCTCGAGCGGAGGCATCGTGCTCGTCGAGGAGCACCTCGAATCCAGTGACTGAGCACCTCGGGGGTGAGAAGCTAGAAGGATGAGCTCCACCACGACAGCCGCGGCTGCGCTGACCGACGCCGCGGTGCGCCGGATCCGCGCAGACTTCCCGATCCTCGGCACGGAGGTGAACGGGCATCCGCTCGTGTACCTCGACTCCGGGGCGACCTCGCAGCGCCCGCTCGCCGTGCTGGACGCCGAACGCGACCACCTGCTCACGCTGAACGCCGCCGTGCACCGCGGAGCGCACACGCTCGCGGCCGAGGCGACCGAGGTGTTCGAGGACGCCCGCGCGACCGTGGCAGGATTCATCGGCGCGGGCGAGGGCGAACTGGTCTGGACCTCGAACGCCACCGAGGCCGTGAACCTCGTCGCGTATGCGATCTCGAACGCGTCGGCCGGTCGCGGTGGCGCAGCCGCCGAGCAGCTGCGGATCGGTCCGGGCGACGAGATCGTCACCACCGAGATGGAGCACCACGCCAACCTCATCCCGTGGCAGGAGCTCGCGGCGCGCACGGGCGCGACGCTGCGCGTGCTGCCGCTCGACGACGACGGCGCCCTGCGGCTCGAGGAGCTGCCCGCGTACATCACCGAACGCACCCGCCTTGTGGCCGCCACGCACGTGTCCAACGTGCTGGGCGTGGTCAACCCCGTCGAGGATCTGGTCGCCGCAGCTCACGACGTCGGTGCGCTGTTCCTGCTGGACGCCTGCCAGTCCGTGCCGCATCTGCCGGTCGATGTGCGCGCGCTCGACGTCGACTTCGCAGTGTTCTCCGGGCACAAGATGCTCGGTCCGACCGGCATCGGCGCGCTCTTTGGCCGCCGGACGCTGCTGGACGCGATGCCCCCGTTCCTGACCGGAGGGTCGATGATCACGACCGTCTCGACGACGGAGGCCGAGTACCTGCCGTCGCCGCAGCGCTTCGAGGCCGGGACGCAGCGGGTGTCGCAGGCGATCGCGCTCGCCGCGGCAGTGCGGTACCTGGACGCGATCGGGATGCCGCGGATCGCCGCGCACGAGGCCGAACTCGGCAGGCGCCTCGTCGACGGCCTCGGCGCCATCGACGGCGTCCGCGTGCTCGGCGGCGGCATCGACCTGCCGCGCGTGGGTCTCGCGAGCATCGACGTCGACGGCATCCACTCGCACGATCTCGGCCAGTTCCTCGACGACCGCGGGATCGCCGTGCGGGTCGGTCACCACTGCGCGCAGCCGCTGCACCGCCGGCTCGGAGTCACCTCCTCGACGCGGGCGAGCACCTACGTCTACAACACCGCCGAGGACGTGGACGCCGCGATCGACGGCGTCGCGGCCGCCATCGACTTCTTCGGGGGGAACCGGTGAGCTCGTCCGATCTGCAGAACCTGTACCAGGAGCTCATCCTGGACCACTCACGCACCCCGCACGGCTACGGCCTGCGCGACGAGGTGCCGTCGCAGTCGCATCAGGTGAACCCGACATGCGGGGACGAGATCACCCTGCAGGTGCACCGCGCCGTCGACGGCACCATCGAGGCCGTGGCGTGGGAGGGTCACGGCTGTGCGATCTCCCAGGCGTCCGCCTCGCTGTTCGCCGAACTCGTCGAGGGGATGCCCCAGCCCGAGGTCGAGCGCCGCATCGAGGTGTTCCGCGAGGCGATGCGCTCCCGTGGGAAGATCGAGCCCGACTCCGACCTGCTCGGGGACGCGGCAGCGCTCGGCGGAGTGTCCCGCTACGTCGCGAGGGTGAAGTGCGCCATGCTCGCGTGGGTCGCGGCGGAGGACGCGCTGCGCAAGCTCGACTGATTCCGCGAGCGGCCCCGCACTCCGTGTGACGTCGTGTGTCGCTTCGTGAAGCGACGTGTCATGACCCGATGACGGCGGGCGCCCGGACGCGGATGCTGGGGCCATGACCAATCTCGTCAGCCCGGCGCAGCTGATCCACCTTCAGCGGCGCGCCGAGCACGGTGAGGGCCCCGCCGTGCGGGTCCTCGACGTGCGCTGGCGGCTCGATCGCCCGGAAGGGCGCCCGGAGTACGTGCGCGCGCACCTGCCCGGAGCCGTGTATGTGGATCTGGAACACGAGCTCGCCTGTCGCAGCGAGCCGGAGCGGGGACGCCACCCGCTTCCGGCCCTCGACGACCTCCAGGTCGCCGCGCGCGGCTGGGGCCTGCACGACGAGGACATCGCTGTCGCGTACGACGACAATCGCGGCGTCGCCGCCGCGCGTCTGTGGTGGCTGCTGCGTCGCGCGGGCGTGGACGTGCGGGTGCTGGACGGCGGAATCCGCGCCTGGGTCGCGGAGGGGCTGCCGCTGGAAGGCGGCGACGTGCTCCCCGAAGCGGGCGACGTCGTGCTGGCGGCGGGGGAGGGCGACCGGCTCGAGATCGGCGAGGTGGCGGACTTCGCGCGCGACGGCATCCTGCTCGACGTCCGCACGCCCGAGCAGTACAGCGGTGCGCAGGCCTCGCTCGACCCCGTCGGCGGGCACATCCCCGGCGCGGTGAATCTGCCGGCCATGGCGACCGTGGGCGGCGACGGGAGACTGCTGCCTCCTGCTGCGCTGCAGCGGGTCTTCGCCGGGGCGGGCATCCGTGACGGCAGCCGCGTCGCGGTGTATTGCGGCTCCGGCGTCGCTGCCATGCACACGGCGTTGGCCCTCGAGCAGGCCGGGATCCGCGCCGCGGTGTATCCGGGGTCGTGGAGCGAGTGGTCGAACCACCGCGGGTTGCCGGTGGCCGTCGGCATCCTGCCGTATGGGAGGCTCACGGCGGTGTGACGTCTGGACGCGGCGCGGCGCGGAGCGGAGGATGGTGGCGTGACGCTGCGCCTGGAGCCTCTTCCCGCCGATCGCCTGCCCGCTTGGAGATCGCGGACGAGAGGACGCCTGATCCGGCTGCTGCAGGAATCCGGCTTCCGTCCCGGTCCGGATGCCGTGGAGCACGCCGACGCGATCTTCGGTCAGCTGATGCCCGGCGGCGCGGCGACGGAGGAGTCGGCGATCCTGCGGGTTTTCGACGCAGCCGGGGCGGAGCGCGGTTTCGTGTGGCTGAGCCTTCCGGGCGAGCGCGCGTTCCTCGTCGACGTGCAGGCGGACGACGACCTGGCTCCCGCCGACCGCGAGGCGCTCGCAGACCTGATCGAGGACGCCGGGCGCCGGTCGGGAGCCGTCACCCTCGCGGTGACCCTCTTCCCCCAGGACGTCGCGACCCGCCGGCTGCTCGCGGGGCGCGGATTCGCGGCATCCTCCGTCCAGATGCTGCTCGAACCGCTGCCGGAGCGCGTCGAGGAGCCGGGAGCCGTTCGCGTGGTGGGGATGACTCCGGAGCGGTTCGAGCGCTTCGCGGCCGAGTCCGAACGCGGTTTCGCCGAGGAGCTCGCTGGCACCGGGCGCATGACTCCCGCGGATGCCGCGGCCGAGGCGCGTCGGCAGTTCGCGAAAGAGCTGCCGGAGGGCCTCTCCAGTCGCGGACAGGCGCTGTTCGTGGCGGAGGCGGAAGGGGTGGAGGTCGGCATTCTCTGGCTGGGCCTGCGCACCCGGGCCGGGACGCCGCACGCGTTCATCCTCGACGTCGCCGTTCATGAGGCCCACCGCAGGCGGGGTTACGGGCGGGAGATCATGCTCGCGGCGGAGCGGGAGAGCGCCGCGAGGGGTGCCGGATCGATCGGTCTGCACGTGTTCGCCGCGAACGCGCCGGCCGTGGCCCTGTACGAGCGGCTCGGTTACCGCCGTGTCGAGGAGCTGGCGCTGCTGAGGCTGTGAGCCCTGGATGGGATACCAGCGGTGGTGCGAATCCCGGGCAGGTGGGAGAATCCATCCATGACGGAGGCGGGGGCCGTGGAGCTGGAGTCGGCGCGGGTGGCGAGGATGCTGCGCGACGACATCATGCTCGGGCGCCGCGCACCCGGTTCACGGCTCGTGGAGCGGGACATCGCCGCCGAGCTGAACGTCTCCCGCCTGCCCGTCCGCGAGGCGATCCGCGCGCTCGTCGGAGAGGGCATCGTCGTCGCCCGGCCGCGCACCTGGGCGGTGGTCCGGGAGTTCACCGCCCGCGACATCCAGGACTTCTCCGAGGTGCGCGAGGCCATCGAGACTGTGATCTTCCAGTTCGCTGCGGCACGGCACGACGAGGAAGGACTGGTGCAGCTGCGCGAGGCGCTCGATCGGGAGGCTGCCGCCGCGGAGGCGGGCGACATCCTCGCCGGCCGATCGGCGGCGGGGGAGTTCCACGAGGTCGCCGCCCGGCTGTCGGGGAACGACATGCTCACCGAGCTGATCGGCGTGTTCGTGACCCGACTGCGCTGGCTGTTCGGCCAGCACGACGACCTGGCGGGAATGGTCGCCGAGCACGAGGAGATCTTCGCCGCCATCGCCGCGCGCGATGTGGAGCTGCTGGGGGATCTCGTGCCCCAGCACCTCGCCAGAGGGCGGGCCACGGCCGAACGCCGCCTGCGCGAGGCGACCGGAGCCCCGGACAGAGAAGCCGCCCGTCCGTGATGCGCACGACGGCGTTCGTCCTCGGCGGGCTGCTGCTCGTAGCGGGTGCGAGCGCCGTCGTGCTCGCGGATCAGCAGCGCCAGCAGGCGGTGGCGCAGGCACGAGAGGAACTCGAGGACGCCGAGGCGCGCCGGGAGGCGGCGCGTGCGGAGAACCTCGAGCTGGCGGGGACGCTCACGGCGCTTCGCGTCACGATCGCGGAGCAGCAGGATCGCCTGGCGGACACCGAGGGGTTCCTGAAGTGATGCGGCGCCGAGCGGTCGCGGTGACGCTCGCCGTCGTCGCCGTGGTGGCCGCCGGCGTGTACGCGAAGGCAGCGACGCTGGATGAGCAGCGGCGGGACCTCATCACGCAGGTGATCGAGGTCACGACCCAGGCGGACGAGGCCGAAGCGCGTGCCGTCCACCTGGCGGGGATGATCGCGCTCGCCGACGACGAGTCCGCCGAACTCGAATCGGTCCTCGAGGTCCGTCCCGAGTTCCTCGCCGAGCTCGAAGCGCTGTCCTCGGCGTTCGCGGAGGCCGAGGGCAAGGTGGATGTCGCGGACGAGCGGACGGCGGCCGTGTCCACTCAGCAGACGGTCCTCGCCGAGCGCGAGGAGCCGGGTGTCGTCGTCGCCGCGACCGCGACGATCCGCGCCCTGAGAACCGAGGTCGACGAGGAGGTCGCAGGCTGGGAGCGGGTGCAGGCGGCGAGCTCGGCGGCGCCGGGGCCGAAGTGGGCGGCGGGCGGCCAGGACGCCTACGCGCGGGTCCGTGCAGCGCTGGACCGGGTCGGCGGCGGGGGCGTGGGGCTCTACGAGTCCTCGTCGTGCGCGGGCGGATCGGCGCCGGCGTGTGCGAACAGCAACGGCTACATCAAGTTCCGGGCGGACATCGCGACCTGGAGCGACGGCAGGCTGAACTGGGCGATGGCGCACGAACTGGCGCACATCCATCAGTTCCGTGTGTGGGGCTCGTTGAACGCGTCGGCGGCGTACCAGAGCCTGTTCGGCGGTGACCCGGAGTTCCTGGCGAACTGCATGGCACTCGTGCGCGGCTACGCCGGCTCGGTGGGGTGCGACGGCGACCAGCAGGCGTGGGCCTCGGGCATCTGGGTCGGCGCGGTGCGGTGACCCGTGCCGGTACGATTTCAGGGAGGAGGTCGTCGTGGGTCGGACAGCGGATGCCATCGCAGAGGGCGTCGCCATCGCCACGGCCGCGACCCGGCTGGCGGTGAAGAACCACATCCTCGTCGGCACCATCGCGCAGGGCGGCGTGTTCGACACCGATCGCTATCTCGACGACGCGCGTCAATCGCTGCTCGCCATGGCGCAGGAGTCCGAGGACGCCGCCGAGCTGGTGACGAAGCTCCGCAAGCGCGCCAGGGGGCGGCATTCGGACCCGTCTGGCACGCACGACTACCGGGATCGCGATGTGCGCAACCTCCGCCGCAGGGCGAAGCAGTCCGCGGGCGTCGCCACGCGGCTGCGGGCGATGGCCGAGGACGACGACCGGCTTCGCGCACTCGTGGAGGAGGCGCGCGAGGCCGCGTGGGCGGACGTGCGCCACAATCTCGATCGGCGTCTGCGGGTCGAGGGCATGCGGCCCGATCAGGATCCGGAGTACGAGACCATGCGCGAAGCGCGCATGCAGGCGCTGCGCCTGGTCGACCTGCAGGCGCTGTCCTCCGAGCAGCGGGCGCGGCGCAAGCGGCAGGCCGAGTCCGCCTGAGGCTCGATTCGCTCCGGCGCGGTTCCTCATGTATTCTTGACGACGGCCCGGAAAGCGTTCAGCGGAACAGGCCGTGCGCCCCTAGCTCAATGGATAGAGCATCTGACTACGGATCAGAAGGTTGGGGGTTCGAGTCCCTCGGGGCGCGCACTGTGTTGAGACAGTATTGAAACCCCCGTCGCGGAAGCGGCGGGGGTTCTCTCTTTTCCGGACGTCTGCTCTCGAGCGTAGCCTGGGACGGTGACTGCGTACGTCTCGGCTTTCGACCTGTTCTCCATCGGCGTGGGGCCGTCGAGCTCCCACACGGTGGGACCGATGCGAGCGGCGCTGGACTTCGTCGACCGGACGCCGCTGGATGCCGTGGCGCGCGTCACCTGCACGCTGTACGGGTCGCTCGGAGCGACCGGCATCGGCCACGGCACCCCGGACGCGGTCGTCGCGGGCCTCCGAGGGCTGAGCCCGGAGACGTGCGACCCGGTCGGCGTACGCCGCGCGTGGGCGGACTTTCCGGACGGTGCCGCGCTGCACCTGGCCGGAGTCCATCCCGTCGCGTTCGCCAAGGAGGACATCGTGTTCGCCCCGCGGACGCGGCTGCCGGGGCATCCGAACGCCATGACGATCACGGCGCACGGTTCGGGCGGCGAGGTCGTCGCCGAGGAGACCTACTACTCGGTCGGCGGCGGATTCATCCGGCGCGAGGGCGAGGCGGGTCGGATCGCGACGGCGCCGCTGCCGTTCGCGTACGACGACGCCGCGACGCTGCTCGAGTTGTGCGACGAGCACGGCCTGACGATCGCCGAGCTCGCCCGGCGCAACGAGACGGCTCTGCGCGACGAGGCCGAGGTGGCGGCGGGGCTGGACGCCGTCTGGGACGCCATGGCCGGATGCGTGGACGCCGGCCTGCACGCCGAGGGCGTTCTCCCCGGCATCCTGAAGGTGAAGCGGCGCGCCGCGGTGATCCGCGCGCAGCTCGAGGCCGCCGAGGCCGAGGGCGGACGGGAGATCCCGGGGGAGTGGCTGGGCGCGTTCGCGCTGGCAGTGAACGAGGAGAACGCCGCGGGCGGGCGCGTCGTGACGGCTCCGACGAACGGCGCCGCCGGCATCCTCCCCGCCGTGGCGATGTACTGGTGGCGCTTCCTCGCCGACTCCGGACTCGGGTCGGGAAACGCCGTCACCCCGCACGGCGAGCTCGTCGGCAGCGCGCTGCTGCAGTCGCCGACCGAGCCCGCCGACGACGCGGTGGCCGACGAGGCGGCGATCGCCGAGGCGAACCGGCGTCGCGGCATCCGGCGCTTCCTGCTGACCGCCACGGCGCTCGGCTCGCTCTTCAAGGCCAACGCGTCGATCTCCGGAGCCGAGGGCGGATGCCAGGCCGAGGTCGGGTCGGCGTGCGCCATGGCCGCTGGGGGACTGACGGCCGTGATGGGCGGCACCAACCGCCAGATCGAGAACGCCGCCGAGATCGCCATGGAGCACCACCTGGGGCTGACGTGCGATCCGATCGGCGGGCTCGTGCAGATCCCGTGCATCGAGCGCAACGCGATCGCGGCGTCGACGGCCGTGACCGCCGCCCGACTGGCGCTGCGCGGCGACGGCCGGCACTACGTGTCCCTGGATGCCGTCGTCGAGACCATGCGCCAGACGGGCCTGGACATGTCGACCAAGTACAAGGAGACCAGCGAGGGCGGGCTCGCGGTCAACGTGATCGAGTGCTGATGAGGGACGCCTCCGAGTCGATCTGGGCGCCGGGCAGCCGACGGCGCCGCGAGCAGCCGGTCGTGTCCGTGCGGGCGACAGACGACGCCCCGGCCCCGGGCGGCCGCTGGCCCACGAGCATCCCTGCGGTCGCGCAGGTGCTGCGCGAGGGCATCGACCTCTCGCCAGGGGTGACGTTCCTCGTCGGGGAGAACGGCAGCGGGAAGTCGACGATCGTGGAGGGCATCGCCGTCGCGTACGGGCTGTCCC
Organism: Microbacterium cucumeris; assembly: GCF_058349845.2. Taxonomy (NCBI): domain Bacteria; kingdom Bacillati; phylum Actinomycetota; class Actinomycetes; order Micrococcales; family Microbacteriaceae; genus Microbacterium; species Microbacterium cucumeris. The sequence continues at coordinate 343,345 of NZ_JBYRIZ020000005.1, forward strand.
CCGAGGGCGGCTCGCGTCAGGCGCAGCACAGCACGCGCCCGACCGAATCGCCGCTCTCGGACTGGCTGCGGCTGCAGCGCGGCATCGGCGCGAGCCGCTGGGGATTCTTCCTGCGGGCCGAGACCATGCACTCCTTCTACACGTATCTCGAGAAGAACCCGTCGCTGCGCGCGCCCGACGTCCCCTTCCACGAGATGAGCCACGGAGAGTCGTTCCTCGCCCTCCTGGACAGCCGTTTCGACGAGCCCGGCTTCTACTGTCTGGACGAGCCGGAGGCGGCGCTGTCGTTCCAGTCGACGCTCGCACTCATCGCGGTGCTCCGCCGCATCGCCGACGACGGCGGCCAGGTGCTGTGCGCGACGCACTCCCCGGTGCTGGCCGCGCTCCCCGGGGCGCGGATCCTCGAGGTGGGGGAGTGGGGCATCCGCGAGGCGGAGTGGGACGGGCTCGAGCTCGTGAGCCACTGGCGCTCGTTCCTCGACTCGCCGCCGCGGTATCTGCGGCATCTCCTGGACTGACCCGCCGTCGTGTCGCGGCCTCGGCGCTGAGTAGGCTGGCGGCATGACGGAGGCGAGTGCACCGCGGCGACGAGGGCGCCCGCGAGGACGATCCGACGCGCGGGCCCGGATCATCGCCGCCGCCGTCGACGAGTTCGGTGAGCACGGCTACGACGGCGCCACGATCCGGTCGATCGCCGGCCGCGCCGGCGTGGACTCCGCGCTCGTGCACCACTACTTCGGCACCAAGGCGGATCTGTTCGCCGAGGCCGTCGGGATCCCGCTGCGCCCCGACATCGACGTCCCCGCGATCATCGCAGGACCCCGGGAGGAGGTCGGGGAGCGCCTGGTGCGCTACGTGCTCGAAGCCTTCGAGAAGCCGGAGGTGCAGCGCCGGGGCGTGATGCTCATGCGGACGGCGATCAGCAGTCGGCTCACGACACCGGTGCTGTCCGGGTTCCTGTCGCGGGAGCTGATCGGGCGGATCGCGCGGACCCTCGGCGTTCCGGACGCCGACCTGCGCGCGAGCCTGGTCGCCTCGCAGATCGCCGGGATGCTGCTGACGCGGTATCTGCTGAGGATCCCGCCGATCGCTGCGGCATCCGTCGACGAGCTCGTCGAGCGGGTGGGACCGACCGTGCAGCGCTACCTCTTCGACTGAGCGATCGCCCTTGACGGCGGAGCAGCCCAGGTGAAGAATTCATCACATGATGAATAAAGTGGCTGTCGAGGTCTCGCAGCTTCGCGTCCAGCGCGGACACGTGCGCGTGTTCGACGGGCTCGATGTGTCGATTCCGCGCGGGCGGATCACGGGCCTGCTCGGTCCCTCGGGATGCGGCAAGACGACCCTCATGCGGTCGATCGTCGGGGTGCAGCGCGTCGCGTCCGGGACCGTGACCGTGCTGGGGGAGTCGGCCGGCACCCGCGCGCTGCGCACGCGCGTCGCCTACGGCACGCAGGGGGCGGCGGTGTACGGCGACCTCACCGTGCGGCAGAACCTGCGCTACGTCGCGGCGCTCCTGAAAGCGCCGCGCTCGGACGTCGACCGGGTGATCGAGGTGGTCGGCCTGAGCGACCAGGCCGGCCAGACCGTGGACTCGCTCAGCGGCGGACAGGAGAGCCGGGTCTCGCTCGGGATGGCTCTGATCGGTTCGCCCGAGCTCATCGTGCTGGACGAGCCGACCGTGGGGCTGGATCCGGTGCTGCGCGCCGAGCTGTGGGAACTGTTCCGCTCCCTCGCGGACGACGGGGTGACGATGCTCATCTCCAGCCACGTCATGGACGAGGCGCTGCGATGCGACCGCCTGCTGCTGATGAGGGCGGGCCGGCTCATCGCCGACACGACCCCCGACGAGCTGCTGACCGAGACCGGCGCGGACGATCCGGATGCCGCGTTCCTCGCGCTCGTCGAACGCGACGTGCAGCAGCATCGGGCGACGCGACGGACGCGCCGGGCGGACCGGGCGGAGGACGAGGCATGAACGGGCTGAGGATGCTGGCGACGGCGGGACGAGTCCTCGGGCAGCTGCGGCACGATCCGCGATCGATCGCGCTGATGCTCGTCGCGCCGAGCCTGCTGGTGGGGCTGTTCGCGTGGCTGTTCAGCGATCAGGAGGGCGTCTTCGACCAGTTCGGCGGGGCGATCTTGGCGCTGTTCCCCTTCATCGTGATGTTCCTGATCACTTCGATCACGACGCTGCGCGAGCGGCGTTCGGGGACGCTGGAGCGGCTGATGACGACACCGCTCGGCAAGGCGGACTTCATCCTGGGATACGCGCTCGCGTTCGGCCTGATGGCACTGCTGCAGGCGGTGATCACGGTGTCGTTCGCGGTGTGGGTGTGCGGACTCGACGTCGACGGTCCGCTCTGGCAGCTGGGCCTCGTCGCGGTCGTGGACGCGCTGCTCGGCACGGCCCTGGGCCTGCTGGCCAGCGCGTTCGCGCAGACCGAGTTCCAAGCCGTGCAGTTCATGCCTCTGCTGGTGTTCCCGCAGATCATCCTGGGCGGCCTGTTCATGCCGCGCGATCAGATGCCGGACGTGCTGTACGCGATCTCGGACTGGCTGCCGCTGAGCTACGCGATCGACACGATCAACGCGGTCGCGGCGGGGGACGAGGGCTGGGACGTGTTCGGTCCGATGCTCATCGTCGTCGCGTTCGCGGTGGCCGCGCTGGGGCTGGCCTCGCTGACGCTGCGGCGCCGAACGCCGTAGAACTGTCCCCGCGGAAGACGCCGAGGGCGCCGATCGAGACCTCGACCGGCGCCCTCACGCGACTCACTCCACCGAGGCGGGCGGCGGCGGGGGAGCGGCGTCCGGCGTGCGCTTCGGCGGCGTCGTGGCGGTCGTGGCCGTCGTTGCGGCCTGGGCGACGCCCTCGCCGATGCCGCGGCCGACGGCCTGGCCCTGGATGATGGCGGCGAGATCCAGGCCGGTGGCCGAGCTCACGCTGTCGAAGACGGACTTCAGTGCCTTGGCGCTGTCGCCGCCGATGACGCCCGAGGCGCCGTCCTCTCCGGAGCCTCCGATGATCGACACGTTGCCGATCGCGGCGTAGCCCTTCGAGAACTCGCCCATGATCGTGGGGAGCACTTCGATGACGCGCTGCGACAGGAAGGCGTCCTGGTTGGAGGCGATGGCCTTCGCCTCGGCTTCGACGGCGGCGGCGCGCGCCTCACCCTCGGCGCGGATCGCGTCGGCCTCGGCGTTCGCACGCAGGCGGCGGGCTTCGGCCTCCGCCTCGGCCTGGGCACGCAGGGCGTCGGCCTCACCGGTCGCCTTGGCGACTGCGGCGGCGGCTTCACCATCGGCGCGGGCCTTGTCGGCCTGGGCCTGCTGCTCGGCGATGCGGGTGCGCGCCTCGGCTTGCTTGACCTGCTCGATCGCGGCCGCCTCGGCCGCCTTCTCGCGCGTGTAGAGCTCGGCCTGCGCGCGCGTCTCGGCCTCGTAGCGCTGGGCGTCGGCGACGCGCTTGACGTCGGCGTCCAGCTGGGCCTGCTTGTTCTCGGCCTGCTGCTGAAGGACGGCCTGCTCGGCCTGGGCGCGGGCGAGCTGCTCGGCCTGCTCGGCTTCGGCGCGGGCGCGGCCGACGCCCGCATCGGCGTTCGCCGTGTTCGTGTCGAGCGCGGTCTGCTCGATGAGGTTCGCTTCCTGGTTCGCGATGTTCTTCTGGTTGATCGCGCGGTCGGCGTTGGTCTGGGCGATCTCGGCGGCCTGTCGCTTCGCCTGGATCTCGGGGGCGCCGAGCGACTGGATGTAGCCGACCTTGTCGGTGATGCCCTTGATCTGGAAGGAGTCCAGGATCAGGCCCTGCTCGGCGAGCTCCTGTGAGACGTCGGCGGCGATCTGGTCGGAGAACTTCTTGCGCTCGCGCATGAGCTCGACGACCGACAGGGTGGCGACGATGCCGCGCAGGGCACCTTCGAGCTGTTCGGTGGTGAACTGCTCGATCGCCTTGTCCTGGGAGGCGAAGCGCTCGGCGGCGCGACGCACGTACAGCGGGTCGGAGCCGATCTTGACGATCGCGACGCCGTCGACGTTGAGGGTGACGTTGTCGAGCGACTGCGCCTCGGCGTTGAGCGAGACCTGGCGCGAGCGCAGCGAGATGATCTCGTGCCGCTGCGTGATCGGGTTCACGAGCGACTTGCCGTTCACGATGACGGTGACGGGCGATTCCGACATCTCCGAGCGGCTCGAGCCGTCCGCCGCGATGACGGCGCGCTGCACCTTCTGCTTGCGTCCCGAGATGACGAGCGCCTCGTCGGCGCGGGCGACCTTGATCCAGCTGCGCGCCAGCAGCAGGGCGATGAGCGCCACCACGATGACGATCACGACGCCGATGCCGACGAGAACGAGGATGCCGACCAGTCCGGCGAACTCCATGTTGTGTTTCCCTCCCCGTCTCCGCCCTGAGCGGAGACCAATGGCTTCGACTATGCCAGATGGGCCGCACGCGCGTGTGTGCGCCGGTGCTGTCAGGCGGCGAGGGTGTATCGGGCGGTGCCGCCGAGGCGTGGGGTGCGGGAGGGGTCGA
>NZ_JBYRIZ020000006.1:0-244197 GCF_058349845.2 Microbacterium cucumeris
TGTTGAGTTCTCAAGGATCAGACGCTCCCCCGACCCAGCCATCACAACCAGGCCCGAAGGGCAACTTCTCTATCTTATCCGCGTCGTTCAGGCTGTCAAATCGACATGCCGGAAGACCCGGGACCAGAGCCGTTCACCGAAGCTCTTCGAGCTTCGAGACAACTTCTCTAGCTTATCCGTTTCGCGGAGCCTGTCAAATCGGCGCCGGCGGATCCAGGATCCGCTGCGCGACCGTCGACCGCGTACCACGAGGTGGATCCCCCATCCTAGACGCGATGGTCCGGACTCTCAAGAGTGAGAAGGATCGGGGGTGGTTCTCCGCTTGAGGGGGGTGAGGCTCTCGGCCTTTCCGCTTCCCTGTGGGGCGAACAGGTAATAACTTACGCAGGATCCCCGGGCCGGGCAAATCGGGGCCTCCGCCTGGCGTGTCGCGCGGAAAATCGCGGGATCCCGCGACATCCCGAGCACGACGAAGGGCCCCCACCGAGGTGAGGGCCCTTCGAGCGACGCGATTCAGATGGCGTTGACGTCCAGCGGGATGCCGGGGCCGAACGTGGTCGACACCGCACCCTTCTGGATGTAACGGCCCTTCGAGCTCGACGGCTTCAGGCGCACGATCTCCTCGAGCGCGGCGCCGATGTTCTCGCCCAGCTGCTCGGCGGAGAACGACGCCTTGCCGACGACGAAGTGCACGTTGGCGTGCTTGTCGACGCGGAACTCGATCTTTCCGCCCTTGATGTCCTCAACGGCCTTGGCCGGGTTCGGGGTCACCGTGCCGGTCTTCGGGTTTGGCATCAGACCGCGGGGGCCCAGCACCTTTCCGAGACGACCGACCTGGCCCATGAGCTCGGGCGTCGAGACGGCCGCGTCGAACGCGGTCCAGCCGCCGGCGACCTTCTCGATGAGCTCGGCGCCGCCGACCTCATCAGCGCCGGCCGCGATCGCAGCCTCGGCCGCGGGACCGGTGGCGAACACGATGACGCGCGCGGTCTTTCCCGTGCCGTGCGGCAGGATGACGGTGCCGCGCACCATCTGGTCCGCCTTGCGGGGGTCGACCGAGAGCTTCAGTGCGACCTCGACGGTCGCGTCGAACTTCGACGAGCCGGTCTCCTTCGCCAGGGCGACGGCCTCGGCGGGAGTGTAGAAACGGTCTGCCTCGATCTTCTCGGCGGCAGCGCGGTATGCCTTGGACTTGGTAGCCATGATTGTTCTCCTCAGCCCTCGACCGTGATGCCCATGGAGCGGGCGGTGCCGGCGATGATCTGCGAGGCGGCCTCGATGTCGTTCGCGTTGAGGTCGGCCTGCTTGGTCTCGGCGATCTGACGGACCTGGTCCTTGGTGATCTTGCCCACCTTGACCGTGTGCGGCGTCGCCGAGCCCTTCTGCAGGCCGGCGGCCTTCTTGATGAGCTCCGCAGCCGGCGGGGTCTTCAGGATGAACGTGAAGCTGCGGTCCTCGTAGACGGTGATCTCCACGGGGATGACGTTGCCGCGCTGCGACTCGGTCGCGGCGTTGTACGCCTTGCAGAACTCCATGATGTTGACGCCATGCTGACCGAGCGCGGGGCCGATCGGCGGCGCCGGGTTGGCAGCACCGGCGTTGATCTGAAGCTTGATCAGGCCGGTCACCTTCTTCTTCGGTGCCATTCTCTTTCCTTTCGTCGAGCGGATGCCGTGTGCATGCGCTCTCCCACGGGCCCGGCGAATCCGGGTCGTGGTCGTCTGCGCGCGCGGAAGCGGCGCACAAACCAGGCAAGTCTACCCGATGCGGCCGGATGCCGTGGACGAACGAGAACGGCCGCCCCGATCGGGACGGCCGTTCCAGGAAGGCGATGGTTTCGACTCGCTTCGCTCGCTCAACCTTGTGACGCCCTCGCATCAACGCTGCTGCGCAGCATTGATAGAAAAGGCGCTGGTTTCGACTCGCTTCGCTCACTCAACCTTGTGACGCCCTCGCATCAACGCTGCTGCGCAGCATTGATCCGAGTCGTCACAACATCTTCGTGACCTGGTCGAACGACAGCTCGACCGGGGTCTCGCGCTCGAAGAGGGACACGAGGACGGTGAGCTTGCCGCTCTCGGGCTTGATCTCGCTGATCGAACCGGGAAGGCCGGCGAACGAGCCCTCCTTGATCGTGATCGTCTCGCCGATCTCGAAGTCGACCTCGGCGGCGACCGGACGGGCGACGGCGACGCCGCCCTTGGCCTGCACGTTCTTCGCGGTGGGGACGTCCTTGACCTCGACGAGGGACTTCAGCATGTTGAAGGCCTCTTCGAAGCGCAGCGGGGTGGGGTTGTGCGCGTTGCCGACGAACCCGGTGACACCGGGCGTGTGGCGGACGACCGACCAGGTGTCCTCGTTGAGCTCCATGCGCACCAGCACGTAACCGGGAATCCGCACGCGCGTGACCATCTTGCGCTGGCCGTTCTTGATCTCGACGACGTCCTCCATCGGGACCTCGACCTGATAGATGTCGTCCTCGACCTCGAGCGTCGACTTGCGCTGCTCGATGTTGGCCTTGACCTTGCGCTCGAAGCCGGCGTACGAGTGGATGACGTACCACTTGCCGGGCAGCATCCGCAGATCCTGACGGAACTCCTCGTAGGGGTCCGCCTCGTCGTCGCCGTTCACGTCGGGACCGTCGTAGGGGGCGACCTCGTCGGCCACCGCGGCCTCGCGGTCGGCGACCTCCTCGGCCACCGAGTCGTTCAGGACTTCAGCGGCGGCCTCGGACTCAGCCGCCTCGTCCAGGTTGAGAGCGTCGTTCACGATCGCGTCCGCCTCCGGGTCGTCGATGTCGATGTCGTCATCCGTGTCGTCTTCCTCGTCGTCGCCCTCGACATGCAGAGCGACGTGCTCGGCCGGAGCGACCGAGGACTCCTCGGCGGAGAGGACGTTGCCCTCCTGCGCCTCGTCGTCCTCGCTGGACTGCTCCGCGGCGGTCGCCCAGTCGGCGTCGTCGGAATATCGTTCAGACACGTTGTTTCTTTCCATTCACTGCGGCACGCAGACCGCTTTCGGGGGTTACTGCGGAACCCCGAAGACCTGAGTCGTCAGCCACGAGAAGGCGGTGTCCAGGCCGTAGACGAAGGCCATCACGATCACCACGAAGACGAGGACCACAAGAGTGAACTTGACCAGTTCCTTGCGGGTCGGCGTGACGACCTTGCGGAGCTCGCCGATGACCTGACGGAAGAACAGCGCGATGCGGCCGAAGAAGCCCAGCTTCTTGACACGGGCTGCGCCGCCTGCCGCGACGACCTCGCCGCGCGGTTCGTCCTGATCCATCCTGAATGTACCTTTCGTGTGCCAGCGTGGCGCTGACGCGCAGGGCGGACAGGAATCGAACCTGCAACCTGCGGTTTTGGAGACCGCTGCTCTGCCAATTGAGCTACCGCCCTAGAGACCATGAGGCCCCTGGATCTGCATCGCTTCTGCACCCGTGGGCACGGCGAAACAATGCAGACAACTGCTCCACCAGTGTAGGGCATCCCACGGGGCCCGGCGAACAGAGCCCGTCCTGTTAGGCTCGTCAGTCGGTCGAGGGAGGGCGTCGTGCACGGGGAGATCCAGCAGTTCCAGGTCGATCTGCGCGGTGTCGTGGACCTGTTGAGCCGCCACATCTATTCCAGTCCGCGCGTGTATCTGCGGGAGCTGCTTCAGAACGCCCGCGACGCCATCGCCGCCCGCGGCGAGGTCGACGGGGCCGGCGGCACCATTCGTATCACCCCGCTGACCGAGGCATCCGGTGAGTTCGTCCTGCGCGACGACGGCGTGGGCCTGGACGCCACCGAGGTCGCCGAGCTGCTCGCCACCGTCGGGCGGAGCTCCAAGCGCGACATCTTCGACCTCCCCCGCAGCGACTACCTCGGTCAGTTCGGGATCGGTCTGCTCAGCTGCTTCATGGTCGCCGACACGATCGTCATCCGCTCGCGCAGCGCCCGAGGCGGCGCGAGCGTGGAGTGGACCGGCAGCGCCGACGGCACGTTCCAGGTCGCCGAGCTCGACGAGGAGCTTCCGATCGGCACGAGCGTGCACCTCATCCCCCGCTTCGACGCCGACGACCTGCTGCGCCCGGCCGCGGTGCGCGAGCTCGCGACCGTCTTCGGGGAGTTCCTTCCCGTGCGGGTCGTGCTGGAGACGGCGTCCGGAGACATCGACCTGACCCGGCCCGCACCGTTCCTGGATGCGCGTGCAGATCCCGACTCCGCCGTCCAGTACGGCCGCGACCTCGTCGGCTCCACGCCGCTCGACGTCATCGAGCTCGCAGAGCCGGCCACTGGCACCCGTGGTCTCGCCTACGTCCTGCCGTTCGCGCCGCCCCCGGGCTCGCGCCAGGCCACACGCATGTATCTGGGCAGCATGTTGCTCTCCGAGCGTGCCGACGACGTCCTGCCCGACTGGGCGTTCTTCGTCAGGGCCGTCGTAGACTCCACCGGCCTCGCGCCGACCGCGAGCCGGGAGTCCCTCGTCGAGGACGCCGCGCTCGAGCGCGTGAGGGAGCAGCTCGGGGCCGGGATCCGACGCTGGATCCTCGAACTCGGTCTGCGCGAACCGCACCGGCTGGCGCAGTTCGTCGCGATCCACGAAGTCGGGCTCAAGTCGCTCGTGCGCCACGACGAGGAGCTCGCGGCGTTCATCACCCGCTGGCTGACCGTCGAGACGACCCATGGCACCCTGCGGATCGGCGATCTCGTCGAGCAGTTCGCTCACGTCAGGTACGCGCAGACCGTCGACGAGTTCCGTCAGGTCGCCGGGATCTCGCCGAACGCCGAGGTGCTGGTCAACGGCGGCTACCTCTACGACGCGGACCTCGTGCGGATGCTGCCCGAACTGTACCCGCACGTGACCGTCGAGAAGGTGGACGTGTCCGGGGAGCTCGACCGGCTCGACCCGCCGCCCCTGGACGACCGCGCCGCAGCCATCGCCCTGGAGGACCGGGCGGGCGCGGTGCTCGCGGCATCCGACTGCTCGGTCGTGGTGCGTTCGATCGATCGGCCGGAGCTCACCGGACTGTACGTCGCCGACCCCGAGGTGCTGCGCGCTCTCGACCGCGGGCGCACCCAGGGGATCACGGGAGCGCTGTGGGGCGGTGTGCTTGCGCGCATCGACGACACGCTGTCCGCCGGGCGGGAGGACGATCTCCGTGCCCGGCTGTGCCTGAACTGGTCCAACCGCGTGGTCCGCTCGCTCACCGGCGTGCGCGACGACGCGGTCTTCGCCCGCACCGTCCAGCTGCTGTACATCCAGGCGTTGCTGGCGGGCCACCATCCGCTCTCCGACGCCGACCGCGGGCTGATGACGACCGCGCTCGCGGACCTCGTCTCCCTGTCCGCCGGGCTCGACGTCGACACGATCGACGACCCCCGCTGATCACGCCGCCGAAGAAGGGTATCCGATGGCACGTCCCAAGAAGCAGTTCCAGCAGCTCCTCGAGGAGATCGACCGCACACCGTGGGGTCCTGCGGAACAGGCACTCGTCTCCCAGGCCGTCGCCTTGGCGCAGGAGATCGGGGACGACCGACTCGAGTACCAGGCGCGCATGCGCCAGACCGCGTCGGCCAACATGGGCGGCGCGACCGACGTGATGCTGAACTCGTTCGCCTGGTGCCTCGCGCGCCACGACGCGGATCCGGCCCGCTTCCCCGCCGACATCGACAACGGCGGCGCGGACCTGATGTGGCAGTTCAAGTGGATGGCCTCCGCGCTGCGCTCCTCCCCCGCGTTCGCCTCCGAGCAGATCTCCGCCGTCCTCGACGACATGGAGGCCCACTACCGCCAGGCGGGGCTGGGGATGAGCGGCGTCCTGACCGCCCGATTCGAGGACGCCTGGGATGCCGGGCGCCTCGACGAGGCCGAGAAGCTGCGCGTGCAGCTCGAGGCGACGCCGCGCGACGACTACAGTCACTGCGACGCGTGCAGCCGCAGCCAGGTCGCCGGCTTCTTCGTCGACACGGATCGGGATGCCGAAGCCATCCGCCTCGTGGAGGAGATGATCGAAGGCGGCTTCTCGTGCGGCGAGGAGCCCGAGCACGCCCTCTCCCGTGTGCTGCTGCCGTACCTGCGGGCCGGTCGCCTGGACGAGGCGAAGACCGCCCACCTGCGCAGCTACCGCCTTGCCAAGGACAACCCGGACAACCTGACCATCGTCGCGAACAACGTCGTCTTCTGCGCCGTCAGCGGGAACGAGGCCCGCGCCCTGTCGCTCGTCGAACGGCACCTGCCCTGGCTCGCCCACGACGGTCTGAACGTCGACGCCCATTTCACCGCCCTGGGGGCGATCGCCTTCGCCCTGGACCGCGTGACGGCTGCCGGACACGGCGACACCCCCGTGCGCGGCGCGGACGCCGCGGCGCTGCAGCCGTTCTTCGGAGAGCACGAGGGCGCCTGGTCCGCCGCCGAGCTCGCCGCCGCGGCGTGGTCGGCCGCCGAGCGCATCGCCCGCGAGTTCGACGCCCGCGACGGCGGGGACGCGCATGCCGGCCGGCTGCGCCGTCTGCGCGGGCTGACCGAGGCCTCCTACGACGTCCCGATCCGCTCCGACGCCTTCGTCGAGCCGGTGGCCGCCGCATATCCGGCCGATGCCGATGCGTGGTATGCGCGCGTGGTCGAGCTCGCCGACTACGGCGCCGAGAGCGACACGCTGAGCGCCCTGCCCCATGCCTTCGACGTGACGGATGCCGCGAAGACCGCGCGCCTGAACGCGATCCGCCTGGCCGTCCTCGTCGCCGGTGAGCGCGAGGACGAGGCCCGCGCGTTCCTCCCGGATCGGATCGCCGCCCTGCGGGCCGCGGGCGACGAGGCCCAGGCGGCGCTCGAGGAGCGGCTGGGACTGGCGATGTTCGGCGAGGACGGACCGGACGCCGTCGCGGCGCTCGACCGGGAGCTCGCGGACGACGAGGCGCTGCCGGCCGCGTCGCGCGGCGACCTCGCGATCACGCGTGCGTCGCTGCATCTCAAGGAGTCCGAGTTCGACGCCGCCCTCGATCTCGCCGAGCGCGCGCTCCGCGGCTTCGCCGAAGCCGGGGATGCGCGCCGCGTTCACGGCACGAGCCTGCTCGCCGTCTTCGCGCTGCTGCAGACCGAGCAGCTCGAGCGCGCGCTCGGCCACCTGGACCGACTGCTCGCCGAGGAGTTCCTCGGCGACGGGCACCGTGCGCGAGCGCTGGAGATCCGCGCGCGCATCCGCGGAGGACAGGGCGAGTTCGCGCCGGGGGCCGCCGACGCCGACGAGACCTGCCGCATCCTCGCCTCGATCGGGGCGAGCGGCAGCCTCGCCGCCGCGCACATGCTCGCCGGGGCGCTCTGGGAGGACGCCGACGAGGCGGACCAGGCCGTGAGCCGCTACCGCACGGCCTCTCACCTCGTCCAGCAGGACGGCGGCGACCTCTCCGGCATCGACTTCCGCCTCGCGCGCGCCATGCTGTCGGCCGGGGATGCCGCGGAGGCGGCGGAGCTGTTCGGCGACGTACTGCGACGCGAGGAGGAGGCCGAGGTCCCCGAAGGCTCCCGCGCGATGACCGTCGCGATGCTCGCCCGCGCATTCACCGCCTCGGGCGAGTACGGTCAGGCAGTCGGCGCCTTCGGTTACGCCGCGGAGCTGTACGGCGCCGCGGGAGAAGGACCGGACCAGGCGATGTCGCTCACCGAGCGCGCCAAGATCCTCGCCCGCTTCGATGAGCACGACGACGCGATCGAGTCCCTCGAGCAGGCGGCCGAGATCGTCCGTCGGTCCCCTGACGCCGTCGGGGCCCTGTCGGAGGTGCTCCACAATCTCGCGCAGGCCTATGCCTCCGAGCAGGACGAACGGGCCTTCGGCCTGTTCGACGAGGTGGCCTCCCTCGCGACCGAGCACGAGGCGGGCTGGCTGCTCGCCGACGTCACGGACTCGCGGGCGCGCGCCTTCGCATCCCTCGGACGCGTCGACGAGGCGGTGGCCGCCGCGCTCACCGCTGCCGACGGCTTCCTCGGTGTCGGCGATGCGGGAGCGGCCGGCGGCTCCGAGCTGTTCGCCGCCCGCGTGCTGGCGGGGAACGAGCGCGGTGAGGACGCGGTGGCGATCTATCGCACCGTCCTCGAGCACGCCGCGGAGATCCCGCCGCTGCGGCAGGTCGCCGCGCTCGAGCTCGGCGACGTGCTCGAAGGCCTCGGACGCACCGCCGAAGCCGCCGAGGCGCGGGCCGTCGCCGAGGCCTGAGCGACCGCCCGCCGACCTCAGAAGAGCTGACGCCAGTTCGCCCTGGCGAGATCGAGCAGCTCGTCGCCGCGCCCCGAGAGGACCGTGCGGATGGCGTAGAGCGCGAAGCCCTTCACCTGCGACGCCTCGATCGCCGGCGGCATGGAGAGCTCCTGGCGTTCCGTGACGACGTCGAGCAGTGCGGGACCGTCGTGGGCGAGGACCTCCCGCACGGCATCCGGGAGATCCTCGCTCCGCTCGACCCGGCGCGCGAAGATGCCCAGGGCGTTCGCGACGGCAGCGAAGTCCGGATTCTCCAGGTCCGTGCCGTAGGTGACGAAGCCGGCCGCCTTCATCTCCAGCTCCACGAAGTTCAACGACGAGTTGTTCACCACGATCGTCTTCACGGGCAAGCGGTTCTGGGTGAGGGTGATCAGCTCGCCGAGCATCATCGCCAGTCCGCCGTCGCCGGCCAGCGCGACGACCTGACGGTCGGGGTGCGCGACCTGCGCGCCGATGCCGTGCAGCAGCGCGTTGGCCATCGAGCCGTGGTTGAACGATCCGATCAGGCGCCGGTGCTCGGTCATGGTGAGATAGCGGGCGGCCCAGACTGTGGGAGACCCGACGTCCGCCGTGAAGATCGCATCGTCGTCGGCCTGCTCGTCGAGCAGTCTCGCGAGGTACTGCGGATGGATCGGAGCCCGGCCACGGGACGGCACCGCCAGCTCGTCGAGCTTCTTGCGCGTCTTGCGGTAATGCGTCGTGGCGTCCTCGAGATGCGAGCGGTCGGTGTTCTCCGCCAGACGCAGCAGCAGTGCCTGCGCGGTGGCGCGCACGTCCCCGACGAGGCCGAGGTCGAGCGGATGCCTCTTGCCCAGCTGCGCTCCCCGGATGTCGACCTGGATCGTGGTCGCGCCCTCCGGATAGAACTGCTCGTACGGGAAGTCGCTGCCGAGGACCAGCAGGGCGTCGGCAGCCTCCATCGCGCGGTAACCGGAGGCGAAGCCGAGCAGGCCCGTCATGCCCACGTCGAACGGGTTGTCGTACTCGATGAACTCCTTGCCGCGCAGGGCGTGGACGATCGGCGCGCCGAGACGGTCGGCCAGCGCGATGACGTCGTCGTGCGCTCCCTCGACCCCCGCTCCCGCGAGGATCGTGACCTTCCTGGCGGCATTCAGCAGCGTCGCCGCACGCTCGAGCTCCTCGGCGCCGGGTACGACGACCGGCCGGGCGCGTTCGATGACGGTGGCCCGGTCGTCGCCGATGTCGGCCAGCGCGACGTCCCCGGGGATCACCAGCACCGCGACGCCGCGCTGCTCGATCGCGGAGCGCATGGCGATCTCGAGCAGCCGGGGCATCTGCCGTGCGTCCGAGACGTACTCGACGTAGACGCTGCATTCGCGGAACAGCTCCTGCGGGTGCGTCTCCTGGAAGTACCCGGTTCCGATCTCGGTCGTCGGAATGTGCGCGGCGATCGCCAGCACGGGCACCCGGGACCGGTTCGCGTCGTACAGCCCATTGATGAGGTGCAGGTTCCCCGGTCCGCACGACCCAGCGACGACCGCGAGCTCTCCGGTGGTCGCGGCATCCGCTGCGGCGGCGAACGCCGCGGCCTCCTCATGGCGGACGTGCACCCAGCGGATGGTCCCGTCCTTGCGGAGGGCGTCGGTGAAGCCGTTCAGGGAGTCGCCGGGGATGCCGTAGACCCGGTCGATCCCGTTGGCGCGCAGGTTCGTGACGATGTTCTCAGCGACAGTGGCCATGGTCCGACCCTACGCCGCCTGCGTCACGATGAGGCCGGATGCCTCAGACGCGCTCGGCGGCAGATCGGTCAGCCGGCTCCCGGGTTCCGGCGCTCACGGCGGCCGGCTCGTTCAGTGCCAGGAGGACGGCGAACCCGGTCCACACCGTGACGATGCCCATGGCGGTCTCCTTGCCGTTCCACGTGCTGGACTGCCACATCGCGAACCATTCCGAGCCGATGACGACGAAGCCGATGAACCAGATCGCGAAGCCGAGCGCGAACGCGGCGTAGCCCCAGAACCGCGCCTTGTCGTAGGCGAGGACGTCCGCACCGCGGCGCAGGAACAGCAGGACACCGCCGTAGAGCGCGAGGAACGCGAACACGCCTTCGGCGGCGATGATGCCGATGTACGCGATGGTGTGGATCACGGGGTTGTCGATGGCCCGCCACATGAGGGCGTTGCCTTCGAACGTGGTGTCCATGGAGAGCACGTGGACGACGAACTGGTAGTTGGAGTCGTAGTCCATCAGGTTGCCGGCGAACACGAACAGGCCGAAGAGTCCGGCGATGAACACGACGAAGGCCTGGAGCAGGCGCAGGGGATGCCTCATTGCGGGTGGTCCTTTCGCACGAAGACGAGATCGCATCGCGGTTCGGTGTGCTCGGCGAGCGGGATCAGCTGCACGAACTCCCACCCCTCCGCGGCGCGTTCGCCGATGACGCTCCGGTAGTCGAAGGCGAAGTCCCAGCCGTCGCGACGGCGCACGAGCGGCACGCTGACGAAGGCGTATTCCGCGGTCGGCATGACGTCCCTCCCGTCCTCGGCCCCGGAGACCGGTTGCCCCGATGCTAGCGGGAGCGCACGGCGGAAGGACAGAGGTCCCGGCATCCTGGTGCGGATGCCGGGACCTCTGTCCTCGCGCAGGTCAGCCCATCGGGATGACCGCGTAGAGCAGCCAGGTGAGGAGGAAGCCAGCCGCACCCAGCACGGTCGTCAGGGGCGTCCAGGTGCGAAGGCCGTCCTTGACCGACAGCCCGAGGTAGCGCGTGACCACCCAGAAGCCGGAGTCGTTGACATGGCTGAGCCCCAGCGCCCCGTAGCCGATGGCGACCGCCACGAGCGCGATGTGGACGGCGTCGAGTCCGAGGACGGCGACGGTGGGCAGCAGCAGGCCCGCCGTGGTCGTGATGGCCACCGTCGCCGAGCCCTGCGCCGCGCGCATGATGAGCGAGATGAGGAACGCGGCCAGCAGCAGCGGCATCCCGGTGTCCGCGAGCACCTCGGCCACGGCTCCGCCGATCCCGGTCTCGGTGAGGATGCGACCGAACGCGCCTCCCGCACCGGTGATGAGGATGATCACGGCGGCGCTCGGGAGCGCCGACTCCATGACCTCGCCCAGCTTGGCGCCCGACCAGCCGCGGCGCACGCCGAGCAGGAACATCGCGAAGGCGATCGCCACCATTAGCGCGAAGATCGGCTGCCCGATCATCGACAGGAAGCCGTGCCAGAACGTGCCCTCGTCGAAGGACGGCGCGACGGCGGTGCCGAGCATGATGAGAACGAGCGGCAGCAGGATGATCGACAGCACCGTGTACGCGCTCGGGGCCTTCTCGCCCTCGCGCAGTCCGGCGTTCGGGGACGCCTGCTCGGACCCGAAGGCCTCGAACATCTCCTTGGTGGCCTCGATCATCGCGAACTCGCGACGGTTGAGGAACTTCGACACGAGATAGGACAGCACGGCCAGCGGGATCGAGATGATCAGGGCGAAGATCAGCACCCAGCCGATGTCGGCGCCGAGGATCGTCGCGCCGCCGACGATGCCGGGGTGGGGCGGGACGGCGACGTGCACGGCCAGCATGATGCCGGCCACGGGCAGTCCGAACTTGATCGGATTGAGCCCGGCGATCTTCGAGAAGGCGAAGATGATCGGGACGAGGATGATGAATCCGGCGTCGAAGAACACCGGGATCGCAAGGATGCCGGCGGCCGCGACGAGGGCGATGCCGACGCGCTTGGGCCCGAGCCAGGACGTGAACTTGCCGGCGAGCGATTCGGCTCCGCCGGACAGCTCGATGATCTTGCCGAGCATCGATCCGAGCGCGACGAGCACGGCGACCGAGCCGAGCGTTCCGCCGACCCCGGCGATGATCGCCTGGATGATGCCGAGCTGTTCCGGACTCGTCTCAGTCGCGGGGACCGTCGTCATCGGCAGACCGGCGGCGAGGCCGACGACGATGGAGACGAGGATCAGGGCGTAGAACGCCTGCATCTTGAAGCGGATGATCAGCAGGAGCAGCAGGGCAAGGCCCGCCACCCCGATCGCGATCAGGGCGGGAAGAGGGAGCGTCATCGGGTCTCTTCTTTCCGGTGCGCGTGCACCGAGTCGGTTTTCAGGGTCAGGACAGTCGTTCGGGGGCGATCACGCGGATGACCGCGGAGTCGTCGAGGGCGCCGAGGCCCTGTGCCTCGCCGAGCAGGAACAGCTGCTCGGCCGCGGCGGCCACGGGAGTGGACAGGTGAGCGCGCCGGGCCGCGTCGCCGACGATGCCGAGGTCCTTGACGAAGATGTCCAGACGGCTTAGCACCTCGGCCCCCTCCTCGTCGTAGGCCTGCAGCGCCCGAGGACCCCGGTTGCCGAGCATGAACGAGTTCGCCGCGCCGGCGGTGAGCGCCTCGAGCGTCTTCTCGCGGTCCAGCCCCAGCGCGTCCGCGAGGGCGAGCGCTTCGCCGGCCGCCGCGATGTGCACGCCGCACAGCAGCTGGTTCACGGTCTTGAGCGCCTGCCCGTCGCCGGGCCGCTCCCCCACGACCGACAGCGTGGATGCCAGCTGGTCCAGGATCGGACGGGCGATGCCGAGGGCGTCCGGGGTCGCGCCGACGACGATGAGGAGGTCGCCCTCTCCGGCCCGCACGGGGCCACCCGAGAGCGGAGCGTCCACGAGGTGGGCGCCGCGCTCGGCGAGGCGTGCGGCGATGTCGGCGATGCCGTCGGTGCCCACGGTGCTCGTGAGGATGACGACGGAGCCCGCCGCGAGGTGCGGAGCGAGGCCGTCCTCTCCGAAGAGCAGGGCGTCGAGTTGCGCGCCGGTGCGGACGGCCACGAGCACGGCCTCGGCGTCCGCGACCGCCTCGGAGGCGGAGCCCGCGGGCGTCACGCCCTGATCGGCTGCGAGCGCGACGCGCTCGGGGGCGATGTCGAATCCGCGCACGGTGAAGCGTTCGGTGAGCCGGGTCGCCATGGGAAGCCCCATGGCGCCGAGCCCGATGACGGCGACGGTGGTGGTCATCTCGTTCCTTTCCGGAGGTCAGTGGGTGTCGGCCAGCGTCGCGACGACGCGGGCGAGCGAATCCGCGACGCCGACGTTGCCGGCGAAGACGACGTAGGGGATGCCGACGGCAGGGCCGGTCTCCGGCTGCCAGAGCGACACGATGCCGGGGAGCATGGGTCCCAGCACCGTGGCGCGGCGGATCCGGAGCGCTTCGCTGGCGACGTCGCTGGAGGTGATGCCGCCCTTCGCGATCACGAAGCGCGGCGGCGCGATCTCGAGGACACGGCGGACGAGCTCCACGACGCCGCCGGACACCTGGCGCGCGATCTCGAGGCTGGCGTCCCCGGTGGCTCCGGTGACCAGTTCGCGCGTCGTGTGGACGATGACGGTCCCGGAATCGAGCGCCGCCGCCACGGCACGGGACTGCGCCTCCAGGTGCGCTTCGCGCCGGTCGTCGATGAGGCTGGGGACGTCGAGCTCGATCGTGGCGGTGCCCGGCCGGGCGAGACGCAGCGCATCGAGCTGCTGCGTGGTGAGGGGCACGTGACTGCCGACGACGACCAGGCCGCCGCGGTGGTGCGCGAACGGGATGTCCTCGGCGCGGACCGGCTGGGCGATCTCCTGGCCGATGTGGGCGCGGACGTAGGGAGGCCCGACCCGCAGCAGTGCTCCGCGCTCCTTCAGACCGTTCAGCGCGAGCGCTACGACGCGCATGTCCGACTCGTCGACCACGTCGACGGCGACGATCGTGCCGGCGGGCAGTTCCCGCAGGAAGGCGGTGACGGCGTCGACGCCGGAGCGGATGATGTCGATCGTGAGAGCGGCGACGGCATCCGCGGGGATGCGCCCTCCCGTCTTCTCGGCGACCCATTCGCGCAGATCGGAGGAGGCGAATCCGAACGTGGCGTCCTGGGCGAAGGCCGTCTCGCCCACCGGCGTCGCCTCGCCGTCGGTGACCCAGTAGTGCACCGAGTCGACCGTGATGCGCCCCGCCTCGGGGAACGCCGGGACGAGAAGCGTCAGCTCCGGCACCATGCCGCCGTGGGCGGCGATCTCGGCAGCGAGGACATCGGTCTCGAGGGGGAAGTGCCCGCGCAGGGTCGAATCGCTGCGCGACACGAAGGTCACCCGTCGCCCCGCGGCCTCTGCGGCGGCGAGCGCGACCGCGACGATCTCGCGGTTTCGGCGTGCGGCGGTCTCCTCGTCGAGGGAACGGGTGTTGGTCAGGATGTAGACGGCGGCGGCTCCCGTCGCGAAGGCGCCGTCGAGGTCGTCGCGCTCCCAGCGCGTGAGGACCGGGAGATGGGCGACGGACTGCGTCCCGGTCGGATCGTCGTCCAGCACGACGAGGACGTCTCGCGCATCGCGGGCGCGCGCCACGGTCTCGGCGTCGATCTCCACGGGGGCCGGCAGCGGCGCGAGCAGGGCGTCGACGTGCACAGGAACTCCTTCGTTCGAGGGTGTTATCCGATATCAGATAACGACCTTACGCCTCCCCCGCCACTGCCGCAAACCCGACGCCCCACCCCTGCCTGAGCCGCGAGACTTGGCCTGCGGAGCGAGACTTGGCGTGGAGACGTCGGTCTCGCTCTGCAAGGGAAGTCTCGCGTCCTGCGCAGGAGATCGGGGAGCGGAGGTCAGGCGCCCTGGACGTAGTGGAGCAGGTCGGCGCGGGTCTGACGCATATGGCTGGCCATGGCCTCGCGCGCTCCCTCGGCCGAGCGCGTGCGCATCGCCGCCAGCACAGCGGCGTGCTCGGCGAGAGCGTGCTCCCGGATCTCGAAGACCGCGCTCGTCTCGCTGCGGGATTCCTGGAGCAGAGCGGTCAGAGGGCGCACCGAGGCGACCAGGATGCGGTTGTCCGCAGCCTGGAAGATCACGTCGTGGAAGGCGAGGTCGGCCTCCACGAACCCGGGGACGTCGCCGTTGGCATGCGCCGCGTGCATCCGCTCCAGTGTCTCCTTGAGAGCGCGCAGATGCTCGTCCGTGCACCGCGGCGCCGCCAGCTCGGCGGCCCCGGTCTCGAACATCACGCGCATGTCGAGCAGGTCCAGCGCCGCCCGCCGGCGCGCTCCCCCGCTGCGGGAGTACCGGACGACCGCTTCCAGGCCCGTCCATTCGTCCACCGGGGCGATCCGGTGCCTGCTCCCGGGGACCGGGACGATCACTCCCTGCGCCTGCAGCAGGCGCACGCCCTCGCGCAGGGTCAGCCGTGAGACGCCCAGGCCGTCCGCGAGCTCCCCCTCCGGCGGGAGGGGTTCACCGGCGACGAGGCGTCCGGCGATGATCTCGTCGAGCAGGCCGTCGACCACCGCCTGGGTGCGGGTGACGCGCTCAGACTTCATGAGACGGCTCGATCCGGGATGCGGGCATGGATCAACGCTAGCGCGGCGGTGTCGGGGGACGCGGCAGCGGCGTTTCGACTCGCTGCGCTCGCTCAACGAGCGAGGGGTGTGCGAGCGAGGACGGCGGAGCCGACTTCCCCCTCCGCTCGTTGAGCGAGGACGGCGGAGCCGACCGAGTCGAAACGGGCTGACTGCTGAGGCCCATTCGCGAAACGGCGTTTCGACTCGCTGCGCTCGCTCAACGAGCGAGCGAAGGGGGAGCTGCTCGACGAGCGAAGGAGGGCCGGGCCGCGCGGGGGGGCGGGCCGGCCCTCCCCGAGTGTCAGGCGATGCGCACGAGCTTCTTGTTCACGAACTCGTCCGCGGCCAGCAGCCCCAGCTCGCGCGAGGTCCCGCTGCGCTTGACCCCGCCGAAGGGAAGCTCCGGGCTGTCGGCAAGGACGAGATTCACGTAGACCATGCCGGCCTCGATCGCGTCCGCGACCCGTTCGGCCTGCGCGGCATCCGTGGTGAACACGTAGGAGCCGAGCCCGAACGAGGTGTCGTTCGCCAGTGCGACGGCCGCGTCCTCGTCCGCCACGCGGTACACGACCGCTGCGGGGCCGAACAGCTCCTCGCGATACACGTCCATGTCGGGCGTGACGTCCGCGAGCAGCGTCGGCGCGAAGAACGCCCCGTCCCTGGTGCCGCCGGTGAGCAGCGTCGCTCCCTGTGCGACGGCCGTGTCCACCTGCTGCTGCAGCCGCTCAGCGGCCGCGAGCGAGGACAGCGGACCGAGGACGGTGTCCTCGTGTGTCGGGTCCTCGGCCTCGATCGCCGCCAGCTTCTGCGTGAACTTCAGCGCGAACTCGTCGTAGAGCCCGTCGACGACGATGAACCGCTTCGCCCCGTTGCAGGACTGGCCGTTGTTGTCGATGCGCGCGTCGACGGCGGCCTGCACGACGGCATCCAGGTCGTCCGCGGAGAGGACGATGAACGGATCCGATCCACCGAGCTCCAACGCGACCTTCTTCAGGTTGCGTCCGGCGACCTCCGCGACCGCCGCGCCCGCGCGCTCCGAACCGGTGATCGAGACGCCCTGGATCCGTGAGTCGGCAATGATCGCGGCGGCCTGATCGTTCGTGGCGTAGACGTTGACGTACCCTCCGTCGGGAAGACCGGCGTCGGAGTAGATCCGCTCGAGGAACGCCGCGGACTCCGGGCACTGCGGCGCATGCTTGAGGATGATCGTGTTGCCGATCGCGAGGTTCGGCGCGGCGAAGCGGGCGACCTGGTAGGCGGGGAAGTTCCAGGGCATGATGCCCAGGAGCGCGCCGAGCGGCGCGCGGCGCACCACGGCGGTGCCCTCCCCCAGGATGTCCAGGGGCTGGTCAGACGTGATCCGGTCGATGTTGTCGGCGTAGAACTCCACGATGTCGGCGGCGAAGTCCACCTCGCCGACGGCGGCCGCGATGGGCTTGCCCATCTCGCGCACGATGATCGCCGCGAACTCGTCGCGACGCTCGCGGTGCAGCTCGGCGATGCGGCGGATGACCCCCGCCCGCTCGGCCGGTGGGGTCCGGCCCCAGGTGCGGGCCGCCGAGGAGGCGCGCACCACGGCATCCTCGATCTGGGCGTCCGTGAACGTGTCGTACTCGGCGATGGTCTGCCCCGTGGCGGGGTTGACGACGGCGTACTCGGTCATCTCTGGCGTCCTCTCGCTGTCTCAGTTCGGGATCAGGGTGTACTTCGTGGACAGATATTCGTGGATGCCCTCGGCGCCGCCCTCGCGACCGACGCCCGACTGCTTCACGCCTCCGAACGGGGCGGCCGCGTTCGAGACCACGCCGACGTTCAGGCCCATCATGCCGGTCTCGAGCGCATCGATCATCCGGTGCCCGCGAGCGAGATCCTCGGTGAACACGTAGGAGACGAGACCGTACTCGGTGTCGTTGGCGAGGCGGACGGCCTCCTCCTCCGTGTCGAACGTCGCGATGGCGAGGACCGGACCGAAGATCTCCTCGCGGAGGATGTCGCTTCCTGCCGCGACCTCGGTGATCACCGTCGGCTCGAAGAACGTCCCGACGCCGTCGATCGCGTTGCCGCCCGCGAGCACGCGAGCGCCGCGCGAGACCGCGTCGCCGACGAGCTCGGATGCCTTCGCGACGGCGTCCTCGTCGATGAGCGGGCCGATGGCGACGCCCTCCTCAGTGCCGCGTCCGATCTTCATCGTCCTGACCCGTTCGGCGACCCGGTCGGCGAACTCCTCGGCCACGGCGGAGTGCACGATGAAGCGGTTCGCCGCTGTGCAGGCCTGCCCGATGTTGCGGAACTTCGCCGCCATCGCTCCGTCCACGGCCTTGTCGAGATCGGCGTCCTCGAACACCACGAAGGGAGCGTTGCCGCCGAGCTCCATCGAGACCCGGAGCACGCCCTCGGCCGCCTGCGCGATGAGTTTGCGTCCGACCTCGGTGGATCCGGTGAACGACAGCTTGCGCAGTCGCGGGTCGGCGATGATCGGCGCGGACAGCTTCGACGAGGACGAGGTCTGCACGACGTTGACGACGCCGGCGGGAAGCCCGGCCTCTTCGAGCAGCCTGGTGAAGTAGATCGTCGTGAGCGGGGTGAGGGCCGGGGGCTTGATGACCACCGTGCACCCCGCGGCGAGCGCGGGGGCGATCTTGCGCGTCGCCATCGCGAACGGGAAGTTCCACGGCGTCACGAAGAACGAGGGCCCCACGGGACGCTGCGACACGATCATGCGCCCCGTGCCTTCGGGGTTGGCGCCGTAGCGACCGGAGATGCGCACGGCCTCCTCGCTGAACCAGCGCAGGAACTCGCCGCCGTACACCACCTCCCCGCGCGCCTCGGCCAGGGGCTTGCCCATCTCGAGGGTCATCAGCAGCGCCAGGTCCTCCTTGTGCGCCTGCACCAGGTCGAACGCCCGGCGCAGGATGTCGCTGCGCGTGCGCGGGGCGGTCGCCGCCCACTCCTCCTGGGCGGCCACGGCGGCATCCAGGGCACGGATGCCGTCCTCCGGCGTCGCATCCGCGATGGTGCGGATCACGGCGTTCGTCGCCGGGTCGTGCACCTCGAAGGTGCGGCCGCCGGAGGCGTCCTGCCAGATCCCGCCGATGTACAGGCCGGTCGGGACGCTGTCCAGCAGCGCCTGCTCGTCGGGGGCGAGTGCGGATGTCATCGTCGTCTCTCTTTCGTCTCTCTCGGGTTTCTGCTCAGCGGCGCCGGATGCTCGGCGGGGCGTCCATGCCCAGTGTCTCTCCGCGGAAGAAGGCCGGGCGCCGGATCGACTGCCAGATCATGATCGCGATCCCGACCACGATGATGCCGACGCCGAGGATGAACACCAGCCCGACCCCGCCGATGCTGGAGCCCGAGCCGTAGCCGGGGTCCATGGAGTCGATGAGGGTCGTCACGAACAGCACCGCGAGGATCGCGCCGCCCACCAGCGGGAACAGGAAGGTGAAGAAGAAGCTGCGCGCCGAGTCGAACCACTGCCGACGGAAGTACCACACGCACGCGAACGCGGTGAGGCCGTAGTAGAAGCAGATCATCATCCCGAGCGACAGGATCGTGTCAGTGAGCACGTTCTCGCTCACGAGCCGCATGACCGCGTAGAACACGCTCGCGACGACCGCCGACACGATCGTGGCGAAACCGGGCGTGAAGAAGCGCGGACTCACCCGCGCGAAGGTCTTCGGCAGCGCGCCGTAGTACCCCATGGCGAGCAGCGTCCTGGCCGGGCCCACGGCGGTCGACTGCAGCGAGGCCGCCGAGCTCGACAGCACCGCGAGCGACACGAGGAACGCGAGGGGGCCGAGCACAGGATCGGACAGGGCGAAGAACACGTTCGCGGAGATGTCCTCGTTCGCGAGCCCCAGCGCGCCCGTGCCGACGCCCGCGAACATCATCAACCCGATCGACAGCAGCAGGTACAGGCTCACGACGATCACGACCGTGACCATGGCCGCGCGACCGGGAGTCTTCTCCGGGTCCTTGGTCTCCTCGTTCATCGTGAGCACCACGTCCCAGCCCCAGAAGATGAAGATCGACAGCGACAGGCCGGCGGCGAACGCGCTGAACGACGACACCTCGAACGGGTTGAACCACGACCAGGAGAACGCCGTCGGGTCGGGCGCCTCGCCCTGCACGGACCTGACGATCGCGACGACCGCGAACACCACGAGCACGACCACCTGGAACCCGACCAGGACGTACTGGAACTTCTGGGTGGTCTGCATGTCCCGGTACGAGACGAGCGTCGCGCCGAGCATGAACAGCAGGCACACGGCCACGTTGATGAACGGGTTGAAGGCGAGGTCCGCGATGGCCGGGTTGCCTGTGATCTGCGAGATCAGCAGGAACAGGAACTCCACGGCGATGCCGGCGAGGTTCGACAGCACGATCACGGTCGCGGCGACCAGACCCCAGCCGGTCATCCAGCCGATCCAGGGGCCGAAGGCGCGCACGCCCCACGTGAACGAGGTCCCCGAGTCCGGCATCACCCTGTTCAGTTCGCGATAGCCGAACGCCGTCAGCAGCATCGGGATGAATCCGACGAGGATGATCGCCGGCACCTGCGTGCCGACCTCCGCCACTGTCGGGCCGAGCGATGCGGTCAGCGTGTAGGCCGGGGCGATCGTGGAGACGCCGATCACGACGGCGCCGAGCACTCCGACCGCGCCGGCGCTCAGGCCCTTCTGCGAGATGCCGGTCGTGACGGCGGAGACGGGCTCCGTCGCCCGATTGGTGCTGCTCATCAGCGGTCTCCTGCTTCGGCGCGGGTGCGCGGGACGACGATCATGGGGACGGGCAGCTCGTGCAGCATCTTCGCCGCCGTGGAGCCCAGGAAGAGGCGTCTCGGCTGCGCCAGACGCGAGGAGCCGACGAGGATGACCTCGCCGGGGAGCCAGGACAGATGCGCGACGGCGTCCTCGACGCTGTCGCCGCCGGCCTGCTCGACCTCCGTGGCGATGCGCTCGTCCACCGCGGCCCGCGCCTTCTCCAGCACCGACTGCGCGTAGTCGTCCGTCACGATGCCGATCGCCGCGGTGTCCAGCCCGGGAGGGACGTCGAGCGGCATCAGCGACACCAGGCGAAGCGGGACTCCGGCGACGCTGGCGACGGTGGTCGCCTCGTCGAGCAGAGCGTCCGCACCGGGTCGGATGCCGATCGCCGCCGTCACCCGCGGGAGCGCGTGATCGTCCTCGCGGGCGATGCCCGCCGGCGCTAGAGCGACGGGGATCGTCGAGGAGTGCAGCAGCTCGGAGGCGACGCTGCCGAGCCGATGCCGTCCGAACAGGCCGCCGCCGGCGGCTCCGACGACGATCAGGCGTGCGCCGAACTCCTCACCCGCCGCGATCAGCCCCTCGGCGAACGACTCGGCGAAGCGCACATGGCCGGTGCGGGTGAGCTCGGGCGGCAGCGTGCCGATCGCATCCGACAGCCACTGCCGCGCCTGCGCCCTGATGTGCTCGGCGTAGGCCCGCTCCGGCGCGACGATGGGGCTGCGCGTCCCCTCGGTGGGGAGCACGATCACGAGGTGGAGCCGCGCTCCGAGACTGCGCGCGAGGCGCGCGCCCAGTGCCGCGGCGTCCGCCCCGGCATCCGTCGCCGTGTAGCCGACGACGATGGCGCCGGCCATCAGCTCGCGCTCTCGAGAACGGCGCCGGACTCGCGGCTCGCGGAGACGATCGCCGACGCGACGAGGCGTCCCATGCGGATCGCGCCGTCCACGTGCTGGTATCCGGCGCCGGCCATGTCGCTGCACGCGAAGTGGATCGGGCCGACCGGGGTGCGCAGGTCGGGTCCGTAGCGATGCAGCCCGCCGAGGTCGAAGCTCGCGGCGTAGGCGCCGCGGGTCCACTCCTCGCTGCCCCAATCGCTCTCGTAGTACACGACCGGGTTCTTCGCCTCCGGGCCGTAGTAGTGCGACAGGGACTCGAGGATGCGCTCGCGGCGCTCCTCGGCGCTCAGCGTGAAGAGGTCGTCCGCGTTCCGATCGCTGACGAAGCCGACGAGGGTCCCCCGCTCGTCTCCGTGGTTGGTGTTGTCGTAGGCCTCGTGCGACAGCTCGTACGGACTGAACGCGGTCCCCGACAGGCCCTGCTCGCGCCAGAACGGCCGGTCGTACACGGCGTGCACTTTGATCACGAACCCCATCGAGAGGTGCTGGTGCAGCTGATGCTGCCGGCGCGGCAGCGGCGGGACGAACGAGATGCGGTTGTAGAGGATCGGCGCGTGAGCGAGGATCGCGAAGCGCGCGCGGACCGTGTGCTCGTCGGTCTCGGCGACCACGGAGCCGTCGTTCCACTCCAGCCGGCGGACCGGCTGGTTCAGCAGCACGTCGTCGCCGAGCCGTTCGGCGAGCAGAAGCGGGACCTGCTGAAGGCCTCCGACGACCCGCTTGTCGAGGATGAAGTCGGCGTCCACGAGGTTCGAGTACGAACCGGCCGACGCCGCCATGAGCAGCGACTGCAGCAGCGAGAACGCGTGCGTGGGCTTGGTGAGCATGGCCGAACCGGTCGCGAACGCGAGATTGCGGACGGCCTCGTCGTCTTCGGTCTGCGCGCGCAGCCAGGCGTCCCAGGAGATCTCGTCCCATTCCTGCGCCTTCGGGTGCTCCCACGGACGATCCGGGTCGATCTCCGCCACCATGGCGTCCAGGCGCTCGGTGATCTCGGCGATCACCCGCTCGGTCTCGGGGGCCACCGGGAACATCTCGCCGGTGAACCGTCGCGCGACGCCGTCGGGGCCGACGTACACGCTGTCGCCCTCGCGGTAGCGGCTGAAGGTCGTGAGCCCCAGCTCGGCGATGGTCTCGATCAGCGCGTCCTGGTCGGGCGAGACCCATTGACCGCCGATCTCGAGCATCGCCGTGTCGATCACGTCCGTCCACAGGCGCCCGCCGACGCGGTCCCGCGCCTCGAGCACCGCGACCGACAGTCCGGCCTTGCGCAGATCGTTGGCCGCCGTGAGCCCGGCGGCTCCGGCGCCGATGACGACGACGTCGCGTGAGATGTCGGCCATGTGCAGCTCCTTCGTTGTGTTCGCGTCAGCGCGGATGCCGGGCGGCCCCGGCGCCGCTGGAGTGTGCCGGTCGCGGCCCGAAATCCCCCGATCCGAGCCGCGACCGGACGTTCTAGGCCGCCGCCAGCGCCTCGGCGATGATGTCGAGGCCCTCGTTCAGCAGGTCGTCCCCGATCGAGAGCGGCGGGAGGAAGCGGATCACGTTGCCGTAGGTGCCGCAGGTGAGGACGATGATGCCCTGTGCGATCGCGGCCTTGGCCACGGCCGCGGTGAGCGCGGCATCCGGAGCCTTCGTCTCGGGGTCGACGAACTCGGCGGCGACCATCGCGCCGTGTCCGCGGACGTCGCCGACGCGGGCGTCGCCCTGCTGGATCGCGGTGAGCCGCGTCTTCAGCACGTCCCCGATCTCGCGGGCGCGCTCGATGACGCCGTCGTTCTCGAAGACGTCGAGCGCGGCGAGGGCCGCAGCGCACGCGATGGGGTTGCCGCCGTAGGTGCCGCCGAGACCGCCGGAGTGCGAGGCGTCCATGATCTCGGCTCTGCCGGTGACCGCCGCGAGCGGGAGTCCGCCCGCGATGCCCTTTGCCGTCGTGATCAGGTCGGGCTCGATGCCGAAGATCTCGCTGGCGAACATGGCTCCGGTGCGGGCGAAGCCCGTCTGCACCTCGTCGGCGATGAAGACCACGCCGTTGGCGCGGCACCAGTCGACGATCGCGGGCAGGAAGCCGTCGGCGGGGACGATGAATCCGCCCTCGCCCTGAATCGGCTCGATGATGACGGCGGCGAGGTTGTCGGCGCCGATCTGCTTCTCGAGCTGGCTGATCGCGCGGGCCGCCGCGTCCTCTCCCGACAGCCCGTCGCGGAACGGGTAGGACGTCGAGGCGCGGTACACCTCGGGGGCGAACGGGCCGAACCCGCTCTTGTACGGCATCGCCTTGGCGGTGAGCGCCATGGTGAGGTTCGTGCGGCCGTGGTAGCCGTGATCGAAGGCCGCGACGGCCGGGCGGCCGGTGTGCTTGCGGGCGATCTTGATCGCGTTCTCGACCGCTTCCGCGCCGGAGTTGAACAGCGCGCTCTTCTTCGCGAAGTCGCCGGGGGTCAGTCGGTTCAGTGCCTCGGCGACGGCGACGTACGACTCGTACGGCGAGATCATGAAGCAGGTGTGCGTGAACTGCGCGGCCTGCGCGGCGACGGCCGCCGCCACCTTCGGGTGCGCGTTGCCGACGGTGGTCACGGCGATGCCGGATCCGAGGTCGATGAGCGAGTTGCCGTCCGCGTCGACGACGACTCCTCCACCCGCGGCCACCGCCGCGATCGGGATGGTGTGGCCGACACCGGCGGGCACGGCATCCGCCTTGCGCGCGAGGAGGTCGGCCGAGCGCGGGCCGGGGAGGTCGGTGACGAGGCGGCGCTCCTGTGGGAGTTCGGGGCCGCCGAGCGGAAGGGTGTCGGTCGCGGAGTCGAGAAGGGCCATGCCGCGAGCGTAGGCCGCGGCCGGATGCCGATGCACTCGCCGCTCTGTACAATCTGTCTCGAGGATTCGCCGTCTCGTACATCGGAGAAGGAGAGGTCGTGGAGGAACCGACGCTTCGGGCGCTGCTGCGACGCCCGGATCTCCGACTGCGGCTGGTGTCCGAGGAGCGACGACTGCGCGACGGCGCGCTGGATCGGCCGCTGCGCTGGGTGCACTCCTCCGATCTCGCCGACCCGACCCCTTTCCTCGCGGACGAGCTCGCTCTCCTGACCACAGGGACGCAGTTCGCCGACGGCGATGCCGCCGGCGCGGCCGCCTACGTCGGCCGGCTGCAGGAGCGCGGTGTCGTGGGGCTCGGCTTCGGCAGCGAGGTCCACCGCACCGGCGTCCCGCCGGAGCTGATCGAGGCCTGCGAGGCGGCCGGCATGCCTCTGTTCGAGGTTCCGTACGAGACGCCGTTCATCGCCGTCGCGCGCGCGCACTCCGAGGCGATCGCCGCGCAGGCGTACGCACGCCGGACCTGGGCGCTGGACGCCCAGCGCGCGCTCGCGATCGCGGCGCTGAGACCCCGCGGACTCTTCGCGACCCTGGCCGAGCTCGCCCGGCGCCTCGAGCGCTGGGTGGGCATGTTCGACGCCGCGGGCGTGCTCGTCCACGAGCACCCTCAGGGCGGACTCGCGCCGGAGGATGCCGCGGCGCTGGCCTCGCGCGCCGCGGACCTGCTCGCCCGGGGAGGGCAGGCCGGCCAGTCCCTCACCCTCGGAACCGCGTCGTACACTCTGTTCACGCTGGGGCGCGGCGGGCACCTGCGCGGCGTCATCGCGATCGCGACCGCGTCGCTGGATGCCGAGGCCCGCGCCGTCGTCACCTCGGTGATCGCGATGGCGGGACTCGCGCTCGAGCAGAACGAGCAGCTCGCGCGCAGTCGTCGGCGCCTGCGCAGCCAGGTGCTCGCCTCGCTGATGCTGGACGATCCGACCCTGGCGCGCCGCGTGCTCGGCTCACTCCCGCACGCTCCCATGCTGGTCGCGATCGCCGACGCCGACGCACCCCTGGAGGCGGTGGAGGAGTTCTGGGAGCGGCACAGGTCGGACGGGGCGACCGGGGTGTTCACCGCGGAGTCCGACGACGGGTTCGTGATGTGCGTCGCTGAGGAGGACGGAGCGCTGTTCGACGAGATCTCCGCGCGCTTCGGCATCCGGATCGGCGTGTCCGAGCCGGAGCACTACGCGCGGTTCTCGCATGCCCACGCTCAGGCCGCCGCGGCGCTGCGGCGCGGCCGGTCGGGTGTCGTGCGGTTCGCCGACACGGTCTCGGACAGCATCCTCACGGCGTTCGCGACCGACGAGGCACGGCTGATCGCGGAATCCCGGCTGGCGCCGCTGCGTGCGCATCCGGATCTGGAGCAGTCGCTGCGGGTGTGGCTCGAGCACGACGCGCGCATCGAGCAGGCGGCGTCGGCCCTCGGCATCCATCGTCACACGCTGCGTGCGCGCATCGTCCAGGCGTCGGGGCTGCTCGGCCGGGACCTGTCGTCGTTCCCCGCGCGCGCCGAGCTGTGGGCGGCTCTGCAGACCGTCCGCTGATCCCGTCTCCCCGCCGAGGTCAGGCGCTGAGCTCCATGTCGCGGCGGGTGATCGCTCCGGCCAGCTCACCGCCGCGCAGCAGGGTCTCGATGTCGTCGAGGGCGGAATCCGCGAGACGACGCACCTCGGTGCCCATGGAACCCGCGATGTGCGGCGTCAGGGCGACGTTCGGCAGCCGGCGCAGCGGTGCGTCCACGGGCAGCGGATCGGGATCGGTGACGTCGAGCACGGCGTCGATCCGCCCCGAGGCGCATTCGTGCAGCAGCGCGTCGTGGTCGATGAGCGACCCGCGTGCGGTGTTGATCACCGTGGCCCCGTCGCGCAGGGCCGCGAGCTCCGCCCGCCCGATCATGTGCCGCGTCTCGGGCAGCGCGGGCGCATGCAGCGAGAGGACGTCGGTCCTGGGCAGCATGTCCGCGAGCGGGACGAGCTCGCCTCCCGCCGCCGCGACCGTCCCGGCGTCGACGAACGGATCCGCCACGAGGACCGTGACGCCGTCCAGCTGCTGCAGCATCCGCACGACGCGTCGTCCGATCCGCGAGAACCCGACGATGCCGACCGTGCGTCCGACGCGCCCGTAGGCGCCGGAGCCGACCAGGTCGCCCCAGCCGAAGGATTCGCTCGCCTGGTTGCGAACGTGCACGAACGCGCGCTTGAAGGCGAGCACGATCGAGGCGAAGGTGAACTCCGCGACGGGGACCGCATTGGCGTCGGCGGCGGAGGTCACGACGATTCCGCGCTCCCAGAGCTCGTCGGAGACCAGGCCCTGGACGCTCCCGGCCGCGTGCACGACCGCGCGCAGCTGCGGCATCCGGTCGAGAAGGTCGGCGTCGAGACGCGGTGCGCCCCAGGACGTCAGGAGGATCTCCGTGTCTCCGAACGCTCCCGCGTCCAGACGAAGCGACCGAGCCGACGAGAGCGACCTCAGCCGCTGCATCCGCACCTCGTCGAACAGCAGGTCGAACACCTCGGGGCTCATGGCGGTGCGGATGACCCCGCTCACGCGCGGACCTCGTCGATCTCGAGGACGGGCCGCAGAGTGTGCCGGCTGTTCGCCCACGCGACGTAGAGCGCCGGGGCCGCGGCGAGCCCGATGGCGATCGCCGGCATGGTCGTGAACAGCGCCGCCTGCACGGCGAGAACGGCGAAGGACAGCGCCGTCAGGTACCAGCGCCGGATGCCGAGGTACACCGCCGCCCGGACGACGTCGCGCAGCCGCGCGCCGGGCGCTTCGGCGAGCGCGACGAGGCCGATCAGCACGGCGGCGAGCGCGAGCAGGGTCAGGATGCCGAGCACCGGGACGACCGCCACGGATGCGGCCGTGCCCGAGAGCACGCGCACGTCGACGAGGAGGACCACCACAAGCGCGGTGCCGCCGAGGCCGAGCAGCATGGCCCTGCGCCACGTCGTCCGCCATCCGCGCCAGAAAGCGCGGACGACCTGTGTCTCCCCCGCGGCGTGCTCGCGGAACGTGGCGAACGCGGCGGACAGCGCGGGCGCCGCAAGCGGGGCCGCCGCGGCCAGCAGAGGCCAGGAGTGCACCGGATCGGTCGTGAAGAGGAGCAGGATCAGCGGGGCCGCCGCCACGAGGACCAGCAGGTTGACCATGAGCCCCAGGTGGACGACGCCGAGGATCGCCGCCCAGGTGCTGTGCGAGACGCGCTTCATCTCAACCCTTCATCCCGCTCGTCGCGATGCCCTCGACGAAGTACTTCTGGCCGAGCAGGAAGATGACGGCGATCGGGATGACCGAGATCGTCAGCCCTGCGAACAGCAGCGCGTAGTTGGTGTCGAACAGGTTGCTCACGAAGCTCTTGAGACCGAGCTGGATCGTCCACAGTTCGGGATCGCGCAGGTAGATCAGCGGACCGAGGTAGTCGTTCCAGGTGTTGACGAAGGTCAGCAGCGTCAGGCTCGCGATCGCGGGCACCGACAGCGGCACCATGATGCGCCGCCAGATCCCGTACTCGCTGAGCCCGTCCAGGCGCGCGGCCTCGCTCAGCTCCTCGGGGATGGTCTCGTAGTACTGCTTCATGAGGAACACCCCGAACGCGCCGAACGCCTGCAGCAGGATGATCGCCCACAGCGTGTTCGAGACCTTCAGGTTCGAGAGCAGGATGAACTGCGGGATCATGTAGGACTGCCACGGCACGGCGATCGTGCCGATGTAGGCGAGGAACAGGATGTCGCGGCCGGCGAATCTCATGCGCGCGAAGCCGTACGCGGCGAAGGAGCCGGTGAGCACCTGGAGGAACGTCACCGACACCGCCAGGACCAGCGTGTTGCGGATCCAGGTGAGCATGTCGGACTGGGTCCAGATGTCGAGGTAGTTCTGCCACACGAAGGTGTCCGGGATCCAGACCACCGGGACGGAGAACACCTCGTTCGCCGTCTTCAGCGAGCTCATGATCATCCAGAAGAACGGTGCCAGCAGTCCGATCGCCGCGAGAACGAGCGCGACGTAGCCGAGGACGCGACCGACGCGCCGGCCGGCGGACGACTGCCCGACCCGACGCGCGGGAGCGGGCGAGGGATCGGTCAGCCGGCGCAGAGGACGCCGCCCGGTGACGACGAGTTCGGTCTGGGTCATCATGCGCTCCGCTTCTTGTTCCACAGGAACTGACCGATGGTGACGAGGATGCAGAGGAAGAACAGCGCGACGGCCGCGGCGGACGCGTAGCCGAACTGCGACTCCTCGAAGCCCTTCCTGTAGATGAACTGCGACAGCACGAGGGTCGCCTGGCCGGGGCCGCCGTCGGTCATCACGAGGATGAGGTCGAAGATCTTGAACGAGTTGATCGTCAGCATCACCGTGACGAAGAACATGGTCGGTCGCAGGCACGGCAGGGTGACGTTCACGAAGCGCTGCCACACGTTCGCGCCGTCCACGCGAGCGGCTTCGTGCAGTTCGCGCGGCACGGTCTGGAGCCCGGCGAGGAACAGGATCATGTAGTAGCCCATGTCGCGCCAGGTCGAGACGATCACGACGGCGGGCATCGCCCACTCCGCCGAGGTGAGCCACCCCGGCGGGTTCTGGATGCCGAGAGCCCGGAGGATCTCGTTGACGGGTCCGTAGTCCGGGCTGAACAGCAGGTTCCAGACGACCGCGATCGCGACGATCGAGGTGATGTACGGGAAGAACGCCGCCGTCCGGAAGAACGCGACTCCGCGGAGCTTGTTGTTCAGCAGCAGCGCGAGCCCCAGCGACACGACGATCGTCAGCGGGATGTGCATGACGGAGTAGTAGATGGTGTTCCAGAACGCGATGTGGAAGCTGCCGTCCCCCATCAGCCGTTCGAAGTTCGCAAGGCCCACCCAGTCCGCCTTGCCGAACACGTTCCAGTTCGTGAACGCCATGTAGAACAGGATCAGAACCGGCAGCAGGGTCAGGAATCCGAACCCGGCGAAGTTCGGCAGGATGAAGCTCCAGCCGATCAGGGCGTTGCGGCGGCGCAGCGCCGAACGTCGCCGCTTCACCGGCGCCTCCGGGGGCTTCGGTCCGACGGCGGGTGCCTCGGTCGTTGTCATGTCGTCTCCTGGGTGGATGCGGATGCCGGTGGGGCGTGGGGCCGGCCCGCGGCCGGCCCCACGCGGGCGTCAGTCGAGGCCGACTTCGCTCTCGACTCGCTGCTCGGCGGTCGCGATCGCGTCCTCGACCGTCTCGGACCCGGACAGGACGGCGGTGTGCAGATCGGCGAGGATGCCCTGGATCGCGGCGGTCTTGTTCGACGTGGGGTTCTCCGGCAGCGTCTCGTGCGTCGCCCAGGCGAAGCTCGACAGCTCGTCGGCGGGAGCGCCCTCGACGGAGAAGTACGCCTCGGCGATCGCGTCGTTCGTCAGCGCCGGGGTGATGCCGATGCCGGCCAGCAGCGTCGCCGCCTCCTCCGACGAGGCGAACTCGAGGAACGCCTTGGCCGCGTCGGTCTTGGCGGAATCGATGTTCGCGTTGATGCCGAAGCCGGTCGGGTCTCCGAACGTCACCGGGGTGGCCTCGGTGCCGGTGGTCGACTCGTCCGCCTGCGGAACGGGAGCGATGCCCCACTCGAACTCGTTCGCCTCGCCGGACGCCTGCTGAGCGATCAGGGTCGCGGTGTACCAGGTGCCCATGAGCATCATCGCGGCCTTCTGTGTGCCGAACTCGCCCTGATAGGTCAGCTGGTTCGCCTTGGCCGTGTTGAAGTCGACCTGCGCTCCGGCATCCTGCAGCGCCAGCGTGCGCTCGTAGTAGTCCGCGAGGTTGCTGAAGTCGCCCTCGAGGATGTCGGTGCCGGTCTGCGCGTTGGCGAAGCCCTGCACGGTGGACTGCCAGTTGTGCAGGTAGGCGCCCTTGGAGGCGTCGGTCGTGAGCGCCTCGGCGGCGGCGTCGTAGTCCTCCCACGTCCAGCTCCCGTCCGGGTAGGAGACGCCCGCCGCATCGAACAGTGCCTTGTTGTAGAAGAGCACCCAGGAGTCCTGGCGATACGGCGTGGCGTAGGCCGCCCCGTCGACCTCATAGGACTCGGCTCCGCCGATGCCGTCCGGCAGCGGCACGTCGGACACGTCCAGCAGCTGGCCGCCCTCCTGGAAGGTCGTGAGGTACTTGACCTCCTTCTGCGTGATGATGTCCGGTCCGGACCCCGCGGCCAGGTCGGCCGTGACCAGGGTGTTGTACTCCGTGGGGTCGTACTCCTTCAGTTCGACCTGCACGTTGTCGTGCTTCTTCTCGAACTCGTCGGCGAGCAGCTGGAACTCGGGCGTCGTGTCGATGCTCCACGCCGAGACGGTCAGGGTGACCGGCGCGTCGGGATCGGCGGCTTCTCCGGAGTCGCCGCTGCAGCCGGCGAGGGTCAGGGCCGCGACGGCGGCGATGCTGCCTGCGGCGAGGATCTTGCGGTTCATGGGTGCTGCTCCTTTGCGATGGCGTTGGCCCGTGGACGGGTCGGATCCGGGTGTCAGGACGCCCGGAGGTCTGTCAGGTCTGCGGTGGTGCGAGTGCCGTCGCCCCAGGTGACCGTGGCGGAATCGCCCTCGATCACGACGGCCGGGGTCCCGGTCGAGCCGGACGGGAGGCCGGCCAGGCGCACGGCGACGGCGGTCCAGCGGCCGGTGACCGGCTCGTAGGAGATCACGGGAACGCGGGCGACGGGACCGAGCGGGCTCGCGTCCGTCCTCTCGGCGATGCTCGCCGTGCCGCCGGGCGTCAGGGCGACGACGGAGCTGACCCGCCCGTCCGCCCGCGCCGAGGCCGTGTCGCCCGTGAGGTCCGACTCGACCGTCTCCGCCGCGATCGCCCAACCGCCGATGCGGAGAGCGGTGGGCGCGGCATGCGGCTCGAGCGTGTCGAGACGCACCAGGCGCACCTCCCACGCCCCGCGGACGATCGACCGGATCGTGATCCGACCGGCGAGGGTGACCTCGCCGGTGATCCCGGATCCGTGCCGCACCTGCGCCGGAGCCGGGTCGATCCAGTGCGCGTGCGCCGTGGACCCGGCGATCGCCGATGCTCCCCCGATGCGGGCACCGAGCAGTTGCATGCCCGCGCGATGCGTCGCACGTCCGTCCGCATGGATCAGCGCGATCGACTGCTCGAGTGGCTCCTGCCAGGCGTCCCCGTTCAGCAGCGGGCTCGCCGCCGTCGAGTATCCGATCCGGGTGTACAGGGGCGAATCCCCGACGAGGTCGCCGGGACGGGCGTGGTCGGTGCCGTGGTTGACGACCCGCACGATGCCGTCGTCCCGCGTGACCGAGACGATCCAGCCGGCCGGTTCGACGACGCGCAGCTCGTCCTCCGCCTCGGAGGGCAGCAGGCGCGTCTCGGCCGTCCACACCGGGTGGTCGGCGGGCAGGGCGATGCCCAGCATCCCCTTGGCCGCCCAGTACGGCGAACCGGTGCCGGAGTAGTTCTGCGCCAGACGGCGCCAGGGCCCGTGCCAGCCGAGATCCAGCAGGTCGAGCTCGTTCGGGACGCCATGCTCGGCGAAGTGCGCGACGATGCCCGAGGCCGCGCGGCGCAGCTGCCCGAGCGGAACCGAGGGCACCTCCGCGAACACGCCCGCCCAGAAGGGTGCTGCGGCCGCGAACCGGTAGACGAGGCTGCGCCCCTGGATGAGCGGGGAGCCGTCGGCGCCGACGAGCGCCACGGCGTCGCGCAGGTACTCGTCCAGCCGGGCGATGTCGGCACCCGTCCGGCCGTTCGCGAGGTCGGACGCCCCCTGCATGCGGGCCCACAGGATCGGGTACAGGTGCAGCGCCCAGCCGACGTAGTGGTCGTAGGAGCGCTCGTCGCCGTCGGAGAGCCATCCGCCGCTGCGTACGAAGGAGTCGTGCCTGGCGAGGTCGGCGTCGATGTCGCTCTGCGACCAGGGGCCGCCCACCGAGCGGAGGAAGGTCTGGACGACGATGCGGAACCAGACCCAGTTCGTCTGCGGATAACTGTCGTCGCCGACGACGGGGGCGAGATAGTCGATCACCCGCTGACGGGTGGTCGCGTCGAGACGGTCCCAGATCCAGGGGCGCGTCATGTCGAGGATGAGGGCGATGGATGCCGCCTCGACTTTGGCCTGCGCGTGCTCATCGAGCCGGACCCAGCGATCGGGCGCTTCAGGGTCGACGCCGGCGGCGATTCCGCGGGAGTAGTCGGCGATGAGCTCGTCGACGCCCTCGCCGCGTGCCCCGGCGATGCGGAATCCGGCGAGCAGGAATGTGCGGGCGAATCCCTCGAGCCCGTCGACGTCGCGGCCGTATCCGCCGGAGGTGCCGGGCGGCGTGATGCGGGCGAAGTTCTCGGAGGCCCAGCGGCGGGCGCCGGCGAGCAGCCGATCGGCGTAGGCCAGCCAGTCGTCGCGGGTCCAGTCGTGCACGGATCTCTCCTTTGAAATGCGGGCGGTCGTCTCGGGCAGCGAACCGCATTCGGAGATTAGCAATCTTTTTCGTTCATGACAACACGCAATACGTTTCTTCTTGTTCGCTTATGATCGTTTATAGAATCGGCTCGCCGCGTCTCCCGAGGAGACCGGGTCGATGACGGTAGAAAGTACGGGAAGAGGCGAGGAAGCATGACGGACGACAACGCGCACGCGCTGCTCGCGGCCGAACGGCGCGAGCACGTGCTCGCCGCCCTCGCGCGGGACGGCGCCGTGCGGATCTCGCAGCTCGTGGACGACCTGGGCGTCACCCCGGTGACGCTGCGACGCGACCTTGCCCAGATGGAGGGCGAGGGGCTGCTCGTGCGCGTGCACGGCGGGGCAGTCGCCCCGAAGAGCGCGACAGTCCCGGCATCCCCTCCCGCGGCCATCACCGACCCGGAGCCGCCCACCAGGACCGTCGCGGTGCTCGTGCCGTCGCTGAACTACTACTGGCCAGGCGTCGTCCGGGGCATGGAGGCCGAGGCGCGTGCCCGAGGGCTGAACGTGGTCCTGCGCGGAGCCTCCTACGAGCTGCAGGACGAGCGCCCCGTCCTTGAGAGGATCGTCGCGAACGACGACATCTCGGGCCTCATCGTGGCGCCGAACACCGACACCCCGCACGCCCAGGACGTCATGCAGTGGCTGCACGAGTCCGGCATCCCCACCGTGCTCGTCGAGCGCGACGCCGTGACCCTGCCGGACGGCGCACCGGTCGAATCGGTCACGACCGATCATGCGCTCGGCGCCCGGCTGGCGGCGCGCCACCTCGCCGCTCTCGGGCACCGGCGCGTGGGACTGGTGATGTCGCGCAACTCGCCGACCTCCCGCAAGATCGCCCAGGGCTGGCACGGCGCCGTCGAGGAGCTCGGGCTCCAGCCTTCCCCGCAGGGGGAGACGATCCTCCCCGACCGCGCGAGCGGCGAGTTCACCGCCGAGGTGAACGCGGCCCTGGATTCGATGAGGGACGCCGGGATCACGGGACTGCTCGTGCACTCGGATCCCGAGGCGATGGCCGTGGTCGACCTCGCCCTGAACCGGGGCATCTCGGTGCCGGAGGATCTGTCGATCATCGCCTACGACGACGAGGTCGCGCAGCTGTTCACGCCGGCGCTGACCGCCGTGAGCCCGCCGCGTGCGTCGGTGGGACGCACGGCCGTCGACATGCTCGTGCACCGGATGGGCAGCCCCGACCGCCCCGTGCATCGCGTGCAGCTGAGCCCGCAGCTCATCGTCCGGGCGAGCACCGCCGCTCGGCGGGCCTGAGCGCGTTCGGCGGCCTCTCAGGCGCCCGGGGCGTGCGCCTCGAGGAACTCGTACACGTCGGTCGTGTCGACACCGGGGAAGGCCCCGGTCGGCAGGGTCGCGAGCAGCGTCCGCGGGGTCTTCACGTTCGGCCAGGACTGCTCCCGCCAGCGCTCCTCCAGCTCCGCCGGCGCGCGACGGCAGCACACCTCGACGGAGTGCTTCGAGACGCCGCGGTGCGGAGTGTCGCGCCCCACGAACCACTTCGTGTCGTCGAAGCGCACGCCCACGCTCACCGAGTGCAGCCCTTCGCTCGACGCCTCGACGCGGGCCGTGCACCAGTAGGTGCCGTTGCCGGTGTCGGTGTACTGGTAGTACGGGTTGAACCGGTCGTCCTCGTCGAACACGACCCGGCTCGTCCAGCGCCGGCAGCACATCTGCCCCTCGATCGCACCGAGCCGATCCGTGGGGAAGTTCACGTCGTCGTTCTCGTACGCCTTGGTGATGGTCCCCGACTCGTGCACCTTCAGGAAGTGGACCGGGATGTCGAGGTGGCGCGTCGCGAGATTCGTGAAGCGGTGCGCCGCGGTCTCGTACGAGACCGAATACGCGTCGCGCAGATCCTCGATCGAGATCTCCCTCCGCGACTTCGCCTCCTTCAGCGCCGGGACCACGTGCGCCTCGGGGATCATCAGCGCCCCGGTGAGGTAGTTGGTCTCGACCCGTTGGCGGAGGAACTCCGCATAGCTGCGCGGTTCGGCGTGGCCGAGGATGCGGCTCGACAGCGCCTGGAGCACGGCCGTGCGGGCATCGCCCTTCGCCTGCACCTGCGCGGACAGGTACAGCCGGCCGTGCGCGAGGTCGGCGACGCTGCGAGTGGTCTGCGGAAGGTCGGATGCATAGTGCAGCGTGAAACCGAGGTGCGCGGCGATCTCCGAGGCCGTGCGCTGCGTCAGGGGTCCTGCGGGGTGGTCGACCGCGGCGAGGATCTCGGCCGCCTTCGCTTCGAGGTCGGGGAAGTGGTTGTCCTGGTCGCGCATGAGGTGGCGCAGTTCGACGTTCGCGCGCCGGGCCTCCTCGGGAGTGGCCGCGCGCTCGTCCTTCAGCCGGTCGATCTCGCCGTGCAGTGCCAGGAGCGCCTTCAGCGCCTCGGTCGGCACGCTCTTGCCGATGCGGAACGGCTCCACGCCCAGCGCGCGGAACGTCTGGCCCTTCATGGCGCGTTCCAGCGCCACCTCCAGCGCGCTGCGCTCGTCCAGCGGCTCCCCCTCGAGCAGGGCGTCGATGCTCGTGCCGAGCGCGCGGGCGATCGCCTGCAGCAGCGTGAGCTTCGGTTCGCGTTTGCCGGTCTCGATCATGGACAGCTGGCTGGGGGCCCGATCGACCGCAGCGGCGAGCGTCTCGAGCGTCATCCCCCGGGCGGTGCGCAGCCGCCGGATGCGGCGGCCGATGGTCAAGGCATCCGTGTCTTCCACGACCTGTGACGGGTTCATAGCCGCGATTCTGTCACGAAAACAGAAATACATATGAATTTCTCCTCGAATTCGTTCGAAGGCATGCGGCATCTTCACTCACAGTGGATGCCAAGCCCACCCGATCCGACGGAGGAGACAGACATGACGAACACCACGCCGACCGGCCTGCGAGCCGGAGACCAGGTCCAGACGGCCGCCGAGCTCCGGGCGATCTGGGACACCGACCCGCGGTGGGACGGCATCGAGCGCACCTACACCGCCGAAGACGTCATCCGCATCCGCGGTTCGGTCCGTGAGGAGTCGACTCTCGCCCACCGCGGCGCGGAGAACCTCTGGAACCTCCTGCACACCGAGGAGTACGTGCGCGCCCTCGGCGCGTACACCGGCGGGCAGGCCGTGCAGCAGGTCCGCGCAGGGCTCAAGGCCATCTACCTCTCCGGCTGGCAGGTCGCCGCCGACGGCAACCTCGCGGGTCAGACCTACCCCGACCAGTCGCTGTACCCGGCGAACTCGGTCCCGGCGATCGTCCGGCGCATCAACAACGCGCTGCTGCGCCAGGACCAGCTCGAGCACGCCGAGGGCGAGATCACGCAGGACTGGCTGGCTCCGATCGTGGCGGACGCCGAGGCCGGATTCGGCGGCCCCCTCAACGCGTACGAGCTCGCCCAGTCGCTCATCCAGTCCGGTGCCGCCGGCATCCACTGGGAGGACCAGCTGGCCAGCGAGAAGAAGTGCGGCCACCTCGGCGGGAAGGTGCTCGTGCCCACGCAGCAGCACATCCGCACGCTCAACGCCGCCCGTCTCGCCGCCGACGTCGCCGGCGTTCCGACCGTCATCATCGCCCGCACGGACGCCCTCGCCGCGGACCTGCTCACCAGCGACGTCGACGAGCGCGACCGGCAGTTCACCACCGGCGAGCGCACCACCGAGGGCTTCTACCGGGTCCGGGCCGGCATCGGGTCGGTCATCAGCCGGGGGCTCGCGTTCGCCCCCTACGCCGACCTGCTGTGGGTCGAGACCGGCGAGCCGGACATCGCCCTCGCCCGCGAGTTCGCCCAGGCGATCCACGCCCAGTACCCCGGCAAGCTGCTCGCGTACAACTGCTCCCCCAGCTTCAACTGGCGCCGCCACCTGTCGGATGCCGAGATCGCGACGTTCCAGCAGGAGCTGGCCGAGCTCGGTTACAAGTTCCAGTTCATCACGCTGGCCGGCTTCCACGCCCTGAACCACTCCATGTTCGACCTCGCCCGCGGATACGCCGAGCGCGCCATGAGCGCCTACGTCGACCTGCAGGAGGCCGAGTTCGCCGCCGAGGCATCCGGATACACCGCCACCAAGCACCAGCGCGAGGCGGGCACCGGCTACTTCGACGTCATCTCGACCGCGCTCAACCCTGACAGCGCCACCCTCGCCCTCGCCGGCTCCACCGAGGCCGCGCAGTTCCATTGAAATTCGTTCGTTGAGCGAGCGAAGCGAGTCGAAACGTCTCTCAGACGCAAACGCGTTTCGACTCGTCGCTCCGCTCCTCGCTCAACGAACGAGAGAGACGAAGGATTCATCATGACCACTCCCACCGCTCCCCCGACCGCTCCGTCCCCGACGCTGCACGGGCCCGCCCTGCAGATCACGGGTCCGATGCGCGATCGCTTCGACGAGATCCTCACACCGGAGGCCGTCGCCTTCCTCACCGAGCTGCACCATCGCTTCGCGTCGCGCCGACACGACCGCCTCGCCGATCGCATGCGGCGCCGGTTCGAGATCGGCAACGGGCACGACCCGCGCTTCCGCGACGACACGGCGCACATCCGCGAGGATGCCGAGTGGCGCGTCGCCGGCGCAGGGCCAGGGCTCGAGGACCGCCGCGTCGAGATCACCGGGCCGACCGACCCGAAGATGACGATCAACGCGCTCAACTCCGGCGCACGCGTGTGGCTCGCCGACCAGGAGGACGCCACGAGCCCGACCTGGGGCAACGTCATCGGCGGGCAGCTGTCGCTGCGGGATGCGATCCGGGGCGAGCTCACGCACACCTCCCCGGAGGGCAAGGAGTACCGCGTCACCGCCGAACGCACGCCGACGATCGTCATGCGTCCCCGCGGCTGGCACCTCACCGAGAAGCACCTCACCTTCGTCGACCGCTCCGGCCGTGCCATGGCGGCGTCGGGGTCGCTCGTGGATTTCGGGCTGTACTTCCTGCACAACGCCGCGGCGCTGATCGAGGCCGGCCGCGGTCCGTACTTCTACCTCGCGAAGCTGGAGTCCAGCGAGGAGGCGAAGCTCTGGGACGACATCTTCACCTTCAGCGAGGACTACCTGGGACTCGAGCACGGCACGATCCGGGCCACCGTCCTCATCGAGACGCTGCCGGCGGCGTTCGAGATGGAGGAGATCCTGTTCGAACTGCGCGACCACTGCGCCGGCCTGAACGCGGGCCGCTGGGACTACATCTTCTCGATCATCAAGAACTACCGCGGGCGCGGCGCCCGGTTCGTGCTCCCGGACCGCAGCGAGGTCACGATGACGGTGCCGTTCATGCGGGCCTACACCGAGTTGCTCGTGAAGACCTGCCATCGCCGGGGGGCCTTCGCGATCGGCGGCATGAGCGCGTTCATCCCGAACCGGCGCGACCCCGAGGTCACCCGGAGGGCGATCGAGAAGGTCTCGGCCGACAAGCGCCGCGAGGCCGGCGACGGCTTCGACGGCACCTGGGTCGCGCATCCGGATCTGATCCCGACCGCGCAGGCCGAGTTCGACGCCGTGCTCGGCGACCGCCCCAACCAGATCGATCGCCAGCGCGACGACGTGGAGGTGCGCGCCGAGGACCTGCTCGATCTGCACATCGGCCGTCCGATCACGGATCAGGGCGTGCGGGACAACGTCTCGGTCGCGATCCGCTACCTCGAGGCGTGGTTGCGGGGTCTCGGCGCCGTCGCGATCGACAACCTCATGGAGGATGCCGCGACCGCCGAGATCTCCCGCTCCCAGGTGTGGCAGTGGATCCACCAGGACCGCACCACCGAGGAGGGCACGGCCATCACGGCCGAGCACGTCGAGGGCATCATCGCCGAGCTGCTGGCCGGCATGGACCGTCGGGAGGGCGACCGGTTCGACGACGCCGCGGAGATCTTCCGCGAGGTGTCCCTCGGCGCGGAGTTCCCCGCGTTCCTCACGATCGGCGCCTACAACAGGTACCTCGTCGAGGCCGACTGATCGCACCGGCCGATGCTCCTCCGGACCAGCTCCGGAGGAGCATCGGCCGGTGATGGTCACGCCCCGACGGGCTCGGCGTCCAGCCGCTCGCGGACGCCGGCGTCGAGGATCAGATCCGGGGCGCCCAGCGCCTCCTCCAGCTGCGCGATGCTCGAGACCCCGATGACCGGGATCACGGGAACCTCGCCGCCGAGCAGCCACGCGAGGGCGACCTGGTTCGGAGTCGCCCCGATCTCAGCGGCGATCTCGTGCAGCACGGCGCGGCGGGCGCGGCTGGTCGGGTGGTCCACTCCGCCCCACAGCGGCTTGTCCAGGCGTGCTATCGCGCCCTGGTGCAGCGGCGAGTACGCGGTGATGGCGAGCTGCGGCCTCTCCCGGGTCCCGGTCGACGCCGCGTAGTCGAGCAGGCCCGGTGTCACGAAGTTGTTGCGCCCGAAGCGCGGCGCCGGGTGCAGATAGCTGTACTGCTGCTGCACGACGCCGTACGGAGCGACGCCCTGGCGGCGGGCCTCCTCGCGCGCCTCGACGACCCGCCAGGTCGCGACGTTCGAGATTCCCGCGATGCCGATCAGCCCCTCACGTTGGAGATCGCCGAAGGCGCCGACGGTCTCGGCGAGTTCCACCTCGCGGTCGTCGACGTGACCGTAGAGCACGTCGATGCGGTCGACGCCGAGGTGCCTCGCGCTCTCCGGCGCCTGCTTGCGGATGACCTCGGCCGACAGGCCCTCGTAGTTCGTCGGCGGCGTGGTGGACAGCGGCTTGGACGGGTCCTTCTTCGCCGCGCCGACCTTGGTCGCGATGCGCAGTGAGTCGCGGTGTCCGCGCTCGCGCAGCCAGGCGCCGAGGAGGTCTTCGCTGTCGCGACCTGTTCCCCCGACCCAGGCGTTGTAGTTGTTCGCCGTGTCGAGGAAGGTCCCTCCCGCCTCGACGAAGCGGTCGAGGATCGCCCGGGCAGTGGCGGGATCCGTGCGCGTGCCGAAGTTCATCGCCCCCAGGCAGAGCGTCGAGACCTCGAAGGAGGTGGTGCCGTCGGTGAGAGTGCGGTACTGCATGGGAGTGTCCTTTCGCGGAGATGACTCCACGGTACGAAGCCATCGGCCCGGCAGTACACTCCAATCAGCATGCAGAAGACCAGACCGATTCTCGCGTGGGACACGCTCCTCGACCTCGGCGACTCCGCAGCCCCCGAGCGCAGGAACCTGCGCGACCGGCTCGAGCACGCGCTCCGCCAGGCGATCGACGAGGGACGGATCCCGCGCGGTTCCGCGCTTCCGCCCAGCCGCTCCCTCGCCGAGACGCTCGGCGTCTCGCGCTGGGTGGTGACCGAGGTCTACGGGCAGCTCGTCGCCGAGGGCGTGCTCGAGGCCCGGACAGGTTCGGCGACCACGGTCGCCGTGCAGCCCGGGCTCGCCGTGCCGGATGCCGAAAGCGGCACCGTGCGCCGTCCGCGATCCGATGCGCCAGGCACACCGAGCTCTCGTCGCCCGCCCCAGAGGCTCGCACCGCGCTACGACCTCAGACCGGGGCTTCCCGATCTGCGGGCCATCCCGCGCTCGCGCTGGTCCGCGGCGGTCCGCTCTGCGCTGGCCGATCTCCCGGACCGGGCGTTCGCGACGGAACTCGGCGCCGGGCACCGCCCAGCCCGGGAGGCGGTCGCCTCCTATCTGGCCCGTTCCCGTCGCGTG
The DNA here is from genome assembly GCF_058349845.2 of Microbacterium cucumeris. Lineage (NCBI taxonomy): Bacteria > Bacillati > Actinomycetota > Actinomycetes > Micrococcales > Microbacteriaceae > Microbacterium > Microbacterium cucumeris. The sequence goes on from NZ_JBYRIZ020000006.1 coordinate 40,118, forward strand.
TCGGCCGACGCCGGCGACATCGTGATCACGCACGGCGCGACCGACGGCATGCGGATCCTCGCCCGGGAACTGCACCGGCGCGGGCATCGTCATCTGCTCGTCGAGGATCCGAGCTGGCCGCGCCTGCGCGACGTCGCGGAGGAGTGCGGGCTCGCTCCGGTTCCCGTCGGCGTCGATGGCGACGGCGTCGACACCGACGCTCTTCGCACTGCGGCCCGGCGCACCGGTGCGCGTGCCGCACTGCTCACGCCCGCGCACCAGTTCCCGCTCGGCGCCGCTCTGTCACCCCAGCGGCGGGAGCAGATCGTCTCCTGGGCGCGCGATGTCGACGCCGTGCTGATCGAGGACGACTACGACGCCGAGTTCCGCTACGACCGCCGCCCGGTCGCCGCACTGCAGAGACTCGCACCGGACCGCGTCGCTCTGATCGGATCGCTGTCGAAGTCGATCGCACCGGGCCTGGGGCTGGGGTGGCTGGTGCTGCCGCGCGGACCGGGCGCGTCACCGGCGAGCACGCCGTCACTCGTCGATCAGGCGGCGCTCGCGCATTTCCTCACGGAAGGGGACCTGGAACGCCATCTCCGCCGGGCCCGCGCCCGGTTCCGGCGTCGCCGCAGCGCCCTGCTCGCCGCCCTGGAGCGCGAACTGCCCGACCTCGACGTGTCCGGGATCGCGGCGGGGATGCATCTCGTGCTCGCTCTCCCCGCTGGGGCGTCGACACAGGACATCGTGCGCCGCGCCGCCGAGCGCGACGTCGCCGTGGTCGCGCTGGAGAGGTACGCGTTCCGGAGTCCGTCGCGGCCGGGGCTGGTGCTGGGCTACGGCAACCTCGACGACGCGCTGGTGGACGAAGCGGTCGTCCGCCTCGCCCAGGTCATCCGCGACGCCGCCCGCGAGTCGCAGCCGATGTGACCGACTCCCGCCGCCCTGTGGATAACCCGAGATCCCCGTCGGCGCTCGGGCGTACGCTCGCGAACATGTCGAGCCTCGCCATCACCTACCGGCAGGCGGCCCCGTTCCGCCGGGTCGCCTCGGTCCTGCTCAGCATCCTGACCGTCGTGCTCTCCATCGCGATCCTCGCGGTCTTCGTCACCCGCCCGTCGACGTTCCTTGGCGAGGGGACGTTCGGGCTCGACCCGGTCCGCACGGCCCTGATGGAGTCGCGCGAAGTCCTTCCTCTCGCCCCCATCGCGGCTCTCGCCCTGCTCATCGGGATGCAGAAGAGGGATGCATCCGGCCGTCCGGTGCGCCGCGTGCCGATGGCCTTCGGCGTCGCGGCGGCCATCCTGTGCGCGCTGACCGTCGTCTATCCGAACGTGTCGGTGATCATCGCGGCGCTCCTCTCCATCGTGGGCTTCCTGGTGATGAACGGCGCAGGATGACGCGACGGCGGCCCTCGTCGGGTCGGCGCGGCGTACCCTGGGGTCATGACCGATGCGTGGAGCGGGATCGCCCGCGAGTTCCTCCACAACAACGCTACGGGGCCGCGACTGCTCGCCGTCTCCGGCGCCGAGGAGGATCGCTCGCGTCGCGCCGCCGACGAGCTCGCCGAAGCCCTCGCCGAACAGGGCGTGGCGGTCGAGCGCACGCATGCGGATGCGACGGAGGCCGCTGATCTGCGCGAGCGCGTCGTCGCCCCCTTCCGTGCCGACCGCTCAGCCGATCGCGTCCTGGTCGTCTCCGGTCCGGACGGTCTGCTGTCGGACGAGGTCCGCGGGCTCTGGCACTTCACGCTCTGGAACTCCGCGGGAGACGAGCCGACGCATCCCGATGCCGCCTCGCTCGTGGACATGACGGACCCGGCCCGCCCGTATCGCCGCTACGCCGATTCGTGCGGCACGGCGGAGTGCTGCAGCGACTGAGGCCGGTAGCCTGTCGCCATGACCGAGGATCGCGCCGTGACCGTCCCCCTCCGGGTGCGCGTCGCTCGGGTCCTCGTGATCGTGGCGCTCAGCATCGCCGTGCTGTCGCTCATCGTGGCGCTCCTGACGACGCTCACCGCCGGGGCGTGGCCGCACGAGACCAGGGCGCTGCCGGGTCTGCTCGGGGGCGTTCTTCCCGCCCTGGCGATCGCCACGATGATGCTGGCGGTCGTGGGCGCCGTTCTCGTGCTGCCGCCGCCGCGCCACCTCCGAGTGCTGCTGCCCGTCCTGATCGCGGTCGCGCTGGCGATCCTCACGATCTGGGTCGTCGCGGCCTCGCCCGTGTTCGCTCCGCTCGACTGCGGCGCGTCCTGCTGAGACGGCGGATGCCGGCGCGCACGCCTTCCGAGTAGCATCGGAGGCGTGACCGAACGCGCTCCCGTCTCCCGCAAGCTGTCCGCCATCGCCGAGTCCGCGACCCTCAAGGTGGATGCCAAGGCCAAGGCTCTCAAGGCCGAGGGCAAGCCGGTCATCTCCTATGCCGCCGGCGAGCCCGACTTCGCGACGCCGCAGTTCATCGTGGATGCCGCGGCCGCCGCCCTGGCCGAGCCCGCCAGCTATCGCTACACGCCCGCTCCGGGTCTTCCGGCTCTGCGCGAGGCGATCGCCGAGAAGACGCTGCGCGACTCGGGGCTCGCGGTCCAGCCCTCCCAGGTCATCGTCACCAACGGGGGCAAGCAGGCCGTCTACCAGGCTTTCCAGGCCGTCGTGAATCCCGGCGACGAGGTCCTGCTGCCCGCGCCGTACTGGACGACCTACCCCGAGGCGATCCGGCTGGCCGACGGCATTCCGGTCGAGGTGTTCGCCGGTGCCGAGCAGGACTACAAGGTCACGGTGGAGCAGCTCGAGGCGGCCCGCACCGACCGAACGACGGTGCTCGTGTTCGTGTCGCCCTCGAACCCGACCGGTTCGGTCTACACGGCCGACGAGACGCGTGCCATCGGCGAGTGGGCGGTCGAGCACGGCATCTGGATCATCTCCGACGAGATCTACCAGAACCTCACCTACGAGGGCACGAAGGCGACCTCGATCGTCGAGGCCGTGCCGGATGCCGCGAACCAGACGATCCTCGTCAACGGCGTCGCCAAGACCTACGCCATGACCGGATGGCGCGTGGGCTGGATGGTCGGCCCCGCCGACGCCATCAAGGTCGCCGGCAACCTGCAGTCGCACCTGTCGAGCAACGTGAACAACGTGGCGCAGAAGGCGGCGATCGCGGCGCTGACCGGACCGCAGACCGAGGCCGAGCAGTTCCGCGAGGCGTTCGACCGACGCCGGCGCCGGATCGTCGCGGAGCTGTCGCAGATCGAGGGCGTGAAGGTCCCGAACCCGCTCGGTGCGTTCTACGTGTACCCGGACGTGCAGGGCCTGCTGAACCGCGCGTGGGGCGGCGTGACGCCGACGACGTCTCTGGAACTCGCTGATCTCATCCTCGAGCAGGCCGAGGTCGCCGTGGTCCCCGGCGAGGCCTTCGGACCGTCCGGGTACCTGCGCCTGTCGTACGCCCTGGGCGACGACCAGCTGCTCGAGGGCGTCCAGCGCCTCCAGCGCCTGTTCGCGTCCTGACCCTCCGCGGTCTTACCTGCGCGGCCCGCCCCGGCCCTCGCGAGACCTCTCCCTGCTGACGAGACCCCGCCGTATTCGCGCGAATACGGCGGGGTCTCGTCAATCATGAGAGGTGTCCCGTCGGGAGCGGTCAGTCCTCGAAGCCGATCAGCCAGCGGATGCCGTAGCGGTCGACGACCTGGCCGTCATAGTCTCCCCAGGGTCGCTTCTGCAGCGGGTCGACGACCCGCCCTCCTGCGGCGAGGGCGTCGAACCAGCGCGTGAGGGTCGCGGCATCCGCGGTCCCCAGCAGCGAGAAGCTCGCGCCCACGATGTGCACGGCGTCCTCGTCCGGCCCGGCGTCCGCCGCGAACAGCTCGACGGGGCCCGACACGTGCCCGTGGGCGATCGCGTCGTCCGGGCCGTCGACGCGACTGAACTGCGCGTAGGTGGCCAGCGAGAGCTCGCCACCGAACACCTCGCGGTAGAAGGTGAGCGCTTCCGCGGCGTTGCCGGGGAAGAAGAGGTACGGGACGAGTCCGGGCATGACGCGAGCCTACGCCCGCGCCCTCCTCCGCGGCGAGGCGCTCTAGATCTCGACACCGACGAGCACGGGTTCCGGCTGCAGCATCAGCCCGAACTCCGACTGCACGCGGCTGGAGATGTAGCGGGCGAGCTCGGCGATCTCGCCCGCGGTCGCGCCGCCGCGGTTCGTCAGCGCCAGCGCATGCTTGGTCGACACTCCGGCGCGCGAGCGCGGCAGCCGGAACCCCTTGGAGATGCCGGAATGCTCGATGAGCCAGGCCGCCGACACCTTGACCTCGGCCGGCGCCGTGGCGAGCGGAGGCAGCGCTCCGTCGTATGCGCCGAGCGGAATGACCGTCACGGCGTCCAGGTCGGGCGCGACCGGCCAGCGCGGGCACTCGGCCGGAAGCGTCCGTGCGACGGACTCCGGCACGATCGCGTTCTGGAAGAACGACCCCGCACTGGCGGTGTCCGCGTCGTCGGGGTCCAGCAGCATTCCCTTCGCGGCACGCGTCGCGAGGATCCGCTCCCGCACCCACGCCAGCGGAACCGGCGCATCATTCTCCAGCGCCAGTGCACGGCGGAGCTGCTCGCCGCGGACGATGCGTCCGGCATCACCCACGACCGCGAGGTCCAGCGTGACGGACAGGATGACCGCGCGGCGCAGCGGCACCCCGCCGTAGTGATGCTTCAGGACGGACGTGCGGAATCCCAGGCCGAGGTCGGATGCCGGCACGGTCGACACCTCTCCGGTGGCCTCGTCGATCAGCTCGACCTCGACGAGCGTCTCCTGGATCTCCTGTCCGTAGGCGCCCACGTTCTGCACCGGCGCCGCGCCGACCGTCCCGGGGATCCCGCTCATGGCCTCGATGCCCGCGAGCCCCTGCTCCACGGTGTGCGCGACCAAGGCGTCCCAGTCGTGCCCCGCCTGCACGCGCAACCGGGTGCGTCCGCGATGGGGGGAATCGAGCCGCTCGATCCCCGTGGTGAGCACGCGGATGACGGTGCCCTCGAATGCCTCGTCCCCCACGAACAGGTTGGATCCGCCGCCGAGCACGAACCATTCGTCACCCCGGGACCAGACCTCGCGCAGCGCCGCGACGAGCTCGTCGGCGGTGCGCGCCTCGAGCATCCGCTCCGGCGCGGCACCGGTGCGCAGCGTCGTCAGCTGCGACAGGGCGATCGGCGAGACCTCCGGCATCAGATCGCGACGCGCAGCTGCGACTTGCCGAGGACCGTGGTGTCGCCGAAGGTGACCTTCAGGTCGATGCGGGCACCGGCCTCGTCGACCGCTCCGACGGTGGCGACCACGCGCACGTCGGCACCGGCCTCCGGGTCGACGACGACGGGCTTGGTGAACCGGACGCCGTACTCCGTGATCGCAGCGGCGTCGCCGAGCGCCGAGACCACGACCGAAGAGGCGATGCCCATCGTCAGCATCCCGTGCGCGAGGACGCCGGGAAGGCCGACGGCGGCCGCCACGTCGTCGCGGTAGTGAATGGGGTTGAAGTCCCCGGAAGCCCCCGCATAGCGGACCAGCGACTCGCGGGTCAGGTGGATCTCGCGCTCGGCGACGACATCTCCGACGGTGAAGGCCATCACTCCCCCTCTCCCACCAGCAGCACGCTGGTGGCCGTCACGACGTGTGCGCCGGCGGCGTCCGTGATCTCGGCCTCGCTCGTGATCATCGCGTTGCCGCCGACCGTGCGGATGCCCGTGACCTTCAGGCGGCCGCTCAGCTCGTCGCCGGCGACGATCGGCCGCGTGTAGGCGAAGCGCTGCTCTGCGTGGATCGTGCGCGCCAGAACGATGCCCGAGCCCGGCTCAGCGAGCAGCTGCTGCAGCGTCTGGTCCTGGATCACCATCGCGAACGTCGGCGGGGCGACGACGTCGGCGTAGCCGAGGGCGCGAGCCGCCTCCACATCGGTGTGCAGGGGCGCGTCGGCGAAGACGGCGCGCGCGAACTCGCGCACCTTCTCGCGTCCGACGAGGTACGGGGCCGTCGGCGGGAACTCCCGGCCGACCAGTTCGGTGTTGACAGGCACCCGTCGAGTCTACCGACCGGGGCGGGCCGCTCAGCGCCCGCCCTTCAGCGCCGCCGGCCGCGGATGGCCTTGAGCGACATCTGCACGGCGATCACCACGAGATACGCCGCGAACAGGATGTTCCCGAGAAGCGGATCGATGAGGGTCGCCAGCCACGCGCCGAGAGCGGTCGTGGTGCAGGCTGCGATGCCGATGGTCACGGCGGCCGTGAGGTCCACGTTGCGGTGACGGATGTTCCCGAAGGTGCCGGAGATCGCGGTCGGGATCATCATGAGCAGCGAGGTGCCCTTTGCGACGAGATCGCTGGTGCCGAACGCGAGCATCAGCACGGGAACGACGACGACGCCCCCGCCGACTCCGATGAGTCCGGACAGGATGCCGGTGCCGACGCCGACCACGACCAGAGCGATACCCGAGATCCAGGACAGCTCGAAGGCGGCATCCCGCGAAGGGATCACGACGAACAGGCTGATGATCACGACGACGAGGAACGCGACGAAGCCCCAGCGCAGGGCCGTCTGCGAGATCCGCTGGAGCAGGCGCGTGCCGATCTGGGCGCCGACGACGGCGCCCGCCGCGAGGATGATCGCCGGGATCCACGCCACCGAGCCGTGCACCGCGTACGAGATCACGCCCACGGCCGCCGTGGGGACGATCGCCGCGAGCGACGTCCCGGCGGCGAGGCGCTGGTCGAAGTGCAGCAGCAGCACGAGTAGCGGAACGATGACCGTGCCTCCGCCGACGCCGAACAGTCCGGACAACAGGCCCGCCAGGAGGCCGATGACGATGAAGGACAGATACGCCCGGGGGCCGCGCTGAATCCGAGCGTCACTCACCCGTCCACCCTACGCCCGCCCGCGGCGATGATCCGTCAGCGCACGCGCGCGACGGCCAGCAGATGCGTGCTGAAGTCCCGGATGCCGGGCTCGGCGCTGGTCGCACGTGCGAGCACGAGCGCGGCGCCCGTCAGATCAGCGCGGTCGGCCGCGATCTGTTCGAGGGCGAGACCACCGGGGCCCTCCACGCCGTGGACCGCGAGCACCTCGAGTCCGGCATCCGACACCTCGTCGGCGAGCTCCTCAGCGGTGTGGAAGTGTCCGGCGGGGAACCGGCCGTTCCCCGTCGGGACGCCGTGCTCCCACAGCGCGCGGTCATCGCGGCATCCGCGCGCACCGGTCGCCCGAGCACGTTCGCGCCGAAGGCGATGTAGCGCGACAGCGCCGCCGCGAACACCGACCCGCCGGGGCGCGTGACGCGACGGGCCTCGTTCAGCGCTCGAACGCGATCGGTCGCCGAGGCCAGATGGTAGAGCGGGCCGAGCATCAGCACGGCGTCGAAGGAGCCGTCAGGGAACGGGAGGCTGCGGGCGTCTCCAATCTGGGAGGCGACTCCCGATGCCGCGGCCGCCGCCACATGTTCGGGAACGGGATCGATCAGGATGACGTCGAATCCGCGTTCCTGCAGCGATCGGGCGTGCACCCCCGTCCCTCCGCCGACGTCCAGGACCCGCCCCTCGTCGATGTGGGCGGCGATCAGCTCCTGGGTGCGCCGATGCTCCAGCGGCCCCTGCGCCGATCGAGTCGTCAGCCGGGCTCCCTCATCGAACACACCGCCGTAGTAGGCGCGCACCTGCTCGTCGATCTCGCGCTGATCCATCCGTCCCGCCTCTCGCCGTGAGGGGCATCCTCCCACATTCCCGACCGGGGACGCTCCGCCTCTGCCTCGACGGCTTCGTCGGCCGGAGGAGAAACGACGAAGCCCGCCGTCCCCTGGGAACGGCGGGCTTCGTGAGGAAGCGGATGCTTACTCGGACTTCTCCTCGGCAGCGGCCTCGGCGGGAGCCTCCTCGGCCGGAGCCTCGGTCGTCTCCTCGACGGCCTCTTCTGCCGGAGCCTCCTCGGCGGGCGCCTCTTCGACCTTCTCGGCCTTCGGAGCGGCCTTCGCTGCCGGCTTGGCAGCCTTCTTCGCCTTCGGGGAGACCGGCTCGAGGACGAGCTCGATCACGGCCATGGGGGCGTTGTCGCCCTTGCGGTTGCCGACCTTGGTGATGCGCGTGTAGCCACCCTCGCGGTCCGCGACGAGCGGAGCGATCTCGGTGAACAGGACGTGCACGACTTCCTTGTCACCGATGACCGACAGCACCCGGCGGCGGGCGTGCAGGTCGCCGCGCTTGGCGAAGGTGATCAGGCGCTCGGCGAGCGGACGCAGGCGCTTGGCCTTGGTCTCGGTCGTCTTGATCGACTTGTGGGTGAACAGAGCCGCCGCGAGGTTGGCAAGCAGCAGGCGCTCGTGTGCGGGGCCGCCTCCGAGGCGGGGACCCTTGGTGGGCTTGGGCATATTCGTCTAACTCCTGGTCAGAATTTCGGGAAGGTCAGAAGGACTCGTCTTCGCTGCCGCCGTAGAAGTGGGCGCCGTCGAAACCGGGCACCGAATCCTTGAGCGACAGTCCGAGCGAGATGAGCTTGTCGCGCACCTCGTCGACCGACTTCTGGCCGAAGTTGCGGATGTTCATGAGCTGCGTCTCCGACAGGGCGACGAGCTCGGACACCGTGTTGATGCCCTCGCGCTTGAGGCAGTTGTACGAGCGCACGGACAGGTCGAGGTCCTCGATCGGCATCGACAGCTCGCTGGAGGCGACGGCCTCCACCGGGGCCGGACCGATCTCGATGCCCTCGGCCTCGACGTTCAGCTCGCGGGCGAGGCCGAACAGCTCGGTGAGGGTCTTGGCAGCCGAGGCGACGGCGTCGCGGGGGCTGATCGCGGACTTGGTCTCGACGTCCAGGACGAGCTTGTCGAAGTCGGTGCGCTCACCCGCACGGGTGGCGTCGACGCGGTAGCTGACCTTGAGCACCGGCGAGTAGATCGAGTCGATCGGGATCTGACCGGCCTCGGCGTACTCGTTGCGGTTCTGCGTGGCGGACACGTATCCGCGGCCGCGCTCGATCGTGAGCTCCAGCTCGAACTTCGCGGTGTCGTTCAGGGTCGCGATGACGAGCTCGGGGTTGTGCACCTCGACACCGGCCGGAGCCGAGATGTCCGCCGCGGTGACCTCACCGGCGCCGGTCTTGCGCAGGTACGCGGTGATGGGCTCGTCACGCTCGCTGGAGACGACCAGCTGCTTGATGTTGAGGATGATCTCGGTGACATCCTCCTTCACGCCGGGGATGGTGCTGAACTCGTGCAGCACGCCGTCGATGCGGATGCTGGTGACAGCAGCACCGGGGATCGACGAGAGCAGGCTGCGACGCAGCGCGTTGCCGATGGTGTAGCCGAAGCCGGGCTCGAGCGGCTCGATGACGAACCGGCTGCGGTTCTCGGCGATCTTTTCCTCGGTCAGTGTGGGACGCTGTGCGATGAGCACTGTGTGTTCCTTTCGATCACATGCCCGCTATATGACATGTGGTGGGTGAGGTTCTTGAGTTGTGGAGACCTGCGGCGAGGATGCCGGTCCCGGCGACGGCTCTGAGAGCGTCGCGGGACCCGGCATCCTCGAACGGAATCAGACGCGGCGGCGCTTCGGCGGGCGGCAGCCGTTGTGAGCCTGCGGCGTGACGTCCTGGATCGACCCGACCTCGAGGCCGGCGGCCTGAAGCGAGCGGATCGCGGTCTCGCGGCCCGAACCCGGACCCTTCACGAAGACGTCCACCTTCTTGACCCCGTGCTCCTGGGCCTGGCGGGCAGCCGACTCGGCGGCCATGCCGGCCGCGTACGGGGTCGACTTGCGCGAGCCCTTGAAGCCCACGCCACCGGAGGACGCCCAGCTGATGACAGCGCCGGACGGGTCAGTGATGGAAACGATCGTGTTGTTGAACGTCGACTTGATGTGGGCCTGGCCCAGCGCGATGTTCTTCTTCTCCTTGCGGCGCGGCTTGCGCGCGGCGGCCTTGGGTGCAGCCATGAAAATGTTCTCCTAGTCCCTGGGGCCGCTGCTCAGCGGGCCTTCTTCTTGCCGGCGACGGTGCGCTTCGGGCCCTTGCGGGTACGGGCGTTGGTCTTGGTGCGCTGGCCGCGGACCGGGAGACCACGACGGTGGCGGATGCCCTCGTAGGAGCCGATCTCGACCTTGCGGCGGATGTCTGCGGCGACCTCGCGGCGCAGGTCACCCTCCACCTTGTAGTTGCCTTCGATGTAGTCGCGGAGCGCGACGAGCTGCTCGTCGCTGAGGTCCTTGACGCGGATCGACTCGTCGATCTCGGTGGCCTTGAGGATCTCGACCGAGCGGGTACGGCCGACGCCGTAGATGTAGGTAAGGGCGATCACCACGCGCTTGTCGCGCGGGATGTCAACGCCGGCAAGACGTGCCATGCGAATCTCCTGGGTGTGGTGGAGGTGTGGAGCAGGATCGGTGCCCGGGCCTCCGCCCCGAGGTGTCCCCCACGCTCGTGGGTTCTGATCCTGCCTTTTCATTTCCCGGTCGCTGAGCGAGCGAAGCGAGTCGAAACGCTCTGACCAGGCGGTGTTAAGTTGTGCTGCTCGATCAGCCCTGGCGCTGCTTGTGGCGCGGGTTGCTCTTGCAGATCACCATGACGCGGCCGTGACGACGGATCACCTTGCAGTGGTCGCAGATGGGCTTGACGCTGGGGTTGACCTTCATTGTGTTTCCTGTTCGCTGTCTTCACCGGGCAGGCGCGAGCGCCTGGGGTGTTACTTCTCGACCGATCAGCGGTAGCGGTAGACGATGCGGCCGCGGGTCAGGTCGTAGGGGCTGAGCTCCACGACCACGCGGTCCTCGGGGATGATGCGGATGTAGTTCTGCCGCATCTTGCCGGAGATCGTTGCAAGAACCTTGTGCCCGTTGCTGAGCTCAACGCGGAACATCGCGTTGGGCAGCGCCTCGGACACGACGCCCTCGATCTCGATGACACCGTCTTTCTTAGCCATAAACTCGCTGACGCTTCTGCAGATCGGCCGATCTGCGGTGGATGGATGGGTTGGATGCTCGCCTCCCCGGACACGCCGAATCAAGGCGCAAAGCACCAAAGATCTATGTTAGACGACGCCGGCGCATCCGGCAAATGGGATCCGGTGCGGAAAAGCGGTGGGACGCATCCGAGGATGCGTCCCACCGCTTCTGTGTCGTCAGCCGAGGATCTCGGCGAAGCGCGTGCCGATGTCGGCGTTGTCGATCCGCTCACCGTCGATGGCCACGGTGGGGGTGCCGACGCGTCCGGTCGCCGGGTCCGGCGGGGTGTTGTCGACCTGATCCTGCGTGTACTGCATGTAGGTGCCCTCGGTGATGCAGTCCGCAGCAGCACCGGCACCCGCCTGCTCGGCGAGGCTCACGAGCTCCTCATCCGTCAGCCCGGCGGTCTGCTCCTCCGGCTGGTTCTCGAAGAGGAGGTTGAAGTAGTCCAGCGCCGCGTCCGGGGCCTCGGCCGCGACGCAGTACATCGAGCCGGCGGCCCGAGAGGAGAACTCCGTGCCCTGGGATGCGCCGTCGAGAATGGAGATCGGGTGGATGTTCAGGGTGATCTCGTCGTTGGCCGCGGCATCCTGCAATGCCTCACCGTACGCGTCCTCGAACTGTCCGCAGATCGGGCACATGAAGTCCACGTAGGTGTCGATCGTCGTCTCGCCCTCGCCGAAGCTGATGGCGCCCGTCTCCGAGTTCACGATCCCCGCGGTCTCCGGAGCTGTTCCGGGGGCGGTGGCCTGGTTGTTCAGGAACACGACGAAGCCGCCGAGCACCACCAGGACGACCACCACGGCGGCCGAGATCCAGATGGCGAACCAGTTGGTCTTGCCCTGTGCTGCTGCCATTGCTTTCCGTTCTCTCGAGGCTCGCGGTTCGCGAGTCCGATGTGAAGTCTGAGGCGCGCGAGCGCGCCACCGTCCATCCTCCCGCCCAATCCTATGCGCCCGTTGTGAACCCCCTCTCCCCCTCCCCTCCCCTCCCCTCCCCCTCCCCTCCCCCCAACCCGCGAGACTTGGTTTGTGGAGTGAGACTTGCGCATCCTGGCCAAGTCTCGCACTGCAAAGGAAGTCTCACGGGCGAGGGGTGGGAAGCGCGCGCGGGCGGCGACGCAGCGTGGCGAGCATGGCGGGATTGGATGTCGCGACTCGACGGACACCGGCGCCGTCCAGGGCGTCGCAGAGCGGGCGCGCCTTCCACGCGTCCCCGGGTTCCCAGCGCGCGAAGGGGTGGCCGTGCCGCCGCAGCCGATCCTCGCGACGCTTCTCCTTGGCGAGCAGCAGCGCACCCGTGCCCGGGTCTTCCAGTTGGTACTTGCTCCAGCCGTCGCATTCGCCGATGGCGTCGCAGCTCTCGAAGAAGAAGTCCGAACGGTCCAGGTGCCCCTCGTAGCGGAACTCCCTCTGGAGCACCGGCGTCTCGTAGCCGCTCCACATGATGACGGCTCGGCTCACGCTTTCGGGCGGCGACTCGGCGATCGGATTCGTGTGGTCCCACACCCAGCGCATCCGTGCGCGCCCCCGACTGCCGACACCGTCCTTGCCGCGCGCGATGAGATCGTCGAGCCGCAGCGCACCGCCCTGGACGGGCGAGGTCGCCGCGTCGGACACCGCGAGGGCGTCAGCGGGTTGCATCACCCGGGCGAGGTCGACGACCGTGTCGAGCAGGCTCGTCGCATGCACTCCGCCGATCCGGCAGATCTCGCGACGCGTCGCACTCGCATGAACACGGACGTCGCCATAGCACTGCGTCCGCTGCGCATCCGGATCGTACACGTGGACGTATCGCGTCTCACCCGCGACCGGCAGACCATGCACCACCGCGGCGGATTCGAGGCAGAGGATGGCATCCGGGTGACGCCGCAGGTACGCGTGCACCCGCACCTCGTAGCGTTTCCACGGCGGAAGCGCCCGGAAATCGGTCGCGTCGACGTAAACCCCCTTACGAAGCCGGTGCCATCCGCGAGCACGGACGTCGATGCCATGAGCTCCCGCGTCGGCCTTTGTGAACAGGAGCAGGGGTGATTCGCGCGACGCACGATCCGGCAGGAGCAGGGGCATGCCGCCCGATTCTGCACGACCCGGGTCGCCGCCCTGCGCCGAAGCGGCGCCCTTCCACGACATCCGGGGAGAATTCCGCGCCGAACGTTCCTGTGCAGGGCGAGTGCGGCGACACCCGTCCGCCCGTGAGACTTGGATTGCGGAGTGACACTTGGCCACCGAACGAAAGTCTCGCTCCGCAAACCAAGTCTCGCGGAAACGAGAGGCGGGGCGCGGGAGCTACGGGATGGGGGTGGGGGTCACGCCGAAGGGGGCGAGGCCGGCGGCACCGCCATCGGCGGCGGTCAGCACCCAGATGCCGTCGGCGTGCAGGGCGACGCTGTGCTCCCAGTGCGAGCCGTCGCTGCCGTCGACCGTCGACACGGTCCAGTCGTCGTCCTCCACGAACGTGGCATCCCCACCGGCGGTCACCATCGGCTCGATCGCGAGCACCAGTCCGGGCCTGACCTCGGCCCCGGCATCCGGCGTCCGGTAGTTGAAGACGCTGGGCGCCTCATGCATCTTGCGTCCGATGCCGTGCCCGACGTACTCGCGCAGGATGCCGTACTCCCCCTGCGCCTCGATGTGGTCCTGGATCGCGGCGCCGATGTCTCCGAGGTGGCGTGCGGACGCCATCGCGGCGATCCCGGCCCACATCGAGCCCTCGGTCACCCGGGAGAGCTCGAGGCGAGCCGCGACCAGGTCGGGCCGAGACTCGTCCGGCACCACGAACGTGCGAGCGCTGTCACCGTTCCAGCCCTGATACTGCGCGCCGCTGTCGACGGACACGATGTCGCCGGGCTCCAGCACACGAGGCCCGGGGATGCCGTGCACGACCTGCTCGTTGACCGAGATGCACGTCGTGTGGCGGTATCCGCGCACGAGCTGGAAGTTCGACTCCGCCCCGCGAGCGGTGATCGCAACCGAGGCCGCCGCATCCACTTCCGCCGTCGTCGCGCCGGGCCGGATCGCCGCTGCGGCCGCATCCAGGGAGGCTGCGGTGATGAGCCCGGGTTCGACCATCGCGCGCAGTTGCGCGGGCGTCTTGTAGATCGAGCGGCGGAACACGCTCAGACCGTCACGCGCAGGCCGCGCGCGTCCAGCGCCGCGGTGATGCGCTCGGTGATCTCGTCGAGCGATCCGACGCCGTCGATGCGGTCGACGATGCCGCGGTCCGAGTAGGTCTCCAGGATCGGAGCGGTCTCGTGCTCGTAGATGTCCAGGCGGTGTCCGATGGCCTCGGGGGTGTCGTCCGAGCGGCCCTGCTCCTTCGCACGCAGGCTCAGGCGGGAGATGCTCTCGTCACGCGGGACGTCCAGCAGGATCACGGCGTCCAGCGCCTCGCCGCGCGAGGACAGGAACTGCTCCAGGTGCGCGACCTGGGCGGCGTTGCGCGGGTATCCGTCGAGGAGGAACCCGTTCGCGGCGTCCTCCTGCGACAGCCGATCGCGCACGATCTCGCTCGTCAGCTCATCGGGCACGAGGTCCCCGCGATCGAGGATCGACGTGACCTGCTTGCCCAGTTCCGTGCCGTTCTTGATGTTGGCGCGGAAGATGTCGCCGGTCGAGATCACCGGGATGCCGTAGGACTCGGCGATGCGCACACCCTGCGTGCCCTTGCCGGAACCCTGCGGGCCGACGATGAGGAGACGTGCGGATGAGGTCATCGGAGGAGCCCTTCGTAATGACGCTGCTGGAGCTGAGCGTCGATCTGCTTGACCGTCTCGAGACCCACGCCGACGATGATGAGGATCGATGCGCCGCCGAACGGGAAGTTCTGGTTGGCGCCGACCGTGGCCAGGGCCACCAGCGGGATCAGGGCGATCAGACCCAGGTAGATGGACCCGGGGAACGTGATGCGCGTCAGCACGTAGTCGAGGTACTCGGCCGTCGGGCGCCCCGCACGGATGCCGGGGATGAAGCCGCCGTACTTCTTCATGTTGTCGGCGACCTCGACCGGGTTGAAGGTGATCGCGACGTAGAAGTACGTGAACCCGATGATGAGCAGGAAGTACACCAGCATGTACAGCGGGTGATCACCGGTGGTGAAGTACTGCGAGATCCAGGTCACCCACGCGGCCGGCTCGGAACCGTCCTGCGGGGTGTTGAACTGCGCGATGAGCATCGGGATGTACAGCAGCGAGGAGGCGAAGATCACCGGGATCACACCCGCCATGTTCACCTTGATCGGGATGTAGGTGTTGGTGCCGCCGTAGGTGCGGCGGCCGACCATGCGTTTCGCGTACTGGACGGGGATGCGGCGCTGGGACTGCTCGACGAAGACGACGAGCCCCATCACGATGATCCCGACGGCCAGCACGAGCAGGAAGACCTCGAAGCCCCGGGTCTCCCAGATCAGCCACATGGCGGACGGGAACGTGGCCGCGATCGAGGTGAAGATCAGCAGCGACATGCCGTTGCCGATGCCGCGCTCGGTGACGAGCTCGGCGAACCACATGATGAGGCCGGTGCCGGCGGTCATCGTGATGATCATGAGCAGCTGCGCCCACCAGACATCGTTCGTCAGCAGGTTCTGGCAGGCCGCGATGTCGGTGGTGCCGAACAGCTGACCGCTGCGCGCGACGGTGACGAGCGTCGTCGACTGCAGCAGAGCGAGCGCGATCGTGAGGTAGCGCGTGTACTGCGTCAGCTTCGCCTGGCCGGCCTGACCCTCCTTGTGCAGGGTCTCGAAGTGCGGGATGACCACGCGCAGCAGCTGGGTGATGATCGTCGCCGTGATGTACGGCATGACGCCCAGCGCGAAGATCGAGAGCTGGAGCAGCGCTCCGCCCGAGAAGAGGTTGACCAGGCTCAGCAGGCCCTCGGTGCCCGACGTGAGCGCGAGGCACTGCTCGACGTTCGGGAAGTTCACGAACGGAGCGGGGATGTGCGAGCCGAAGCGGTAGAGGGCGATGATCGCCAGGGTGAAACCGATCTTCCGACGGAGGTCGGGCGTGCGGAAGATCCGCGCAATGGCGCTAAACAAGGGTTTTCCTCCAGAAAGGTCGCCGTCGACACAGCAGACGGCCGAAAGACCAGAGTAACGCACAGAGGGGCCGGAGATATCTCCGACCCCTCTGCACAGTGGTTACTTGACGGAACCGCCGGCCGCCACGATCTTCTGCTCGGCGGAACCCGAGACCTTGTCGACCGAGACGGTGAGCTTCACCGCGATGTCCCCGTTGCCGAGGACCTTGACCTTCTCGTTCTTGCGAACGGCACCCTTGGCGACCAGGTCGCTGACGGTGACGTCGCCACCCTGGGGGTACAGCTCGGCGAGCTTCTCCAGGTTCACGACCTGGTACTCGACGCGGAACGGGTTCTTGAAACCGCGCAGCTTCGGGGTGCGCATGTGCAGCGGCATCTGCCCACCCTCGAATCCGACGCGCACGGTGTTGCGGGCCTTGGTGCCCTTCGTGCCGCGGCCTGCGGTCTTGCCCTTGGAACCCTCACCGCGACCGACACGGGTCTTGGCGGTGTTGGCGCCGGGGACCGGACGCAGGTGGTGCACCTTGAGGACGCCGGGACGCGAGGTCTCGGCCTCCTTCTTGGCAGCGGGCTTCTTGGCGGCCGGCTTCTTGGCCGCCGGAGCCTTCTTCGAGGCCTCAGCGGTCTTCGAAGCGGCAGCCTTGGGGGCGGCCTTCTTCGGAGCCTTCTCGGCCTCGACGGCTTCGTTCTTCTCAGCCATTAGTCGATCTCCTCAACCTTGACGAGGTGGGCGACGGTCCGGACGTAGCCGCGCGTCTGCGCGTCGTCGGGGCGGACGGTGGAGTCACCGATCCGCTTCAGACCGAGGCTGCGCAGCGTGTCGCGCTGGTTCTGCTTCTCGCTCACCTTGGACTTGACCTGCGTGACCTTGAGGCGCGCAGCCATCAGGCACCTACCTTCTGAGCGGCGGCCGCGTCGGCCTCCGCACGGACGAGACGCGCCGGGGCGACCTGGTCGAACTCGAGGCCACGACGCGCGGCGACCGCACGGGGCTCCTCGAGCTGCTTCAGGGCCTCCACCGTCGCGTGCACGATGTTGATCGTGTTCGACGAGCCGAGCGACTTCGACAGCACGTCGTGGATGCCGGCGCACTCGAGCACGGCGCGGACCGGACCACCGGCGATGACACCGGTACCGGCAGCGGCCGGACGAAGCAGCACGACACCGGCCGCGGCCTCACCCTGCACGGGGTGCGGGATGGTGCTTGCGACGCGGGGGACGCGGAAGAAGTTGCGCTTGGCCTCTTCGACACCCTTCGAGATGGCCAGGGGCACCTCGCGGGCCTTGCCGTAGCCGACGCCGACCAGACCGTTGCCGTCGCCGACGACCACGAGGGCGGTGAAGCTGAAGCGACGTCCACCCTTCACGACCTTGGAGACGCGGTTGATGGTCACGACGCGCTCGAGGAACTGGTTGTCGCCGCGGTCGCGCGAGTTGCGGTCGCGGCCGCCCTGGTTGCGGTCACGGCCGCCACGGCGGCCCTCACGCTGCTCGCGAGCGGGCTCAGCGGCCTCAGTCGAGGCTGCAGCCGTTTCGGTCACTTCGTTCTCCTTGATGTCACTCACAGTGCCAGCCCCCCTTCACGGGCGCCATCGGCGATCGCCGCGACACGACCCGCGTAGCGGTTGCCGCCACGGTCGAACACGGCCTCGGAAAAACCGGCGGCCTTCGCGCGCTCGGCGAGGAGCTCGCCGACCTTGCGGGCCTTGGCGGTCTTGTCGCCCTCGAAACCACGAAGGTCGGTCTCGAGCGTGGATGCCGAGGCGACGGTGTGGCCCTTGCTGTCGTCGACCAGCTGCACGAAGACGTGACGGGCCGAACGGTTCACGACGAGGCGCGGACGCTGCTCGGTGCCGACGATCTTCTTGCGAAGGCGGGCGTGACGACGCGCGCGGGCGTCGGACTTCGACTTCACAGCCATGATTACTTACCAGCCTTTCCGGCCTTGCGACGCACGACCTCGCCCGCGTAGCGGACACCCTTGCCCTTGTAGGGCTCAGGCTTGCGGATCTTGCGGATGTTCGCGGCTGCCTCGCCGACAGCCTGCTTCGAGATGCCGCTCACGGTGAGCTTGTTGTTGCCCTCGACCGTGAACGTGATGCCGGCGGGCGGGTCGACCAGGACCGGGTGCGAGAAGCCGAGGGCGAACTCGACCGAGCTGCCCTTCTGCTGCACGCGGTAACCGGTGCCGACGACCTCGAGGCCCTTGGAGTAGCCCTGGGTCACGCCGATGATGTTGTTGTTGATGAGCGTGCGGGTCAGGCCGTGAAGCGACCGCGACTCGCGCTCGTCGTCGGGGCGGGTGACGAGAACCTGGTTCTCCTCGACCGCGACCTCGATGGGGGCGGCGACCGTCAGGGTGAGCTCACCCTTCGGGCCCTTCACCGCGACCTCACGGCCGTCGACCGAAACGGTCACGCCCGCGGGGATCTCGATGGGAAGTCGTCCAATACGCGACATGTTCGTATCACCACACGTAGGCGAGAACTTCTCCGCCCACGCCCTTCTGCTCTGCCTGACGGTCGGTGAGAAGACCGGAGGAGGTGGACAGGATGGCAACGCCGAGGCCGCCGAGGACCTTCGGGAGCTCGGTGGACTTCGCGTAGACGCGCAGACCGGGCTTCGAGACCCGCTTGATGCCGGCGATGGAGCGCTCACGGTTCGGACCGTACTTGAGCGAGAGGGTGAGGTTCTTGCCCACGCGGGCGTCCGAGACCTCCCAGCCGGCGATGTAGCCCTCCTGCTGGAGGATCTCGGCGATGTGCGTCTTCAGCTTGCTCGACGGCAGGGTCACGGAGTCGTGGTGCGCCGAGTTCGCGTTGCGCAGACGGGTCAGCATGTCTGCGACCGGGTCTGTCATTGTCATGGTGTTCTTCTTTCGATCATGAGGTTCCGGCTGCCGTTACACGACAGACGGCCTGCGATGAGCACGCAATCTTCAATTGTACGGCACGCGGGGAGGGCGCCTTGCGGCGTCCCTCCCCGCGTCACCGGATCACGCCTGAGCGTCGTCGGCCTTGAACGGGAAGCCGAGGTGGCGCAGGAGCGCGCGGCCCTCGGCATCCGTCTTGGCCGACGTCACCACGGTGATGTCGAAGCCGCGGACGCGGTCGATCTTGTCCTGATCGATCTCGTGGAACACGCTCTGCTCCTGGAGACCGAAGGTGTAGTTGCCGTTGCCGTCGAACTGCTTGGCCGACAGACCGCGGAAGTCGCGGATGCGGGGCAGGGCGAGCGAGACCAGGCGGTCGATGAACTCCCACGCGCGGTCGCCGCGGAGCGTGACGTGCGCGCCGATGGCCTGACCCTCGCGCAGCTTGAACTGCGCGATGGACTTGCGGGCCTTCGTGACGATCGGCTTCTGGCCGGTGATCTTGGTGAGGTCGTCGACCGCACCATCGATCACCTTGCTGTCGCGAGCCGCCTCACCGACACCGGTGTTGACGACGACCTTGACGATGCCGGGGATCTGCATCACGTTCTGGTAGCCGAACTCGTCCTGCAGCTTCTGCTGGATCTCGGCCTTGTACTTCTGCTTCAGGCGCGGCTGGATCTTGCCAGCCTGCGCGGCAGTGTCGGTGCTCATCAGAGGTCCTTACCTGACTTCTTCGCGTAGCGGACGCGAACGGTGCGCTTCACGCCGTCCTTGGTCTGCTCCTCGACGCGGTGGCCGACGCGGGTCGGCTTCTTCGTCGAGGGGTCGATGACCTGGACGTTCGAGATGTGGATGGGCGCCTCGATGGTCTCGATGCCGCCCGTCTTCGTGCCGCGCTGCGTCTGGCCGACGCGCGTGTGCTTGGTGACGTAGTTGACGCCCTCGACGATGACGCGGTTCTCGGCCACGAGGACCTCGAGCACCTTGCCCTGCTTGCCGCGGTCGCCGCCCTTGTCCTGCTTGCGGCCGGTGATGACCTGAACCAGGTCACCCTTCTTGATGTTCGCCATGATCAGATGACCTCCGGGGCGAGCGAGACGATCTTCATGAACTTCTTGTCACGAAGCTCACGACCGACCGGGCCGAAGATACGGGTGCCGCGGGGCTCCCCGTCGTTCTTCAGGATCACGGCGGCGTTCTCGTCGAACTTGATGTACGAACCGTCGGGACGACGGGTCTGCTTCACGGTGCGGACGATGACCGCCTTGACGACGTCGCCCTTCTTCACGTTGCCGCCCGGGATCGCGTCCTTGACGGTCGCGACGATGGTGTCACCGAGGCCCGCGTAGCGACGGCGCGAGCCGCCCAGGACGCGGATGGTGAGCAGTTCCTTCGCGCCGGTGTTGTCGGCGACCTTGAGGCGGGACTCCTGCTGAATCACTTGGCCTTCTCCAGAATCTCAACCAGACGCCAGCGCTTGGTGGCGCTGAGCGGCCGGGTCTCGTTGATGAGGACCAGGTCGCCGATGCCGGCGGTGTTGCCCTCGTCGTGCGCCTTCACCTTGGAGGTGCGACGGATGACCTTGCCGTACAGCGGGTGCTTCACGCGGTCCTCGACCTCGACGACGATGGTCTTGTCCATCTTGTCGCTGACGACGTAGCCGCGGCGGGCCTTGCGGTAGCCGCGGGCGTCCGCGGGACGCACGTCGTGCTCGGCGTGCTCCACGGTCTCCGCCTTGACGGCAGCCTTCTTCTCAGCCATTACTCGGCCTCCTCCTTCGGCGCCTCAGCCGCGTCGGACTTCTTCGCCTTTGCCTTGGACGCCTTCTTGGCCGGAGCCTCGACCGGGGCGGGCGTCGCACGGATGCCCAGCTCGCGCTCGCGGATCACGGTGTACAGGCGCGCGATGTCGCGCTTGACGGCGCGGATGCGGCCGTGGCTTTCCAGCTGGCCCGTGGCCGACTGGAAGCGGAGGTTGAACAGCTCCTCCTTGGCCTTACGCAGCTCCTCGACGAGGCGCTGGTCTTCGAACGTGTCGAGCTCGCTGGGAGCGAGCTCCTTGGTGCCGATCGCCATTACGCGTCGCCCTCCTCGCGCTTGATGATGCGTGCCTTGAGCGGCAGCTTGTGGATGGCACGGGTCAGGGCCTCGCGAGCGAGCTGCTCGTTGACGCCCGCGACCTCGAAGAGGACGCGACCCGGCTTGACGTTTGCGACCCACCACTCGGGCGAGCCCTTACCGGAACCCATGCGGGTCTCGGCGGGCTTCTTCGTGAGCGGACGGTCGGGGTAGATGTTGATCCAGACCTTTCCACCACGCTTGATGTGACGGGTCATCGCGATACGAGCGGACTCGATCTGACGGTTCGTCACGTAAGCGGGGGTGAGAGCCTGGATGCCGAACTCGCCGAAGGAGACCTTCGTGCCGCCGGTGGCCTGGCCATCACGCTTGGGGTGGTGCTGCTTGCGGTACTTGACCTTGCGGGGAATAAGCATCAGGCAGACGCTCCTTCTGCGACGGGAGCCTCGTTGCGCGGGCCGCGGCGACGGTCGCCACGGTCATCACGACGGGACTTCGGTGCGTTCGCCTGCTCGCGAGCAAGCTCCTTGTTGGTCAGGTCGCCCTTGTAGATCCAGACCTTCACGCCGATGCGGCCGAAGGTGGTCTTGGCCTCGTAGAAGCCGTAGTCGATGTTCGCGCGCAGCGTGTGCAGCGGCACACGACCCTCGCGGTAGAACTCCGACCGGCTCATCTCGGCGCCGCCGAGGCGGCCGGAGACCTGGATGCGGATGCCCTTGGCGCCGGCGCGCTGAGCGCCCTGCAGACCCTTGCGCATCGCGCGACGGAACGCCACACGAGCAGACAGCTGCTCGGCGATGCCCTGGGCGACGAGCTGAGCGTCGGCCTCGGGGTTCTTGACCTCGAGGATGTTCAGCTGGATCTGCTTGCCGGTGAGCTTCTCGAGGTCGCCGCGGATGCGCTCGGCCTCGGCGCCACGACGACCGATGACGATACCCGGGCGCGCGGTGTGGATGTCCACACGCACGCGGTCACGGGTGCGCTCGATCTCGATGTTGCTGACGCCGGCGCGGTCCAGCTGCGTCTGCAGCAGGCGACGGATCTTGATGTCCTCGGCGACGTAGTCCGCGTAGCGCTGACCCGGCTTCGTCGAGTCGGAGAACCAGCGCGAGACGTGGTCGGTGGTGATGCCGAGGCGGAAGCCGTACGGGTTTACCTTCTGTCCCATTACTTGCTCGCCTTCTTGTTGCTGTCACCCTCGGCCGCGGCAGCGACCTCCGGCGTCGAGAGCACGACCGTGATGTGGCTCGTGCGCTTCTTGATCTGGAAAGCGCGACCCTGAGCGCGGGGCTGGAAACGCTTGAGCGTCGTGCCCTCGTCGACGTACGCGTTCTTCACGTACAGGTCCTGCTCGTCGAGGTACTCGCCGTCGCGATCCGCCTTCACCTGCGCGTTGGCCATGGCCGACGCGACAAGCTTGTAGATCGGCTCACTGGCGCTCTGCTGTGCGAACTTCAGGATCGCGAGAGCTTCCTGGGCCTGCTTGCCCTTGATGAGCGCGACGACACGACGAGCCTTCTGAGGGGTCACGCGGATGTGTCGCACGCGTGCGATGGACTCCACCATTTCTCTCTCCTCTATCGCCCCCGCGTCAGCGGCGGCGGCCCTTCTTGTCGTCCTTCTCGTGGCCGCGGAAGGTGCGGGTGGGCGCGAACTCGCCCAGCTTGTGGCCGACCATGGTCTCGGTCACGAACACGGGGATGTGCTTGCGACCGTCGTGGACGGCGATGGTGTGACCCAGCATGGCCGGGATGATCATCGAGCGTCGCGACCAGGTCTTGATGACGTTCTTCGTGCCGGCTTCGTTCTGACCGACCACCTTGCGAAGCAGGTGCTCGTCGACGAAGGGGCCCTTCTTGAGACTGCGAGGCATCTTCTCTTACTCCTACTTGCGCTTCTTGCCGGCGTTGCGACGACGCACGATGTACTTGTCGCTTTCCTTGTTCGCGTGACGGGTGCGGCCCTCGGCCTGACCCCACGGCGTGACCGGGTGACGACCACCGGAGGTCTTGCCCTCACCACCACCGTGCGGGTGGTCGACCGGGTTCATGGCGACACCGCGCACGGTCGGGCGGACGCCCTTCCAGCGCTTGCGGCCGGCCTTGCCCCAGTTGATGTTGGACTGCTCGGCGTTGCCGACCTCGCCGATCGTGGCGCGGCAGCGGGCGTCGACGTTGCGGATCTCGCCCGACGGCAGACGGAGCTGCGCGTAGGGACCGTCCTTGGCGACCAGACGCACCGAGGTGCCCGCCGAGCGAGCCAGCTTCGCGCCTCCGCCGGGGCGGAGCTCGATCGCGTGGATCACGGTACCGGTGGGGATGTTCTTCAGCGGCAGGTTGTTGCCCGGCTTGATGTCGGCCGACGCGCCCGACTCGACGATGTCGCCCTGGCTCAGCTTGTTCGGCGCGAGGATGTAGCGCTTCTCGCCGTCGAAGTAGTGCAGCAGCGCGATGCGTGCGGTGCGGTTGGGGTCGTACTCGATGTGAGCGACCTTGGCGTTGACGCCGTCCTTGTCATTGCGACGGAAGTCGATGACGCGGTACTGGCGCTTGTGGCCACCACCGATGTGACGGGTCGTGATGCGGCCCTGGTTGTTGCGGCCACCGGTCTTCGACAGGGGGCGCAGCAGCGACTTCTCCGGCGTCGATCGGGTGATCTCGGCGAAGTCGGCCACCGACGAACCGCGACGACCCGGGGTCGTGGGCTTGTACTTGCGAATAGCCATGATTGTCCTTTATCCCCCGGATCAGCCGATTGCCGTGAAGATGTCGATGGTGCCCGACTTCAGGGTCACGATGGCGCGCTTGGTGTCCTTGCGCTTGCCGGTGCCGAAGCGGGTGCGGCGGGCCTTGCCGACGCGGTTGATCGTGTTGACCGCCGCGACCTTGACGCCGAAGATCTTCTCGATGGCGAGCTTGATCTCGGTCTTCGAGGCGCGCGGGTCCACGAGGAACGTGTACTTGCCCTCGTCGATGAGCGAGTAGCTCTTCTCGGACACGACCGGCTTCAGGATGATGTCGCGCGGGTCCTTGTTGAGAGCGGTCGCCAGGACGGATGCCTGCTCGGTCATGCCGAGACCTCCTCGGTTGCGCCGGTCTTCGAGGCGATGAACGCCTCGAGCGCGGCCTTGGTGAAGACGATGTCGTCGGAGACGAGCACGTCGTAGGCGTTCAGCTGGTCGAAGGTGAGCCAGTGCACGTTCGACAGGTTGCGAACGCTCTTGACGGTCACTTCGTCGTCACGCTGGGTGACGACCAGGATGTTCTTCGACGGGGCGACCTGGGCGAGCAGGCTCGCGGCGGTCTTCGTCGAAGGCGTGGAGTCGATGCCGAAGGTCTCGACGGCGTGCAGACGCTCACCGCGGAAGCGGTCGCTCAGCGCGCCCAGCAGGGCGGCGGCGATCATCTTCTTGGGGGTGCGCTGCGCGTAGTCGCGCGGCTTCGGGCCGTGGACGATGCCACCACCGGTCATGTGCGGCGCACGGATGGAACCCTGACGGGCGTTACCCGTGCCCTTCTGCTTGAAGGGCTTGCGACCGGCACCGGAGACCTCACCGCGACGCTTGGTCGAGTGGGTGCCCTGACGCGCAGCGGCGAGCTGGGCGACGACGACCTGGTGGATGAGCGGGATGTTCGTCTTGACGTCGAAGAGTTCGGCGGGCAGCTCGATGGAGCCGGCCTTCTTGCCGTCGGCCTTCAGGACGTCGAGCGCGAGAGTCGAGTCAGCCATGATCAGGCACCCTTCACTGCGTTGCGGACGTAGACGACGCGGCCACGCGCACCGGGGACGGCGCCCTTGACGAGCATGAGTCCCTTCTCGGCGTCGATGGCGTGCACCGTGAGGTTCAGGACGGTCACGCGCTCGCCACCCATACGGCCGGCCATGCGCATGCCCTTGAAGACGCGGCTCGGGGTCGACGATGCGCCGATGGAGCCGGGCTTGCGGTGGTTGCGGTGTGCACCGTGGGAAGCCGAGACGCCCTTGAAGTTGTGGCGCTTCATGACACCCGCGGTGCCCTTGCCCTTGCTCGTGCCGACGACGTCGACCAGCTGGCCCGCCTCGAACAGGCCGTCCACCGTGAGCTCCTGACCGAGTGAGTAGTCAGCAGCGTCCGCCGTGCGGATCTCGGTGACGTGACGGCGCGGCGTGACGCCGGCGGCCTCGAAGTGAGCCGTGAGGGGCTTGTTCACCTTGCGGGGGTCGATCTGACCCGCGGCGATCTGGACGGCGTTGTAGCCGTCCTTCTCGGGCGTGCGGATCTGCGTGACCACGTTGGGGGCGAGTTCGATGACGGTGACGGGAACGAGCTTGCCGTTCTCGTTCCACACCTGGGTCATGCCGAGCTTGGTGCCCAGCAGTCCCTTGGAAACCTTTGCGTTGATGTCAGCCATGTCGATCCTCAGAGCTTGATCTCGATGTTGACGTCAGCCGGCAGGTCGAGACGCATCAGCGAGTCGACGGCCTTGGGCGTCGGGTCGACGATGTCGATCAGACGCTTGTGGGTGCGCATCTCGAAGTGCTCGCGGCTGTCCTTGTACTTGTGGGGCGACCGGATGACGCACACGACGTTCTTCTCGGTCGGAAGCGGCACGGGGCCGACGACAGTCGCGCCCGCACGGGTCACGGTGTCGACGATCTTGCGCGCCGACGTGTCGATGACCTCGTGGTCGTACGACTTCAGGCGAATGCGGATCTTCTGTCCCGCCATTGTCTGCTCACTCTCTATAAGGCGTCTTACCGTCCTGGGCCGGGTGACCCAGGGGCATTGGACGCACGTCGGCGCTGTTCACGCCTCGGCACTCGACCGGCTCCGGAGAGCAGGTCTGCGCACCACTGTTCTTCTGTCAGCCCGCGCGCCTCTCAGCGCACGGCAGAACCTCTCAGCAGAGGTGTCGGGGATGTTCTCCTACCCGCGGCCTAGAACCCTGCTGCCTCACGAAGAGACGCCGTCTATGCACTGCCCTGGTAGTGATCCGGTCGGCACGCACAGCGCACCCCCGGAATGTGGAACCTATCTATTGTGCCATGGGGGATTTCGGTTGTGCAAACCCGGGCGTGTCGCGCTTCGCGACGGGCCTCTCCGACCGAGTTGAATGGCGCGGCATCCGCCGGGAGATCGCGGGGCGAGGCATCCCCATGCCTCGCCCCGCGTGGGGATGCGTTCAGTGCGAGGGGGCACACCGAACGCGAGGATCCGGGCGTGAAGGGACACCCCGATCCTCGTCGGAGGCATGGCGGATCGCCCGCAGCAGCGGTGTCGCAGGCCGGCGCACGAAGGGCGCCGTCGACGCATCGATCCCCACAGTCAGTTCCCCAGTCAGGTGCGCGGCGAACCGCGCGATTCGGGAGGGCGAACCCCTTCGCACTCCCCGCCGCAAGATCCCCAGGCGGCAGAAGCGATCGTATCGGAAAAGGGGCCCCTCCGTGAAGAGGAACCCCTTTTCCGTGTCACGCGTGTCTACTCGTTGCCGACCGCCTTGTCCGCGCTGTCGCGGATCTCGTCGATCTTGTCCGCCGCGCCCGGAGCGATCTTCTTGGCGAAGTCCGCGACGCCGTCGAGGACCTTGTCGCTGACGTCCTCGGCCTGCTCGCTCTTGACGGCCTCGGCGATCTTGTCCTTGTTCTGCTCGTAGAGGTCCTTGCCCTTGTTCACGGCGTCGTTGATCGACTCTTCGATACCCATTGCATCCCCTTCTCGGTCGCTGCGCCGACGAGGAAGCGCGTCGGCCTTCTCATTCTGTCCGTCGACGGCGGTCAGCGGAAGCCTCCGCCATGACTGTGCTGGAAAACGACGACGGGGCCGGACCCGAAGGTCCGACCCCGTCGTGGCTGAGGTTTCGACTCGCGCTCTGCTTCGCAGCGCTCGCTCAACCTGACTCGATGCCGCGTCAACGCGGGCTACGCTCGCATTGACCCGGCCCGAATCACTTGATGATCTTCGTGACCGTACCGGCGCCCACGGTGCGTCCACCCTCACGGATGGCGAAGCCGAGGCCCTCCTCCATGGCGATCGGCTGGATCAGCTCGACCGTCATGTCGGTGGTGTCGCCGGGCATGACCATCTCGGTGCCCTCGGGCAGCGAGATGACGCCGGTGACGTCGGTGGTGCGGAAGTAGAACTGCGGACGGTAGTTCGTGTAGAAGGGGTTGTGGCGGCCACCCTCGTCCTTGGACAGGATGTACGCGGTGCCCTCGAAGTCGGTGTGCGGCGTGACCGAACCCGGCTTCACGATGACCTGACCGCGCTCGACCTCTTCGCGCTTGGTGCCACGGAGAAGAAGACCGCAGTTCTCGCCGGCCCATGCCTCGTCGAGCTGCTTGTGGAACATCTCGATACCGGTGACGGTCGTCTTCTGCGTCGGGCGCAGACCCACGATCTCGACCTCGGAGTTGATGGCCAGCGTGCCGCGCTCGGCGCGACCCGTGACGACGGTGCCACGACCGGTGATCGTGAAGACGTCCTCGACGGGCATCAGGAACGGCTTGTCCTTGTCGCGCACCGGGTCCGGGATGGACTCGTCGACGGCCTCCATGAGCTCGAGGATCGCGTTGACCCACTTCTCGTCGCCCTCGAGAGCCTTCAGGCCCGAGACGCGGACGACCGGAGCGTTGTCACCGTCGAAGTCCTGGCTGGAGAGCAGCTCGCGGACCTCGAGCTCGACGAGCTCCAGGATCTCCTCGTCGTCGACCATGTCGCTCTTGTTCAGCGCGACCAGCAGGTACGGAACGCCGACCTGCTTGGCGAGCAGGACGTGCTCGCGCGTCTGAGCCATCGGGCCGTCGGTGGCGGCGACCACGAGGATCGCGCCGTCCATCTGAGCGGCACCGGTGATCATGTTCTTGATGTAGTCGGCGTGACCCGGGGCGTCGACGTGCGCGTAGTGGCGCTTCGGCGTCTCGTACTCGACGTGCGAGATGTTGATCGTGATACCGCGCTGGCGCTCCTCGGGAGCGGAGTCGATCGACGCGAAGTCGCGCTGAACGTTGGTCGCCGACGGGTACTTGTCGGCAAGAACCTTCGAGATCGCTGCGGTGAGCGTGGTCTTGCCGTGGTCGACGTGACCGATCGTTCCGATGTTCACGTGCGGCTTGGTCCGCTCGAACTTGGCCTTGGCCACTGGGTCCTCCTCAGGACGTTCGTGTAGAGATTCCCGGGCACTGGATTGTGACCGGTTCTCTACGGTGTTTGATTCTCAGTTTAGTAGAGAGAGCTTTATGAAGTTGTGCGTTGTCCGGTCGGCTCCGAGCGGGGCCCGGAGCCGACCGGGCAAGGGCTTACTCGCCCTTGGTCTTCTGGACGATCTCGTCCGCCACGGCCCGCGGGACCTCGGCGTAGGAGTCGAACTCCATCGAGTACACGGCACGACCGGACGTCTTCGAACGCAGGTCGCCGATGTAGCCGAACATCTCGGACAGCGGGACCTGGGCACGGACGACCTTCACGCCCGCGGCATCCTCCATCGACTGGATCTGACCACGACGCGAGTTCAGGTCGCCGATGACGTCGCCCATGTACTCCTCGGGAGTGCGGACCTCGACGGCCATCAGCGGCTCGAGCAGCACCGGGTTGGCGCGGCGCACGGCCTCCTTGAAGCCCATGGAGCCGGCGATCTTGAACGCCATCTCCGAGGAGTCGACGTCGTGCGAGGCGCCGTCGAGCAGGATGGCCTTCACGCCCACCATCGGGTAGCCCGCCAGAGCACCGGCCGCCATGGCGTCCTGGAAGCCCTGGTTGGTCGGCTCGATGTACTCGCGCGGGATGCGGCCACCGGTGACCTTGTTCTCGAACTCGTACGTCTTCTCGGCGTCGAGCTCGAGGGGCTCGATGGTGAACTGGATCTTGGCGAACTGGCCCGATCCACCCGTCTGCTTCTTGTGGGTGTAGTCGTGCTTCTCGACGGCCTTCTTGATCGTCTCGCGGTAGGCCACCTGGGGCTTTCCGACGTTCGCCTCGACGCGGAACTCGCGCTTCATGCGGTCCACGAGGATGTCGAGGTGCAGCTCGCCCATGCCCTTGATGGTCGTCTGACCGGTCTCGGGGTTGAGCTCCGTGCGGAAGGTCGGGTCCTCCTCGGCGAGCTTCTGGATCGCGAGACCCAGCTTCTCCTGGTCGGCCTTCGTCTTCGGCTCGATCGCGACCTCGATGACGGGCTCGGGGAACGTCATCGACTCGAGGACGACCGGCTGAGCCATGTCGGCCAGGGTGTCACCGGTGGTGGTGTCCTTCAGGCCGATGACGGCGTAGATGTTGCCGGCGGTCAGCTTGTCGACCGGGTTCTCCTTGTTGGCGTGCATCTGGAAGATCTTCCCGATGCGCTCCTTCTTGCCCTTGGTCGAGTTGATGACCTGGGCGCCGGACTCGAGCTCGCCCGAGTACACGCGCACGTAGGTCAGACGACCGAAGAACGGGTGGACGGCGACCTTGAACGCCAGCGCTGCGAAGGGGTCCTTCGCGTCGGGGTGACGCTCGATGATCTTCTCCTCGTCCTTGGGGTCGTGCGCCTCGATGGCGGGCACGTCCAGGGGCGAGGGAAGGTAATCGACGACCGCGTCCAGCATGGGCTGCACACCGCGGTTCTTGAACGCCGAGCCGCAGAGGACCGGGTAGATCTCGCTCGCGATGACCAGCTTGCGGATCGCGCCCTTGATCTCGGCGACGGTGAGCTCCTCGCCGCCGAAGAACTTCTCCAGAAGCTCCTCGTCGGTCTCGGCGACCGTCTCCAACAGCTGCTGGCGGTAATCCTCAGCCTTGTCCTTGAGGTCGGCGGGGATCTCCTGCACCTCGTAGGAGGCGCCCATCGTCACGTCGCCCTTGGCGTCGCCCGGCCAGACCAGCGCGCGCATCTCGATGAGGTCGACGACGCCGACGAAGTCGTTCTCGGCACCGATCGGCAGCTGCAGCACGAGGGGCTTGGCGCCGAGGCGGTTGATGATGGTGTCGACGGTGAAGTAGAAGTCGGCGCCCAGCTTGTCCATCTTGTTGACGAAGCAGATGCGCGGGACGTTGTACTTGTCCGCCTGACGCCACACGGTCTCGGACTGGGGCTCGACGCCCTCCTTGCCGTCGAACACGGCGACCGCACCGTCGAGGACGCGGAGCGAGCGCTCCACCTCGACCGTGAAGTCCACGTGACCGGGGGTGTCGATGATGTTGATCTGGTTCTTGTTCCAGAAGCAGGTCACGGCGGCAGACGTGATCGTGATGCCGCGCTCCTTCTCCTGCTCCATCCAGTCGGTGGTCGAGGCGCCGTCGTGCGTCTCGCCCAGCTTGTGGTTGACGCCCGTGTAGAACAGGATGCGCTCGGTGGTGGTGGTCTTGCCGGCATCGATGTGCGCCATGATGCCGATGTTGCGGACCTTGCTCAGGTCGGTGAGCACGTCTTGTGCCACAGGAGTGTCCTTATCTTTCTTGCAGGGATGCTGCGAGGAGAGGGAGGGTGCCCGCCCCCGGCGCGAGTCCGGGGACGGGCGAAGCTGTTACCAGCGGTAGTGAGCGAACGCGCGGTTCGACTCGGCCATCTTGTGCGTGTCCTCACGGCGCTTGACCGCGGCACCGAGACCGTTCGAGGCGTCCAGGATCTCGTTCTGCAGACGCTCGGTCATCGTCTTCTCACGACGGCCCTTCGCGTAGCTGACGAGCCAGCGCAGCGCGAGCGTGTTCGCGCGGTGCGGCTTGACCTCGACCGGAACCTGGTAGGTCGAACCGCCGACGCGGCGGCTGCGGACCTCGAGGGTGGGGCGGACGTTGTCGAGCGCCTTCTTGAGCGTCGCGACGGCGTCCTGGCCGCTCTTGGCCTCGACACCGGCGAGGGCGCCGTAGACGATCGACTCGGCGAGCGACTTCTTGCCGTCGACGAGGATCTTGTTCACGAGCGACGTGACGATCGGAGCGCCGTAGACCGGGTCGTTGACGACGGGGCGCTTGGGGGCGGGACCCTTACGAGGCATCTAACTCAACCCTTCTTCGCGCCGTAGCGGGAACGAGCCTGCTTACGGTTCTTGACGGCCTGGGTGTCCAGGGCGCCACGGACGATCTTGTAGCGCACACCGGGGAGGTCCTTCACACGACCGCCGCGGACGAGCACCAGGGAGTGCTCCTGCAGGTTGTGGCCCTCGCCGGGAATGTAGGCGGTGACCTCGGTGCCGTTGCGCAGCTTCACACGGGCGACCTTGCGCATCGCCGAGTTCGGCTTCTTCGGGGTGGTGGTGTAGACGCGGGTGCAGACCCCGGCCTGCTGCGGGTTCGACTTCAGGGCGGGCGCCTTGGTCTTCGAGACCTTGGGCGAACGACCCTTGCGAACCAACTGCTGAATGGTTGGCACGTTCTCTCCTTGTTGTGCTGCACGGTGACAGCGCGATGGATTTCACATCATGACCCACCGGCACGTCGGATCCGACGAGCCTTTGGTGTGGTGGGTATGCCGTGGGGGCGGACCGGTATCGGACCGGCGCCCTGCATGCGGGCACGCCGAGACGTGCACACACCTGATCAAGTGTAATGCCGCGTCACATACTCGGTCAAATGAGTCCGCGCCCCGCATCGCGGTACCCTGAGAACGTGGAGCGCTCGCTGGAGACGCAGGTCGACCAGGCCGTCGAGGCCTGGCTGCGCTGGGTGCCGCGCTGGGAGCCGGCAACCCACCGCGGGCGGGTCGCGCCCTGCCGTCGTTGCCTGGGCTCCCCCGTGCTCTCCGCCGTCGGCATCGGCGGCAACGTCCCCCACGGCGTCCAGCACGGGCTGTCCACCCGCATCAAGACGATCGTCGACCACGCGGTCGCCGACTACACGGCGCAGAACCTTCCGATGCTGCAGCGCGAACTGGACCAGCAGGCGGCGCGCAATCGCGCGCGCAGCTACCGCCCGGGGGAGGATCTCGCTCCCGAGTTCGAGGGCATGCCGCTGGACCCGGATCCGATCCCCGGAGCACCGTTCCTCTTCACGATCGCGGGTCTGGCCGATCAGGAGGCCGCCGAACTCCCCCCGCTTCCGCCGCTGACGGACGAGGCCAAGGCCGCACTCCGCCAGGAGGTCACGCTCGCCGACGAATACGCGAATCTCGTCGGACGCGAGATCTGCGGAATCCTGCTGCGGCACCGTCTGGCCGTGCAGGCAGCGATCTCGCAGTACGTGGAGCCGCAGATCGAGGCGATGCTCGAGGAGCTGACCCGGTCGCTCGACGCCCCCTTCGACCCCGACGCCCTCTAGCCTGCGGGATCTCCGGTCTACTCGTCGTGCTCCCACGGCCAGGTCGGATGCTGAGCGCGCGTCCGTCGCAGGGCCACGCCGCCCCAGGCCGCGACGGATGCGGCAGCGAGGATGACGAGGCTCGGCCCCGTGGTGACCAGGCCACCCGCCACGGCGAGCGCAACGACGACATCGCCCGCGGCGAGCAGGACCCCCGCCGAGACGACCATCAGGTGCACGAGGACCGTCGCCAGCGCCGTCACCCACACCGAGCGGTAGACGGGACGGGAGATCCGCACGGCCAGCCACTCGACACCCGCGAACGCCGCGACGGCCGCGGCCATCCCGATCGCACCGGGCGCCGGGCCGAGATCGGGAACCGCGATGACGTCAGTATCCGTCGCGAAGCTCAGCGCACCGAGGCCGACGATCGCGAGCGCGAAGAAGCTGATCGTCGACAGCACCAGCGCCAGGACAGCCGAAACCCCCGCGGGCTCGGGCCCGCGGGGGTTCGGCGTGGAGGCGTCCGTGGTCACCTCGGCAGTGTCGGACCGGCCTCGAGCGTGCGCTCGTACTCGCGCTGCGCCTCGGCGTTCAGCTCGGTCTTGCGTGCGCCGCTGCGGGCGACCCATGCGCCGAACCAGATCGTGAGCTCACGGCCCAGCACGAAGGCGGCGATCGCGAGCGGGGAGAAGAGCTGCTCGTTGACCAGCTCGGCGCCCTGAGAAGCGGTGATCATCCAGAACGGCGCCTCGAAGAGCTGGCCGAGGATGAACCCGAAGTACGAGGCCACTCCGACGAGCAGTCCGAACACCACCCACAGGCCCCAGCGGCCGCGGTTGATGATCGCGCCCAGCAGCCAGAACGACAGGAAGAACACGACGACCGGCGTCCAGAAGCCCCAGGTCGTCAACGGTGCGAGTGCCGCCTCGCCGATGTTCGCTCCGGTGACGTCCCCGTGGATCGCACCGAGCGCGAGCACGACGCCCAGGAACAGCGCCGCGAACACGGCGGTCGCCAGCAGGCCGATGGCTCCGGCGGTGCCGCGGTTGCCCCGGTCGCGGGGCGGCTCCGGCGCCTGGACGAAGATCGGCTGCAGCGCGGCGGGCGCCGCGGCGGCGGCCACGACGGGCTCGGACGGCAGAACGTGGGTCTCGGCATCCGACGGCTGGTCGTAGACGGAGGTGACCGAATACGGCTCCTCGGCCACGATGTTCGCGCGCTCGTTCAGCGCGTCGGTCGTGGTGGCGGCGACGGCCACCTCGGTGACCTCGTCGTCGGATGCGGCCGGCACCGGGGTGTCGACCGACGGGGACTCGCCGCCCGCGATGCCGTCACGCGCGGCGGGGATGCCGTCCGGCAGTGCGCCGAACGTGCCGGGGTGCTCGCGCTCGGCCGCTTCGAACGCGGCCAGATCGGGGTCGACGGGTGCATCCGCCGTCTCGGCGGGGACATCGGCACCGGCGGCGGCGGCCTCTTCGAGACCGGCCTTGGCGCTGTCGACGACGTCGTTCACGTCGGCCGGCTTCTCGGGCTGGGGAACCTCGGGGTCACTCATGGGGGCGCCTCTCGTCGGATATGTGCACTGCGAGGGTATCGCCGCGCGAGCAGGCGCCCGCGGAGGCGTGCCGACGTGTCCGCGTGTCGGTCGCGTCACGGAGTGAGCTGGCGGAGGCCGTTGCCCACCACCTCGAGCACAGCCGGTCCGGCCGGCACCGCGAGCCACAGCAGTGCGCCGACGACACCGGCGCACAGCATGCCGACGATCCAGCTGATCACCGGATTGCGCCCTCCCACGCGAGCCATGTCCTCACCGTACGACGGCGGGAGCGGACCGACCGGAAGCAACGCCGCGCCGCCGCGCTTCGCGCGGGTTCTGCGCCACTTCTCGACGAATGCGCCGGTTGTTTCGTGACGCATTCGTCGAAAGGTGTGGCAGACGCGTAGGTGGGGCGGGGCCGGCTGAGCGAGGACAGGACGGCTGGGCGGATCGACGCGCGTCAGCGCTCGGTGCGGCCGCGCAGGCGCCAGAGCAGCCACAGTCCCGACGCGGGCACGAGCAGGATGCCGATGAGCAGTGCCCCGGACCAGACGACGTCGTACCAGGCCGGCACGAGCGGGTTGACCGTCTCGGTGATCCCGCTGCCGGATTCCTCGACGGTGGCGACCACGCTGAACGAGCTCCACACGAGGATCGAGAACGCCGCGGTCACGAACGGGATCAGGACCGCGACGACCTTCTCCCACACCCGCCACAGCGTGCTGAAGCACACCAGCACGACCCCGACGATCCACCCCGCGAAGGGCAGCACGATGCCGCCGAAGCTCAGCGTGAGGGCGGCGGCGATGGCGAAACCGCGGGTGCCGGTCGCCGGCGGTCTGCCTCCCGCCGGGGCGGCGACCGGCGGAGCGACCATCACGACCGGCGGGACCGGGACCTCGTCCTGCGCTTCGCGGGCGATGTCCGCCGGGTCGCCGAGCGCGGCGATCCGGGCGGCGATGGCCTCGGCATCCCGTCCTTCGAGCTCCTCGGCGATTCCCGCCCTGATCTCGCTCGCGACGCCGTGCGGCAGATCGCGCATCGCAACGTCCAGGCGCGTCAGGTACTCGGTGCGCAGCCGGTCGGCATCCGTCTCGATCATGAGGGCTCCTCTCCCACGATGCCCGTGACGACACGGGCGAAGGGCGTCCATTGCACGCGGAACTGCGCGAGCTGGGCGGTTCCGGCATCCGTCAGCCGGTAGTACTTGCGGACGGGACCGGTCTCGGAGGGCTGATCGAAGGTCGTCACCCAGCCGTTGTCCCGCAACCGTCCGAGCAGCGGGTACAGGGTGCCGATGCTCGCGATCAGTCCCGCGCCCGTCAGTGCGTCGGACAGCTCCCACCCGTACATCGGCTGCCGCGAGAGCAGGCCGAGCACGCAGTACTCGACCACCCCCTTGCGCATCTGCGCCCCGACATCCGCTGCCATGCATGACAAGATAGCATGCGTCGCACGATACCGATCCCGCCCGTCAGCTCCAGCCGAGGCGTCGGGCCACCGCGTCCGCCGCTGCCGCGGGGAACTCCGCCCAGCCCGGTTCGAGCTCGCGCAGCAGCGCGAACAGGGCGCGCGCCGCGCGTTCCGGCTCCTGCGCGACGGCCTCGGCGATCCGCGAGGCCCAGTCCGGATAGTCCTGTTCGAACCGGCGCACCGGGTCGATCGTGTCGCGGGAGGCCGACGTTGCGCCGGCGCAGCGTCCGCGCACGGCCCGGACCAGATGCACCACGGCCCACTGACGGATGAACGCCCCGCCATTGAGCACTTCCCCGCGTCGGACGCGCCCGGTGCCGATCAGCAGCTTCACCAGGACGAGTCGAACGTCGTTCGCGGGATCGAACCGATCGCTGCCGGCGGCGCGCTCACGCGCCTCGGCGATCAGCGTCGCCGTGGTGCCTGCGGCGTCATCGACGAGCACAGTCGCCTCGCGGGCCTGCGCCCCGGCGAGCTCCGCGGCTTCCGCGAACGCGAACTCGAACACGTGCCCGTCGTCGTAGAGGGCGACGAACCCGATCTCGCCCTCGCGAGCCGTCAGCACGATCCGATCCTCCTCGGGGAGCCAGCTCAGATCCGACCGCAACATGGTCCCGCGGCCCGGCTCGACGACGGCGAAGAAGTCATGATCGGACCATTCGTCGCGCCGAAAGCGCGCGTCGTCCGAGGCCGAACCGAGCAGCACGAGGCCGAGCATTCCCGGGGTTGCGGCAACACCCTCGGCCAGGCCGCGACTGAGAGCGTCGTACCGCCGCGGATCGGTCATCCTCGGGGAGCCGTCACGCCGGGCAGGCTCCACGCCGCGAACGCGGGCCCGCTCGCGGCGAGCGCGGTCGCTCCGTCGGATGCCGGGACCAGCGTCGCGTCGCCCACGAGCGCGTCCGCCCGTTCGGCGCCGCTCAGCGCGCCGGGTGCGAGCGCGACATCCGCCCCGCCGCGCGTGGCCAGCACGAGCACGCACTCCTCGACGCTCTCCCGGACGAACACGACGGTCTCGTCGTCGACGTGCAGCCACCGCAGCCCGCCGGTGCCGAGCACGGCGTGCTGCCGGCGCAGGCCGATCAGCGTCCGGTACAGCACGAGATGCTCCGCCGTCTCGGGTTCTGTCTCGCTCCCCCACGGCATCGGCGTCCGGCTCGCCTCGCCGTCGGCGCCGGTCAGCCCGAACTCGTCGCCCGCGAACACGACCGGCAGTCCGGGCAGCGTCATCGACAGGCCGAGGGCGACCGGCACCGTTCCGGGCGCCGCGTTCGTCGCGAAGCGCCCGGTGTCGTGCGTGTCCAGGGGCTGCATGTTGCCCAGCCGCACCCGCCACGGGATGCCGGCGGTGAAGCGCGTGACCGCGTCGACGAAGTCCGCTGCGGTGTAGCGCGGGATGCCGCCGATCGGCTGTCCGAAGAACCACGGCTCGGTGCGCTCCTCCCCCTCCGCCGTCAGGTACGGCGCACCGGTGGGGGTACTCAGCCACCCCCACAGCGGGCGGGTGAACGAGGGATAGGTCATTGCGCCGTGCCATCCGTCGCCCTGCAGGTCGCTCGCCGCATCGTTCGTCGACTCCCCGAGCAGGATCGTGTCGGGATTGATCCGCAGCATCGTCTCGCGCAGCAGCTGCCGGACCTCAGCGTTCAGGTCGACGTCTCCCAGTCGTCCGGTCATGTTGGCGACGTCGATGCGCCAGCCGTCCGCGTTGTACGGCGGCTTCAGCCACTTCGCGACGATCGAGTCCTCTCCGGAGACGAACGCCTCGCGCAGCTCGGGCGATGCCCAGTTGAACTTCGGCAGCGTGCGCGTGCCCAGCCACGACTCGTACTCGGTGTTCCCGGCATCCGTGAAGTAGTAGTAGCTCTCCGTCTCGGCGCCGGGATGACCGTACGCCTGCTGGAACCACTCGTGCCGGTCGCCGGAATGGTTGCTCGTGAGATCGCCGATGACCCGGATGCCGCGGGAGTGCGCCTCCTCGATGAGGCGGATGTAGGCCTCATCGCCGCCCAGCAGGGGATCGATCCGGTCGAAGCTCGCGGCGTCGTAGCGATGGTTGGAGGCCGCCGGGAACACCGGCGTCAGGTAGAGGATGTTGACGCCCAGCGACACGAGGTGGTCGAGGTGCTCGATGATCCCGGGGATGTCGCCGCCGTAGAACTGCTGCGAGCGACCGGGCATGACCGGGTCCACCGGATCGTCCCAGGCTGCAGGGATCGCCCATTCCGGCGTCGGGTGCTCGTCGGCCTGCGCCGAACGGGCGAAGCGGTCGGGGAACACCTGGTACATCACGGACTCGTGCAGCCACGCCGGCGGGGCCTCGTTCGCGACGAGTGCGAAGTCCTCGGCATCCAGTGTCTCCCCGCGGTGCAGGCCGCTCTGGTTGAGCCACTCCACCGTGCCGTCGGCGTGCACGAGGACGAATCGATAGCCGTGCCGCGGATTGCGCACGGTGACCGGCGCCTCCCACCATTCCCAGCCGTCGGCCTCGCCGACGCGCGTCGCGTCGGTCCATTCCGGCTCGTGATCGGGGTTGGAGCGGGTGCGCACGGCATCCAGGGGCCCGTACCCGGCGGGCACGCGCAGCCGGACCGTGACGACGTCGCCGAGAGCGGGCGCCTGGTCCGACACGTACAGGCCGGAACCGTCGTGATGCGGAAGGAGGGTGGTCATGTGCTGTCCTTTCGGGAGACGCCGGCGATGCACCATCGCCAGATCGATCGACGTGGTTGCACGGCCGGATGCCATGACAGAGCCCCTGAATTGTGCGTGTTCGGTTATCGGATCACTTGACGCTGCCGGCGGTGAGACCGCCGACGATGTACTTCTGCAGCGCGAGGAACAGTGCGACCGGCAGGATCGCGGCGAGCACGGCCCCTGCCGCGAAGATACTCCAGTTCTTGGAGAACTCGTCGGAGATGAACTTGTACAGTCCCACCGCGAGGGTCTGCTTGTCGGGGTCGATGAGGATGACGCTGGCGAGGACGAACTCGCTCGAGGTGCCGATGAAGCTCAGCAGCCCCACGACCGCCAGGATCGGCGCCACCAGACGGAGGATGATCGTGAAGAAGATCCGGGCGTGGCCGGCGCCGTCGATCTTCGCCGCCTCGTCGATGGATGCCGGAACGGTGTTGAAGAAGCCGTACATGAGATAGGTGTTGGCTCCCAGCGCGCCACCGAGATACACCATGATCAGGCCGATCTGGGAGTTCAGTCCGATCGCGGGGAAGATGTCGCCGATCGTCACCATGAGCAGGAAGATCGCGACCATGGCGAGCATCTGCGGGAACATCTGCACGACCAGCAGAGCCGTCAGGCTGAACCGGCGGCCGGTGAACCGCATGCGCGAGAAGGAGTACGCGGCGAGCGCCCCCAGGAGCACGGTGCACACGGCGGTGATCAGGCCGATCACGAGCGTGTTGACGAACCAGGCCCCGTAGGGATGGGTGCTGCTGGTGAACAGCGAGACGTAGCTGTCGATGTTGAAGTTGCTGAACAGCGCATTGGCCGTCAGCAGCGTCCCGCCCGGGTTGAGCGATGCGGAGAAGATGTACAGCAGGGGGAACAGGGCGAAGACGCCGACGACGATGCCGACGAGGTGGCGCCAGCCCGTCTCGCGGAAGTACTTCTTGAACGGGCGCCGGGGCTCGCGGCCCCCACCGCGGACGCCGGCTTCGGTGACGATCGCGCTCGTGGACGGTGCGACGGTGCTCGTGCTCATGTCAGTTCAGCTCCTCGAGTGCCTTGGTGCGGCGGAACGCGATCACGGAGATCGTCGCGACCAGGATGAAGATGATGATCGAGAAGGCGCTGGCCAGGCCGTAATCCGATTTCGAGCCCACGAACGCCACCTTGTAGACCATGGTGATGAGGATGTCGGTCGCGCCGACGTTGACGCCGGCCTCCACGTCTCGCGGCCCGCCGCCGGTGAGCATGTAGATCAGGCTGAAGTTGTTGAAGTTGAAGGCGAACGACGAGATCAGCAGCGGCGCGACCGCGACGAACAGCAGGGGGAGCTTGATCGAGCGGAACACCTGCCAGGCGCTGGCGCCGTCGACGCGGGCGGCCTCCTGCACGTCCTCCGGGATCGCCTGCAGAGCCCCCGTGCAGATGAGGAACATGTAGGGGAATCCGAGCCACAGGTTCACGAGCAGGATGCTGAACTTCGCCAGCCACTCATTCGTCAGCCACGGGACCTGGGCCCCGCCCAGCAGCACCTGGTTGATGAAGCCGAACTCCTGGTTCATCATGCCCGCCCACACCAGCGCGGAGAGGAAGCCGGGGAACGCGTAGGGCAGGATCATGATCACGCGGTAGTACCGCTTGGACTTCATCCGCGGATCGTTGAAGACGATGGCCACGAACAGCCCCAGCGCGAAGCACGTGAACACCGACAGGAACGCGAACACGAACGTCCAGATCAGCACCGAGAAGAACGGTGCACGGATGGACTCCTCGGTGAACGCGCGGACGAAGTTGTCGAAGCCGACGTTGATCTGCCAGCCCGGCATGAGCTCGGTGCCGTCCTCGGCCGTGAACGCCCCGGTGCCGATGTCGGAGTAGACCACGCCCGTGCGCGTGTCGGTCATCGTGTCGGCGTCCTCGTCGTACACGAGCTTGGAGAGGTACACGTAGGCGGTCGAGCCGTCCGGAGTGCGCAGGGCGCCGTCGTTCGGGTCGTCGCTGAGCGGCACCGCCATGTCGGCGATGGCCTCCTGGTTCTGCACGATCTGCGCGAAGCCCAGCGTGTTGTATCCGGCCAGCCCGACGGCCTTGCCGCCGTCCATCTCCGCGCCGTCGACCTCTTCGAGCGGCCGCTCCTCGCCGCCGATCGAGACGTCGCCGTCGGGGCTGGTGACGAGGAACGAGAACTGCCCGAGCTGCTCGACGACCGTGAGGTCGTACGCCGGCGAGTCCGGGACCCGTTCCTGCGCGGAGAGCATGAGCGAGTTGACCGCGCTCTGCTTGTCGCTGTTGTGTCCGGTGCCGTAGTTCGTGAACGCGATGTAGCCGGTGTAGACGGCCGCGAACACCTGGAACACGAACAGGAAGACGAGCCCGGGGATGAGGTACTTCGCCGGCAGGTTGCCCCGGCTGAAGTAGATCCAGTTCGCCCCGCCGGTGACGAGGAGGACGATGATCGCGGGGACCCACTGATCGCTCTGGACGAGGACGAAGATCGCGTAGAGCGCGAGGGCGTCGATGATGCCCAGAGCCACCACCTTGAACAGCAGCAGCTTCCAGCCTCCGCCGGCGTGCTCGGCCAGTCGCGCGGCCTGGCGCTGGCGCTTCGTCGGCGCGGATGCCGCGGTGTCGCGGTCTTCAGTGGTGGGCGTCGTCATCGGCTTTCCTCGTTCGAATCCCCTGGAGCAGGACAGGATCGGCGCGGCACCTCAGCGGATGCCGCACCGATCCGTCGTCGTCACTTCTGGATGGCGGCCTGGATGTCGGACGTCATCTTGTTCCAGAGCTCGGTCGGGTCGCCGGAGCCGTTGATGATCGCGGCCTCGGTGACGCCCCAGAACTCCCACACGGCGCCCATCTCGGGGATGCTCGGCATCGGGACGGCGTTCGCGCCGATCTCGCCGAAGCCGGCGGTGATCGGGTCGCTCTCGACGGCGGCCTCGAAGGCGCTGGTCAGTGCGGGCGTGCGACCGCCGACCTCGTACAGCGCGGTCTGGACCTCTTCGCTTCCGATGTAGTTCGTGAGGAACTCGTTGGCGGCGAGGCGGTTCTCGCTCTGGGAGCTGAGGAAGAAGCCCTGGACACCCGCGAAGGGCTGCGCGTCCTGGCCGCCGGCCGCGGGGATCGGGTCCACCGCGATGTTGAGTCCGGCTTCCTCCGCCGCCGGGACGTTCCACGGACCGGTGAGGAAGAACGGCGACTTGCCCGCGACGAAGTTCTCCTTCGCGAGGTCACCGGTGATGTTGGTGTTGAGGATGCCGGCTGCGCCCTGAGCAGCGAGCCAGTTCGCGAACTCGACGCCGCCCTCGTTACCGATCTGCAGGTCCTCGGGGTTGTAGCTGCCGTCGTCGTTCGTGCCGAAGACCGGAGCGCCGAACGAGGTCTGGAACGGGTACAGGTGGTACGGGTCGGATGCTTCGGGGTCGAGACCGACGAGGAAGGCGTACTCGGTGCCGGCCGCCTTGCCCTTGGCGATCATGTCGTCATACGACGTGGGAGCCTCGGGCGCGAGGTCGGTGTTGCGCAGCAGTCCGATGTTCTCGATCGCGTACGGGACGCCATAGGTCTGGCCCTCGTAGCTCCACGCGTCGACGGCGACCTTCTCGAAATCGCCGGCCTTGTCGCCGAGCTCGACCGGGGCGACGACGCCGTTGGTGGCGAGCACGCCGAGCCAGTCGTGCGCGCCCACCGCGATGTCCGGTCCCTCGCCGGTCGGAACCTGCTGCACGAACTGGTCGCGGATCTCGCCGAACTCCTTCTGCACGAGCGTGACCTCGACGCCGGTGTCCTCGGTGAAGGAGGCCGCGGCATCCTCCAGGACCTCCGCACGGTCGGCGTCCACCCAGACGGTGATCTCGCCGGAGAACTCGGCGTCGCCGGAGCCGGTGTCGCTGCCGCCGCCGGTGGAGCAGCCAGCCAGCGTCAGGGTGGAAATCATGGCGATGGCGCCCGCGGCGACGATGCCCCTCTTGTTCACCTTCATTGGTGTGTGCCTCTCTGAGTGCTGATGGCCTGCAGGACTGCAAGCGCTTACAGTATGCAACGAGTTCACCCGCTTCCGCAACGACCTGTACGGCCGATACCAACCTGTGACCGTCGACGGAAGGAACCGACTCCAATGGAAGCGCTTCCAAGAGTTCCCGGCAAGAGCAGGCTCGCTACACTGCCTGTATGGCTGACAGCTCCTTTGACATCGTCTCCAAGGTCGACCACCAGGAGGCCGAGAACGCTCTGAACCAGGCACGCAAGGAGGTCGAGCAGCGCTACGACTTCAAGGGCACCGACGCCTCGATCGCGTGGAGCGGCGAGCAGATCCTCATCAAGGCCAACTCCGAGGAGCGCGCGAAGGCGGTGCTGGACGTGTTCCAGTCCAAGCTCATCAAGCGCGGAATCTCGCTGAAGAGCCTCGACTCCGGCGAACCCTTCGCGAGCGGCAAGGAGTACCGCATCGTGTCCTCGCTCAAGGACGGCATCTCCTCCGAGAACGCGAAGAAGATCAGCAAGATCATCCGCGACGAGGGCCCCAAGGGCGTGAAGAGCCAGATCCAGGGCGACGAGCTGCGCGTGCAGTCCAAGAGCCGCGACGACCTGCAAGCCGTGATCGCGCTGCTCAAGGGCAGTGACCTCGACGTCGACCTGCAGTTCGTCAACTACCGCTGAGAAGGGGCACCCCTCGACCCGGATCGCATACTGATATACGGGTGGAGATCCTCAAGACTGGAGAGCGGTGTCTCTTCACGGGGGACGGAGGAGTCCGTCCGGTGGGGACCGGAGGACGCGCGGCGACGGCCGCGTGACACCGCCTGTGGCCGGCCGACGCGTGTGCTTCCGCCGGCCACAGCACACATGGGTTTGGCATCGGAGCGCCGTTCGTGATGTAGTTGCCCTCCCAGCCGCATCGTGGCGGCCGGGACAGCAGGAGCACTGGGGGCAGGTCGATGACTGGGGACTCGCGACGGATCGGACGGGCGAAGCATCTGCTGGCGGAGGAGGTCTTCCGCCATCTCGGCACCGCGATCGTGAACGGCGAACTGGCACCGAAGGAGCGCATCCGCGATGCGGAGATCGCTCTGCAGCTGCACGTGTCGCGTATGCCGATCCGGGAGGCGCTGCAGCGTCTCGAGCGCATCGGTCTCGTGCGCATGTACCCGAGCCGCTACACCGAGGTCACCGAGGTGACGGAGCGCGTGATCGACGAATCCCGCGAGTTCGCCGCGTACCAGGCCGGTTCGTCGCCCGTCTTGCCGCTGAACGCATGAACGCGGACGAGCGGGCGGATGCCGCAGCCCTCGTGGACGCGATGACGGCGGCGGTGGACGACCCGATCCGCTACTCGACCGCGCGCAATGCGGCCTTCCTGCACCTCTCCGAGCACTGCGGCAACGGACTCCAGCACGGTCTGCTCCGCGAGACCAGCATGGCCCTGGCACGAAACTTGCGCGGCACGACGCCGGCGGATCTCGACCGGACCGCACTGGTCACCCTGCACGCCCGCCTGCGCGACGCCCTCCTCGCCGAGGATCCGGAGGCCGCCGAGCAGGTCAGCCGCGCCCTCTTCGGAGTCTGATGGTCGCCGCCCACCCCGTGACCCAGGCGTCCAGTCGGCGGTAGGCGTCCTCGCGCGCGTCGTGGCGCGACAGGAACACGTCATGCAACGCACCGTCGATGCGCTCGACCGTCACGGACGTACCGAGCTTGAGCGCGGCCCGGGCGATGTCGTCGACGACGAGGACGCTGTCCGCGGAGGTCAGCTCCTCCGACCAGCGCGTCGGGACCGCGGTCCGTGCCGACAGCAGCACGCACACCGGCGCGTCGATCGCGAGCCCCGCGGCCACTCGCGCGTGGCCGACGAGGATGGCGTGCAGCCAGCCCGCGTGAACCGTCATGGTCTGCTCCGGCCGCCATGCCAGGTTGACCTCCATCGGATCATCCGGATCGGCCGCCTCCGCCTGCGCACGCGTGTAGAACCCGAGGTCGACCTGCGGCGCAGCATCCTTCGGCCACCAGCGCGCGCCGAGCTCGACCACCGGGGCGATCGCCTGACGGATCGGGCCGAGCTGGAACTCCAGCCACGGCGAGTTCAGGATCACCGCCGACGCCCGGCCCGGATTGCGGGACGCCCACAGGCTCAGGATGAGTCCCCCTGTGGAGTGCCCGAACAGCACGAGTCGCCGACCGGATGCTGCGCCCTCCGCCATCGCCTCCAGCGCAGCCTCGATGTCCTCGTCGTAGGTCGCGAGGTCCGCG
This sequence comes from Microbacterium cucumeris, assembly GCF_058349845.2. NCBI lineage: Bacteria > Bacillati > Actinomycetota > Actinomycetes > Micrococcales > Microbacteriaceae > Microbacterium > Microbacterium cucumeris. The sequence continues at coordinate 84,176 of NZ_JBYRIZ020000006.1, forward strand.
ATGTAACCCGGCGTCTGCCCCTCCCGGAGGCTGCGCCCGTACTTGCGCAGGTCCAGGGCGAAGAAGCGAGCCCCCCGTTTCGTCCAGAACCGTGCCAGCCGCTTCTGGAAGAAATAGTCCGACCAGCCGTGCACGTAGAGAACGTCCACGTCGGCGAGTTCCGCGACGGACGGGGGCTCGGGCAGACCGCGCACCCGCTGCAGAAACCTCTGCCACCTCCCGACCTCTGCCGGTGGTGTCGGCACGGCACGCACCAGGGTGGCGACGACCTCGCCCTCGGCGTCCTCGCCGAGCGGCAGGGTCCGCTGCTCGAACCCGTCGCCCAGGACATCAGGGCCCCAATGCGTCATGTGCCCAGGGTACCGATCCGGCGGCGCGGCCCGGCTGATGCCCCGCCCCGGCGCTCAGTCCCGGGAGATCTGCACCATCTCGTCGCGGTCGACGACCTTGATGCGGGCGCGGCCCTCGGGAGCGCCGAGGGCGATCTCGTGCTGGTCGAGGCGGTGCCAGCCGTCGAGGTCGGTCCACGCCACCCCGCGCTCGGCGAGCAGAGCCGGGATCGCCTCCTCCGACGGGTCCTCGGGCTGCCACCACGAGCCCTGGTCGTTGACGAGGTGCTGCACGGTCTCCATCGCGTCGGACTTCGTGTGGCCGATGAGCCCGACCGGTCCGCGCTTGATCCATCCCGTCGCGTACACGCCGGGGACGCGCTCGTTCGAGTCCTTCGCGAGCACCTGCCCTTCGTGGTTCGGGATCACGCCGTGCTTCTTGTCGAAGGGCACCCCCGGAAGCGGCGAACCGAAGTAGCCGATCGCGCGGTAGAGCTGGCCGATCGCGACCTCACGCATCTCGCCGGTGCCCTGAACGCCGCCGGAACCGTCCGGCTGCGTGCGCTCGTACACGATCGCCGCGACGCGGCCCTCGGCATCCTTCCGGATCTCCACCGGACGGGCCCAGAAGTGCAGGTGCAGGCGACGGGATGCCTCGCCGCCGGCGTTGTTCGCCCCCGGCCGGGTGCGCCACTGCTGCAGCACGCGGTCGATGACCTTGACCTGCTTGTTGCTGGCGACGGCCGCCTTGGACGCCTCGTCGTAGTCGAAGTCCTCGTCGTACACGACCATGTCGACGTCGCGCAGCTCGCCGAGCTCGCGCAGCTCGAGCGGGGTGAACTTCACCTGGGCGGGGCCGCGGCGTCCGAACACGTGCACGTCGGTGATCTTCGACGCCTCGAGTCCGGCGTGCACGTTCGCGGGGATCTCCGTCGGCAGCAGGTCCTCGGCGTGCTTGGCGAGGATGCGCGCCACATCGAGCGCCACGTTGCCGTTTCCGAGCACCGCGACCGATTCGGCATCCAGCGTCCACTCGCGCGGCACGTCGGGATGCCCGTCGAACCAGCTCACGAAGTCGGCCGCCCCGAAGGATCCGACGGCGTCGACGCCGGGGATGTCCAGGGCCGTGTCGCGGATCGCTCCGGTGGCGAAGATCACCGCGTTGTAGTGCTTCTTCAGATCGGCCATCGTGATGTCCTCGCCGAAGCGGACGTTGCCGAAGATGCGGATGTCGCCGCGGTCGAGCACGTCGCGGAGGGCGCCGATGACGCCCTTGATGCGCGGGTGGTCCGGTGCGACGCCGTAGCGGACGAGGCCGTACGGCGCGGGAAGCTGCTCGAAGAGATCGATCGAGACATCGAAGGAACGCTCGGTCTTGAGCAGGATGTCGGCGGCGTAGATGCCCGCGGGGCCTGCCCCGACGATGGCCAGCCTGAGCTTGGTCATGGTTACCTTTCGGATGCTGCTGCGACCGGCCAGCGTCAGCTGCTGCGGTCGGCGAGGGTCTCGGCGAAACGGGTCAGCGCCTCGCGCACGGTGCCCGCCGGCAGCGGCTCGAGCACGGCGATGGCGTCGCGCGTCCAAGTGCGGGCGAGTTCGAGGGTCTGCTGCGTGACGGCGTGGTCGCGCAGCTCGGCGAGCGGCTCGTCGAGGATGCCGGGATCAGCGCCCTCGGCGATCCGGGCGACGCCGTCGTCGATGCGGGCGGCGAGCGCCTGCGCCTCGGCATCCTGACGCGCCTTCAACAGGAGGTAGGGCATCGTCGGCACCCCGGCGCGGAGGTCCGTCCCCGGGACCTTGCCGGTGTCCTCGGGCTTGGCGGACAGGTCGATGACGTCGTCGATGAGCTGGAAGGCGACGCCGACCTTCTCGCCGTACACGCGCAGGGGTTCGTGGTAGGTCTCCGGCGCGTTCGAGAAGATCGCGCCGGCCTGGGTCGCGGCGGCGATCAGAGAACCGGTCTTGTCGGCGAGCACCTGGATGTAGAACTCGATCGGGTCGTCGCCCGGCTGCGCTCCCACGGTCTCGTGCAGCTGTCCGAGGACCAGGCGCTCGAAGGTGTCGGCCTGCAGTCGGATGGCTCGGTCCCCGTACTTCGCCATGAGCTGGCTGGCGCGCGAGAAGAGGATGTCCCCCGTGAGGATGGCGACGCTGTTGCCCCAGACCGCGTGCGCGGCCGGCACTCCCCGACGGCGATCCGCGCCGTCCATGACATCGTCGTGGTACAGCGACCCGAGATGGGTCATCTCAAGCGCCTTGGCGATGTCGATGACGGCGGGGATGTTGCCCTCGCCCAGCTGCGCGGTCAACAGGGTCAGGACGGGGCGCACGCGCTTGCCGCCGGCTTCGAGGAGGTAGCGGCTGGCGGCGTCCGCCACCGAGTCCGCGACGCGCAGGTCGACCGCGAGTCCTTCCTCGACGAGTTCGAGGCCGTCCTCGATCCGCCGCGCGATGCGCCGGGCCGCAGGACCGATGAAGACGCGGTCGCTGAAGCCGAGTCGGCTCGCCAGGCGCGAACCCGGCGCTGTGGGGCTCGAAGTCACGTCTGCCAGCCTACCCGTCCCGGCCGCAGGGCCGATCACGCCGGTTTGGTCGCCCGGTGCAACGCGACGATCCCGAGACTCAGGTCACGATGGGCGACCTCGGTCCATCCCGCCTCGCGGATCCAGGCGGCGAGCGTCTTCTGGTCCGGCCAGTCGCGGATCGACTCGTTGAGGTAGTCGTACGCCTCGCTGTTGGTGCCGGCGAGGCGTGCGACGCGGGGCAGGATCTGCGCGTTGTAGAACCGGTACAGCGCGCGGAACACGGGGTTCGGCGGTGTGGAGAACTCGTTGATCAGCAGCCGACCGCCCGGCTTCGTGACGCGCAGGAGCTCGCGCAGCGCTTTCTTGGGGTCCTGGACGTTGCGCAGCCCGTAGGACATCGTGACCGCATCGAACTCGTCGTCCTCGAACGGCAGGTCGGTCGCGTCGGCCTCGACGAAGGACAGGTTCGGGAGGTGACCGTGGCGCCGGCGCCCCTCGGCCAGCATGCCCGGCGAGAAGTCGGCGGCGACGACCTCTGCGCCGCTGCGGGCGAGGGATGCCGAGGACGAGGCGGTCCCGGCGGCCAGGTCGAGGATGCGCTCCCCCGGCCGGGGCGCGACGGCGCGCGTGGCGGCGGCACGCCACAGCGCGTCGTTGCCGAACGTCATCACGACGTTGGTGCGGTCGTAGCCCGCGGCGACCTGGTCGAACATGCCGCTGACGCGCGACGGGTCCTTGCCGAGATCGGCGCGGTTGGGCTCAGTCACGCTCCCAGTCTAGGCACGCCGTTCGTTTCCGCCCTCCGTTCGTTGAGCGAGGACGGCGGAGCCGGACGAGTCGAAACGGGCTGCGTGCCGAGGCTCATTCGCGAAACTGCGTTTCGACTCGCTTCGCTCGCTCAACGAGCGAGGGATGTGACCTCCCGTTCGTTGAGCGAGGACGGCGGCCCGACGCCCCTCCGCTCGTTGAGCGAGGACGGCGAAGCCGGACGAGTCGAAACGGGCTGCGTGCTGAGGCTCATTCGCGAAACTGCGTTTCGACTCGCTGCGCTCGCTCAACGAGCGAGGGGACGGAAGCCCAACGAGCGAGGGACGGAAGCCCCACGAGCGAGGGACGGAAGCCCCACGAGCGAGGACACGGCAGCTCGACGAGCGGAGGGGCGGCCGCTCAGCGAGCGAGGGGACGGTCGAGACCGAGGGCCGCGAGGCGGTCGAGCCAGGCATCTCCGGTCGCGTCGTCGAAGGGAGCGACCTGCCCGCGCACCCGCTCCTCGAGGTCGAGGGTCAGCGCCTCGAGGCGCTCCATCACGTCGGCCGGGTATCCGTACTGGACGCTGTGCTCCGCCCACTCATCGCGATCGTCGACGTAGGTCCCCTGCGCGTTCGTGCGACGGATGACGTCGAGGTCCATGTCGATTCCTGTTGCGAGCAGAGGGTCGTCCGACCAGCGCACATCCCACGCGATGTCGATGTAGACGCGCAGGTCGCGCGGATGATCCCGATTGACCGTGAGGGCGAAGTCGGCGGAAGGCGGCACGAGCGTGACGTTGGGCGTCTCGGCATCGAAGGCCGCTCCGGGCCGGAAGCTGTGGTAGCCCGCCGGCTGCCCCACCCAGTCGCCCCACTGGTCGGCGCCGAGGTAGACGCATTCGTGCCGCCAGTGCGGGGAGCCGTCCCACTTGCGCCACTGGAAGATCATCTCGGTGCCGGGGGCGGGGCGGTCGCTCATCCGCCCAGCCTATGGGCGTTCACGCAACCTCGTTCGTTGAGCGAGCGGATCGAGTCGAAACGCGGCGCACCTCTCCTCGTTCGTTGAGCGAGCGAAGCGAGTCGAAACGCGGTCTCACCAACGGGCCTCAGAGTTCGGTCCGTTTCGACTCGGGCGGCTCCGCCGTCCTCGCTCAACGAACGGAGGGCGAAGCGGCTCCGCCGTCCTCGCTCAGCGAACGGAGCCACACCACCTCGTTCGTTGAGCGAGCGGATCGAGTCGAAACGCAGGCTCACCAACGGGCCTCAGCCTTGAGCCCGTTTCGACTCGGGCGGCTCCGCCGTCCTCGCTCAACGAACGGAAGGGAAAGCGGCTCCGCCGTCCTCGCTCAACGAACGAAGGGCGGGACGGGCCGCCGTATCCTGGGAGGGTGAGCGAACGCCTCGTCGTGCAGACCCGTGAGATCGAACCGATCGAGGATCTGCTGGCCTATGCCGACCCCGCCGCACCGCTGGCGTGGCTCCGTCGAGGCGACGGACTGGTCGCTGCGGGATCGGGTGTCGCGGCCACCATCCGGGTCGCCGCAGGCGAAGGGCCCTCGCGGGCCGCGATCGCCGCGAAGTCCTGGCGCTCGTTGTGCGCCGAGGCCGAGATCGACGATCCGATCAGCCTTCCCGGTACGGGACTCGTGGCGTTCGGAGCGCTGACCTTCGACGAGGAGTCGGCGGCGGACAGCATCCTGACCGTGCCGTCGATCATCCTCGGCAGGCATCGCGGGCGCAGCTGGATCACCCGGATCGGCACCGCTCAGGACAGCGCGCCGATGCCGGAGGCCGTCGAGTACGGACCGCATTGGGCCGGCACGGTCGGCCCGGGCGCGCAGACCCCCGAGGGATATCAGGCCGCGGTCTCCGCCGCGCTGGAGCGCATCTCCGCCGGCGAGGTCAGCAAGGTCGTGCTCGCCCGCGACCTCGCCGGAACGATCCCGGCCGGATCGGATCTGCGCCGCCTCGTTCGTGCCCTCTCGACCGGCTACCCGGACACCTGGACCTTCGCCGTCGACGGTCTGATCGGCGCGAGCCCGGAGACCCTCGTCACGGCGCACCGAGGCAGCGTCACGGCGCGCGTCCTGGCCGGCACGATCGGCCGGGGTGCGGATCCGGATGCCGACACCATCGCCTCGGCATCCCTGGCGTCGAGCACCAAGGACCTCGACGAGCACCAGTACGCCGTGCAGAGCCTGCTGGTCGCGCTCCGCCCGCACGTGCGGGCGATGGCCGCGAGCGAGCAGCCGTTCCTGCTGAAGCTGCCGAACCTCTTCCACCTCGCCACGGACGTCGAAGGCGAGCTCTCGGACGGCGAGTCGGCGCTCGATCTCGTCGGCGCCCTGCATCCGACGGCCGCCGTCGCCGGGACGCCGACCGATGCTGCGATCACCGCGATCCGGGAGCTCGAACCGTTCGATCGCGGCCGCTACGCCGGGCCGGTCGGCTGGGTGGATGCCGCAGGAGACGGCGAGTGGGCCATCGCGCTGCGCTGCGCGCAGTTCCGCGCGGAGACCGGCTCGGATGCTCCGATCGCGGTCACCGCGTACGCCGGCGCGGGCATCGTCGCCGGCAGCGATCCGGAGACCGAGCTGCTGGAGACGCGCGTGAAGTTCCGGCCCCTCGTGGACGCGCTGGCGTAGCGTCCGGCGGCGTCAGCTCGCCGCCAGGCGGCGCTTCTCCGCCTCCACGTCGAAGTCCGCCTCCGGCCACCGCGGATCGATGTCCTGCAGCACGCCGAGCAGCAGCTCCTGCACCGCGAGCCGCGCGTACCACTTGTGATTCGCGGGGACCACGTACCACGGCGCGGCGTCCGTCGAGGTCCGCTCCAGCGCGGTCTGGTACGCCGCCATGTACCTCGGCCACAGCATCCGTTCGTCGACGTCGCCGGGGTTGTACTTCCAGTGCTTGTCCGGTCGCTCGAGCCGCTCCATGAGCCGCTCCTTCTGCTCTTCGGGCGAGATGTGCAGCATCACCTTCACGATGCGCGTCCCCGATGCGACCACCCGCTGCTCGAAGTCGTTGATCGCACCGTAGCGGCGCTCGATCTCGTCCGGTTCCGCGAAGGAGCGCACCTTCCCGATCAGCACGTCCTCGTAGTGAGACCGGTCGAAGACGCCGATGTAGCCAGGGGCGGGCAGTCGCCGCTCGATCCGCCAGAGGAAGTCGTGGGCGAGCTCCTCCTCGGTCGGCGACTTGAAGGCTGCGAGCTCGACGCCCTGCGGGTCCACGCCGCCCACGACGTGCCGCACGATGCCGCCCTTGCCGGCGGAGTCCATGGCCTGCAGCACCAGGAGCACGGCATCCTGCCGGTCGCCTGCGCGGCTGCCCGCCCACAGTCGTTCCTGCAACTCGTCCAGCTCGTGCACGCGGGCCGCCAGGTCTTTCACGCCGTGCTGCTTACCTCCGCGGTATCCCGGGGTGCCGTCCGGATCGACGTCGGACAGGCGGAAGCCGTCAGCCACCCGCAGGATCTCGGAGGGGTCCGCATGCCATCCGTGCGCGCTCATTCGCCCATCATCCCCGATCGCGGTCCCGCGCGGGTGCTGCCACACCTTTCCGCATCCGCCACAGGAACGAACAGGCGCATCCGTCGAGAAGTGTCGCAGAACCCGAGGAGGGCGAGGACGCGAGTCAGCGCGGCAGCGGGACCTCGATGAGCTGCCGGCCGCCGGACGGAGCGGTGAGCGCCTGGTCGAGAGCGGCACGGGTCGTCACACGCAGGTACTCCCAGCCGTAGGCGAGCGCGAGCTGCTCCAGCCGCACGGTGTGCGGCGTGTAGAACGCGCGGTCGAGATCCTCTCCCGGCGCCTCGGAGGCGACCTCCAACGAGTCGAAGATGGTCCCTCCGCCGTCGTTGCCGACGATCACCTGCAGGCGGGGCTCCGGCTCGTCCGGCGGGAGCAGCAGCGCGCCGACGTCGTGCAGCAGCGTCAGATCTCCCAGCAGCACGCGCGTGACGCCGGGGGCACCGGCCGCCTGGCTCGCGATCGCGATGCCCGTGGCCGTGGCGATCGTCCCGTCGATGCCGGCCAGCCCGCGGTTCGCGTGCACCGGCACCTTCTTGCCCGGAAGCACCGCGTCGGCCACGCGGACCAGCCGCGAGGATCCGAAGACGAGGCGGTCGTGCGGCCAGGTCGCTCTCCACACGGCGTCCGCGAGCAGTGCGCGGTCCAGTGGTCGACGAACGCTCGCCAGCTCCGCCCGGACCGCGTCGCGTCGGGCGCCGGAGTCCGCCGAGAGCAGACCCTCCGCGTCCGGGGCCGGCTCGCTGAGGTCGACGGATGCCGCGGCCGACGCCGCGCGCCACGCGTCGAGCCAGGACCGGTCGGTGTCCGGGCCGGCGACGACGACGGATGCCGCGGCCGCCGTCCGGCCGTTGAGGTCCAGTGCTTCGCCACCGCCCCGGACCGCGATGGTCTCGACGTCGGCACGCCGCAACAGCGCCGTCACCTCGCGACTGAGGGTCGGATGCCCGAACACGATCGCGCGCTGGATCCGCCCGCCGAGGGCCGGGTCGCGCAGGAGCTCGCGGTACCCGTGGACGAGGTTGCGGCCGTATCGCGCGCCGCTGACGATCTCGGCGATCAGCGGCCACGAGCCGGCGTGCGCGACCTCCTCGGCATCCGGGCCCGCGTCCGCTCCGGCGATGACGACGGTGCGCGGACCCTGCTCGATGCGCATGGGCGGCTCGACCTCGACGGCGGCTGCGCCCGGGCCGGGCCGCGCCGTGACGGACGCCGGCAGCGCGGCAGAGAGCGGTTCGCGCGCCGGGAGGTTCAGATGCACGGGTCCGGCGACGCCGTGCAGGGCGGAGGCCGGCACGGTCGCGGAGGCGCGCGGTGCGTCCGTCGAGGCTCCCAGAGCGACGGCCACGGCTTGTGCGCCGAGGTCGGTCCAGTCGAATCCGGCGTCGTCCCCCGGAACGGGCGCGTCGACGCTCCATCGCGCGAACGGGTCGAACAGCCCGGGCTGGACCGTCGCCTGGTTGGCTCCCACCCCGCGCAGCTCGGGCGGGCGGTCGGCTGTGAGCAGCAGCAGCGGGACGCCGGCGTGGAACGCCTCCATCGCGGCGGGCAGCAGGTTCGCTGCAGCGGTCCCCGAGGTGCACACCACGGCGACGGGCAGACGCTGCTCGCGGGCGATGCCGAGGGCCGTGAATCCCGCCGCGCGCTCGTCGATCCGCACGTGCACGCGCACGGCGTCCTGGCGGGCGAAATGGGTCGCGGCGAGCGCGAGCGCCTGAGAGCGCGACCCGGGCGAGATCACGACGTCGCGCAGACCGTTCGCGATGAACGAGGCGAACAGGGATGCCGCGGCATCCGTCGCCGGCGAGGCCGTCACGGCCGCGGTTCCGCCGGACCGTCGGTCTCGTCGTCCAGGCGGGCGAGCTCCTCCTCCAGACGGCGGATGCGATCGTCCTGCTCGGTCTTGCTGATGCTGCGCAGGAACTCCGGATCGTCGTCCGGGGCGACCGTGCGCGATCCCCCGCCGCCGCCTGCCCGGAAGCGTCCGATGGTGAACCAGAGGATGCCCCCGATCACCGGGATCAGCACGACGATGGCGATCCACACGCCCTTGGACACGCCGCGGTGCCGCGTCGCCGGCTGCACCGCGCAGTCGACGATGCTGAACACCCAGAAGACGAGGGCCAGCAGGCCTCCGATGAACAACAGTCGAACCACATCACCAGTCTAGGCGGGTCGGGTGCCGGCCGGGCCCGGGAGTCGCCCCGCGGCCTCCCGCCGACAGTCTCTCCCGGCCACAGCGATGTCCGGGTCGATGCGGGTGCTCATCGGAACACTCCGCACCGACCCGGACGCGCTCACACGGCGGGCGTCACGCGCGCCGGCGGCGCCAGATGAGCGTCGCGGCGCCCGCGAGGAGCAGCGCGAGCGCCGTCGCGGCCAGACCCAGCGGAAGCGGACCGCCCGTGAGCGGCAGCTCGTTCACCCCAGGGGTGCCGGGCTGGGCAGGATCGGTCCCGCCCTGACCGGGCTCCTGCGGGGTCCCCGGGTCCACCGGAGTCTCCGGGTCGACCGGGACGTCGCGCACGATCACGCCGGCATCCCAGGTCGGATCGATCCCCTGGGTCGCGCGGACATCGGCCCACGGGTACTCCTGGGTCAACCGCGTGTTGTCCTCGCCGAGCACGATCGTGGCGGTGAGGCCCTTCGTGGGATCGGCATCGGAGTCGACAGCGTCGTCCCCGCCGGCATCCGCCGTGGTGAAGGCGTAGACCTCCTGCTGACGCTCGGTCAGCGTGAACTTCACGCGGTACTCGCCCGCCGGGAGCTCGTCGAACAGGTAGCGTCCGCGGTCATCCGTCGTGGTGGTCGCGATGACCTTCCCGTCCTGGATCAGCTCGACCGTGACACCGGGGAGGACCTGCTCGGCGTCGTCCTGCACACCGTCCCGGTCGGCGTCGATCCACACGACGTCGCCGATGGCGTACGTCTTGTCGGGCTCGACGGTCTCCCCGGGGGTGTTGAACAGCACGACGTCGGCCGATCCGCCGTTCTCGTCGACGACGATCCGGCTCGGCTCGGAGGCCTTCTGGTAGCCGGCCGGTGCGACGTCCTCACGCAGCCAGTACGTGCCGGTCTCCTCGACGACGGGCGTCGCGCCCTCAGCGGTGACGATCTTCCCGTCCACGACGCGCAGATCCTTCAGCACGACCGTGCTGCGGTCCGCGGCGAGGACGGAGAAGCGGGCACCCGGATCGGTGATCAGCTTCGCCGCATTCGTGCTGTCGCGCTTGAGCAGGCTGAGCGGATAGTCGTTCGTCGGCGTGATGGTGGCGCCGACGGAGCCGATCACGTTCGTGATGCCGACGTTCGCCTCGTGCTCGACGACGCGCACCTTGAAGTGCAGCGCCACCGCCTGCCCCGAGACGAGGCGTCCTCGGGCGAGCGTCACCGTGTCCGACTCCACGTCGTAGGACGCGACGATGTTCGAGCCCGGGATGGCGTACGTCGCTCCGCTCGTCGTGCTCCCCTCGGTCACCTGATCCTCGGGCACGAATCCCACGAACTCGACGCCGGCCGGCAGCACGTCCACGACGTCCTCGACCATGTTCGAGAACGTGCCGTGCGGCATCAGCTCGACGCGGTAGATGAACTCGTCCTCCACCAGGGCGCCCTCGGCGTCGGTCTCGACGCGGAGGTTCGACGTGAAGGAGTCGTTCGCGGCGTCGTAGACGCTCTTGCGCACCTCCATCTCGTTGCCGAAGGTCGTCGCCGTCGTGCTCGAGCTCGACGTGTAGACGATCTCCTGGTCGGCACCCTCGTACCGTGCGGAGTTGTCCACGTCGATCGTCTGCTTGCCCTGCAGGACATGCGTGGGCAGCGTCACCGTGATGTTCCAGGTGTCGGTGTACGGCGCCGGCGCGTCCGCGCCCCACGAGGCCTGCTTCGGGAACGCCGCGTTCGGCGTGATCACCAGGTCGCCGGTCTCATCCAGCGCGACATCGAACGTGTCTCCGTCGAGCGGGTAGTTCCACGCGTAGGTGCCGGTGATCGATTCCTTGATCTGCGGAAGCGTCTCCTCCGTCACGTCGAACACGTCGTGATCGATGTCGTCCACGATGCGCGAGGACGCCGCGTCTCCCACGCCCCGTCCTACGGTGAACGTGTACGGGATGAGCGCCGCCGTGCCCGAGGTGACGGTGATCGTGCCGCCGCGGGTGGTCTTGGCGAACCGGGACGGATCGTCCACCCCGCCCGAGGTGTCCTTCGGCACGATGATCGTGGTCGAGGCCCCCTTGGCCTCGTACCGTCCGTCGGCGTAGACGAAGTAGGCGTTGTTGTCGACGCGGTATCGCGTGTCGTACGGCGTCTGCGAGGCGGCCCAGGACGGGAGCGCCTCGATGGTGGCCTTCGCCGTGAGCGTGTACTTCTTCGTGACGTCCTTGCCGATGTTCACGTAGAGGGTGCGGCCCGAGATCGCGTACATGCCGACGTAGGCGTCGGCGGCGATCGCCTGCTCGACATCGCCGGTCAGATCGGATGCCGGAGCCAGCGCGATCTGCTCGCCGTTCTGGTCGGTCACGTGCAGGAATCCGTCGTCCTCGACGTTCCAGGACGCCTGATCCGCCAGCGTGTCGCGGATGACGACGTTGCGCGTCAGGGCGAAGGGCCCGTCGGCGAAGTCCGCGAACACGGTGAGGTCCGCGCCGAGCGTGTAGGTCACCGGGATGCCGTCGGCCAGTTCGCCTCCCGCCTCGAGCCGCTCGTCCAGAGCGACCTCGGTGCGGTCCACGGTCTTGCTGAAGGCGGTGCCGGTTCCCGGACGCTCCTGCCCCTTCACGGTGCCGCCGATCCGCGTCTCGGTCGTGCTCGTGCGGCCGTTGATCTCGGCGGAGTTGGTCAGCACCACGGAATAGCTGCCGCCGTCGAGCGGGTCCACGGCGTCGTACGCGGCCTGCAGTTCGTCGCGCAGTTCGGCGAGCGCCGCGGGATCCGCGATCTTCGCCGCGTAAGTGAACGTGTAGACGGAGCGTGCCTCGGCCTCGAACTCGTGGGCGAATGATCCGCCCGAGATGTCAGGCAGTTCGGCGAGTTCAATGCGCGTCGGGTTCAGACCGTTCTCGTCGCGGACGACCTTCGATCCGGACAACGAACCGGGGACGAACGCGAGGTGATCGCCGAGCGTGTCGGCGATCGTCACGCTGCGCGCCTGAGCACTGGAGACCGTGATCGTGTAGGGAATCTCGATGTCCAGGACGCTCTCGTCGAAGACGACGGTCCCGTCGACGATCGTGTGCGGGATCGACACGCCGGACACGGTCTTGCGCGCCCCGTCGTTCACGTTCTGGGGGTTGTCGCCCTGCTCGGTGACGATGACCTTCTGCGTCGTCCGCTCGCCGTCGACCTCCCAGACGAGGTCGCGGACCTCGGACTGCTCGACCACGTCGACCGTGAAGCTCAGATCCAGCACGCCCTGGTTGACGTCCGCAGGGAACGGATCGCTGAAGGTCACCACGAGCCGCCCGGCGTCGTTGACGGCCAGCGATTCGACGGCGGTGTTCCCCGCCGGGACGACCAGCGCCGGCTCGGGGATCGTGATGCCCTCGGGCAGTGCGATCTCGACCACGGCTCCGTCGTCCATGCTCCCGTAGCCCAGTTGCAGGCGGTAGGTTCCGCCTTCGGTCAGCACCGGCATGCCGTTGTGGTTGGTCCCGGATTCCACCGGGAACAGCGTGACCTTGCCGCCCGCCGCGAACGCCGGAGTGCTGAGGCCTCCGACTGCGAGCAGAGCGACCAGGATCCCGGCCAGCCAGTGGACGAATGTGCGCGCGCGCGAGCGCGGCGCGATGTGTTCGGACATTTCTCCCCTTAGTCCCCGTGTGTACGCCGAAAGGCGCGTGAAGATCACGCGCCTGTGCGTCGGCACCGCTGGGGCGGCACCATGAACGACGGGCCCTTCGGGTAGGCCCGTCACCCATGAGAGTTCATCCCGTTGCATCCATTACGCGGAAACCGCAAGAATCTTCCGACACGTGCGACACAGGCGCCTCCCAGCCGCTCCGCACGGCCTGTCAACCCCCTCCCGAGGTCGCTTCGTCGATTCGAGACTCGAGCCGACGGAAGGAAGCATGCGCATGACGGCAGAACTGCTCCAGCGGGAGACCGGAGAACTCCAACGGGAGACCGGAGAATGAGGGCGCTCACCTGGCAGGGGACGCGCCGCGTCAGCGTCGAGGACGTCCCGGATCCGACGATCCAGGAGCCGACAGATGCGATCATCCGCGTCACGTCCACCGCGATCTGCGGCTCGGATCTGCATCTGTACGAGCTTCTCGGGCCCTTTCTTGATCCCGGCGACATCCTGGGTCACGAAGCGATGGGCGTGGTCGTCGAGACAGGCACCGCCGTCACCGAGCTGTCGGTCGGTGACCGGATCGTCGTACCGTTCAACATCGCGTGCGGGCATTGCTTCCTCTGCCGGCGCGGGTTGCAGTCGCAGTGCGAGACGACCCAGGTGAAGGAGTACGGCAGCGGAGCCGCCCTGTTCGGGTACACGAAGCTGTACGGGCAGGTTCCGGGCGGGCAGGCGGAACTTCTCCGCGTGCCCCTGGCGGACTACAACCACATCCGCGTCCGCACGGGACTCCCCGACGAGCGCTACCTGTTCCTCAGCGACATCCTGCCCACCGCCTGGCAGGCGGTGGACTACGCGCAGGTCCCGGAGGACGGAACCCTCGCTGTGCTCGGGTTGGGACCGGTCGGACAGCTCGCGGCCCGGATCGGGGCCTTTCACGGTCACCGCGTCATCGCGGTGGACCCGGTGCCCGAGCGACGTGCCATGGCGGAGCGACACGGCGTGCTGGCCTACGATCTCACCGACACGATCGTCCAGGATCTGGTCGCGGCCGCCGGTGGGCGTGGTTTCGACTCGGTGATCGACGCGGTGGGCATGGAAGCGCACGGGCACCGGGCTGTGGCCGTGGCGCAGCGTGCGACCGGGCTGCTCCCCGATGCGCTGGCGCGCGGAGTGATGGGCAAGGCCGGGATCGATCGTCTCGGCGCCCTGTACAGCGCGATCGACCTCGTCCGCCGCGGCGGCACGGTGTCGGTCAGCGGCGTCTATGCGGGCGACGCGGATCTGCTCCCGATGAAGACGCTGTTCGACCGGCAGATCACCGTGCGGATGGGGCAGTGCAACGTGAAGCGCTGGGTCGACGAGCTGCTGCCGCTCGTCGAGGACCCCGACGACCCGCTCGGCGTGATGGATCTCGTCACCCACCGTGCTCCGCTGGAGGATGCGCCCGAGCTGTACGGGACGTTCCAGCGCAAGAAGGACGGATGCATCAAGGTGGTGCTGCGACCGTCCGCATCGGAGTGATGCCTGCCCGGCCGACCGGGAGTGGACGCGGCGGCGGGAGTCGAACCCGCAACGCTCTCAGGTATGAGCCGGAGCCCGGGACCGCCCGGACCGCCGCGATGTCGTGCGACGGGGTCGACGTTACCTGGCCGTGACCATCGTGGCCAGGGTCGCGACCTGGGATAAACCTATGAGTCGACGGATGACGCTTCGTGACGCGGGTCCGGCGGCTCGGCGCCCAGGGCGCGCAGCGCGCGCTCGAGCGATTCGCGCAGCTCGGACCGCTCCGGCTCGGGGAAGTCCGTGACGTACTCGACGCCGGCCGGGATGTAGAGCATTCCGTACAGCGCCTCGCGCCAGTCGCCGCCGCCGATCGGCCAGCGCGTGCGTGCGGCATCCTCCGCGGTCGCGCCCTGCGCCCACACGCCGAAGTGCTCCTGCATCTCCTCCAGCGGCAGGTCCATGACGACGTCGGCCTCGACCTTCTGCGGGGACCAGGACGTCGCGAGCAGGATGCGCTCGGCCACCTCCTCTTCGCTGATCGCGCGCGGCGAGAAGAGCACGCGGGTGTGCTCCACCTCGTCGATGCGATCCACGCGGAAGGTCCGCCAGTCGTCCCGGTCGAGGTCCCAGCACAGCAGATACCACTTGCGGTCGGCGGGCGAAAGCACGTGCGGCTCGACCCGGCGGGTGCTGCGGACCCCGGCGGCGTCCGTGTACCGCAGCCGCACGCGCTCCCCGTCGCGCGCGGCGAGCGCGAGCTCGCCGAGCACGACGGGCGACACGGCGGGCCCCTGCCCGAGGCGCGAGGGATGGACGGCCGAGGCGAGCGCGTTCACTCGGCGACGCAGAACCGCCGGCAGCACCTGCTCCAGCTTTGCGAGGGCCGTGAGCGACACCTCGGGGCCGCCGACCAGCTGCTGCGTCGCCGCGACGCGCAGCCCGATCGCCATCGTGACCGCCTCGTCATCGGTGAGCAGCAGCGGCGGCACGGCGCTGCCCGCCTCGAGACGATAGCCCCCGGCGGACCCAGGAGCCGATTCGACCCGATAGCCGAGCTCGCGCAGACGGTCGACGTCGCGCCGCACGGTGCGTTCGGTGACGGCGAGGCGTCTGGCGAGTTCTGCTCCCGACCAGTGCCGATGCGTCTGCAGCAGGTTGAGCAGCGCGAGTGCTCGCGAGGTGGTGTCGGTCATGTCCTCAAGATTGTCTCATCATGCGGACAGGATCTGTCCGCATCGATTTCTACGCTCGGTGCATGGCACACGAACACATCATCGAGACCGAGGGCCTGACCAAGGTCTTCACCGTCAAGAAGGCACAGGTCCCCGCCGTCACCGACCTCACCTTCGCAGCGAACCGGGGCGAGCTCGTCGCGTTCCTCGGTCCGAACGGAGCAGGCAAGTCCACCAGCCTCCGCATGCTCACCACGCTCATTCCCCCCACGTCAGGCACGGCACGCGTGGTCGGCCGCGACATCCGCGCGGATGCCGCGGGCGTGCGCGCCCGGATCGGCTACGTCGGTCAGCTCACCAGCGGCAGCTTCGCGCAGCGGGTGCGCGACGAGCTGCTCAGTCAGGGCGCCTTCTACGGGATGTCCAAGAAGGCCAGTGTCCGCCGCGCGGACGAGCTCATCGAGTCGCTCGACCTGGCGGGATTCGCCACCAGAACGGTGCAGCAGCTCAGCGGCGGTCAGAAGCGCCGCCTCGACATCGCGCTCGGCCTGATGCACGCGCCGCCGCTGCTCTTCCTCGACGAGCCGTCCACGGGCCTGGATCCGCAGAGCAGGGCGAACCTGTGGGAGCACATCCTGCAGCTGCGCCGGGAGCACGGCACCACCGTCTTCCTCACGACCCACTACCTGGAGGAAGCCGACCGCTACGCCGAGCGCGTCATGGTGATGGACCGCGGCCGCATCATCGCGGACGACCACGCCGACGCACTGAAGGCGACCCTCGCGGGAGACGTGCTGACCTTCGGCTTCGCGGATGCCGCGGAGGCGGCCTCGGCGCTGCCGATCATCGCGCGGCTCACGGACCGCGACGTGACGCGCGACGACGCCTCGCTCTCCCTGGCCGTCCCCGAGGGCAACCGCCTGCTGCCGGCGGTGATCCGCGACCTGGACGCCGCGGGGATCTCCGTCCGCAGCGCCACCGGAGTCCCGCCGACGCTGGACGACGTCTTCCTCGCCCTCACCGGTCGCACGCTGCGCGAGGCGGGAGAGGGCGAGGAGGCCCCGTCGGCGGACGACGAGGCCGGCGCCCCGGCATCCGACCTCGCGGACAGCGCGGCCGACACCTCATCCCAGACAGGAGCACTCCGATGACCACCGACACCCTCGTGCGCGCCAACCTGGTGCGCGACACCCGCAATGTCCTCGTGCGCGAGCTCAAGCCGACCCTGCGCGATCCGTTCACGCTGATCTTCAGCCTGCTCCAGCCGCTCGTGTTCCTCGGCCTGTTCGCGCCGTTGCTCGTCGGCGGCTCCGGTGAGCCGGCCGGCGAGACGCTGCAGTGGTTCGTGCCGGGCGTCCTCGTCATGATCGTGCTGTTCGGCACGGGAGCGACCGGCTCCAACCTGCAGTACGAGATGATGACCGGCTCCCACGAGCGCACCCTGGTCGCTCCGCTCGCGCGCTCCTCGCTGCTCATCGGACGCGCCCTCAAGGAGATCGCGCCGATCGTGGTCCAGGCCCTGATCATCGTGCTCATCGCGTGGCCGTTCGGCTTCACGATCGATCCACTGGGGCTGCTCGTGGGCCTCGCGCTGCTGGCCGTCTTCGGTGTCGGGCTCGGTTCGCTGTCCTACGCACTCGCTCTCGGGACGAAGGACCGCGAGTGGCTGTTCTGGGGCGTGCAGCAGTCGCTGATCTTTCCGCTGCTCATCCTGTCCGGCATGCTGCTGCCGCTGGACGACGGACCGGCATGGATGCGCGTGGTCGCGTCGGTCAACCCCGTCAACTGGGTCGTCCAGGCCGAGCGCGCCCTGTTCGCCGGGGACTTCGCCGACGCGGCGATGGCGTGGGGCTGGGTGTCTGCGGCCGCTGTCGCGGTCGTCGGACTCGCGGTCGGCATCCGAGCCATCCGGCGCAGCAGCTGACGACGTCCCTGTGCGGCATCCGAGCACGGATGCCGCACAGGCGCGCCGCCTAGAATGTCCGGGTGAAGAAGCTGCCGCCCCTCCTCGTGTACTCCGTGCTGCGGCTGCTGGCGTTCCTGGTTCCCCTGGCCGTCATGTGGCTGTTCTTCCCGATCCTGCGCGAGTACTGGTGGCTGACCGCGATCTTCGCCGCACTCATCGGCACGAGCATCTCGTTCCTCTTCCTGCGTCGCCCGCTGACCGAGGCGTCCAGCGACATCCACGAGCGCCGGACGGCCCGGGCCGAGGGCCGGACGCAGAGCACAGCCGCCGAGGACGCCGCCGCAGAGGATGCCGCGACCGCCGAGGACTGAGATCCTCGGCGCACCGGATCAGCCGACGAACGCCCAGTACAGCGCTCCCGCGTACAGCACGGACGTGAGCGACGTGAGCCCCAGCGCGATGACGAGTTCGCCCGCCCGCCGATAGCTCCAGACGATCGCGAGCGCCGGAAGGCCGGCCAGGAGCGCGAGCAGCGCGAGCCACCCGATCGGGTAGAGCAGCGCGATGAGGCTCGAGATCACGAACGGCACGAGCAGGAACAGCGTGTACAGCACCTGCGTGGCCCGCTTGCCGATGAGCACCGTGAGCGTGCGCTTGCCGGCGACGCGGTCCTGGTCGATGTCGCGCAGGTTGTTCGCGAGCAGCACGGCGCATGCGAACAGGCCGGCCGCGACGGCTCCCAGCCACGCCTCGTGCGGCAGGGCGAACGCCTGGACCCAGGTCGTTCCGAGGGTGGCGACGAGTCCGAAGAACACGAAGACGAAGACCTCGCCGAGCCCGAAGTACCCGTACGGGCGCTTGCCGCCGGTGTAGAACCAG
Source organism: Microbacterium cucumeris (assembly GCF_058349845.2). Classification (NCBI taxonomy): domain Bacteria; kingdom Bacillati; phylum Actinomycetota; class Actinomycetes; order Micrococcales; family Microbacteriaceae; genus Microbacterium; species Microbacterium cucumeris. The sequence continues at coordinate 102,566 of NZ_JBYRIZ020000006.1, forward strand.
GCGGCGACGATGCACACCGCGCCGACTGCCAGCATCCACCACTGCTGCGTGCGGATCACGATCGACAGGCCCGCGACGGCGGCGAGGGCGAAGAACACCAGGGCGACGGTCAGCACGCGCCGCGCAGGAACGCGGCCCGAAGCGGTCAGGCGGGCGGGTCCCACGCGGTGCGCATCGGTGCCGCGGATGCCGTCGGAGTAGTCGTTCGCGTAGTTCACGCCGATCTGCAGCAGGACGGCTACGGCCAGGCACGCGAGCGCGATCACCCAGTGCAGGTTCGGGTCCACCAGCTGGGCGGCACCGGTGCCGATGACCACGGGGGCGACGGCGAGCGGCAGGGTCCTCAGGCGCGCCGCCCCGACCCAGTCCCGGACCGTGACCGGCCCCGCCTCGACGACGAGGCGCTTGGCCGGGTTGCCGCTGGTACGGGTCGGCCGGCGCTTGGTGTTCTTCTTGCGGTTCGAGGATGCTGCCACGGAGGGAATCCTAGTGGCAGCATCCTTGCCCCACCTGGGGGTCAGCGGCGCGTGAACGTGATGTGGGTCACACCGCTCTCGGCGACCTCGCTCGTGATGTCATAGCCGTCCTCGAACCCGCGCAGACCGTCCCAGAGCCGGATCCCCTGGCCGAGCACGATGGGGACGACCGCGACGTGCAGCCGGTCGACGAGCCCCGCGGAGAGGAACTGCCGGACCACGTCGACGCCGCCGCCGACGCGCACGTCCGCGCCTGCGGCCGCCTCGGTCGCGCGGCGGAGGACCTCCTCGGGTGACGTATCGACGAAGTGGAACACCGTGCCGTTGTCGAAGGCGATGGATGGGCGCGGCACATGGGTGAGCACGAAGACCGGGCACGAGAACGGCGGCTCGTCGCCCCACCAGCCCCGCCACTCGGGGTCTTCGCCGTGGAGGTGCAGACCGAACATCCCCGCGCCCATGATCTCGGCGCCGATCCCCTGGAAGTACGCGCTGGCGTACTTCTCCTCCACACCGGTCGTGCCCGCCCCCGACGTGTCGCCGAAGACGCGCTCCTGCATCGTCCGGGTGCCCGTGTACGCGGCGACGAGACGCATCCAGTCCCGGCCGATCGGGTCCTCCGGCGTCTGATCCGCTGTCGCCGCGAATCCGTCGAGGGAGATGTTGAGGTCGACGCGCACGGTCATGCGTTCTCCTTTCCGGACTGCGGGTTGGTGGCCTTCCCGTCCAGCCACAGCGTGTCGGACGGGTCGGCGTGCGCGCCGTCGGTGCCGACGTGCTTCGCGCTGATCTGCGGGCCCTTCGTGATGACGTGCACGAGGGCCATGCCATAGCCGCGTGAAAGGTCGTAGTCGGCCTTGAGCCATTCGAGGATGGGTGCGGCCTTGGTGTCCGCGCCGAATCCCTTCTCCGCGGCGAGGTCGATGAACTGCCTCGGGGTGAGCCCCGTCTTGGTCTCGATGTTGTCGAGGTAGGCCTGGAAGGACATGCGTCTCCTGGTTTCGTCAGTCCTCGTCGAGGAACGTCTGGATCATGATGGCGGACGCGTGGATGCACAGGATGCGCAGCACGCCGGTGCCGGCGTTCACGAATCCGTGCGGCACGCGCGCGGCGACCGTCGCCGTGTCGCCGGCGACGGCGTCGAAGGTGTCCCGGCCGCGCGTGATGCGCGCGACGCCCTCGAGAACCACCCAGGTCTCGGAGTAGGGATGCCAGTGCAGTCCCGGCCCTTCGCCCGGCTGATTCTCGACGTAGAAGTAGGACACGTCGGCGCCGTGCTCGGCACCGACGAACTTGCGGCTTCGACCGGAGCCGAGGCGGATGTCCTCCGCGGCGACGACCCCTTCGGGGAATGGTGTGCGGTTCATGACTTCAGTCTCGACAGGGCCATGGCCGCGTCCTAGAGTTTCGATGTGGATCGAAATACGGCTCCGGTGGAGGGCGTCGAGCATCCCGATCACCGGGTCGAGTTCCACCTCACGCCGGGCGACATCCAGGCAGTGCGGTTCGGCATCTCCCCCGGGCACGAGCTCGCGCACGCCGTACGCGTACTGCTGCGCCCGGCCCAGCATCCGCTCCAGTGGGGCTGGCTGCGCACGGTGCGGGATCGCCTCCCCCGCGAGAGCTTCGGCCTGCTGGCGGCCGTCATCGGCGATGACGGGTACATGCCTGACTTCCTCACGGCCGCGCCGCGTTGGGACATGACCGCCGAGGAGGAGCTCGACGCCCTGCGTTCGGCGGAGCTCGATCCCATGCGCGTCGACTTCGGCAAGATGGTGCTGCGATCGAGCGGTGCCCGGCAGCGGGCCCTGCAGGACATGCGGGAGCATCCCGTCCGCGCACGTCGTCTGATCGCGCAGGCCTGGTCGGACGTGTGGGACGCGGCGATGGCCCCGGTGTGGCCGCAGTTGGAGCGGTTGCTGCGCGCCGACATCGCCGCCCGGTCGCGCACGATCGCGACGTCGGGCATCCACGCGATGGCCGGCGACCTGCACCCGAACGTGAGCTGGGGCGACGGAGCGGTGCGCGTCCGCCTGCGCCGTCACAGCGAGCAGGTGGACTGCCGCGGCAGTGGTCTGGTCCTCGTACCGAGCGTCATGTCGTCGTGGGGGTGCATGGTGCTCACCGAGCCCCCGGCGCAGCCGACGCTGTTCTATCCGGCTCGGGGCGTCACGGCAGGCTGGGCGCGCGACGCCACGGAGATCGCTGCAGCCCTCGGCGCTCTTCTGGGTCCCGCGCGCGCCGGCATCCTCCTGTCTGCGGGGTCCGCGCGCACCACATCGCAGGTGGCAGCGGACGCCGGGATCGCGGCGTCGACGGCATCTCATCACCTGACGGTGCTGCGCGAGGCGGGGCTGGTCGGGAGCGAGCGCAGCGGGAACCGAGTGCTGCATCTGCGCACCCCGCTCGGCGAGGCGATGGTGGGCGCGGTGCTCTGAGCGCCGCGGCAGGTCACTCGGCGGGGACGACGGGACGATTCTCGTAGAACGTCTGCAGGACGACCGTGGTGCGCGTGCTGACGTTGGCCGCGAGGCGCACGTCGCGCACCAGCTCCTCCAGCGCCCGCGGGGAGGGGACGCGGACGAAGAGCATGTAGCTCGCATCTCCGGCGATCGAGTGGCAGGCCTCGATGGCCGAGAGGTGCTCGAGAAGCTCGGGGGCGTTGTCGGGCTGCGCGGGGTCCAGGGGCGTGATCTCGATGAAGGCCGAGAGAGGCTTCCCGACCCGCTCGGCATCGACCAGCGCACGGTAACCCGTGATGATGCCGCGCGCTTCGAGGCGCTTGAGCCGGGACTGCACGGCGGAGGTCCCCAGCCCCACGGCATCGGACAGCTGCGCGAGGGTGGCTCGCGCATCCCGGGAGATCTCGGCCAGGATCGCGCGGTCGACAGCATCATCCATGCATGGAAGAATATCGGTTGCATCCGGTATCCACCGGAGAATTTCCGCCAATCGTCCGGATCGGAGGTCCCGATGTCCACTCTTCCTGCTGTCAAGGCCATCATCGGCGAGCCCGAGGTCGTCGAGGACGCTCGGACCGCAGAGTCGAGCGCTGCCTGGCGGATGCTGAAGGACGCCGCGATCGCGATCCGGGAGCTGCAGGTCAAGGACGGGTCGATCCCGGACGCCGCCGACCACGACGCCGCCCGGGCGCACGTCGCCGCGATCATCGCGGGCATCCGCGCCCTCTCCCCCGCGTTCCCGCACGACGCCGAATACCTGGCGGCTTCGGTTGAGGACTTCCGGCGCTGGGCGGACACCGGCTTCGGCGTCCCGGACTTCCTGGACTCGCTCGTCGCGTTCCAGCCTCAGCAGCACCGCGTCGACGGCATCCGGCATCTCGTCGTCTTCCCGATGTACACGCAGAACGGATCGAGCGACCGGCTCGTCGAGGCGCTCATCGTGCAGGCGATCTGGCCCGACTTCGTCGCCGAGCTCGAAGCCGGCGACTACGGCAACAAGCTGTTCGTGTCCCTGCGGCTGATCGACTTCACACCCGGATACGACACGAACTCGGCGGTGCTGTTCCCCGAGACCGTCGCGATGCGCGAGATCCCGCCGTTCACGTGGGGGGCGATCTTCCAGGATCGCGAGGCGGCGCGCTATCGGCGCGTGGTCCGCGCCGCCGCCGAGATCACCAAGCTCGACCTGCCCGCGGAGGCCGCGCGGATGCTGGACGACCAGGATCTGACCGAGAAGACGTTCGTGATGTGGGACATCATCCACGACCGCACCCACATGCGCGGAGACCTGCCCTTCGATCCGTTCATGATCAAGCAGCGGATGCCGTTCTTCCTCTACTCGCTGGAGGAGCTGCGGTGCGACCTGACGGCGTTCCGCGAGTCGGTGGCGATCCAGCGACGGCTCGCGTCCCGCGCCGCGGACGGGGAGGACCTGTCGGATGCCGAGCGGGAGATGCTCGAGCACGCGGGCCTCGTGCAGTACGCGGTGATCTTCGACCGGATCTTCCGGTTCGCGATCACCGGCACGCGGGTGCGCAACTACGACGGACTCGGCGGGCAGCTGCTGTTCGCGTGGCTGCACCAGCGCGGCGTGCTGCACTGGACCGACACGGCCCTCGCGTTCGACTGGGACGGCGTTCCGGATGCCGTGATCGCCCTCGGCTCCGCGATCGACGAGCTGTACTGGCGCTCGATCGACCGGCCGAAGACCGCGCACTGGCTCGCCGCGTACGAGCTCGTCAGTTCGGTGGTGACGCCGAACCCGGCATCCGCGTGGGCGCGCGGCCTCCCGGACGAGGTGCTCGCCGGCGCCCCCAAGGGGTACACGGATGCCGTGCTCCCCGACGAGTTCCCGCTGTCGATGTTCTTCGAGGCCCTGGAGAAGAAGATGCGCGATGTGATCGCCTCGACCTCCGGGATCCGCGGGACGGACGACTGACCGGGCGATCGCGCCCTCGGAAGGAGCCGGAATGAGCCAGACGGGGGCCGCAGGGCGCGTGGTGCTGGTCGCGGGGGCGACCAGTGCTGCGGGGAGGGCGGTGACGCGTGCGCTGGCGGGGGCCGGCGCGCGCGTCATCGCGACCGGGCGTTCATCGGAGCGGCTCGCGGAGCTGCGGGATGCCGGCGCCCGGGTCGAGGTGGCGGACGCGACGTCGTTCGCCGCCATGTCTTCGCTCGCCGCCCGGACGGGCCGGGTGGACGGGGTCATCCCGCTGGTCGGCGGCTGGCGCGGAGGCGGCGGCCTCGCGGGGCAGGGCGACGAGGACTTCGACGCTCTGCTGCCCGCGCTGCAGTCGGTTCGCGCGACGAGCCGGGCGTTCGACGCAGCGCTTCGAGCGTCGGACGCCGGCCGGTTCGCGATCGTGTCGTCGACCGCCGTCGCCCGCCCTCTGGCCGGCGGGGCGAACTACGCAGCCATCAAGGCCGCGAGCGAAGCCTGGACCAGGGCCGTGGCGCATGGTTACGCGAAGTCCGCGCGGGACGCCGGGGAGACGCTTCGCGCGGCAGCCGTCGTCTTCCGAGCGAAGAGCCTGCATCCGGATGCCCTGGCTGCCGCTGTGCTCGCCCTCTGGGATACCGACGCCTCCGCGCTGAACGACCGGATCATCGATCTCTGAGCGGTTCCGCGACACCTTTCGACGAATGCGCCAGCAAGGACGTGGCGCGGATGCCGAGAGGTGTCGCAGAACCCGTTTCGGCGTTCAGGGCCGGTGTTCGGGGATCTCGGGCGGCATGCCACGCACGGGCGGCGGAGCGTCCGGAGAGTGCGCAGAGCCGGATGCCGCGGCATCCTGATGCTCGTCGGCCCCGGCGTGCGCCTCGGCATCCGGGCCGACCTCCTGCTCCGGAGCCGTGGCGTACAGCTCACTGAGCTTGCGGTACGAACGCGTGAGGAAGGCGACGCCCGCGGCCACGACCAGGACGATCCCCGCGAACAGGCAGATGAGGGCGATGCCGCGGGCCTCTCCCTCGCCCAGGAGCCAGCCCCACTGGCGCTGACCGGCCGGGCTGTCCATGTACGGGATGACGAGGAACTCGGCGATCGGGGCGATGAGGAACGCCGTGATCGGAGCGGCTGCCGCCTCCATCGCCGCGGCGACGCCGAACACGCGCCCCTGCCGCTCGAACGGCACGACCTTCTGGATCACGGTCTGCTCCGCCGCCTCGGCCGGCGGCACCAGCATCATGTAGACCCACATGCCGACGACGTACAGCGGCCACCATTCCCGCAGCATGAACACAGAGCCGAGCAGCCCCATCGCGATCACGACGAGCAGCAGGGTCCGCACAGGCCGCTTGCCGAGCCCGAACTTGGCGACCAGTGCACCGCCGATGAGGAAGCCCGTCGAGGAGAACGCCAGCGCGAAGCCCCACTCCTGCGCGTTGAACAGCGTGAGCCCGTAGGGGTCCATCAGCGCCATGTACACGCCGCCGATGAGATTGTTGAACGTGGAGAAGACGATCAGCGCGAACAGTCCCGGTGCCAGCCGGATGGCCGTGACGCTGCCGCGGAAGTCCAGGGCGCTCGGCGCGTCGGGATCCGGGTGCGGCTCGCTCTCGGGGATGCGCACGAAGAGCAGATGCAGGAACGTCAGCCCCATCGCCGCGATCGCGATGAGGAGCGTCCAGCCCATGCCGAGGAATCCGATGGACAGGCCGGAGAACACGCTGGTGACGAGGAACGCGATGCCCTGCACCGTGCCGACCAGGCCGTTCGCGTTGGCGCGCTTGTCCTCTTCGATCAGCAGCGTCACGGTCGTCGAGAGGGCGATGTTGCGCAGCTGCTCGATGACGCCGCCGAACAGGATGATCCCGGAGAACAGCCAGAACCAGGGCGCTCCGAGGTTCAGCAGCTGCGCTTCGGGCTGCCACAGGTAGAGGATGCCCGCGATAGCGAACGCCACGGCCGAGATGACGCTGGAGATCACCATCACGGCGTGCTTGCGGTGCCGGTCGACGATCGTCCCGAAGGCCATGGCGAAGATCGCGACGAAGAGCATGTAGGCCCCGCCGATGATGCCCGTGGCGAGGACGGACTGCGTCTCGATGTACACCCAGAAGGTGAGCGCGAACCAGAGGAAGCTCGTGGTCACGTTGGCGATCAGGGTGTTGACGAGGACATTCGCGAAGGCGCGTCGAGCAATCGTCCGGTCCATGGGGTCGAGCGTAATGGGACGCACCGACATCCGACATAGGCTTGCCTGGTGAGCACCCTTCATGACCCCGCGATCCGCGGATTCGCGTCGGACAACTATTCCGGCATCCACCCCGAGGTCCTGGCGGCTATCGCCGCGGCGAACGACGGGCACCAGGTCGCCTATGGCGATGACGTGTACACCGAGCGGCTGCAGGAGGTGTTCCGCTCCCACTTCGGGGCGGATGCCGAGGCGTTCCCGGTCTTCAACGGCACGGGGGCCAACGTCACCGGCCTGCAGTCGATGCTCCCCCGCTGGGGCGCGGTGATCGCGGCATCCACCGCCCACATCAACGTCGACGAGGGCGGTGCGCCCGAGCGCATCGGAGGATTCAAGCTGCTCACCGTCCCCACCGAGGACGGCAAGCTGACCCCCGAGCTCGTGGACCGCGAGGCGTGGGGCTGGGGCGACGAGCACCGTGCGCAACCGCTCGTGGTCTCGATCACGCAGTCGACCGAACTGGGGACCCTGTACACGGCGGAGGAGATCCGCGCGCTCGCGGACCACGCGCACGAGCGCGGCATGAAGCTGCATCTCGACGGCGCCCGCCTCTCGAACGCGGCTGCGGCGCTCGGCCTCCCCTTCGCGGCCTTCACGCGCGATGCCGGCGTCGACGTGCTGAGCTTCGGCGGGACCAAGAACGGCGCCATGCTCGGGGAGGCGGTCGTCGTGCTGAACGCCGAGGCCTCGGACGGCCTGATCTACTCGCGCAAGTTCAACATGCAGCTGTCGTCCAAGATGCGCTTCGTCTCGGCGCAGCTCATCGCGCTGCTCGAGGGCGATCTGTGGCTGCGCAACGCCGCGCACTCCAACGCGATGGCGCAGCGCCTGCGCTCGGGCATCGAGGCGGGGCTCGCGGACGGCTCGATCCGCGGAGTCGAGTTCACGCAGCCGACGCAGGCGAACGGCGTGTTCGCGATCCTCCCCGAGGGCGTCGCCGATCGCCTGCGGGAGTCGTTCCGCTTCTACGACTGGGACGCCGCGCGACGCGAAGTGCGGTGGATGTGCAGCTTCGACACCGCGGAGAGCGACGTCGACGCGTTCATCCGGGAGATCGCACGATTGACGACGGCATGACCGACTGGGACGGCGCGTTCAACCTGCGCGACCTGGGCGGGCTCGCCCTGGTCGACGGCGGTACGACGCCGTTCGGGCGCGTGTACCGCTCCGGTCGCCCCGAGACTCTGACGGATGCCGGATGGCAGGCGCTGCGCGACGCCGGCGTCCGCACCGTCATCGATCTGCGCAACGCCCCGGAGCGGCAGCGCCGCGACTCGGACCCCGCGGTGTCGGTGGGCCACGCCGACGGCGTCGTGATCGTGCACGCCCCGACCGAGGATCCGGACGATCCCGAGTTCCTGAGCGTGTGCGGCCCGTGGCTGGATCATCCGCGCTCGTACGGCGACAACATCCGGATGTACCCGGAGCGGTTCGCCGCGGTGTTCTCGGCGCTGGCCGCATCGCCCGGGCCGGTGCTGTTCCACTGCGCGGGCGGACGCGACCGCACGGGCATGGTCGCCGCGATGCTCCTCGCGCTGACCGGGGTCGAGCACGACGCCATCCTCTCGGACTACGCCGGCGGCTTCCGCGAGGCGAGCAGACGGCATGCACGCGACCTGCCCGCGGCGCCGGTTCCCGGACAGGGCGGGTACGTCGAGCCGGCGTTCAGCGACGAGGAGATCGAGGAGCGCATCACCGACCGGGTGGCCGTCCTGCGCGAGTGGCTGTCGGACCTGGACGTGCGTTCCTACCTCTCGGATGCCGGTGTGAGCGATTCGGACATCGACGCGCTGGCCCGCCGGCTCCGCGACTGAGCCGGGCCTGCACGCGCGGCCGGGGAGGCCCGCCCGTCCGCGCTCTCGCGAAGCCCGCCCGCCGCGACAGACCTCTCCTTGTTCACGAGACCTCTCACTATCGGCGTGAACAAGACGGGGTGTCGTCACTCAGACGGGGTCTGTCTCGAGGGTGGGTCAGCGACCGCGTTTCGCACCCGGGACGTCGAGGTCGGCCCAGACCAGCCGATGATCGCTCGACGGGAACGGGTAGACACCGGTGAGCGCTGACAACGGGTCCGCCTGCGCGGGCCAGAAGACGGCGGAGTCCACGATGCGGATCTGCCGGCTCGGCAGCACGTAGTCCACGCGGAGATTCCCCGGCGGCTCGGAGAAGTCCGCCGTGTCCTGCGCCGGGTCGCCGGTGTGCTCGTCGTTGATGCCGCCCTGCAGGACGGATGCCTCGGCACCGCCGTCGGCGGCCGGCACCGAGCGGGAGTTCACCGCCCGGTGCTCGAGCAGCTGATCGATCGCTCCCGCCGTGGAGTCCCCGTCGTTCGGATCGGCGTTCTGGTCTCCGGCGATCACGAACAGGTCGCCGCCGCGGAGGCCGCCGCGGCGACCCTCATCGTCCACGATGTACGACCCGGTCCTCCCGCCGGCGACGTAGTCGGCCCAGAAACGGATCTCGTCGTGGTTGCGCGTGCCGTTGCGATCCTCCGCGCCGTCGAAGGTCGGCGGCGTCGGATGCGACACGAGGAAGTGCACGGTCTTGTTCTTCGACACCCGGATCGGAACATCCCAGTGAGACTTGCTCGAGAGCGGGAACGCCGCGAGCTCTTCCTCCGAGTAGAAGTCGGCCGGCTCCGGCGTGGACGGGTCGTCCGGCAGCAGCGCGCCCGGCATGTCCGCCCAGCGGAAGTCCTGGAAGGTGCGGATCGCCTGTTCGTCGATCGGGAACTTCGAGTACACCGCCATGCCGTACTGGCCAGGGAACAGCCCGAATCCCCAGGCGTCGTCCCCGCCCGAGACACGGCCGTCGCCGTTGAGATCGAATCCGCTCGGCACCCCGGTGTTCACCGGTGCGGTGTACCGGTACGGGTACTCGACCGGCTGGGCGTCCCCGTGCGGCATCGAGAGGTAGTTGTCCTGGAAGAGCTGCAGCGCCTCCCCCTCGGCGTCGTAGTCGAACTCGTTGATGAGCAGCACGTCGGGGTTCGCGCGCTGGATGATCTCGGCGACTGCATCCGCCTGCGCATTGCCCGGAGCGGCGAGATCGGCGACCAGTTGACCCTCCGCTGCGCGATTGAGGGATGCGTTGAACGTCGCGAATCGGGCGTCGACGGACGACGCACCCCTGCCCGCAAGGGCGGACGCTTGCACGGCATCCGGTGCTGAGGCCGAGGGCTGAGCTGCGAGGGCCGGGGCTGCGGCGCCGCCGGCGAGGACGATCGCGGCACCGATGCCCGCCGCGCTGAGAAGACGTCGTGTTCTGCGCATGCCAGCAGGGTAGTCCCGGGCGTTGACGGCGGGGGGAACGATGGGGAGCGCGAAAGGGGCGCGCACCTACCGGTGCGCGCCCCTTTCGTCTCCGGTCAGTGACCGGGGACCTGGTCCTCGACCAGCAGCGCGTCTGCCTTGGCGCTGAAGTAGCGCGTGGCCCACATGAGGATCGCGCCGAGGAACGCGAACACGCCGAGCGAGACGACACCCCACGCTCCGCTGTCGGTCGGCACGGACTCGTTCACGCCGGTGCGCATGATGGGGGCGACGAATCCGCCCAGGTTTCCCAGCGAGTTGATGAGCCCGATGCCCGTCGCCGCCGCGGCGCCGGTGAGGAACGACGTCGGGAACGACCACGTGATCGGTCCCGTCGACAGGAACGCGGCCACGGCGATCGTGATGGCGATGATGCCGAGCAGGCTCTGCCCGTTCGCACCGGCCCAGGCCGAGACGAGGATCGCGACGCCCGTGATGAGGAAGAACAGGGTCCCCCAGTTGCGGCGGCGCTTGACCGAGGTCGCGAACTTGCCGACGTAGTAGCAGGCGAACAGGCCCACCGCCCACGGGATGGCCGAGACGAGCCCGACCTGCCAGCCGACGTCCTGTCCGATGAGGCCGGACACCTGCTGCGGCAGGTAGAACGTGGTGCCGTACACGGCGATCTGCAGGCAGAAGTAGATGATCGTGAAGTACCAGACCTTCCAGCTCACCAGAGCCGGCCAGATGCCTCGTGGACCGTCGGACTCCTTGACGGAGTCCTCGTGCTCCATGACCGACTTCAGAGCGTGCTTCTCGTCATCCGTGAGGAACTTGGCCTTCTGCGGCGAGTCGACCAGGAAGTAGAAGGAGGCGATACCGGCGACGACCGCCATCATGCCCTCGACGAAGAACATGACCTGCCAGCCGGCCCACGGCGTGAACTGGTCGCCGAAGCTGATGAGCCCACCCGACAGCGGCGCACCGAGCATCTGGGAGAACGGCTGCGCCAGGTAGAACAGCGCGAACATCTGCACGCGGCGCTTGTTCGGGAACCACTGCGCCAGGAACATGATGACACCGGGGAAGAGACCGGCCTCGGTCACGCCGAGCAGGAAGCGCAGGATGATGAACATCGTCTCGCCGTTCACGAAGGCGAACAGCGATGCGACGATGCCCCACGTGATGGCGATCCGGGCGAGCCAGAAGCGGGCGCCGAACTTGTCCAGCAGCAGGTTCGACGGGATCTCGAACAGGGCGTAGCCGATGAAGAAGATGCCGGCGCCGAGCGCGTACGCGCCGGCGGAGATGCCGCGGTCGACCTCCATGGCGGCTTCGGCGAATCCGACGTTCGTGCGATCGAGGAACGCCACGAAGTAGAGGATGATCAGCATCGGCATAAGGCGGAACGTCGCCTTGCGGATGCCGCTGGCGAGGTGCGGGCTGTTGAGCAGGCCCTGCGCGACGGTGACGTTCGCGCGCGTCGTCTCGCCGAACTCGGATGAGGACACGATGAGGCTCCTTTGAGCGGTCGGGTGGGTTGGGGGGACAGGCGTCAGCTTCCCAGCGCCGGGATGATCATGACGAGGCCGACGGCCACGCAGATCACTCCGAGCACCAGGAACGCGATGCGCCCTTTGGACCAGGGTCGGGACATCAGGTCACCGTCCTCTCGTCGGCACGGTGGTGGACTGCCACTTCTCGTGTTCGAGAGCGCGGGGATTGAGAACCGTACGCGGCGCTCCGCCGCGGGACGCCGTGATGATGGCGTCGTTCGCACTGGTGACGACGGCCTCGGTGTAGTCCGCAGTCCAGCACAGCGCGTGAGGAGCGAGCGTGACGTTCTCCAGCAAGAGCAGCGGATCATCCGGAGCCGGCGGCTCTGGGTCGAAGACATCCAGTCCCGCGGCGCGGATCGCTCCGTTCTGCAGAGCCTCCGTGAGCGCATCCTGATCGATCAGAGCACCGCGCCCGACGTTGACGATGGCGGCCGTGGGCTTCATCCGGGCGAGCTCCGCGCGCCCGATCATCCCACGGGTCGACGCGTTCAGGGACGCGCACAGGACGACCACGTCGGCGTTCAGCGCCTCCCCGAGGGAGACCAGAGGAACGCCGAGGCGCTCGGCCTCGGGGCTCGATCCGCGGCGATTGACGCCGATGACCCGGAATCCGGTTGCGAGCAGCATCCGGGCGAGTTCGGCGCCGACGCTCCCGAATCCGACGATCGCGACAGTCGAGCCATCGGTCGCCGTACCGCGCCAGCGCCCGCGATCGCCCCAGCGGTCCTCCGTCACGATCGTGTGCTTCTGCACCAGGTTGTGCGTGACGGCCAGCACGAGCGTCAGCGCGGCCAGCGCCAGCGGGCGCCGGATCGCGTCCGGTGTGTTGGTCACGATCACGCCGGCATCGCTGCAGGCCTCGAGGTCGATCGTGTCGTATCCGGCTCCGAACCGCGCGATATGCCGCAGGCGGGGCGCCGAGGCCAGGGCGGCCGCACCGAATTCGCGATGTCCGAGCGAGTACACGGCGTCGAGTTCCGCGAGGTCCGCGTCGGTTTCCGGATGCGCGTCGATCACAGACCACTCCACGCCTGCGGCTTCCAGGTCGGCAAGACCGAGATCGCCGTGTACGCTCGTGCCGTCGGGCTCGATCGCGTCGTCGGTGATGCCGAGTCGATACGTCATCAGGACTCCTTCGGGACGGCGGACATGGGCCGGCGGACGAGAACGGTGTAGGCGACAGCGGCAAGCGCCGCGATGATGCCGCCGATGATGAACGACGGCGCGTAGGACCCGGTCGCGTCGGCGATGATGCCGGTGAGCAACGGCGCGAACGCCCCGCCGAAGTAGCCGCCGAAGTTCTGGATCGCGCCGACCGACGCGACCTGCGACGAGTTGACGATGTCACCCGGCATCGCCCACGCCGCGGCCTGCATCGTGGCGACGAACCCGAGAGCCACGGTCATGACGATCATGGCGAGAGTGAGATCGCCGACGAGCGGGATGAGGCAGATCAGCGCGCCGGCGACGATCGCCGCCACCGACATGACGCGACGCTTCGCCGTGAGCGGGTCGACGCCGGAGCTCTTCGTGTAGCGCGTCATGACCCACCCGCCCGTGATGCCGAGCACGGCGGCGCCCACGTAGGGCACTGCGGCGAGCCAGCCGGAGCCGGCGATGGTCACACCGCGCTCCTCCTGCAGGTACAGCGGCAGGAACACGATGAAGATGTTCCAGATCCAGATGACGCAGAAGAACCCGGCCATCATGCCCCAGACCTGGCGGTGCGCGAACAGCCGCAGCCACGGCACCTTCGCGGCGCCGGTGTCCTGCTTCTGCTCCTCGGTCTTGATGAGCGCGAGCTCCTCGTCCGAGATGTTGGGGTGCATGTCCGGACGCCGGTAGAAGATGTAGAAGGCCACAGCGAGCACGAGACCGAGAACACCGAGGAACACGAAGATCGCGTGCCACCCGAAGGCGAGCAGGATTCCGGTCAGGATCGGTGGCGCGATCGCGGGACCCCACTTGGATCCGGAATCCCAGATCGCCGTCGCCTGCCCTCGCTCGGATCGCGGGAACCAGTCCGCAGTCAGACGTGCGCTGGCCGGACCGTTCGGGGCCTCGGCCGCACCCAGCAGGAAGCGGAAGGTCACGAAGTGCCACATCGCCGAACCGACCGCCATGAGTCCCGTCGCGATCGACCATCCGGCGATCGCGAGGAAGTACATGCGCCTCGCCCCGAGCTTGTCGACCAGCCAGCCCGCCGGGAGCTGTGCGAACGCGTACGTCCAGCTGAAGACCGTCCCCAGCAGGCCGATGTCGGTCCGCGTCAGCCCGAGCTCCTCGATCAGTGCCGGCGCGGCGATCGAGATCGCGCTGCGGTCCATGTAGTTGAGGATGCCCGCGGCGAGTGCCCAGGCGAGGATCCACCACCGCAGATTCTTGATGGTTCTGCGGGTGGCGGATTCTCGTGCGGGCGCGGTTGTCTGACTCATGTCACTCCTTTGTGGTGGTCGTACGTGCCGGGATCGTCAGTGCATGTAGAGGCCGCCGTCGACGTTCAGGGTCTGGCCCGTCACGAATCCGGCATCCTCGCTGATCAGGTAGGCGACCGCGGCGGCGATGTCCGTCGGGGTGCCGATGCGCGGCAGCACGCCGTCGGCGGCCATCGCGGCCTTGCGCTCGTCGGTCAGTGTGCCGCCCATGATGTCGGTGTCGATGGGTCCGGGCGAGATGACGTTCGCGGTGACCCCCACCGGGCCCAGCTCGCGCGCGATGGAGCGCATGAGCCCGATGACGCCGGCCTTGGATGCCGAGTAGGGCGTCTTCGAGAACGTGCCGCCGCCGCGCTGAGCGGACACCGACGAGATGCCCACCAGGCGTCCGACGCCGTTCTCGGCCAGGGTCCGCGCGACGCGCTGGGTGATCCAGTGCACGCCCTCGAGGTTGATCGACTGCACGCGGTGCCACTCCTCGGGCGTGACCTCGAGGTACGGGATCGGGGAGGAGACGCCGGCGAAGTTCACCAGCGCGACCGTCTGAGGCAGCTGCTCCTCGAGGGCGTCGACGGCGGCGACGGCCTGCTCGCGGTCGGCGACGTTCGCCCCGACACCGGCCGCGCGGACGCCGTGCTTCTCGGCGACCTCGGCCGCGGTGCGGGCTGCGGCCTCGCCGTCGACATCGATGATGCCGATGTTCCAGCCGCGCTCGGCGAGGTAGAACGCCGTGGCGCGGCCGATGCCTCGGGGGCTCGCCGCACCGGTCAGGATCGCGGTGCGCTCTGCGGGAAAGGGAGTGGCCATCGTCGGCTCCTTCAGCTCTGTGCGGGGTGGATCGGGGCGGGGCCGAGCTCGTCGACGAGCTTCTTCATCGCGACGTAGGCCTTGTTGCGGTAGGCCACCAGCTCGGGAGTGCGATCGGCGGGGACGTCGAGGAATCCGGCGCCCGACTTCGTGCCGAGTTTGCCGGCCTCGACGAGGTCGGACAGCGCCTTCGGCGTCGCGAAGCGCTCGGGGAACTCGGTCTGCAGCGACGCGTAGCAGAAGGCGTACACGTCGAGCCCGGCCATGTCGGCGATCGCGAACGGCCCGAAGAACGGCAGCCGGAATCCGAACGTCGTGCGGACGATCGTGTCGATGTCCTCGGGGCTCGCGACACCTTCCTCGACGAGCTGGGTGGCCTCGTGGAACAGCGCGTACTGCAGGCGGTTCAGGACGAAGCCGGTGGCGTCCTTGACGCGCGCGGTCTCCTTGCCGGTCGCCGCGACGATCTCCTCGACGACGGGCAGGATCTCGGCATCCGTGCCGGCGTGCGGGATCAGCTCGACGCCCGGGATGAACGGCGCCGGGTTGGAGAAGTGCACGCCGAGGAACCGCTCAGGGTTGCTGACGGCTTCCGCCAGTCGCCCGATGAGGATCGTCGACGTGTTGCTGCCGATGACCGCGTCGGGGGCCGCGGCCTCCGAGATGCGGCGCAGGGTCGCGTGCTTGATCTCGATCTTCTCGGGCACCGCCTCCTCGATGAACGAGGCGCCGGCCACGGCATCCTCGATCGTCGCGGCGGTCAGGCGCTCCGCGATGATCGCGGAAGCGTCGGCCGGGAAGAGACCGTCCGCGGCGAACTGCTCCGCCTCGGTGATGAGACGCTCGCGGTTGCTGCGGGCGATGTCGATGTCGACGTCGGCGATGCGGACGTCGACGCCCGACAGCGCGAGCGACTGCGCGATGCCGCCGCCCATGTATCCGCTGCCGATCACGGCGTAGACGGGGCGTTCCTGTTCAGTCATGTCAATCGTCTCCTGTCGATGTCAGACGGCGTCCGGGAGGAGCGTCCGCAGGTAGTCGCGGTTCGTGGCGCACACGCCGAGGCTGTCGCCGCCGTACTGCTCCATGAGGAACGGGCCGCGGAAGCCGATCTCGATCGCGCGCGCGACCATGGCGCGGTAGTTGATCAGCCCGAGTTCGAGGCTCGTCGGCACCGAGGTCTGCCATGTGCCGTCGGCGGACTCGTCGCGCGTGTAGTTCTTGACGTGCCAGTAGTTCGCGTACGGCAGGGTCTTCTCGTGCATCTCGCGCCAGTCCTCGATCGGGCGGTGCAGACGGATGAGGTTGCCGATGTCGGGGTTCAGGCCGACGTTGTCCAGCCCGATCTCCTCGATGAGGCGCACGGCGCTGTCGGCGGTGCCGAGGTAGGTGTCCTCGTACATCTCCAGCGACATCGGCAGACCGACGGATGCCGCGTGCTCGCCGAGTTCGCGCAGACGCTTGACCGCGAGTGCCCGGGTCTCGGCGTCATCGGGGTCGACGGGGCCCTGCGCGGTCCAGAACCACAGCGCCTTGCGCTGCGCCTCGGTGAACGGCTGGTGCAGCCCGGTCGAGAACACCTGCATGCCGAGCTCGGCGGCGGCATCGATGGCGCGGTGCGCGTAAGCGAGGTTCTCCTCGCCCTTGCCCGGCTCGATGACGCTCTGGCGCTGCACATGGACCGAGATGAGCTGGACGCCGTGACTGCCGGCGATCGTCTTGAGCTCGTCGCGGCGCTCGGCGGTCAGCTCCGACGGGCGGATGTGGCTGTCGGCGATCTCGACGGCCGTGAAGCCGAGACGCTCGATCTGGCCGAAGACGCCGTCCCAGGTCTCGGCGGACGCATCGTGCATGCGCGTCCCGTCGGGGGCGACGGGTGCGAACCCGTGCATGCAGACGGCGATGGGCCAGTTCTCACTGGTGAGGGGCGACGTTGCGGTCATGACGACTCCGTTGACGATTCTCTCCGACGTCTCGTCGGTCTTCATAGATCCTATAGGAAATAGAGCAACGCGCAAGCGCGACTGTAGCGGCCCCTGACTCGCGCATCCAGAACACCCGTGTCGCCTCTTTTGCGACACCTCTCGACATCTGCGCCAGAAAATACCTGTAGCGGATGCCGAGAAGTGTCGCGAAACCTGGGGCGGGTGGGCGGGTGTGTGGCGGCCGGACCGGGCGCGGCAGCCAGCCCGCCCACTTCTGCGACACCTTTCGACAATTGCGCCAGGAAGTATCTGTGGCGGATGCCGAGAAGTGTCGCGAAACCTGCAGGGGGCTGGGAGGGACGATCGGACGATCGAGGGGATCGGGCGGTCAGGCCTGCTCGAGGTCCAGAGACCGGGCGCGCACCTGCTCGATGTGGCGCGTCATCAGGCGCTCCGGAGCATCGGGGTCTCCGCTCGCGAACGCGTCCACGATGGCCTCGTGCTCCGCGATCGCCTCGCGCACGTCGGTCACGCCGTGCATGGCCGACTGGCGCATCCGATGCAGTTGCGCGCCGAGGGAGTCCGACATCTCGTTGAGATAGCGGTTGCCGCAGTGCTGGAACACGACGCGGTGGAACGCGGCATCCGCGGCGAAGTACGCCGTGGTCAGCTCGACATCCGATGACTCCGCGCGCAGGGCCGTGATCACGCGCTCGCCGATCCGGCGATGCTCCTCCTCGGCGATGCGCAGCTGCTCCAGCATCTCCTCGGATGCCGGCGTCGCCAGGCGTGCGGCCCGCGCCTCGAGCATGATGCGGGCCTCGAACAGCTCCTGCAGCTGTGCGAGCCCCAGCGGCGGCGCCACCCGGTACCCTTTGAGCGCCTCGCGCGTGACGAGTCCGGTGCGCTCCAGCTGCACCATCGCCTCGCGTACCGGGGTGGGCGACACGTCGAGCTGGCGGGCGATCGTGTCGATGGACAGACGCTCCCCCGGCGCCGCCTCGCCGCTCAGCAGCAGCTGCAGGATCCGCTCGTACACGTGATCGCGCAGCCCGCGCCGCTCGATCGTCGTCTCGAGGCCACGCAGTCCCCCGTCGCGCTCTCCCGCCATCCGTCTTCTCCCTCGCACCCGGCGCTCACGCCGTCAGTGATGCCGCTTCATCGAGAATGGCACGAACCGCGGCCGGCTCGTGCGCGAACCGGCCGAGGAACAGGCCGTCGACGCTGTCGGCGATGCGCGTGAGCAGACCAGGACCGGCGCTTCCGCCGTAGATCACCGACGCGTCTGCCCCCGTCTCCGCCCGCAGCCGGGCGCAGACGCCGCGGATATGCTCGGGCTCCGCCGGCTCCGGGGCGCCGATCGCCCACAGCGGCTCGTACGCGATGACGATCGGACCCGTGATGCCGGCGTCCGCCACATCCGACAGCGCGGAGCGGATCTGCGCGAGGCAGACCTCGGCCGCGGAATCCGGATCCCTGCGGTCGGTCTCGCCGACGCACAGGATCGGCGTGAGTCCGTTGCGCAGGGCCGCGTGCGTCTTGGCGGCGACGACCTCGTCGGTGTCGCCGAACATCCGCCGCCGCTCGGCATGGCCGACCTCGACGAAGCGGCAGCCGAGCTCGGCGAGCACCGCCGCGGACACCTCGCCGGTGAAGGCGCCGGCATCCTCGGTCGCGACGTCCTGCGCTCCCACGGCGAGCGCGCCGGCATGCTCGATCGCCGCGGGAATCGACGGATACTGCGGGATCACGAACGCCGTGACGGACTCGCGGGCCGGATGCTCGGCGAGGATCCCGGCGACTTCCGAGACCCACTGCACGGTGCGTGCGTGCGAGAAGTACATCTTCAGGCTCGCGCCGATGAGCATCCGCCCCGCCATGTCAGCGGCCTTCGTAGGCGCAGATCTCGTCGACCTTCTCGGCCGAGGCGCTCTGCGGGTCGAACGTGTACGCCAGCCATTCCTTCGCCAGTCGGCGCGCGAGCTCGATCCCGACGACGCGCTGCCCCATGCAGAGCACCTGCGCGTCGTTCGAGAGCACCGAGCGCTCGACGGAGAACGAGTCGTGCGCCGTGACGGCGCGGATGCCGCGGACCTTGTTCGCGGCGATCGCGACGCCGAGACCGGTGCCGCAGATGAGGATCGCCCGGTCGGCCTCGCCGGCGGCGACCTTCTCGGCCGCTGTCGTCGCGATGGTCGGGTAGTTCGTGTGCCCGTCGGCGTCCACGCCCACGTCGACGACGTCGGACACGAGCGGGTTGCTCAGCAGGTCGGCTTTGATGCGCTCCTTGTAGTCGAAGCCGGCATCGTCGGAGCCGATCACCAGTCGAAGTGCCATGTCAGTCATCCCCCTTCAGGATGTCGAGGACCGTGTGAGTGATGAGCGCGAACGAGACCGCGCCCGGGTCGGGAGTGCCGAGGCTCTTGTCGCCGTGCGAGCGGGCACGGCCGAGCTTCGCTGTGAGCTGCGCCGTCGCCTCGGCGGCTTCGGTCGCGGTCTCGGCCGCGGCCGTCCAGGCGGTCACGAGGTCGTCGCCCGCATCCAGCCCCTCGGCCAGGCGATCGGCGAACGGGACGATCGCGTCGATCATGGTCTTGTCGCCCACCGTGGCTTTGCCGAAGGACATCACGGCGTCCTTCATGCGCGCGACGCCGGTGCCCACGGCCGCGGAGTCGACGCGAGCGTCGTCGCCGAGCGCCGTGCCGAGGGCGACGAGCATCTCGCCCCAGATCGCGCCGGAGGTCCCGCCGCCCTTGTCGGCCCACGCGTCGCCCGCATGCTGCAGGGTCGTGCGCGCGCCGGCCGCGCCGTCCACGGCTTCGGCGGCGGCGGACGCGGCGGCCCGGCTGCCGCGCTGCATGCCGATGCCGTGGTCGCCGTCGCCGGCGATGCGGTCGATGCGGCCGAGCTCCTCGGCCTCGGCATCCAGCATCGCGGCCATGGCGGCGAGCGCCCGGCCGATCGTCCCCGCGGCTTCGCGCGACTCGTCGGTCGAGGGCCCGATGACGAGCTGCTCCTCTTCGGCCGCGACGGCGTCGACCGCGATGCGCCCCTCGACCGCCCCGCGACGGAACGCCGGAGTGTCGCAGGCGGCGTGCCAGTGCTGCTCGAGCTCGTCGTCGAGCCACAGCAGCGTCAGCGAGACGCCGGCCATGTCGAAGCTCGTGCAGAACTCTCCGACCTCGGGCGAGACGACGGTGATGCCGGCCTCCGAAAGCAGACGGTCCACCTCGGCGTAGACGACGTAGAGCTCCTCGTACTTGACGCTCCCCAGGCCGTTGAGGATGGGCACGACGCGCGCGCCGTCCCGATCGACCCCATCGGGGATCTCCGCCAGCAGCGAGCTCACGAACAGCTCCGCGAGGCCGGCGGCCGTCGGCACGTCGATCTCGTCGATGCCCGGCTCGCCATGGATGCCGAGGCCCACGGCCATGCGCCCCTCGGGCACCGTGAACAGGGGCTCGTCGGCGCCGGGCAGCGTGCACCCGCTGAAGGCGACGCCGAGCGAGCGGGTGCGCTCGTTCGCGGCGATCGCGAGGCGCTCGACGTCATCGAGACCGAGACCGGACTCGGCGGCGGCACCGGCGATCTTGAAGACGACGAGGTCACCGGCGATGCCGCGGCGCTTCTCGCGCTCGGTCGCCGGGGCGCTGGAGATGTCGTCCGTCACCGTGACCGTTCGGCAGTCGATGCCCGCCGCACGCAGGCGCTCCTGCGCCTGCCCGAAGTGCAGGACGTCTCCGGCGTAGTTGCCGTAACTGAGCAGGACTCCACGGCCCTCGTGCGCCGCCGTGGCCACGGAATGGACCTGATGCGCGGACGGCGAGGCGAAGAGGTTCCCCATCACGGCGCCGTGGGCGAGGCCGGGACCGACGAGTCCCGCGAAGGCGGGATAGTGCCCGCTGCCGCCGCCGATCACCACCGAGACCGTGGGCTGCGCCCCTCGGGTGGAGCGGACGACTCCGCCGGTGACCGGGCGGACCCATCGGGCGCTCGCGGCGACGAAGCCGGCCTGGGAATCGGTGGCGAAGTCATCCGGATCGTTGAACAGGCGCGTCATTGCGATCTCCTTAGGCGCGAACAGGCACGGCGCTTCCCGAACCTCGTGGCAATCCTATAGGAAATTGGATCAAACTGCACCCGTCTCCGCGCCGGCCTCCGCCAGCCAGTCGGCGTCGGCCTCGCGATAGTCCTCGGGGATCGCTGACGCGGGCATCGAATCGAACACGCGGTGCCACGACTCGGCACGGGCGAGCGCCGCGAGTCGATGCGCGTCGGGGAGCGCGGCGCGCAGCCGGTTCAGGGGCGCGAGGTCGCTCCACACCTCCAGCGCGGCATCCGCCACGCGCTGCACGCGCGGATCGCCCTCGGCGGCGCCGAGCGAACGCGCGCAGACTCCGAGCGGGACGCGCAGGGCTGCGAGGGGGGACGCGGCGACGGCATCTCCGAAGTCGAAGAACCGCACGCGTCCGTCTCGCGCGAAGGCGTTGTCGTCGTGCAGGTCGTTGTGGTCCAGCGCCAAGGGGAGCCCCAGCTCGGCCACCCGCTCCCCCGCGGCGCGTGCCTCCCCGAGGGCGCGGGCGACGCCGGGACGGAACTCCGCCGGGATGCTCCAGGTGTCACGCGCGCACTCCACGTACCCCTCCGCGTCCGCGGGGTCGAGCGCCGTCATCGCGAGCTCGCCCAGATGAGCGACGGACGCTCTCGCCAAGAGCATCGCCTCGCGCACGAGCACCTCCCAGCCCGCGACATCCATCCCGCCGCTCGCGCGGACCGTCGGACCCTGGTCGGCGGTGAGCAGCAGATCGCGGTCGACGTCCACGGCGACCGGCGGCACCACGCGCTCGGGATCCACGCGCGCGAGCACCGCGACGATCCGCGCCTCCTGCTGCTGCCCAGGGCAGTTCTGCTTGACGAAATGGACCCCCGACTCGGACTCGACCCGCCACACCGCAGCCCAGGGCCGATGCTTCACGCGGCGCATCGAGACGACCTCGCCGACGCCGCTCGCCACCCAGTCGCGGAGGTCGTCGAGGAACTCACGGGACGCCCAGACGTCCGGCGTCCAGGTCACGTCGCTACCTCAAGAGGCCCAGGCTCGCCAGCGCCTGGCGGATGAGCGTGCCGCGTCCGCCCTCCATCTCGGCGGACACCTCGTCGGATGCCGCGTCCTCGGGCGAGAACCACGTCACCTCGAGCGCATCCTGCCGGGGCTCGCACGTCCCCGTCACCGGAACGACGTAGGCGAGCGACACCGCGTGCTGCCGATCGTCGTGGAAGGCGCTCACGCCGGGGATCGGGAAGTACTCGGCGACTGCGAACGGCACCGGCTGCGCCGGCAGCAGGGGGAACGCCATGGGTCCGAGATCGTTCTCGACGTGCCGGAACAGCGCGTCCCTGATCGTCTCGCCGAAGCGCACGCGACCTGACACGATGGTGCGCGTCATCTCGCCCAGCGGCGTCGAGCGCAGGAGGATCCCGACCTCGGTGACCTGGCCGACGCCGTCGGTGCGCACCGGCAGCGCCTCGACGTACAGCATCGGGAGCCGGCGCCTCGCCTCGGCGAGTTCGAACTCACTCAGCCAGCCCGGATTGCCGGCGTCCGCCGGCGCATCGCCGAACCGCGGGAGGTCGTCGTCGGAGTCCTCGGGTTCGGGGTCGGGCGTGCGGACGGTCATGGGACATTTCTATCAGGCAGGATGGTCGCGTGGATGAGGAACTGAGGATCGACCCCGCCGCGACGCGCTGGACTCCCGGCGAGCGCTCGGGACGTCCGCTGCTGGTGCTCCTGCACGGCTACGGGGCCGACGAGCACGATCTGTTCGGGCTGGTGCCGTTCCTGCCGGAGGGGATCGACGTGGCGTCGGTCGCTGCTCCCCTGACACCGCCCTGGCCGACGCCCGGTCGATCCTGGTATCCGATCGAGGGGCTGACCGCGCGCACTCCCGACGCGACGACCGCGGCCGCCCGTGCCCTCCTCGCCTGGGTGGATGCCGAGGCCGCCGGCGCATCGTCGGTGGCGCTGCTCGGGTTCTCGCAGGGCGCGGCGGTGTCGCTGCAGGCCCTGCGCCTCGAACCGGAGAGGTTCGACGCCGTCGTCGCGCTCAGCGGCTACGCCACGCCGGGCGACCTGCCGCGGGACGCCGAGCTGGCCGAACTGCGACCCGCGGTGTTCTGGGGCCGCGGCACGCACGATGACGTCATCCCGGCCGAACTGATCGCGCACACCGCCGCCTGGCTCCCCGACCACGCGGACCTCTCCGGCCGCGTCTACCCCGGCCTCACGCACAGCATCTCGGAGGACGAGCTCGCCGACGTGCGCGTGTTTCTCGAGAAGTGGGTGCAGGCGAGCGCCTGAAAGCTAGCCGTTCCGCGGCTCGTCGTCGTCCGGCCCGCGTTCGCCGTCGGCCTCCGGGGCGTCATCCGGCGCGCCGTCGTCCTCGGCATCCGCTTCCGGAGGCCGGTGCCGTCCCGCCGCCCCGAAGGCCACCGCGAAGCCGACACCGATCGCGATGCCCAGCGCGATGCCCACGCCCATGTTTTCCAGCGCGACCCCCATCGCCACGCCGACGCCCATCCCGAGCGCGATGCCGATCCCCCAGCTCGCGCGCTGACGCGCCTCGTGCGGACTCATCCCGTCATCAGCCATGCCCCCACGCTACGCAGGCGCCCTCGCCCCGGCATCCCCCGCACGACGGACCCTGCAAGCCGGACGCGACACGCCCGGGTTGCACGCACGGGAGCGCCCGGGTATCCTCGACGAGTCCTGTCCGCCGTGTCTGGAAGTCCCTTGATCTGAATCGTCGCCTCCGCGCCCCTCTTCCCGCGCGCTGACCCGACGATCCTTCACGGACACGGCATCCTCCGTCCCCTCCCCGGGGATCTCCCTTTCGCGGCCCCCGACGGCCCGGGGGCGAGGAGCCCCGGTGTCAGTGCACCCCGCACTCGACAGGAGACACCATGTCAACCCCGACCCTTCACGCATCGGTCACTCTCGACCGCGTCACGTTCACCTGGCCAGACGGCTCGATCGCCCTGGACGCGGTGTCCGGATCCTTCGGCGCCGGACGCACCGGCCTCGTCGGACGCAACGGCTCCGGCAAGTCCACGATGCTGCGGCTCATCGCCGGCGAGCTCGCACCGACCTCCGGCACGATCAGCACCAGCGACGAGGTCGCGTACCTTCCGCAGCGGCTGACGCTCGACACCGGGCGGAGGGTCGCCGAGCTCCTCGGCATCGCCGACGCCCTCGACGCCGTCCGCGCCATCGAGTCCGGAGACGTCGACCCCGCGCATTTCGACGCGGTGGGCGACGACTGGGACATCGAGGCGCGGGCCGCGGCGTCCCTCGCGGAGGCCGGCCTCGATCCTTCGTTCCTGGACCGCCGGGTCGGGGAGCTCTCGGGCGGTGAGGCCGTGCTCGTCGCGATCGCCGGCATCCGCCTGCGACGCGCGCCGATCACGCTTCTCGACGAGCCGACGAACAACCTCGACCGCGATGCCAGGGCGAAGCTGGCCGACATGGTGCGCTCCTGGAAGGGCACGCTGATCGTCGTCAGCCACGACCTCGCGCTGCTCGAGCTCATGGACGACACCGCCGAGCTGTACGCGCACACGTTGAGCGTGTTCGGCGGGCCGTACTCCGCCTGGCGCGCATGGCTGGATGCCGAGCAGGATGCCGCCAGGCAGGCCGAGCGCGATGCCGCGCAGACCCTGAAGAAGGAGAAGCGTCAGCGCATCGAGGCCGAGTCCAAGCTCGCCACCCGCGCCCAGATGGGGCGCAAGGCCTTCGAGGAGAAGCGCGTCCCGAAGATCATCATGAACGGTCGCAAGCGCGCGGCCCAGGTCTCGGCCGGGAAGCTACGCACGGAGGTCGCCGAGAAGGAGGCGGTGGCCCGCGAGGCCCTCGACGCGGCGGGCCGGCGCGTGCGCTCGGACGACTCGATGAAGATCGAGCTGCCCGATCCGCTGGTCTCGCGCAGCCGCCGCATCCTGACGATCGGCGACGGCGAGCGCGAGTGGATCGTGCAGGGACCCGAGCGCGTCGCGCTGATCGGACGCAACGGCGCGGGAAAGACCACGCTGCTCGAGCGGCTGGTCGCCTCCGGCACGGATCTCACAGAACAGCACGGATCTCGCAGCGATCCGGCGGATTCCTGCGAGAAGCCCGCCGTTCTGCGAGCTCGCGCCCACACCGATCGGATCGGGTACCTGCCGCAGCGCATCGACGGGCTCGACGAGACGCGCTCGGTGTTCGACAACATCGCGGCGAGCGCGCCGGGGATCGGAGAGAAGGAGCTGCGCAACCGCCTCGCGCGCTTCCTGATCCGCGGCGGGACGACCGACCGTCCGGTGGGCGCGCTCTCCGGGGGCGAACGGTTCCGAGCGGCTCTGGCGAAGCTGCTGCTCGCCGATCCCCCGCCGCACCTGGTGGTGCTCGACGAGCCGACGAACAACCTCGACCTGGACACGGTCGATCAGCTCGTCGAGGCGCTGCGCGCCTACCGCGGCGCGGTGCTCGTCGTCAGCCACGACGACGCGTTCCTCGAGCGGCTCGACCTCGATCTCACGCTCGAGATCGACGAGGAAGGGGCGCTGGTGCAGGTGAGCTGAGAGGCCTCGATAGCAACCGGCACCCGGACCTCGACCTGCCCGTGCTCGCGCCCGCCGCCGGCGGGCCTGGATAGAGACCGGCAGCCGGACGTCGACCCGCGAACCTGCCCGTGCTCGCGCCCGCCGCCGGCGGGCCTGGATAGAGTTGAGCGCTATGGGCGCGTCACCGGAGCTGTCGACGTCCGCGGCGATCGGCACGGACGCGCGCGTCCCGCGCGCACAGGTGATCGCCCAGGCGTGGGCCGGTCTCGGCCCGTCCATCGCCGGCCTCAGCAACGGCAGCGGCCGTCCCCTGGCCCGCACCGTCAAGCTCATCCTCGAGCCGCTCGTGATCCGTCCCGTGCAGAACCCGCACCTGGCGGGTTCGTCCCTGTCACCGGCTGCGGCGCGCGAGCTGTCGGCGCGCATCGGGGCTGCGGCGGAGGACCTCTCCGCGACGGCGGAGTGGTTCGCGATCCTCAAGAGTGCGCGACGCGCGCTCGGCATCACGGACGGCAACCCGCAGGAGCGCTACTTCCAGCGCTGCTTCGAGCTCGCCCGCACCGAGGGCACACCGGACGCGGACGATCCCACGACGCACGAGATCGCCACGGCGACCGTGGCGGAGATCGCCCAGGCGGACGGCGCGTCGATCCTGAGCCGCATCCGGGAGGTGCTCCTCGATCCGTCCGCGGCGGCGGAGCTGGAGGCACGGCTCGCGGCGGCCTGGAGCGCGCGGCGCACCAGTGACACCGTCTCCGTCGATGCGCCGCGTGTGGCGGCCGTCCTGGAGGCGTGCGCGACGAACGGGCGGTCGGGCGCGGACTTCGCCATCCTCGTCGACGAGAGCGCCGGGACCTCCGCAGCCGGTGCTCTCGCCGATCCCGGCGCCGCCCGGCTCCTCGGGCTCACGGAGCACGACGACGTCCCGGTCCCCCACCTCGGATCGACGGCGTCCAAGCGCGATCTGCCACGGCCGTTCGATCGGTCCGTGTTCGAGCGGCTGTTCGCCGCCCTCGCGGGCGGGGCGCCGGCGGACGTGGGCCGCGACGCCGAGGACATCCTTCACGACGAGGTCGCCCGGTGCGCCGCGCCCTGGGAACTGGCGTCCGAATCCGCCCGGGTCGTCATGCTGCTCGGCGCGGAGGCCTCGCATGCGCTCGAGCCGGCGGACCTGCTCCGTCCGACCGCCGCGCACCGGCATCTGCGGGACCGCTGGCAGCGCGAGGCGTATGTGCGCCGTGTGCTCCGGATGCCATCCGCCACGAGCGGCGTCCCGGAGGCGATCGCCGCCGACGTGCACGCGGTGCGCCAGGGATATCTGCGCCGGCTGTGGGTGCGGTTGCACGGGCGCGAGCTGCGCGGCACCGAGACCGCGGCAGCCGATCTCTGGGACACGCTCGACGGCGTCCTGCGATCTGTCATCATGGACCAGCGTCACCGCCTGAAGGCGGCGCTGGGGCGCGAGCAGGAGGGGGCGGCGTGAGGATCGGCATCCGCATCGACGGCGACCGTGCCCTCGTCGGGCCGTCGCCGGGGCCGGTGGACCAGACGGCGGGACCCGCGGAGCCCTTCACGACCGCGCTGATCGAGGCGCGTGGAGCACTGCTGGCCTGGAGCGTTCCGCCCGGACGCTTCCCGGATGCCGTGGTGCACGCCCCGGACCAGGCGGCCGAATGGCTCGCCGACGTCTACGGGCCGGGCGTGGCCGCTGCCGTCGCGGACGTCGATCGCCGCACGGAGGCCTCCGCCGAACCCGCCGCGATCGTCCTCGGCGACAGCGCCGAGCTGACCGGCCCGGTGCGCACGCTCGCGCTGCTGGGGTGGGCCGCGCGCTGGTGGCCCGCGGGAGGCTCCGTGCCGGCGCTCGACACCGGGCTGCTGGCCGCCGAGATCGCCCTCGCCGCGCACCGCGTCGACCACCTGCTGGACGATGAGGAGGCGACGGAGCGCGCGCTCGCCGAGGCCGCGGATGCGCCGAGCGCCCTGGAGCGCGTTCCGGCGCGGTTCGCAGGCGAGGCGGAGGCGCTCTCCGCTGCGCTCTCGGACCTCGCCGAGGATCACGGCGTCGTGCTGCGCCCCGTCGCGGCAGCACGCGATTCGTGGGCCCTGGCGGCGGGCGGATCCGTCAGCGCCGCCTCGGGCGTCGAGATCGCGCACGGCAGCGCTCCGGTCAGCTGGGCAGACGTCGCGCCGCAGTCCGTCGCCGCGGATGCCGAGGCGACCTGGTCGCTGCGCCATGTCGGCGGACAGGCGGTGCTGACCGTCGAAGTCGCCCCCGTGCCCGGCGCGGATCCCGCCGATCTCCGCGCGCGGTTCGGCCCCGAGGAGCGGGGCATCGACGTGCGGCTCGAGGTGGACGGCACGGTGCTGCGCGGATCGACGGAGGTCCCGGCATCCGTCGCCCTGCTGCCCATCGAGGAGCGCGTGCTCTGGGTGAGAGACGTGCGGATGACGTCGGTCCCCGGCCCCGCGGAATCGCCGGAGGCACGACAGGCCGCGCTGGCCTACGCCGCCGGTCGACGGACCGATCCCGAGACGAGCCTCGCCGAGCGCACGGCCGGGGCTCTGCGATGACGAGCGGTCGCGACCCGCGCGCGGTCCAGGGACGCACGCCCCTCCCGCCGAGATGGCACGCCTTGCGCGACCGCAACAACGCCGCGGCGGAGCTCCTGCACGCGGGCGACGCGGCGGCGGCGCAGGACCTGCTGCGCGAGACGCTGTCCGCTCTCGAGGACACGGACGATCCCTCCGGATGGGACCTGCGGGCGCGCGTGCAGCTGAACCTCGCCGCGGCGCTGGAGATGACCGGATCCGCCGCCGACGCCGTGCGTCTCACGGAGGCCGCGGTGGCCACGGCGTCCGACGTCCTGAGCCGGCTGGGCGATGAGCACGGCACACGGACCGTGCTCGTCAACGGCATGCTCGCGCGGGCGCAGAGCCTCGCCCTGCTGGATCGGGTCGACGACGCGCTGACCCAGATCGATGCCGCCGAGGGCGTGCTCGACGCGTACGACGTGGGGCAGGAGCCCCTGCTGCGTTTCTCCTCCCGCAACACCCGCACGGGCCTGCTGATCGGCCTCGGACGACTGCACGAGGCGGAGGCGGAGGCCCAGCGGGCACTGACCGCGGCCCTCGCGGTCGACCCCCGCCTCGCCATCCACGTGTACGTGAATCTCGGCGCGATCGCGCAGCGCACCGGCGACGAGCAGGCCGCGTGGGAGTACATGCGCATCGCCGACGGTCTGCAGGGGGAGAGCGCGGATGCTGTCGGCACCCAGCTCCTCGCCGAGAACCGCGCCCGCGTGGCGATGCAGCAGGGCCGGCTCGACGAGGCCGAGGAGGCCTTCCTCCGGGCGACGGAACTCGCGAAGGCGGCTGGGCTCCGCACCCGCCTCGCCGCGGCCAGGACCGGACTCGCGGCGGTGTATCTGCAGTCCGGCAACCCGGCTCGTGCCGCCCGGCGCCTGCGCGAGCTGATCGCCGACATGGATCCGGCCGCGGATGTGCACGAACGACGGGAGGCCTGGGGATTCCTCGGCGACGCCGAGTCCCGGCGCGGTCGATTCGCCGTCGCCGACGAGGCGTACCGCACCGCGCGGGATCTCACACGGTCGGCGCACGAGCGCTGCCGGGTCAACCTGCGGCGCGCCGAGATGCACGCCGAGTGGGCGAGCGTCACGCCTCGACCCCGCACGCGCGTCGAGCGGCTCACCGAGGGTCTGCGGCTCGCCGTCCCCGTGCTGCTGACGACGGAGGCGCTGCGCGGGGACTTCGCACCGGGTCCGGTGCGCGAGCGCTGGAGCCTGCAGGTGGCCGCACCGGCGCGCGAACTCGCGTTCCGTCTGGCCGTCGCGCTCGGGGACGGTGAGACGCTGTTCGCGCTCATCGAGAACGCCTCGGCCTCGGCGACCCTGCTGGCCGAGTCGATCGAGGCGCAGGATGCCGCGGCGGACCCCGACGCGCACGTGCCCGATCCGGCTCTCCGCGTGCTCGCACCGGTCGAGCCGGACCCGGCCACGGCCGAGGCCGCGGAGCTGCTGCCGGCGGCGGCATCCGGCTTCGTCGCCGATCAGGGTTCCTCCACGGCGGGGCTGCGGTTCGCACCGCCGCCGCGCGTCGTGGCGATCCCCGGCCGGCCGCCCGTGCTCGAGGAGCACATCCGCGCGGCGGAGGAGGAGTACGGCGTGACGATCCGCTCGGCCCATGCGGTGGTGTCCTGGTGAGGAACTGGCGCGACCTGAAGCATCTGGGGCCGGTGCGCGTTCCGCAGCGCATCGACGCCGAGCAGGTGCTGCGCGATCTCCCCGCCGGACGCGCTCCGCGCGCGCGGTTGCGCTATGTCGACGGCGACGACCTGTTCGTCAACTGGATCTGGGACCATCAGCCCGACTCGCCTCGCATGACGGTCATCGAGCGCCGACTCGTGGCGCCCGCGCTGGAGGCCCTCGCCCTGGCCGTGCCGACTCCGTTGCCCGGGGAGAGCGGTGAGCAGGCCCTGGTGCGGGCGTTGTCCAAAGGCCCGCTGATGGACCTCGAACGCGAGCAGCGGCTGGCCGAGACGCTGACCGCCGCACTCGTCCCGGCGTGGCTGGGCGCGGAGCTGAACGTCCTCGAGGCGGCCGGCCTGCGGCCGCACCTGCGCGTGCAACTGTCGCCGTCGACGTCGCACCTGCCGTGGGAGCTGCTCAGCACGTCCGACGGCGAGCGCGGCATCGACATGGTCGACGTCTCGGTGCTGCTGCCCGCGACGCTGCGCAACGACCCCGCACGCCGCGTGGCGCCGCCGTGGCGGCCTGGCGCCCCGGTGGCCGCGGTGCTGGATCCTGTGGTCCCCGGCTTCCCGGCGCACAGCGATCTCGGCAGCGTCCTGGGTCCGGTCGCGCCGGACGCGCCGCTGGCCGCGATGGTGCGGCGCCTCGGCGACCGGGTGCGACCCGCCGGAGACGCGTTCCGCCGGGCGGACATCGATCGCGCCGCGCTCGCGGATGCCGCGGCCGACGCCGGACGCCTCCTGTACGTGGGCCATGTGACGGCGTCGACGCATGCTCTCGATGCGCGCATGCATCTGTCCGACGGCCTGGGCTCCCCCGGGCTGGCCCAGCCGCTGGGCCCCCACCGCCCGTACACCGCCGCCGACATCGCCCTCGGCGCACCCGGTCTCGACCCCCTCGACGCACCGAACCGCGTCGCGCTGATCGCATGCGATTCCGGCGGCGATGCGCGCTTCGCCGAGCCGACTGGCCTCACCGCCGCCTTCGTGCACCGCGGAGCGGAGTACGTCACCGCGACCCGGTGGACACTGCCCACCGAAGCGGGTCTCGCCCGTTTCGGCACCGATCTTCGGGGCGATGCAGAGGGGATGCTGAGCGAGGCCGTCATCGCGGTGGACGCCGCGCACGAGGCCTCGGATCCGGTCGCGGCCCTCGGTGCCTGGCAGCGAGAGCAGAGGCGGCGCTGGACCGCGACCGGCGATCCGCGGTTCTCTCCGGTCATCTGGGGGGCGCTGGCGACCGCGTGGGCCCCGGCGGCTCCGCGCTGAGCCGCCGCGGACGACTCAGCGCGGAGCGCGTCGCGACCGCATGGCCCTGGTGTGCCCGAGGGCGGGATCGGCGGCCAGCGCCGCGTACGTCTGGGACTCGCGCGCCACGAGCGCGACACGCCCCTGCTCGTCGCTGAGGATCCCCCAGCCGTAGCGCTTGCCGAGCGGCGAGGACCGCAGGCACGGCTGTCCCTTCGAGAAGAACTCCTCCCGCGCGGCGGAATCGTCCGGGTCCATACCCCGACGCAGTGCGTGGACCGCGAAGACGACGTCATCGGACGTGTGCGCGTACGGCTCCTCGGCGATCAGCCGGTACTGCAGCGCCGCGATCGTCGGCGGATCGCCTGCTGGCGGCTCGGTCGCGTGGTCGGTCGGACAGTCCTCGGCGACCTCGATGAACGTCGCGCGATAGTTCGTCGTGTGCGTCGCCATGCTCTCAGGATGCCGCGTGCCGCCGACATCGTCGACCCGATGTCCGGGGCACGGACCATGATGGAGGGATGGGCGATGTGCTCGAACGCTTCACGCCGGCGACCCAGGACTGGTTCCGCGGCGCCTTCGCCGCACCCACCGCCGCGCAGGCCGGCGCCTGGGACGCGATCTCGGCCGGCAAGCACGCGCTCGTCGTCGCGCCGACCGGATCGGGCAAGACGCTGTCGGCTTTCCTGTGGGCGATCGACAGCATCTTCCGGGAGCGGACGGAGACGGCATCCGGATCGACGGACGAGGGCCTCCCGCGGACGCGCGTGCTCTACATCTCGCCGCTGAAGGCGCTGGGCGTCGACGTCGAGCGCAACCTCCGCTCCCCGCTGGTCGGCATCGGGCAGTCGGCCAGGCGACTCGGCATCCCCGCCCCGTCCGTCACGGTCGGGGTGCGCTCCGGCGACACCACCTCGAGCGACCGCCGCAAGCTGGTCGCCGATCCACCGGACATCCTCATCACGACGCCGGAGTCGCTGTACCTCATGCTCACCAGCCGAGCGGGCGAGACGCTGCGCGGCGTGCACACGGTCATCATCGACGAGGTGCACGCGGTCGCCGCGACCAAGCGCGGCGCGCACCTGGCCGTCAGCCTCGAACGGCTGGACGCCCTGCGGCGCGCGCGGGGGGCCGAAGGTCCGGCGCAGCGCATCGGCCTGTCGGCGACCGTGCGCCCGATCGACGAGGTCGCCCGGTTCCTCGGCGGCTCCGAGCCGGTCGAGATCGTCGCACCGCGCGCGAGCAAGACCTTCGAGCTCGGCGTGGTGGTACCGATCGAGGACATGACCAACCCGCCGGCACCGCCCGGAGCGCCGCCCCCCGTCGACGGCGAGCCCGCCGAGTACTCCGAGGTCACCGGATCGGTCTGGCCGCATGTCGAGGAGGCGATCGTCGATCGCATCCTGCAGAACAACTCGACCATCGTGTTCGCGAACTCGCGCCGACTCGCCGAGCGGCTCACCGGCCGGCTCAACGAGATCTATGCCGAGCGCATGGGCGAGAGCCCGCCGCCCGCTGCGGCACGGCGCGTCCCCGCGCAGATGCCCGCTCAGGGCGGAACCACCGCGGGCGCCGACCCTGTGCTCGCCAAGGCGCACCACGGGTCGGTGTCGAAGGAGCAGCGCGCACAGGTCGAAGAAGAGCTGAAGTCCGGCGTCCTGCGCTGCGTCGTGGCGACCAGCAGCCTCGAACTCGGCATCGACATGGGAGCGGTCGATCTCGTCATCCAGGTCGAGGCGCCGCCCTCCGCGGCATCCGGACTGCAGCGCGTCGGACGCGCGGGCCACCAGGTCGGGGAGGTCAGCCGCGCCGCGCTGTTCCCCAAGCACCGTGGAGACGTGCTGCACACCGCGATCGTGACGGAACGGATGTTGGCCGGCAGGATCGAGGCGATCGCCGTGCCGCGCAACCCGCTCGACATCCTCGCCCAGCAGACGGTCGCCGCGTGCGCGATCGATCCGATCGGCGTCGAGGACTGGTTCGAGACGGTCCGCCGCTCGGCGCCGTTCCAGTCCCTGCCGCGCTCGGCCTATGAGGCCACGCTGGATCTGCTCGCCGGACGCTTCCCGTCCGACGAGTTCGCCGAGCTGCGCCCGCGGC
Source organism: Microbacterium cucumeris (assembly GCF_058349845.2). Classification (NCBI taxonomy): domain Bacteria; kingdom Bacillati; phylum Actinomycetota; class Actinomycetes; order Micrococcales; family Microbacteriaceae; genus Microbacterium; species Microbacterium cucumeris. Next base: position 135,890 of record NZ_JBYRIZ020000006.1, read on the forward strand.
TGGTGTGGGACCGCGACGCCGGGACGCTCACCGGACGCCCTGGGGCCCAGCGCATCGCGGTCACCAGCGGCGGGACGATCCCGGATCGCGGTCTGTTCGGCGTCTTCGTCGCCGGCGAGTCGACTGGAGCGCGCGTCGGCGAGCTCGACGAGGAGATGGTCTACGAGTCCCGCGTCGGCGACGTGTTCACGCTCGGCACGACGAGCTGGCGGATCGCGGAGATCACGCACGATCGCGTCAACGTCATCCCCGCCTACGGCCAGCCGGGGCGCGTGCCGTTCTGGCACGGCGACGGCATCGGCCGACCCTTCGAGCTCGGCGAGGCGCTGGGCGCCTTCTCGCGCGAGGTCTCCACCGCGGAGCCCGCGAAGGCGACGCAGCGCCTGATGGATGCCGGGCTCGACGCTCTCGCCCGCGACAACCTCATGGCCCACCTGACCGAGCAGCGCGCCGCCACGGGGACCTTGCCGACCGACCGGACGCTCACGGTCGAGCGCGGTCATGACGAGGTGGGCGACTGGCGCGTCATCCTTCATTCCCCGTACGGAATGAAGGTGCACGCGCCCTGGGCGCTGGCGATCAACGCCCGCGTCCGGGAGCGGCTGGGCGTCGAGGGGTCGGCGGTCGCGAGCGATGACGGGATCATCGTGCGGATCCCGGATGCCGAGAGCGAGCCGCCAGGGGCGGAGCTGTTCGTCTTCGACCCCGACGAGCTGGAGCAGCTGGTGACGGAGGAGGTCGGGGGTTCGGCGCTGTTCGCCTCCCGGTTCCGCGAGTGCGCCGCGCGGGCGCTGCTCATGCCGCGCACGAATCCCAACCGCCGCACCCCGCTCTGGCAGCAGCGCCAGCGCTCCGCGCAGCTGCTGGAGGTCGCACGTCGTCACCCCACGTTCCCCGTCATCCTCGAGACGCTGCGCGAAGTGCTGCAGGACGTCTACGACCTGCCGTCGCTGCGCCGACTCGCAAGCTGGATCGCCGACCGGCGCGTGCGGCTCATCGAGACCGAGCCGGCGCAGCCGTCGCCCTATGCCAGAGACCTGCTGTTCGGCTACGTCGGCGCGTTCATGTACGAGGGCGATTCGCCGCTCGCGGAGCGACGGGCCGCGGCGCTCTCCGTCGACCCGGCGCTCCTGGGCGAACTGCTCGGCACGGTGGAGATGCGCGAGCTGCTCGATCCGGACGTCATCGCGCAGTTCGAGCGCGAGGCCCAGCGGCTCGACCCGGCCCGCCGCACCCGCGGCCTCGAGGGCGTCGCCGACCTGCTGCGGATGCTCGGGCCCCTGGATGCCGCGGAGGTGGCGGAGCGCCTGGCGGACGAGGACGACGCGGCCGACGACACCGGTCCGTCGAGCGAACGCGACGCCGCGGACGCCGTCGCGACGCCCGCGCGACGTGCTGCGGCATCCGCTCACCTCGACGACCTCGTCGCGGCCCGCCGCGCGATCGCGGTGACCGTCGGCGGCGTTGCGCGCATCGCCGCGATCGAGGACGCCGCGCGTCTGCGGGACGCCCTCGGCGTCGCCCTTCCGACCGGCATCCCGGTGGCGTTCCTGGAGCCCGTCGCCGATCCGCTCGGCGATCTGGTCGCGCGCCATGCGCGCACCCACGGCCCGTTCACGACGGACGCCGTCGCCACCCGCTTCGGCATCGGAACGGCCGTGGCGCGGCACACCCTGCAGCGGCTCGAGAGCGCAGGGCGCCTCAGCAGCGGCTACTTCCTGTCCACCGCCGAGGCGGCCCCCGACGCGGGTCCCGAGTGGTGCGACACCGAGGTGCTCCGACGCCTGCGGATGCGCTCGCTCGCCGCGATCCGCGGCAGCGTGGAACCCGTGGAGCCGGCGGCGTTCGCCCGGTTCCTCCCGGACTGGCAGCATCTGTCCCGTCCGTTGGAAGGACTCGACGGCGTGCTCGCGGTGATCGAGCAGCTCGCGGGCGTGCCGATCCCGGCGAGCGCCTGGGAATCCCTCGTCCTGCCGTCCCGCGTGCGGGACTACTCCCCCGCGCTGCTCGACGAGCTGACCGCCAACGGCGAGGTCGTCTGGGCGGGGCACGGGACGCTCCCCGGCCGTGACGGCTGGGTCTCGCTGCACCCGGTCGACCTGGCTCCCTTCACGCTGCCCGACCCCGATGAGACCGAGATCGCCCCGGACTCGCTCGAAGCCCGACTTCTCGGGGCCCTCGGTGCGGGAGGCGCTTCGTTCGCCGCGCATCTGCGCGACCGGGTCGGGGCGGAGAACGAGCAGTCGGTCCTCGACGCGCTGTGGGCGCTGACCTGGTCGGGACGCGTCACGAACGACACGTTCGCGCCGGTGCGGCAGCTGCTCGCCGGCGGATCGCAGGCGCACAAGGCCGTGCGGCGCGCCCCGCGCGCACGCACGTACCGGGGCGTGTCGTTCGGGGGGTCGACGGCGCGTCCGACGATCACGGGAGGGCGCTGGTCGCTGCTTCCGGCCGGCGAGACGGACCCGGCGCGCCGCGCCACGGTGACCGCCGGACTGCTGCTGGACCGGTACGGCGTCGTCACGCGCGGCTCTGCACAGTCCGAGGGCGTTCCGGGCGGCTTCGCCCAGGTGTACCGGGTGCTCGCGGGGTTCGAGGAGGCTGGGCACTGCCGCCGCGGGTACGTGATCGAGAAGCTCGGGGCGGCGCAGTTCGCGGCGTCCACGACGGTCGACCGCCTGCGGACCTTCGCCGGGCTCGCCGACCCTCCTCCGCGCCATGCGGTCACCCTCGCCGCGACGGACCCGGCGAATCCGTACGGGGCCGCGCTCCCCTGGCCGCGGCGCGACGGCGTCTCCCACCGCCCCGGCCGCAAGGCCGGCGGCCTCGTCGTGCTCGTGGACGGCGCGCTCGTGCTGTACCTCGAACGCGGTGGCCGCACGGTGCTCGCCTTCGACGAGAACGAGGAGACGCTGCGTGCCGCGGCATCCGATCTCGCCGCGACCTCGCGCGCCCGCCGGCTCGAGACCCTGACGGTCGAGAAGGTTAACGGCGAGCCGGTGTACGGAACCGCCTTCGCGACCGCACTCCAAGAGGCCGGCTTCGTCGCCACGCCGCGCGGCTACACACTGCGCAAAGCCGTGTGAGACAGCCCGGCGTCGGACGCGTCGACGTCCGGGCCGCCCTCTACGCTGGAGGGATGGTGCGGGAGTTCGGGATCGGAATCGGGATGCTCCTGAAGGGATTCCGGTTCTGGAGCGTGCGCCCCGGCCTCATGGCGCTCGGCCTGCTCCCCGCGTTCCTCGCCTTCCTGCTCCTCGCCGCGGCGCTGATCCCCTTCGGCCTGAGCCTCGGCATCCTCACGGACTGGGCGACGCCGTTCGCCGACGGCTGGGTCACGCCGTGGCGCGAGATCCTGCGCGTGAGCCTCGGCATCGTGATGTTCATCGCCGCGCTCGCGCTCGCGGGCGCCGTCTTCACCGCCCTTACGCTCACGATCGGCGACCCGTTCTACCAGCGGATCTGGCGCGGAGTCGAACGCGAATACGGCACGGAACCGACGGGAGAGACCGGATTCTGGGCAACCGTGGGCGAAGGCATCCGACTGATCGCCCTGGGCGTCCTCGTCGCCCTCCTGACCCTCGCGATCGGGTTCCTCCCCCTCGTCGGCGGCCTCCTCGCCTCCGTGACGGGTGTCGTCCTCAGCGGACGCCTGCTCGCCCGGGAGCTCACGGGCCGCGCCTTCGACGCGCGCGGCCTGTCGGCCTCGTCGCGGTCGGAACTGCTCTCCGTCCGCCGGGCTCGCGTGCTCGGCTTCGGCGTCGCGACCCAGCTGTGCTTCCTGGTGCCGCTGGGCGCCATCATCACCATGCCGGCGGCCGTCGCCGGGTCGACGATGCTCGCACGGTCGCTGGTCGAGCACCCCGCGGAGACAGCGGATGCCTGAGGGCGACACGGTCTTCCGGACGGCACGTCGCCTGGACGCCGCCCTCGCCGGGCAGACCGTCACGCGCTTCGACCTGCGGGTCCCCCAGGCGGCCACCGCGGATCTGACCGGACGCACCGTGCACGGATGCGTCTCGCGCGGCAAGCATCTGCTGCTGCGCGTCGGCGAGCACACGCTGCATTCCCATCTGCGGATGGAGGGCGCGTGGTACCTGTACCGCCCGGGCGAGAAGTGGCGGCATCCGGCGTTCCGCGTACGCGCCGTCGTCGGCACCGCGCGGCGCGAAGCGGTCGGCGTGGACCTCGCGGAGGTGCAGCTGCTTCCGACACGGGACGAGGACCGGTTCCTCGATCACCTGGGCCCCGATCCGTTGGGTCCGTCCTGGGATGCCGAGGAAGCCGCCCGACGGCTGAGAGCGGACTCGCGCAGCATCCATGTCGCCCTGCTCGATCAGCGCAACGTCGCGGGCTTCGGAAACGAGTACGCCGCCGAACTGCTGTTCCTGCGGGGGATCCTGCCCACGACGCCGGCCGCCGAGGTCGATGCCGGCGCCCTGCTCGCCCTCGGGGTGCGGACGATCCGCGCCAATCGCGATCGCGTCGACCGCACCTTCACCGGCGTCGCCCGGCGCGGTGAGACGGACTGGGTGTACGGACGCGCCGGCCGCCCATGCCGGCGCTGCGGAACGCTCATCCTGCGGGGTGAGCAGGGCGCGGATCCGACCCGCGAGCGCGTCACGTTCTGGTGTCCACGCTGCCAGAGATGACGATCATCCCGCTGCGGGAATGAAATCGCCCCTTCCGCGGTTGTTGATATATCCGGGAGTCTCCGGAACGGGAGGAAACGTGGGCAAGAACTACATCGATATCGAGGACGACCAGGGCGAGACGCTGCGCTACCGCAAGCACGCCAACGGCCGCGGCCTCGTCGCGCACGGCGCGAAGGTGCACCCGATGGCGATCATCGAGGCCGGCGCCTATATCGAACCGGGTGCGCGCGTGGGCGCGGGGGCGAAGGTCGCCCGCGGCGCCTGGGTGGAGCCGGATGCCGTGATCGGCGAGAACGCCTCCATCGACGCGCACGCGCACATCGGACAGGGTGCCGCCGTGGGCGCCGGGGCGCACATCGGCGTCCGCACCGAGGTCGGCGCCGGAGCGCGCATCGTGCGCGGGTCCCGCATCGGCGACGACGAGACGGTCGCCGCGGGCCTCACGATCGCCACCGACCGAAAGGGCCTCTGGCTCGCGGCCTGACCGTCGTGAGAGCGAGCGACGCCGCGAGAGGAACGGTCCGAGTTCTCTCGTGCGCGAAGCGGTTCCTCGTATGACACGGTTGGCGGCGTACACGACGAGAGGGCTTCAGCTCGCGTCCGCGATGGTCGGCCGCGCACGCTGAGACGCTCGCCCAGTCCGTCGCGGGGGCGATGCCTCGAGCGCACCGAGTAGCCTGGGGGCGTGGCGAAAGCGGGGAACGGCGCACGAGGCGGACGCGCGGGCGGTGCACGTCGCCGCACGCCGGCCGGCCGCGCGCCCGCGAACAAGACCTCCGCGAAGAACGGGACGGCGAAGAAGACCTCCGCGAAGAAGGCCGCAGCTGCGAAGGCTCAGAGGCCGTCGCGCGACGAACGGACACCATCCCGCGCGGGGCAGAGCGTGCCCGCATCCGCCGGATCCGAACCGCGCAGCTTCCGGCTGGGGGCGATCCCCGGCGCGACCCCCGGCAAGTGGATCGACACCTGGAAGCAGCGCATGCCGCACGTCCCGCTGGAGCTGGTTCCGATCGCCGTCGCCGGACAGCGCGAGGCTCTGCGCGGCCTCGACGCGGCGCTCGTGCGGCTTCCGATCGAGGATGCCGAGCTGCACGTGATCCCGCTCTACGAGGAGCTGCCGGTGGTGGTGGCATCCGTCGACTCGCACCTGCTCGCGGCGGACGAGCTGGACGCGGCCGATCTCGACGGCGAGGTGCTGCTCCGTTCGGAGGAGGACGTCCTCGCACTCGATCTTCCCGGCACGACAGCCGCCGTCGCCGGCGCCGTCCCGACGACTGCCGACCTGATCGCCACCGTCGCGACCGGAGTCGGCATCGCTGTCGTCCCGATGTCGCTGGCGCGACTGCACCACCGCAAGGACGTCGAATTCCGGGTGCTGCGCGGCGGTCCGGTCTCGACCGTGGCCTTCGCGTGGACCCGGGAGCCCGAGAACGACGACGTCGCGGTCTTCGTCGGCATCGTCCGCGGCCGCACGGCGAACTCCTCCCGTTGAGGGGGCGTCCGTCAACGTCGGACACGCGCCGTGCCGACGGTCGCGGACTGGCTAGAATCGCCGGATGGCCTCGCTTCTCTACATCAGCGTGCGCCCGGAGCGGGCCGCGGCCGATGCGGAGTACGCGTCGTTCCGTCGGGGCCTCGGCGTCGCCGAGCTCGACCGGCTGGATCTGCTCACCGCCCCGCTGGATCCCGCTACGGTCACCGGCCACCGCGGGATCGTGATCGGCGGCTCTCCGCTGAATGTCACCGACCCCGCCCCGACCGCCGAGCAGCGGCGCGTGGAGTCCGATCTCGAGCGGATCGCCGCCGCAGCGATCGACGGCGGCACCGCCGCGCTGTTCACCTGCTACGGCATCGGCGTCGTGACGAGGATGCTGGGCGGCATCGTCACGGTGGACCACCCGGAATCCGCTTCCGCCGTGACCATCCGTGCGACCGAGGCCGCCCGGCACGACCCGATCTTCGGCCCGAGCGGTCCGGAGCTGCACGTGTTCACGGCGCACAAGGAGTCCGCGGCGCAGACCCCGCCGACCGCCGAGCTGCTGGCGGAGGGGGATGCGTGCCCGGTGCAGGCGTACCGGGTCGGCACGCATCTGTACGCGACGCAGTTCCACCCGGAGCCGAGTCCCGCCGACTTCGCCGAGCGCATGACCTTCTACCGCACCAAGGGCTACTTCGACGCGAATGCGTTCGACGCGGTCCAGCAGCGCGTCCTGGCGGCGACCGTGACCGAGGGCGAGGCGCTCCTCGCCCGCTTCGCCGCGACGTTCGCCTGACGTGAGACGTCGCCTCGCCGTGAGACGTCGCCTCGCCGTGAGACTTGGCCTGCTGGGTGAGACTTGGCTCACCTGACCAAGTCTCGCTCCACAAACCAAGTCTCGCGAGCCGCGGTGGGGCGGGGCGGGGGCGGCGTCAGGTCAGGAGGGAGAGCTGGTCGCGGAGGTATGCCTCCAGGGGCATGAAGGCTCCGGATGCCGACCATCTCACGTGCGGGACGCCGTCGATCATCGAGAGCGGACCCGAGGATCCGCCGGCATCCACGGCATCCACGTCGATGACGCTCCATCCGACATGGGCCACCTCGCCCTCTCCGAACCCGCCTCGCAGCGCCCACTCGCGGCGGACCGCCCGTTCCCGCGCCGATTCGGCCGTGTAGCCCCGGCGGCCGGCATCGGCGGCACGCAGCACTTCCGCCGTCGCGAGCGCCGCATCGTCCGTCAGCAGCAGCACTCCGACGTGCCAGGCCTCACCGACCCGCACGATGCGGTCGCCGCGGAACCGGGAGTGCCGCTCCTCGCCGAGGCCTTCCTTGCGCACGCCGGCGAGCGCCGTGCGAGCCTGCTCCAGAAGCGCGGATGCCGACATCACAGCTCGCTGACAGGCGCGTTCTTCTCGGCGGCCGCGAGCCGCGCCGCATCGCCGCGCAGCGACATCGCGATGAGCGGATACAGCAGCACTGACAGCATCCCGGCACCGACGAGCGCGGCCGCGATGCCGGATTCGAGCATCCCCTGCTCCACTCCGATCGCCGTCACCGCCACGATGATGGGCAGGCCCGTGGCGGACAGCAGCGCCAGCGCCGAGCGTTCGCGCAGGCCGGCGCCGGCCGGCGCCGAGAACTGGGCGGCCGCGCCGCGGAACACCAGCAGAGCGACGAGGAAGACGGGGACGAGCGCGATCGCCTCGGGCGAGGAGAGCAGCGCCTCCAGGTCGTAGGTGATGCCGGTGTAGAGGAAGAAGATCGGCACGAGGAAGCCGAACGCGATCGCCTCGATCTTGCTCTCGATCTCCTCGGCATCCTCCTTCGGCGCCCGCGCCATGATGATGCGCCAGACCGCTCCGGCGACGAACGCACCCAGCAGCATGTCGAGGTCGAGGATCACGCTGAGCGCCACAAGAGCCGCGATGAGCAGCAGCACGAAGCGGATGCCGAACTGATCGGACGTGTGCAGCGTCGCGCGCAGGAACGCGTGCAGCCGCCCGTGCGGGGTCCGATGCGCGATGACGACGACGATCGCGGCGAGCACGACGAAGGTGAGGAGCACCGCGGTCGCGACCCAGGTGGTCCGCGTGCTCAGGAAGATCGAGATGGCGATCAGCGGCAGGAACTCCCCGACCGCCCCGATCGCCGTGACCGTGCGCCCGAAGGGCGTGGACAGCTCCCCGGCATCCCGCAGGATCGGCATCAGCGTGCCCAGCGCCGTCGAGCTCAGCGCGATGCCGATCACGACCATCCCCTCGCCCGGTGCGAAGAAGAAGCCCAGCCCGATGCCCAGCACCACGCTCAGGACCCAGCCGAGCGACGCCCGCACGAGCGGCTTCCCCGCGAGACGACGGAAGTCGATCTCCGACCCCGCGATGAAGAACAGCATCGCCAGGCCGAACTCGCTGAGCTTGTCGAGTACCTCACCGGTGTCGACCCAGCCGAGCACCGCGGGTCCGATCAGGATGCCGAGAACGAGCTCGAACACGATCACCGGGACGCGCAGCACCGGTCGCACGCCGCGTGCGAACAGGGGCGCGAGCACCGCCATCAGAGGGACGAGGATGAGACCGGCTTCGCTCGCGTTCACGGAGTCAGAGTATCGGCACCGTGCGCGTCGGACGACGGCGTCCGGCCGAGGATTCGTCACGATCGCGGCCGACGGGGCAGAATCGAGCGAGACCTTCCAAGGAGCATCCATGTCCCAGCCCGACACCGCCCGTCTGCTCATCGCGTGCGACGACCAGCCCGGCATCGTCGCGGCCGTCGCCGGCGTCCTCGCCGAGCACGGCGCGAACATCATCTCGCTGGACCAGCACTCCACCGACTCCGAGGGCGGGCGCTTCTTCCAGCGCACCGTGATCCACCTTCCGGGTCTCGCCGCCGCGCGACCAGCGCTGGAGGCCTCGATCCAGCAGGTGGCCGATCGCTTCGGCATGGAATGGTCGCTGCACGACGCCTCCCGCCGCAAGCGCGTCGCGATCTTCGTGTCGAAGTACGACCACTGCCTCATGGAGCTGCTGTGGCGCGCGCAGCGCGGCCAGCTGGACATCGACATCACGATGGTCATCTCCAACCACCCGGATCTCGCCGACGCGGTGCGCACGTTCGGCGTCCCGTTCGTGCACATCCCTTCGGGCGACAAGCAGGCCATGGAGCGGCGCCAGCTGGAGATCCTCCAGGGCAACGTCGACCTCGTCGTGCTCGCGCGCTACATGCAGATCCTCACGGACTCGTTCATCGAGGAGCTCGCCGCCCCCGTCATCAACATCCACCACTCCTTCCTGCCGGCATTCATCGGGGCCAACCCGTACGCCAGGGCCAAGGAGCGCGGTGTGAAGCTCATCGGCGCGACCGCGCACTACGCCACGGCCGACCTCGACGAGGGTCCCATCATCGAGCAGGACGTCACGCGCGTGACGCACTCCGAATCGGCCGCAGAGCTGCAGAGCCGCGGCGCCGACGTCGAGCGCCTGGTGCTCGCCCGCGCGGTGCAGTGGCACGCCGAGGACCGCGTGATCGTGCACGGCCGCTCGACCGTCATCCTCTAGGCCGGCACCCCCGCCACAAGCTCGTCGAACAGCTCGGATGCCGCATCCCACCGCGCCAGCGGCGCGCCCTGTCCGAGCCACAGCGACTGCAGCTCGCCGAGGTTCTGCGCACCGGCGGCCGTGCGGAAGCGACCGGTGAGCCAGTTCTGCATGGGGAACGGCGCGATCGTGCCGCTCGCCTCGATCGCCCGGACCGCGCGGTTGCGCGCACCGCGGGCCAGGCGCCCGCTCATGGCGCGGGTCAGCACGCTGCCGTCCGCCGCCGTGCCCCGGATGGCGGCGCGGTGGGCGTCGTTCGCCGCCGACTCAGCGGTCGCGAGGAACGCCGTGCCGACCTGCACCGCGGAGGCGCCCAGTGCGAAGGCGGCAGTGACGCCGCGGCGATCCGCGATGCCGCCGGCCGCGATCACCGGCACGCCGACGGCGTCGGCCACCTGGGGCACGAGCGCGACCGTGCCGACGAGCGACTCCTCGGCAGGGCGCAGAAATGACACGCGGTGCCCGGCGGCCTCCATGCCGCTCGCGACGACCGCGTCGACGCCGCCCGCCTCGAGCGCCAGTGCCTCCGCGACCGTCGTGGCGGTCCCGACGACTCGGATGCCGCGGTCGCGTGCTTCGGCGATCAGCTCCGCGGACGGCACGCCGTAGACCACGCTCAGCACCGCCGGCGCGGCCTCCCATATCGCTTCGAGCTGCTCGTCGAGCGACGGCACGTAGCGGTCGGGACGCGTGGGGACCTCGACGCCCACCGCCTCGTAGAAGGGTTCCAGCGCCTGCGCGAACACGGCGTGCTGCGGCCCCGGCTCCGCCTCGTCGCCCATCGGCAGCCAGATGTTGAACGCGAACGGGCGGTCGGTCACGGCCCGCAGCTCCGTGGCGGTGCGGAGGATCCGGTCGCCGTCGTAGCCGTACAGCCCGTACGACCCGAGTCCGCCTGCTTCGCTCACCGCGGCGGTGAGGGCGACGGACGACAGGCCTCCGAACGCACCGAGGACGATCGGATGCCGGATGCCGAGGAGTTCTGCGAAGGCGTTCATGGTCCGAGGCTACGCCCGACCTCGGCATCCGGTCGTTCCCGTGACGCGCTGTCAACCCCCTCCTGCCGCCCGGAGCCTTCGGCCTACCGTCGAGTCAGGAGGTCACCATGAGCACGCAACCCCACACCCCGACGACGACCCATGACGCCTGGGGCGCCGGAGATCCGCATCTGCGCATCACCCGCGGCGACGACCGGCTGATGTTCCATCTGCGCGACGACGTAGTGCGGATCGGCTCGGCCGCCGGCAACGAGCTCGTTCTGCCCGGCGCGGACGCGGTCCACGCCACGATCACGCACGACGAGCGCGACGAGTACGTGCTGACGCTGCACGGCCCCGGTGAGACGAACGCGGCGTCTCAGGACGCGTCCGGCGAACGCACCGAGATCCTGCGCACCGGGGCCCGTTTCACGGTGGGCGAGTGGGAGCTGGTGTTCGGCCGCGAGGAGTCCGCGGACCACGGACGCCCGTACGGGGGACGCCAGGGCGGCGAGCTCTCCGATCAGGATCTGCAGCCGCCGCGACCGGACTACCGCGCGGACGCCGCGGCGACGAGGAAGGAGCACGCGGCAGACTCGGCGCAGGACGGGCCGGAGGCCGCCCCCGCCGAGGCCGAGGACCCCACGACATCGAACGCCTCGGGGCAGGGCGGTTCGGCCGACGGCTCCGAGCGCTCCTCGACCACCCGGCGCCTCGCGGGTGACAAGCAGGGCGCGACGGCTTCGGACGAGGACGGCGCCTCCGACGAGCCCTGGAGTTGACCTCTCCGGCCCGCACCGTGTCGACACGGTGAGGTACTCTCGGCGTATGGCGGACGCGTTCGAGCAGCTGATGAGCTTCGTGCTATCTGCGCTCGGGCTCGTGACGATCCCGGACACCGCCCTGCTGGGGCTGGCCATCGCGATCGTCGCCGCCCTGGCCGTGGTCCTGCTCTCGTGGACCGGATTCACCGCGGTCGGCAAGGACTCTCCGCCTCACCCCCTGCGTGCCATCGATGCGTCGACTCTGCTCTCGCAGAGCGATCCGGATGCCGCCGGTCATCCCCGTCCGCGAGCGCCGGGAGCCGTGCGCGCCGTGTGACCCGTCCGTTCGCGTCGGGACACGGCAGACGCCGCACCCTCCCGACGCATCGAACGGACATCCATGGACCTCTTCTCCTTCCCTCCCCTCGCCGCGCTCCTCGACGCGGCCTACGGCGCCCTTGCGGGCCTCGCCGCCTTCCTCGAACCCGCGGCCGGCGCCTCCGCCGCCGCTCTCGCGGTCGTCGTCGTTACTCTCGTGGTGCGCGCCGTACTCATCCCGGTCGGCATCTCGCAGGCCAGGGCCGAACAGATCAGGGCGCGCCTGGCGCCGAAGCTCCGGGCGCTCCAGCAGAGGTATGGGACGAGCCCCGAGCGTCTCCAGCGCGAGACGATGAAGCTCTACCAGGACGAGAACACGTCGCCGTTCGCGGGGTGCCTGCCCGTGCTGCTGCAGGCGCCGGTGGTGGGCATCCTGTACACGCTGTTCCTGCGCACCGAGATCGCGGGGCATCCCAACGATCTGCTCGCCCACGACCTGTTCGGCGCGCCGCTCGGGACCAGTCTCGTGCACATGCTGGCGGCCGGTCCTTTCTCACTTCCGACCCTCACGGTGTTCGGCGTTCTCGTGCTCGTCATGGTCGTCGTCGCCGAGATCACCCGGCGCGTGTTCCGTCCGACGCCGGTCGAGGACTCGCCGCTGTCCTCGCCGGGGATGCTGCGGGCGATGAGCGCACTGCACTATCTGACCGCCGTCTTCGCCGTGTTCGTCCCGCTCGCGGCGGCGCTGTATCTGACGGTCACGGTCGTGTGGACGCTCGCACAGCGCGTCGTGCTGCGCCGGCGCTTCCCACTTCCGGCCTGACACGGACGCCCCGCGGCGGCGGCCACGCGCATACCGCCGGGCGGGGCGGCGGTCAACCCGTTTGAGTCCTCCCCTCCCGGCACGCATCATGGGCGCATGCTCGCCCCCGCTGTCCGCCGCTCGACCGCCGCACTGTCCACGTGCACCCTCGCCCTCGCCCTCACCGGATGCCTCGGCACCGTGCCCGTGGATCCGGACGGGACCCTCGATGCCGCCCGGGGAGGAACGCTGCGGATCGGGGTGAGCCTGGATCCCGGGCTGGCGAAGGCGGGGCGGGACGGACCGACCGGGCCGCTCATGGACCTCGCCGAGGGGTACGCGGAGTCGATCGACGCGCGCATCGACTGGGTTCCGGCGGGCGAGGAGACGCTCGTCGGCATGCTCGAGGAGGGCGAGGTCGACCTGGCCGTCGGCGGGTTCAGCGCGGACACGCCCTGGGCGGATCGGGTGGGCGCGACGCGAGGATACGCCGACCTTCCCGGCCTGGACGGCCGCACCGTGGTGTGGCTGGTGCCGGCCGGCGAGAACGCGCTGCTCTCCGACATCGAGCTCTACCTCGACGGCGAGGCCGGATCGTGAGCCGCGGCGACCCGCATCGTTTCGGCCGCACCGACCTGCCGCCCGAGCAGCATCGCGCCCTGCATTCCGCGATCCGGTGGGAGTACTTCACGATCGGGTACACCATCGTGACGATCACCGTCGTGGCCTTCGTGGTCGGCGGTTCGCAGTCGATGCGCACGGCGTGGATCGAGGACATGCTGTCGCTGCTGCCGCAGATCGCCTTCCTCATCGCGCTGCTCCAGGTCCACCGCCGCCCTGACGTCGATCACCCGTACGGACGGCACAGGGCGATGGGGGTCGGCCATGTCGTGGCCGGGGTCGCCCTCGCGACCGTCGGACTCAATCTCGCCTTCGAGGCCGTCTCGGGCCTGGTCACCGGTGACCATCCGACGATCGGCACCGTGCAGCTGTTCGGGGTCACGGTGTGGCTCGGCTGGCTGATGGTCGCCGTCATGTCGGTCATCGTGATCGGTCCGGTCTTCTTCTATGGCCCGGCCAAGGCGCGCCTCGCACCCCTGCTGCACAACAAGCTGCTCTACGCGGATGCCGACATGGCCAAGGCCGACTGGCAGACCAATGCGGCATCCATCGTCGGCGTCATCGGCATCGGCCTCGGCGTGTGGTGGCTGGACGGCGTGGCCGCCCTGTTCATCTCGATCGGCATCGTCCGCGACGGGTTCCGCAACACCCGGTCGGCCGTGGCGGATCTCATGGACCAGCGCGCCCGCACCTACGACGACGAGGAACCGCACCCGCTGGGCCGCGAGGTGACCGAGTACCTGCGCGGGCTGCCCTGGGTCGACGAGGCCGCCGTCCGCATGCGTGATGAGGGCCAGGTGTTCCACATCGAGGCGTTCGTCACGACGCGGCGCTCCCGCGTGCCGCTGCGGCGACTGACGGAGGCGTCCGCCGGGATCGCGGCGCTGGACTGGAAGGTGCAGGACGTCGTCGTGATCCCGGTCGAGGAGCTTCCCGACGAGGCCGACCGCGGCACGGACGACTCACCCGCGCTCCGTCGCTGACCGGACCCCGGCTCGTCGGAGGCCCGGTCGGCGACGGGTCGTCATTTCTCGGGAGGGAAGTGCGGGATTTCGAAGGGCCGCGTCGAGCGGTCCACCTCGGCGGCGGCGACGGCCGCGTCGAGATCCGCGAGCAGTTCGTCGAGGTCGCGGTAGCGCGAACGGTTCGGGCACGGGCTGCGCAGCCACAGCACCTCGATCGCGCCGATCTCGCTTTTCTCGGCGTAGGCGACCATGCGTGAGGGGTCCGTATGACCGCGCGTGGCGTCGCAGATGCGCCAGCCGGTGTGCCCCAGCGGGACGATCTCCCAGGCGGGAGTCGCAGGCGACGGAGGGTCGGTGGGGGCCACGATGCTCACAGCGCCTTCCCCCCGGTCACCGCGAGGACCGCTCCGGATGTGTACGAGGACTCGGCCGAGGCCAGGTACACGTAGGCTCCCGCGAGCTCGGCCGGCTGCCCGGCGCGACCGAGCGGGGTGTCCGAGCCGAAGTGCGCGACCTTCTCGCCGTCCCAGCCCGTGGCGGGGATCAGCGGCGTCCAGATCGGCCCCGGCGCCACCGCGTTGACCCGGATGCCGCGCGATCCGGCCTCCTGCGCGAGCGCCTTGACGAACGCGACCTGAGCGGCCTTGGTCATGGCGTAGTCGATGAGTCCCGGCGACGGCTCGGCGGCCTGGATGGAGGCGGTCACGATGATGGACGCGCCCGGTTCCATGGACGGATAGGCGGCGCGGGCCGAGAAAAGGAGTCCGGCGAGGTTGGTGTCGAACACGCGGCGCATATCCTCGGTCTTCAGGTTCGCGAAGCCGCCGACGTCGTGCTGGTAGGCGGCGTTGAGGACCAGGACGTCGAGTCCGCCGAGGGCACGGCGGGCCTCGACGACGGCGTCCGTGGCGAAGGCCTCGTCGCGGACGTCCCCGGCGAGGCTGAGCCCCGTGCGTCCGGCGTCTCTCACGAGGCCGAGCGTGTCCTCGGCATCCTCCTGCTCCTCGGGCATGTGCACGATCGCGACATCCGCTCCCTCTCGGGCGAACGCGATCGCGACCGCTCGACCGATGCCGGAGTCGCCCCCGGTGATGAGGGCGCGGCGCCCGGCCAGGCGACCGTGGCCCACGTAGCTCTGCTCGCCGTGGTCCGGGGTGGGGCGGGTCTCGTCGGTCTGCCCCGGCTGCGTCTGCTGCTGGGGCGGGAACGGTCCGTCGGTGTGCGCGTAACGGGGGTCTTCGGCGATGTCGGTCATGTCGTCCTCGCGTGTGGGGTTCGCTCGTGGGGGAGGGTGGTTTCCGAGCATCTCCGCCCGAGGAGCGGAGAACCAGGGGGTTGACAGGGCGGATCCGCATCGCCTTCGCGCGGGCCCGCGCGCGAGAGCGCTCGACGGGGATCTGTCAACGGGGCTGACCTCGCCCCCTGGCAGCGCGAACCTGAGGATCCGCCGACGAGAGGAGCCGTCATGTCCGGAACACGCGCCATCCCCGAAGAGGAGCTGCCGTTCCCGCCCGAGCGCCGAGAGGAACGCGATCCCGAGAACACGGATCCCGCGGACGCGGAGGCTATGCCCGGCGGCGACGAGCAGCCCGATACCCAGGGCACCGACCCGCTCGACGCCGAGATCGGCGAGGAGGGCCAGGGCGACCTCTCCCCCGAGGACGAGCCGGATGTGCTGGCCGCCGATGCGGACCGCGCCGACGCCGAGCCGACCGATCTGCGCGACGAGGCGCCGTGAGCGGGGTCGGCGACCAGGGGCTGCGCCCGGAGCACATCCAGTCGCAGCCCCCGGACGACGAGCAGCTCGCGGCGGAGGCCGAAGAGACCGAACGGCGTCCGCGCGCACCGCGTCGGCCGGACGAGCCTCCGGTGGAACCGGCGGATCAGGGACGACGCGCCGACGGGGGCAGCCTCCGCACCCAGCGGAACCCGTAGCCCTCCAGTTCGACGACGACGCGACCGTCACGCGTCTGCACCGGCTCGGCCGACAGGAGATCCGTGACGGTCGCGTCGTCGTCGATGCCGAGCGGTACCTCGATCTCGACCGTCCGCGCATCCTCGGCGAGGTTGTGGACCGCGAGGAAGACGATGTCGTCGGCTCGGCAGGCATGGGCGAGCACGGCGTCGTCCCCCGTCTCGGGCAGCGAGAGCTCGCCCCACGCGATCTCCGGTGCCGACCGGTAGCGGGCGATCAGGAGCCGGATGAACGAGAGCAGCGAATCCGGATCCCGCAGCTGATCGTGAACGTTGACGTGCGCCGGGGCGTATCCGTCGCCGGGGATCGGCGGCACGCGCGACGGCCGAGCCGTCGAGAAACCCCCTGACGGTCCGCCGTGCCACTGCATCGGGGTCCGGATCGCCGCGCGGTCCGGGGTGGCCGGGATCTCGCCCATCCCGATCTCCTCGCCGTAGAGCAGCACCGGGGCCCCGGGAAGGGAGAAGAGCAGGCTGTACGCCTGCCGGATGCGACGCGGGTCGCCGTGCAGCATCGGCGCCAGCCGCCGGACGATCCCGCGCCCGTATACGCGCTGTCGTTCGTCCGGGGCGAGCGCATCGAACACCTGCGCACGCTCCTTCTCGGTGAGCTGTTCGAGCGTCAGCTCGTCGTGATTGCGCAGGAACATCGCCCAACCCTGACGCTGGTCGATCACGGGTCGGCCGCCCAGCACGCGCGCGAGCGGTGCGGCCTCCCCGCGGACCAGGGAGAGGAACACCGCCTGCATGGTGGCGAAGTCGAACTGGAGCTCGAGCTCGGTCGCCCCGTCTCCGAAGTAGGTCAGCTGCTCGTCGTGCGGCAGCCCGACCTCGCCGAGCAGAGCGGCGCCGCCGCGCCGACGGCCCACGAACCGGTGCAGTTCACGCAGGAATGCGTGAGGGTCGGTGTCGTCGGCCGCCCCGGGCGGCGAGATGAGGAACGGGACGGCGTCGAGCCGGAAGCCGTCGACGCCGAGCTCGGTCCAGAACCCGACGACCCGTGCGATCTCCGCCCGCACGGCGGGCTCGGCGAGGTTGAGGTCGGGCTGGTGGCGGTAGAAGCTGTGCAGATAGTACTGATCCGTGCGCTCGTCGTGCTCCCAGACGCTGTCCTCCTCTCCGGGGAAGACCGTCTTCTGAGAGGTGCGCGGCGGCCGATCGCGCCACACGTAGTAGTTCCGGTGCCGTGAGGAACGCGAGCGTCGGGCCGAACGGAACCAGGGATGCCGATCCGAGGTGTGGTTCACGACGAGATCCATGATCACCCGGATGCCGCGGTCGTGCGCGATGCGCAACAGCTCGACGAAGCCGCCGAGGTCCCCCAACCGCGGATCGACGCCGGTGAAGTCCGTGATGTCGTAGCCGTCGTCGAGGTCGCGGGTCGGCTGGAAGGGCATGAGCCACAGGCAGGTCACGCCGAGCTCCGAGAGATAGTCGATCCGATCGCACAGCCCGGCGATGTCGCCGACGCCGTCGCCGTCGGAGTCCTGGAACGTCTCGATGTCCAGGCAGTAGATCACCGCCGTACGCCACCACAGGTCGCCCGTGTCCGCCGGTCTCACAGCAGCCTCCGCAGCTCGGGGAGCAGCTCCCTCTCGCACCGGGCGAGGAAGTCCGCCTGGTCCTGGCCGACGTGGTGCAGGTAGATCCGGTCGAAGCCCTCGGCCACGGCGGCGACCCGCGCCGCGAGAGCGGAGGCCGAGCTCTCGACGAGCACTCCGGCGCGCAGCCTGTCCTCGGTCGGGTCCGCGAGCGCGTCGAACTCCTCGGGCTGCTCGAGATCCCACATCCGATCCGGCGGGATCGTCGAATGCGCCCACTGGTCGCGGGCGAGCGCCAGCGCCTCGGCATCCGATTCCGCCAGGCTCACGTGGATCTGCACCGCCGTGGGCCCCCTGCCCCCGGCCGCCCGGTACGCATCGTGCGTCTGCGCCGCGGCGGCGGGGTCCGTCCCCACCGTGATCAGACCGTCCGCCCACTCGGCGACCTCGGCCGCGGTCTCCGGGCTCACGGCCGCCGCCAGCAGATCCGGTGGTGCGTCCGGTCTGCTCCACACCCTCGCCTCGTGGACCCGCACCTCACCGTCCGCGTTCACCCGCTCTCCGGCGACGAGCGCGCGGATCACCTCGGCGCACTCGCGCAGCCGCCGATCACGGTGCTGCTTGTCGGGCCACGCATCGCCGGTGACGTGTTCGTTGAGCGCCTCCCCGCTTCCGAGCGCGGCCCAGAAGCGTCCGGGGAACATCGCGCCCAGCGTGGCGACCGCCTGCGCCGTGATCACGGGGTGGTAGCGCTGACCCGGAGCCGTCACGAGACCGATCGGGAAGCGCGTGAGCGCCAGGGCGGCACCGATCCAGCTCCAGGCGAAACCGGACTCGCCCTGTGCGAGGGACCACGGCGCGAGGTGATCCGAGCACATGGCGGCATCGAAGCCGGCGGCCTCGGCATCCCGCACCGCCTGCAGCAGTGCTTCCGGCGCCACCTGCTCGTGCGAGGCGTGGAATCCGATGACGACCATGGCCGCGATCAGAACACGGTGTCGGGCTCGGCGCCGCGTGCCTCGCCGCCGCCGCCCTCCATCAGGTCCTTGAAACGCCCGAGGTCCCGCTCGGCCGCGCGCTCGTCGAGACCGATCAGCGCGCCGGCCTTCTCCGTGAAGGTCTCCGGGACCCACGCCATCTCCAGCGCGACGCGCGTGCGCTCGGCGTCGATCGAGGTGAACTGCACGACACCGCTGTGCACCTTCTCTCCCTCGCTCGCCCAGGCGATGCGCTGGTTCGGCACGGCGTCCGTCACGCGCGCGTCGAACTCGCGCTCGACCCCGCCGACGTTGACGACCCAGTGCGAGCGGTCGTCCCCGAGGCGCTGCACGCTCTTGACCATCGACATGTAGTACGGCATGTCCTCTAGACGCGCCCACTGCTCGTACACCGCGCCCAACGGCGCCTCGACCTCGGTCTCGGCCTTGATCACTTCGGCCATGTCACTCATCTCCTCACTCGGTTCCCTTGTTCCGGAACGGATCAATCTACGGATGCCGGGCCCGGCTCCGGCCCGGGGTTGACCGCGTCGGCTCGAGCGCGTACGGTCCCCTCCCTGGTAGGCAGGTCCCGTTTCGCCGGGCCCTCGATCACGCGTCCGTCCGGCGCGAACCGCGAGCCGTGCAGCGGGCAGTCCCAGCTGCGCTCCGCGGTGTTCCACTGCAGCACGCCGCCCAGGTGCGTGCAGACGCCGGACACGGCGCAGGCCCGCCCATCGACGACAGACTCCGCCACGGGTTCGAGACCGCGCCGTGTCATGCGCACCCGATCCGCACCCTCGGCGTGCGACTGCTCGGGACGCGCCCAGCCCCGGGCGGCTTCCCCGGCCACGCGCGCGTTGCTCGCGATCATGGCGGCCGCGCCGGACGCACCGATCCTGCCGTGCGCGAAATGCTCGGACCACGCCGGGGCGACCCCCTCGATGATGCCCGTCACCGCGAGAGCACCGGCCACGGCGTTGGTCATGCCCCACTTCGCGAACCCCGTCGCGGCCAGGACCCTCCCGTGCGTTCCGGGCTGGATGCCGAAGAACGGCCGGTCTCCGGCCATCCGGTAGTCCTGCGCCGCCCACCAGCGGTCGCGCACCGCGCCGGGGAAGGCCTGGGCCGTCCAGCGGTCGATCGCCTGCAGCCGGATACGCGTGTCCGCGTCGCGTCCGGTCGGGTAGGAGCTGCCGCCGACCACGAGCAGCGGGCGCTGCTGCTCGTCCCGGCCTGATCGCAGGGAGCGCGTCACCTCGTCGACGCAGAGGAACGAGCCGTCCGGGATCATCGCGGCATCGGGCAGCCGGTAGGCGGCGACCATCTGCCTGGTCGGCGTGAGCTTCGCGAAGAACGCCCGACGATCGATCACCGGGAAGCCGGTCATCACGAGCAGGCGCTCTGCGCGCAGCTCCCCCGTCGTGGTCGTGACGAGCACACCGCTCGCGGTCGCATGCGTGCCGGTGAGCCGGCAGCCTCCGATCAGGCGCACTCCCAGGGAGACGGCCTGGTCCGCCAGTGCCCCGAGCACCCGCATCGGATGCAGCTGGGACTGATCTCGCAGCAGCAGAGCCTGGGAGACCGGGAAGGGGAGGCCGATCCGTCCGGAGTCCTCCTCGACGGCGAGGCCCGCTGCACGGCAGGCCTCCGCCTCGGCGCGCACGGTCTCGCTGCCCGCCTCCGTCATGGCGTAGGTGACAGAGGTCCGGCGCTCCTCGGCGTCCGGGATCGCGGCGATCTCCGCACGCAACCAGTCCTGACCGTCGATCTGCGCCTGGGCGTAGGCCGCCAGCACACGATCGCCGGCGCTGCGGCGCAACCGGGAGTACACGGAGCCCTGCAGCAGGCTGAGCTTGGCGGTGGACGCGCCGGTCGTCCGGGCGCCGGCCTCCGCCGCGTCGATCACGGCGACGCGGTGGCCGGCGCGGGCCAGCATCACCGCAGCGGCAAGGCCCGCGAGACCGGCGCCGGCGATCACGACCTCGCTCTCGACGACGGCCTCGGCGGCCATCCGGATCCGCGGCCCCGTGTCGCGCCACAGCGCGCGCGGGCGTGGTGTCGTCGTCACGTGGATGCTCCCTTCGTCGTCCATCGATCCGACACCGCGGCGGCGGGCGGGGACAGGGCCTTGACATTCCGTACCGCCTAACCGGCCGCCGGGTCGCCGTCAATCCCCTCCGCCCGCGGCGCGCGCGTCGCTACCGTAAGCGCATCGCATCCGCGTCCGAGCACCAGGAGGAATCATGGACACGACGACGACCCGCTATGCGGGCAGCGCGATCCAGGTGATCGCGCTCATCTTCGGCATCGTCTTCGCCATCGTCGGCATCGCCGGGTTCGTCCCGGGTCTGACCCACTCGGCGGAGCACCTCGGCGCTGCGGGCGCCGACTCGGAGGCGATGCTGCTCGGCCTGTTCCAGGTCTCCGTGCTGCACAACATCGTGCATCTCCTGTTCGCCGTCGCCGGCATCCTCTCCGCGATCGGCCCCGCGGCGTCCCGCGCCTACCTCTTGTGGGGAGGCGTCGTATACCTCGTCGTCTGGATCTACGGCCTGTTCGCCGTGGGCAATGACGCGATCAACATCATCCCCGTCAACCACGCGGACAACTGGCTGCACCTGGGCCTCGCGATCGTCATGATCCTGCTCGGCCTGCTCGTCGGGCGGGCGCCCCGCGCACGGCCCGCCGAGGCGCCGCCGCTGCGGTGAGGCCGGGCATGAGCGATGTCACGGTCTTCGCCCCGTCCCCGACGCTGACCATCACCGTCGAGGATCACCCCCAGGGTTCCGAGATCCACGTCCACGCCGGCGGGCAGGGCGTCTGGCAGGCCCGGATGCTGCGCCGGCTGGGCTGCGAGGTCACGATGTGCTGCGTGCTCACCGGCGAGATCGGCAGCACGCTGGGCCACCTGCTCGAGGACGAGGGGCTCCGCGTCGTCTCCGTGGAGCGCGCGGGACGTGGTTCCGCGTACGTCCACGATCGCCGCGGCGGGAAGCGCGTCGCCGTCGCCGAGGAACAGGGCGATCCGCTGGGCCGGCACGACCTCGACGATCTCTACACCCGCATGCTGGATGCCGGATCGCGATCGCGCATCTCGATCCTCAGCGGACCGGCGGGCGACGAGACGGTGCCGGCGGACATGTACCGGCGGCTCGCCGCGGATCTCCGCGACGAGGAGCGCCGGGTCGTGGCCGACCTCGCCGGGGACCGCATGCGCGCCGTCCTCGCGGGCGGCGTCGACGTGCTGAAGATCAGCCACGAGGAGCTGGCCGGCGACGGCCTGATCACGGACGACTCGACAGCGGGCATCCGCGCCGCCATGCGCCGGCTGCGCGAAGAGGGAGCGGGCACGGTCGTCGTCACGCGCGCCTCCGATCCGCTGCTGATGATGGACGACCGCGGCACCGTGGAGGTGTCGCTGCCCGCGTTCGCCGAGGCCGAGACCCGCGGGGCGGGCGATTCCCTCACCGCCGGGGTCGTCGCGGGCCTCGTGCGGGGAGAGCCGCTGCGCCGCGCCATCACCCTCGGCGCGGCGGCCGGAGCGCTCAACGTGACCCGGCACGGTCTCGGGACCGGCGACGGGGCGGCCATCCGGAGCCTGCGCGACCGCGTGCGCCAGCGCACCGTCGACGCGGAGGAGGCGCCGGTCGCGGAGGAGCGCACGAGCCCGGACGGCCTCGCCGCGCGCGCTGCTCCCGAGGAGGACCGATGACCCGCGTGCTCGTGACCAACGATGACGGCATCGACGCACCTGGACTGCACGCCCTCGCCGCCGCTGCCGTCGACGCCGGCTTCGACGTCGTCGTGGCCGCACCGGCCACGCAGTCCAGCGGGTCGAGCGCCTCGATCCTCGCCGAGGAGGCGGACGGGCGGATCCGCATCGAACGCCGAGAGCTCGACGGACTGGAGGATGTGCCGGCTCACGCGGTCCGCGGCGGCCCCGGTCTCATCGCACTCATCGCGGCGCGCGGAGCGTTCGGAGTCCCTGCCGACCTGGTCCTGTCGGGCGTCAACCACGGCGCGAACGTGGGCCGGGCCATCCTGCACTCCGGGACCGTCGGCGCGGCGCTCACCGGAGGCATCGGCGGAACCTGGGGCCTGGCCGTCTCCCTCGACGTCGGCATCGAGCCGGCAGCGTGTCATTGGCGCACCGGAGCCGACGCCGCGCTGCGGGTCGTCCCCGCGCTGCTGCAGCGCCCGCGCGGCGCCGTCGTGAACGTCAACGTTCCCAACGCTCCGGAGATCCGAGGGTTCGTCGAGGCACCTCTGGCTCCGTTCGGCATCGTGCAGACCACGCTGACCGAGGCCGATGAGCACTACGTCCGGCTCGCCGTGGAGGACCTGCCGCTCACGCCGACCGAGGACAGCGACGCGGCTCTGCTCGCCGACGGCTGGGTGACGGTCACCGGGATCGATCCGGTCTCGAGCTGCTCCTTCCCGTTGCCGGACGAACTCGCCGGCCGGGATCAGAGGACCGGGTTCTCCGCGGTGACGGGTTCGCCGCCGTCCGCGGGCTCCGGCACGAGGTAGAGACCGCCCGGCGCATTGGCGGTGAACGCCAGAGCCTCGATCCAGGCGCGATTGATCGCGGGCGAGCGGCTGCCGTAGTACTTGAACACGAGCGAACTCGACGAGTGCACCCACACGGTCGTGCGCCCGCCGCCGACGCTGGCGTCCTCGCGCCAGGAGAACGGGAACGGCTCCCCGCGGCGCAGCTTCGCGCTGATGACGAGCTGGATGTGCGTCAGAGCGCGGTCCTCGATCTCGACCTTGACGCCGCCCTCGTAGATGAACTTTCCCATTGCGGCATCCTTTCGTCGTGAGCCTTTCGGCCCCGGCTCTGTCGTGCTGGCTCCCCCCATGGGTAGCGTAGCCGTATGGGCATGCTCTACTACGGTTCCGCGTCCGAGCCGATCCAGATCGAGGACCGGGCGCTGGCGCACCTCAAGGTCGTGATCGCGACGAAGCTGCGCCGCAACGAGAGCTTCACGTTGTCCTGGCGTCACCCGGACGGCGACGATCCGGGGCGGTCGACCATCTGGCTGCACCCGTCGATCCCGATGCGGTTCGTGTTCGACGACCCGGAACCGCCGGAGCTGCACGGCGAGTGGATCACCGCCATGGCGAACTCCGCGAACTCGAGCGGCGGCATCACCCTCGTGCCCGAGGATCTCGAGACCGACTGACCGGAATCACTCCGACTCCCACGCCGAGACCCTGTGCGGGGCACCGACCGGCTTGGACTCGGCGGAGCCCCGCTGGCGCAGCACGATCGACAGCAGCACCATGGCCGCGACGGCCAGGAACTCCGACTGCCAGTTCTGCAGCGTGCGGTCCCAGAAGTCCGGGCTGACGAGATACTCCGACCAGGTCAGCGGGGCGGCCCCGTGCTGGGCGTTCTCCTCGTTGATGACGGCGACGCCGGCCAGCGACTGCACCAGCCATGACAGCACGAACACCGCCCCCATCACGATCAGCAGCGAGTTGCCGTACAGCGTCGTCCGCCATCCGCCGGCCCGGGCCCAGGCAGGGGAATCCGGGCGGGCGTAGCGCCCCACGAGCTGGTCCTCATCACTGCCGGGCCCCTCGTCACCCGGTTTCTTCGACTCCGGCGACCCGCGCTGCACCAGCCAGATCGTGGCGGCGATGAAGAAGAAGAACTGCAGGAACTCGGACTGCCAGTTCTCAGCCACGTCGACGACGAAGTCGCTCGAGAACACGAACTCCCAGAACCCTTGCGCCGCCTGCCCGTGGTGCAGCAGTTCCTCGTTGGTGCGCAGGTGCCCGGCGATCGCCTGCCCGATCAGCGCGAGCAGGAACAGGACGATGAAGAAGAGGCCCAGGGCGTTCTCGCGCAGCATCCGTCGTGTCATGAGTCCGACCATGCCGCTCGGCGCTGACGGGTACAAGGGGTTGACGTGTCCGGCGCCGCGTGTCAACCCCCGTGGGCGGCCCGGCGCCCGCTCGTATCGTGGCGCACGTCCACACGAGAGGAGCACCATCATGACCCTGGTCAGCGACATCATGACGCCGGGCGCGCGATGCATCGGAGAGAACGACTCGCTGCACGTCGCGGCATCGGTCATGGCAGAGCTCGACGTCGGGTCCCTGCCGATCTGCGGCGAGGACAGCAGGCTGAAGGGGATGCTGACCGACCGCGACATCGTCGTCAAGGCCGTCGCGAGAGGCATGGACCCCGAGACGACCCGCGCAGGCGTGCTGGCCGAGGGCAAGCCCGTCACCGTCACGGCAACCGACGACA
Organism: Microbacterium cucumeris; assembly: GCF_058349845.2. NCBI lineage: Bacteria > Bacillati > Actinomycetota > Actinomycetes > Micrococcales > Microbacteriaceae > Microbacterium > Microbacterium cucumeris. Next base: position 160,819 of record NZ_JBYRIZ020000006.1, read on the forward strand.
TCGCCATCGCGCTCGAGCGCATGCAGGAGCATCAGATCCGCCGTCTGCCGGTGATCGACGATCACCTGCTGGTCGGCATCGTCACCCAGGCCGACATCGCGCGGTCGCTCCCGGCGACCGACACCGGCGAGACCGTCGAGCGCATCTCGCTCTGACACGGAAAGAGACCGACACGGGCGAGACCGTCGAGCGCGTCTCGCTCTGACACGAAGGAGAGCAACATGCCACGCAATCAGCGTTCACGTCTGAAGGACCCCGAGCTCTACGAGGAGCTCCGCGAGGACGGCGCGTCCAAGGAGAAGGCCGCACGCATCTCGAACGCCGCCGGCGGCACGAAGAAGGGCCGGTCCGAAGTGGGCCGCCGCGGCGGCGAATCGGGCAGCTATGAGGACTGGACGGTTCCCGAGCTCAAGAAGCGCGCCAAGGAGCTGGGGCTGAGCGGATACTCGGACAAGCGCAAGAGCGAGCTCATCACGGCGCTGCGGGATCACTGAGGGGTCCGCGTTCCGCCGCGCCGCGTCGCGAGGTCCGGCCGCGTGCGACGCTCACCCCGATGCTGGCGGTGACGACGAATCCGATGGCCACGAGCCTCAGTGCGCTGGCGTGCTGGCCGAGCACGACCCAGCCCGCGAACGTCGCTGTGGCCGGCTCGAGGCTGAGCAGGATGCCGAACACGCGCTGCGGGAGGCGACGCAGAGCGGCGAGTTCCAGCGTGTACGGGATGATCGAGCCGAGCAGCGAGGTCACGGCCGCGAGCGCCAGAAGAGCCGGGTCGGCCGCGACGGCGACGGCCGCCGGGACGCCGAAGGGCAGCAGGACGGCCGCCGCGACGACGAAGGCGACGGCGAGTCCGCCGCTTCCGGGGATCATGGCACCCGCGTGAGCGCTCGCGCGGATGTAGAGCGCCCAGAAGGCGGCCGCGACGAGCGCGAACAGCACGCCGAGCGGATCCAGCGGGTCCGCCCCGATCAGGCCGTCCACCCCGAGCAGACCGATCCCGATCACGGCGAGCGCCAGCCACCCGGCATCCCGCAGGCGCCGGGTGAGGAGCGCCGAGAGCACGAGGGGTCCGAGGAACTCGATCGCGACGGCCGGCCCGAGCGGGATCCGTTCGATCGCGGCGTAGAAGGCGCCGTTCATGCCCGCCAGGGTCAGCCCGAACAGGATCGACGCCCGCCACTGCCGACGCGTCCAGCCGCGGACGGCGGGGCGCACGACCAGGATCATCACGAGCGCTGCGATGCCCAGGCGCAGCGCTGTCACGCCCCACGCGCCGAGTGCCGGGAACAGCTGCGCCGCGACGGCTGCACCGAAGGACAGCGAGACACAGGATCCGAACACGAGCGCCGCGCCGAGATACGGGCCGGAGGGAGTGCTCGGGGGCATGTGCTCCAGACTGCCATGCGCGCGGCAGCTCAATCGCCCGGACGCGGGTCCGCCTTCGTCTGCGGCATCCGGCGAGCGCGCACCCTGACGACCGCAGGGATCGCGTGCCTCAGCGCGGCGCCAGCCCGACCCGCAGCGGGGCACCGGGCGCTGCGGCCGCGGCGAGCGCGACATCGGCCTCTCCGAGCGGATGGACCGCTCCGACCATGTCCGCGAACGGGTACGCCCTCCCCCTCCCGGCGAGGAACGCGACCGCATCGACCAGGTCCGTGCCGGTGTAGTTGTGCACCCCGGTGATCGTGACGAGGCGTCGCACGAGGTCCTCGGCGTCCAGGGCGACCGGTGCTGCGGGGAACACGCTGCCGACGAGGACCACGGTCCCGCCGACGTCGACGGAGGCGATGGCCTCGGCGACCGCGTGACCGGAGGCCTCGATGACCACGGTCGGCGCGGCATCGTCCGCATCCGGCTCCGCGCCGAAGCGCTCGGCGAGCAGCCGCCGCTGGGCCGAAGGATCGACGACCGACACACGCGCCCCGAGGTCCGCCGCGATCGCCGCCGCCGAGAGACCGACCAGCCCCGCCCCGTACACGCGCACGGAGACGCCCTCGAGATCGCGGCCGGCACGCGCGACAGCCGCCCAGGCCGTCGCCGTCGCGCAGGACGCCGGAGCGAGCGCCGCGGCCGGCAAGGATTCCGATGCGCGCACGATCGCGGTTCCGCGACGCAGGTGCACGTGCGTGGCGAAGCCGCCGGTCAGCTCCCAGCGCGGTTCGATCCGCTCGTGACCGTACTTGGCGAGTGTGCGGCACTTCTGCGGCAGACCGCACTCGCAGCGGTCGCACGTCCCGCAGGAGACGGTGACCGACCAGACCACACGATCCCCGACGCGCAGTTCACCGCCGTCCGCGGTGCGCGCTCCGCCGTCGCCGAGCGCGATCACGCGCCCGACGCTCTCATGACCCAGCACGACCGGCACGGGAGACGGGCGATCACCGCGGACGGTGTGCACGTCGGATCCGCAGATCGTCGACAGCTCCACGGCGACGAGCACATCGCCGCTCGCGAGCGCCACACCGGGGACGGCCACGGTCTCCAGCGGCATCCCCGCACCCAGCCAGACGCGCGCCGTCGCCGCCGGTCGCAGCGCGACGTCGCGCAGCTCGGCGCGCGGCAGCAGGGTGCGCACGTCAGCCTGCCAGGGCGGGAACGGCGAGCAGTCCGCGGGCGCTCAGCGCGGGAAGAAGGCGGAGCTTCATGAGGACCTTTCGGTGTGAGAGGGGTGATCCGCATGCCACTCTGACACCGACGACGCCGAGATATATACCTACGTCGGAAGAGTTCAACCTGCGTTCACCTGGACTTCTCCGAGGTGAACTCGGGAAGAACTCACCATCGACTCCGCGTTCGGACAAGTAGTATGCCTATGTGGCTGAAGCTGTGTACACCCAGATCGCCGACGACCTGCGCGAGCAGATCGCGTCGGGAAACCTGCGACCCGGCGACGACGTCCCCACCGAAGCGGAGCTCGCCGCCCGATGGAGGACCTCTCGCGGGCCGATCCGCAACGCGCTGGCCGCGCTGCGCGGCGAAGGGCTCATCGAGACGACGCGTGGTCGTCCGGCCCGGGTCGTCGCGCGCAAGGCCGATCAGGCCGTGGACGTCTCGGTGCCGTTCACGCGCTGGGCGCGCGAGCTCGGCGTGACGCCGGGGGCGCGAACCCAGCAGGTGAGCCTGCGCCGGGCCGGCGCCGACAAGGCAACCGCCCTCGGCATCGACCCCGACGACACCGTTGTCACGGTGGTGCGCCTGCGTCTGCTCGACGGCCGCCCGACCATGCTCGAACGGCTCTGCTACATCGAGCCCGTCGGCCGGCTGCTGCTTGACATCGATCCGGATGCTGTGTCGATCACCGAGTTCCTCGGCTCGAAGGGGCATCCGATCGTGGGACTGCAGCACGAGATCGACGCCGTGGCGGCGGATGCCGAGGACGCCGAGCTCCTGCGCGTCCCCCCGGGTACGCCCATCCTGCGCCTCAGCCGCATCTCGCGCGGCCCGGACGGCCGCATCTTCGAGGCCTCGGAGGACCGCTACCTCAGCGACGTCGTCCGGTTCACGGTCGCGGCGTCCGGGATCTCCGACGACGGCCACTACATGCGCGCCGTGGGAGGGTGACGGGACGCGTCGCGATCGTCGCCCCGAAACAGACGATCGCGAGCGCGCATCCATGGGAAGCCGTGATGCCGCGCCCGCGATCTCGGCGCTGGGGACGCCGTACTCTGGGGAGCTTTCAGGCTATGCGGACCCCGAAGGGGCCCGATAGCGCCGAACGTCGAGTCCGTCTACGACTTTCGTCCAGTTCCTCGCCCTTCGTGCCCTCCGCGCGCGAGGCGCTCTCAGCCGGCAGGGCGGATCTCGGGTTGCGGGCGGGCGATGGGAAGCCGGGCGACGACCCGCCAGAGGCCGTCGGATTCCCCGGCGCTGAACTCACCGCTCGCGCCGAGCACCCGCTCGGCCATCCGGCCGATGCCCGTGCCGCTGGACGGCAGGTCGCGGCGCGGTGTCGCCGGCAGCGGGCTGCTGATCATGAGGCCGACCGCGTCGTCGTCCACGCTGAGGCGCAGCTCGATCGCACCGGGCCCGGCGTGCTTGAGGATGTTCGTGGCCGATTCACGCACGATGCGCGCGAGGATGATCTCCGCGGATCGCGGGATGCGCTGGTCGGTGGGGTCGGCGTCGGCAGTGACAGCGTGGCCGGCAGCCTCCAGCTCCTCGCGCGCCTCGTCGATGGCCGCCGCGAGGTCGCCGGTCTGCATTCCGGCCGAGCGCGGCCCGTCGTCGGCGAGCTCGATGACGAATCGCAGATCCGTCATCGCCTTGCGGGCGGCCGCGCGGATCGCCTCCTGCGACTCGGGGCGGGTCTCGGCGTCGTCCAGCATCTGCACGTGCAGCGAGATCACCGTGAGGTGATGCGCGATGCTGTCGTGCAGTTCGCCCGCGATCCATCGTCGCTCGGCGAGCACGGCCTGGCGCTCCTGTTCCGCGCTCGCGGCGAGCTGCTGCTCCAGACGCCGGCCGCGAGCGAACGCGAGCCGCAGAGCGAAGCCGACGCCACCGGCGACGGTGGCGAAGATGAGGTAGATGCCGACGTTGACCGGGACTCTCGTGTCGCCGTACGCGATGATCGCGGCTGCGAGGAGGAACCCGCCGGTGTAGGACAGGATCAGCGATGTGCGCCCGAGGCGCATGACCAGGGCCGCGGCCACCGCTGCGGTGGTCAGGACCTGCGTCTCCGCCGAGACGAGAAACGACAGCGCGAAGGCGAGGCCCAGCGCGCATGTCGCCAGCAAAGGCGAGACGAGGAAGAGGGCGAGGATCGCCGTGGTGAGGATGCTCACGATCGACCGTGAAACGTCCGCCCCCGGCGTGGAGATCAGACCGATGACGTCGAGGAGGACGATGCCGACGATGATCGCCAAGACGACGATGCGCTCGATGGCGCTCAGCTTCTCCCCCGGACCCAGCCGGAGGACGTCGGGCGCACCCCGGGCCGACCGGTCTGAAGCCATGGTTCAGTATCTCCTATTCGCCAGGTACTCTAGCGATAGAGGCCGAAGAAGCGTCCGAACTGCTCCCAAAAAGACATAGTGATTCACCTCCCGTGCTTGGTCGTTCGTCCAGCGATGACTTCATCTTCTCGGTGGAGCGCGAGCGGCACATCTGACTCCTGGACAGACTTCATTGGCCAAAGGTCCAGGTCGCTTCGCGTCGTCCGCTCAGCCGTTAGGCTTCCTCCATGCCGGAAATCCGCGTCCTCATCGTCGATGACGACCCTTTGGTGCGCACGGCTCTCGCCCACTTCGTGGCGCGCGATCCCGAGATCGACGTCATCGGCCAGGCCGAGGACGGGCGAGAGGCGATCGGCATCGTCGAGCGGGACCGCCCTGACGTGGTGATGATGGACGTGCAGATGCCGGAGATGAACGGCATCGAGGCGACCACCGTGATCGCGCAGCGCTGGCCCGACATCCGAGTGCTCGCGGTCACCACGCTCGACGGCAGCGACACCGTGCTCCCGATGCTCAGCGCCGGCGCGGCGGGGTATCTGCTCAAGGACTCCACTGCCGAGAGCATCGTGGCAGGCGTCCGCGAGGTGCACGCCGGCGGCAGCTCGCTGTCTCCGCGCGTGGCATCCATGCTCATCAAGCACGTCCGCGACGCCGAGCACTCCGGCGCGGACCGGGAGGCGCTCGAAGCGCTCACCGACCGCGAGACGGAGGTCCTGGATCGTCTGGCCGCGGGCATGTCGAATGCCGAGATCGCCCGGGCGCTGATCGTGTCCGAAGGGACGGTCAAGGCGCATCTGGGGCGGATCATGTCCAAGTGGCACGTGCGCGACCGCGTGCAGATCCTCGTCACGGCCGCGCGAGCGGGCCTCGTCGACTTCCGCTGACGCGCCCCACCCGGATGCGCCCTCACAGGGCGAGCAGCACGATCCCCTCCACGACGACGGCCGCGGCCGCGATCCGCCGCGCGGGCCGGGGCTCACGGAGTGCGAAGGCACCGAACAGGCTCACGAGCGCGACGCTCACCTCGCGCAGCGGCGCGACCAGGGCGACCGGCGCGAGCGTCATGGCGTCACACGAGTCGGGTCCGACGCACGCGGGCGCTCACCAGCGCGATGAGTCCGAGCGCGATCAGCAGGACGGCCCAGCCGAGCCCCGCGACGATTCCGCCGGTGACGGCGAGCTCAGGGAGGTCGACGGTCACGGAATCGGATGCGGTCACAGTCGTCGCCCCGCTCATCGCCGACGCGGTCGCGGCGTTGACGACGGCGTGCGCCTTCGCCTCTTCGGCCGTGACCGTGTACGCCACCGGACCGCACTCGGCGGAATCCCCTGGTGCCAGATCGCCGATTTCGCAGGGGATCGCGCCACCGAGCTTCGGGTCGTCGATCGTGATGTCGGTGAGCGTGACCGCCCCGGTGTTCGTCACCCTGAACCGGAACTGCACGGTGTCACCGGCACTGACCTTCGCGTCGCCGTTCGCATCCACGTAGTCGCCACCGGTCTTCTCGACGGCGATCGCCGGCTGCGCCTCGATCGGCGTCGTGACGGTGTCCGTCGCGGTGACCGGCGTCCCGCCTGCACCCCCTGCCGTGGCCGTCGCCGTGTTGACGATCTGTCCTGCGTCGATCTCGGCCTGCGTGAGCGCCACGGGGTCGGCGCGGCAGATCACCATGTCACCGGGCGCGATATCGGTCGCCTCGCAGACGATGTCGCCGTCGACGCGGGCGTCCTCGATGACCACGCCGGTCGCGGTCGTCGTCCCGGTGTTCGTCACCGCGAACGTGTAGGCGACGGTGTCCCCGGCATCCGCCTGTCCGCTGCCGTTCGCGTCCTCGATCGCCGCGGCGGACTTGACTAGCGAGATGCCGTCCTCTCCGCTCACCGGCACGTCCGCCGTCGCGGAGTCCTGCACTGCGCCGCCAGCGCCGGCGCCGGTCACGGTCGCCTCGTTGTGCACGCTCTGCGCGTCGACGTCTTCCTGTGTGAGCGTGTACACCACCGGACCGCAGACGATCTCATCACCGGGGACCAGTTCGGCTCCCTCGAGGGCGGTGCAGTCGATCGCGCCGCCGAGCAGCCCGTCATCGATCGCGACCTCGTCGATCACGGTCGTCCCCGTGTTGCGCACCGTGAAGGTGTAGGAGATCTCGTCGCCCGCGCCGATCCGTCCGTCGCCGTCGGCGTCCACCGGCGCCGCGCCGACCTTGTCGAGGGCGATCGCGTCGGTGCCGGAGATCACGACATCCGCGCTCGCATCGTCCGCGACCGCGCCGACGACGCCCTGCGCCGTGACCCCGGCCTCGTTGTGCACGACCTGCGCCTCGACGTCGTCCTGCGTGATCTCGTACGGGTACGGGCCGCACGCGATCTCGTCGCCCGGGGCGAGGGATGCGCCGACCAGCGCCGGGCAGTCCAGTGCACCGCCGAGCCTGTCGTCCGTGATCGCCGCACCCGTGAGCGTCGTCGTTCCCGTGTTGATCACCGTGAACGCATAGGAGATCTCGTCTCCCGCGCCGATGAGCCCGTCACCGGTCGTGTCCACCGCGGCGCTCGGCGTCTTGGTCACCTCGACGGCGTCCGTCCCGTCGATCGTGGTGTCGGCCTGGGCGGTGTCCTGCACCTCCCCGTCCGGTGCCTGCGCGTCGACCGTCGCCGTGTTGCTCACGACGCCCTGGTCGACGTCGTCCTGGGTCAGCGTGTACGCGATCGGCCCGCACACGATCTCCCCACCCGGGGCGAGTGGCCCCACAGCCGGGCAGGGGACGGGTCCGCCCAGCATGGGGTCCGTGACGAGGATGCCCGTCAGGGTCGTCGTGCCCGTGTTCGTCACCGTGAACGTGTAGGCGATGCCGTCGCCCTCGCCGAGCGCCCCGTCGCCGTCGGCGTCGACCGGTTCGCCGGCCGTCTTGGTCAGGCTCACACCGTTCGCACCGGTGATCGTCACGGTCGCCTGGGCGTCGTCGGTCACCGGGCCGGAGGGTCCGGATGCCGTGACGGAAGCCGCGTTCTGCACATTGCCGGCATCCACGTCGGCCTGGGTGAGCGCGTACGCGACCGGCCCGCAGTCCGCCGAGTCGCCCGGCGCCAGCACCGCCCCGGCGAGCTCAGGGCAGTCCAGCGGCCCTCCGAGCATCGGGTCGTCGATCGACGCGCCCGTCAGTGTCGTCGTACCGGTGTTCGTCACCGTGAACGAGAACGCCACCTCGTCTCCGGCGCCGATGCGACCGTCGCCGTCGACATCCGTCGGAGTGCCCGCGGACTTGACGAGGGCTGTGGCGTCGGTACCCGTGACCGAGACGTCCGCCTCGGCCTCGTCCGTCGCCGAACCCGTCTCCGAGGTCGCGTTCACGGTCGCCGTGTTGTGCACGGCGCCTCCGTCGATGTCCTCCTGCGTCAGGGCATAGGTCAGCGGGCCGCACTCGGCCTCGTCGCCGGGCGCGAGGCTCAGCCCTTCCAGAGCCGGGCAGTCCAGAGCCCCACCCAGCAGCGGGTCGTCGACCGATGCACCGGTGAGCGTCGTCGTACCGGTGTTCGTCACCGTGAACGAGTACGTGATCTCGTCGCCCGCACCGATCATGCCGTCGCCGTCCGTGTCGGTCGGCGCCGAGGCGTCCTTCGTGAGCGCCACGCCCGTGGTGCCCGCGATGAGCACGGTGGCCGATGCCTCGTCCTCGACGGGGCCCGCCCCCTGCGCCTCGACCGTCGCGGTGTTGTCCCGTTCACCGGCGTCGATGTCGGCCTGCGTCAGGGTGTAGACCACCGGCTCGCAGTCGAGCTCGCCTCCGGGCGCGAGCGTGGCGGGCCCGTCGGCGAGGCATCCGATGTCACCGCCGAGAAGCGGGTCCTCCACGGCGGTGACGGAGAGGGTCGTGGTGCCCGTGTTGCGGACCGTCAATGTGTAGGAGACCTCGTCGCCGGCGCCGAGGAGCCCGTCCCCGTCGGCATCCGTGATGTCACCCGCGGTCTTGATCAGCTCCACCGCGTCGCTGCCCGCGACGTCGATGTCGGCCTGCGCGGTGTCGGTCACCTCTCCGCCGAGCGCCTCCCCCGTCACGCTCGCCTCGTTGTGCACGGTGCCGGCGTCGACGTCCTCCTGGAGCAGCGCATAGGTGATCGGGGCGCAGTCGACCGCGTCGCCGGGTGCCAGCGCGACACCGGCGAGCTCGGGACACGCGACCGCTCCTCCGAGCATCTCGTCCGTGATCTGGACGTCGCTGATCGTCGTCGTGCCGGTGTTGGTGACGGTGAAAGTGTAGTTCACGGTGTCTCCGGCGCCCAGCACCCCGTCGCCGTCCGCATCGACCGGGTCCGCCGCCTGCTTGTCCAGGCTGATCGCGCTGACGGACGGAACCGCGGTGGTGACCGCGTCATCGTCCGAGACGGGTCCGCGCGGCGTGCCGGCCGTGGCGGTGGCGGTGTTCACGACCTGCCCCGCGTCGATGTCCTCCTGCGTGAGCACATGGACGATCGGGCCGCAGGCGGCATCGTCGCCCGGCGCGAGGGTGACGCCGTCGAACGCCGGGCAGTCCAGTGCGCCGCCGAGGAGGGGATCGTCGACGGTCAGATCCGTCGCGGTCGTCGGTCCGGTGTTCGTCACCGTGAAGTCGTACGCGATCTCGTCACCGGCCCCGATCGCGCCGTCCCCGTCCGCGTCGACCGGCGTCCCGGCGGTCTTGACGAGCTCGATCTCGCCGCTGCCGGTGATCGGCGTCGTCGTCGAGCTGGTGTTGTCGTCGGGGTCGGGGTCGGCCGTGGCGGAGGCGACCGTGACGGTGTTCGTCACCTCGGTGGCCGCGGTGGCGGGATCGACCGTCGCCGAGTACTGCAGTGTGCCGCCGGAACCGGATGGGAACGACGCCACGACGCAGCGGAACTCGCGGCCCTCGATCGTGCAGCCCGGGGTCGTCGTCGTGATGTCTATGAGCTCGGGCGGAAGGGGATCGGAGATCACCATGTCCACGGCGGCATTGGGTCCGCTGTTCTGCACCGTGAGCGTGTAGGTGATGCGTTCGTTCACCGCCACGGGATCCGGCGTCGCGGACTTCACCACGGAGAGATCTGCGGACGCGGCGACGACGACATCGGCCGTGCCGGTCAGGTCGACGCTGTCGGGATCGGCGGTCTCCGAGGCGGCGACGGCCGTGTTGGTGAACGTCCCCTCGGCCGTGCCGACCGCGGAGATCGCGAGGGTCTCCTCTGCACCGGGCTGCAGCGCGCCGACCGCCCAGCCGTCGATCGACCAGGTGCCGACGGATGCCTCGGCCGAGACGAGCGCGATGCCGTCCTCCACGGTGTCCGTCACGAACATCCCCGTGGCGGTCGACGGCCCGTCGTTGCGCACCGTGACGAGGTACGAGATCGTCCCGTCGAGCGCCACGGCGGGGGTCGACGTCGTCTTCGTCAGCGACACGTCCGCCGAGGGGGCGAGGGGCACGTCCACGGTGCTCGAGTAGTTGGCGTCGTTGGGATCCGGCGTGGCCGACCCGACCGTCGCGGTGTTGCTGAGCACTCCTGTCGCGTCGGCGGCGATGACGCCGTCGATCGTGACGGTCACGGACTGATCGGGTTCGAGGTCGCCCAGCAGGCAGCTGCCGATGGACCCGGTGATGCGGCATCCGTCGGTCGGAGTGGAGGGATCGAGATATGCCGTCGGCAGGAAATCGGCGACCGTCACGCCGCGTGCGACGGAGGGTCCGTCGTTCGTGACCGTGATCGTGAACGACTGGGGCGTCCCCGGGACCCCCGTCGCGGGGGACGCCGTCTTCTCCACGCCGACGTCCGCGCTCTGCGCGACGGTGACCGTCGCCGAGGCCGAGTTGTTCGCCGTGTCCTGATCATCCGCCGGCGCTGCGACGGAAGCGGTGTTGATCAGCTCGCCCGCCGGAGCGTCGGCAGCCACCGCGACGCTCAGCACGATCGTCTCTTCGGCTCCCGGTGCGAGGGCGTCCCAGTCGCAGCGCACCCGGGTGCCGCCCTCTTCGACGCACGTCCCGGTGTCCGGCTGGGACAGGCCCAGGACCGTGATGCCGGCGGGAAGCGCGTCCGTGAGCACGACGTTCGCCGCCGTGGAGGGGCCGGTGTTGCTCACTCCCAGCGTGTAGGTGAACGTGTCCCCGGCGGTGACGGTCTCGGCCGATGCGATCTTCGTGACGGCGACGTCGGCGATGATCGTCGGGTCGAAGGCTGCCGAGCTGGCGTTGTCGATCGTGTTCCGCTCGGAGGTCGAGGTGGTGACGGTCGCGGTGTTCTGCACGGCGCCTTCGGCATCCGGTGCGAGCACGACCGTCACGGTGGCCTCGGCCGATGCCCCCGGCGCGAGCGTGCCGACGGCGCAGGACACGACCGATCCGTCGAACTCGCAGGTGGCGGCATCCGAGTCGACGCCGACGAATGTCGTCGCCGGGTCGAGCGGATCCGTGATCACGACGTCCGTGGCGGCCGAAGGACCGCCGTTCGCGGCGGTGAGCGTGTACGTGACCTCACCGCCCGCGACCGGGACCTCCGGCGAGAAGGTCTTCTCGATCGAGACGTCCGTCACGGCCGTCACGGTTCCGGATGCCGTCGCGCTGTTGTCGCTCGGATCGGGGTCCGTGGTGCTGCCGTTCACCTGCGCGGTGTTCACGAGAGCCGATCCGGGGGCCGCGCCGGCGGACAGCGTGCCGGTGACCGCGATCTCGGCCGAATCGCCGACTCCGAGCGGACCGCCCGTGCAGTCCACGGTCGTGGTCACGGTGCACGTCCCGGACGCGGTCTCGGCCTGGACGTCTTCGAGGCCGGCTGGGATCGGATCGGACACGGTGAAGTCCGCGGCCGACTGCGGTCCGTCATTGGTCACGGTGATCGTGTACGCGACGGGCTTTCCCGCCACGAGCGGCGAGGTGTCGAGGGTCTTCGCGATCGCGAGATCCGCCGCGTCTCCCACCGGCGTCTCAGTCGTCTGCGTCGTCGACACGCGGTCCTGCGCGACCACCGGGTCACGGAAGGCGACCTGGGCCTCGTTCCGGATCGTGCTCGCGGCACCGGCGACCGCCACGATCGCGTCGAAGGAGAGCGTCGTGGAGGAGCCCGCGGGCAGAGCTCCTCCGGAGGTGGCGGTGGCGAGATCGCCCAGTCGCACACGGACCGTGCGATCGCCCGCCGCGTACTCGCCGCGGTCGTCCCCCGCGGCGTCGGTGAGCGCTCCGGCACCCGGGCCGTTCACGATGCGCAGCGACCCGGGGACGAACTCCAGTCCGGGGTCGAGCACGTCGGTCGCCACCGACTGCGCGGCCGGGTTTCCTCCGTCGTTGCGGGTCGTGATCGTGTAGCGGAGCACATCGCCGACCTCGGCAGCGGTGCCCGCGGTCGTGAGGTTCTCCACGGTCTTGTCGCTGATGAGGCACGGACCGGTGCCGAAGGTGATGTTGTCGAGCAGGTTGCCCACGGCCGCGTTGCCCCCGGCGGAGCTCACGGCCTCGAAGGCGAACCGTGTCGTCGTCTGACCAGCCGGGACGACGTACGTGCCGGAATGCGTTCCCCAGCTCAGGCCGTCAGAGAGGTTCGGTCCGTTCTGCACCGGCGCAGCGGGCGGACCGATGAGCACGCGCATGACGTCGGTCCCCTGACGGCCGCGGTGGTTCAGCGACCACGACAGCGTCTGCCCGGGGGTCGTCGCGACATCCTGGTAGAGCCGGCTCGCGCTGTACGCGTTCAGTTCGGCGAACTGCTTGCCCTCGGCCGAGGCGACACCGTTGAACCCGCTGCTCCAGATCTCGATCTTGTTCTGGACGTCGTTCGTGAACCAGCCGGGCACCGCCGACTCGTCCAAGAGCGAATAGCGCCCGGCCGGGACGGTGGGCTGCTCGAATCCGCCGTTGACGAGAGCCACCGAGTCCTGGCACATCGTCGGATCCTGCGCCGCCACGGCGGGGACGGGCGCCGCCGTGTCGACGACAGCGCCGAGCAGCGAGGCCAGCAGCAGGGCGCCGGCCGCCATCGCCGCGCCGCGGAAGGTCTTCGTTCGGGTCACTGCGGGCACGACAACGTCCTTTCGGGGCCTGCGGCCATGGTAGCGACAGGGCCGTCGGTGCAGAACCGCGAGTAATACGATCGAGGTGATGCCCGCGCACGGAAGGTCCCCCATGCCCGCTCCCTCTCCCGCCCTCGCGCACGCCGAGGATCTCGCCGACTTCGTGTCGGAATCGCCGTCGAGCTACCACGCCGCCGAGGAGGTCGCGCGCCGTCTGGAGGCCGCCGGATTCACCCGCCTGGACGAGGCCGACCCCTGGCCGGCGCAGCCCGGTGGACGGTTCGTCGTCGTCCGCGACGGCGCGGCGATCGCGTGGGCCGTGCCGTCGGACGCGCAGGCGACGACCCCGGCGCACATCTTCGGCGCGCACACCGACTCCCCCGGCTTCAAGCTCAAGCCGAAGCCCACCACGGGAGCCCGCGGCTGGCTGCAGGCGGGCGTCGAGGTGTACGGCGGGCCTCTTCTGAACTCCTGGCTCGATCGCGAGCTGCGGCTGGCGGGTCGCCTCGCCCTCGCGGACGGACGCGTCGTGCTCGCGGACACCGGCGCGCTGCTGCGCCTGCCTCAGCTCGCGATCCATCTCGACCGCGAGGCGAACAGCGGTCTCGCGCTGGACAAGCAGACGCAGACGCAGCCGGTGTGGGGCCTCGGCGACCCGACGGCCGAGGACCTGCTGGGCGAGCTCGCGGGCTCCGCCGGGGTGGATGCCGCAGACATCCGCGGTTTCGACGCGGTCGTGGCGGATGCCGCGCGCGGCGCCGTCTTCGGCAAGGACGACGTGTTCTTCGCCTCGGGCCGCCTGGACGACCTCGCCTCCGTGCACGCCGGCGTCGCCGCGCTCGGCTCGCTGGCGTCCGACGCCCTGGCCGGCGGCGTGATCCCGGTCCTCGCCGCTTTCGACCACGAAGAGCTGGGCTCGGCATCGCGATCCGGCGCGGCCGGCCCCTTCCTCGAGGACGTGCTGGTCCGCGTCTACGCCGGCCTCGGCGCCGACGCGACCGAGCAGCGCCGTGCGTTCTCCGCATCCTGGTGCCTGTCCAGCGATGTCGGGCATTCGGTGCACCCGAACTACGCGCACAAGCACGACCCGGTCGTCCAGCCGCTGCTCGGGTCGGGCCCGATCCTGAAGATCAACGCGAATCAGCGCTACGCGACGGATGCCGTGGGATCGGCGGCCTGGAGCTCGTGGTGCGACGCGGCCGGCGTCTCGTCGCAGGAGTTCGTGTCGAACAACGCCGTCCCCTGCGGGTCGACGATCGGACCGATCACGGCCACGCGCCTGGGCATCCGGACCGTGGACGTCGGCGTCCCGATCCTGTCCATGCACTCGGCGCGAGAGCTCGCGGGGGTCAGCGACCTGCACGACCTCCGTCGCGTCGCCGAGGCCTTCTTCTCGGCCTGACACTCCGCGTGATCGAGCAGAGACCGGATCGATATATCGGATGGGCTCGGCCCCGGATATATTGAAGTGCCCCTCTGTCCCGAACCGGAAGACGACACGATGGCACGCACGACGACGACCGCCTCAGAGCCTCGACGCGGACGGCGTTCGATCCTCGCCCTCTTCGCCACCGGGATGCTGGCGGTGACAGCCGCCGGTGGGACGCTGCCGGCCTCTGCCGCGACGACCACGACGTGGGCGACCTGGGCACCCCTCTCCGGGAGCGCCAACGCGTACACCACGGACATCTCCTTCGTGGACCGCCCGGCGCTGAGCGCGAGCGTCACGAGCGACTCCCGAGCCGGGCAGGTGGGCGTGATCTCGGGCGCCTCGACCTGGCTCTCGGAGGGGACGCCCGTGGGCGCGAAGTACGGCACGAGCCGGAACAGCCCGTACCTCAACCTCCGGCCGAAGGCCGACAACGCCTCCTCCCCATCCACCACGACGTACTCGTTCGACCGCCCGACCCCGGCATCCGGCTGGGCGTTCGTGCTCGGCGACATCGACGCCGACGCGGTCCGTCTGTCCGGCGTGACCGCATCGGGGGCCGCGCTGACCGCCGCCGACCTCGGCTTCCAGGGCGGTTTCAACTACTGCGCCGACGGCGTCGCCGGCAAGCCCTCCTGCACGGGGGCGGCCGACGACGTGCCGACCTGGGATCCGGACGCGCTGACCCTCACGGGCAACGCCGCGGCCCTCGACACCTCGGGTGCTGCGGCCTGGTTCGAGCCGACCGTCGCGATCTCCTCGCTGACCGTCGAGTTCACGCGCCGCTCCGGCTTCCCCGTCTACCAGACGTGGTTCACCATGCTCGCCCGCGACATCACCGGGACCGTGTCCGACACGGCCGCCGGGGACCCGGTTCCGGGTGCGACCGTGACCCTGGTCGACGCGAACGGCTCCGTCCTCGGGACGACGACGACCACGGCGGACGGCACCTACCAGTTCCCCGGCCAGGTCGCCGCGGACGGGTACACCGTGACGGTGACGCCTCCCGCCGGGAAGATCGCCGTCACTCGCTCCGGCACTGCGGACCTGCGGACCGCCGATGCCGCGGTCGATCTCACCGTGCGCGACATCGTCCCGGTGGCGGTGTCGGGCACCGTCCTCGATGAGGCGGGCGACCCGATCCCCGGGGCCACGGTCACGATCCCGACGGATGACGGCCCTCTGACCACCACGACCGGGCCGGACGGCACCTACCTGTTCGACGAGGTGCCGGTGGGAACGTGGCAGGCCGAGATCACCGTGCCCGACGGCTACACGCTGAGCGAGGGCCCCGGGCCCTTCACGGTGCCGGCGGGGGACGAGACGCCGATCGAGGGCCAGGACTTCGTGCTGGCCGAGAATCCCTCCCTGTCCGGCCAGGTGACGGCGGCCGGGGTCGGGGTCCCCGGCATCACGCTCCAGATCGACGGGCCGAGCGGTCCGCTGACGACGGTCACGGACGCGGACGGCAACTACGCCTTCCCGCGCCTGGACAGCGGGGACTACGTCGTGCGCATCGTCCAGGAGGACGTCCCGGCGGGGATGTATGTCTACACCGCATCTCGCTCTCATCCGGTCGGGGACGAAGACGTGGTCGACGCCGACTTCGCGCTCGGCCGGTTCGGCACGGTCGCCGGAACCGTCCGGGACGACTCGGGCGCCCCCGTCGAGGGCGTCCCCCTCACGCTGACCTCCGTCGGCGGGCAGGAGACGCTCACCACCGACGCGGAGGGCGCGTACAGTGCGACGACGCTGCGCAACGGCCGCCACACGGTCGAGGTGACGGCCCCCGAAGGGTACGAGATCTCGGGCCCCGCGACGATCACCGTGACGGTGACGGACGCCGGTGAGGTGTACGTCGAGCAGGACTTCACGCTCATCGCGGTCGACCCCGGCGGAGCCGACGCGGATGCCGACGCTGACGGCGGGGACGCCGACGCGGGCGGCTCGGCGGACGCCGGCGGCTCGGATGCCGACGCCGCCGGTGCGGCGGACGGCTCCGGTGGCGACGCGGAGGGCGCGGGCGCGAACGGCGGATCCGACGACCTCGCGACGACCGGATCGGCGCTGCCGATCGCCCTGCTCGCCGTCGGCGGAGCCGCCCTCGCGGCGGGTGCCGCTCTGACGCTGCGCGGAAGGCGCGCCGCCGGCCGCTGATCCCCCGGGGTCCCGCTGGTGCCATGATGAGTTCCAGCGGGGCCGGGGCCGGCCCCATCAGGAGGCCGCCATGTCCGACAAGATCGCGACGGTCCCGGGGCTCGTCGAGCGCGCCGGCATCGAGATCATCCCCGAGTCCGACCGCACGGCGAGACCGCGCGACCTGTTCTGGCCGTGGTTCGCGGCCAACGTGTCGGTCTTCGGGATGTCCTACGGCTCGTTCGTGCTCGGCTTCGGCATCTCCTTCTGGCAGGCCACCCTGGTCTCGGTGGTCGGGATCGTCGTGTCGTTCCTGCTGTGCGGTCTGATCGCGATCGCCGGCAAGCGCGGATCGGCGCCGACCATGGTGCTCTCCCGCGCGGCGTTCGGCGTGCACGGGCAGAAGGTCCCCGGCATCGTCTCGTGGCTGACGTCGATCGGCTGGGAGACGTTCCTGGCGATCATGGCCGTGCTCGCGACGGCGACCGTCATCACGCAGCTCGGCGGCGACGGCGACAGCGTGGGGCTGAAGATCGTCGCGACCGTCATCGTCGCGGCGCTCATCGTCGCGGCATCCGTGCTGGGCTATCACACGATCATGAAGCTGCAGTCGGTGCTCACCTGGATCACCGGCGTCGTCACGATCGTGTACATCGTCCTCGCGGCGCCGAGCATCGACCTGGCGACCGTCATGGCACTGCCCGCGGGCAACCTCGGTCAGGTGACAGGCGCGCTCGTCATGGTCATGACCGGGTTCGGTCTGGGCTGGATCAACATCGCGGCGGACTGGTCGCGCTACCAGAAGCGCACGGCGTCGGACGGCGCGATCGTGGCCTGGAACACCATCGGCGGATCCGTCGCCCCGGTGATCCTGGTGCTCTTCGGGCTGCTGCTGGCAGGGTCCGATCCCGAACTGAGCGCGGCGATCGCCGCCGATCCGATCGGGGCCCTGGCGACGATCCTGCCGACCTGGGTGCTCGTGCCGTTCCTGCTGACCGCCGTGCTCGCGCTGGTCTCCGGCGCGGTGCTGGGCATCTACTCCTCCGGGCTCACGCTGCTCAGCCTCGGCATCCGGATCCCCCGTCCGTCCGCCGCGGCGATCGACGGCGTGATCCTGACGATCGGGACGATCCTCGTCGTGTTCTTCGCGCCCGACTTCCTCGGGCCGTTCCAGAGCTTCCTCATCACGCTCGGCGTGCCGCTGGCATCCTGGGCCGGCATCCTCATCGCGGACATCCTGCGGCGCAGGAGGGACTACGACGAGGACGCGCTGTTCGACAGCCGCGGCCGGTACGGGTCCTGGGACTGGACCTCGATCGGCACCATGATCGTCGCGAGCGCGATCGGATGGGGACTCGTGGTCAACACCTTCGCCGAGGCGGCTCCGTGGAACAACTGGCAGGGCTACCTGCTGTTCCTCGTCGGCGGACGTGACGGCGAGTGGGCATACGCGAACCTCGGCGTCTTCTTCGCGCTCGTGCTGTCGTTCCTGGTGACCTGGTTCGCCAGGGCCGGGAGGATCCGGCGTCAGGAGCAGGCGTGAGCGACTGGCTGGTCGTCATCGATCCTCAGGCCGTCTTCGCCGCACGGGATTCGGAATGGGGGTCGCCGTTCTTCGACGAGGCCATGCCGCGCATCCGCGCGCTGGCCGAGGCGTTCGGAGACCGCGTCGTCGTGACCCGGTGGCTGCCGACGGCGGACCGGTCGACGTCGTGGGGCGACTACTTCGCGGCGTGGCCGTTCGCGGATCGCCCGGCGGACGACGCGCTGTTCGACCTCGTCCCGGCGGCCGCCGGGCTGTCCCGGCATCCGACGGTCGATCTGCCGACGTTCGGCAAGTGGGGTCCCGAGCTCGAGTCCGTCGTCGGCCGAGGCGCACGCGTGGTGCTCTGCGGGGTCTCGACGGACTGCTGCGTGATCTCGACGGCGCTGGCGGCGGCGGATGCCGGGGCGCACGTGACCGTCGCCGCCGATGCCTGCGCGGGATCGACGGCGGAGAACCACGCCGCGGCGCTGCAGGTGATGGGGCTCTATCCGCCGCAGATCGTCGTCACGGACACGGCAGACGTGCTCGCCGGGCGCTGAGCGGCTCCCGTCAGGCTGCGCGCGTCGCGGCGACGAGTTCCGCGGGGCGCCCCTTCCAGGGCGCCCCGTGTCCGGGGAGGATCCACGACGCCTGCACCGCACTCAGGCGGTCCAGCGACGCGTTCGCCTCCGCGGCGTCGTCGGTGAACGGCGCCGGCTGCGCGCCGGCGCGCCCGGTGAGCACATGGCGCGTGGTGAGCGCGTCGCCGACGAACACGGCGTCCACCGCGGGGATGTGCACGGCGACACTGCCGGGCGAGTGTCCCGGCATCCCGATGATCACCGGCGCGCCGGGCAGGTCCAGCACGTCGCCGTCTGCGACCTCGACGACCTCCGTCAGGAACTCGGGCTTCATGCCCTTGCGGATCCCGTAGGCGAGAAAGCCGAGCGTCGGACCGATCCTGGCCGGCCCCATCGGGGTCTTGGGCTTCTCGCCGGTGCGGGCGCGATGCGCGTCGGCGGAGTGGACGAAGATCGGGACGCCGGTCTCACGGCGCAGTCGCTCGGCGAAGCCGATGTGATCGCTGTCGCCGTGCGTGAGGACGAGCCCGCGGACGTCCGAGAGCGGGCGCCCGATCGCGGCGAGCTCCTCCTGCAGATCGCGCCAGTGCCCGGGCAGCCCCGCGTCCACGAGCGTGATGCCCTCGGGAAGATCGATGAGATAGGACGCGACGATGTCGTTTCCGAGACGGTGCAGCTGCGGGGCGATTTCCATGACATGTCCTTCCAAGACCGGGCATGGCTACGATACGTAGCTATGATGGCTAATGTCAATAGCCATCATCAGGAGGACGGAATGCCGACACCGGAACGCACCACGTACGCGGACATCGTCGCCGCGGGACGCTCGATCCTCGAGGCCGCGGGTTTCGAGGGGCTCACGATGCAGGCCGTGGCCGCCCGGGTCGGCGTTCGACCGCCGTCGCTGTACAAGCGGGTGCGCGACCGGGAGGCGCTCGTGGCGGCGATCGCGGAGTCCGCGATCGATGACCTCACCGGCCGTCTGCACTCCGCAGGCGGCGACCTCCCCACCCTCGCCATCGCCTACCGCGCCTTCGCGCACGCCTTTCCGGAGAGCTTCCGGCTGATCTTCACGACCGCCGCGCCGCAGGCCGCCCTGCGGCGCGCGTCCGAACCAGTTCTCGACGCGTGCGCTGCACTCGTCGGCGAACAGGACGCCCTCGAGGCCGCTCGGCTGTTCACCGCCTGGGCGACTGGGTTCCTGCAGATGGAGCTGGCGGGCGCGTTCCGCCTGGGAGGCGACGTCGACCGCGCCTTCGCCTACGGCCTGCATCGGATCATCTCGAGCCTGGAGGGCTGACATTGCGCCCCATGACTCCCGCATGCGGTAAGAATATGTCCGTGCGGTGAGCCGTGGTCCGGTGCCGATCACCGCTGGGGAGGGAGCCCTGCAGTGATTCGCGTGCCCGAAGATGCCGGGACGGCCGCCGTCGCCGGCGTCGTCGATCGTCCCCGCCTGTATCGGATCCTGGACGCCCCGGGCATCCGGCTGTGCGTGATCCAGGGACCGAGCGGGATCGGCAAGACCACTCTGCTGCGCAGCTGGGCGCTGCAGCAACCCGACGACCAGCCCCGCTCCTGGATCGCCCTCGGGTCGGGGATCGGGAGCCGGCAGGCGTTCTGGCAGCACGTCGTCGCGACCGCTCGCCGACTGGGAACGCTGCCGGAGGAGGCGGCGGGCCGGGTCGGGGGCATGCTCGGCGACGGCGCCGATCCCGTGGACGTCGCGATCGATCTCCTCACCGGCGCCGGTGCCGTCACCCTGATCCTGGATGCCTACGAGCACCTGGGCGACGCGATGGCGGAGATCGATCAGGATCTCGTACGGCTCGTCGCCGCCGTGCCCGCCGTCCGCCTGCTCATCACGACCCGATCCCATACCGCCCTGGCGGAGCTCGCTCTCCAGGATGCCGGGGCGACACGGATCATCACGATGACGGATCTCGCCTTCACCGAGGACGAAGTGGGCACCCTCATCGCGGAGCAGACCGGGGTCGATGATCCCCGCATCGTCCGCTCCATCCTCCGCTCCACGCACGGGTATGCGCTCACCGTGCGCGCCGCGACGCTCGCGCTCGCGCACCTCGGCCGCATCCCGCATGTGGGGACGATGGAGTGGGATGCGGTGATGGCCGCCAAGCTCGAGGCACAGCTGCCCGACCCCGAAGCCGTGCGGTTCGTGACAGCCGCGAGCGTGCCGCCGTACGTCGATGTCGAGCTCGCAACACGCTTGACCGGCCATCTGGACGCCGGGGCGGTGCTCGACATGCTGGAACGGAACGGCTTTGGGCGCTGGATTCCGTACGCGCGCAACCGGCCCGTGTTCCAGCTCGTCGAGACGATCCGTGACTCCTTCCGATCGCGGGCGTCCGATGACACCGAGGGGTTCCTCACGTCCTGCGTCACCACCGCCCTGTGGCTGCGGGAGAACGACGACGTCGACCAGGCGCTGCTCTTCGCGATCGAGGGCCGCGCTTTCGACCTGGCCGATGGCATCTACGTGCAGGTCGTCACGACGAATCCGGACAGCTACATCACCGACCGCTTCCTTCCCTCGCTGCGGACCGTGCCCGAGACCGTTCTTTCGGAACGACCGATGCTGGCGTTCGGGCTGGGGCTCGCCCTCACTGCCCACCCTCTGCTGCGATCCCAGGCTCCGCGCATCTTCCGCATCGCCGTGGAGTCCTCGGCACGTCCGTCGTACATCGAGCCCTCGGTCGACGCGTTCACCCTCGCCGCCATGCGTGCCATCGCCCGCCGACTGGCACTGTCGTTCCGCGACTCCGCGGAAGCCGGCATCCCGGCGGCACGACTGATCGACGAGATCGATCCCGCTGTGCTCGCGCACGCCGGCGATCACGTCGGGACCGTCCTGCGCCAGTTGAGCTACAGCCTCTTGCAGGGAGGACGGATCGAAGAGGGGCTCGCCGCGATGACCCGCTCCGTGACGCTGTGCACGAGCCAGACCGCACGGAACTACTCGATCGCCTACGCCGCCGGAGGCGCCGCGTTCACGGGAGACCTCGTGCATGCGCGCTCGCACCTCGCGGCCATCGACCGGGACGCCTGGCCTCAGGAACTGCGCCGCTCGTACATGACGGGACTCGGCCTCGTCGCCGAAGCGTACCTGCTCCTCGACGCGCTGGATTTCGCAGCCGTGATCGACCTGCTGCGCGGCATCGACACCTACATGCCGCTCGCGGAGTTCTGGCCGTTCCACACCGCCGTCTCCGTCGTGGCTCGGCACGGACTCGGGCAGGGCAGAGCTGCGGCCGATCGCGTGACCGCAGCCCTGGCGGCGCCGTTCCCGCCGCCAGGGGTCGGCGACAACGTGGCGACCGAGCACCTCCTCGCCGTCCTCGCCCATGTGCGCGTCGTCGTGGGCGATGCGCGTTCCGCAGCGGGGCTGCTGGACGGGCAGCCCACGGACAGCGTCCATCTCGCGAGCGCCCGGATCGCGGTGCTCCTGGCCGCCGCCCAGGACGCCGCAGCGCTGCGCGAGGCGCGCGCCGCACTCGAGTTCCCGGAGCACACCGCACGCACACAGGCGGCGACCCAGACCTTCGCCGCCGTCGCCGCGCTTCGGCGGGGCCAGGATGCGGACGCCTGGGACTGGCTGGGATCGGCATCCGTGATCGCCGACACCCACGGGGCGCGAGCTCACGTCGCACTGCTGCCCGTCCACGACCGGTCGCTGCTGGTCGACTTCGCCCGCAGACGGGGATCGACGCATCTGCAACGCTATCTCGACGTGCCCTCGCTCGCCGCCTCCCCTCGCTCGTCGCCGTCCGTCACGCTCACGCCCAGGGAGGGCGCCGTGCTGGAGGCGCTCGCCGAGCACGGCAGCATCCGCGAGATCGCGGCAGCCCTCGTCGTCTCCCCGCACACCGTCAAGACGCAGCTGCAGGGGATCTATCGCAAGCTGGGCGTGTCGTCACGGCACTCTGCCGTCGCCGTCGCGCGCGACCTGGGCCTGCTGGGTTCTCGCCCGCATCGGGTGGATTAGTCCCGGTACCAATTCCGCGGCATCCCGGGTGAAACGTGTCATCCGCACTGTCGTCGCCTCCGTCGATCACGCCAGAGTCGTCAGGTAATCGAACCAGGGGGAGGCCTGACGTGACATTCATCACACGTGCGACAACGTCATCATCAGCGCACCGGACAAGAAACGGACGAGCCGCCGCTGTGGCGGTGCTGCTCGCCGGAGCCGTGGGGATCGGCGGCTCGATCGTCGCGGCGTCGCCGGCATATGCGGCACCGATCCACGAGATCACCGGCGAATGGCTCAGCCCGCCGGCCGAGATGAAGTCCGGCGACCCCGTGGTCGCCGACTGGCGGGTCAACGTGAATGACGACGCGCAACCGCCGACCAACGAGCCGGTCGAGAACGTCATCGCGACCTTCCAGATCACCAACGGCGAGTTCGCCGAGATCCCGGACATCTGCCTCACCGAAGGCGTGGATCCCGTCTCTGCCGTCTCCGAGGACGGGCTCGTCCTGACCTGCAACCTCGGCACCGTCGACATGGGCACGGCCGTCGCAGTGCAGACCCCGGTGCTCGCGGACGGCCCGACGGGAAGCGAGCTGACTCTGGGCGGAGAGATCGACGGGCAGGCCGTCGATCTCGATCCGATCCCGATCGTCAACCCGTTCCTCATGGACGTCGACGTGACGAACCCGCCGGCCCGCGCGCTGTGGGACGAGGACCGAACCACCATCACGATGGACTTCCCGTGGACCGTCTACCTCGGACGCAACAGCGACCAGGGTCCGGCTGATGTGACCTACCCGCTGCGGATGACCTCGTCGACGGGATCACCGATCTCCATCGGCACGAGCTTCGACACGACGACTCCTGGGGGCGGGTGCCTGCCGCGCCATTCCGGCAACGGCAGTCATCCGCTGACCGTGGGGGCCACCGCTGACGAGGACCGGCTCGCCCCCTTCGTCGGATCGTGCGAACTGGTCGAGGTCGACGCCGCAGCCGGTCGCTGGGATCTCGTTCTGACCGGACTGGACTACTCCCTCGAGCAGGTGCCCACCCTCTCGGGCGACGGCAGGGCGCTCCCCGTCGACCGCAACGCGATCGCGACAGGAACGCTGTGGTTCCAGGTCGACACGGTCGAGGCGGGATCGCTGCGGATCGATGTGCTGCCCGTGACATACACCGCACCGGGCGGCCAGACGATCGCCGACGACGTCGCGAACAACACGACCGACAAGGCGTACACCCGCGCAGGCTCGTGGACAGCGGCCTGGAACCGCACGTACACGGACAGCGGCGGCACCAGCTGGGACGACTCGTACCGCGTCGCGCCGGGCACGCTCGTGAACCAGCTGGTGAACAACAATCACCGCACCTGGGCGCCTCCGGGTTCGACGCTGCCGTTCGGGAACTGCCTCGCCCTCGACACACGATGGGTGAGCTTCGAATCCGCGGACGTGCGCAATGTCGCCGATCCGAGCGCGCTGCCGATCGAGTACTACACCGGCGACAGCCCGTTGCTGGACCCCGAGAACGACGCGTACGATCCCGACGTCTTCGACTGCGGCACCGCGTCCGGATGGAGCACCTCGGCGCCGGCCGACCTCTCCGAGGTCCGCGCCGTGCGGGTGATCTACCCGTTCACCGAATACGCGAGCACTCCGAATCTGAACGCGCCGATCCAGTTGTTCGCCTTCACCCGCATCTCCGAGGACGCGCAGCCCGGCCAGGACATCTGGATGTTCGGGTCGGTGCTCCGCGGACAGGGCGAATGGGTCGGGCCCGACGGCGGGAACTCCCTCACGCCGACCCCGGACGCCCGCTACCCCGACACGAACGGACGCCGCGACATCCTGCGCATCGCCACGGTGTTCCCGGCGATCGAGAAGGACGTCGAGCGCGCGACCGTCGTCGCCGGGGTCCCGGTGGAGTACACGCTCACGTACTCCGGCAACGGCACCGGCATGGTCCCCGAGAGCGTGGACGACTACGTGATCGAGGACAGGCTGCCGGCCGGCATGTCGTACGTCCCCGGATCCGGCGACCCCGAACCCCAGTCGGTGGAGCTGGTGGACGGGCAGTACGTGCTGCGCTGGGTGCTCGACGGCGTCGAGACGAACACCGAGCACGAACTGACGTACGAGGCCGTCGCCGACAGCAGCATCGCTCCCGGTCAGCAATTGACGAACACCGCCGTCGCCGAATACGGACCCAGCGCATCGCAGCCGGCCGATGCGACCGTCACGACCTCGAGCAACGGCTACACCACGATCCTGAAGACCAGCGACGTGGACTACATCCGCAACGACGCCGGCGACGGCGTCGGCACCGGATCCTGGACGGTCGAGATCGAATCGCACGATCCGTTCGACCAGGACTTCACCGACACCATCGACATCCTGCCGTACAACGGCGACGGCCGCGGCACGTCCTACTCCGGCTCGTATTCGCTGGACGAGGTGGTCGCGCCGGATGACGCCACGGTGTACTACACCGACGTCGACCCCGAGACGCTGTCCTTCGATCCGGCCGACGCCTCCAACGGCGCCGCAGGTGCTCCCGACGGGAACACGGTGGGCTGGACCACGACGAAGCCGGAGAACCCGACCGCCGTCCGTGTGATCGGCGGCACGCTCGAACCGGGCGGATCGTTCTCCTTCCAGGTCGTCATCACGACGGACGGCGCCCAGCCCCGCGACACGTACGTGAACAGCGCCCAGGCGCGCGCGGAGCACACCACCCTGGTGATGCGCACGTCGGCCTACCTCGCGATCACCGACTACACGGTGGAGAAGACCTCGAACCCGCGCGGCGAGACGGTCGTTCCGGGGCAGGTCGTCGAGTACGAGGTCACCGTCACCCAGCAGGGAGAGGTCCCCGCGGGCGCGGTGTTCTCCGATGACCTGTCGGACGTCCTCGACGACGCCACGTACAACGGCGACGTCTCCGCCAGCATCGGCACGGCGACGATCACCGGTGACCGGCTCGCATGGGAAGGAGAGATCCCCGTCGGCGGGACCGCGACCATCACCTACTCGGTGACGGTGAAGTCCACGGACCTGATCGAGGCCGAGGGCGACTGGATCCTGCAGAACGTCGTCAGTTCTCCGGGCTGCCAGTCGGAGGGCGATTGCCGCCCGCCGCACAACCCGGTCGGCGACTTCCGCTTCTCCAAGACGTCCGATCCCGCGTCCGGTTCGGACGTCGTCATCGGCGACGTCGTGGAGTACCACGTGCAGGTGACCCACATCGGCGAGGCCGCAGTCCCGGGCGCGAGCCTGGTGGACGATCTGACCCAGGTGCTCGACGACGCGGAGTGGAACGACGACGCGGCCGCCAGCGCCGGTGAGGTGGAGTACGCCGACGGCGAGCTCACCTGGACGGGGGATCTCGCAGTGGGGCAGGTCGTCGACATCACCTACTCGGTGACGGTCACCGGCTACGGCGACTGGCTGCTGTCGAACCTGGTGACCGACGGCTGCGCCGAGGGCGATGACGACTGCGTGCCGCCGCCCCCGCCCGGACGCTGCGTCCCCGCCCCCGATGAGAACCCCGACTGCCGCACCGAGCACCGGATCGGCGGCTACGAGATCTCGAAGTCGTCCGACCCGGTGACCGGCTCCGAGGTGCAGACCGGTGACACGGTCGCGTACACCGTCACGGTGACCCACGTCGGGGAGGCATCCGTCCCGGCTTCCTTCACGGATGACCTGAGCGACGTGCTGGACGACGCGATCTGGAACGACGACCTGGCGGCCTCGGCCGGCGAGGCCGCCTTCGAGGGGAGCGAGCTCGCGTGGTCCGGCGACCTGGGCGTCGGAGATGTCGCGACGGTCACCTATTCTGTGACCGTCGTCCCGGAGGGGGACCTCACGCTGCGGAACGTGGTCGCACCGCCGCCCGGCATCCGCTGCGTGCCGACGGAAGGTCAGGACGAGGCCTGCACCACCGAGCATCTCAAGGGACGATTCGAGTTCTCGAAGACCTCGGACCCGGCCCCGGGCTCTGAGGTGCACGAGGGCGACATCGTCACCTACACGGTGACGGTGGCGCAGGTGGGGCCCGCGGCGGTCGCCTCGGCCTCGGTCGTGGACGACATCTCGGCCGTCCTGCCCGTCGCCTCGTGGAACGACGACGCGAAGGCCTCCTCCGGCACGGTGACCCGCATCGGGGACGAGGTGCGCTGGACGGGCGATCTGGCCGTCGAACAGGTCGTCACGATCACCTACTCGGTGACCGTCGGCGATGAGCAGGATGCCGAGTTCCGCAACGTCGTGACCAGCGACGATCCGCGCGGCACCTGCGTCGACGCCGCAGACGGCAACCCCGACTGCGAGACCGCGCACCGCACCCCGGGTCCCGGCCTCGCCGGCACGGGCCTCGAGCTCTCCCCCTGGGTGCTCGCGTCCGCGACGGTGCTGCTGGGCGGCGGCCTGCTCGTCCTCCTGTCGTCGCGGCGGCGGCGCATCCTCGCGCAGATCGAGGATCACGACGACCAGTCCTGAGGACCGCATGTCGTGATCGAACGGCGGATGGGGCACCCGAGGCCTCATCCGCCGTTCTCCCGTGACATCTCATCATTGTGACGCCCGCCAAATCCACGTAATATCTCGGGCATGAGCACCGAGAACGAGCGCACGCTCGAGGACGGCATCGTCACCGACCTGCGCGACAGGATGACCTACGGCTCCTACCTCGAGCTGGATCGGCTTCTGGATGCGCAGCATCCGGTCAGCGACCACCACGACGAGATGCTGTTCATCATCCAGCACCAGACGACCGAGCTCTGGCTCAAGCTCGTGCTGCACGAGCTGTCCTCCGCGCGGGATCTTTTCGCCGCGGACGATCTCCGCGAGGCCCTCAAGCGCATCGCGCGCGTCAAGCGCATCCAGGACGTCATGACGCAGCAGTGGTCGGTGCTGGCGACGCTGACCCCGACCGAATACGCGCAGTTCCGCGGATCGCTGGGCAACTCCTCGGGCTTCCAGTCCGTCCAGTACCGCGCGGTCGAGTTCGCCCTCGGCAACAAGAACGGCCGGATGCTCCAGGTGTTCCGCGACCATCCGGAGAACCTCGCGCTGCTCACGGCGGAGTACGAGCGGCCCACGCTGTACGACGAGTTCCTGCGCTTCGCCGCACGGCGCGGACTTCCGGTTCCCGCCGAGATCCTCGACCGCGACGTCCGCGAGCCCTACCGTCCGCAGCCCGAGCTCGTTCCCGCCATCCGCCTGATCTACCAGGACCCGCAGACGCACTGGGACCTGTACGAGGCGTGCGAGGATCTCGTCGACCTCGAGGACAACTTCCAGTTCTGGCGCTTCCGGCACCTCAAGACCGTGACGCGGACGATCGGTATGAAGACCGGGACCGGCGGTTCGACGGGTGCCGCGTTCCTGCAGCGCGCCCTGGAGCTGACGTTCTTCCCCGAGCTATACACGGTGCGCACCGAGATCGGCGGCTGAGGTGCCGGCCTTCCGGCAGGTGCCCGGCGGACTGGTCTGCGGCGGGTTCACCGACCACCACGTTCACCTGCAGCTGGTGGACGCGACGGCCCTCGCGACCTCCGTGCTCGGCAGGGTCGTCGATCTCGGCGGGAATCCGGCCGTGCTCGCCGATCTCGCCGGTCGCGCTCCGGCGGCGCAGGCACGACCGCGGATCGACATCGCGTTCGCCGGGGCCTTCCTCACCGCGCCCGGCGGCTACCCGTCCGACCGCGCCTGGGCCCCCGCCGGTTCGGTCCGCGAGATCCCCGACACCGATGCCGCGGCCTCCGCCGTGTCCGAGATGAGAGCCGCCGGCGCTTCCGTCATCAAGGTCGTCGCCCACAGCACGGCGGGCCCGATGCTCTCGGACGCACTGTTCGCCACCGTCGTCGACATCGCCGCGTCGTACGGACTGCCGGTCGTCGCGCACGCCGAGGGCGCCGGCGAGGCGCAGCGTTCGGCTCGCCTCGGGGCACGGATGCTCGCGCACGCCCCGTTCAGCGAGAGCCTGACCGAGTCCGAGATCGCCCAGCAGGCGGCATCCGTCGAGTGGATCTCGACGCTCGCGATCCACGAGGACGAGACCTACCGGATCGCGGTCGACAACGTCCGCCGGTTCCACGCCGCGGGCGGCGTGGTGCGCTACGGCACCGACATGGGCAACGGGCCGACGCCGGTCGGGCTGAACCCGCGGGAGATCGCCGCTCTGCGCGAGGCGGGCCTGGACGACGCCGCCCTCCTGCGCGCCCTCGCACCGCAGGACCCGGCGGACCCGGCATCCCGCCTCCTCCTGCTCCCCGGCGCGACCGCCGAGTCCGCCGATCCGCTGCTCGCCCGACCGCTCGCTCCCGAAGACCTGGAGGCCCTGAGATGACCGATCTGCTGACCCTCGCCCGCGACCTCGACGCCGCAGACCCGCTCGCCCCTCATCGGCGCGCCTTCTCCGAGGCGCCGGGCGTGCGCGCGTACCTCGACGGCAACTCGCTCGGCCGGCCGCTCGCCGCGACCGCCGACCGGATCGCAGGCTTCATCCGAGACGACTGGGGAACCCGCCTGATCCGCTCGTGGGACGAGCAGTGGATGCAGCTGCCGCTGCAGCTGGGCGATCGCATCGGCCGTGCCGTCCTCGGCGCCGATGCGGGACAGACCGTGGTGGCCGACTCCACCAGCGTGCTCATCTACAAGCTCCTGCGAGCGGCCGCAGGGTACGACCGTGCGCGGACGGAGATCGTGATCGAGGCGGGCAACTTCCCCACCGACCGGTTCCTCGCCGAGGGCGTCGCCGCGGAGTGCGGCCTCACGCTGCGCTGGCTGGAGCCGGATGCCGTGACCGGCGTGACGGGCGAAGATCTCGCCACCGTCCTGTCGGAGCGCACCGCACTGGTGTGTCTCAGTCACGTCGACTACCGCTCTGGGGCCGTCGCCGACATGCCCGCGATCACCGCTCTCGCGCACGAGGCGGGCGCGCTCATGATGTGGGATCTGTGCCACTCCGTCGGCGTGATCCCGATGCAGCTGGACGCCTGGGGCGTGGACCTCGCCGTCGGCTGCACCTACAAGTACCTGAACGGCGGACCCGGCTCCCCCGCCTTCGCGTACCTGCGCCGCGGGCTGCAGGGGATCCTGCGGCAGCCGATCCAGGGCTGGTGGAGCGCCGAGGACATCTTCGCGATGGGCCCGGAGTACGTGCCCTCCCCCGACATCCGGCAGCTGCTCAGCGGAACCCCTCCCGTGGTCTCGATGCTCGCGATGCAGGACATGCTGGGCCTCATCGAGGAGGCCGGGATCGAGGCGATCCGCGCGAAGTCCATCTCCCTCACCGATCTCGTGGTGCGCGCCTACGACGAGGAGCTGGCGCCGCGCGGGGTCCGACTGCTCAGCCCGCGGGATGCCGCCGTGCGCGGGAGCCACGTGTCGATCGGGCATCCGGACTTCCAGCGCGTGACGCAGCAGCTGTGGACGGACGGCGTGATCCCGGACTTCCGCTTCCCCGACGGCATCCGTCTGGGGCTCTCCCCGCTGAGCACCTCGCACGTCGAAGCCGTCACGGGGGTCCTCGCGGTGCGGGACGCCCTGTGAGCGAGGCCATCGCGCCCGTCGCAGCGGAACTCGCGAGCGAGGACGACTTCGATGCGCGCCCCGGCAGCACCGTCTCGCTGCTGCGCACGATCGTGGGACTGTACCTGCGTCCGCTCGGCGGCTGGATCGCCGCCGCCGACCTGGTGCGGCTAGCCGACGATCTCGGCATCCCGGAGTCCCGGGCGCGCACCGGGATCGCCCGGCTGAAGCAGCGCGGGCTGCTGCAGGCCGAGCGCGCGAGCAGGGCGGGGTACCGCCTGAACCCGACGGCGCTGCGGATGCTGGAGCGCGGCGACCGCCGGATCTTCGCCGTGCGCCGCATGGCACCCGGCGACGCGTGGTGCCTGATCTCCTTCTCCGTGCCCGAGTCCCGGCGCGACGTGCGACATCGGCTGCGACGACGGCTGCAGTGGATCGGTGCCGGCCTCGTCTCCCCCGCGCTGTGGATCTGCCCGGCGTTCCTGCAGGACGAGGCCGACGAGATCCTCGTCGAGCTCGGCATCCGCGACTCCGCCGTGCTGTTCCGCACCGAGACGCCGCAGGTCGCCGGTCGGCTGGCGGACGCCGTCGGGCAGTGGTGGGACCTGGCGGCGCTGCGCGCGGAGCACGAGGCGTTCCTGTCGGCGGTCGCGGAGCTTCCGGATGCCGCGACCGACCGCGACGCGTTCGCCGCGTACGTCCGGCTCATCGACGCGTGGCGCGTGATCCCCTATCTCGACCCCGGCCTGCCCGCCGGCCTGCTGCCCGCGGACTGGCCGGGCGAACGCAGCTTCACGGCGTTCGCGACGCTGTCCGCCGCACTGGCCGAACGCGCCCGCGCGCACGTCGGTCTCCCGGACTGACTCGGGCTCGGACTCGGACACCGGCTCGCCGCCGCGGCGCCCACCGTAGGATGGTGCCGAACGCATCGGCGGACCGGACGGGAGCAGCATGTCGACACCGCGTCGCTTCCCTGCGGCCGTCTACCGCCACGGCGAGGAGCCCGATCCCCGCTTCACGCTCGCGAACGAGCGCACGCTGCTGGCCTGGATCCGCACGGCGCTCGGCCTGATCGCGGGAGGCGTGGCGCTCGAGGTGCTCGGTCTCGACCTGCATCCGCAGCTGCGCCTGGCTGCCTCGCTCGTGCTCATCGTCGCCGGGATCGCGACGCCCGTGCTCGCGTGGCTCGGGTGGGTCCGCGGCGAGCGCGCCATGCGGCTCTCCGCACCCCTTCCCGGGTCGCTGCTCGCGCCGGTCGTCGCGGTCGCAGTGACCGTTGCCGGCGTCCTGGTGCTCATCGCGGCGCTGCTGTGACGCGATACGATCCAGGACTTCAGCCGGAGCGGACGCAGCTCGCGTGGCGCCGCACCGCCCTGTCGATCGCGGTCGTCTCGCTGATCGCGGCCCGGGCGCTGCCGATGATCCTCGGCTCGGTCGTTTGGGTCGTCCCGGGGATCGCGGGTGTCGCGGCATCCGGGCTCCTCTGGGTCCTCGCCGCGCGCCGCGCCCGCGCGATCGACCGCGCCCTGTCTCCCGTCCCGCACCCCGATCGGATGCCGGACGGAAGACTGATCGTCGCCCTCGTCGGGTTCACCGCCGCGGCCGGCGCGCTCGCACTGATCGTGCTGCTCGGCGTCGCGCGCTGAGGCGGCGCACCCGTCGAGCGACCGGGTTCAGCCGGCGATCTCGCGGAGGAACGCCGCGACGTTCTCCTGCAGCTTCAGGATCCGCAGATCCCGGGCGGTCTCGCGGTCGTACCCCTCGTATGCGAGCGGCGGCAGCAGCCGCACGGTGCGGGAGCAGCCGAACTCAGCGCACACGAGGGTGCCGATCGTGTCGCCGTTGCGGCCGCGCGGACCGGCCAGGCGCGCGGCGTAGAACTGGACGTCGTTGCGCAGCGTGACGTCCTCGCACCACGTGCACTGCGCCCGGGTCCGGATGCGCTGCTCGGCGCGCTGGAGCAGCGCCCCGGTGAGGACGCCGTCGACCTCGGCCACGATGCAGGCGCGGCGCGGATGCTTGGCGTCCACCCAGCCGAGATAGTCGAGGCGGTCGAAGTCGAGTTCGGCGAAGCCGGCGGGCAGAGTCAGAGTGGCGGCCTCCTTGCGGGAGGCGTTGAGAAGGGAGGCGCGGATCTCGCGCTCGTCGATGGGACGCATGATGAGGTGCTTTCGGATGGCGGCCGCGTGCGGCCTGCGGAAGGTTCAGGTCTCGGCATCCGCGCAGAGGGATGCCGGGTACGACGGTGCGCCGGGGACGGGGGTTCCGCCTCCGGCCGGTCCTCAGCCTCTGCCGCCGGCGCGGAGCGCGCCTGCGGCCACCTTCCGCGCCCTGAGGGCGCTCGTCATGAACAGCACCCGGCAAGTTTACACCCGCCGGATGCGCAGTTCCCGAGCGCTCAGCCCATCGGCGCCAGCATAGGCACGTCGTAGCGACGCGGAGTGCCGAAGCGGTGCGCTGTGATCGACACCGCCTGCTCGCGCAGGAAGGTCAGCAGCTCGACCCGTCCCGCCGCGACGACCGGGTTGGCGTAGATCGCCAGGCTCGGCGCTCCGTCGACCGCCTGCGCTGTCGCCGTCGCGGAGGCGCCGATCAGGCGAACGCGCCCGTCGGTCGCCGCCAGCCGCCGCGCACGCGCGGCCCACGCCTCGTCGTCCTCGGTGACGAACGTCACATCGTGCGCGCCCAGCCAGGTCACCACGTCCGCGGGGAGCTCCCCGGCGGCACTCACCGTGAGCCGCGCACGGGCACGGCGCCCCGCAGCGGCCACGCGCAGCAGCTCGGCCGGCCGCGAGCCCTCGTACCGCACGGTCACCGGCACGGCCTGGTACCGCAGCAGGTTCTGCTCGGTGACGAGCCCGGTGGCATCGCGGACCACACCGAACTCGCTCTCCCAGGCGTCGATGTCGGTGGCCAGCGCTCCGCGCAGCCACTCGGCATCCTCTCCCTCGACCAGAGACACGGCGGAGGACCCGAGGTCGTCGAGCGCGGTCGTGGAGGCCACCGGGGCATCCGCCCACTCCGAGAGGCCGACGAGGTAGTTCGGGCCTCCCGCCTTGGACCCGGCTCCCACGGCGGCCTTCTTCCAGCCGCCGAACGGCTGGCGCTGCACGATCGCTCCCGTGGTTCCGCGGTTGACGTAGGCGTTCCCGGCCTGGACCGAGGCGAGCCAGTGCTGGATCTCGTCCTCGTCGAGCGCGTGGATGCCGCTGGTGAGCCCGTAATCGATGTCGTTCACGATGTCGATCGCCTCGTCCAGCGTCTCCGCCGTCATGATGCCCAGTACGGGCCCGAAGTACTCCACGCGGTGGAACTCGCTGCCGCGCGCGACGCCGTCGCGGATGCCGGGACGCCATAGCCGTCCGGCGTCGTCGAGCTTCTCCGGTTCGAGCAGCCAGGACTCACCGGGGTGCAGCGTCGTCAGGGCGTCCAGGAGCTTGCCGTCGGCCGGTCCGATCAGCGGGCCGATGCGGTTGGTCCCGTCGGCCGGGGAGCCGACGTCGTAGGAGCGCACGGCGTCCACCAGCTGGCGCCGGAAGCGCTCGGAGCGGGCGGCGGATCCGACGAGCACCACCAGGGATGCCGCCGAGCACTTCTGTCCGGCGTGACCGAAAGCCGAGTAGGCCACGTCCTTGGCCGCGAGATCGAGGTCGGCCGACGGCGTGACGATGATCGCGTTCTTGCCGCTGGTCTCGGCCAGCAGCGGCAGGTCGGGACGGAAGCCGCGGAACAGCTCGGCGGTCTCGTAGCCGCCGGTGAGGATGACGCGTCCGACGGCGGGATCGCTGATCAGCTGCGTGCCGAGTTCGCGCCCGTCCAGTTGGACGTACTGCAGAACGTCGCGCGGGACGCCGGCCTCCCACAGCGCCTCGACCATGACGGCGCCCGAGCGGCGCGCCTGACGGGCGGGCTTGATGATGACCGGTGAGCCGGTCGCCAGCGCCGACAGGGTGGATCCGGCCGGGATCGCCACCGGGAAGTTCCACGGCGGCGTGACGACGGTCAGCCCGACCGGCCGCATCTCGGCGCCGTCGACGTCGGCGAGCCTCTTCGCCGACTCGGCGTAGTAGTGGGCGAAGTCGATCGCCTCGGAGACCTCCGGGTCGCCCTGCTCGATGACCTTGCCGGCCTCGGAGCCCATGACCTCGAGGAGGTCGGCGCGACGCGCCTCGAGGACGTCCCCCGCGCGGTGGAGGACGGCGGCGCGCCCCTCGGCGCCGAGCGCGCGCCAGGCCTCTCCAGCCGCGACGGCCGACGCGATCCGCTCGGAGACCTGCTCGCTCGTGGAGAGCGTGTTGTCGGCGACGGTCGCGTCTCCGAGCGTCGAATCGGACATGCGCGACCGGATGCCGTCGGCCCACTCCCGGTTGGCCGCCAGCGAGGGGTCGGTGTCCGGGGTGTTGTCGAAGCCCGCCGTCGATGCCGGCTCGGCGGGCAGCTGCCTGTTCTGCGTGCGATTCGGTGCGGGGATCCCCGTCGGGATGCTGCGCACGGACGCGAGGAACCGCTCCTTCTCGCGGTCGAACAAGGCCGGATCCTCGTCCAGGTCGAACACGGCGGACATGAAGTTCTCCTGCGATGCGCCCTCTTCGAGTCTGCGGATCAGATACGCGATCGCCACGTCGAACTCGTCGGGGTGCACGACCGGCGTGTAGAGCAGGAGGGAGCCGACCGTGCGCTTGACGACCTGCGCCTGGGCGGCGGCCATGCCGAGCAGCATCTCGAACTCGATCCCCTCGGTCACTCCGCGACGCTTCGCGAGCAGCCAGGCGAGGGCGATGTCGAACAGGTTGTGCCCGGCCACGCCGATCCGCACGCTGCCGATGTGCTCGGGGCGCAGCGCGTACTCGAGCACCGCCTTGTAGGAGGCGTCCGATTCCTGCTTGCTCGACCACGTCGCCAGCGGCCAGCCGTGGGTCTCGGCATCCACGGTCTCCATCGGCAGGTTCGCGCCCTTGACGACGCGGACCTTGATCGGCGCACCGCCGTCGGCCGTGCGGGCGGCGGCCCAGCCCTGCAGGCGCGTCATCGCGGCCAGGGCGTCGGGCAGGTACGCCTGGAGCACGATGCCGGCTTCGAGCCCACGGAACTCCGGACGGTCCAGGATGCCGGTGAACACGGCGATCGTCAGGTCGAGGTCCTTGTACTCCTCCATGTCGAGGTTGATGAACGTGCCGCTGCGCGCCGCGAGCTCGTACAGCGGGCGCAGGGCCTCTGTCGCGTGCGCGACCGCCTCGTCGAACGCCCACGGGCTGTGCGGCGCGACCGTCGAGGACACCTTGATGGAGACGTAGTCGACGTCGTCGCGCTCGATCAGCCGGCGCGTGCCCTCGAGACGTCGCGACGCCTCGTCGCGGCCGAGGATCGCTTCTCCCAGCAGGTTGACGTTGAGTTTCACGCCCTGGGTCTCGCGGATGTGCGCGATGGCGGTACCGAGCTTCTCATCCCGCGCGTCCACGATGAGGTGTCGGACCATCTGGCGCAGCACGACGCGGGCGGCGGGCACGACGATGCCGGGGAGCATCGTGGAGGTCGCGCCGCCGAGACCGATCGCCGCACGCATCGGGGCGGGGAGGAACCGCGGGGTGAGCGGGACGAGCTCGGCGAGTCTGCGCGCCGCGACCCGGGTGTCCTCGGGGCGGACCACGCCGTCGACGAACCCGACCGTGAAGTCCAGGCCGTGCGGATCGCGCAGCACGCCGGCGAGGCGCTGCCCCGCGGCATCCACCGGGATCTCACGGCTCTCGACGAGCCACTGGCGGACGAGCGCGACGGCGTCGTCGGCGAGGTCGGCGAGGTCGGTCGCGGCGGGGCTGGTCTGGGCGGACGGGGTCATCGGGCATCCTCACTCGAGAGCGCGAGGGATCGCGCGTGCTGCTCCCAGTGTGCGCCGACGCATTGATCATGAAAAGCGCAGGTTTACGATAGATATCGTTCGGGTTTTGCGATGATCGGATGAGCGGCCTGCGGAGGGGCGATGTTCGAGTTGAGGCGGCTGCGTTTGCTGCACGAGTTCGCCCTGCGGGGGACGATCGCCGAGGTGGCCGCGGCGCTGTCGTACAGCCCGTCCACCGTGTCGCAGCAGCTCGCGCAGCTGGAACGCGAGGCCGGTGTCGCGTTGCTCGAGCCGGACGGCCGGCGGGTCCGGCTGACGGCGCAGGGACGGCTGCTCGCGGCGCACGCCGCGCGTGCTCTGGAACTGGACGAGGCGGCGCGTGCCGAACTGTCGAGCTCCGCGGACTCTTCCGCCGTCGTGCGCATCGCGGTCATGCCGACCGCCGCGGAGGCCCTCGTGCCGCCTGCGCTGACGATCCTGTCGGAGCGGATGCCCCGACTGCGCGTCGAGATGCGCGAGATGGCCCCCGAGGTCGGGCTGTTCGAACTGCAGGCACGGGGCTTCGACCTCGTGGTCGCCGAGCAGTATCCGGGATACACGCGTCCGGTGAGCGAGGGGATCGAGCGCACGCTGCTCGGGCGCGACCCCGTCCGCGTCGCGTTGCCGCGCGGCGATCGCGCGCGCGGGCTCGCCGACCTGCGCGATCGCGCCTGGGTGCTGGAGCCCGAGGGTGCGGCCGTC
The DNA here is from genome assembly GCF_058349845.2 of Microbacterium cucumeris. Lineage (NCBI taxonomy): Bacteria > Bacillati > Actinomycetota > Actinomycetes > Micrococcales > Microbacteriaceae > Microbacterium > Microbacterium cucumeris. The sequence continues at coordinate 197,556 of NZ_JBYRIZ020000006.1, forward strand.
AGGCAGTGGGCCGTGCAGCAGTGCCGTGCGGCGGGGTTCGAGCCGGACGTGCGATACGAGGCGACCGATCTCGTCGCGCACGCGCGACTGGTGGCTGCCGGGCACGCGGTCGCGCTGCTGCCGGATCTGATCTGGACCGGCGACCATGCCAGCGTCCGACTGCTGGACCTGCCCGGTTCTCCCGTGCGGGAGATCTTCGCCGCGACGCGGGCGTCGTCGCGCGACAGCGCGCGGGTGGGCGCTGTGCGGGATGCGCTGGCGGAGGCGCTCGCGGCGCACGCCCCGCACTGAGGGCGGCGCCAGGCGGAGGCGGGTCACGCAGCATTGTTTCGCCGCGTGTCGCGGCGGCTTCTCGTCCACGCGGAGGCGACCTACTCTTGCGGGAACGCCTCGACCGACAGGAGATCATCGTGTCCACCCCGCAGCCCGCCTTCTCGCCCCTTCAGGTGCGTGAGCGTGCGGCGTGCATGTGCGACCACGGTGACGTCTGCTCCTCGTTCGCGCCCGGACACGCGCTGCACCTCATCCAGGCCCGTCTCGCCTCCGCGACCCCGGCCGAGTGGATCGACGGGATCGTCGAGTCCGCGGATGCCGTGACCGGTGCCCTCGTCGTGCGAGACCTCGAGGGAGCGGCGCACGCGCTGTGGAACGGGTCGGGGGCCGCGCTCGAGGCCGGCGTCGGCACGCCGGTGGCCCTGCACAGCCGCTACCACGTGCTCGCGGTCGGCCGCGTGCAGTTCAACGTCGCGACGGTGTGATCCCGTCGGGGCTCAGGCCGCCGACATCATCATGTTCTTCATCGCCACGCACGCATCCATGCAGGCCTGGCACGACTGAGCGCACATCCGGCAGACCTCGCTGTGCTCGGCGTGCTCCATGCAGGCGTCCATGCACATCTGGCACATGGCGATGCACGCGTCGAGCATGGCCATCATGGTCGCCGGCGCCATGCCCTGCATCCGCATCATCGAGCGCATCATCGTGTTGCACATGTCGGCGCAGTTCATGCAGGCCGGGGAGCAGTCCATCATCTGCGTCGAACAGACCGTACAGGCCTGCTCGCAGGCGGAGCACGCGTCCATGCAGGCCTGCATGACGGACATGTCCATCATCTCCATGCCGGGCATCGACATCATGTCCTTCGACATGGCGCCCATCATCATCGAGTCCATCTCATACCTCGCTCGTCGTCGCGGCTCTCGCCGGTGAGAAGCGGGCAGGAGACCCGCCTGACGCCAGAGTAACCCTCGGCGCTCCGCGCGTCGATGGGGAATCCGGTTCGGGATCGCACGCGGCGGCTCATGATTGCAAGCCATGCAGGCTCATGATCACCATCCATGTCGACCCACGATCCCCGCCGCGGCTCTCCGGCCACGGACACCCGAACGCGCGGCGTGGGACATCTCGTAACAGACCCCGCCGCGCAATCGGACGCGCCGTCGGGACCTCTCGTGACAGACCCGCCGCGGGGGCGCTCCCCCACCCGAACGCGCCGGGCCGGATCCCCACCGCGGCGGGCTCGCCGGTCACCCGGAACGCACCGCCTCAGACGGCGAGGTCGTATCGGGCCCGCCCGCCCAGGCGCGGGGTGCGATCGGAGTCGACGTGCGGAGGCGGGATGAACCACACCTTCGCCTGCACTCCGGCCCCGTCGACGCGGATCTCCCAGCCGTTGTCGTGGATCCGATGGTGACACGACTCGCACAGCAGCACGCCGTTGGCGAGATCGGTCGGACCCGCGTCGCGGTTCCACCAGCGCAGGTGGTGCGCTTTCGTCATCGACGGCGGCAATCCGCACATGGCGCAGCCGCCGTCGCGCTCGGCGAGCGCCAGTCGCTGCGCGAGGGTGAAGAGCCTCTTCTCACGCCCCCAGTCCAGGATCTCGCCGTCGCCACCGCACACCCAGGGGATGATTCCGCCCCCGGCCGCCAGCCGCCGCGCCTCGGCGACGCTGATCGGCTGATCGATGCCGTCGATCGTCGCGGATCCGACGCCGGACTCCAGCTGCGCGAGGTCGATCCTGACCACGACGCGCGCCCCGTTCAACGGCACATCGCGCTGCGCGCAGCCGAGCACATGCTCGGCGAAGGCGACCAGCGCATCCGCGCGCAGCTGCGACACAGTCCGGCGGTCCTCGGCCGGCGCTTCGGCGGTCCCCGCGCCATCCGACGCCGCCGCGAACTGCGCCGAGACGAATACGTCGAGCGCGGTCTTCACCTGCGCACCGCGCGACGCGCTGAGCACAGCGGTGAGGTGCAGAGCACCGTCCCGCTCGAACATCGTGACGGACTCCTGCGCCCGGACGTCACCCTCACGCGGCTCGACGCCGTCGGGATCCAGCCAGGCCTCCACGCGGGCGACGAGCTTCGCCACCTGATCGAGGCTCAACCCCGGCGCCTGTTCGGCGAGCAGGCGCTCGCCCTCCAGCATCCGCTCCAGCCCCGCGGCCATGGCTACGCGATCCAGCATCGCGACGATCCTCGCCGCAGCCTGAGCCCCGAGCCGACCGCTGCGGACGGCTTCCGCGACATGCGGATGACGGGCAGGAGCCGCGCCGCCACCGAACGTCGACCGCGGCACCGTCGCCTCGCCGACCTTCACCAGCCGCGAGGCGTCACCGGTGGATCCGCCCGTACCCGCCGCGACCAGCAGGGCCGCGTTCCGGAACCCGTGCTGCCGGGCCAACGACTCGGCTCCGAGCTCCGTGCGCGACTCCTCGGCGATGCGCGCGGCGATCTCGGAGTGCGCCGCATCCGTCAGCCGGTGCACGACCCCCAACGCGTCGCTGACCGCCACCAGCGCGGACCCGGTCAGCGAGGACGCGTCCGCCGCATCGCCCCACACCGTGCGCGCGGCGTCGACTGCCGCAACGAGGGCTTCGAGGGGATGATTCATACGAATCAGCATACTCCGATCATCCGCTTGTGTCGATACTTTGTTCTATTTTCCCCTCTCGAGCGCTCCCCTCATGCGAACTCGCGCACCATCGGCCGGGAACCGCCGGCTCGGGCGTAGTCTCGGCCTGTGACCTCGGCCTCCCTCTCCACGACCCAGCGCCTGGTTATCGCCATCGCCGTGCTCGCCTCATTCGTGACGTTCCTCGACGGCACGGTGGCGACGGTGGCGCTGCCCGCGATCAGCGAAGAGCTCGGCGGAGGACTGACGACGCAGCAGTGGGTCGTCGACGCGTACCTCATCACCTTGAGCGCCCTGATCCTGCTGGCCGGCTCGGTCTCCGACGCCTACGGTCGCGTGTTCGTGATGCGCATCGGCCTCATCGGCTTCGGCATCGCGTCCGTCGTCGTGGGCATCGCCTTCGACCCCGTCATGCTCATCATCGCGCGCGCGGCCCAGGGGGCCGCCGGAGCCCTGCTCGTGCCGAGCTCGCTGGCACTCATCACCGCGACCATGCGCGGCGAGATCCAGGCCCGAGGCATCGGAGTGTGGACGGCGTTCACCACCTCGGCGCAGCTGGTCGGACCCCTGCTGGGCGGTCTTTTCGTCGACTACCTGTCCTGGCGGTTCGTCTTCCTCATCAACGTACTGCCGATCGCGGTGACCCTCGTGCTCCTGGCCCGACTGCAGCTGCCGGAGCACCCCAAGGGCGCGAGGGTCGACTGGCTCGGCGGCATCCTGTGCGCGGCCGGCCTCGGCGGAATCGTGTTCGCCCTGATCGAGCAGCCGAACCTCGGATGGTCCGCTCCCGGCATCTGGATCCCGGCCGTCCTCGGCATCCTGCTGTTCGGGCTGTTCCTCGGACGCCAGAGCACGGAGAACTCGATGATGCCGCTGTCGCTGTTCCGCATCCGCAACTTCGGCTGGGGCAACCTCGCGACGCTCTTCGTCTATGCGGCCTTGTCGCTGAACGGGTTCGTGATCGGCGTGTATCTGCAGCAGGGCGCCGGGCTGGGTGCGACCGCTGCCGGCCTGGCGAGCCTGCCGATGACGATCCTCATGATCCTGATCAGCTCGCGCGCCGGAGCATGGGCGGGGCGGCTCGGTGCGCGGCTGTTCATGACGCTGGGCCCGCTGATCATGGCGCTCGGCGCCCTGCTCCTCCTGACGGTCTCCGCGGATTTCGACTACTGGTGGCAGGTGCTCCCCGCCATGATCGTGATGGGCCTCGGGCTCTCGCTCACCGTCGCACCACTGACGACCGCCATCCTCGGCGCGATCGACGAGCGCCGCAGCGGGATCGCGTCGGCCATCAACAACGCCGTCTCGCGCGTCGCGGGACTGCTCGTCGTCGCGATGCTCTCGACGATCGTCGGAGGCGCGCTCGACCTGGACGGATTCCACAGCGCAGCCTGGGTGACAGCCGCGCTGTTCGCGGTCGGCGGCGTGGTCTCGTGGATCGGGATCCGCCGTCCGGCTCCGGAGGCGGATCCCGAGACTCCCCGTCCTATCTGACACATGTCGGATAGACTGTCCTCATGGACGCACGGGCGCGACGTTCGCGGGAAAGCCTTCGCAGGGCCGTCCTGACTCTCGCCTCCCTGGTGCCGATCACCGAGGTGAGCGTGTCCGCCATCTGCCGCGAGGCGGGCGTCACGCGCGACACGTTCTACCGTCACGCCGACAGCCCGGCCGACCTGCTCGCGGACGCACTCGCGGCCGAGATCGCCGAGGTGATGCAGGTGCTGCCCGAGACCGACGCGATCGGCGACGGCGAGCGCGCGCTCATCGGCCACGTGCACCGGCGTGCCGCCGTCTACCGCGGCGCCATGCGCCCGTCGCTCGCCGCCCCCGTCCGCAGCACTCTGGAGAGCTCGATCCGCTCGGGACTGGAGCTGTGGACCCGGCTGCACCCCGGCATCCTGCCTGCGGCCTTCGTCGACGACGACGCGGCTCTGCGACTTGCGATCGCCTACGCGGCCGCCGGCACCGTCGGTGCGATCGAGGAATGGCTGCGCCAGGAGGACGACGACATCGACCGCGCCGTCGAGCTGATCCTCGCGGCGTCATCCGAATGGTGGCTGGCGAACCCGGCCACTCGAGAAAGGAGAGAACGATGAAGGCTGCGGTGTTCCACGCCCAGGAGGACCTGCGGGTCGAGGAGGTCGAGGAGCCGTCCCCCGGCCCAGGACAGGTGAAGCTGCGCAACGCGTTCGCCGGCATCTGCGGGTCCGACCTGCACGTGTACTACTCGCCGGAGGCGGCGGGGCTCGATTTCGACCACCCGCATCCCGTGACCGGCTCGACGCTCCCGCAGATCCTCGGGCACGAGTTCTCCGGCACCGTCGTGGAGCTCGGCGAGGGGGTGACTGATGTGAAGGTCGGCGACCGCGTCGCCGTCTGGCCGATCTACTACTGCGGCGAGTGCCCGGCGTGCCGCAAGGGCATGTTCAACGCGTGCCAGAAGATCGGCTTCCATGGGCTGAGCTCGCACGGCGGCGGCATGGCCGCCTTCACCACGGTGGATGCCGCGAAGCTGCACGTCCTGCCCGACAACGTCGACCTGCGCATGGGCGCCCTCGTCGAGCCGATGTCCGTCGCGTGGCACGCGGTCTCGCGCGCGAACCTCGAGGCCGGACAGACCGCGCTCATCGCCGGAGCCGGCCCGATCGGCATCGGCGTCTGGTTCGCGCTCAAGGCCCGCGGGATCGATAAGGTGCTCGTGTCGGAGCCCTCGGCCGACCGTCGCGCCATCATCTCGGCGCTCGGCGCGACCGTCGTCGACCCGGTGAATGAGGACCTCGCGGCCGCGGTCACCGACCTCACCGGCGGCACGGGCGTGGACGCTGCGTTCGACGCGGCCGGCGCGGGACCCGCGATCACCTCGGCTCTCGCGAACCTGACGCCCGGTGGCCGGGTCGTCGTCGTCGCGATCCACGAGCGCCCGATGGAGTTCCTGCCCACCCAGTTGGTCATGGCCGAGACCGAGATCGCCGGAGCGCTCGCCTATCTGCCCGAGGACTTCGACGCGGTCATCGCGGCGATGGCCGCCGGCGTCTATGACACGACGGGGTGGGTCCAGGAGGTCCCGCTCGACGGCGTCGTCGACGCGATCCACGCGCTGCGCGGAGGCGCGGGCGCGAAGATCCTCGTCCAGGCCGACTGAACGCCACCCGCCGGTCGGGCCTCAGAGCTCGACCGGCGGAGCCTCCGGCTCCGTGTCGGCGACCTCCGGGTGCCGCGCGAGGTTCACGATGGCGGCCACAAGCCCGCCCCAGACCGTGACCATCGCGATGATCATCATGATGACGGCCGCCGCGGTCATGCGCCCGCTCCCTTCTGCGCCGCCGGCAGATGCACGGCGCCGGTCTCGGCATCCGGCTCGTACCGCTCCTCGACGAGGAACTCGTCGTACTCCGGATCGTCCTTGGCGTGCGAGCGCCTGCTCCACGGCACCAGCGAGAGCAGGATCGCGAGCACGACCAGTGCGACGACCATCCCCCAGCCGAAGACCCCGAGGAACCAGATCGGATACCCGCTGTACGGCTCGGCGATATTCTCGATCAAACCGGTCACGAACAGGTATCCGAGCACGAGCGGTGCGAGCACCGCGACGAGCAGTCGCCAGAGGATCCCGACGCGGAAGCTCGAGCGCCGGTTGAGATGCTCCTGCAGTTGGGGCAGCCGGTGCAGGAGCCACGCCACCACGATCACGGCGACCAGTGCGACCGCCATGATCCCGAAGGCGTTGACGAAGGCATCCGTGGTGTCCAGCACCGTCAGCGCCGTGGTCGTGGAGAACAGCGCCATCGAGATGAGCGCGAGCGGGATCGTCACCGTGAGCGTGGTGCGCACGCGTCCCCAGCCCAGCTTGTCCTGCAGTGCCGCCACGATCACCTCCAGGATCGAGATCATCGAGGTGACGCCGGCGAAGACGAGGGCGCCGAAGAACAGCACGCCGATGATCGAGCCGCCGGTGGCCTGCGAGACGATCGTCGGGAAGGCGACGAACGCGAGCCCGATCCCGGAGGAGGCGACGCCCGCGACCTCCGCGCCCTGCGCCTGCGCCATGAACCCGAGTGCCGCGAACACGCCGATGCCGGCGAGGATCTCGAAGCCGGAATTGGCGAAGCCGACCACGAGGCCGGATCCGGTGAGATCGGTGCGGCGCTTGAGGTACGACGAATAGGTCACCATGATGCCGAAGGCGACCGACAGCGAGAAGAAGATGTGGCCGTACGCGGACGCCCAGACCGCCGGGTCGGCGAGCGCCTGCCAGTTCGGCGTGAAGAAGGCGTTCAGCCCGTCCATGGCCCCCGGCAGGAACAGCGACTGCACGACGAGGATCGCGAACATGACGGTCAGCAGCGGCATGAGCACGGTGTTGGCGAGGCCGATGCCGCGCTTGACGCCGAGCGCCATGATCACGACGACGCACACCCACACCACGGCGAGCGGGATGCCGACCTGCGGCACGAAGGTCGTCGACAGGCCCACGTCGGCCACGTTCTCCGACTGCAGGAAGTCGACGCCGAAGAAGGCCTCCTCGTTGCCGGGTCCCCAGCTCAGCTGCGCCGAGAACCAGGTGTACATCGCGGCCCACGCGATGATGACGGCGTAGTACGCGGCGATGACCACGCAGATGAGCACCTGCCACCACCCGAGCGGCTCGGCGGCGCGATGCATCCGCCGGAACGCGAGCGGCGCGGATCCGCGGAAGCGGTGCCCGATGGCGTAGTCGAAGAAGAGCAGCGGGATGCCGGCGGTCAGCAGTGCGCACAGGTACGGGATGAGGAAGGCACCGCCGCCGCCCTCGTACGCGACGTACGGGAAGCGCCAGATGTTGCCCAGGCCCACGGCGGATCCGATCGCCGAGAGGATGAACACGTTGCGCGAGCCGAACGCCTCGCGCTTCGGCCGTCGGGAGGGCATCGTTGCGGCGTCCATGGTCCCGACCCTAGCCGACGAGGTGCGCGGCGTCAGCCGGGCTCGCGTCACGACAGCAGAGTCGTGATCTCCTCGACCGCGGGCGAGCTGCGGTGCTCCGGGACGGCCAGGCCGCGCGCGGCGAGCCAGGCGTCGTCGTAGAGCTTGTCGAGGTAGCCCCGTCCGTGATCCGGCAGCAGGACCACCACCACGTCGTCCTCGGTGAGGTCCTCGGCGACCCGGAGGGCCGCGACGACGGCCATGCCGCTGGAACCTCCGACGAACAGTCCCTCCTCGGCGGCCAGGCGACGGGTCATGGCGAAGGACTCGGCGTCCGAGATCCGCTCGTACCCGTCGACCACCGACGCATCGAACGTGTCGGGGAGGAAGTCCTCGCCGACCCCCTCGACGAGGTAGCCGTGGATCGGCCCGCCGGAATAGATCGATCCCTCCGGATCGGCGCCGATGACCTGCACGCGCCCGGCGCTCTGCTGCTTGAGGAAGCGCCCCGTCCCGCTGATCGTGCCGCCCGTGCCGATGCCCGCGACGAAGTGGGTGACCCTGCCGTCGGTGTCGGCCCAGATCTCGGGTCCGGTGGTCTCGAAGTGCCCCTGCGGCCCGTTCTGGTTCGCGAACTGGTTCGGGTTGAAGGCGCCCGGGATCTCGGCCGCCAACCGCGCGGCCACGCTGTAGTAGGAGCGCGGGTCGCTCGGCTCGACGTTCGTGGGCGTCACGACGACCTCGGCGCCGTAGGCGCGCAGCGTCGCCACCTTCGCGCCCTCGAACTTGTCCGGCACCACGAACACCATGCGGTACCCGCGCTGCAGGGCGATCAGTGCGAGTCCGACACCGGTGTTCCCGCTCGTCGCCTCCACGATCGTGCCACCCGGTTTGAGGTGTCCGTCGCGTTCGGCGGCGTTGATGATGGATGCCGCGATGCGATCCTTCGCCGACCCGCCGGGGTTGAAGTACTCGACCTTGGCGAGGACGGTGGCGCGGATGCCGGCGGTGACGGCGTTGAGCTTGACGAGCGGGGTGTAGCCGACGAGTTCGGCGATGTGGTTGGCGTAACGCACGGGAGGGTCCTGACAGGAGAGCGCCGACGGCGCGGATGATCTGGGGTCGATGAAGCGGAGCGGAGGCTCAGCGACAACAACGACAGGTCAGGGACACGTCAGAAGAGTAACCCAGTCCGGGCAGGACGGTCAATCGAAGGACGCCGGCCTGGGCAGGACGACGGTCCGGCGGACCTGCTGCAGAAGATCGATCCCGTCGACCGCGGCGATCCCGTCGGTGCGCAGTGCGCTGTCGAGCAGGATGCCGTCCGGGTCGTCCACCGCCTCCTTCGTCGCCACCGGCTCGACGCGCACCTGCAGTCCGTCGCGCCCGACCGCGGCGAAGCGCCCGACCTTGACGCGCCATGACGGCCCGCTGCGGAAGTCGTCCGCTTCGAGGAGACCGGTGCTCGCGTCGAAGATGCGGCACAGGTCCCCGCTGTACGCGATGTCGGCCCACAGGTCGGCGAGGGGCACGGCGTCCTCATCGGCGCGCAGGACGGCCCGGCTCGGCGACAGGGCCTCCACCTGCACGGCGGAGCGGCCGGCCGGCGCGGGGAGCTCGACGCCGACGACCTCGTCCTCTCGGGCGGACACCACGCGCACCGACGCCTGTGCGGCGTCCGGCTCGCCCAGTGCGCGCAGTCGCCAGACGGTGATCGCGTCCTCGTCGAGCGTGAAGTGATCGGCCGAGGTGACGAGCCTCCGCTGCGCACCGGCTCCCGCGACCTGGGCGTGCTCCGCCTCCGACCACGTGAGCGTGACGATTCTCACCTCGCCGTGCTCCCCCGCCACGGTGAAGGATCCGCCGGCCGGAGCCATCACGGACACGCCGTCGGGTTCCGCGCGCACCTCGGCATCCGGCGATGCTGTCACCTGATCGGGCGTCGCACCGCCGATGGCGTACTCGGTCGCGTCCTGCGAGGCCGCGAACACGACCACCGGACGCTCTTCGGTCCCGAGCCGGGCGAGCGGCTGCGTCGTCGATGAGATCAGGGTGAGGCCCGCTCCGAGATCCAGCCCGAAAGGCAGCACCAGGTTCCCGCCGGTCCGCACGTCCAGGCGCACGTGACGGGGCACCTCGATCTCGTCGTGTCTGCGGCGAACCCGCACCCGCACGTCCGTGCGCGGCGACAGCGGGGTGTTGTTGCCGAAGTTGCTGAGGAAGAGGAAACCGCGATCCCCGGCCCCGCGGACGACGGTGCGCAGGCGGTCCTCGTCCGGGATGCGGACCGGATCCGCGGGGTCCACGACCGGCAGGAGAGCGAGATCGCGACCGAACTCGCGGATGAGGTGGTTCACCGGGGTCAGCGCGTAGTACGCCTCGCGCCGCTCGCCGAACTCGCTCACCGGCGCCCAGAAGTCGTAGGAGCGCAGCGTGAAGGACGGCTCCTTCGGCGTCCAGCCGAAGCCGTCCCCTCGCACCGGATTGGTGCCGCCATGGAAGAGGTAGTAGCCGAGATGGATCGATTCCGTCGACCCTATCGGCGTCATCGCGGTCGTCACGGTCATGTCGGCCGGCGTGCGCGAGCGGTACGCGGCGCGATGCGGTGAGCCGGTGCCGAGCTCGCAGAACGCCACGGGGTACCGCCCGCGGTAGGGATACGCCCCCGGAGCGAACGTCGTCATCCGGAAGTTCGGTCCCGGCCGATGGTGGAGATCCATGTAACCGCCGTAGGTCGGCAGGAACTCCCCTTCGGGGACCTCGCCGGCCGTGCCCCATCCCGTCATCGAGAAGAAGACAGGGGTGATGCCCTCCTCCCGCGCGATCGCCCGCAGCGCCGACATGTGCGCCGTGAACTCCTCGCCCACGGGGCCCCGATGCTCGGATGCCGTGTACCCGAACAGCGTGCCCCAGTCGTTCGGCGCGTGCGACAGCTCGTTCTCCAGCTGGACGATCTCGATCGGACCGCCGTCTGCGAAGTACATCCCGCGCAGCTGCTCGGAGACCGCTCGGAAGTAGCGGCGAACGAGCCGCAGATAGCCCGGGTCGTTCGAGCGCTCCACCACGGGCATGCCGAACAGCCAGGGCGGCAGCCCGCCGACGAGGTACTCGGAGTTGTTGAACGGCCCGATCCGCGGCAGGAAGGCCAGTCCGTACCGGGCGCAGATCTCGGCGAACCGGCGGATGTCGTTCGCGCCGGTGAAGTCGAACCGGCCGGGCTCGGGCTCGATGAGGCTCCAGAACACGTAGGAGCTCACGGTCGTGCATCCGGCGTCGCGGACGGCGCGCACCGCGTCGTCCCATTCCGCGACCGGGTAGCGCTGCGGCAGCAGCTCGGCCGACACGACCGGATGCGGCGCACCGTCGATCGTGAGATGCCAGCGGTTCGCGTCGAGGACGCGCCCGTCGGGGGCGACGACCCCGCTGCGCACGCCGCCGCCCTCGCGGGACAGCTCGTCGACGCGCACGTCGAACGCGATCAGGGTGTCGGAGGCGGCAGACGCCATGGCGATCTCTCTCGTTCGCAATCAGGAGGGCAGGTCGGACAGGCGGATCTCGGTGCGCACCTCGGCCGCGTCGGACGGCGCGAGGGTCAGGTCGAGGTGATGCACCGCGCGGACGAGGCCGCGCTCGGTGCCGAAGACGCCGACGTCGGCGGTGACGGATGCCGGGAAGCACAGCACCGCCCGCGTGCGCTCGCCGACGATCTCGGCGCGTCCGGCATCGGTCACCGCGATCGGAAGCGGACTCACGAAACGGAGCACGACGCTGATCGGACGATCCGCCGAGAAGGCGTCCTCGATCAGGAGCACGCGGTCCGCGTACGTCCAGCGGCGGCTCAGAGCGCGAAGGCCGAGAACGGCGTACGCCGCCGCGTACTCGATGGCGAATCGCGCGCGCCCCGGCCCGTGCTCGATCTGCGCGACGTGCGCTGCGGCATCCCTCGCCCAGCCGCGCTGGGTCGTCGCATCGATGAGCGGGACACTGTGGCCCTGCGAGCCGGTCGCGGGGTTCTCGTAACGCCGCTCGGAGAAGTAGTCGCGGTCGTAGACGCCGACGCCCGGATCGGCGAGGAGGACCTCGCCGTGGGCGGCCAGGATGAAGCTGCCGACGTCGTTGTGGTTGTGCAGTTCGTCGTTGTGCCCGCCGCGCGCCGCGAACGCGGAGCCGTGGCCGTCGCGCACGATCAGCCACTGCGCGTGCGGCAGGAAGTCCGAGCCGGGCGGTTCGGCGAACTCCGCTTCCGCGCCCGATGCCTCTGCGGCATCCGTCGAGGAGGGCGCGTTCCACAGCAGACCGCGCGATGCCGGCACCCACCGGCCGAAGCGCTGGTCGCCCTGGACAACGACGTCCGGCGCGGGCGGCACGGCGACGCCGGGCACACGCAGGGAGATGCGCGACAGCAGCGCTCGATCGAGGCGTGCCGTCGGACGCGTGTCGGCGAAGGACGCGACGACGTCGCCCGTGAGACGGACCCGCTGCGGGAACCGCGCGATGAGCCCGATCCGGTCGCCGTGCTCCGTCCACAGGTCGATCCCACCGCCGGTGTGCTCGCGCAGCGCCTCCGCGGCGGCCGCGAAGTAGCTGAACCCGTAATGCCAGTAGTCGACGCCCTCGGAGCACACGCCGTCCTCGTCGAACCCGCTGAGATAGCACTCGAACGCGGCGAGCGCGCGCGGGATGACGGCCGCGAGCTCTTCGGCGCCGAGGATCCGGATCCCGGCGAGCAGGATGCCTCCGGCGCACACGCTCGCCCAGTTCGTCGGCGCCGTCTCCCACCAGTGCTCCCGCGCGGCGAACGGCGTCAGCACCCGGCGACGGATCTCCGCATGGGCCCTCTGCACGACGAGGGCAGGGAGCCGCGGCCCCAGCAGCGTCGTGATCTCGGCGAGCGCCGCCGCCGTCTCGGCAGCTCCCAGGTCGACCTGCTCGGCATGGGCGACCGGCGGGTCCGTGCTCAACAGGTCCTCGATGTGGGCGGGGAAGGCCCAGCTGTACTCGTCACAGATCGACCAGATGGCATCGGCGAGCGCATCCGTGCTGCGGGCCGGCTCGACCAGCGCCGCGAGCGCGAGGTCCGTCAGCTCCTGCCGCCGTCGGCGGTACCGCGACTGGAACGCGGTCCGCTCCCCGGTCAGCCCGTATGCCGCGTAGGCGGCGTACGACAAGGGTCCGGCGGGATCCTGCTCCGCCTCGTCGGCGCGTTCGAGGACCTCGGACACCATGCCCGCCGTGGCAGGGACGCTCCTCGCCGCCTGCCACGGCGTCACCTCGACCGCTGAGGCCTGGCCGGTCATGGTCATCTCGCGTCCGACCCTTCGTCGAGGTAGATCCAGCCGATCGCGCCGTGCCAGGAGCTGTCCTGCGGTCCGATCCGATAGTTCCAGCGATACAGCGGCTGCACCATGATCTGATCGATCGTGCCCTTCCAGCCCGGGATCGAGGACATGTCGATCTCGTAGTCGACATAGTCCGCACCGGGCACGAGCGGAATCGTCACGCCTCGACGGCCGTCCTCGTTCATCGGGATGTCGCCTGTCCCCGGGGTGTCGAACTCGGGGTTCTCCGTGGTACTGAACAGGAGGTAGGCCGCCTGCCGGTTGTCGGGGTTCGACATCCGGATGTGGATGGTGTCCAGCTCCGAGGCGTCCACGTCCAGACCGGCCGGGGAGAGCAGCGCCGGCTCGTAGCCGGTCGTGGCGGAGACGACGCCCCCTGCTACCGTGATCGGCGCGTACCCGGCATCCGCGGGTCGCTGCGCGACCTCCTCGGCCGAAGCCGTGCGGAAACGCAGACTGCGACCCCGCCACCCTTCCGACTTCCAGGTCCCGCCGGCGTCGATGCTGTACGACTCGGTGCCTGCGGGGTACAGGCCCTGGTCGTTGTAGCCGACGCCGTAGCTTCCGGAGTTCGGCACCGTGTACGGGCTGGAGATGTCGATCGCGTACAGCGCGTCCGGGTCGAGTCCGGTGAGTCCGGGGTGGATGCTGACGAAACCGCCCGACGCCGTCACCTGGTCCGGGGCGACGGATCCGGTGAACAGTTTCTCGCCGTCGGGATCGGTGACGGTGACGAACAGCTCTCCCTGCGGGTCTCCGGACTTGTAGGCCCAGAGGTCGACCCGAGCGAGAGTGCCCGATTCGACCTGGAACGTCTGCCGGCGCTGAGTCGTCCAGCGGATGTCGGCGACCTTGCTGAACGCGCCCGCCGAGTTGTCCACGTCGACGACCGCGTCGTCAGCAGGGATGCCGGGGCCGGGGCGCGACAGGTCGGGGTTGATGGTCCACCCCTCCGGGGCGTCGAAGTCCCAGCGCGGCCCGGTCTGCTCGATGAGCTCGATCGATCCGACGGTCAGCTGCCCCGTCCCGCTTCCGAGATCGAAGCGGAACTGGTCGATCGCCGCCATGCCCTCGGTGTCGATCGGGATCACGACGTCCGCGCGTCCCGCCGCGAGGCCGCGTTCCTCGTGGGGATTGATGTGGAACCGCACCGACCGTTCGGCGCCGAACTCCTCACCCGGTGCTCGATAGAACAGCGTTCCCGTGCGGACGCCGCTCGTGTTCTGCAGGCTCACGCGCACGGCGTCCGCCGGGGCGAGCCCGAGACCGTCCGGTGAGGTCAGCGACATCTTCCCGGAGCCGAACGGCGTCGTGAGGGTCCCGGCGGTCACGGTCTGGCCGTTGGTCGCGGTCCAGCCCTGCGCGTCGCCGGCCGTCGTGAAGCGCCACGTTCCCGGCTCGTCCTCGTTCGGACCGCTCACGTAGCTCACCGCCGGCGTCCAGCTGACGGCCTGTTCACCGGCGAGCGCCTCGAAGCGGACCACCTGTCCGGCGGTCACTGCGACGTCGTCGAGCGACAGGACCTCGCCGAGCGCATCCACCTCGGCCTCCGCAATGACGTCGCCGTCCACGGTGACGCGCACGGCGGATGTTCCGGAGATGGCCATCGGATATCCGCGCAGAGCCACGACGCCGTCGCGCGGTGCGGTCCAGGCCGCCGCCACGTCCGCATTGCGCCCCGGCTCGAGCGTGAACGCCGTCGCGGAAGCAGTCGATCCGTTCGACGCCGCGGCCCCCACGGGGAGGTGCTTCCAACTGCCACCGGGGCGGTGCTGGCGGCTCCAGGCGCTGCCGTCCGCTCCGAGGTCCGCGGCCGCATGGCTCACCCACTCCTCGTCCTCGAGCTGCAGGTTGTTCTCCAGTTCCAGACCCTTCGTGGTCCCGCCCAGATGAGCCGCCACGAAACCGTAGGGCTCGAAGGCGAGGTTGTCGGCGATGTACGACTCGGGCGCCGGACCGCTTCCGACCTGGGCGATCGAGCCGCCGCCGATGTACGGGATGTAGTTCTGATACCCGTTGCGCAGGAACGTGTTGGCGCGGATCTGATTGTCGGTCGAGTAATCGTTCGCCCCGTGGATCGCGAGGTACTCGATGCCCCCGCCGAAGTTGTCGGCGAAGTAGTTCCCGGCGATCATCACGTTGTGCGTTCGCGCCTCGTGGTCGATCGCGACCATGTCGGGGTTCTGCGTGTTCGGGGTGTTGATGAAGACATTGTTGGCGACGACCACGTCGCGGACGCTGCCGAGATACAGCGCCGCCGTGCCGGTCTTGGTCCGGCATCCGGCGGAGCCGTCGAACACGGAGTCGCGGATCACCACGTCGGATGCCGCCGAGATCGCCAGGCTGTCCGGGCAGCCGGCGTCGATCTGCGTCTGGACCTCGTCCGGCGGCGGATTGTTGTTGTCGTCGTCCTTCTGGCGCAGGCCCTCGACGAGCACGTTGCGGAAGATGCGGTTCGCCGTCTCCTCCAGGCTCCCTGCCCCGGTGGGGTTGGCGAGCTTGCCCTGGCTGGCGAACACGATGCCGTGGGCGTTGTGCGAGGTCTGCACGTCCCGGACTGTGATCCCGTCGATCGCCGTGTCGGCGAGCTCGTGATCGGCCGTGTTGCGCACGAAGATCCCGACCGTCCTGCTGTCGCGCACGTCGATGCGCTCGATCGTCGCGTCGGTGTGCCCCAGGCTCGTGTAGTCGAACCGGATCCCGTAGTGGAACACGCCGCGGCCGTGGGACTCGTCGATGCCGCCGATGTCGAGGTCGCTCACGACCGTGTGATCCGCGTTGCGGATGATCACCGCGGCGTTCGTGCCGTTGGCGACGAAACGGGGGGCATCACCCGTGCCGTACGCGCCGATCTCGGCGCGGTGGGATGCCGACCCGTGCGGTGCGTCCACGACGAGCTGCTCGGCGAAGCTCGCTCCGCGGGCGAGCAGGAGCCGGTCGCCCTCGCCCAGGGTGATCTCGGCCACCGGGCCGAACCCGCACCATGGCGCGTCGACATCGGTGCCCGGCCCGGCATCCGAGCAGGCGGGGCTGCGGTTGTCCACGTAGTAGGTCGTTCCGACGTCGGCCCTGGCGGGAGCGGCGGTCAGCGTCGCCGCCGCGACGAGGAGCGTCACGGCTGCGGCGCCGCTGCGGAAGGTCTTCGTGCGCATCTCTGAGGTCCTCTTCATCGAGTTTTCGAAGCGTGGGTTTCACGGGGCGGGCGCGAACGCCCGCCCCGTCTCGCAGCGTCGCCTACTTGGTCCAGTCCTCCGTCCAGTCGGACTTGGCGACCTGCTCGTTCGCCCACGTGGTCCACTCGTTCTGCAGGATCGCGAGCTGCTCGTCGAGCGTCTTGGAGCCGAGCAGGTAGCCCTCCAGGATGTTCTTGCCCTTGCTCGCGTCCGACCGCATGCTGAGGTTCATGCGCTTCTGCGCCCACTCGCCATCCATGAGACGCTCGAGTCCCGGAGCGGGCTGGGCGTCGACGGTCGCGGGGAGCCCGCCGGTGCCGTCGAGCCAGGGCTGGCCGCCCTCCGTGCTCGTGACGAACTGGAGGAACTTCACCGCCGCGTCGAGCTGGTCGCCCTCGGTCGTGGCCGGGATCATGTAACTCGTGCCGCCGGCCGCCGCGCCGAATTTCGCTGGTGCACCGCTCGACAGCGGCGTGGTCTCCTCGGTGATCGTGGGGAAGGCGAAGCTCGACCACTCCCAGTCCGCGTCCGCGAGCGTTCCCGTCGCGAAGTTGGTGCCCCAGGCCATGGCGGCCTGCCCCGAGATGAACTCGTCCGCTCCGACGAACGTCGCCGTGGAGGGGATGCCCGACCAGTTCGGCGTCGCGCACTCGTCGTACACCTTCTTGGTGAGCTCGACGGCCTCGGCGACCTCGGGCGTCGTCTCGGCGTTCACCTCTCCGGTGAGCACGGCCCTGGCGAAGCTCTTCCAGCTGACCACTTCGGCCGTGCCCTCGCTGCCGTCGGCGGCGTAGACGTTCCACTCGTCGACGTACTTGTCGAACAGCATCGCGGAGATCGTCTCGTTGATCCATCCGGCGCCGAGCGAGCCGTTGTCCATCGCCATGGGCGTGTAGCCGGCGTCGGAGATCTTCTCGCAGGCGCCGATGAGGTCCTCGAAGGTCTCGATCTCTCCGTCGACACCCGCCTCGTCGAAGATCTCCTTGTTGTAGAAGATGCCGGCGATCACGAGGTTGAAGGGCACGAACTCGAAGTCGCCCACGTTGTTGGCCTGGGCCTCGCCGAAGTAGTCGTCGTCGAAGATGTCCAGCCAGCGCTCGTTGCCCTCGATGTACGGGTTCGGCTGCTCCAGGTACTCGTTGAGCGGTGTGATCTGCTCGTTCTCGTGCGGGACCTGGGCGAAGATCAGCTCCGGCGCGGTCCCGGCTGCGAGCTGCGTGGACAGGGTGTCGCCGAAGCCCGTCAGCGGCAGCACCGTCGTCTCGACGTTGATGCCGGGCTCGGCCTTCTCGAATCGCTCGATCAGGTCCTCCCAGGCCGGACCGAAGGAATCGGACTGGGTGTTCCACTGGTTGGGCCCCGCGAGCGTGATCGTCACGGTGTCGCCGTCCTCGGCGGGGGCGCTGCACCCGGCTGCCACGAGTGCCACGGCGGTGAGGCCGGCGGCTCCCGCCCAGGTGCGAGTACGGATCTTCATCGAACGTCTCCAATCAATTCGGGTGTGAAGTGCAGGGTTGGTGCGGGCGGTGGGTCAGTGCGCCCCGGCGACGCCGCCCTGGACGCCGGCGAGGAAGTACTTCGAGAAGAAGACGAACAGCAGCAGCAGCGGCAGGCTCGCGATGAGATACCCCGCGAACAGCGGTCCGTACGCGGTGCCGGTCTGCCCCTGGAAGAAGAGCAGCCCGACCGAGACCGTGCGCAGGCTGTTGTCGGTGATGGTCAGCAGCGGCCAGAAGAAGTCGTTCCAGACGCCCTGCACCGTGACCAGCGCGACCGTGCCGATGACCGGCAGCGACAGCGGCATCATGATCGACAGGAACACGCGCACGTGCGAGGCGCCGTCGATCTGCGCGGCGTCGAAGATCGTCTGCGGGATGCCGGCGATGAAGGTCCGCATCAGGATCGTCCCGAGCACGGCGCCGCCGGCGATGTGCGGGATGATCAGCACGCCGAAGGTGTTGAGCATGTCGAAGTCGCGCATCATCACGAACAGCGGGATCAGGCTCGCGATCGACGGCACCATCATCAGCGCCGCGACGAGCGCGAACAGCGCGTTGCGCCCGGGGAACCGGAATCGGGCGAAGACGAACGCGGCAACCAGGGAGACGGCGACCAGTCCGATGACGGATGCCGCGGCGACGATCAGCGACGCGACGAGGTACGGCTGGACCTGCTGCCACGCCGTGGCGTAGTTCTCCCAGTGCAGCGGCGTGGCCGGAGCCCAGAAGCTCTCGTAGTACTGCTCGTTGTCCTTGAAGGACGTGATGACCATGAACAGATACGGCGCCAGGCTGATGGCGACGAGGATGATCAGGCCGACGTGGACGCCGACCTGAGGGCGGGGACGTCGCATCTTCTGGCCGGTGGGCGCCGTGTCGGCGTCCGGTGCGGTCGGGGGTGCGGAGATCGCGGTGGTCACAGGATTCCCTTCTCAGGCTTCGGCTCGAGCGCCGCGGCGACGGGAGAACACGATGAAGCAGCTGAGCACCAGCGTGATCGCGAACAGGGTGGTGGACAGTGCCGCCGCGTACCCCCAGTCCTGGCCCTGGTAGGCGACGTTGAGGATGCGCAGGATGGGCACGACGGTGGCGTTGTCCGGCCCGCCGCCGGTGACGACGTAGGCCGTGAACCCGTACTGCAGGGTTCCGACGATCGCCAGGAAGAACAGGATCTTGATCTGCCCGGCCATCAGCGGCAGATCGATCCGCCAGACCCGTGCGAGGCGCCCGACGCCGTCCAGAGCGGCCGCCTCGAGCACCTCCTTCGGGATGTTCTGCAGCGTGGAGTAGAAGATGAGGAACGGCAGGCCCGCGATGAACGGGAAGCCCACGAACAGCAGCGAGAGCATCGCGATGTCCGGGTCTCCCACCCAGTTCTGCGCCAGCGCGCCGAGCCCGAGCGCCTCGAGCGTCTTGTTGAACACGCCGTTGTTGGGGTGGTAGAAGAACTGCCACACGAGGGCCGTGACGATTCCCGGGAACGCCATCGGGACGATCAGCAGCGTGCGGTACACGAAGGGCGCGCGCCGCCCGCGCAGCGACACCAGCAGCTCCGCGGCGAACAGCGGGATGATCCAGGTCAGCACGCCGAAGACGAAGATGATCCCGAGGTTGCGGAACGAATCCCACCAGATGGTGTCGCCCATCATCTTCACGTAGTTGTCCCAGCCGATCATGATCGACTCGGCGGCGGGCTTCCAGTCGAAGAACGAGTGGTAGATCCCGCTGATCGCCGGGTAGTACTGGAACACGCCGAGGATCACGAACATCGGAATGAGCGCGAGGTACGCGCCCACCGGGATGCGCCGGCGGCGCGGCCGGCCGGCGGGGCGCTCGGTCGGACCGGCGCCCGACGGCTGATCAGGCGTCTGCGCGTCCACGGGCGCGTCGACCATCGCGGGCATCCATCCTCCTCGTTGACGATGCACGGTTCCGAATGAACCGGTCGCATGATGTTCGATCACAACGGATCGTACGGTCAACAAGAAGATCTGATTCGATCACTCCCCCGTCGATCCGGCGTCCGTCGTGCCTCACGCCCAGGGCTCGGTCAGGGTTGCCGTGGGCAGGCTCTCGGCATCGCGGACGGTCACCTGGGGCACGAGCGTCGTGTGGATCGTGGCCAGCGGGCGCTGCTCGGCCCTGGCGCGGATCCGCCGGAGCGCGAGAGTCACGGCGTTCGCCCCGACGTCGAACCGCGGCGGCGCGACCGCCGAGATCGGCACTTCGCACAGGTGCGCGATCACGTCGTCGTACGCGACGATCGCGATGTCGTCCGGCACGGCTTTTCCGCGGCTCACGAGCTCGCGCGCGACCGCGACGGCGTGCATGTCCGGGTTGACGAGCAGCCCGTCCACCTCGAGATCGTCCGCGGCGTCGAGGAAGCGCGCCGCGAACAGGTCGGGTGTGGCGGCCCAGTCCGCGACCTCCTGCTCCGTCAGGCCCAGATCGATGCTCAGCGCGGGGAGTCCGAGCTCCTCGACCGCCTTGGCGTAGCCGTCCTCCAGCCGGGGCGTCGTGGCGTTCGGGATCGTCAGCATCGCTATGCGCCTCTTGCCCAGGGAGTGCATGTGACGGATGCCCAGCTCGGCTCCGCGCACGTGATCCGTGCGCACGCTGTCGATCTCCGGGGCGTCCGGTTCGGGCCCTGGGCGGCGCTCCATCAGGATGATGGGCGCCGCGGGATCGGCGAGCACCTCGCGGACGCCGGGGAGGGTGAGGTCGTGCTTGGCGGGCGCCCAGATGAGCGCGTCCACACCCACGTGCGTCATGTGCGCGACCATCTCCTGCTCCTTCTGCCTGTCGTAGTGCGTCACGCCGAGGATGAGCCGGATGCCTGCGATGCGCGCCGCCTCGGAGGCGCCCTTGATCACGTCGGCGAAGTAGTACTCGGATCCGGGCACGATCATCCCCACCACCGCCAGCGGCGCGTTGGGGCGGGCGCTGGCCGGGCTGAGGCCGAGCGCCGCCGCTTCCAGCGCCGCCTCCGCCCGCCCCGACTGCCGCGGCACAGTCGCACCCCCGTGCACGCGCCGCAGCTGTCCCTGCATCTCGAGGTCGCGCAGATCCCGTCGCACCGAGATCGGAGACACCCCGAGCTCGGTCGCGAGCGCGTCGGTGGCGACGGACCCGCGCAGTCTCAATTGGCGGAGGATCGCGGCCTGTCTGGCGTCTTTGAGCATGGAATGGACCTCTCTGTCGAATCCGAAGTGTCGCACGTTGATCGGATTTGATCAATCGAACGATCATCCTTGGCATTGCTCACCGGCGTTGCCCACAATGTGTTGAGTCGTGCCGCACCTCGTTCGCCGCACGAAGGATGAGGAGAGCATGATCGATGTCGACGCCGGGCGCCCGCGCCTTCTGGTCGCCGTCGAGTCGCCCGTGCGCGACCGGCTGTTCACGGCATCCGAGTGGCGGCGGCTGACGCGGATCGCCGACGTCGTGGTGAACCCGGCCGGTGGCGACCTCGACGCCCCGGCTGCGGACGCGTTGCTGCGCGAGGCCGACGTGGTGCTGACCGGCTGGGGCTCCGTCTCGCCGTCCGGAACCTGGGTCGACCGCGCGCCGCGGCTGAGGGCGCTGGTGCATGCGGCGGGCAGCGTGAAGACGCTCGTCGACGATCGCGCTTTCGCGCGCGGGATCGCGGTGTCCAGCCAGGCGGAGCAGAACGGTCGGCCGGTGGCCGAGTACACGCTCGCCATGATCATCCTCGCCGCCAAGCGCACGTTCCGTGTCGAGAGGGAGTTCCGCGCGTCGCGAGCCGGATACCCGGTGGATCGGATCGCGGGCGGCGGCTTCGGCACCCGCGTCGGGATCGTCGGCGCCTCGCGCATCGGACGCCGTGTGCTGAACATGCTGCGGCCGCTCGATCTCTCGCCGGCCGTGTACGACCCCTACCTGACCGAGACCGATGCGGCTGCCCTGGGTGCGCGGAAGGTGGATCTCGCCGAGCTTTTCGAGACGTCGGCCGTCGTGTCGGTGCACGCGCCGCTGCTGACGTCGACGATGGGCATGATCGGACGCGAGCACCTGCGCCGGATGCCGGACGGCGCCGTCTTCATCAACACCGCGCGCGGCGGGATCGTCGATCAGGACGCCCTGATCGCGGAGCTCGAGACGGGCCGGATCGATGCGATCCTGGACGTCACCGACCCCGATGTGCTTCCCGGGGACTCACCGCTGTGGACGCTGCCGAACGTGACGCTCACGCCGCACATGGCCGGATCCGTCGGCAACGAGGTCCAGCGTCTGGGCAGCGAGGCGATCGACGAGATCGAACGCGTCGCCGCCGGCCTGCCCTTGAAGTGCCCCGTCACGCAGAGCGAGTTCGCCGTCTCCGCGTGAGTCGTGCCCCCTCGACCGGGATCGCCGAGGACCGCTTGTCGCGCCTGAACGCAGAACTCCGCCGCCCGGGGTCGCAGAAGGCGTCGGAGCGTTACGCCAGGACCGCGTCGGCCTCGCGGGCCTCCTGCTCGCGCAGCGCCCGCTCCACGCGATCGACGTCGCGCACGGCTCCCTTGTCCGCCGACAGCGCCATGGCCGCGTACGCGCGAAGGGCCGGCGACACCACGCGCTCCCGGTCGCGCGGGCGGTACCCGCCGGCGTCGATGAGCCGGCGGCGCCGCGCCTCCAGCTCTTCTTCGGAGACCTCGAGCGTGATGCCGCGCGTCGGGATGTCGATCGTGATGATGTCGCCGTCCTCGACGAGGGCGATGATCCCGCCCGAGGCCGCCTCGGGCGAGACGTGCCCGATCGACAGACCGGACGTCCCGCCCGAGAACCGGCCGTCGGTGATGAGCGCGCACTTCTTGCCGAGCCCCCGCCCCTTGAGGAACGAGGTCGGGTACAGCATCTCCTGCATGCCCGGCCCACCCTTGGGGCCCTCGTACCGGATCACCACGACATCGCCCTCGGCGACCTCCTTCGCGAGGATCTTCGCCACGGCCTCGTCCTGCGACTCGCACACCACGGCGGGCCCCGAGAAGGTCCAGATCGACGGGTCGACGCCCGCGGTCTTCACGACCGCGCCGTCCACGGCGATGTTGCCGCGCAGCACGGCGAGTCCGCCGTCCTGCGAGTACGCGTTGGCGACGTCGCGGATGCAGCCGCCCGCGGCGTCCAGATCCAGGTCCTCCCACCGCGCGGACTGCGAGAACGCCGTGGAGGAGCGCACGCCGCCGGGTGCCGCGTGCCACAGCTGGAACGCCTTCTCGGACGCCGAGCCCCCGCGGACGTCCCACTCGTCGAGCCAGGCGCCCATGGTCGCGGAGTGCACGGTGTGGACGTCCTCGTCGAGCAGGCCTCCGCGACGCAGCTCGCCGAGGATCGCGGGGATGCCGCCGGCGCGGTGGACGTCCTCCATGTAGTAGATCTTCCCGGCGCCCGCGGCGTTCGGCGCGACCTTCGCAAGACACGGCACGCGGCGCGACACGGCGTCGATCTCGTCGAGGCCGAACTCGACACCGGCCTCGTGCGCCGCAGCGAGCAGGTGCAGGATCGTGTTCGTCGATCCGCCCATCGCGATGTCCAGCGCCATGGCGTTGCCGAAGGCCGCGGGGGTCGCGATGCTGCGCGGCAGCACCGACGCGTCGTCCTCGTCGTAGTACCGGCGAGCGATGTCGACGACGAGGGCGCCGGCGTCCTCGTACAGCGCCTTGCGGGCCGTGTGCGTGGCGAGCACCGAGCCGTTGCCCGGCAGGGACAGCCCGATCGCCTCGGTCAGGCAGTTCATCGAGTTCGCGGTGAACATCCCCGAGCACGAACCGCAGGTCGGGCAGGCCGCCTCTTCGATGCGCTGCATGTCGGCATCCGAGATGTTCTCGTTGACCGCGTCCGAGATCGCGTCGACGAGGTCGAGCGTGCGGACCGAGCCGTCCACGAGCGTCGCGCGGCCGGACTCCATCGGACCGCCGGACACGAACACGGTGGGGATGTTCAGGCGGAGGGCCGCCATCAGCATTCCGGGGGTGATCTTGTCGCAGTTCGAGATGCAGATGAGGGCATCGGCGCAGTGCGCGTTCACCATGTACTCGACCGAGTCGGCGATCAGATCGCGCGAGGGCAGCGAGTAGAGCATCCCGCCATGACCCATCGCGATGCCGTCATCGACGGCGATCGTGTTGAACTCGCGCGGGATGCCGCCGGCGGCCGTGATGGCGTCCGAGACGATGCGGCCGACCGGCTGCAGGTGCGTGTGGCCGGGGACGAACTCGGTGAAGCTGTTCGAGACCGCGATGATCGGCTTGCGTCCCAGGTCGGCGCCGTTCACACCGGCGGCGCGCAGCAGTGCGCGGGCGCCGGCCATGTTGCGGCCGTGGGTGATGGTGCGAGAGCGAAGGGGGGTGGGCATCTCACCATTGCGCCACGGATTCGGCGTCGTCACCAGACGGCCGTGATACTGGTAGTGATACCACCACCCAGGAGAACGAATGGATGCCGAACGCCGACGCCGCGAGGAGCTCGCCGCGTTCCTGCGCGACCGGCGCGCGCGCCTCGATCGCACGGCCCTCGGCCTCCCGG
Organism: Microbacterium cucumeris; assembly: GCF_058349845.2. Classification (NCBI taxonomy): domain Bacteria; kingdom Bacillati; phylum Actinomycetota; class Actinomycetes; order Micrococcales; family Microbacteriaceae; genus Microbacterium; species Microbacterium cucumeris. The sequence continues at coordinate 221,910 of NZ_JBYRIZ020000006.1, forward strand.
ATGCCCCGCGCGGGCGCGTGCAGGGACTGCGCCGAGAGGAGGTGGCGACGCTCGCGGGCGTCAGCGTCACCTGGTACACCTGGCTCGAGCAGGCGCGCGACATCAACCCGTCCCGCCAGGTGCTCGAGGCGCTCGCGCGCCTGTTCGGGCTGCGTCCCGTCGAGCTGACGTACCTGCTGACGCTCGGCGGCCACGGCGAGATCGCCCCGGTCGCCGAGACGACGTCCCACGCTCCTGAGCGCCTCCGGCGCCTGCTGGAGTCCTTCCCGTTCCCGGCGTTCCTGCTGGCGGGCGACTGGTCGATCATCGGCTGGAACACGGCGTACGCGCACCTGTATCCGCGCATCGAGAGCCTGGATGCCGAAGACCGCAATCTCCTCTGGCTGCTGTTCACGGACCGTGAGCTGCGACGGCAGCTGCCGGACTGGGAAGAGCAGAGCCGGCGCTTCGTGGGCGAGTTCCGCGCCGAGGCCCGACGTTGGCTGGGCGCCTCGCGGGAGGACGGCATCGTGGCCCGTGTGAGCGCGGCATCCGAGGAGTTCGCGCGGATCTGGCAGGAGCGCGACGTCGAGGGGTTCGTGTCCAGGGAGCGCTCGTTCCGGCATCCGCTCGCGGGTCTCACGGCCTACGAACAGCACGGAGTCGTGCCGAGCGAGTTCCCCGATCTCGAGCTCATCCTGTACGTGCCGATCTGACGCCCCCTTCCGTGTCGCGGCGGACCGGAGCATGCTGAGAGGCATCCGCACCCGCACAGGAGGGACCCGTCATGACCACGTACCAGGTCGGCTACTTCGTCGGCAGCCTGTCGACGGCATCCATCAACCGCACGCTCGCGAAGGCGCTCATCCGGCTCGCTCCGGACGATCTCGCCTTCACCGAGATCGCCATCGGCGACCTCCCGCTGTACAACCGCGACCTGGACGACGCCTATCCGCCGGCCGCGCTCGCACTGAAGGACGCCATCGCGGCGTCGGATGCCGTGCTGTTCGTGACGCCCGAGTACAACCGGTCGATCCCCGGCGCGCTGAAGAACGCGATCGACTGGGCATCCCGCCCCTGGGGGCAGAACTCGTTCGATCACATCCCCGCGGGCGTCATCGGCGCTTCGATCGGCGCGATCGGAACGGCCGTCGCCCAGCAGAGCCTGCGCGCCGTGCTGAGCTTCTGCAACGCCCGCCAGATGACCTCGCCCGAGGCGTACATCCACTTCTCGCCCGAGACGTTCGCGGAGGACGGCGAGGTGCTGGTCGACAGCACGCGGGAGTTCCTCACGAACTACATGAGCGAGTTCCGGGACCACATCGAGCGCGTGCTCACGGTGCTGCCGCGCACCTGAGAATCCGCGTCAGCGCGAGAGCGCGCCGAGCAGATCGGCGAAGTGATCGAGGTCGGCCGCCGACCACGCCCGCAGCCGGTCGCCGATGCGCGCCTCGTAGTTCGCGCGAGCCAGAGCGACCCTCTCCTGCGCGAGGGGCGTCGCGACGAGGACGCGTGCGCGGCGGTCACCGGGATCCGGGATGCTCTCGACCAGCCCGAGCTCCTCGAGCTGGCGCACCTGCCGGCTCACGGCGGACTTGTCGGTCTGGAGTCGCTCGATGATCGCACCGGCGGACGTCGCCTTGCCGCTCGCGATCGACGTCAGCACCTGGTACCCCAGCGGCTGCAGATCCGGATGCACGGTCACCGCGGCTTCCCGCCAGCCCACGCGGATCCGCGCGAACAGCCGGCCGAGCTCGTGCTCGACACGGCCGATGGCCTCGTCGAGCGCGTCGTCCGCGAGTTCGGCGGGCGCGTCGGGGTCGGCGGAGTCGCTCATGTTCGCCAGCATACGGCGAACGGATCCTGCGCCCCTCCCACGGCCCGGATCGCGCGGGAGGGCGCGGGATTCAGATCTCGGCGAGGAGGCGGAACACCTTGGACGCCACCCGGACCTCGTCCGGCGTCAACTCGGTGAGCGCCGTCCGCAACCGCTGCGCGTGGGAGCCGCGGATGTCGGCGAGCGCCGCGCACGCGGCCGGTGTCGCCGTCAGCACCCGGAGTCGCCCGTCGTTCTCGTCGGGGCGGGACTGGAGGAGCTCGAGCTCCTCCAGCATCCGCACCTGACGGCTCACGACCGACTTGTCCATCTCGAACCTCTCGGCGAGCTGGTGCGCGTTCGTGCTGCCCTCGCGGGCGATGAACGTCAGCAGCTTGTAGCCGGCCGGCTGCAGTTCGGGGTGGATCCGCGCGGCGGACTCCTTCCAGAGCGAGCGGGCCCGCGTGAAGATGAGGTTCAGATGCCCCTGGAAGTCGGCGAGCGCCTCATCGACGTCGCCCGGCGCCGCGGCGGGAGCGGCGACCATGTCAGCGCTCCCGCTCCCGGTCCTCGCGTTCGAGGACGCGCACCGAACCGGTGGCCGTCTGCGCCCCGTCGATCCGGATCGCTCCGGTCGAGTTCAGCGATGCCGCGACCTCAGCCTCGGCCACCTCGATGACCGACTCCTCGGCCTGCTCGCGCAGCTGCTCGGCGGCGTTCTTCGTCGACAGCGGCTTGTTCTTGATGAACGCGATCGCGATGACGCCGATCACGGCGAGCGGGACGGCCAGGATGAACGCGTCGGCGATGCCGTGGCCGTAGGCCGACTCGACGAGCTGCCGGATGGTCTCGGGCAGCTCCCCGACCTTCGGCACATCACCGGAGGCGAGGTGCTGCAGGGCGTCGAGCTCCTCCTGCGAGGTCGGCGTGAAGCCCGACAGGCCGTCGGTGATGTACGTCGCCACGCTGCTCGACAGGATCGAGCCCATGACCGTCACGCCGATGGTTCCGGCGATGGTGCGGAAGAAGTTGACGTTCGACGAAGCGGCGCCCAGCTGGGCGGGCGAGGTGTCGTTCTGGACGATGAGCGTGAGGTTCTGCATGACCATGCCGAGGCCGGCCCCGAGCACGAACATGTACACCGCGACGAGCACGAAGGGGGTGTCGTAGCGCAGCGTGGCCATCAGGCTCACACCGACGACGGTGAGCACGGAGCCCGCGAGCATCCAGCCCTTCCACTTGCCGAAGCGGCTCACCAGCTGTCCGATGATGATGGACGCGCCCATCTGGCCGACGATCATGGGGATCGTCATGAGACCGGACTCGGTCGGCGTCGCACCGCGGGCGAGCTGGAAGTACTGCGCCAGGAACACCGACGTGGCGAACATCGCGACACCGATGGCGATCGAGGCGATCACCGAGAGCGTGAAGGTGCGATTGGCGAAGAGCGACATCGGGACGATCGGCTCGGTGACGAAGAACTCGACGATCACGAACGCCACGATGGCGACACCGGCGATCACGGCGAGGGCGATGCTGGTCACGGAGTCCCACTCGAACTGGCTGCCGCCCATCGACACCCAGATCAGCAGGGTCGAGACGCCGACCGCGAGCAGCACGATGCCGAAGTAGTCGATCGAGACCTTGGCCTTCTGCGGCTTCGGCAGGTGCAGCGTGAACTGCAGCAGGATGAGCGCGACGATCGCGAACGGCACGCCGACGAAGAAGTTCGCGCGCCATCCCCAGAGATCGGTGATGAGCCCGCCCAGCAGCGGGCCGCCGATCGTGCCGAGGGCCATGATGCCGCCGACGACGCCCATGTACTTGCCGCGCTCGCGCGGCGAGATGATGAGGGCGACGGCGATCATCACGAGCGACATGAGCCCGCCGACGCCGATGCCCTGGATCACGCGCACGGCGATGAGCATGTTCGTGTCGGTCGAGAACCCGGCGATGACGGTGCCGACGGTGAAGAGGATCAGCGAGATCTGGATGAGGATCTTGCGGTCGACGAGGTCGGCGAGCTTGCCCCAGATCGGGGTGGAGACGGCGGTCGCCAGCAGGCTCGCCGTGATGACCCAGGTGTACTGGGACTGCGTGCCGCCGAGGTCGGCGATGATGACGGGCATCGAGGTCGACACGACCGTGCCCGAGAGCACGGCGACGAACATTCCGACGATGAGGCCGGAGATCGCGGTGAAGACCTCGCGTGCCGAGCGCGTCTCGGACGAGGAGGTGGTGGTGGAGGTCAAGGTGTCTGCTCCTGCATAGGAAAGTTGATCTGGGTCAACGATACACCTTTAGTTGCCAAACAGCAACCATTGCCCTCGGTCAACCGATATAGGCGATGTGCACCTTCTCGATCGATCCGTCGAAAGCGAAGGGCATCCGGTCCGCGTACGCGCGCGAGACCGCTCCTCCGTACGCCCGGCCGATGTCGAGGCAGTCGTTCGCCGTGAACAGCAGCGGGGCGCTGACCGGCACGACACCGGAGCCCACCTCGGCACCGTCGACGCGCAGGGCGACGGAGAGCGGCCCGCCCGGCCGGGTCTCGACGTAGCGGGTGTCGACCTCGATCGTGACTTCTCCGGCCGCCAGCGGCTCGGCGGAAGCGATCCTCGTGCGCTGCACGAGGAACAGGTTGTACTCGTAGGTCAGCACGCCGTCGACGAGGAAGAGGGTCAGCCCGCCGCCGGCGCCGCCGAGCTTGTACAGCACGCCGTTCGCACGTTCCGGCAGGGTCGCCCTGATCGTCACCGTGTTCGGCGTGTTGCCCAGGGCCGGTGCGCAGAACTCCGGAATTCGCACGGTGTCGCCGGTCATGTCCCACTCGGTGTACGGCACCGAGATGCGGTACTCCGGGTGATAGACCGGCACCCACAGACCGGCGCCGACCGGCAGAACCTCGTTGCGGGCGGCTTCGATCGCGAACAGCTCCTTGAGCTCGGCGAGCTTCTCCGGCTGCTCGCCGGCGAGGTCGTGCGCCTGGCTCCAGTCCTCGTCGAGGTGATAGAGCTCCCACGGGTCGTGATCGGGCGTCCAGGTCGCGATTCCGGGAGGAGCCCCGGGGACCCACGGGAGGCGGGGCCCCGTGGCCGAGGCGATCCAGCCGTCGGAGTAGATCGACCGGCTGCCCATGATCTCGAAGTACTGCGTCCGGTGATGTCCCTCGGCGCCGGCGTCGTCGACGGCGTACACGAAGCTGGTCCCGTCGATCCGGTCCTGCGGGATCCCGTTCACGGACTCGGGGGCGGTGATGCCGAGGATCTCGTACACCGTCGGCACGAGGTCGATCACGTGGTGGAACTGCGTGCGCGGCTCAGGGTCGTGCGGGATGCGCGACGGCCAGCGCAGGAACATCGGATTGCGGGTGCCGCCCAGGTGCGAGGCCATGAGCTTCATTCCCTGATACGGCGTCGAACCCGCCCAGGCCCATCCGGCGTGGTACTGGTTGTCCGTGGCCGACGTGCCGAGGGCGTCGAGTCCGCCGAGCTCGTCGAGCGCCGCGAGATGCTGGTCGATCGTGGTGGGGATCATGTTCTGCGCGAGCAGCTCGCTGATCGTGCCGTTCTGCCCCTCCCCGGAGGAGCCGTTGTCCCCCCAGATGTAGACCACGAGGGTGTTGTCGGCATACCCGAGCTCCTCGAGCGCGTCCACGACCCGGCCCGCCTGGACGTCGGCGTGCTCGCCGAAACCGGCGCACACCTCCATGAGCCGCGCCTGGAACGGCTTCTGGTGATCCGGGATCTCGTCCCAGCCCTGCAGGCTGTCCGGGCGTGGAGTGAGCGCGGCATCCTGCGGCACCCATCCCGCGGCCTTCGCCCCTTCCAGAGCGCGCTCGCGATAGACGTCCCATCCGTCGTCGAAGGCGCCCGCGTACTTGTCCGCCCACTCCTTCATGACGTGGTGCGGGCCGTGGATCGCCCCTGTCGCCCAGTACATGAAGAACGGCTTGTCCGGTGAGAGCGCCTTGTGATCGCGCAGCCAGCCGATCGCGTCGTCGGCGATGTCCTCGCTGAGGTGGTAGCCCTCCTCGGGCGTCTTCGGCGGCAGCACGGAGGTTGTGTTGCGCACGAGATTCGGCTCGTACTGCGAGGCCTCGCCCGCGAGGAAGCCGTAGAAGTACTCGAAGCCGTATCCGGTCGGCCAGCGGTCGAAGGGGCCCGCGACCGTGGTCTCCTCGGCGGGCGTGTTGTGCCACTTGCCCCACGCGGCGGTCGAGTAGCCGTAATGGCGCAGCACCTCGGCCATTGTCGCGCTCGACTTCGGGATGTGCCCCGAGTAGCCGTCCCAGTCGTTCGCGAGCTCGGCGATCTGTCCGTTGCCGACGCGGTGATGGTTGCGTCCGGTGAGCAGGGCGGCCCTCGTCGGCGAGCACATCGCGGTGGTGTGGAAGCGGTTGAAGCCGATCCCCTCGGCACGGATGCGTTCGAGGGTCGGTGTGGAGACCGCGCCGCCGAGCGGGGCCGGAAGGGCGGGGCCGGCGTCGTCGATCAGGATGACGAGGATGTTGGGCGCGTCCTCACCGAGGCGGCGCTCGGGGGCTCGGGGCGCATAGCTCGAATCCGCGAGGGTGCGCCCGGCGATGCTTCCCGACCGCTTCGGCGGAAAGGGGAGCGTCCTGCTGGGCGGGAGGGGTTCCGCCGCGATGGTCGCACTGACGTCGGTCATGTCCGTCTCCTGTTCTCGCCGCGACCGTCGCGGCGGAGGATCCCAACCACGGCGAGATCGGGAGACGACCGCTACGGCGCCGGTTCCCGCACCGGTGCCCGCGCAGTCTCCTCGCGAAGGAGCCCCGCCATGCTCCGCATCCTAGGGTCCGCCGCGGCGCGGCACCAGAGCCCTCAGCGGGTCCGTCAGCTGAACAGGACGAGGACGTACGCGGCGAACATCACCAGGTGCGCGGCGCCGTGCAGCGCGGTGACCTTCTTCGACGCGAACGTCGCGACGGACAGCACGAGGGTGCCGGCCAGCAGCATCAGGTCCGCCGGTGTCTCGGCGAGCACGACGGTCTGTCCGGTGAACAGGCCGATGACGAGCACGGCGGGGATGGTGAGTCCCACCGTCGACACCAGGGCGCCGTGGCAGAGGTTGTTCACCCGCTGCCCTTCGCCGCCGAGGGCCGCGCGCACGGAGGTGATCGACTCGGGAAGGAACACGATCGCCGCGATCAGCACGCCGGCCAGCGCGGGAGGGGCCCCGAGGCGTCCGAGACCGTCGTCGAGCAGCGCCGCCATGTCATGCGAGAGCAGCACGATGGGCACCACGGTGACGACGAGCAGGACGAGTCGCGTGATGATCTCGCGACGATGCGCGGACAGGATCTCGCCGATCGGCGGGGACGCATCCGCATCCGGCTTCGAGGATGCGGATGCCGCGGCATCCGGTTCGGTGAAGTCGACGGCGCGCGCACCCATCTGCTGGAACAGGAAGAAGGCGTACACGGCGAGGGTGAGCAGGATGATCGGGATCGCCTGGGCGGTCGTGAACGCGCCGTTCTCGCCGATCGTCGCCGGGAGCCCGAACGCGAGGGCGCTGAGAACGATCAGCATCGTCAGATAGGCGGAGGTGCCCACGCGGTTGTGCCGCAGTCCGCCGTGTCGGAGCCCGCCGACCAGGAGGCACAGGCCGATGACGAGGTTGAGGATGATCATCGAGACGGCCATGACGGAGTCGCGGGCGATGGTCGTGTGATCGCCGGGGCCGAGCATCACGGCGGAGATGAGCACGACCTCGATGAGGACGATCGACAGCGTCAGGACGAGGGAGCCGTACGGATCGCCGAGGCGGTGGGCGAGGGCTTCGGCCTGCTTGACGACACCGAACGCGCAGAACAGGATCACCGCGACGATCCCGGTCAGCGCCAGGATCAGCACGACGGCTGGCGTGGGCGCTTCCAGAAGCGGATGGATCAGGAGCAGGACGACGAAGGCGCCCCATCCGGATCCGATGCGGGTGAGTTCCGCGGGGCCGACGAGGCCTGCGGGGATGAGGCGTCGCATTGCTGTCTCCTTCGAGGCGGGGCCGTCCCCGGACGAATGTCACGATCCGGGTCGTCCCGGGTCGCGGCATGCGAGCGCACTGCTCTTCCATGGTACGCAGGATGCCGCGATCCGGCACGATGGAGGCATGGCTGACGGCTACGACCCCGCGTTCCTGGATACCGAGGTCGTCGTGCCGCGGCCGACCCGCGACGTGATCGATCTCCCCTATCCGCGCTTCTCGGTGCTGCTCGATCCCGGCCGCCGGCTCGCGGCCGTCACTGCGGTCAACATCGACGGGGCGTCCCTGCGCGAGGTGCCCCGCACGGGCGACTGGCGGCTGGATACGCGCGTCGCCGCGGAGGCTCAGACCGGCCCGGAGATCTACGCGCGCAACGACCTGGACCGCGGGCATCTGGTGCGGCGGCGCGACCCCGGCTGGGGCGAGCCCGACGAAGCGCGCGCGGCGACCGAAGCGACCTTCTTCTATCCGAATGCGGCTCCCCAGGCCGCCGGGTTCAACCAGTCGAAGCAGCTGTGGCTGGGTCTCGAGGACCACGTGCTCGACTACGCCGAGACGACCTCGCAGCGGGTGTCGGTCTTCACGGCTCCCGTGCTCGGCACGGACGACCCGCTGTATCGCGGCATCCGGGTCCCGCTGCGGTTCTGGAAGGTCGCGGCCTGGCACGGCCCTGGAGGATTGGCATCCGCCGGGTTCGTTCTCGATCAGTCCGAGCTCGTCGACGTGCGCGAGGGAGTGCTCGCCGCTGGCCCGCTCGGGGCGTTCCGGACGTTCCAGGTGCCGGTCGGAGACATCGCGGATCTGGCCGGCGTGGACCTCGGGGTGCTCGGGGAGGCCGACGTCCTGCGGCGCGAAGGAGTCCGGCCCGGCGCCTGGCGGGAGCTGGACGGGTACGGCGACGTCGTTCTGTAGCCCGACGCGGATCAGGCCGGAGTCCTGCCCGAGGCGATCTCGGGATCGGAGAGGATGCGATGCAGCGTGCTGCGTCCGAGAGCGCTCATCTCCGGGTTGGATTCCCGGTAGTACCAGACCAGGCCCATCGCCTGCTGGAACGCCCAGGCCGCTCCGCGCCACCACTCGATCTCCGTCGCGTCCAGACCGCTCCGGAGGATGCCGCGCGCCTCGGCGTCCAGGAGGTGCCATGCGGCGACCAGATCGAGAGAGGGGTCCGCCGCCGCGAAGCCCCCGGTGTCCAGCACCCCGGCCAGGCGCTCGCCGCGCACGAGCAGGTTCGCCGGAGTCAGGTCGCCGTGCGTCATGCGGTCCGGTCCGGATACCGGGAGGTCCCGGAGCAGCATCCAGAGCCGGCGCAACTCGTCCACGGGGAGCAGATCGATGCTCTGCTCGAGGCAGTGCTCGATCCATGCATCGGAGTCGCGGAGGTCTCCGCCCCGGCCGGAGCCGCGGAACCGTCGACCGCGCGTGTCGGCCGCACGGAGCGCACCGAGAAGACCGACGAGATCCCGTGCGAAGACGTCCGAGCGCGCCAGCCCGTCCGGCGTGGCCACGTCGCCCGGCACCCAGGACTGGATCGACCACGGCTGCGGATAGTCCTCACCCGGCGCACCCTGCGCGACGGGAACCGGCGCGGGCACCGGACAGGCAGCGGCGAACTCGGTCATCGCAGCGGCCTCCGCCGTGAGCTGGGCGCTCAGCTCCGCGGTGTCCGACGGTTCGAGCGGAAACCGCGCGGAGAGGTGCTCGCCCACCCGGAAGATCGCATTGACCGTGCCCGCACCGGGGACATGCCGCACGGGCTCATCGCGCCACTGCGGGAACTGGTCGCCGAGGAGCCGCCGCGCGATCTGCTCGTCGACGTGCAGCTGTCCGGGATGCATCCTCACAGTGCGAGGGTAGTGGGTCGGAAGATCACTCCTGCGCCGCGAGCACGGTGTAATGGATCGTCTGCAGGACAATCGCGCCGTCCCGGACCACGAAGCTGTCGGCGCCGTCGCCCACGTGGACCTCATCGTTATGCGCCGTCCACTCCAGATACGCGAAGTCGCCGTCGATGAGCGTGTGGGTATAGGTGAACACCGCGGGTCCGACCAGTCTCGCCAGCTCCTGCGCGCAGCTGCGCACGCCGTCGTGCCCGCGGTAGATTCCCGAGCCGGTCAGCTCGACGACATCGGCGTGATAGTTGCGGATGTCCTTCTCGACATCGCCCGCCAGCCGGTTCATCAGATGGTCGTGGATCACTTCCGTCGTTGTTCGCATCGCTCCTCCGCGGTCCGCTCCAGCCTCGCAACTGCGGCGACGGTGCATACTCCCTTGACAAGGACGGATGCCTGTGAGTTCGTCGAGCTCGGATGCCAGAATCGGAACATGGCCTACTCCTTCGAAGACCTGATCGCCGCCGGCGCCTCGGCGGACGTCTCCGGGTGGGACTTCTCCTGGCTCGACGGCCGGGCCACCGAGGAGCGGCCTCCCTGGGGCTATGCGCGCCGGCTCGCCGACCGACTGAAGACCGCTTCGGCGTCGCTCGACATCCAGACCGGCGGCGGCGAGGTGCTCGCCGAGGCCTCTGCATTCCCAGCGGTCGCTGTGGCCACGGAGTCCTGGCCGCCCAACATCGCCCGCGCCACGCGTCTGCTGCATACCCGAGGCGTCGTCGTCGTCGCGGACCCGGATGAGCCGCCGCTTCCGTTCGGGGACGAGGCGTTCGACCTCGTCACGAGCAGGCACCCCGCCACGATCTGGTGGGAGGAGATCGCACGGGTCCTGCAGCACGGCGGCACCTACTTCGCACAGCACGTGGGACCCGCCAGCGCTTTCGAGCTGATCGAGTTCTTCCTCGGTCCGCAGCCCGAGGCGCGGAACCGACGGAGTCCGGATGCCGAGGCCGCGGCGGCGGAGGCGGCCGGGCTCGAGATCGTCGATCTCACCACGGCATCGCTGCGGATCGAGATCCACGACGTCGCCGCCGTCGTCTACCTCCTGCGCAAGGTCATCTGGTGGGTGCCCGGATTCACGGTGGACGCGTACCGCGACCGGCTCCGCGACCTCCATCACCTCATCGAGCGCGACGGTCCGTTCGTCGCGCATTCGACGCGGCACCTCATCGAGGCGCGCAAGCCCTGACCGCTGTCGAGGCGCACACCCATCCGGGTTGTCAAGGGGCGGACGCAGGATGCCGCGGGCGTCGTATGCTCCCGGGACACGACCTTTGGGCCATTGGAGAGGAAGTCGCCGTGGGCATCGACAGCGATCGCAACGACATCAGCACGGAGCCGTCCCCGGACGCATCCGAGAACGACAATCTCGGCGCTCAGGACGGCAAGGGCACACCGCCCACCGTCCCGCCCAACGAGGACGACGATTCCGTCGACGCCGAGGACCCCGCGGACGGCTGAGCCGCGTCCGCAGCGTACGCATTCGGCATGGTCAATCTCGACGCTGCGGCGCAACCGCACTGTCCCCACGACGAGGTGGCCATGCGCGATATCCCCGGCGGATACGAGTGTCCCGTGTGCGGTCATCGGCGGCCGGTCCCCCAGAGCCCGACGCCGCCGAAGCTCGATGATCCGGGATCCCGCGACTCCTGAGCGGTTGTCCCCTCAGTAACCCGGCCCTGGTCGTCGGGTCGGGTGCTGCTACGCCCCGGGCAGGCGGTGATCCGGTCCTTCCGGGGCGTGTTCGCCCTCGAACGCCCCTCGCGCGGCCGCGATCACCCATCTCTTCTGCGCCGGTGTCTCGACTGCGCGCCGGTGGTAGCGCTCGCGCACCCATCCGACGGCCGCGTCGGCGGGCACGCCTCCCCACGCCGCCAGCAGCGCCAGAGCCGTTCCTGTGCGTCCGACCCCTCCGCCACAGGCGATCTCCACGCGTTCCTGCTCCGTTCGCTCGAGGGCTTCGCGCAGAACCCGTATCGCCTGCTCGGACGAGCGCGGAACCCGGAAATCGGGCCAACTGATCCACCGATGCGGCCATCCCTGCGCACCGGGATCGCGAGACAGCAGGTAGACGGCGAACTCCGGTTCCTGATCGGCATCACGTGGTCGGCGTGTGCCGGAACCGCGGACACGACGCCCGTCAGGAAGCTGGATCACGCCCGGTTCTTCGCCCCATCTGCCCATAGGCCAAGAGTAGAAGCGCGGCGGAATCTGCGGGTCGATTCGGCATCGAACGTGGGGTTATCCGCACCTATCCCGAAGGCTTCCCGCAGTGACCTCCGCCGGGCCGATTCCTAGCGTGGAAGTCATGGACGATTCCGAGAACCTGAACGTGTTCGCGCAGTGGGCTGTCACGCTCATGGAGGTCCTGGGCAGCTTCGGCGCCGGCGTTGCGGTCGCGGTCGAGAACCTCTTCCCGCCGATCCCCAGCGAGATCATCCTGCCCCTCGCCGGCTTCACCGCCAGCCGCGGGTCCTTCTCGCTCTGGGAGGTGCTCATGTGGACCACTCTCGGATCGCTCGTCGGTGCGATCGCGCTCTACGGCCTGGGCGCCTGGCTGGGGGCGGCGCGCCTGCGCCGGATCGTGGCGCGAGTGCCGCTGATGAAGGTCTCCGATGTCGATCGAGCCGAGGCATGGTTCGCCCGGCACGGCGACAAGGCGGTGTTCTTCGGGCGCATGATCCCGATCGTGCGCAGCCTGATCTCGATCCCGGCTGGGATCGAGCGGATGCCGGTGCTCCGGTTCGCCGTGCTGACCACCGCCGGCAGCGCGATCTGGAACAGCGTCTTCGTGCTCGCCGGATTCTTCCTGGGCGAGAACTGGTCGAGCGTCGAGCGCTATGCCGACGTCTTCCAGCTCATCGTCGTGATCACCGTCGTGGTGGCGCTGGTGGCCTTCGTCGTGCTTCGACTGCGCCGTCGCAGGCGAGGCACAATGGTGTCATGAGGTCCCCCACCCCCGCGTCGGCCGGGCTCTCGAGCAGGTCGGCGGTCGGTCAGGTCGGCCGTGTGGCCGTCGGCACGGTGGCCGGGATCGTCCTGGTGCCGGTCCTGCTCGTGGCGCTGGCTGCGGCTCCCATCGAGCCGGCGGGGACGGTGGCAGGCTGGATCGGGAGACGGCTGACCTGGATCGACGGAGTACCGCGCACCGTGCTGCCCCATGGGGGACGACGTTTCGGGCTGCTCGCCGTCTTCGCTCTGCTCGGCGTGCTCACCGCCTGCATCGTCGCCCTCATCGTGCTCGGCATGGTGGTCAGCACGCAGATGACGATCGCCGCGATCACCGGTGGACCCGTCACCCTCTTCGAGGCGGATCCGGGGCGCGTGACCTGGTCCACTCTGGCGATCTTCGCCGTCCCCGGCTTGGTCCTCCTGTTCCTCGCCATCTCCGGGATCGCAGGCATCGCCTGGCTCGAACGGCAGACCTGGAAGACCTTCACACGGCCGGGAGTTGAGGAGCTCGCGCAAGAGGTCACCCGATTGCACACGACTCTCGACGACGTCGTCGCGGCCGTCGACACCGAGCGACGACGCATAGAACGAGACATCCATGACGGTGTTCAGCAGCGCGTGGTCGCCCTGTCGATCCTTCTGGCACGGGCCGAGCGCGCATCCGACCCCCAGGACCGGGTTCGGCTTCACCGCCGCTCCCGCGAGGAGGCGCAGCAGATCCTCGACGACCTGCGAGACGTCGCATGGCGCACCTACCCGGCCATGCTCGCTCGGGACGGACTCGCTGCAGCGCTCGAAGCGCTCCGCGACCGAACCTCCATTCCGGTGCGGCTCGATGTCGAGCATGATCGGATCCCCGATCACGCCGTGGAGACGGCTGCGTACTTCGTCGCCAGCGAAGCCGTGACGAACGTGGTGAAGCATGCGAACTCGCAGCGGATAGACATCCGCTCCCGACTCGAGGGAGACCGATTGATCGTCACGGTCAGCGACGACGGGGTCGGCGGCGCGAATCCCGAGGGGCCCGGACTGTCGGGTATCGCCTCACGCGTCGCGGCGCGGGGAGGACGGCTCCTCATCGACAGCCCGGTGGGAGGCCCGACGAAGATCGAGGCGGAGATCCCGTGCGGATAGCAATCGCCGAGGATTCCACGCTGCTGCGCGAGGGGATCGCTCAGCTTCTCGTCGCGGAAGGGCACACGATCACCGCAGCGGTCGACACTGCCGACGAACTGATCGCGGCCATCACGACGACGCCCCCGGATCTCGTGATCGTCGACGTCCGGATGCCGCCGGACTTCGTCGATGAGGGCGTGCGCGCCGCCCTCGAGATCCGCACCGCGTTCCCGCATGTATCCGTCATCGTGCTCTCCCAGCACGTGGAGCGGAGGCACGCGCGCGAACTGCTCGACGGGCGGGGTGGAGTCGGATATCTGCTGAAAGACCGGGTCTCCGACATCTCCGGCTTTCTCGAAGCGATCCAGCGCGTCGCCGACGGCGGCACCGCCTTCGACCCCGAGGTGATCCGTCAGCTCCTCGCCGCCCGTGTCGAGCCCGACGCCCGCCTCGCCACGCTCACCGACCGCGAGAAGTCGGTGCTCGAACTCATCGCTCAAGGACAGAGCAATGCGGGGATCGCGAAGCGCCTGTTCGTGAGCCAGAGTGGTGTCGAGAAGCACATCAACACCATCTTCACCAAGCTGGAGATCGCTCCGGGAACGGACTACAACCGCCGGGTGCTCGCCGCCCTCGCCTTTCTGGACGGCAGCGGCTCGCCTTCGTGAAGCCCGGGTCACTCCAGGTGTCCGTCGCGCAGCGCCCGGAGGACGGCGTTGGTGCGGTCGCGGGCGCCCAGCTTGGCCAGGACCGCGGAGAGATGATTCTTCACCGTGCCCTCGGCGAGATAGAGCGCGTCGGCGATCTGTCGATTGCTGTAGCCGCTTGCGACAAGACGCAGCACTTCCGTCTCGCGTTCCGTGAGCCGCTGGGTGACGAGCGCATCCCCGGTCGTCGGATGAGGAGACGTTCGGATGGCGCGCAGAAGTCGGTCGGTGACCGTCGGCGCGATGAGCGTCCCGCCATGAGCGAGCACGTGCACGGCGTTCGTGAGCTGGTCGAGCGTGACGTCCTTGAGCAGATACCCTCGAGCGCCGGCTCGCACGGCATCCAGCACGAGGTCGTCGTCGTCGAAGGTGGTCAGAACGAGTACGGGAACGTCAATACCTCGTTCCTGGAGCTGTCGAAGTGTCCAGACACCGTCGAATCGGGGCATCCGCATGTCGAGGAGGACGACATCCGGACCCGTCCTCTCGATCATCTCGACGGCGCTCATCCCGTCGTCCGCCTCGGCCACCACATCGATGCCGGCCACGTGAAGCAGGCCGATGATCCCCTGCCGGACGAGGGCCTGATCGTCCGCGACGACGACTCGGATCATGTGGACGGCATCCTGGCCACCGCTTCGAAACCTTGCCGGCCGTCGAACGCGACCGTTCCGCCGAGTTCGGCGAAGCGCTCCTGGAGGCCCCGTAGTCCGTTCCCGAGTTCGAGATGGGCGACGCCCCTTCCATCGTCGCGTGCCACGAGGATCACCTCTTCCGCCTCCGCCGTCACCTCGATCCGCAGCGAGCGCGCTTCGGCATGGCGGAGGGTGTTGGTGACGAGTTCCTGCGCCGCGCGGATCAGCGCCGCACTCTGCTCTTCGCCGATTCGCACCCGCGGCGAGACCGAGACGGACACGTCCAGACCGGGTAGCGCGTCGGTCATCGTACGGATGGCGCGCTCGAGGTCGGGAGATTCGGTCCGCAACCGGCCGACGGTCGCCCGCACGTCGCCGAGAAGTTCGCGAGCGACCCCGTCGGCGCGATCGATGTGCATCCGCGCCTGCGAACCCTCGACGTGCTTCGCCGTCTCCAGCTCCAGGGTGAGGACGGTCAGTTGATGGCCGATGAGGTCGTGAAGCTCCCGCGAGATGCGCAGCCGTTCCGTCGTCCGGGCGGATTCGGTCAACAGGATGCTCGCCGCCTGAAGCTCGAGGTGCGCCTCCGCGAGTTCCTGCCGCAGCCGTTGCTCCCGGGTCAGAGTCGCAGAGCTGAGCAGCGCCGCCGTCTGGATCAGGAAGTAGAACCCGGCGAGGATCAGAGTCTCGATGGCATCCGCCGCCGGCACCGTCGCGGCCGCGACGACCGCGGTATTGAGCACGATGACGACGAATCCCACCCTGATCGGGACCACGTAGACGCTCGTCGCGGCGGTGACCACCAGCAGGATGAGCAGCAATCCGGTGCTCTGCGCGGTGAGCACGGTGGCCCATCCGGTGACGACGGCAGCGGCGAAGCTCCCGTATCGAAGCCATGACGGTCGAGACACCGCCGTGGCCGCCAGCGTCGCCGCCAGGAAGCAGACGAACAGAACCGTCCACCAGCCCCGAGCGATCGCCGGTTCGATGAGACCGAACAGCGTCGGCGCGGCGACGCCCACGGAGACGGCGAGCATCGCGAGACCCGCCCATCCTTCCGTCCCGATCCGCCGCATTCCTCCACCCTAGGATGCGCCGGAACGGCGGCACCCGTGCGGAAAGTCATGGTCGGATCACATGACTTCCGGCACGCGCGCACTCGCCCAGCGCCTTCCTACGGTGGTGCCATGACCACGAAGGAGCCGGCGATCATCGCCGACGGCATCGCGAAGAGCTACCGGCGCACGGTCGCCGTCGCGGATGTGAGCATGCGTGTCGAGCCGGGGGAGGCTTTCGGGCTGCTGGGTGCGAACGGTGCGGGCAAGACGACCACCGTCGAGATCGTCGCGGGTCTGCGTCGTCCGGAGCGAGGGCGGGTGCGGGTGCTCGGACTGGACCCACAACGCGACCGTGCGCGGCTGCGTCAGGTCCTGGGCGTCCAGTTGCAGCACGCGTACCTGCACGGCGCGCTTCGCGTCTCCGAACTGGTCGACCTCTACCGCAGCTTCTATCCCGACCCACGCCCCGCATCGGAGCTGCTGGAGATGGTGGGTCTGACCGAACAGCGTCGTGAGCGCTTCGAGAAGCTCTCCGGCGGACAGCAGCAGCGCCTCTCGATCGCGCTCGCGCTCGCCGGCCGTCCTCGCGTCGTCATCCTCGACGAACTCACCACGGGTCTGGACCCCGCCGCGCGGCGACGGATGTGGGCGACGATCGAACAACTCAAGAACGACGGCGTCACGATCCTGCTCGTCAGCCACACGATGGAAGAGGTTCAGCGGTTGTGCGACCGCATCGCGCTCATCGACGGCGGACGGATCATCGCCGAGGACACCCCGACGGGACTCATCGCCCGGGCGGGCGCCGGCACGCTCGACGAAGCGTTCGTCGCATTGACCGGCAACGAACTGGAGGTTCCGGAATGACCGCGGCCGCACCCGCACGACGTCCCGGCATCCGATCGATGATCATCCTCATCGTGTGCGAGGCCAAGATGGTCGCACGCGACACTGCGGGGCTCATCGTCCCGATCGGTCTGCCCCTGCTCATCCTCATCACCAGCGCGTCGAGCGCCGGCGACGAGGAGATCTTCGAGGGGATGACCGCACTCGATCTCTTCGTGCTGCCCCTGGTGCTGGTCGTCGTCGTCGCGACCATCGGGATCATCAACATGCCGAGCTTCCTCGCCTACTACCGGCGATCCGGCATCCTCCGCAGGCTCGCGGTCACGCCCGCTTCTCCGATGATGGTGCTGATCGCCCAGGCCATCGTGAGCGTTCTTCAGGCCGCCATCGGAATTCTGCTCGCGCTGACCATCGCCATGCTCGCCTTCGGGGCGCATCCTCCCCGAAGCCCATGGATCGCGCTCGGCGTCGTCGCGCTCACGGTCGCGGCGATGTACGCGGTCGGCATGATCGTCGCCGCCGTCGCCCCCACGCCCAACTCCGCGGTCGCCATCGGGCTCGTCGCATTCTTCGCACTCGGCGCGCTGGGCGGGCTCTTCGGCGGACGCCAAGCGCTGCCCGCACCGTTGGCGGAGCTCGGGGCATGGCTTCCCTTCGGCGCCGCCGTCGACTCCCTGTCTGCGGCCTGGGCGGGCGTCGCTGTCAACGGCGGACAACTGCTCAGCCTCGGCATCACGGTGGTCATCGGTTTGGTCACCGCCGCCCTCTTCTTCCGCTGGGAATGACCGTCGACGCATAGCGCGCTCATCGGGTGGGAGTCGGTTCGTTCCGGGTCCTGCGGCGGTACGCTCGGGTTGGCCGAGAGCAACGGGAAGGCGATGGTGCAGATGACGGGGACCAATGATCCGAGAGTCGACCCGGAGATCGAGTCCGCGATCGATCGGGCCCTCGATGCGGCGCAGTTGCGCGCCGGGGGCACGACCGCGTCCGTCGTCCATCCGGAGCACGGCGCCGAAGTGGACGACGCTTCCTCGGGCGACGGGGACTGACGCCGGCAGCGCGCGCACGTCGTCGAACGGCAGCGTTCGCGCTCACACGGCCGGCCGGTCGGAAGAGGATGCGCCCCTTGACTCGGTGGCTCAGCGATCTACCCTGACAGACATGTGCCGCAACATCATCCCGCTGAACAATCTCGAACCGCCTGCCACCGACGAGGAGTGTCACGACGCCGCACTGCAGTTCGTCCGGAAGATCAGCGGATCGAACGCTCCGTCGCGCGTGAACCAGGAGGTCTTCGATCGCGCCGTCGACGAGATCGCCCACTCCGCGCGGGCGCTTCTCGACGGCCTCGTCACCACGGCCGCGCCGAAGAACCGCGAAGAGCAGAAGCAGAAACGACAGGCGCGTTCGGCGGAGAGGTATGAAGCGATCCGTGTCTTCCAGGAGGCCAAGCGCGCCTCACGGGCCCCAGGAGACTAACGACCCACCCGCGCGCGGGCACCGCCGCATCTGTCGCTCGGCTGGACCAGGATGCCGCTGCATGCGCTGGCGAGGTTGTAGATTTCCCTCGTGCACCTCGACGCCCGAGGCGCGAGAGAGGCACCATCGATGTCCGTCCCCACCTCAGCTGTGAAGGTACGTCCCCGCGTCTGGATCGGTCTCGCGATCTGGTTGTCGTACGCCGTCGTCGTGTTCGTCGTGCAACAGCTCAGCGGCGTGCCGTACACGGAGTTCGGCCGCGACGGCGGAACGCTCTTCCTCGGCGCGGGGCTCTCGCTCATCGTCGGCGCCGCGCTCCTCGCGATCACGACGAGCCTTCTCGGCTGGTGGCGACCCGCGCTGTTCGACAGGGCGCACAGCGTCCGGTGGCCGATCTTCGTCCCCGCGATCATGGTCGTGGCGCTCCTGATCAATCTCGCGGCCACCGACTGGGGCTCCTACGACGCGGCGTTCTTCGGTGCATCGCTCGTGCTGCTGCTCGTCGGCTTCACCGAGGAGATGGCGACCCGTGGCCTCCTGCTGGTGGGACTGCGCAGCCGACTCCACGAAGGCTGGGTATGGTTCCTCAGCTCGGCGCTGTTCGCCCTCATGCACCTCACGAACGCCATCACCGGCCAAGAGCTGGGCCTCACGCTCACCCAGGTCGGCATGGCGTTCCTCGGAGGCACGGTGTTCTACATCCTCCGCCGCACGACGGGGACGCTGATCTGGGCCATGGTGCTGCATGGCCTGTGGGACTTCTCGACCTTCGCCGTGGGTCACGGCGAGCCGGGGCCCCTCGCGGCGCTGGGCGGCACGGTCAACCTCATCGCCGGCCTCCTCGGACTCGCGGTCGTCGCTTTCGTCATCCGCGGTGCGAAGGAACGCGTCACCAGCTGAGCGACGAACGGGAGCCGTCACGCCGTGGCGAGCTCGCTGTCTCGCTGTGCGAGGTACTTCCCCCAGGTGCGCGAGCCTCGCTGGGCATCGACATCGGCGAGGTTGTCACCCGCACGATACGCGCGGCCTACGCCGCCGGGGATGCGGATCGGCAGGCGCGCCCGTCGCGGACGTGCACCCGACGCGGCTCGGAAGGCGGTGACCAGCTGTGTGACGTCGAGCACTTCGGGACCGGCGAGATCAGCAACACGTCCGGCGGGATCCCCGAGTGCGAGCTCCGCGAGACGGGCCGCGACCTCATCGCCGTCCACGGGTTCGAAGCGCAGGCCTCCGGGCACCGGGAGGATCGGCATGCCAGCCATGCTCCGCACGACGGGGAGCACGAAGTCGTGAAGCTGTGCTGCTCGCAGCACGGTCCACGGGACTCCCGACTCGGCGATCGTCTGCTCGGCTGCGGCCTTCGCCCGGAAGTAGCCGATCGGCATCCGATCAGCGCCGATGACCGAGATGAGCACGAGGTGCTGGATTCCTGCTTCCCGCGCGGCCTTCGCGAGGTTCTGCGCCGCGATGTCGTCTCCTCTCGCTCCTCCGGCCAGGTGCAGCACGACCCGGACTCCGTCCAAGGCTGCGGCGAGTCCCTCGCCGGACACCGTGTCCGCCACGACATGCTGGATCCCGGGGGCCTCGGGCCGTGCATGCCGCGACAGGATGCGGATGTCACGGCCGGCCTCTCGAAGGAGCGGAACGACGCGGCTGCCGATGTTGCCGGTTCCGCCTGTCACGAGCAGAGGTGCGTTCATGGTGGTGGTTCCTCTCATGTCACATCCGAGGGGTCTCCCTCGTCACACAACCGACGAACGAACTCGAGGAGATGTGACATGACCGACCGGAGACTTCTTGCGCGGCGCTTCGAGACCGAGAGGCCACGACTGCGGGCGATCGCCGCGCAGCTGCTCGGCTCCTCCGCGGATGCCGAGGATGCGGTGCAGGAGACCTGGCTGCGACTCGAGCGAGCGGACGTCGACAGCATCGACAACCTCGAGGCATGGTTGACGACCGTGGTCTCGCGCGTGAGTCTCGACATGCTGCGCGCCCCGCGCCGCAGACGCGAGCACTCCTGGCAGGTCGAGCAGTGGCGCGACGAACCCGTTGCGGCGGAGGCCGACCCCGCCGAACTCGCCGTCGCGAGCGATCGCATCAGTGTCGCACTGCTCGTTCTTCTGGAGCGGCTCAGCCCAGCCGAACGAATCGCCTTCGTGCTCCACGACGTCTTCGATCAGTCGTTCGACGAGATCGCCGTGGTGCTGGATCGCTCCCCCGCGGCGGCCCGCCAGCTCTCCTCCCGCGCGCGCCGACGCGTGCGCGGCGCCGAGGAGCCCGCACGGCCGAATCGGGAGCACGGGCGGCGCATCGTGACGGCGTGGCTCGCCGCGGCACAAGACGGAGACATCGGCGCGCTCGTCGACCTCCTCGATGACGGTGCTGTGCTGCACGCCGACTACGGCACGTCCATGCAGCGCATCGAGGGCGCACGGAAGATCGCCGAACAGGCGGTTCTGGCCGGACGGTTGGCTGCGCACTCGACGCCGATCCTCATCGACGGCCGACCCGGTGTCGCGGCAGTGTTCTCGGGCACCGTGGTCTCCCTCATGGCGTTCGATATCTCAGATGGCCGCATCATCGGACTCGATGTTCTCGCCGACCCCGCGCGGATCGAAGCGCTCGGAGTGGCCCGCATCGTCGGCTGACGGGGACGAGACTCTCGATGGGGCCGCGACTTCGCCCACGAGCTGCACGAGGCTCGAACGGCATAGCCCCGTCGGCCCGACGCGGCATACTGTTCAGATGGAGGCCCCCGGCGATCTCCCTATCCGCGGCGTGGACCACGTCGTGATCGGAGCGAGCGACTGGGATGCGACGACGGCCTTCTTCCGCGAGGTCCTGCACGCTCAGGTCATCCCGTTGGAGGGCCGACGGGTGTCCTACCGTATCGGCGCCTCCCAGCTGAACGTGCACGGCCCCGGCGTCGACCTCTCGTCGAACGTGGCGCGGTTGCCCGTCCGTCCGGGAAACAGCGACCTCTGCTTCGAATGGGACGGCCCGATCGAGGACGCGATCGCTCATCTCCACGCCTGCGATGTGACCGTCGAGACAGGGCCGGTGTCGCGGCCTGGCGCAAGAGGAGAGGGAACCAGCGTCTACTTTCGGGATCCCGACGGAAGCCTGTTGGAGTTCATCAGCTATCACCCCGTCGCTGCACAAGATGCCACTACCGCCGATGACGGCGACGCCGGGGAGGGAGCCAGCGGCAGTGTCGCCGGCGAGCAAGCGTGAGCCCGTGCGCGTCAGAGCGGCAGAGAATCTGGCCCTTCTGCTTCCGCAGTCGGGTTCGCGGGGCCCTGGATCCGCCCGACAAGCAGCAACGCCCCGGAGAGGATCGCTGCGCCGATGATCAGCGCCGCGCCGACCAGGCCTCCGAAGATGGACTGGCGCAGCTGAGCACCCTCGCAGAGAACCGTGTCGACGATGTCACCGGAGCAGACGTCATTCATCTGACCCAGGCCGATCAGTGCGGAGAGACCGAACACTGCAACAAGACCACCCCAGACGAGCAGGCTGGCGATCGTTCCTCGTCGCACGGGGTCGAACCGTCGACGGGCGGTGCTCGATCCTTGGCTCACCACCCGATCGTATCCGTACACCGGCAATCGATGCGACGACCCGGCAGTGCCTCCGCGGTGCGGGCGAACTGGCCGAGAACTGCACCACGGTTGCACCGAACACGGAAAAGCCCCCGATTTCTCGGGGGTTTCCATGGCGGTGACGGTGGTGTCTGGTTTCAGGACATCGTGAACGGGTGTCTCAAGGCATCGTGAACGCTGCCGCATGCGTGCGCGGGATGTCT
>NZ_JBYRIZ020000007.1:0-101997 GCF_058349845.2 Microbacterium cucumeris
AGACATCCCGCGCACGCATGCGGCAGCGTTCACGATGCCTTGAGACACCCGTTCACGATGTCCTGAAACCAGACACCCCCTCGCGCACCGCAGGGCAAAGGCCTCCGACCGGATGATCCGGACCGGAGGCCTTTCGCGTGTCACCGGAAGACGCGGCTGATCGCGCTTCCCGTCTGCAGCAGGCGCATCCAGTTCAGCAGGCGCTGCAGCGGGCGCAGCATCCGCCCGATCATGCCGCGCCAGCCGGCGTGGGTGGTCCACGAGCTCGTCAGGGTCAACTGCGTTCCGCCTGCCGCGGGCGCGAGGTCGAGGGTGAGGCTCTGCGCGTTCGAGCCCGGCGCGTCGGGGAAGGTGAACCGCCAGGTGACACGGGTCGGTTCGAGTGCCTCGAGTCGCTCGATCCGGCGGGCGAGGAACGGGGGCTTCACCGAGATCGGTCGGCCGTCGTCGCGGACGGTCCGCGCTCGCGCATCCCATCCGTCGTCGTCGCGGGGTGACACGGAATCGATCATCGGCTCCCAGTCCGGCATCCGTTCGGCGTCCGAGACGAGGGCCCACACGTCGGCGATGGATGCCGGGATGAACGTCTCGAAGCTCGTGCGCGGCGTCCGGCCGGCCCGTGCGTGCCGGGGCAGGTGCTCGAGGACATCGAGCTCGGCGGTCACGGCGTCCGCCGACGTGCCCAGCTGTTCCAGGATCTCGGCGATCATGCCGCTCGGCTCGATCACGAGGCCGCGCAGCACGTCCGAGGCGCCTCCGTCGCCGGCGAGGTTCAGCACGCGCAGCGCGCGGTCGTTCCACGCGTATCCGGACGTCTCATGGAAGACGATGCGGCCGGGCTGCTCGGCATCCGTCGTCACGCCCAGGGAGCTCAGCTGCTGGGCATGCTGTGCGGCGACGGCCGTCCGCACCGCTTCGAGTGTGACGCCCTTGCGGCGCAGGACCTGACCGGCGATCTGCTCATTCAGGGTCAGAGCCATCAGCAGATGCTCGATGTCGGCCTCACGCCGGCCTTCCCGGGACGCCTCCTCCATGGCGGCGAGGCTCAGTGTCTGCATCGTCGCGGCCATGGACAGGAAGCGGCTCATGCGTTCCTCCGCGGGAACGGGATCGACGGGTCGACGCGCTTGGCGTACTTCTTGTGAACCGCCTGGCGGCTGACACCGAGCGCATCCGCGATGTCCTGCCAGCTCAAGCCGGCGCGCAGCGCCGCCTCGACCTGACGGAGCTCGAGGGTGTCGGCGAGCTTGCGCAGCGACGACACGGCGCGCAGCCCGGCGCGCGGGTCGCTGATGTCGGCGGCCGCCGAGGCGAGGGTCGTGGATTCCATGCTGTCAACCTACGTTGCTTCGCCGGTCTTGTCAACGTCGGTTGCTTGGAGTGGGTGACCAGTCTCCGAATCCCGCTATAGCTCTTGCCGCCCACCCGAAGCGGATTGACGGGAATACCCCGCCCAGGTATAGGGTTGAGTCAGATATACCCCCTAGGGGTATTCGAATCGTACGAAAGGAAGCACCATGAGCACCACCGAGTACCAGGTCACCGGAATGACATGCGGTCACTGCGAGATGTCCGTCCGCGAAGAGGTCTCCCAGGTCACCGGTGTCTCCGGCATCGATGTCAGCGCGCAGACCGGCAAGCTCGTCGTGACCGGCGACCAGCCTCTGGACGACGCCGCGATCATCGCCGCCGTCGACGAGGCCGGCTACACAGCCGTCCGGGTCTGATGAACACCGTCGGCCGGCTCGGCCTCTACGGCGCAGGACTCGTCATCGCCTTCGGCGCCGCCTACGCGGCGGCCGGGGCACTCGTGCCGGCGAGCATCGTCGCCGAATGGACCCAGGCGGGCCACGCCGAACCGGCCGGCCACGCCGAACAGGAACAGCAGGGCGCCGATCCGGCGCCGAAGGAGGAGCAGAACGTGAGCGGCGTGACCATCTCGGCATCCGGCTTCGTCCTCGACCGCGTCGAGGCCCCGGCGGAGGCCGCCACCGAAGGGACACTGTCCTTCCGCATCCTGACGACCGCGGGTGAACCCGTGACCGACTTCGAGACCGCCCACGGAAAGCAGCTGCACCTCATCGTGGTGCGCAGCGACGGCACCGGCTATCGACACGTCCATCCCGAACTGGACGCCGCGACCGGCACCTGGTCGCTGCCGTGGACGTGGGATGCCGCGGGAACGTACCGCGTCTACGCGGACTTCACGGCGGACGGCAGGAGCGCCACGCTCTCCCGCCAGGTGGACGTCGCCGGCGCCGTCGCGCCGCGACCCGCGACGGCGATCGTGACGAAGGACGAGGTCGACGGCTTCGACGTCGCCGTGAGCGGCGATCTCGTCGCCGGAACCGGCAGCGAGCTCACCATCGAGGTCACCCGCGACGGCGATCCCGTCACGACGCTCGAGCCGTATCTCGGCGCCTTCGGACATCTCGTGGCCCTGCGCGAAGGAGACCTCGCGTACCTGCACGTCCACGCCCACGGAGAGGAACCGCGGCCCGACGACCTGGCCGGACCCACGGTCGCGTTCACCGCAGAGGTGCCGTCCGCCGGCCGCTACCTGCTCTACCTGGACTTCCAGGTGGACGGCGAGGTCCGCACGGCGCAGTTCGTCCTGGATGCCGCGGCATCCGCTTCCGTGCCCGGCGAGGAGCCGGCCGACGGCGACCACGGCGGACACTGACACATCGAGAAACCACCTGCCTCGCGGCGGGAACGGTTTCTCGCCCTTCGAACTCCTGAGGAGACACACATGAGCGACACGACGAACGACGTAGCCAGCGTGGAGCTGGAGATCGGCGGCATGACCTGCGCGTCCTGCGCCATGCGGATCGAGAAGAAGCTCAATCGTCTCGAGGGCGTCACCGCGACGGTCAACTACGCCACCGAGAAGGCGAAGGTCACAGCCCCCGCCGGCTTCGACACGGCACTGCTCATCGCCGAGGTCGAGAAGACCGGCTACACGGCCGAACTGCCGGCTCCGCCTGCAGACGCAGGTCAGGCCGACCCCGAGGACGCTCCGGATGCCGAGCTCACCGCTCTGCGCACGCGCCTCGTCGTCTCGGCGCTGCTGACCGTTCCCGTCATCGCGATGGCGATGATCCCCGCCCTCCAGTTCCCGTACTGGCAGTGGCTGTCGCTCGCGCTCGCCGCCCCTGTGATCGTGTGGGGCGCCTGGCCGTTCCACCGGGCGGCCTGGACGAACCTCCGTCACGGCGCGGCGACCATGGACACGCTCATCTCGATGGGCACGATCGCCGCGTTCCTGTGGTCCCTGTATGCGCTGTTCTTCGGCACGGCCGGTGTCCCGGGGATGACCCATCCGTTCGAGCTGACCGTCGCGCCGAGCGACGGTGCCGCGAACATCTACCTCGAGGTCGGCGCGGGCGTCACGACGTTCATCCTCGCCGGGCGCTACTTCGAGAAGCGCTCCAAGCGTCAGGCCGGCGCCGCCCTGCGCGCGCTGCTCGAGCTCGGCGCGAAGGACGTCGCCGTGCTGCGTGGCGGCATCGAGACCCGCATCCCGATCTCCGACCTCGCCGTCGGCGACGAGTTCCTCGTCCGCCCGGGCGAGAAGATCGCCACCGACGGAGTGGTCGTCTCGGGGACCTCGGCCGTGGACGCGTCGATGCTCACCGGGGAATCCGTTCCCGTCGAGGTGGGCCCCGGCGACGCCGTCACCGGAGCGACCGTGAACGCCGGCGGACGCCTCGTGGTGCGCACGACCCGTGTGGGCGCCGACACCCAGCTCGCGCAGATGGCGCGACTCGTCGAGGATGCGCAGTCCGGCAAGGCCGAGGTCCAGCGTCTGGCGGACCGGGTGTCCGGCATCTTCGTGCCGATCGTCATCGCGATCGCCGTCGTGACCCTGGGGGCCTGGCTGGGCGCCGGCTTCCCGGCATCCGCCGCCTTCACGGCCGCTGTCGCCGTGCTCATCATCGCGTGCCCGTGCGCCCTCGGACTCGCGACCCCGACCGCCCTGCTGGTCGGCACCGGCCGCGGCGCGCAGATGGGCATCCTCATCAAGGGCCCCGAGGTCCTCGAGTCCACGCGCACGGTCGACACGATCGTGCTCGACAAGACCGGCACCGTCACATCCGGTCGCATGACGCTCGTCGGCGTGCACCCCGCGGACGGCGTGGACCGGGCCGACCTGCTCCGGCTCGCGGGAGCCCTGGAGGATGCCTCGGAGCACCCGATCGCCCAGGCCATCGCGAAGGCTGCGACCCAGGAGCTCGGCCCGCTCCCGGCGCCCGAGGACTTCACGAACATCGAGGGCAAGGGTGTCCAGGGCGTCGTCGACGGACACGGCGTGCTCGTCGGCCGCGAATCGCTGCTGGCAGACTGGGCGCAGCCGCTGCCCGCCGACCTCGCAGCCGTCAAGGCCGAGGCGGAGCGACAGGGCCGGACGGCCATCGCTGTCGGCTGGGATGGACGCGCCCGCGGCATCCTGGTCGTGTCAGATGCCGTGAAGCCGACGAGCGCCGAGGCCATCGCGCAGCTGAAGGCCCTCGGCCTCATGCCGATCCTGCTGACCGGTGACAACCGCGCGGCCGCCGAGCAGATCGCGGCCGAGGTCGGCATCGACGAGGTCATCGCCGAGGTCCTTCCCGCGGACAAGGCCGAGGTCGTCACGCGCCTGCAGGCCGACGGCAAGGTCGTCGCGATGGTCGGCGACGGCGTCAACGACGCCGCCGCGCTTGCCCAGGCGGATCTCGGACTCGCGATGGGCACCGGCACCGACGTCGCGATCGAGGCCAGCGACATCACGCTGGTCCGCGGCGACCTGCGCAGCGCGGCCGACGCGATCCGGCTCTCGCGCCGCACGCTCGGCACCATCAAGGGCAACCTGTTCTGGGCCTTCGCCTACAACGTCGCCGCGATCCCCCTGGCGGCGCTCGGACTGCTCAATCCCATGCTCGCCGGAGCCGCCATGGCGTTCTCCAGCGTCTTCGTCGTCGGCAACAGCCTGCGACTGCGGTCGTTCCGCAGTCGTGCGACGGAGTCATCCACGTCGGCGGTCGCCGGCTCCCACCACTGAGAGGAACACCACATGTCCGAATCGACAGGATCCTGCTGCAGCATCGACGGTCGCGGCGGCGTCGACGCCGCAGGCCGCAAGGACCTTCTCGCCCGGTCCGCATCCGACCTGGCCGAATGCCCCGTCATGGCTGGCAGCGTCGTCGTCAAGGCGGATGCCGAAGCGGCCGGGCTCTACCGAGACTATGAGGGCGAGCGCTACTGGTTCTGCTGCGCGGGCTGCGGGCCGAAGTTCGACGCCGACCCCGCGAGGTACGTCGCGGCGGCGTGAGCCGGGACGCTGTGCGGGGCGCCCGACGGCCCCCGCACAGCACGGGTGAACGAGGAGGAGAAGAGGATGTCGGACCAGCACGAGAACGGTCACGCGGGGCACGGGGGGCATGAGGAGCACGCGGGGCATGATGGGCACCGCGTTTCGACTCGCTCCGCTCGCTCAACGAGCGACGGAGGGGCTCGCTCAACGAACGAAGGAGGGGCTCGCTCCGCGAACGAGGGAGGCGGACACGAGGCCCACGGCGGGCACGGCGGGCATGCGGGGCACGGCGACCACGTCGGGCCGTTCCGGCGGCTGTTCTGGATCATGCTGGTCCTCGCCGTCCCGACGGTCGTGCTGTCGGGCATGTTCGCGATGATCCTCGGGTACCGGCTTCCCGCGATTCCCGGCCTCGGCTGGGTCTCCCCCGTGCTCGGCACGGTCATGTACATCTGGGGAGGTCGGCCCTTCCTCACCGGCGCCGTCGGTGAGATCCGGGCACGCAGGCCCGGGATGATGCTCCTGATCGGACTCGCCATCACGGTCGCCTTCCTCGCATCGTGGGGCGCGAGTCTCGGCATCCTCCATCACGAGCTCGATTTCTGGTGGGAACTCGCCCTGCTCATCGTCATCATGCTGCTCGGCCACTGGATCGAGATGCGCTCTCTCGCGCAGACGACGTCCGCCCTGGACTCCCTCGCGGCCCTGCTGCCGGACGAGGCCGAGCGCCTCGAGCACGGTCAGGTGGTCGTCGTCGCCCCCGACGATCTCGTCGTCGGCGATCTCGTCGTCGTGCGCCCCGGCGGAAGCGTCCCCGCCGACGGCCGCATCGTGGACGGACGCGCCGCCATGGACGAGTCGATGATCACCGGGGAGTCCCGCACGGTGACGCGAGGCCCCGGCGAGTCCGTGACCGCGGGCACCGTGGCCACCGACTCGGGCCTGCGGGTCGAGATCACCGCCACCGGTGACGACACCGCTCTCGCCGGCATCCGGCGTCTGGTGACCGAGGCGCAGAACTCGTCCTCCCGCGCCCAGCGGCTGGCAGACACGGCCGCCGGCTGGCTGTTCTGGTTCGCCCTGGGAGCCGCGGTCGTCACGGCGCTGGTCTGGACGCTCGTCGGGATGCCGGACGAGGCCGTCATCCGCACGATCACCGTGCTCGTGATCGCCTGCCCGCACGCGCTGGGTCTTGCGATCCCGCTGGTCGTCTCTATCGCGACCGAACGCGCGGCGCGCGGCGGCGTCCTCGTGAAGGACCGGCTGGCGCTCGAGAGCATGCGGACGGTCGACACCGTCCTCTTCGACAAGACCGGGACGCTCACCAAGGGCGAGCCTGTGGTCTCCGACATCTCGGTGATCGACGGAGAGGGCGCCGACGCCGTACTGGCTCTCGCCGCGGCCGCCGAGGCCGACAGCGAGCATCCGCTCGCCCGTGCGATCGTGCGGGCGGCGTCCGACCGCGGGCTGCCGGTCGCGTCCAGCGCGGACTTCTCCTCGTCCCCCGCCGTCGGGGTGACGGCGACCGTCTCCGGATCGACGGTCCGGGTCGGCGGTCCGCACCTGCTCACCGAGGAGCGAGCCGAGGAACTCCCGATCGCCGACACGTGGCGCGCCGACGGTGCCATCATCCTGCACGTCCTGCGCGACGGGGCGGTCGTGGGTGCCCTGAAGCTGGCAGACGAGATCCGCCCGGAGTCGCGGGACGCGGTGGACGCCCTGCACGCGCTCGGCGTCCAGGTCGTCATGATCACAGGGGATGCCGAGGCCGTCGCCCGTTCGGTCGCGAACGATCTCGGAATCGACCGGTTCTTCGCGGGCGTCCGACCCGAGGACAAGGCTGCCACGGTGCAGGAGCTGCAGCGCGAGGGGCGGAGGATCGCCATGGTGGGCGACGGCGTCAACGACGCTCCCGCCCTGGCGCAGGCCGACGTGGGTCTCGCGATCGGCGCCGGAACCGACGTCGCCATCGCGTCGGCCGGCGTGATCCTCGCGAGCGACGATCCCCGATCGGTGCTGTCGGTTATCGAGCTCTCGCGCGCCGCCTATCGCAAGATGAAGCAGAACCTGTGGTGGGCCGCGGGGTACAACCTCCTCTCCGTGCCGCTCGCGGCCGGGGTCCTCGCACCCGTCGGCTTCGTGCTCCCGATGTCGGTGGGGGCGATCCTCATGTCGCTGTCGACGGTCGTCGTGGCGGCGAACGCGCAGCTGCTGCGCCGGCTGGATCTGCGCCCCGAGGTGACGACACGCGCGATCCTCGGACGCTGAGCCGGGTTTCGCCGTCCGCCGGACTCGGACAGAATCAGGCGTGACGGACGGAGGACCATGGAAGCCGACGGTGTGCCCGGAGCCCACCCGGATGAGCCGCATACGCAGGGCCTCGCACAGCGGCTGAACTGGCTGCGCGCGGGTGTCCTCGGGGCGAACGACGGGATCGTGTCGACCGCGGCCGTCGTGGTCGGTGTCGCCGGCGCCACGGCGGACACCGGGCCAGTGTTCATCGCCGGGGCCGCAGCGCTCGTCGGAGGCGCCATCTCGATGGCGCTCGGTGAGTACGTCTCCGTCTCGAGTCAACGGGATTCGGAGCGTGCGCTCATCGCGAAGGAGAAGCGCGAACTCGCCGACGACCCCGAGGCCGAGTTCGCCGAGCTGATCGGGCTCTACGAAGCGAAGGGCCTGTCCCGCGAGACCGCGACGCAGGTGGCGCACGAGCTGACCGCCGAAGACGCCCTGGCCGCGCATCTGTCTGTCGAGCTGAACATCGACGAGGACGACGTGGTGAGCCCCTGGCATGCCGCGTTCGCCTCGGCCGTCGCGTTCGTCCTGGGCGCGCTGCTGCCGATGGCGACGATCCTGCTCGCGCCGCATCCCGCGCGCATCGCGCTGACATTCGTGACGGTGCTCGTCGCTCTCGCGATCACGGGATACGTCGCCGCGTGGATCGGCGGCGCGAACCGGGCGCGCGCGATCGTGCGGACGGTCATCGGCGGCGCGCTGGCGCTCGCCGCCACCTACCTCGTCGGCAGTCTGTTCGGCACGACCGTCGTGTGACGCGGGATGCGCCGGTCGCGGTACGGGTCGAGGATGCTGGGGCGGCCGAGGCTCAGATCCAGCCGCGCTCCTCGGCGAGGAGCACCGCCTGCTGCCGGGTCGCGACCTGGAGCTTGCCCAGCACGGCCGACACGTGGTTGCGCACGGTGCCGGGTGCGAGGGAGAGAGCGCGTGCGATCTGTCCGGTCGTCTCACCGCGGCGGCCGGCGCGGAGCACGTCCAGCTCGCGGTCGGTGAGCGGGCAGCGCTCGTCGCTCAGCGCGTCTGCGGCGATCTCGGGGTCCACGTAGCGCCCACCGGCGGCGACGCGACGGATGACCTGGGCGACCTCGTCGGCGCCGCGCGACTTCGGCAGGAAGCCCGAGACGCCAGAGGCCAGCGCGCGCCGCAGCACACCGGGGCGGGCATGGCGGGTCACGACGATGCAGCGGGTCGGGACGCGGCGGTTCAGCTGTTCGGCCACCTGCACGCCGTCGAAGCGCGGCATCTCCAGGTCGAGCAGGCAGATGTCCGGCTCCAGGCGCGTGGCCTCGGCGATCGCCTCAGCACCGTCGGCGCACTCGGCCACGACCTCGATGTCGTCCTCCAGGCGCAGCAGTGAGGCGAGGGCCGACCGGATCATCGCCTCGTCGTCGGCCACGAGTACGCGGATCATCGTGCTCCCTCCGGGACCGTCACGACGACGGTGAACTCGGTGCGCCCGCGGTCGATCCGCACATCTCCGCCGGCCTCGGCCGCGCGGCGCTCGATGCCTTCCAGGCCGGACCCGTCGGGGCTCGCGGCCGAGGAGCCGGCGTCGTTCGCGATCTCGTAGCGCCAGGCGCCGTCGGTGCGGGTCAGCGAGAGCCGCGCCCACTTCCCGCCGCCGTGACGCAGGACGTTCGTCGTGGTCTCCCGGATCACCGGTCCGAGCACGGATGCCGGGGCGGCGTCGGCCGCGGCATCCACCGTGGACTCCGCGGTCGTCCCGGCCGCCCGCAGCAGATCGACCGCGTTCGCGATCTCGTCGGTCAGCGGCACCGAGCGGAACCGCAGGGCGAGATCCCGCGTGCCCTGACGCGCTTCGTCGACGCTCGTCCTCGCGAGCCGGATCTGATCGAGCGCGGCGTCCGGGTCCTTGGCCATGAGGCGCTCGGCGAGTTCGAGCTGCAGCGCGATCACCTGCAGGTGGTGCCCCTGCAGGTCGTGCACGTCGGTCGCCACCCGGAGCCGCTCCTGCGTCGCGCCCAGGCGCGCCTCGGCGACCCGCGCCCGGTCGAGGGTCCTCAGCACGTCCCACCACCACAACGAGGTGACCGACATCACGGGGAGGAGGATGGCGAAGACGGCGAACACCCACCACGCGGCCTGCGCGGCCGTGTCCACCGCACCGGTGCGCTGATCGACGACCCACAGGGCGATCAGCAGGGCGGTGGCGGCGAGGACCAGTCGCAACCGCACCCCGCGCGGCCAGTTCAACAGCACCAGAGGCTGCAACAGCGCGATCGCCGCCACGGTCCACATCCCGGTCACCGCACCCGCGGCGACCGCGTAGGCGGCGCCGACCACCAGGGGGAGGAGGAACCGCTGCCAGGGTCCGGTCCCGGCCGTCTCGTCTCGATGCCGGTACGCGAGCAGCAGCATCAGGGTCGCGCCCCACCAGGCCAGTCCGCCGAGACCCACCACGAGAACGGCGCCGACCGTTCGACCGGTCTCGGCGAGAGCGCCCATGGCGAACAGCACGACCAGCAGTTCGAACAGGATGACGGCGGACGCCGTGTACCACCACGTCGCCGTGATGCCGCGCGCGAGGCGGCGCGCTCCGACGGCGCCGTCTCCCAGGGCTTCCGCCGCGTCGTCTCCCCCGGTCGGACTCGTCATGTCCTCCACATTACGGCCATGACACATGTCACCCACGGAACGTGCGGACCGCCCGGAATCCGGTGACAGCGGCACACTTCCCGGCCGCCGCGACGGCCGGTGAAATGGAGTCATCGCCAGGCGGAAGGGCCGCCGCGGACAACCACAGGAGCAGGACATGAACCTCATCGAGACCTTCCAGAACCTCGTCGCACAGGTGCCCGAGTTCATCCAGCCGCTGATCGTGGCCGCGGCCGGTGCCGTGCCGTTCATCGAGGGCGAGGGTGCCGCCGCCATCGGGATCATCGGCGGCATCCCCCCGGTGATCGCCGCCATCGCGGCCATCGTCGGCAACTTCGTCTGCGTCGCGGTGCTCGTCTTTATCAGCGCCGGAGCGCGCAACGCGGTCGTCACCCGGCACCGCGCGAAGGTGCAGGCCCGCGAGGCCGTCGCGGTGGGCGGCTCGGGGGCGACCGTCACCGTGCCGGTCGACGAGCCGGAGGAGAGCGAGCGCAAGGCCGCGCGGCGCGCGAAGTTCCAGCGGGCGCTGGAGCGCTACGGCGTTCCCGGTGTCAGCCTGCTCGGCCCCCTGCTGCTCCCCACGCAGTTCACCGCCACGATGCTCGCGGCCGGCGGCATCGGCAAGGCGCGCATCCTCATCTGGCAGGGCGTGGCGATCGTCGGCTGGACGACCCTCATCACGCTGATCCTGACCGGCGTGATCCACGCTGTGGCCTGATCGACCGGCGGAAGCGCAGGGCGGGTGGCGTCACGCCACCCGCCCTGCGCGTGCTCCGAGGAACCGCGCGAGGCCGGGCACTCCCCCGGTCCGCAGCGCCGCGAGCTGCCGCTCTGCACCGGTGCCGGCCGATCGGATGTGCGCGATCCGCTCGCGGACGAACGCGGTGTCGCCGGTCCGCTCCAGCTGAGGCTCGATGAGCCGCATCAATTCCTGGAGGAGCATCCGGGCGTTGGAGACCTCCCCGGTGGACGGATCGATCAGGGCGGCGTTCAATCCCTCGCGCGCCGCCATCCAGAGCGTGGCGTCGATGAGGTCGGTGTCGAGGGTGGTCCCGGCATCCTGCTCCGTCGTCAGGATCGCGCGGGTCAGGGCGGCCAGCAGGAGCGTGTCGTCCGGGTCGAGCTGGGAGTCGAACACGCGCACCTCGACGGTCGGGAACCGCTCCGACAAGCGCGCCGCCCATGCGAGGGACGCCGCGTCCGGCGCGGCGCGCACACGGATCAGCTCCTTGAGATGATGGCGGTAGTGCGCGTGATCGCGGAACAGGGGAGGGCAGCCCATGGTCGGCAGCCGCCGCATGAGGACGGTGCGCCAGCTGCGGTAGCCGGTGATGCGCGAGTGCCAGAACGGCGAGTTGCCGGCCAGGGCGAGCAGCACGGGAAGCCAGGGGCGCAGCCGGTTCAGCGCACGGACGCGGTCTTCGGGGTCGTCGATCTCGACGTGCACGTGCAGCCCGCAGACGTGATGTCCGCCGGCGATGTCGGCCAGCCAGCGGGCGATGTCCCGGTAGCGCGTCGTCGGAGAGATGTGCGCATCCCCCGTCCCGAAGGGCGTTCCGACCGGCCCGAGAACGCAACCGTCCTCGCGGGCGAACTCCGCGATCGCTGCGCGGGCTCCGGTGATCTGCTCGCGCGCCTGCATCAGCGTCTGCGCCGGAGAGGTGGCGTACTCGAGCTGGCAGGTGAGGAACTCGCTCGTGAAGGCGCCGGCGATCTCGGCATCCCCGAGGGTGCTTTTCGCTCGCGCGGCCGCGGGGACCGGGGGCGAGAGAGTCGGGGTCGAGGAAGAAGTACTCCTCCTCGACCCCGAAACGTGTCATGGCTCACCGCCGGTGCAGCGGGACTAGTCCTTGACCGCGTCCTTGACGTTCTCGGCAGCCTGCTTCACATCGGCCTTCGCCTGCTGTGCGCGACCCTCCGCCTCGAGCGTCTCGTCGTCGGTCACCTTGCCGGCCGTCTCCTTGACGTGCCCGGCCACCTTCTCGGCGGCGTTCTTGGCCTTGTCGTCGATTCCCATGTCATCCTCCTTCGTTCGGATGACCCACTCTGCGCCGAGCGGTGCTCCAGGTCGACGGGGTTGACGCACACGGCCTCAGCGGTTATCGGCGCCGGGCGGGCGGAAAGCTCGCGGTTTCGGGGGAGATGGGCGGCGGATGCGGCATCCGCGCTGTGCGCCTATCTCCTCCCGGAACCTGCGACCCGGACGGGTCCTCCCCCACCTTCACGGGCCGCGATCCGTGGTCCGAGACCATGGACGCGGCCACTCACCCTCCCCTATGGTGAAGGTGCATGTGAACGGGGATCGATCGTCACCGTCTCACCCCAGAAGACGGTTGGTTCTCCCCAGAGCCGGACGATCCTCACATGCGATTGGGCCCCCTCGAGTAGTTCAGTCCCCAATGGGCTATTCGAGGGGGCCGCTATCGAGACATCATCCCACGATTTTCCAGATTTGTCCCCCAAATGGGGGACAAGTTTCCGGATTTCGGGTTAGGCTGTATCCGACGCACCCTCCGGTCGTCTTCTGGCCCTCATCGCTCCCCCCGCGATGGGGGCCACTTCCGTTCCTGCCGCCGCTTCGGATGCCGGCGCATGACGCGCATGCAACATTTGGGTTACCTTCTTCGCGCTGGCCGTTTCCGCGAACGCCGTGCTCCACTAGCGTTAGCCGTGTCGGTGCATCCTGCGTCGGCTTTCTACCCAGCAGAACGGCAGTACATGAGCACCCAGGGCACGGTCAAGTGGTTCAACTCGGAGAAGGGCTTCGGCTTCATCTCCCCTGACGACGGAGGCGCCGACGTGTTCGCGCACTACTCCGCCATCCAGTCCTCCGGCTACCGCTCGCTCGACGAGAACCAGCGCGTCGAGTTCGATGTGGCGCAAGGCCCCAAGGGCCTGCAGGCCGAGAACATCCGCCCCCTCTGAGGGCGAATCTTCACTGAGCTCCCCGACCGGTGCGCAGATCCGCGCATCCGGCGGGGAGTTCTGTGCTTCTGAGGGCTGGCCGGGCCGGTGTCTTTCCGGGGCCGCGCGTCACGGCGTGAGCAGCAGGCTCCGCAGTTCGCCGACGTTCGCGGCGCGGAACGCCGCGTCATCCCCCTCGACCGGGTCGCTGAAGCCCCACTCGACGAAGATGACCGGCACGCCGTTCGCGGCGCCGCCCTCGACGTCGTGATGACGGTCGCCGATCAGCACGGGTCGTGACACGTCCGCCCCGCGCTCGTCGAGGCGCCGCAGCGCCTCCGCCACGATGTCGGTCTTGGACGCGAGCGTGGCCTCATCGGGTGTCGCGCCGACCGTGGTCAGGAAGGACGTCCGCAGGCCGAAGTGGTCGACGAGCGCGTCGACCTGCATCTCGGGCTTGGAGCTGGCCGTCGCCTGCGGGATGCCGTCGGCGTGCAGTTCGCGGATCAGCTCCGCCACCCCTGGGTAGGTGACCACATCGGTGGTGTAGCCATCCGCCTTGCCGAGCGTGCGGTAGAACGCCACGGCTTCCCGGGACTGCTCCGGGGTCATCCCCGCCTGGTCCTGGAACGACTGGAACATCGGCGGTCCGATCCAATGCGTGAGCTGCTCGTAGGTGGGAGCGGGGTGACCGAAGTGCGTGAGCGCGACGGTCAGGCGGCGCAGGATGCCGACGGAGGCATCCACGATCGTGCCGTCGACGTCCCACAGCACGCAGGAGTACGGGGAGTGGGGCATGCTTCCAGCCTAGGTGCGCCGGAGGGTGCGCTCCGACCGTCAGAACAGGCGGGGGACCCCGGACTCGATGCCCTTCATCTCGTCGTAGTCCAGGACGAGGCAGCGGATGCCGCGGTCCTCGGCGAGCACCCGGGCCTGCGGCTTGATCTCCTGCGCGGCGAAGACGCCGGTCACGGGTGCGAGGTGCGGGTCGCGCCCCAGGAGCTCGAGATAGCGTGTGAGCTGCTCGACGCCGTCGATGTCCCCGCGGCGCTTCACCTCGACCGCGACCGCGGCGCCCGCGGCATCCCGGACCATCAGGTCCACAGGGCCGATCGCGGTCGGATACTCGCGGCGCACGAGCGTCGTGCCCTCGCCGAGGAGCTCGACCTGTTCGGCGAGCAGGCGCTGCAGGTCGGCCTCGACGCCGTCCTTCTGCAGGCCGGGGTCGATCCCGAGGTCGTGGTTCGTGTCGTGCAGGATCTCGTAGATCTGCACCCGGAGCGCATCCCCGGTCTTCTTGTGCGTGACGCGCCAGACTTCGACGACGCCGGCGGTGGACTCCTCTTCGCCCGGAGCCTCGGTCGCGAGCGAGCACGGCGGGCTCATCCAGTTCAGCGGCTTGTAGCTCCCGCCGTCGGAGTGCACGAGCAGGCTGCCGTCGCCCTTGTGCACCAGCAGGCGCGTGGCGAGGGGCAGATGGGCGTTGAGACGGCCGGAGTAGTCGACCGAGCAGCGGGCGATGACGAGACGCACCCGACGAGCCTAACCGTCCCGGCGGCGCGCTCGGCGCGTCACCCTCCGAGGAACTCGAACAGTCCCAGCTCCGTGGCGGCGGCCCTGGCGATGAGGAATCCGAGGATGCCGATGATCCATGCGGTCGTCTCCCCCGCGGTGCGCTGCATCCAGGCGGCGAGGCGCTCGAGCGGACCGGCGATCGCGCGGGCGGCGACGACGCGGATCAGCAGCAGCATCAGCGCGGGCACGATCATCACCAGGCAGTAGCCCACGAGCGCGAGCACGCGGACCGAGGTGTCCACTCCGGAGTCGGCGAGCATCGTCATCCCGACGATGTACGGCACCATGGTGGCCACCTCGACGACCCCGGCGGCGATCGCGACCGAGACGAGCGCCCACCGCGTGGCGTCGGGGGCGAGCAGGCGTGCGCGCCAGCGTGCGATGCGTCCTTGCCCGGCCGTGTCCGCGGTCGCGGACTCGGACCCGACCTCGCCGGCTGCCGGCGGCCCCGCCGGGACCTTCTGCTTCGAGGACGTCGGGATGAGGAACGATCCGACGAGCAGCCCTGCACCGACCACGAGCCGGACTGCGGCCCCCGCCGGAGAGGACAGCATCTCCGCGGCGACGTCGACGACGTTCACCAGACCCCACAGGAACAGAAGTCCGACGACGAGATAGAAGCCCGCGATCGTGACGAGGTACAGCAGGACGCGCCCGACCCGCACCCGCCCTGGCGCGAGCAGCAGGAAGAGCGGGATGAGCAGCGTGCCGATGCTGAGGCTGTCCACGAGTGCGAGCACGGCGAGCGACAGCAGCAGCGGGGCTCCGGCGAAGATCTCCATGCGTCCAGCGTCCTGTCACGCCGTCGCGGGCGGATCGGGCGAAGGTCGCGATGGGCACTCATCCCTTGGTCGGATGTGACGGGCGGGCGGGCGTGATTGCATGGGGTGATGGAGGGGATGAGCCGATCGCGCGCCGGGGCGGCGTATCTCCGGCACCGATGGCTGCTGGATCCCCTCGCGATGGCGCTGCTCGGCGTGATCTTCGCGGCGTTCGGGTTCCGCGGGATCTGGGGGCCGTTCACCCTCCCCGGCATCGAACTGTCCCCGTGGTGGGCGCTGGCCTTCGCCCTCCCGGCGTGCGCCCTCGCGCTCGCCAAGCGCCGGCATCCGATGCTCGTCCTCGTTCTCGTGTCGCTCCTGTTCATCGGGGACGTGCTCACGGTGGGCGGCATCGGGACCCTGCTGGTCCTGCTCGACGTGCTGTGGACCGCGGTCTTCCTCGCGAGCCCGCGCATGCGCGGCATCCTCGCGGGCTGTCTCATCGGCGCCGTGGTCGTGCTGTTCGTCGCGGCCCTGTTCGCCACCCGTGCGGACCTGCCGACGGCCTTCGTGATCGCCGTGCAGTTCGGCGCCATCTTCGGCACCGACTACTGGTGGGCGGTGGCCGTGTCGCAGGCGCACGAGCTCGCCGAGCTCCACCGGCTGCGCGCTCAGGAGGTGGAGAGGCAGGCGGCGCGGGACCAGGAGGTCGCCGTGCGCCGCGAACGAGAGTCCATGGCGCGCGAACTGCACGACACGGTCGCCGGTCACGTGCTGGCCATGGCCATCAGGTCGGAGGCCGCGCTGTCGAACCCCGCGGATGCGCACGCCGATCGCGCGGCTCTGCAGGCGGTGCGGGATGCCGGGCTCGACGCCCACTCCGCCCTGCGCACGATGATCACCGTCCTGCGCGACGGCGACGCCGAGCTCGTCGCGCCCCTCGGGGCCGCCGACTGGGATCGGGCCGTCGAGTCGGCGCGCCGTTGCGGGCTGTCCGTCACGGCCGGCGAGGCGCCGCGCGGTCTCTCGGCCCCCGTCGAGCAGGCCGTACTGCGGGTCGTGCGCGAAGGTCTCGCGAACTGCGAACGTCACGCCGCGGGTTCCGCTGTCGACGTCGCGGTCGCGCGAGAGCCCGGAGAGGTGCGGGTGTCGGTCGAGTCCCGCGGCGGCCGGCCTCGCCCCGGTGCGCAGGGATCCGGCTGGGGGCTGAGCATGCTGGGCGAGCGGGTCCGTGCCCTCGAGGGCACCTTCTCCGCCGGGCCCGTCCCCGGGGGATGGTCCGTGCAGGCTTCGATCCCCGAGGAGGCGCGGTCGTGACGGCGTCGGTGCGCGTGCTGCTGGCCGATGATCACGGTGCGATCCGCGAGGGCCTGCGCATCATGCTCGAGACGCACGGAATCGAGGTCGTCGGCGAGGCCGCCGACGGCGACGTCGCGGTGCGCAACGCGGCGGCTCTGCGCCCGGACGTGGTGCTCATGGACCTGCGGATGCCGGGTCGCGACGGCGTCTCCGCGACGCGGGAGATCGTCGAGCGCGGCCTGGCCGACGTCCTCGTGCTGACGAGCTTCGACGAGGACGACCTCGTGATGGGAGCGCTCGCTGCGGGAGCGGCCGGATTCCTGCTCAAGACGGCCGATGCGCCCACGCTCGTGCAGGCCGTGCGTGCCGTCGCCGCGGGGCACGGCACGCTGGACCCGCGCGTGACCCGGCGCGCGCTCGCCGCGATCGTCTCCGCGGCCCCCACCGACACGGCCGAACCGGGCGTCGAGGTCGAGCTCACCGCCCGCGAGCGCGAGGTGCTCGACGGCATCCAGAGCGGACTGTCGAACGCGCAACTCGCTCAGCGGCTCGGGATCTCGGTCCCGACCGTGAAGACCCACGTCTCCAACGTGCTGGCGAAGCTCGGCGCGCGCAGCCGTTCGCACGCCGCGGCCCTCGTGCGCTCGGGCGCCGTGAGCATCCCCGGCGACCGGTGAACCGCGTCAGCGCACGGCGGTCTTCTGGGAAGCGGTGAGCGGACGCGCCGCTCCCGAGGCGAGACCGGATGCCGCGACGAGCGCCACCAGGATGAACAGCGTGTTCAGCAGCCCGATGTGCTCGCTGATGAGGCCGAGCACCGGCGGACCGCACAGGAACGCTGCGTAGCCGATCGTCGCTGCGGCGCTCACGCGCGCCGCGGCCTTGGCCGGATCGTCGGCGGCGGCGGACATGCCCAGCGGGAAGCCGAGCGAGGCCCCGACACCCCACAGCGCCGCACCGACGAACACGAGCGGCAGGTTCGGGGCGAGGATGAACAGCAGGATGCCTCCCGCCGCCGAGACCGCGAGGATGCGCAGCACGAGCACGCGGCCGAAGCGGTCGACCAGCGGACCGCCGAACACGCGGACAGTGGTCATCGCGACGGAGAAGACGGTGAGTGCTGCCGCACCGTTCTGGGCGCCGAACCCGTGATCCTCGGAGACGCCGAGCGCCAGCCAGTCGTTCGCGCCGCCCTCCGCGAAGGCCATGCCGAGGATGACGATGCCGAGCACGTAGGTGCGCGGCTCGCGCCAGGCCTCCAGTGCCGTGTGCGTGCGTTCGCGCCAATGGGGCTTCTCCCCCGGTTGCGCGGTGTCCAGGGCCTCGTCGCGATTGGGGACGTTCGCGATGGAGACGAACGCCGTGACCAGGATCAGCACGGCGATGACGCCCGCATGCGGCGCCACCTCGACGTGAAGCCGCGTGGCCGCCCACGCGGCACCGGCGCCGATGACCGTGCCGAAGCTGAAGAAGGCGTGGAACAGCGGGAGGATCGTCTTCCCGGCGTGCTGCTCCACGGCGGTCGCCTCGACGTTCATCATGACGTCGAGACACCCGTTCCCGAACCCGAACAGCACGAGACCGACGATGACCACGGGGAACGATCCGAGGACGGTGGCGCCCAGGCCCACCACGGCGATCCCGACCGCGAGCATGACGAGGAGCATGAGCATCCCCCGGCGCGCACCGGTCCTGGCCATGACGGCGGGACTCGTCGAGACGCCCACGATCGACGCGATTCCCATGCCGAGCAGGAGGAGCCCGATCTGGGCGTTGTCGATGTCGAGCGCGGTCTTGATGTCGGGGACGCGCGCGGCCCAGGTCGCAATCGAGACGCCGCTGGCGAGGAAGATCGCGAAGATCGCATTGCGCCACCGCACGTACTGGGATCGGGTCAGCCGGGCATCCATGCTTCACAGCGTATCGAATCGATTCGATCTGCGGAAACGGACCGCGTATCCTCGGAGGCATGGACCCAGCTCCCCGTCGCGCGACCATCGCCGACGTCGCCCGCGCGGCCGGTGTGGCCCCGTCCACGGCATCCGTGGTGTTCAGCGGCAAGGCCCACGTGGCGGAGGCCACGCGCGAACGCGTGCTGGCGGCCGCGGCATCCCTCGGCTACGCAGGACCGGACCCCCGCGCTGCATCGCTGCGGACGGGTCGCAGCGGGATCGTGGCGGTCGTGCTGGAGGGACCGGTGCGCACCGTCTTCCTGGACCCGGTCACGATCGCGATGATGGACGGCATCACGGACGGACTCGCTGAGCTGGGGGCGGCCGTGCTCCTCCTGCGTGAGGACGCCGCCGCCGAGGGCGCGAACCTGACGAACGCGCCGGTCGACGCCGTCATCCTGATCGGATGCTCCGGCCGCACCCGTCGGTCTCTCGAGATCGTGCGCGGACGCGGCATCCCCGTGGTCGTCATCGAAGGAGACGCTGGCGAGGACATCCCCCGGATCACGCTGGACAACAGGGATGCCGCGCGCGACGTCGCCCGGCATGTCCACGGACTCGGCCACCGTGACGTCGCGGTGCTCACCCTGGCCCTGGACAGCGCGCGCGAGCGCGGTCCGGTCACCCCGGAGCGCCTGGCCGCGGCGACGGTCGACGTCACGCGCGACCGCCTCGACGGGATTCGGGAGGTGTTCCCCGACGCGCCCGCCGTGTCGGCCGCGCACAGCTCGATCGACGAGGGGCTCATCGCCGGCCGTGCGCTCCTCGCGGACGAGGAGTCCCGGCCGACCGCCGTGCTCGCGCAGAGCGACCTGCTGGCCGCCGGGGTCATCCGCGCCGCCGAGGAGCGCGGACTGCGCGTCCCTCAGGACCTCAGCGTGACGGGCTTCGACGGTGTCACGGTCGACGGACTCGGCCGGCACATCCTCACGACCTCCGTGCAGCCCGCCACCCGCAAGGGCCGTGCGGCCGGCGAGCAGGCGACGCGCATGCTGCGCGGGGAGGCCGCGGTCTCCCAGCATCTGACCTGCTGGTTCCGCGCCGGCACCACGACGGCCGCGCCCGCGCACTGACTCCGTCGGGCTCCGCGGTCAGGAGTGCGGGAAGCCCAGGGGCAGCTCCTCGGGAGCGAGGTCGTAGATCGTGTACCGCCCGCAGTCCACGACGTCGATCTCCATCGTCCCGAGCGACACCTCCCAGCTCTGCGTCTTCTCATCCGCGAGCAGGAAGCTCACGGACGTGGTGTCGAAGTCCGCGCGGTTCACGAGCCAGGAGTAGCCGTTCAGCCGGTGATCGACCTGGATGAGTTGCGTCGGATCGGCCAGGTGCAGCTTCGGCAGACGCACCGTCCAGAACTGTCCCGCTCCGGTCTGGCCGGACTCGTCGATCCAGTCCGTGACGCAGGCCAGGTCCGCGTC
Organism: Microbacterium cucumeris; assembly: GCF_058349845.2. NCBI lineage: Bacteria > Bacillati > Actinomycetota > Actinomycetes > Micrococcales > Microbacteriaceae > Microbacterium > Microbacterium cucumeris. Next base: position 20,114 of record NZ_JBYRIZ020000007.1, read on the forward strand.
GGGCGCCGTGGCGGCGATCGCGGAGCGCGGCACGCTGAGGCCGGCCCCGACGAGCAGCAGGACGGCGGCGGCCGCGGTCGCGGTACGGCGGACGGCAGGGGAGAACCGCAGGGTGCGGGGAGCGGCGACGAGAGCGAGGATCGGCGCGAACACGACCGGCTCGAGGTATCGGGCGGCGTTCGTCCCCAGGGCGATCGCACCGACCACGACGAGGACGGGGAGCATCCAGGCGGATGCCGCGACCAGCCGCTCACCGCGCGAGGATGCGCGCAGCGTCCGTCGCACCGCCAGGACGAGCAGCGCCACGATCACGGCCGCGGCGACCCAGCCCAGCGGCGTCGACAGGCGCTGCGCGAGCAGGTCGCCGTAGTACTGCGCCGACTCCGGCCAGAGCTGCGGCCGGGCGTACCCGAGCCCCGAGTTCTCGATCCATGCCGATAACGGAATACGACCGAGAAGGCCCACCGCCGTTCCGCCCAGGAGCCACCACAGCAGCGACAGCATCCGGGCGCGGTCGTTCTCGCGCAGGGCGGCGAAGCCGAGCACCGCTCCCAGCGGGACCGTCGCCCACACCAGGTACAGCGGGTTCGAGAGCGAGGCGACGGCCGCCACGGCCGCCAGGGCGATCAGCATGCCCCGGCGGGATCCCGGCCGGTCGCAGAGGCGACGCGCGATCCCGATCGAGACGACGACGGCGATCACGGTCGCCGAGTAGTACGTGGTCGTGAGCAGCAGCGAGGCGAGCTCGAGGGAGTCGCGGGAGGCCGAGACCTCCGTAACGGCGAGGAGCCCGAACACCGCCACCGCGATCACCGACCAGGCCACGGGTGCGCGGCCGTCGTCGCGTCGGCCCGCCACGAACCGGATCGCTCCGTACAGCGCGAGCACGTTGACGGCGGCGTTGACGAGCATCACCGCGTCGATGCCGATCGGCAGGACGAGGTGCAGCAATGCGAAAAGAGCCGACTCCGGAAGGAACAGCACCGTCGACATCGCCCAGTCCCAGCCCTGCCCCTCGAGCACGGAACGGACGAACATCGGCACCACGAGGGAGTCCCCGTCGCGCAGCAGGAGCTCCCCGCGCGCGGTCGAGACGACCTGACCCGTGACGATGACGGCGATCGCCGCCGCTGAAAGCCATCCCGCGACCTCGCGCACCCACCCGTGTCTCACGGCATCCACTCTTCCATCACCGCCTGTGGTCGCGATCAGAGCGGGAGGGAACGGCCCCCCCGATGGATCGCGACGCGCCCTCGTAGACTCGGAGCGTGACCGAGCCGATCCTGCCCCGCATCCGCCCCGAGATCGCCGCGCTTCCGCCGTACCGGCAGGGCAAGCAGGCCGGAGCCGACGCCTTCAAGCTGTCCAGCAACGAGAACCCGTTCGATCCGCTGCCCTCGGTCGCCGAGGCGCTGCGCAGAACGGTGCCGGTCAACCGCTATCCGGACGCGACCGCGGGCGCCCTGCGCGCCCGGCTGGGGGAGCGGTACGGTGTCGAACCGGATGCCGTGCACGTCGCCGCCGGTTCCGTATCGATCCTGTACCAGCTGATCGCCGCCGCGGCCTCCGTCGGCGACGAGGTGATCTATGCCTGGCGGTCCTTCGAGGCCTATCCGGGCATCCCGCTCATCGCAGGGGCCACGGCCGTGCCGGTCCCCCTGCGCGCCGACGCCACCCACGACCTCGACGCCATGGCGGATGCCGTCACCGACCGCACTCGCGCGATCCTCGTCTGCACGCCGAACAACCCGACCGGCCCCATCGTCACGAGCAGCGAGTTCGCCGCTTTCGTCGCCCGCGTCCCCGCCGACGTCCTCATCATCCTCGACGAGGCCTATGCCGAGTTCGTGACCGCCGACGGCGCTGTCGACGGGCTCGCCGAGCGCGTGTTCGAGGAGCATCCGAACGTCGTCGTCCTGCGGACGTTCTCGAAGGCGTTCGGTCTGGCGGGACTCCGCGTGGGCTACGCGATCGGGCATCCGCGGGTGCTGGATGCCGCGCGCAGCACCGGGATCCCGCTGTCGGTCACGAGCGCCGCCGAGCGTGCCGCGATCGCGAGTCTGGATGCCGAGGCCGAGCTCCGCGAGCGGGTGGCCGTGATCGTCGAGCGCCGCGCGCGTCTGCGCGACGGTCTGAACGCCCAGGGATGGGACGTGCCGGATGCCCAGGGCAACTTCGTCTGGCTGCCGACCGGAGAGCGGACCGATGAGGTCGCCGCGGCCTTCGTCGCGGCCGACCTGATCGTCCGGCCGTTCGCCGGCGACGGCATCCGCATCTCGGTCGGCGAGGAGGAGTCGATCGCCCGCGTGCTCGAGACGGCCGCCGCCCTGCGCTGAGGTCCCTCTCGGGCCATCGCGGCGCCCGGGCATCGGTCCTCGACGGCCCGGAAACCGCGGAATTCTCCGGAATCCGGGCAGAAAGTAGGGCCCCCTAGGTATGCGTGACGGGGCATGCGGGCGGGGGTAGCGTGGGGCGGGTGACCCCTCCTGAGACCCCCCTCGTGCGCGTGCTGCAGGCGGACGGCACGTTCGCCGCCTCGGAAGCCGCCGACCGGTACGTGCCGCTGATCGAGGCGATCGGCGACGCCGAGCTCGAGCAGTTCTACCGCGACATGGTCGTCATCCGCGGGATCGACACCCAGGCCACCAACCTGCAGCGGCAGGGACAGCTGGCGCTCTGGCCGCCGAGCCGCGGCCAGGAGGCCGCGCAGGTGGGATCGGCCCACGCCGCCCGTGCGCAGGACACGATCTTCCCGTCCTACCGCGAGCACGTGGTGACGCGGATCCGCGGTGTCGATCCGCTCGACATCATCAAGCTCATGCGGGGCGTCTCGCACGGCGGCTGGGATCCGACCGATCCCAAGAACGGCAACACCCGGCTGTACACGCTCGTGCTCGGATCGCAGACCCTGCACGCCGCGGGCTACGCCATGGGCCTGGTGTTCGACGGTCGCACCGCAACCGGGGACCCCGAGCGCGACGAGGCCGTCGTCGTCTACTACGGAGATGGCGCGTCCAGCCAGGGCGATGTGCACGAGGCGATGGTGTTCGCCGCGAGCTACCAGGCGCCCACCGTGTTCTTCCTGCAGAACAACCACTGGGCGATCTCGGTCCCTGTGTCGACGCAGTCCCGCGTCCCGCTCGTCGAACGCAGCGCCGGCTACGGCATCCCGAGCGTCCGCGTCGACGGCAACGACGTGCTCGCCAGCTACGCGGTGTCCCGCGTGGCCCTCGATGAGGCGCGGGCCGGTCACGGCCCGCGCGCGATCGAGGCCGTGACCTACCGTCTGGGGGCGCACACCACCAGCGACGACCCGACGAAGTACCGCGGCAGCGACGAGGAGCAGCACTGGGCGCTGCGCGACCCCATCGTCCGCATGCGGGCCTTCCTCGAGGGGCGAGGTGCCGCGGCATCCTTCTTCGCCGACGCGGACGCCGAGGCGGCCGACGCGGCCGAGGACCTGCGGACCCGGACGCTGGAACTCGGGCCGCCCACCGCGGATTCGATGTTCGCGCACGTGTACAGCGAGCCGCATCCGCTCATGGAGCAGCAGCGCGCGTGGCTGGCGCAGTACGAGGCCTCGTTCGACGAGAACCAGGCTCAGGCGGGAGGCGCGGCATGACCATCGAGACGATGCCGTTCAGCAAGGCGCTCAACGCCGGGCTGCGCAAGGCCATGGAGGACGACGCGAAGGTCCTGCTCATGGGGGAGGACATCGGCAAGCTCGGCGGCGTCTTCCGCATCACCGAGCACCTGCAGCGCGACTTCGGTCCGCAGCGCGTGCTGGACACTCCGCTGGCCGAGTCCGGGATCGTCGGCACCGCGATCGGACTGGCGATGGCCGGCTTCCGCCCGGTCGTCGAGATCCAGTTCGACGGCTTCGTGTTTCCCGCGTTCGACCAGATCACGACGCAGCTCGCCAAGCTCACCAACCGGCACGAGGGCTCGCTCAGCCTGCCCGTCGTGATCCGCATCCCGTACGGCGGGCACATCGGGGCGGTCGAGCACCACCAGGAGAGCCCCGAGGCCTACTTCGCGCACACCCCCGGACTGCGAGTGGTGAGCCCCTCGACGCCGAACGACGCGTACTGGATGATCCAGGAGGCGATCCGCTCGAACGACCCCGTGATCTTCATGGAGCCGAAGAGCCGCTACTGGCCCAAGGGCGAGGTCGATCTCGCCGGCTCGGCGGCGCCACTGCACTCCTCGCGCGTCGTGCGTCAGGGGTCCGATGTGACGCTCGTCGGGCACGGAGCGATGGTGACGACACTGCTCCAGGCGGCGGCGCTGGCGGATGCCGAGGGCACCAGCTGCGAGGTCGTCGACGTCCGTTCGCTGTCGCCTGTGGACTACGGGCCGATCCTCGACTCGGTGCGCAAGACCGGGCGCATGGTCTACGCGCAGGAGGCTCAGGGCTTCGCCAGTGTCGGCGGTGAGATCGCCGCCACCGTCATGGAGCAGGCGTTCTACGCCCTGGAGGCTCCGGTGCTGCGCGTGTCCGGCTTCGACGTCCCGTTCCCGCCCGCCAAGCTCGAAGGCGTCTACCTCCCGGATGCCGACCGCATCCTCGAGGCCGTCGACCGTTCGCTGGCCTACTGACCCGTTCTGAAGGGAATCCACCCATGAGCACGCAGAACTTCACGCTCCCCGATGTCGGCGAGGGTCTCACCGAGGCCGAGATCGTCACCTGGAAGGTCGCCCCGGGCGACGAGGTCGCGATCAACGACGTCATCTGCGAGATCGAGACCGCCAAGTCGCTCGTGGAGCTTCCGTCGCCGCACGCCGGCACGGTCGGCGAGCTGCTCGTCGCGGAGGGGACGACGGTCGAGGTCGGTACGCCCATCATCACCTTCGTGTCGGCGGATCAGGCGGCGGCTCCGGCCGAGGCGGCCGCAACCGCCCCCGAAGAGGGCGGCGGTTCGGTTCTCGTCGGCTACGGCAGCGGCAGCGGGGCGACCTCGCGCCGCAAGCGGCCGGCGCAGCGCCCGGTGCGCTCCTCGGTGGGCGTGATCGCGAAGCCGCCGATCCGCAAGCTGGCGCGGGACCTCGGCGTGGACCTCGCCTCGGTCACGCCGACCGGTGCGGACGGCGAGGTGACCCGTGATGACGTCGTGAAGCACGCGTCGCAGGCCAGCGTGTTCCGCAACATCCAGACGCCGGAGTGGGGCGAGGTGCGCGAGGAGACGGTGCCGGCACCGCAGCAGGCCCCGGTCGGCGTCGCGCGCGGCGTCGCCCCGGCATCCGATCCGGCCCAGGCCGAGGCGCGCAGCGAGGCGATCCCCGTGAAGGGCGTCCGTAAGGCCAGCGCGAACGCGATGGTGCAGAGCGCCTACACCGCCCCGCACGTGACCGTGTGGAAGGACGTGGACGCCACCCGCACGATGGAGCTCGTCAAGCGGCTCAAGGCCTCGCCGGACTACGCCGACATCCGGGTGTCACCGCTGCTGATCGTCGCCCGCGCCGTCATCTGGGCGGTGCGCCGCAACCCGATGGTCAACGCGGCGTGGGTCGAGACCGAGAACGGCGCCGAGATCCGGGTGCGCCACTACGTGAACCTCGGCATCGCCGCCGCGACACCGCGCGGCCTGCTCGTGCCGAACATCAAGGACGCGCAGGACCTCAGCATGAAGGACCTCGCCCGCGCCCTGAACCGCCTCACGCTCACGGCTCGCGAGGGCAAGACGCCTCCGGCCGACCAGCAGGGCGGCACGATCACGATCACGAACATCGGCGTGTTCGGGATGGATGCCGGTACGCCGATCATCAATCCGGGCGAGGCCGGCATCGTGGCGATGGGCACCATCAGCCAGAAGCCGTGGGTCGTGGACGGCGAGGTGCGCCCTCGCTACGTGACGACGGTCGCCGGGTCCTTCGACCATCGCGTCATCGACGGAGACAGCATGAGCCGCTTCGTCGCCGACGTCGCCGCCATTCTCGAGGAGCCCGCGCTGCTCGTCGACTGATGCGCGCGGGGTGACGACGATCCGCGCCGGACCAGGCGCACCACGTGCATCAGCGCGGGAGCGCGAGGGCGGGTGATCTGCGCGCGAGTTCGAGCATGGCGCCGCGTGCGAAGCGGGCGAGCAGGCGCTGAAGCTCCGCGATGTCCTCGTCGTTCCAGCCCTCGATGACGGAGCGGTAGTGCGCCTCGGACCCTTCCACGATGCGGTGTCCGATCTCGCGTCCCGCGGGGGTCAGGGCGACGAGGATGCTGCGTTCGTCGGTCTCCGAGGCGACGCGGGTGACGAGTCCGGCCTCTTCGAGCCGGCGGACGATCTTGCTCATGTTGGCCTTGCCCGTGCCGAGCGTCGATGCGAGATCGGTGGGGCGGAGCGCGCCTCGATAGGCGAGCTGGTTGACGACGAGGAACATGGGGATGTCGTCGGTGGGGAAGCGGACGTAGCGCATCATGGCTTCGCGCACCTCGCGACCGTCGGCCCAGTGGATGATCGACGCGATCGCGAGTCGGATGTCGAGAGGATCCTGGTCGAAGACGGGAGAGATGTCCGGTGTGGTGCTGTGCGATGTCATGGCCGTGTCCTCCGATCCGATTGTCTCAGCCGTCACCGTCCCGTTTCACCGCCAGTTCTGGACGGTGACGGGGCCCTGAAGTCCGTAGTCGCGAACCGTGGTCTGCAGGGTGGCCGGGCTTCCGCCGCCCGCCAGAGTGGCCAGGATGTCGGGGATCTGGTCGTAGTAGCCGCGCGCCAGGAGCCGGTTGTTCAGCGAGCTCGCCACGCGCACGGTGATCTCGTTCCGGCCGACGTGCACATGAGCGGTGATGTCGACGACCGGGCGGGAAGTGTCGAACCCGAGTGGCGCTGAGCTGTTCACGCTGACCGAACCGAGCCCCCCGGATGTCGAGCCCAGGTCGAGCACGACCCGTCCTTCGGGCCTCTCCCGGAGCTCGAACACGGCCCGGTACTCGCCGACTCCCGAGACGTCGGGACCGACGCGTGTCAGGTCCTTCCAGGGGCGCAGCTCGGTGTCCGGGGTCTCGATGCGCGTGACCGCGGTGGTCGGTTTGACTTCGCGGGTCTCGTATCCGAGGCCCCTGTCCTCGACGATGAGCTCGTTCTCGCCGGCGTCCCAGCTCTCCACGGCGATGTCCCAGCGGTCGATCTCTGTGAGGGTGCTGGCCTGCTCGGGGGCGGACGCGACGGCGGAGGCGGACCGGTCGATCGTGAACAGCGCCGACTCACCGGGAGCGAGTGTCACGGTCATGACGGTGTTCTCGTTCGCGGTCCGCACGCCGCGGTGGGGCGTCATCTCGCCGGTGTTCGGGTCGATCCGGTAGGGCGCTGCCGACCCGGGGATGACGATGTCGACGGTGGACTCTGCCCCGGTCTCGTAGAGGAAGTGATAGGCGAAGAGATGCAGGAGATCACCGTCTTCGCGAAGGTAGGTCAGAACGCTCCGGTTCTCGGAGGCGAACTCCGCCCGGCCCGTGACCCCGAGTCGGCGCAGAGCCTGGACGGTCTGGGCGGGATCGTCGACCTCGGCCACGGTCGGCAGCGACCGGAGGGCGGTGAGCGTCTCGGCGAGCTCACTGTCGCGTCCGTCCAGGCCGGGGGTGCGGGAGGCCGCCGCAGCATGCGTGGTGTACTGCTTGAACGCCAGCATCTTCAGCTCGCGGGCGCCGTTGACGATGAGGATCCGCAGCCCGTTCCTCGCCCAGTCCAGCAGGAGCGCCGCGGCGTCGGGGTCCAGTGTCTCCTGGTAGACGATGAGCGCCTGATAACCGGGGCCGTCGGGCTGCACCATCCCGTCGGCGAACGAGACCTCGGGATGCAGGAGCAGTGACGCGTCGAAGAACTCGTAGGACCAGCCGGCATCCTGCATCCCGAGGTCCTGCCACCAGTGGTTCTCGCGGTTGCGCATCCACCAGTTCCCGTAGGCGTGCTCGTCGGACACTCTCCTGCCGTTCTCATCGATCATGGCCATGCCCGACATGTTGTCGACGAAGTGGTCGGTCCGGAGGATGCCGACGTCGATGCGCGGACGCCCCTGCCGGAGCAGGTACTGGTAACGCCCGATGGCGTCGTTCCACAGCGGGTAGAACTCCGCGGCCGGCTGTCGCACGTCGAACCGCTCCGAGAACATCGACCACATGCCTTCGTGTCCCGGCCAGTGCGTTGCGCCCTCCGCTCCGGCGACGCTGGCCCAGCCGTGCAGGACGGTCTTGGTGACACCGGCGGCGAGCTGCGTGCGGATGATCTGGTCGTAGAAGCGGTGATCGAGCATGTGGTTGCTGGTGGTCGCACCCGTCTCGGAGGAGTACTGCTTCCCGAACAGATGCGCCGCACCCGCCAGCAGCCGGTACGCGTCGATCTGCGATGCGAACTCCAGCGACTCCGTCTCGATGCCGTCGACGGCGGGGCCCGGACGGGTCAGCTCGAACGGCAGCCCGTAGCTGATCTCGGAACGCAGGGTGATGCCGTTGGCATGCAGGAACGCCGCGAACGGCTGCAGCATGTTCTCGATGTAGAGGTCAGTGAGCGTCTGCACGTAGTCGTGACGGACCTTCTCGACCATCGCCTGCTGGTCGCCGGCGCCGTCGTAGGTGTAGGTCGTGGCGACGGCCATCATCCGGATCTGACGGACGAGGAACGGCAACCAGGGCGTGATGTCGTAGCCGCGTCGACGCTGGAACTCCTGCGCGACGGTCCGGCCCCAGAACATCCCTCCCGCGCCCCACGTGGACAGCTCGAGCGAGTCCATGTACATCTGGGCGCGGGGATTCCTGGCGATCTGCGCGCGGAGCTCAGGGGTGAGCACGGTCGAGTCCCAGTACTCGATCACGGCGTCGACGCCGTCTCGGTCGAGGTAGTTCACGGTGTAGTTGACCGTCGCCGAAGGGTTGGCGGTCTGTCCGGTCCCGTGACTCCAGAACACGAAGAGGCGCCACGGGCGGTCATCTCCCGGCGCCCACTCGAGATGCCGGTCGCGCACCCGCTCTGTGAGGTCGATCACCGATGACGAGTCCAGCGTGCCCTCGTCGACGAGCGCGGCCGCGACGACGGCCTCGAAGGTCTGCGTCTTCGGTGCGATGCGGTGCCCGGGGACGTCGCTCGTGCCGCGGTCCGCAACCAGATCGATCTCCGGCAGGACCCCCGAGAAGGTATTGCCGGCCGAGACGTCGACCGTGACGTAGTCGAGCTCTCGCGCGGCCGCCGGGTGATCGGCGTCGATGGTGGGGAGGTTCGCGTTGGACCAGTTCGTGCCGGACGTGAAGCTCACCGACATCCCGCGTGCGGTGGTCTCCTCCACGACGATCCCCGAGTCGTGCACCCATTCCTCGGAACCCCAGCCGTATCGGCCGTGGTCGATGGCCTGCTCGTCCATCGCCAGGAACTCCATCCCGCCGAACCCGAGCAGATGGGCCGTCTCCACCTCCGTGCGCAGCGTGAGATCGGTGTGGAGACCTTCGGCCAGCCACCACCGCAGCTCCGGACGGTACTCGATGGGCGGGCTCTTCAGGCGGGCGCGGTGGTCATCGAGACGTGACATGGGTTCTCCTTCGAACGGACGGCGGCGTTCTTGTGATCGCGCACCTCAAGTGCTTTGCCCAGCATACCAAGTGGTTTGCAAAGGACACTAAATCCACGTTGCGGAGATGTCGGCCTCGGGTGACCTCAGCGCCCCGCGAGGCGGCGCTCGGCGAGCTGCGGGACGGCTCGCTCGCGCGCCGCGCGGCGTGCGGTGGCGACGGCGCCGAGGGACACGACCTCGGCGCCGAGCGCCGAGGCGAGCAGCTCCGGCGCCGGGAGGTGCAGTTGTTCGGGCAGGATGCCGCGGGCGGCGGTGAGCACGGGCTCCACGCTCTCCGCCACCGCTCCGCACACGATGACCTTCGCCGGGTCGTACATGCTGCCGAGGACTCCGACGACACGCGCGAGCGTCTCGGCGACACCGCCCGTGACGAGAACGGCGTCTGCGTCACCGGATGCCGCGAGCCCGAGCAGCGCGCGGGTGTCGACCCGGTCCGAGGCGGCGAGTTCCCCGACGGGACCGTCAGCGGCGATCTCGCCGTCGTCCAGCGCTCGGCGGGCCTGGTCCTGCAGGGCGGGGCCCAGCCCGAAGGCCGAACCCACGCCGACGATGTGATCGAACACGACGCCCTCGCCGACGCCGCCGTGAGCGCCGTGCAGCACGTGCCCGTCCACCACGACGCCGCCGCCGAAGCGCTCTCCCGCGAGCAGGGCGACATAGTCCCGGCATCCGATCGCGGCTCCGCGGGGATCGGATGCCTCTGCGACCGCGGCGAGCAGGGCGTCGTTCTTGACGTCGACGATCGGCGCCCAGTCCGCCAGTGCCGCAGCGAGGCCCGGGTTCGTCCGTTCCCAGAACCCGTCCGGATGCGGCGGTGAGATGCCGTCGCGATTCACCGGCGCGGCGACGCCGATGCAAATCGCGAGGACGGCATCGCGCGACGACCCCGCTTCCTCCAGGCGGAGACGCAGCTGCTCGAGGATGGTGTCGCGACGCTCGTCGGGGGAGTGGCCGGGATCGAGATCCGTGCGGTGGTGCACGAGCGTGCGGTCCAGCGGGTCTGCGACGGTGACCGCGAGATGGGTGTCCCCGGCATCCACTCCGATGACGACGCCGAGCTCGGACGAGAGCGCGAAGCGCCTGGCCGGACGGCCCGCCCGATAGCTGCCGGCGGCGCGGGCGTTGGGCAGCTCGCGCAGGACATCGGCGCTGACGAGCGTATCGATGGCGTCGATCGTGGTCGACCGCGTCAGCGAGGTCGCCGCCATGGCGTCGGTGGCGGTGAACTCGTTCGCCGTCCACGCGAAGTCGAGCACGGCGCCGACGCTCGCGCGTCCCGTGCCGAGATCCGCAGAGACTTCCGTCACAGCTCTTGACCTCCCCGGTCGTTCAATGAGACAGTACCGTCCAGTCAAGTAAATTCGCTCACTAGATTTACTCTGCGTATCTACGTGGAGGATCGACGGAAGGACGACGGTGTCTGCGAAATCCACATCCGCGATACGAGGGGCGGCGGCTGCGGCCGCCCTCGTGCTCGTCGGCACAGCGCTCGCGGGCTGCTCGGCCGACGGTCGCGAGACGATCCGCTTCACGTTCAGCAAGCGCGAGGCGATCGCGTTCATGACCGACCTCGTCGCGCAGTACAACGCGTCGCAGGACGACGTGCGGGTCGAGATCGACACCTCCGGCGTGGACGTCGTCTCGGCGAGCTTCGTCCGCGGCAATCCGCCGGACATCATGCTCGCCAATTACAACTACGAGGTCGCGCGCTTCGTGCAGCGCTGTGCGCTCACCGACCTGTCCGGCACGGACGCGGCGGCGAGCACGCGGGACGACCTGCAGCCGCTGATGGACCAGTACGGATCGTGCGAGGGCCGGGTCAGTGCCCTGCCGTACTCGGTCATGGCGGCATCCGTGATCTACAACGAGGAGATCTTCGCCGCGCACGATCTCGAGGTCCCCCGGACCTGGACCGAGCTGCTCGCCGTGTGCGATGAGCTGCAGGCCGCCGGCGTCACCCCGTTCTACGCCACCTTCAAGGACGACTGGACGGTGGGCCAGGGCTGGTACGACTACGCGGTCGGCGGCTCGCTCGACGTGATCGAGTTCTTCGACGACCTGGCCGCCGAGGGCGCCGACGTCGGACCCGATTCCGAGGTCTCGTTCCAGAAGGACTTCGCCGACCCCATGGACCGGATGCTGCAGCTCACGGAGTCCTACGTCAACGAGGATGCGCCCAGCCGCGGCTACGGCGACGGCAACCTCGCCTTCGCCAACGGCGAGGCGGCCATGTACCTGCAGGGGCCGTGGGCGTTCAGCGAGATCGCGAAGACCGCGCCGGACCTCGACCTCGGCACGTTCCCGCTGCCGATGACGGACGACCCGGAGGACCTCGCGGTTCGGGTCAACATGGATCTCGCCGCCATGATCCCTGAGGGCTCGCGTCACCAGGAGGCGGCACGCGACTTCCTCGAGTTCCTGTACCTGCCCGAGAACATCGAGGCGTACAACGCGTCCCAGCTGGGCTTCACGCCCACGAAGGATGCCGCGGCCCCGGACGATCCCCGCATCGCCGGGATGATCCCGTACTACGACGAGGGCCGGATCTACCAGGGACCCTCGGTGCTGGTCCCGAAGACCATTCCGGTCTTCAACTACGCGCAGGCCATGGTGCTCGGGGCCGACCCTCGGACGACCCTCGCCACCATGGATGCGGACTGGGCGCGCCTCGCCTTCCGAGCGCCGGCCCCCTCGACCGAGACGAAGGAGTCCCAGGGATGAGCACGACGACGACCATCGTCACTCGAGGCGACACCAAGGTGCGACGCACGTCGCGCCGTGTCGAGCCGATCTATTATCTGTTCCTGCTGCCGAGCCTCGTGCTCTTCACGCTCGCCATCACGGTTCCCGGCGTGATCGGGATCTTCTTCAGCTTCACCGACTCGATCGGCATCGGGGAGTGGAGCTTCACGGGCCTGACGAACTACATCGCGCTGTTCAGCGACCCTGCCATCCTGCAGAGCTACCTGTTCACCTTCGGATTCTCGATCGCCACCGTGATCGTGGTGAACGTGCTCGCGTTCCTGCTGGCCGTCGGCCTCACCTCCCGGGTGCGGTTCAAGGCCGGGCTGCGGACGATCTTCGTCATCCCGATGGTGATCTCGGGCATCATCATCGCCTACGTCTTCAACTTCCTGTTCTCGAACTCGCTTCCCGCTCTCGGCTCTGCGCTGGGAATCGAGGCGCTCCAGACCAGCCTGCTGGCGAACCCGGATCTCGCATGGGTCGCGATCGTGATCGTCACGGCGTGGCAGGCGATCCCCGGGACGCTGCTGATCTACATCGCGGGGCTCCTCTCGGTGCCCGGTGAGGTGTACGAGGCCGCGGCGATCGACGGGGCCAACAGGACGCAGCAGCTGATGCGCATCACGGTGCCGCTGGTCGCGGGCTACGTCGTGATCAACGTCATCCTCGGTTTCAAGGGCTTCCTGAACGCCTATGACATCATCGTCGGCCTCACGAACGGCGGCCCCGGAACCTCCACCCGCAGCATCGCGATGACGATCATCGCGGGGTTCAACGGCGGCGACTACGCCTACCAGATGGCCAACGCGACGATCTTCTTCATCGTGGCCGTGCTCATCTCCCTCCTCCAGCTCTCGCTGACGCGCGGAAGGAACGCGTTCTGATGTCGACGCAGACCATCACCACCCAGACCCCTGAAGGACGCCGTCCCCGCATTCGCATGGAGCGCGTGAACTGGTCGGGGACGATCATCCTGCTGTTGTGCGCCGTGACCGTGCTCCTGCCGCTGTACGTCACGATCTCGATGGCGTTCAAGACCACCGGCCAGGCCGTGGACGGCAACGCCTTCTCGCTGCCGGCGCCGTTCTCGATCGACGGCTTCGTCGAGGCGTGGAACCTGACGAAGTTCCCCGTCGGCGCGGCCATCTCTCTGCTCGTCACGGCGGGAACGGTGGTCGCGACGATCATCCTCGCCGCCTTCGCGTCCTACGCGATCGTCCGCAACTGGGACCGCCGGCTGTTCCGGTACTCGTTCTTCTACCTGCTCGCCGCCATGTTCATCCCGTTCCCTGTCGTGGCGCTGCCGCAGATCCAGCTGACCGGGCGCGTGGGTCTCGACAACCCGCTGGGCGTCGTCATCCTGGCCACGATGTTCCAGCTCAGCTTCAGCGTGCTGCTGTTCACGGCGTTCCTGCGCTCGATCCCGCTGGAGCTCGAGGAAAGCGCACGCATCGACGGCGCGACCACGTGGCAGACGTTCTGGCGGCTGATCTTCCCGCTGCTCGCGCCGATGAGCGCCACGGTCGGGATCTTCGCCTTCCTCTACGCCTGGAACGACTTCATGATGCCGTCGCTGATCATCTCGGATCCGGCCTTGCAGACGCTGCCCGTTCGGCAGAACCTGTTCCAGACGCAGTTCAGCAACAACTACAACGTCTCGTTCGCCTCGTATCTCATGGCCATGGCGCCGGCGATCGTGGCCTACCTGTTCACGCAGCGCTGGGTCATGGAGGGCGTCACGCAGGGCGCCGTCAAGGGCTGACCCCACCGAAACCGCAAGAAAGACAGAAGGAGTTCTCCCTCTCATGACCGATGCGCTCGTCATCGACACCCCCGACGACCAGCAGACCCCTGCGTGGTGGCGTCAGGCCGTGGTCTACCAGATCTATCCCCGCAGCTTCGCGGACGCGAACGGCGACGGACTCGGCGACATCCCCGGCATCCTGTCACGCGTCGACTATCTCGCCGAGCTCGGCATCGACGCCGTGTGGCTGAGCCCGTTCTACCCGTCGGCGCTCGCCGACGGCGGGTACGACGTGGCCGACTACCGCGACGTCGATCCGCGACTGGGCACTCTCGAGGACTTCGACGCCATGGTGGCGGCGCTGCACGCACGCGGCATCCGCGTCGTCGTCGACATCGTGCCGAACCACACCTCGAACCTGCACGTCTGGTTCCAGGAGGCGCTCGCCGCCGGCCGCGGCTCGGCGGCGCGCGACCGGTACATCTTCCGCGAGGGCACGGGGCCGGACGGCTCCGAACCCCCGACGGACTGGCAGTCGACGTTCGGCGGAGGCGCGTGGGAGCGGGTCGAGGACGGACAGTGGTACTTCCACCACTTCGCGGTCGAGCAGCCGGATCTGAACTGGGCCAACCCCGAGGTGCGGGCCGACTTCGTGAAGACGCTGCGCTTCTGGTCGGATCGCGGCGTCGACGGGTTCCGGATCGACGTCGCCCACATGCTGACGAAGGATCTCGCCGATCCGCTGCCGAGCCGCGTCGAACTGGAGGCGATCCCCAGGGACGGCAACCACCCGCTCTTCGACCGCGACGACGTGCACGAGGTCTACGCCGAGTGGCGCGAGGTCTTCAACTCCTACGATCCGCCGCGCACCGCCGTGGCCGAGGCGTGGGTGGAGACGCCCGAACGCCGCGCGAAGTACGCCTCGGCGGAAGGGCTCGGGCAGGCGTTCAACTTCGATCTGCTCGTCGCGGACTTCGACGCCGCGCAGTTCCGCCGGATCATCACGGCGAACCTCGCCGAGGCGCTCGTGACGGGATCGTCCACGACCTGGGTGCTGTCCAACCACGACGTCACGCGTCACGCGACGCGGTACGGCCTCGCTCCGCTGAACGGCCGCGCCGTGAAGCAGGGAGCCGAATGGGTGGCGGCCGGCGGACCCGCCGAGCAGCTCGACCGCGAGGGCGGACTGCGCCGGGCGCGCGCCGCGACACTGCTCCTGCTCGGCCTGCCCGGCAGCACCTACCTGTACCAGGGGGAGGAGCTGGGCCTGCACGAGGTGGCGGAGATCACTCCGGAGCAGCGTCAGGATCCCGCGTTCTTCCGCGGGGGCGAGTTCGACGGGCTCGGGAGGGACGGATGCCGCGTGCCGCTGCCCTGGACCGCGGACGGCGCCTCCTTCGGCTTCGGCGCCGGTGGGGCGCACCTGCCGCAGCCGTCCTGGTTCGCCGACTCCGCCGTGGATGCCCAGGAGTCCGATCCGGCGTCGACGCTGTCCCTCTACCGCCGGGCCCTCGCGCTGCGCCACCGCCTGCAGGCCGGGGAGTCCCTGAAGTGGATCGAGACCGGCCGCGACGACGTGCTGCGGTTTGCACGCCCCAACGGCTGGCAGGTCGTGACGAATTTCGGCGCCGAACCGTTCGCCATGGATCCGGTCGAGGGCGAGGTCGTGCTCACCAGTGGTGCGGATGCCGCGGCATCCGTCCCCGGCGAGACCACCGTCTGGATCGCGCCGTCGTCCTGAGCCGTGAAGGGGGTCGTCTCGTTCGCGAGGCGGCCCTCTGCCGGCGTCCGCCGCGCCGTCGTCCGATTTTGAGAATCATTCTCAGGAACGTACGATGAAGGAATGAAGAAGCCCGTTGCCGCCCTCGTGCTCGTCTCCGCATCCGCCCTCGCGCTGGCCGGATGCTCGTCGACTCCGGCCGCGGACGGCGGGACGGACGGCATCACCGTCATCGCGACCACGAACATCTACGGATCCCTTGCCGAGCAGATCGGCGGCGATCGTGTCTCGGTGACCTCGATCATCGACTCGGCATCGCAGGACCCGCACTCCTACGAGGCGTCGGCGCGCGATCGTCTGACGGTCCAGGACGCGGACCTGGTCATCGAGAACGGCGGGGGATACGACTCGTTCATCGAAGACCTCCTCGAGGGCTCGGACGCCGCGACCGTCACGGCCGTCGAGTTCTCGCACGACTACCCCGGGAACGAGGGTCACGACGAGGAGGCCGAGGAGCACGCCCACGAGGAGGAGCACGATCACGCCGAAGAGGGTGACGACCACGAGGGCCACGACCACATCGAGGGCTTCAACGAACACGTCTGGTTCGACCCGCACACGATGATCCACGTCGTCGAGGACATCGCCGCGGAGCTGAGCGCGCTCGACCCGGACGGCGAGGCCGACTTCACCGCCGCAGCCGAGGACATCATCGCGGATCTGGAGGGCTACGAGGCCGACCTGGCGGACCTGAACGCGCAGTACGCGGGGACGGGCGTGTTCATCACCGAGCCGCTGCCCGGCTACCTCGCCGAGGCCGCCGGTCTCACCGACGTCACGCCCGAGGGCTTCGCGGAGGCCGTCGAGGAGGGCAGCGATGTGGCACCGGCCACGCTGCTCGCCGCGATCGAGGTCATCGAGGCCGGGGATGCGGCCGTCGTGCTCACGAACGCGCAGACCGGCGGGGCCGAGACCACACGCGTCGAGGAGACCGCGGAGGCGGCCGGCGTCCCCGTCGTCGCCTTCACGGAGCTGCTCGAGGACGGATCGTCGTACTCTGAGTGGATGGCCGACGCGATCCAGAACCTCGCCGACGCGCTCGCATCGTGAGCGCGGCCGGCGTCGAACCCGCGCAGCACGACGCCGCCCCCATCCTGACGATCCGCGACGCCGCCATCCGGCGCGGTGATCGCGAGCTGTGGGCGGGACTGGACCTCGACGTGCGTCCCGGGGAGTTCATCGCCGTCCTCGGCCCTTCCGGATCCGGCAAGACCACGTTGCTGCGAGCCATCCTCGGGCTCCAGGACCTCTCGGGCGGAAGCATCCGCGTCGCCGGCGAATCGGTGCAGCGCGGCAACCCGCGCATCGGCTACATCCCGCAGCAGCGTCCGTTCGCCCCGGATACGAGCATGCGCGCCAGGGACGTCGTCGCGCTCGGGGTGCACGGCACCCGGTTCGGATTCCCCGTGCCGCGTCGTGGCGACCGGGAGCGCGTCGAGGAACTGCTCGCGGCCGTCGATGCGGAGGAGTTCGCCGACCGCCGTGTCGGGCTGCTCTCCGGCGGCGAACAGCAGCGGCTGCGGGTCGGCCAGGCCCTCGCGGACCATCCCGATCTGCTGCTGTGCGACGAGCCGCTGTCGGCGCTGGACCTCGCGAATCAGCGCGCCGTGACCGAGATCATCGAGCGACAGCGTCGCGACCGCGGCGCAGCGGTGCTGTTCGTCACGCACGACATCAACCCGATCCTCGGCCGCGTCGACCGGATCCTGTACATCGCGGGCGGGCGCTTCGTCCTCGGCACCCCGGACGAGGTACTGCAGAGCCGCGTGCTCACGGACCTGTACGGCACGCCCGTCTTCGTGCTGCGCGCCGGCGATCGGCTGGTCGTCGTCGGGATCCCGGATGCCGAGCCCCACCACGACCATGATCACCGCGAGGAGGGCGCCGCGTGAGCGTCCCGATGGTCGAGTGGGGCGACGTCTTCTCCTTCCAGGACTACGGAGCGCTCGTCGCCCTGCTGTCGAACTCGATCATCGCCGGAGCGGTCCTGGGCCTGGTCGGCGGCCTCGTCGGGGTGTTCGTCATGCAGCGGGACCTCGCGTTCGCCGTGCACGGCATCAGCGAGCTGTCCTTCGCCGGCGCCGCGGCCGCCCTGCTGTTCGGGGGCAGCGTGGTGTTCGGCTCGATCGGCGGAGCACTGGTCGCCGCCATCCTCATCGGCCTGCTCGGATCCCGTGCGCGCGACCGGAACTCGATCGTCGGCGTGCTCATGCCGTTCGGCCTCGGCCTCGGCATCCTGTTCCTCTCGCTCTACGACGGACGCAGCGCGAATCGCTTCAGCCTGCTGACGGGTCAGATCGTCTCGGTGTCCAACCCCGACCTCGGGTGGCTCATCGGCATCAGCCTCGTCGTGCTCCTTGGCCTGCTGCTGATGTGGAACCCGCTGCGCTTCGACTCGCTCGATCCCGTCGCGGCGTCCGCCCGTGGCATCCCGACCCGGGCCATCAGCCTGGCGTTCATGGTCCTGCTGGGCCTGATCGTCGCCGTCGCCGTGCACATCATCGGCGCGCTGCTCGTCATGGCGCTGCTCGTGACCCCGGCCGCGGCCGCGATGCGCGTGGCCGCCGGGCCGCTGGTGGTGCCGCTGCTCGCCGCGCTGTTCGGCTTCGTCTCGGCCGTCGGCGGCATCCTGCTCGCCCTCGCGGGCACGCTGCCGGTGAGCCCGTACATCACGACGATCTCGTTCCTCATCTACGTGGTGTGCTGGATCGTGCAGCACCGGCGCGGCCGCGTGCGCCGGACGGCCGCTCCCAGCCGGGGATAAGGCCCGCCGCCTACAATCGTCGGTATGGCTCAGCGCAACACATGGCAGCGCGAGCGCGTGCGCGATGCCCTCGCCGATGCGCGCGGGTTCGTCAGCGCCCAGTCCCTGCACGCCACCCTCCGGGATGAGAACACCGGTATCGGTTTGGCGACGGTCTACCGTGCCCTCGCAGGTCTGGCGGCGTCCGGGGATGCCGACTCGCTGCAGAGCCCCGAAGGCGAAGCGCTCTACCGCGCCTGTTCGACGCAGGGCCACCACCACCACCTGATCTGCCGCTCGTGCGGTCTCACGGTCGAGATCGAGGCCAAGGACGTCGAAGCCTGGGCCCATCGCACCGCAGCGCTGCACGGCTTCACCGAGGCCGCCCACGTCGTGGACATCTTCGGTCTGTGCACCCCGTGCGCGAAGAGGAAGCAGGCGCAGGAGTCGGCATCCGCGTGAACACGATCACGACTCGCGATGCGCGACAGACCACCGCTCGCCGCTCGCCGCTCATCGGCGTGGCGATCGGCCTCGGCATCCTCGCGGTGCTGTTCGCCATCGATCTGCTCCTGCCCGCGCTGTATTCGGCATCCCTGCCGAGCAGGCTCCAGGACGGTCTGACGCTCTCGCTCAGCGTCCTCATCGAGGCCCTGCCGTTCGTGATCCTGGGCGTCGTGCTGTCGATCGTCGTGCAGGTGTGGCTCCCGGCCGACGCGATCCAGCGGTGGCTGCCGCGGCGGGCATGGGCCCGGCGTGCGGTGCTGTCGCTGCTCGGGATGCTGATCCCGGTGTGCGAGTGCGGAAACGTCCCCTTCGCACGCGGACTCATGATGCGCGGGCTCGCCCCCGCCGAGGCGCTCACCTTCCTGATGGCGGCGCCGATCGTGAACCCGATCGTGATCCTCACCACGCACGCGGCGTTCGGATGGGACGGCGGGATCCTCGTCGCCCGGCTCGTCGGCGGCTACCTCATCGCCAACCTCATCGGCTGGATCTACAGCCGCCACCCCTCGCCGGACGCCCTGCTCACCGAGCGCTTCGTCGCCACGTGCGACCGGGTGACCCACGAGCACGGCACCCCGACGCGGCGGAGCCTCACGCAGTTCCTCATCGAGCTGCGCGCGGTGATGCCGGCCCTCGTGATCGGCTCCGCGGTCGCGGGCGCCGTGCAGGTTCTCATCCCGCGTGACGTGCTGCTGGCGATCGGGTCGAACCCGGTGCTCTCGATCGTCGCCATGATGGCGCTGGCCATGACCGTCGCGATCTGCTCGAACGTGGATGCGTTCTTCGCGCTGTCGTTCGCGTCCACCTTCTCGCCCGGAGCGATCGTGGCCTTCCTGCTCGTCGGCCCGCTGGTGGACATCAAGATGCTCGCCCTGATGCGCACGACGTTCACCGGCCGCACGCTGGCGGTCATCGTCGGCGTCGTGCTGCTGAGCGCGTTCGTGATCGGGATCGGGGTGAACGTCTTTGTCTGAGCACGTCTCCCGTCCCCGCGCCCTCTGGTCGCGCTGGCTGGGCATCGGGCTCGCTGCCGTGATCTCGGTCGTCACGCTCGGGCTCGCCGTCACGGGGCAGCTGACGCTGTACATCAGCCCGGAGTCGGTCTGGTTCGCGGTCGCGGGCGCGATCGTGACGCTCGCCGGGGCGGTGTGGTCGTGCACGCTGCCACTCGGAGCGGAGGCCGACCACGACCACGACCACGGGACGGATGCCGCAGAGGCCGGCGCCTCCTCGGACCGGCGCCGCACCCTGGCGGCCGTCGGGAGCATCTCCGCCGGTGTGGTGGCCTCGGGCGTCGTGATCGCCGGGCTCGTGCTGCCTCCCGCATCTCTGTCGGTGGAACTGGCGATGTCCCGGGCCGGCGACGACGGGTCCCTGTTCGCCGGCGCCGACACCGTGACCCTCGGCGTGGCCGACACCTCGACCTTCGGTGTGGGCGACTGGGCGAGCGTGTTCTCCACCGCGACGCGACCGGAGAGCTACGACGGCTCGACCGTGACGCTCACGGGGTTCGTCACCCCTGGCGGCGGCGACGACGAGATGAGCCTCACGCGCCTGGTCATCACGCACTGCGTGATCGACGCGCAGCCGGCATCGATCCCGGTCGTGTCGGCCTCGTGGCAGAGCGACTACGAGGTCGGGCAATGGGTCGAGATCACCGGAACGATCACGGCGGATGCCGACGGTTCCCTGAGCGTGGAGCCCACCGAGGTCACCCCGATCGACGAGCCGGGGGACCCGTATGAGTACTGACTCGCCGACACCGCGCACACGCGCCGAGGCCCGCGCTCTGCGGGCAGCCGCAGAGGCGGCGGAGGCCGCGGAGAACCGCACGGATACCGCCGGGGCGGACGACACGGGTGTCGACCCCGCCGGTGCGCCGGAGGTGGCGGCGTCGGACGACGTGGATGGTCGTCCCGATCCCGTCGAGGCGGCGCCCGAGCGCGCGCCCGACCCGACGGATGTTGAGCGCGCGTCTGCGCCTTCGGCTGCCGAGGCCGAGCCGGGGGTTTCCGAGCCGGAGCCGGCGCCCGAGGCTTCCGAGGCAGAGCGGGAGCCGGAGCCGGAGCCGGAATCCAGGGATGCCCCCGACGACCGTCGACCGCAGGAGCCGAAGCGGCGCGAGCCGACGCGCGACCGGCGCTTCGGCATCCTGCTCCTGTCCGTCCTGGGCGTCCTCGTTCTCGTCGGAGCGACGCTGGGCGTCCTGAGCCTGACGCAGGGCCCGCGCCTCAGCGGCGTACAGGTCGACCCGGCGCAGGCGATCGAGGTCTCCGGAAGCCGGGTGATCCTCACCGCGAACCAGCCCCTCGCCGAGATCGATCCCGCCCAGGTCAGCGTCGAGCCGGCGGTGCCGTTCACGGTCGACGCCTCCGGACGCAGCATCGGCATCCGTTTCACCGTCCCCCTCGATGACTCGACGACGTACAGCGTGCGCGTGGCGGATGTCTCCGGAACCGGCGGCGGACCCTCGACGGAGCTCACCACGACGTTCACCACCCCGGCGTCCGAGGTGTTCCTGCTGCGCCGGGATGCGGACGAGGAGGGCAACGACCGCATCTTCCGCACCGACCTGACCGGCGAGCAGGCCGTTCCCGTTTTCACCGCCGAGCGCATCGACGACTTCCGCGCCACCACCACCCGGCTCGTCGTGGCCGTCGAGGACGAGGACGGCTCGTCGGTCCTCGTGATGAACCGGGACGGCTCGGATCAGCGCGAGCTCACGCTCCCCGGGGACGGCTTCGTCACGGGGGTCCAGGTCTCGGATCGCGGCGGTCTGGTCGGATACACCTATTCCGATCGCGAGCTGACGGACACGAGCGGCCGCGCGAGCGTGCTCGTTACCCAGCCGCTCGACGGGTCCGGCGAGCCCCGGATCGTCGAGGTCGCGGACGCCGAGGCGAGCATCGCCGAGTGGCAGTTCGTGCCGGATTCCGCCGCGGTGCTGTTCATCGACTGGGAGGGCGCTCTCGCCCTGGAGGACCTGTCCTCGGATGCCGGGACGCAGGCCATGGGCAATGCGATGAGCATCATGGGCGTCTCCCGCGGCACGTACACGGCGATCATCGAGCGCACGGACGGCAGCGTCGTGCAGCTGAACCTCTCCGACGGCTCGGAGGAGCCGCTGCCGGCCTCCGACCCGGACTACGGCACCGCGACCTCCATCACGCCGTACCCCGGTGGCACGCTCCGCCACATCGTGACCCGCGACGCCAACGGCCTGCCGACCGGGCAGTCCGTGATCCGGGTGGATGACGACGGGGCGGCCACGCCGATCCTCGAGGTGCCGAGCACCGACACGATCCTCCAGGTCTGCGCTTCGCCGAGCGGTCAGTACACCGCTGTCGTCGTCGCGCCGGATCTCGCGAACAACCCGTACGACGACCTGCTCGCTCCGCTGCCGCAGACGATGCACACGCACCTGCTCGACACGGCCTCCGGCGAGGAGCTCGTCGCGGTCAACGGCTTCGACATCTCCTGGTGCGAAGCGGGACCGGTGTTCTGACGCATGGTCCTGCATCGCGCCGATCGCGCGGAGCTCACCGGCCTCCCGCTCGAGGTGGCACCGCGTCTGCTCGGCGGACGGCTGCGGACGATCGTCGACGGGGATGCGGTGACGTTGCGCATCACCGAGGCGGAGGCCTATCACGGGCACGGCACGGGCGACGTCCCGGACCCGGGCTCGCACGCGCGGATGGGGCGCACGGCGCGCAACGCCACGATGTGGGGTGAGCCCGGCCACCTCTACGTGTACCTCAGCCACGGCATCCATTCCTGCGTCAACGTCGTGTGCGGCCCGGACGGGGTGGCGGGCGGTGTGCTGCTGCGCGCCGGCGAGGTCGTGGAGGGACAGGATGCCGCGGCATCCCGATCCGGCAGGACGGGCCGCGACCTGGCCAGGGGACCCGGGCGCCTCGGCCAGGTGTCCGGTCTGCGGCATCCGCGCCACGACGGGATCGACGCCGTCACCGGCGCCGAGCATCACGGCGCTCTCGCCGAGCTCTGGCTCGACGATCCGCTGGACGAGGTCGCGAGCGGACCGAGGGTCGGGGTCGCGGGCGTCGCCGGGACCGGTGCGTTCCCGTGGCGCTTCTGGATCCCGGGGGACGTCACCGTCTCGCCGTTCCGGTGGGGGCGCGGGGCCGCCGCGGCATCCATGTCGTCCTGAGTGGTCGGAGTGCTCCGAGGGATGCTAGACTGACTCTTTGTCTGCGCACGCTCCTGTGCGCAGTTCGCATGCCGGCCCTCCCGGGCGGCACGCAGACAAGGGATCTTGGGTGAGACCGTCCGGTCTCACGGTATTGAAGGAGTACTCATCATGGCAGCAGTGTGCCAGGTGACCGGTGCTGTTCCCGGCTTCGGTCACAACGTCTCGCACTCGCACCGCCGGACGAAGCGCCGCTTCGACCCGAACGTGCAGAAGAAGACCTACTACGTCCCCTCGCTCGGTCGTAAGATCACGCTCAACGTGTCCGCCAAGGGCATCAAGGTGATCGACGCCCGCGGCATCGAGAAGGTCGTCGCGGATCTCCAGGCGAAGGGTGTGAAGCTCTAATGGCCAAGAAGGCACAGGACGTCCGTCCGATCATCAAGCTCCGCTCGACGGCGGGCACCGGTTACACCTACGTGACCAAGAAGAACCGTCGCAACACCCCCGACCGCCTCGTGCTGAAGAAGTACGACCCGGTGGTCCGCAAGCACGTCGAATTCCGCGAGGAGCGTTGATCCATGGCTAAGAAGAGCAAGATCGCTCGCAACGAGCAGCGCAAGGCGGTCGTCGACCGCTACGCCGAGCGCCGTGCCGAGCTGAAGAAGACCCTCGTCGACCCGAACGCGTCGGACGAGGCCCGCGAGGCCGCCCGCGTCGGCCTGCAGAAGCTGCCGCGCAACGCCTCGCCGGTGCGCGTGCGCTCGCGCGACGCCATCGACGGCCGCCCCCGTGGCGTGCTGACGAAGTTCGGCATCTCGCGTGTCCGCTTCCGCGACATGGCCCACCGTGGCGAGCTGCCCGGTGTGACCAAGTCCAGCTGGTAAGCAGTTCTCGAAAAGGCGGGGTTCTTTGGAACCCCGCCTTTTTCGTGCGCGCATGCTTCTTCGCGCACGGAGGGAGGAGTCCGCACGTTCCGGAGGAGCGGATAGTGCGAACGACTCCTCCCGTTCTCGCGTTCCCCTCCGGTTCGCATGCGGCTCACGGTTCGGATGCCGTCGCGCACCGCACTCGTTCTGCACGGATGCGACCCTGAGAGGCGTTGTCCACCGAATCCGAGGATGCCGCGAGAGGCGTCGTGCGCAACGCAGCCCGCGTCCGGGACCCTCATGCGATGGACCCCGTCATCGAACTGCGCAGGCTCGGCGGTGTGGCGCGGGTGCGAGCGCTGCTCGACGCCGGTGTCACGTCCCATTCCTTGCGTGTGGCCAAGGAGTCAGGAGCGGTGAGGAGGATCCGCAACGGCTGGGTCGCCCTCCCCGACGCGGATCCGCTCCTCGTCGGCGCCGCGCATCGCGGTGTCGTGCTGACATGCATAACGCTCGCCAAGAGGCACGGACTCTGGGTGCGCAAGCCGGATGCGCTGCACGTCGGGGCGCCGCCGAGCTCCGGTCATGTGGTCGCGCCGAAGGCCGTGGTGCACTGGAACAAGCCCGTCGTCCCGCGGATTCCCGGAACCGTGGAGGACCATCTGGTCAATGCACTGGTCATCGCGACCTCCTGTCTGGTCCGCGAGGATGCCATCGCACTGTGGGAGTCGGCCCTGCGCAAGAACGTCGTCCGGAAGCACGAGGTGCTGCGTCTTCCGCTGACCGCCCGCGCACGGAGCATCGTGACGGGGGCGTCGCTCTGGTCCGACTCCGGGCTCGAGTCGATCGTCGTGCACCGATTGGGCTGGCTGAAGCTGCCGATCGTGCAGCAGGCATGGATCCTGGGGCATTGGGTCGACCTGCTCATCGGTGATCGACTGGTGATCCAGATCGACGGAGGCACGCACGTCGGCGCGCAGCGCACCGCGGACATCGCGCATGATGCCCTGTTGAAACTGCACGGCTATCACGTCATCCGGATCGGTTACGACCAGATCATGAACCACTGGCCAGAAGTGCAGCTCATGATCATGACGGCGGTGGCGCAGGGGCTTCATCTCGCGCGCTGACCGAATCGGAGGAGATCCCCTGATTCGGAGGAGCAATCCGGCACTTCGGCCCTCCGTTTCGTGCGTTCACCTCCGAAACACGCGCGGCGCACTGTGACGGAAGTGACGAAAGTGACCCGACACGCCGCCGAAAACGTCAAAACCCGCGAAATGACGCGGAAATGTCGGCCATGGTTGGTACATTCGAGGCGGTCGATCGACCAACGGGGGCATCCCCGCAACCAACAACGCGACGGGATCCTCGTCGCTGGAGGATGACATGGCTGACAAGTCCATCACCAAGACCGAGCTCGTCGCGAGCATCGCTTCCGCCACCGGCCAGAGCCAGGCCGCCGTGTCCGGTGTGCTCGACGCGCTGTTCTCCTCGGTCTCCGACGCTGTTGCCAAGGGCAGCAAGGTCTCGATCCCGGGCTGGATCTCGTTCGAGCAGGTCGACACGGCCGCCCGCACGGGCCGCAACCCGCAGACCGGCGCCGAGATCAAGATCCCGGCCGGCAAGCGCGTCAAGGTGACCGCTGGTTCCAAGCTCAAGGCTGCCGTCAAGTAAGACGCTCCTTCCACGAAGGCCGCTCCGGAGGGGGCGGCCTTCGTGCGTCCGGGGCTGCCGACCCCGGCCGCGGACGCAGCCGCCTGAGAAGGCGCACTCGCCGCGCCGCGTAGGCTGGAGAGGTGACCACCCCTGCGCGGCGGGTCTCGGCGTATCGCATCGCCGGTCCCGTGATCCTCCTCATCGCCGGAGTGGTCGCCACCCTTCTCGCCCTCGTCTACGGCGGAGCCGCCGAGGCGCCGCGCCTGCTCGATCCCGGCCCGATCGTGCGCTGGGGCCTGCCGTTGGTCAAGATGCTGACCAACGTGACCGCCGCGGTCATGCTCGGCTCCCTCGTGCTCGCGCTGTTCGCTCTGCGACCCGGCACCAAGCCCTTCGAGCGCGCGATGGATGCCGCCTCCGCAGGAGCCGCGGCCTTCACGGTCGCGGCCGCGACGAGCGCCTTCCTCACCTTCATGTCGGTGTTCAACCCGACCCTGAGCACCGACCGGCTGTTCGGCGAGCAGCTGGGGAACTTCCTGCTGAACACCGCGCTCGGCCAGTCCTGGACCATCACGACCCTCATGGGCGCAGTCGTCACCGTGCTCGCGTTCGCGTGGCGCACCTGGACGCCGGTGCTGCTGACGGCGATCCTCGCCGCGGCATCCTTCCTGCCTCTGGCCACGCAGGGGCACTCCGGTGACGTCGCCGGCCACAACATCGCGGTCAACTCGATCCTGCTGCACACGATCGGGGCGGCCGTCTGGCTCGGCGGACTCCTGCTCGTCGTGCTGCTGCGGCGCACGCCCGAACTCGAGGTCGCCTCCCTCGTGCAGCGTTATTCCACGCTCGCCCTCGCCGCCTTCGCGGTCGTCGCGGTCTCCGGTCTCGCCCGTTCGGTCGTCGCGCTGGGGGACTGGAGCCAGCTCGCCACGCCCTACGGCGGCATCCTCATCGCGAAGGTCGTCCTGCTCATCGCGATGGGCGCGCTGGGCGCCTGGTATCGCTCGCGTCTCATCCCGAAGCTCTCCGGTGAGCACAGCCGAGGTTGGTTCTGGATGCTCGTGCTGTGCGAGGTCGCCCTCATGGGGCTGGCCTCGGGCGCCGCGGCGGCGCTCGCCCGCACCGAGCCGCCTGCGGGAGACACACCGCCGGCCGTGCGCACGCCGGCCGAGATCCTCACCGATTCACCGCTGCCGCCGGAGTTCACGCTCGACCGCTGGTTCACCGAGTGGAACGTCGACGTGCTCTGGCTCGTGCTCGGCGGTTTCGGGCTGGTGTTCTACCTGGTCGGCGTCCGGCGCCTGCACCGTCGCGGGGACCGCTGGCCCATCCATCGCACGGTGTTCTGGGTGTTCGGCGTCCTGCTGCTGATCTGGGTGACCAGCGGCGCGATAAACGCCTATCAGGACTACCTGTTCAGCGTGCACATGATGGGCCACATGCTGCTGTCGATGGCGATCCCGCTGCTCCTCGTCTCCGGAGCGCCCGTCACGCTCGCGCTGCGGGCCATCCGCAAGCGCGAAGACGGCACGCGGGGCGGACGCGAGTGGATCATGTGGGCCGTGCACTCGCCCTTCGCCCGAGTCGTGACGCATCCCTTCGTCGCCGCCGGCATCTTCATCGGGTCGCTGTGGGCGTTCTACTTCACCGATCTGTTCCGCTGGTCGATGTATGAGCACCTCGGCCACGAGTGGATGATCGCGCACTTCCTCATCTCCGGCTACCTCTTCGTCATGAGCCTGATCGGGGCCGATCCCGTGCCCTATCGCCTGCCGTACCCGGGGAGGCTCATCACCCTCATCGCCGTCATGGCGATGCACGCCTTCTTCGGCATCGCGATCATGATGCAGACCGGCCTCATGGTCTCGGAATGGTTCGGCGCCATGGGCCGCACCTGGGGGCCCACGCCCCTGGAGGACCAGTACATCGGAGGCGGCATCGCCTGGTCGATCGGGGAGATCCCCACTCTGATCCTCGCGATCACGGTCGCCATCCAGTGGAGCCGGAACGACTCGAAGCTGCAGCGCCGCCGGGACCGTCACGCCGACCGCACGGGCGATGCCGAGCTGGACGACTACAACGCCCGCCTGGCGGAGCTCGCCGCCAAGGACGCCAGGACCGCCGCGCGCGAGGGCCGCTGAGATCAGCCGGTCTGCGGGGACCCGACCCTGATCGACGCCGAACCGTCGCCGAGGATCGTGATGGTGCCGTTGACCTGGAACGGGACGTCCTCCGAGACGTGCTCGACCGAGCCGTCGAACAGCGAGCGGATGTCGACCTCGATGTGCGCCACGGCATCCGTCGCCGGGATCACCCACGACCGTCCGTCCGGTTCGACCGCCACGACCGGCTGCTGGGCGATCGACCACGTGGGCAGATCCTCGATGCGGTTGTGCACCTCGTAGCCGAACGGGCACGCGGTGGGCTGGAGCACCTGCTGGGTGGTGCAGTCCGTGAGGAACTCCTCCACCCGCTGCTGCACGATGTCGACGAACTCCTTCGTCGCGGTCGCGGTGACGTCGACCGGGGTGGCGGTGAGCGGCGCATCCGCGAGGATGCTGACACCGGGCGACTCCGAGATCGCGGTGTCCACCGTGACCGAGTACAGCCCGGGCGTGAAGACGAGAAGAGACAGCGCGGATGCCGGATCGGCACCGGCTCCGGATGCCGAGACCTGGCCGCGCTCGACCGTGAAGCCGTTCACGGCGAAGCGATCGGCGCCGACGAGCGACAGCTGCACGGCGGCGAGCGGGCTCGCGCTGAAACGCCACCGCGGTGCCACGCCGAACCAGCCGTCCTGCTCGACGTGGAAGGTGCTCTGTCCCGGCTGCCCGTTGGCCGTGTACGACACCGTGACGTCGCTGACTCCCTCTTCATAGGACGTCGAGACCACCGCGACGTCGTCGAGGGGAGCGAGGGCCGCCTGGCGCAGCAGCGCTTCCGAGGCCGTGGGGTCGATGCCGGCATCCTCGAGCGTGACCCGGTCGACCGCGACGCCGGGGATGAGCAGGGCATCCGCGGCGCGTCCCGCGGACAGCAGATCCAGGTAGCGGGTGACGAACGCGGCCGGACTGTAGAACTGCTGGTACAGAGCGGCACCGCCGGCACCGAGCGCGGCGATCAGGAGCACGCCGATCAGGGCGAGGATCGACAGATCGGCCCCCAGGCGCGGGCGCCGGGGCGACCTGGGCGCAGGCTGCTCCATGGCGTCAGTCTATGAGGGGGGTCCTGAGACGAAGCCGAGCGTTGCCGTCGGTGACGCCGACGCGCGACGTACCATGGAGGTCGTGTCCCTCCCCGCCCTCTCCGCCGAACAGGAAGCCCTCTTCCGGCTCATCGAGGACACCGACGAGCACGTCTTCGTGACCGGACGGGCGGGTACCGGCAAGTCCACGCTGCTGCAGCACTTCGCGTGGAACACCAAGAAGCAGATCGCCATCTGCGCGCCGACCGGCGTCGCCGCGCTCAACGTCGAGGGGCAGACGATCCACTCGCTGTTCCGCCTGCCGATCGGGCTCATCGCCGACAGTGAGATCGACCAGAACGACGCCACCCGCCGCATCCTGAACGCGATCGAGACCCTCGTCATCGACGAGGTCTCGATGGTCAACGCCGACCTGATGGACGCGATGGACCGCTCCCTGCGTCAGGCGCGGGGACGCAGGTCGCAGCCGTTCGGCGGCGTCCAGGTCGTCATGTTCGGAGACCCGTATCAGCTGGCCCCGGTGCCGCCGCGCGGAGACGAGGCGCGCTACATCCAGGACCATTACCGTTCCTTCTGGTTCTTCGACGCGAAGGTCTGGGCGGGCACGACGCCGGGGGAGGACGACGGGCTGCTCGATCTCGGGCGGCACGGGGCCCAGCTGCACGTGCGAGAGCTCATCCACATCCACCGGCAGTCCGACGACGGGTTCAAGTCGATGCTCAACGCGGTGCGGTACGGGCGGGTGACGGCCGAGATCGCGAACGTGCTGAACACGCAGGGTGCCCGGCCTCAGCCGCAGCCCGAGCCGGGCGAGGTGCCCATGATCACGCTCGCCACCCGCAACGACATCGTCAACAGCATCAACCGGCGTCATCTCGCCGCGCTCGGCGGGCGCGAGCAGACCGCGAAGGCGGAGATCAACGGCGATTTCGGTCGAGGAGAGGCGAACTATCCGGCGGATGCCGAGCTGAAGCTCAAGGTCGGCGCCCAGGTGATGTTCCTGCGCAACGACACCGCCATGGCGGGCGAGCCCCCGCGCTGGGTGAACGGCACCATCGGCACCGTGACCCGCATCATGGGCGGGTCCGTGCGCGTGGAGATCGACGGAGAGGAGGTCGACGTCGAGCCCGCGGTGTGGGAGAGGTACCGGTACGCCTACAACCCGCTGACGAAGACGCTGTCGCGGGACGTCGTCGCGGAGTTCACGCAGTTCCCGCTGCGACTCGCGTGGGCGGTGACCATCCACAAGTCGCAGGGGAAGACCTACGACCGCGCTCTGATCGACCTCGGGTCGGGCGCCTTCGCCCCCGGGCAGACCTACGTGGCGCTCAGCCGCCTGACGTCGCTGGACGGCCTGTACCTCTCGCGGCCGCTGCGGCCCAGTGACATCCGCGTGGACGAGGACGTGCGGCGGTTCATGCGGGCGGCGTGGGAGCGCAACTCCACGCCCGAGGTCCAGGCCTGAGCCGTCCGGTCAGGCGACCGCGCGGGCGCGGTCGAGGTCCTCGAACAGCTCGGTGTTGAACCGGTAGGCGAGCAGGACCTCCTCGATCACGCGCTCGCGCTCCGCGTCGTCCCACGGCGCCGCATCCAGCTGTTCGCGGTAGACGTCCTTGAACGCCTTCGGGTCGGCGATGTCGTCGAACAGGTAGAAGCCGATGCCGTTGGTCTCGAACCCGAACCGCCGCTGCATGACACGGCCGATGAACACGCCCCCGGACAGGTCGCCGAGGTAGCGCGTGTAGTGGTGTGCGACGAAGCCTCCGGGCCAGGTCGCACCGACCTGCCGGATCCGGTCCACGTAGCGCTGCGTGGTCGGCAGCGGATGGATGAGCTCGCGCCAGGAGGATCCGAGCAGGAACTCGAGGTCGGCTTCGAGCGCCGGGAGCCGGGTCAGTTTGTCGCTGAGGAACACGGACGCCACCGGGTCGCGGCGCATGCGTTCGCCGGCGGCCTCGAGGGCGGCGTAGATGAAGTAGTGCTGCGCGACGAGGGCGATGTAGTCGTCGCGCGAACCCTCGCCCTTGAGGAGATCGGCCATGAACCCGGCGTGCTCGCTGCGCGAGTGCGAGCCGGAGGAGCGCTCGCGCAGGGCGGCGGAGAAGGACAGGATGTCGGCCATGCCCTCAGTGTAAGGGCAACCTAACCTGACGTGAAGGGCGGATCGGCTCAGCCGTGCGGGCGGGGCTCGACGCCCAGCCGCGCGCACGCCTCATCGTAGAGCGCGACGACCTCGCGGCGGACGGCCGGACGCTCCGAGATCGGACCGCCGGGCCACGGCACGCGCAGCTCCTCCTCGGCATCGCCCCTGGTGATCCGCCAGACTCCCGCCTCGCCGTCGAAGCCGGTCATCCGGGCGGCCGTGACCTCGGAGTCGGACGCCGCTGCGAACGCCCGCGCGATCAGGAGATTGTCGTCGGCGTGATCGCCGTTCATGTGGCGCAGCACAGCCGTGACCACGTCGGCGTCGAAGAGGTGGGGCACGCTCTCACTGTAGGACCTGCAGGGCCCGGGCGGTCGAGGGTGACTTTCAGGATGCGGCCTCTAGACTCTGTGAAGACACCCCGGGAGTGGATACATGCACCTTCTGTCGTCGCGCCGCCGCTGGCGCGCAGCAGCGGCCTCCGCCGTCGCGCTCGCGCTCGTCCTGACGGGCTGCTCCGGTCAGTCGGATGCCACGTACACGCCCCCTCCGCAGGTGGACGGGTCGCTGCCGGACGACATGGTCGCGCAGCTGCAGGACGCTGTGAACAACGCCATGACGGCGGCCGGGGCCTCCGGCGCGATCGTCGGCGTCTGGGTACCGTGGAGCGGGCAGTGGGTGTCGGCGACCGGGACGCAGGCGCAGGGCGACGAGACCGAGGTCACCACGGACATGGCCTTCCGGGTCGCCGACGTGACCCGGCTGATGACGTGCGACGTGCTCTACGGCCTGGCGGACGACGGGGTCGTCGAGCTCGATGCGCCGGTGCCGGATCTCGTGTCGGGCGTCGCGGACCTCGACGACATCACGCTGCTCGACCTGTGCAACGGCACCGGGGGCATCGGCTCCTCCGAGGCCACCGTCAAGAACGCGTGGCTCACGACCCCCGGACGCGTGTGGAGCCCGCTGGAGCTCGCCGGATTCGGGCTCGGTCGCGCCCCCTCGACCCCGCACACGGCCTGGCGCGACTCCGACGCGGGCTACCTCCTGCTCGGGCTCGCCCTGCAGCGGGCGAGCGGCATGAGCGCCTCCGACCTCATCGAGAAGTATGTGTCCGAGCCGCTGGGGCTGCAGAACACCGGCCTCCCGGGGGCTGCGCCGGCCGCGGCATCCGACGGGGCCGTCCTGCGCGGCAACTACGCGCCGGCGGTGGAGGGCGGGTTCAACTGCACCGCGCCGGTCGATGTCAGCGTGGCATCGTCGAGCATGGGCTTCACCGACTCCGGAGCGGTCTCGACGATCGACGAGCTCGGGACGTACATCCAGGCCGAGGCTGCGCAGGCGCTGCGCGCCGAGGGCGCCGAGCCCGACCGCTTCGGCGCACCGCTTCCCGTGTCGGCGGACGCGCCGTCCTGGTACCAGGCCACCGGCGGCGGGTTCCTCGTCGGCTCGATGATCGGGAACCACGGCTGGACCGCCGGCTACGCCACGGCCGCCTATTCGGACCCCGCGACCGGATTCACGGTCGCGGTGACGCTGAACAACTCGTCCTCCGGCTCGACGATCGCCGCGTGGCTGGCGTGGGAGCTCGCCGCGATCGCGTCGAAGGCTCCGGCCGCCGAGGGCGAGACGGCACCCGAGTTCGGGCTGCCGTTCACCGCCGAGCAGTACCACTCCCAGATCGCCGAACGCGCGATCTGCGTCCCGCCTGCCGGGTGACGTCGCCGTGGCCGACCGCCCGACCGGCTCGCAGAAGGCCGTCGAGACGCTGACCTTCCTCAAGGCGAGGATCACCCGCGGCGACTGGCCGATCAACACCCGCATCCCGCGGGAGTCCGAGCTGATGGCGATGATCGGGGTCGGCAAGTCGACGGTGCGGGAGGCCGTGCGCGCGCTCGCGAGCCAGGGGATGCTGGAGCCGATCAAGGGCGTCGGGACGTTCGTGCGCTCGCGCACCCCGGTGACGGCCGTCGTGACGGACTTCCTGGCCGAGTACGCGCTCGGGGACGTGCTCGTCTACCGCCGTGCGCTCGAGATGGAGGCGGTGCGTCAGGCGGCCGTGCACCGCACGGCCGCGCAGCTCGCACAGTTGCGAGCCGTGTACGAGCGCGATCTCACGATCACGGCCGGTACCCCCTATGTGCAGGAGCTCAGCGAGACGCCGGGCAGCTTCCACCATCTCGTGTTCGAGGCATCCGGAAACCGCCTGCTCACGGGCCTGTTCGTCGCGGTCATGCCGCTGATCCGGAGCGCCGTGCGCTCCGGACGTCTCGCGCACGGCGCCGACCTCGGCGTCTTCGACGAGGACCACGCCGGCATCCTCGCCGCGATCGAGGCGCAGGACGCCGTGGCCGCCGCGCTGGCGATGGCAGCCCATCTGGATCACGACCTCGTCGTCGTGGACTGAGCGTCCGCGGAGCCGTCCGATCAGTCGACGAACCCCAGCCGGTGGGCGAGGATCACGGCGTGGATGCGGTCGCGGGCCTTGATCTTCGTCAGCACCCGGCCGACATGTGTCTTCACGGTGGACTCGCTGAGGAACAGCGTCCCGGCGATCTCAGCGTTCGTCCGCCCGCGCGCCATCTCGAGGAACACGTCGCGCTCGCGCTCCGTGAGCGACGCGGTCGGATCGTGCGCCGGCTGCGGCGCGGCGAGCCGCGGTCCGATGTGCTCGAGCAGGCGGCGGGTCACGCGCGGGGCGAGCACGGCGTCCCCGCGGTGCACGGCGCGGATGGCTGCGAGCAGCTCCTGCCGCTGCGCGTCCTTGAGCAGGAACCCGCTCGCACCGGCGCGGATCGCCCCGAAGGCGTACTCGTCGAGGTCGAAGGTGGTGAGGACGAGGACACGGGTGCCCGGATGCGCGCGCACGATCGCCTCCGTGGCTGCGATCCCATCCGTGCGCGGCATCCGGACGTCCATCAGCACCACGTCCGGCTCGAGCGCCGCCGTGCGGGCGAGCGCCTCGGCGCCGTCGCCGGCCTCGCCCACGACGACCAGGTCCTCCTCGGCGTCGAGCACGAGGCGGAACCCCATGCGGATGAGTTCCTGATCGTCGACGAGGAGCACGCGGATCGGCTCGGTCATGCGTCCTCCTGTGCGTCCGGCGGTGTGCTCGCGGATCCGCCGGGTCTCGACGACATCGAGGTCTGCGGGAACTGCGCGCGCAGTCTCCATCCTCCCGTCCCGGTCGGTCCGGCGTCGAGGGTTCCGCCGACGTGCGTCACGCGCTCGGCGAGTCCGCGCAGGCCGTACCCGCCGGGAGAGGTCGTGTCGGCGGCGGCATCGTTGACGATCTCCACGACCACCGGGTCCACCGAGCGGTCGATGCGCACCGACACCACGGTCGCGAGGGGAGCGTGCCGCATGGCGTTCGTCACGCCCTCCTGGACGATGCGGCCGATCGCGAACTCCACGGGTTCGGGCAGGCGGGCCTCGCCGGCGACGGTCAGCGCGACCGGGTATCGGGCCTGCTGCGCCGCGGCGACTGTGGTGCGGGGATCGACGGGGCGGGTCGGCGCGAGGGGCGCGTCGGCGTCGCCGTCCCTGAGCACGCCGAGCATCGCGCGCATCTCGCCCAGCGCACCTCGTGCGGTCGCGGCGGCAGCGGTCGAGGCGTCCTTCGCCCGTCCCGGATCCGGGGTCGCGGCCGCACCCTCGGAGAGAGCCACGATGACGGTGAGCGAGTGGGACACGACGTCGTGCATCTCGCGGGCGATGCGCGCGCGCTCGGCGGAGGCGGCGAGCCGGGCCTGCTGGTCCCGCTCGACGAGCAGTTGGCGGGACCGGTCGATGATCGCCTCCACGTAGCGCTTGCGCCCGCCGACGTTCGCGCCGATGAGGGTGCCGATGAGGGCGAGCACGAACTGCCCGAGGACGGCGTTGATCGCCGATGGGAGCGGGAGCGCTCCGGAGAGCTGGAGTGCCGCGGCGAGCAGAGTGAGAACGCCCATGCCGATCCCGAAGCCGATCCACGCCGTCCGGGTCGAGCGGTACACGGCCATGCCGTAACTGGTGACGATGAGCAACGGCCCGCCGGCGGGATCGAGCGCGAGCAGGTAGGCCACGGTGACCGCATAGGAGGCGATGAGGGCGACGGTCGGCCAGCGGCGGCGGCGCAGCAACAGGGCGCAGGCGAGGAGGGCGAGGATCCCGATCCCGATGCTCGCGCCGAGCGACGGGGGCTCACCGGGTGCCACGAGGGTGGCGGGAGTCAGCGACAGGGCCAGGCAGACCAAGGCGATCAGCACGTCCGCGACCAGAGGATGCCGGGCCCAGAACCGCCGGATGAATCCCGGGGGACGCGGCAGCCGCAGCTCCTCCGCCGTGACATCCCGTTCCAGGGTGCCACCGGCGGAGGAGCTGCGACCGCTCGAGCTCGACACGGGCTCGACTCTACGCGTCGATGATCCTCGGTGACGCGCTCTCACGCGTCGCGGGTGCGGAGCACGGCCCACCCTCCCAGCATCCCGGCGGCGACCCAGGCGGCCAGTGCGAGATACGCGACCTCCGGGGTCAGGCCGTCGGCTCCGTCCGGTACGGGGTTGATGGCGTACTGCGCGGCGGACATCGGCAGGTAGCGCGAGGCCTCTGCGATCCACTGCCAGGCGTCCCCCGCCATGGTGAACGTCATCGACACGATCGGCAGCACGAACAGCAGCCCGACGGTCGCCGCGATCGCGCCGGCGCCGGAGCGCAGGATGAACCCGAAGGCGACTCCGATCAGCGCGAACACGGCCATCGCTGCGGAGGCGAGCAGGATCGGTCGGATGGTGACATCGAAGTCCGACCAATCAAGACCCAGCCCCTTCGACTCCGCGATCGGGGTGATGACGAGAGCCGCGCCGAAGAAGATCACGAGCGACGCGATGAAAAGCAGCGCGGCGAGCACGACGGCCTTCGCCGTCAGCACCATGCCGCGCACGGGCGTGGCGGTGAGGGTGGAACGGATCATTCCGGTGGAGTACTCGCCGGTCACCGAGATCGCGCCCAGGATGCCGGCGAGCAGCATCGTGAACTGGATCGGTGAGACGACCGCTTGGATCATGGGGAACTGGTCTGCGGCACTGACCGTCGAAGCGATCAGCGTGGCGATCCCGACCGTCAGCAGGGCGGTGATGCCGATCGACCACCAGGTCGAGCGCAGCGTGGCGATCTTGATCCATTCGCTGCGCAGGGTCCGCAGGAAGTTCAGTCGGTACGGCGACGTGACGTGCGTGACGCGTCGCGTGCCCTCCGCGGTCATGGTGCTCATGCGATCTCCTTGGTCCGGTATTCGACCGAGTCGCCGGTGAGCGCCAGGTAGGCGTCCTCGAGCGATCCGATGGTGGGGGTGAGCTCGTGCAGGGGGATCCCGCAGTCTGCGGCGATGTCGCCGATGCGGGACGCCGGAAGCCCCACGACCTCCAGCAGGTCGGGTTCGGTGCTGACGATCTCCACGTCGGCGTGCGCGACGGCCTCGGCCAGCGCCGCGGCCCGCGGTGTGCGGACGCGCACCGTCGTGGCCGTCCATGCCCGCACGAGGTCGTCCAGCGATGCGTCGGCGAGCACGCGGCCGCGGCCCATCACGATGACGTGATCGGCGGTCTGCGCCATCTCGCTCATCAGGTGACTGGACAGCAGGACCGTGCGTCCCTCGGACGCCGCGTGGCGCACGAACTGGCGGACCCAACGGACGCCCTCCGGGTCGAGTCCGTTGACCGGCTCGTCGAGGATGAGGGTGTGAGGATCGCCGAGCAGCGCCGCGGCGATCCCGAGGCGCTGTCCCATGCCGAGGGAGAACTTCCCCGCTCGCTTCCTGGCGACGGGCGTGATGCCGGCGAGGTCGATGACCTCGTCGACCCGCGAGGCGGGGATGCCATGCGTCGCGGCGAGAGCACGCAGGTGGTTCCGCGCGGTGCGGCCGGTGTGCACGGCCTTGGCGTCCAGCAGCACCCCGACCTCGGTCAGCGGCGCGCGCAGGCGCCGGTACTCGACGCCGCCCACGGTGGTGCGCCCCGAGGTCGGGCGGTCGAGTCCGACGATCATGCGCATCGTGGTCGACTTGCCGGCGCCGTTGGGGCCGAGGAAGCCGGTGACGGCTCCCGGACGGATCGTGAAGGACACGTCCTGGACGGCCGTCTTGTCTCCGAACCTCTTCGTGAGGCCTTCTGCAGTGATCATGCTCCGACGCTACGGATGCCGGGGATCATCGCGCGTCCCCCTGCAGTACCGTCGTGCTGCGCGTCCGATGGCACCGCAGGACCACGGACATCAGAGCAGGAGAAGGCCGCCCGGACGCGCGAGTCTGGGGTCCTCGCGCGCCCGGGCGGAACGGAGGGCGGTCTCAGACCCTGTTGCGTCCTCCGATGACGCGGAACAGGAACGCGATCAGCGCGATGACGCCGACGATCAGGGCCACCCAGAGCAGCCAGTTCAGCGCCGCGTTCAGGCCACCGACGATGGCGAGGACGATGGCGATGACGATGATGACCACCAGTGCGATGTTCATGGAACGACTCCTTCGCTCGTGTTGTCTCGATCATGGCCCTGTTCCCGCCGATCCGCCATGAGGGTTGACGCGCCGTCGCGCGCGA
Organism: Microbacterium cucumeris; assembly: GCF_058349845.2. Taxonomy (NCBI): domain Bacteria; kingdom Bacillati; phylum Actinomycetota; class Actinomycetes; order Micrococcales; family Microbacteriaceae; genus Microbacterium; species Microbacterium cucumeris. Next base: position 57,780 of record NZ_JBYRIZ020000007.1, read on the forward strand.
TGCTAACCGCGCGCATCGCCCCGCGACGGTCCCGTGCCGCGAGAATGGAAGGCGACGATGAGGAGACACATGGCACCGCACCCGTTCGACGCGATCACGGCAGACGACCTCCGCAGGGCCGGCAGCGTGAAATGGACGACGTTCCCCGACACGGTCGGCGCCTTCGTCGCCGAGATGGACTTCGGGGTCGCGCCCGCGATCACCCAAGCCGTTCACGCGTCGCTGGACGCCGGGCTCACTGGTTATCTGCCGAAGGCTCTTTCGGACGAGCTCACGGCGGCCACGGCATCCTGGTACTCCGAGAAGTACGGCTGGTCGGTGCCGGCCGAGCGGGTGCGTCCCGTGCCGGACGTCATCGCCGCGTTCGAGTTCGCGATCGAGCGCTTCACCGCTCCGGGGGCCGCGGTCATCGTGCCGACACCGGCGTACATGCCGTTCCTCACGGTGCCCGGTCGTCTCGGCCGGCGGGTCATCGAGGTGCCGAGCGTCCTCGAGGACGATCGATGGGTGATGGATCATGCGGGCGTCGCGGCCGCGTTCGCCGACGGCGGGGAACTGCTCGTGCTGTGCAACCCGCACAACCCCCTCGGCACGGTCGCGACACGCGAGGAGCTGTTGGCCGTCGCCGCGACCGTGGATGCCGCGGGCGGGCGCGTGTTCAGCGACGAGATCCATGCGCCGCTGGTGTACGCACCGGGGAAGCACATCCCGTATGCATCGGTGTCGGACGTCGCCGCCGCGCACACCGTCACCGCGGCATCCGCCTCGAAGGCGTGGAACCTCGCGGGGTTTAAGTGCGCCCAGCTGATCCTCTCGAACGAGGAGTCCGTCCGGCTGTGGGAGGAGGACGGCGGCTGGGCGGGGCACGGAACGGCGACCGTCGGCGTGGTGGCGAACATCGCGGCGTACACGGGCGGTGAGGCCTGGCTGGACGACGTCGTGGAGTACCTCGACGGCAACCGGCGCGTCCTCGCCGAGATGGTGGCCGAGATCCCCGGGGTGAGCGTCGTCATGCCGGAGGGCACGTACATCGCGCTGCTGGACTTCCGCGGCACAGGGCTCACGGGGGACCTCGGGGCGTGGTTCCGCGAGCACGCCGGCGTCGCGATGACGGACGGTGCAGCGTGCGGCGAGGCCGCGGTGGGCTTCACGCGATTCGTGTTCGCGACGCCTCGGCCGGTGATGGTCGAGGCGATCGAGAGGATCGCCGCAGCTCTCGCCGCGCGCTGAACGCGCGCTCGCTTGACGCGCCGGCTGCAGGGGTGTTGCCTGGGAGGATGCGTCACGTGACCTCGGCCGACGGAACATCCATCGCCCTGCACACCGTCGGAGACGGACCAGCCGTCGTCATCGTGAACGGCGCGCTCTCGACGGCCCGCGACGCCGGCCTGATCGCGCGGGCGTTCGCGGATGCCGGGTTGCGGGCGGTCACGTACGATCGGCGTGCCCGCGGAGACAGCGGCGACGCGCCGATCGCCGCTCCGGAGCGCGAGGTCGAGGACCTCGCGGCGGTCATCGCGGCATCCGGTGACGACGTCGCGGTGGTCGGCCACTCCTCGGGCGCGATCCTCGCGCTGTACGCCGCCGGGGAAGGCGTACCGATGTCCCGGCTCTTCCTGTCCGAACCGCCCTTCCGATTCGGCGAGGACGACCCGGCTGCGGATCTCGCCGTTCGGCTTCAGGCGCTGATCGACGACGGACGCCCCGGCGACGCCGTGGTGCTGTTCCAGCGCGAAGCGGTCGGTCTCCCGGAGGCGTTCATCGAGCAGTTCCGGAACTCGCCCGCTTTCGAGCAGGTGGCGGCACTCGCCCGGTCCACGGTGTACGACACCCTGCTGACCCAGCGCACGTCGACGCCGTCCGCGGCGATGCGGGACGTGCGGATGCCGGTCACGATCCTGCGGGGCTCGGAGACCATGCCGATCCTCGTCGCCGCGGCATCCCGGCTGGCCGAGGAGATGCCCGCGGCGGAGTTCCTCGAGGTTCCCGAGTCGGTCGCGCACCGGATGGATCCCGAGGCGACTGCACGGATCGTCGCCGCGCGGGTGCGCTGAAGCTCAAGAAGCCTTTCCGGGCGCCATCCGGCTGTCAAGCCCCTCCTGCGCCGGCATTCGCGTGCCTACCGTCGAGCGCATGATGGCAACCACGAAGACATCCGCGACCAAGGCATCCTCTTCCCGCGCGGCGCGCGGCGGAACCGGCGAGAAGCGCACCCGGCGGCAGAACGCCGAGAAGGGCTTCGCCGCCTCGCCGGAACTGAGCGCGCATCTGCAGGCTGTCCTCGTCGACCTGCTGGAGCTGTCGATGCAGGGCAAGCAGGCGCACTGGAACGTGGTCGGCAAGAACTTCCGCGACACGCACCTGCAGCTCGATGAGATTGTCGCGGCGGCGCGCGAGTTCAGCGACACGATCGCCGAACGCATGCGGGCGCTGCACGCGGTGCCGGACGGCCGCAGCGGCACGGTCGCGTCGACGACGACACTTCCGGAGTATCCGCAGGGCGAGATCGACACCGCCGAGACCGTCGACATCGTGACGGCGCGGCTCGAAGCGGTTGTCGGCACGATGCGCGACGTGCACGACGGCGTGGACGAGGAGGATCCGACCAGCGCCGACATCCTGCACGCGATCATCGAGAAGCTCGAGCAGTACGCCTGGATGGTCAGCGCCGAGAACCGGACTCCGGTCGGGAGCTGATCGTGGACGTCGAGGAGGAGCCGCGCCGCGCCATCGTGACCGGAGCTGACTCGGGGATCGGGAGGGCGACCGCCGTCGCGCTCGCCGCCGAGGGCGTCGACGTCGCGATCACCTGGCATTCGGATGCCGCGGGAGCCGAGGACACCGCCGAGGAGGTGCGCTCGCACGGCGCCCGTGCCCTCGTCGCACGGCTGGACGCGCAGGAGATCCCGGCGTGCGGGGATGTGATCGATGACCTGGTCGCCGAATTGGGCGGGCTGGACGTGTTCGTCAACAACGCCGGAACCGGGCTGCGGACGCCGTTCCTCGACGTCGGGCTCGACGAATGGCGTCGAGTGCTCGACGTCGATCTGACCGGGGCCTTCGTGTGCCTGCAGCGTGCCGCGCGGCACATGGTCGCCGCCGGCCGTGGCGGCCGACTGATCGCGGTGACGAGCGTGCATGCGCATCAGCCGATGGTGGGATCCAGCGCGTACGACGCGGCCAAGCACGGCCTGTCGGGGCTCATGAAGAACATCGCCCTCGAACTCGGCGGCCGCGGGATCACGGCGGTGAGCGTCGCCCCCGGCGAGATCGCCACGCCCATGACCGGTCAGACGGATCAGGATCCCCGGTGGGAGGAGCGCCCCGGCATCCCGCTCGGCCGGCCCGGCGACGCGCGCGAGGTCGCCGCCCTGATCGCGTTCCTCGCCTCGCCGGGGGCCGCCTACATCTCCGGCACCTCGATCGTCATCGACGGCGGGATGCTGCAGATGGGCCCGCAGGCCGGCGCCGCGATCACGCAGCATGGATGGCGGACGGTGTGAGCGGATGCCGTCGGCTCCCGGGGTGCGGATCGGCACGTCCGGATGGCGTTATCCGTCCTGGCGTGGAGACTTCTACCCGCGCGGGCTGCCGCAGCGCCGAGAACTGGAGTACATCGCCTCACGGTTCCGCAGCGTCGAGCTGAACGGATCCTTCTATTCGCTGCAGCGGCCGGAGAGCTATCGGCGATGGCGCGAGAGCGTGCCGGAGGGCTTCGTCTTCGCGGTCAAGGGGTCCCGTTACATCACGCACATGCTGCGGCTGCGGGACGTCGAGCAGGCCCTGGCGAACTTCTTCGCCTCCGGCGTCCTCGCGCTCGGCCCGGCCCTCGGGCCGGTGCTCTGGCAGCTTCCCGAGCGGGAGGAGTTCGATGAGGATGCGCTGTCGTCCTTCCTGAGGGCCCTGCCGCAGTCGACGGGGGAGGCACTCGCGCTGGCTCGGCGGCACGACGAGCGGATGCGGGGACGCACGTGGTTGTCGATCGAGGGCGATGCGCCGCTGCGGCATGCGCTCGAACCCCGCGCCGTCTCGTACGAGGCCGCGACCGCGACACTCGAGCGGTTCGGGGTCGCGATGGCGGTGGCGGACACCGCAGGACGCTTCCCTCGCTTCGCCCCCTCGGACGCGGATTTCGTCTACGCGCGTCTGCACGGGTCGCGCGAGCTGTATGTGAGCGGATACACGGACGCCGAGCTCGACGCGTGGGCGGAACGGATCCGGGGATGGGCGGATGCCGGGCGGGACGTCTATGCGTATTTCGACAACGACGCGCACGGTCACGCCCCGCATGATGCGCTGCGACTGGCGGAACGGAGCCGCTTGGGCTAATCTCTCTAAAATAGAGAGAAATGGGGGACGCAATGCCCAAGGCACTGGTCATCGGCGCGGGTTCGGCAGGACCCGCCGTCGCGCAGCTGCTGACGCGCCACGGATGGGACGCACCGGTCTTCGAAGCACGTGCGGCGCTCGACTCGGCGGCGGGACTTTTCCTGAACGTCGCCGTCAACGGTCGGCGCGTGCTCGACCGACTGGGCGTGACGACGCGCCTGCTCACCGACGCGCATCCCGCCGGATTGATGCAGATGTACAGCGGTCGCGGCCGCCTGCTCGCCACGGTGCCGAACGGTCCTGCCGGTGAGCCGGACGCCGGGGGAGTCGTCGTGCGTCGGGGGTGGTTGCAGCAGGTGCTGTGGGATGCCGCGGCCGATGCCGGCGTGCGAATCCACACCGGGCGGCGACTGGCGCAACTGGATGTGGAGGCGGAGGGCGTGCGCGCGCGATTCGCCGACGGACACGTCGAGCACGGCGACATCGTCATCGGCGCAGACGGCGTCGGCTCCGCCGTCCGCCGGTGGATCGCTCCGGAGGCGGCGGCCGAGTTCACCGGACTGGTCGGGGCCGGAGGGTTCGCGCGCGTGCCCGATCTCGCGCCGACACCGGGCATCCAGCGATTCGTCTTCGGCCGGAGGTCTTTCTTCGGTTACCTCGTCCGTGAGGACGGCACCGTCTACTGGTTCGCCAATGCGACGGCGTCCGCGCCCCCAACGCGATCCTCCTCCTCGATCGACATCCTCGCCCAACTGCGAGAGCTGCATGGCGGCGATCCCGATCCCGTGCCCGCGATCCTGGCGAACACGACGACGGACATCGGCGCGTACCCGATCTTCCGGCTGCCGACCGTGCCCCGATGGTGGCGCGGCCGGGCGGTCGCGGTCGGCGACGCCGTGCACGCGACGAGTCCCTCAGCAGGACAGGGCGCGTCGTTGGCGCTCGAGGACGCCGCCGAACTCGCCGCTCAGCTCGTGCGCGCCGATGGACACGAGGCCGCATTCGCGGCGTTCGAGGCGTCTCGACGATCCCGCGCGGAGAGGGTGGTCGCGTACGCCGCGGCGCTCGATCGTCAGAAGAAAGTGAAGGGCGGACGCGTGGGCACCGCCTTCCGGGATGCGATGCTGCCGCTGTTCCTGCGCAACGCCACGACGGACACCCGTTACGACTGGGTGTTCGATCACCGTCCGCCGGAGATCTGACGCGGTCGATACGCTGGGGCAGGAGAGACGCCTCAGGGGGACCGCATGTCAGAATCTCAGGACCGCGCCGCCGCGGTCGCCCGGCAGGGTGAGGTCATGCGGGAGTTCATGGCGCGCGCCGTGCTCTTCCAGGATGCGGTCGCCCGTTCGGCCGGGCTCAACGGCACGGATCTGCAGGTCGTGGGCCTGCTGCTCGACGGCGGTCCGGCGACTCCGGGGGATCTCGCCGCCCGCACCGGCCTGACGACGGGCGGTGCGATCACGACCGCGATCAACCGATTGGAAAGCGCCGGGTACGTCGTCCGCAGCCGTGATGTCTCGGACCGCCGCCGCGTGATCGTCTCCGCCGTGCCCGAGCGGCTCACCGCCGCGGTCGGTGCCGTCTACGACGGCGTCGCGCGACGGTGGGGCGACTACATCGCGACGCTGAGCGACGAGCAGCTCGCGTTCGCGAACGACTTCCTCGCGCGCGCCGCGGACTTCAATCGCGACGAGATCGAATCCTTGCGCGCGCGTGGGGGCCGATGAGGAGGAATCGATCCGCCGCGCACGCTCGCGGGCCGACTATCGCAGGAGAGGGGCGAGCGCGGCGGTCAGCCGCTCGCCCATCAACCGGTATCCCACGGCGTCCGGGTGCACGCCGTCAGAGAGCAGGTGCGCGTCGTCGAAGCCGAGGATGCCCGGGCCGTCGATGAGATGCAGCCGCTCGTCGTCGGTTCCTGACACGACCTCGGCGATGGCCTCGCGCATCCCCGCCAGCGTGACGCCCACCGCGTTCGGCCTCTGCTCCAGTCCCGGCGCCACGATCGGGGTGATCACGGCGATCGGCACCTGCGGGTGGGCCGCGCGGACCTGATCGAGGAATCCCGCGACCTGCGGTTTCCGCTTCGCGGGGGGAGGCCTTCGTGCGCGGACCCGTCTCCGAAACGTCCTGGAAACGCCCCGCTCTCTTTCGTGACATACCCGGCGCTCGCGCGTGCCCACCGCACATTCGCGAGCGCCGAGCATGGGATGTCGATCCATGGTCCCGGTCCGGCGACCGGCTCACACTGACTCTCGACGAGCCGGTGAGCCGCATCGGCCCGGGGAGAGACGGAGCATCATGGAGTCGTTCGAGGTCGCAGTCGTCGGGATGGGTGCGCTCGGCAGCGCCGCCACGTATCACCTGGCCCGCAGGGGCGCGAAGGTGGTTGCCCTCGAGCAGTACGAGCTGGGCCACGTGCGCGGCGCGTCGCACGACACCTCCCGGATCGTCCGCACCTCCTACGGCTCCAGCGCGTACGTGCGGCTCGCGCAGTCCGCGTACCGCGACTGGGCCGAATTGGAGGAGGAGTCCGGCGAGCGGCTTCTGACGATCACCGGCGGGATCATCCTCCTTCCGACCGATGGTCCCTACGCGGCCGCGGACTTCACGGCCGCCCTGACCGAATGCGGGGTGGAGCACGAGCTGCTCTCCCCCGCCGAGGTCCGGTCGCGCTGGCCGCAGTTCCACGTGCCCGACGGCGTCGAGACGGTGTACACGGCCGACACCGGAATCGCCCATGCCGCCCGCACGGTCGCGACGCTGCAGATGCGCGCGCGGGTGCATGGCGCGGAGATCCGCGACCGCACGCCGGTGGAGAGCCTCGGACCCGACGGCGACGGCGTCATCGTCCGGACCGCACGCGGCGACATCCGCGCCGGCAAGGTGATCCTCGCAACGGATGCCTGGACCAACGCACTCCTCGATCCGCTGGGCGCGAGCATTCCGCTGGACGTCATGCAGGAGCAGGTGAGCTACTTCCGTCCCGCGGCGGCGGAGGACTACGACCGTTCTGTGTTCCCGGTGTGGATCTGGGAGGACGACGAGTGCTACTACGGGTTCCCGACCTATGGAGAGCCGACCGTCAAGGCCGCTCGCGACGTCTCGGAGAACCGGATGGCTCCGTCCGAGCGGTCCTTCGAACCCGCACCCGCCCTCACGGAGCAGCTGGCCGGGTTCATGGCGTCCCTGCTCCCGGGATCCGGATCCGTGCTGCGGACCGTGACCTGCCAGTACGCGCTCACCCGGGATCGCCGATTCGTGCTCAGCGCCCTGCCCGAGCATCCGGACATCATCGTCGGCCTCGCCGCAGGGCACGGGTTCAAGTTCACGCCGGCGCTCGGCAGGGTGCTGGCGGAGCTCGCACTCGACGGCGAATCGACGGACGACCTGAGCGAGTTCACCGCCGCGGCGGCGATGGCCGTCTGAGCGATCCCGATCGCTGCAGCGCCTCAAGAACCCCTCGTGCCATGGAGGAACCACCCATCATGCGACTGTTCCCGTGGGATGCCGCACCGTACATCCGGCGTCGGCCGCTGAGTAGCGTGACCGCCATGTCATCGACGACACCCGCCGTTCTCGGACCCTGCGACCGCGCGCCCGCCGCGGCGTCCGCCGGAGCGACGGCGCGATGACCCGCTACATCGTGTCGAGGATCCTGTCCTCCCTCTTCGTCCTCTTCGTGCTGTCGGTGCTCGTGTTCTCGATGGTGCGGATCATCCCCGGAGACCCGCTCGCCGCATTCGTCGACCCTGCCAATCCCGACCCGGAGAAGCTCGAGGCGCTGCGCACCGAGCTCGGCCTCGACCAGCCCTGGATCACGCAGTACTTCAGCTGGCTGCTCGGCGTGGTGCAGGGCGACTTCGGCCGCGCGATCACGATCCCCGGAGAGGTTTCCGACCTCGTGGCGGCGCGCCTGCCGCTGAGTCTCACGCTGGCGGTCATGGCGACCGTGTTCGGGACGGCGCTCGGCATCCCTGCGGGCATCCTCGCCGCCACCCGGTGGAGGCGGCTCCCGGACCATGTCGTCCGCGGACTCTCCTTCGTGCTCCTGGCGACACCGCCCTTCGTCCTCGGCACCGTCCTCATCCTCGTCAACTCCCTCACCCTGAAGCTGCCGCTCGTGGGGTACGCCGGGGCGGAGGGCGATCCCCTGCGCGCGTTCGGGGTGCTGATCCTCCCGGCGCTGCTGATCGGCATCGTGCTCGCCGCGATCATCGCCCGATACACCCGGGGCACCCTCCTCGACACCCTGGGCCAGGACTTCGTCCGCACGGCGCGGGCGAAGGGGGCGTCACCGAGACGACTCGTGACCGGGCACGCCATGCGCAATGCGCTGATCCCCGTGATGACCGTGATCGGCATCGAACTGGCGGCTCTGGTCGGCGGGACGGTCGTGATCGAGGCCGTCTTCTCCCTGCCGGGCATGGGGTCGCTGCTGCTCACCGGCATCCGCTCCTCGGACTACCCGATCATCCAGGCGACCGTGCTGCTGATCGGGGTCGTGTACGTCGTGATCAACTTCGTCGTCGACCTGCTCTATCCGCTGATCGACCCCCGAGTGAGAGTGCACGCCCGATGACCGTCACCAGAGAGCTCGCCCTCGCCGAAGTCGCCGGCCGCCGACCACGCCGCCGCCGGTTCGGCCCGTCCTTCTGGAGCGGTGCCGGCATCCTCGTCGCGATCCTCGCGGTCGCAGGATGGATGACGCTGTGGCCGCCCTACGACCCGTTCGCCGCCTCGGGTCCGGCGCTGAGCGGACCCAGTGCCGAGCACCTGCTCGGCACTGACAACCTCGGACGCGACACGCTCACCCGACTCGCGCTCGCCGCCAGGACCAGCCTCGTCATCTCGGGTGCCGCGGCCCTGCTCGGCGCAGTGATCGGGACGTTCTTCGGTCTCATCGCGGGCTACGTCGGCGGATGGGTCGACTCCGTCATCATGCGGGTGGTGGACGCCATGCTGGCCCTGCCCGCGATCCTCGTCGCGCTGGTGGTCGGCGTCGTGATCGGCAACGGTCCCGGTCCGCTGATCCTCGCTCTCGGCCTGATCTTCGCCCCGGGCTTCGCCCGCGTGATGCGTGCCCCGGTGATCGCGCTCCGAGAGCGGGACTTCGTGCTCGCGGCCACCCTGAGCGGAGTGCGCCCCGCGCGCGTGGTCGCCGAGCATCTCCTCCCGAACGTCCTCACGCCCCTGTTCGTCCAGTTCGCGTCGGTCGCGTCGCAGGTCGTGCTGATCGAGGCGGCGCTCAGCTATCTCGGCCAGGGCGTGCAGGCTCCCGAGCCGTCCGCAGGACGCATGATCAGCGAGTTCACCCGTTTCATGCAGATGCAGCCGCTGCTGATCATCCTCCCCTCGCTCGTGATCATCCTCCTGTCGGCTGCGTGGAACCTTCTCGCCGACGGGATGCAGGACTACCTCGCGCCCCGGCGCGAACCCGCGTTCTCGCTGGGCGGAGCATCGCGCCGCCGGCGGGTCGCCGCCCCCGACCGCACCACCGCATCACCCTCGCAGGACACCCGAACAGAGAAGAGGCCCTCATGAACAGACGACACCGGGCAGCGGCGGCGGCACTCGCCGTGGCGACCCTGACCCTCGCGGGCTGCGCATCCGCCGGCGACTCCGGGGGCGGATCCGCGGATGCCGGCGAACCGGTCTCCGGCGGCACGCTCACATGGGGCGTTCCCGCCGAACCGTCCGCCGGAGGCGTGGACCCGATGGTCGCCTCGGCGATCGCCGCCGAGGTCATCGACTCCATCGCCTACGACACCCTCCTCACCCGAGACGACGACGGCACGGTGGAGCCGGCACTCGCGACCGAGTGGGAGCAGACCGACGAGCTGACCTGGGTCTTCCAGCTCCGCGACGACGTCCTCTTCGCCGACGGCTCACCCTTCGACGCCGGCGACGTCGTGTACTCGTTCGAGACCCGGAAGGACGGCGGCTCCAACGCCACGTATCTCAGCAGCATGGAGAGCGTCGAGGCGACCGGCGATCACGAGGTCACCTTCCACTTCAGCCAGCCGGACGGCACCTTCCTCGACGCGGTCTCGGCCCGCCAGACCTTCTTCATCGTCAGCGAGGAGGCCTACGGAGGCGCCACCGAGGAGGAACGTCAGACCACCACCGTCGGGACCGGCGCCTACCAGGTGACCGAGTGGAAGCAGGGCGTCTCGATCACGATGGAGAAGAACGAGAACTACTGGGGCGACGAGCCGTACCTGGACGAGATCGTCTTCGAGCTCTACCCGGACGAGAACACCCTGCTCGCGGCCGTGCAGCAGGGAAGCGTGCAGGCCGCGGCGTTCATCGACGGCAGCCTGGCGCAGCAGGCGGAGGCCTCCGGATTCACCCTCGGCGACGCCGCATTCCGGCAGAACCTCGCCATCTACGTCAACCCGGAACAGGGCCCGCTCGCCGATCTCGACGTGCGTCGCGCGTTCTCACTGGCGCTCGACCGGCAGGCCCTGGTGGACACCGCGATGCTCGGCAACGCCGGGATCTCGTTCGTGCCGCCGGCCGGCGACCCCGGTGCGACGGATGCGTCGGAGCTGCCCTATTACACGCGCGACGTCGACGAGGCGAAGCGACTCCTCGAGGAGGCCGGGCAGCCCAACCCGGAGATCACGCTCAGCTACATGGGAGACGTCGCGGCAGCGCACCATCCCGTCTACGAGATGATGCAGCAGCAGCTCGCCGAGGCGGGCATCACGCTGAACCTGGAGGCGACGCCGCTGTCCGAGATCGCGCCGATCTTCACGTCCGGCGAGACCTGGACCGACCTGGTGGCGATCCCCGGCAGCCCTCGTGCCTCCGCCGTGTTCTACCTCGAGCCCGTGCTGCTCGAAGGGGGCGTGTACAACCATTGGGAGGGCAATCCCGACGCCGACAAGGCGCGTGAGCTGCTCATCGCGGCCAAGTCGGCCGCGAGCCCCGAGGAGTACGAGGACCTCGTCGGGCAGCTCGCGGAGGAGGCGGCCGACAAGGCGCTCGAATTCGTGCCGGCTGCTGTGCCGGTGTACTTCGAGGTCTGGGACGCCGCGAAGCTCCAGGGCTACGAGAACGACGTGTTCTATTCGAGGTCCGGACTCGACAGCGCCTGGCTCGCCCGATGACGGATGCCGCCGAGGCGCTCCGCGTCGACAACCTCACCATCTCCTACGGATCCGCACCCGCGTCCGTGTCCGGAGTGTCCCTCCGGGTTCGCCAGGGGGAGATCGTCGGCGTGATCGGCGAGTCGGGAAGCGGGAAGTCCAGCGTCGCGCTCGCGATGATGGGCCTGCTTCCCGACTCCGCACGCGTGTCGGCCGACCGCATGACGGTCGCCGGGATCGACGTGTCCGCCGCCACGGAGCGGGAGTGGGCGCAGGTGCGGGGTGCGAAGGCCTCGATGGTCTTCCAGGAGCCGATGTCTGCGCTCAACCCGTGCATGCGCATCGGCGCGCAGATCGCCGAGGTGCTGCTCATCCATGGCGCCGCCGACCGCAGGCAGGCGCGTGCCCGCGCGCTCGAGATCCTGCGGCTCGTGCAGATGCCGGATGCTGAGAAGCGACTCGACTACTTCCCGCACCAGCTCTCGGGAGGTCAGCGGCAGCGCGTCGTGATCGCGATCGCAGTGGCCGCCGGCCCATCGCTCCTCGTCGCCGACGAGCCGACCACCGCGCTCGACGTGACGGTCCAAGCGCAGATCCTCGACCTCATCAAGAGCCTTCGCGATGAGACGGGCATGGGCGTGCTGTTCATCAGTCACGACCTGGGCGTGATCGGCCAGCTGTGCGAGCGGGTGGCCGTCATGTACCGCGGGCGCGTCGTCGAAGCCGGGTCGGCGCGACGCGTCCTGGAGGATCCGGGTCATCCTTACACCAGGGCACTGCTCGAGAGCATCCCGCGGCCATCCGTTCCGGTGAGGTCTCCCCTCGCGGTGATCCCGCCCGTCAACGACTTCGCCCAGGTCCCGGCCGTGCTGGAGGAGGCCTCATGACCGACGTCCTGAGGGTCAACGACGTCACCCAGCGTTTCGGGCACGGCGATGCAGCGATGACCGCACTCGACGACGTGAGCCTTCGGGTGCGCCGCGGGGAGACCCTCGGGCTCGTCGGCGAATCGGGGTCCGGCAAGAGCACGCTCGCGCGCGCCATCCTCCTGATGCGCAAGCCCACCGCCGGAACGATCGAATTCGACGGCGTCGACATCACCGGCCTGCGCGGGCGGGCGCTGCGTCGGCACCGTCGTCGGGTGCAGATGGTCTTCCAGGATCCCAACGACTCCCTGGATCCGCGCTTCTCGGTCGCCCGGTCGATCGCCGAACCGCTCGTCGCCGCCGGCGTCGGCCCGAAGGAGCGCCGGCGACGGATCGCCGACTCGCTCGACCGCGTCGGGCTTCCGATGGAGGCCGCCGGACGCTATCCGCACGAATTCTCCGGAGGTCAGCGGCAGCGGATCGCGATCGCCCGCGCCATGGCGGCCGAGCCCGAGTTCGTCGTGCTCGACGAGCCGACGTCCGCGCTGGACGTCTCCGTGCAGGCGCAGGTGCTCAATCTCCTCGTGCAGCTGCAGAACGAGACGGGGGTGACCTATCTCTTCATCACCCACAACCTGTCGGTGGTCCACCACATCGCCCACCGCGTCGCCGTGATGCACCAGGGCCGGGTCGTCGAGGAGGGCACCGGCGAGCAGGTGATGAACGCGCCGGAGCATCCGTACACGCAGCGCCTGCTGGAATCCATGCCGGTGCTCTACCGCACCTGAACCCGCGCCCGAGGAGTCGAGAACATGCGCGTGCAGCGACAGGGCGACAACGCCCATGACTGGGAGCTCTACCGCGGGCGAGGTCGGATCGGCATCGAATGGTACTTCCAACAGACGACATCACTGCCGATCTCGGTGATGCGGTATCGCCTCGAGCCGGGAGCCGAAGAAGGCCAGCATCATCATCTCGGCGGCGATCCCACCAGCTGCTCACCGGACGGCTCCGATGAGATGTACATCGTGACCCGCGGCGAGGTCGTCATCATTGCGGGGGACGAGCGGCGCGTCCTGCGCACGGGCGATGCGTTCTATGCCCCCGAGGGCATGCAGCATGGCGTGCGCAACGACTCGGATGCCGTCGCCGAGCTCGTGCTCGTCTTCGGGCCACGAGGGGCGCATCCCTTCCCGCAGAGCGGAGTCGAGACGTTCGATCCGGAGGCGGCGCGGTAGGGGCTCAGGTCGTCGGACCCTGCAGCCGCTCGCGCAGCTCGTCGAGGCGCACGGCGATGCTGAGCCGGAACATCCGCTCGTCGTCGCGCCACCCGGACCCCAGCACATGGTCGAGACGATCGAGGCGCTGCAGGATCGTGTTCGTGTGGAAGTTGAGCGCTCGAGCCGTACGGGTGGGGCTGGCGTTGTTGCGGACGAAAGCCCGCAGGGTTCCGAGCAGGTCGGCGTTGCGTTCCGCGTCGTACTGCCGGACCGGGCCGATCGTGTCGCGCAGGAAGGCGGACAGGCCCTGGGCGTCGGTGTCGAGGACGGCCGAATAGGGCAGGAACTCCTCGACGTGAGCGGTGAGGTCGGTCAGCTCGAGAGCCGCGAGCAGGCGGGCAGTCCGCCGGGCGGCCTGGAACGAGACCGCCAGCGACGCCTTGGCGGGAGGCGGGACGACCACGGCGACAGCATCCTGGATCGAGGCGGCGACCTGGGTGCGCAGCCGATCAGGGTCGATTCCGCCGCGGCGAGCGGACACGGCCGCGACGACGAAGCCACGGTACTCGCCGACAAGGGCGTGCTCGTCGAGCAGCCGTACCGCCGCCCGGGCGGCCGCCGCCTGCTGGTCGCCGGGGACCGAGAGCAGCAGCAGCGCATCGAGGTCCTCCAGGTCGACGCCGAGACGACGGGCGCGACGCTCGACGTCCGATCGGCGCTCCGGCACGTCGTCGAGCAGGTCGGCGACGAGCTCGCTGCGCACGCGGTGATCCGCGCCGGATGCGGCCTCCTGCTGAAGCTCCAGCAGGGCCCCGACCTGGGCGGCACGCTCGACCGTGCGCAGGTCGACGGCACCGAGTTCGAAGTCGCCGTCGCCGAGGAGCAGAGCGCCGAAGTGCCGGCTGCCTGCGGTGAGCGATGCGACCGCTCGGACACCGGCCCCCGCGACGGGGACGCAGTGACCGTGCCGTCGGCTCTCGGCCAGCGCGTCCCGTACGCGATCGTCGAGCGCGAGCATGCCCGGCGCCAGCGGCAGGCCGGCAGCGGCGATCACGTTCTCCTGTGCATCGATGATGGCGACCGCTCGTCCGAGCGCCGAGGCCAGCGTTTCGGCCACGGGACCGAAACCGCCCCCGGCGAGCACGGCCTGCACGAGTTCCTGGTGGACCGTGTTGGCCCGATCGCGTTCGACCAGATGAGCCGTGAGGCTCTCGAGGGTGCGCCGGCTGGCGTCCTCGGAGTCCCGCAGGTCGCGCAGGGTCTGGGTCGTCTGGAGGATCACCGAGGCGTGATCCGCGAGAGCGGAGAGAAGCGCGACCTCGTCGGGAGTGAAGCTCTTCTCCTCGCGGTTGCCCACGAAGAGCACCCCGAGCACGTCATCGCTGCTGAGCATCGGCACGCCGAGCAAGGAGACCAGACCCTCGGCCGAGACGGCGTCATCGATGCCGGCGTCGTGGCGGTCGGCCGTGTAACCCGTGTAGTCGGCGACCCATTGCGCGGTGCGGGACTCGACGACGACACTCGCGAGGCCGCGCCCAGGCGGCACGCGCAGGGTCTGGAAGGACGCGCTCACGGAGCCGCTGGTCTCGCGCACCCGCAGCTCCGAGGTGTCGGGGTCGAACTCGGACAGGTAGGCGAGGTCCACTCCCATCATCTCTCTCGCCCGCTGCACGAGGCGAGCGAGCACGGCGTCGCTGTCGCGCAGCTCGGCCAGCTCCCTGGCGCTCGAGAACAGAGCCGTGAGCTCATGCTCGCGGCGGCGCAGACGCGACAGCTCGCGCTGGATCCGGGCGACGCGGTCGGCGATCGCCGCGGCGTCCGCGTCATCGGCGCCCAACCGCCGCAGAGCATCGCTGACGCCGGTCGGGCCGACGAGCTCCGAGTCGTAGGCCGCGTCCAGGAGCGACGCGATGGCATCGTCGTGCTCGGGCATCCTCGTCCCTTCGGGGGAGGGCGGCGCCTCCCTGCTCACGATCTCAGTGTCGAGCATGCGGACCGACCTCTCAAATCAGGCGGCCGCGCGCAGCTCCTCGCCGCGCTCGGCGGTGCGCAGCAGGGCATCGGTGAGCACCGGCCACAGCTCGTGAGGGATGAGGTGCCCCATGTCGGCGTGCATCTGGAGCTCGGAGCCCGGGATCGCCTCGGCGATGTCGACGGCCGCAGCCCAGTGCAGCACGTCGTCGTCGCGCCCGTGGAACACGAGGGTGGGCACGATCACCGACCTCAGCGCCTCCAGGCGCTCGGGGGCGCGCCGCAGGGCCGCCCACTGCCGGGCGTAGCCCTCGGGGAGGTAGCCGCGGTCGTACGCGATGCCGGCCATCTCCCGGTGCCACTCCATTTGCGAGTCGTACCGGCTCGCCGGCCCCGCCTCGACTGCGGAAGCGGCGTAGGCGACGGCCTGCTCACGCGTCACGCGCACCGGCTTCTCGGCGAGCTCCGGTCGTTCGCCGTGGAGCACGTATCGGGGCGATCGGCCGGGGATCGTCGAGAGGAGCCCGAGGCTGCGTACGCGCTCCGGGTGTTCGATCGCGAGCATCTGCGCCATCATGCCGCCCATGGAGTGCCCGGCCACATGCGCCGACTCGACGCCGAGGTCGTCGAGGATGCGCAGCACGTCATCCGCCATGTCGCTCAGGCCGTAGCCGCCGTCCACGTCCTCTTCGCCGCCGAAGCGCTGCGAGAACCCGGTGTCGCGGTTGTCGAAGCGCACGACCCGCAGTCCGCCGGAGGTGAGCGCCGCAACGAGGCGCGGATCCCAGCTCAGCAGCTGAGCGCCGCCTCCCGAGATGAGCACGAGCACGGGATCCTTCTCGGACCCGAACACCTCGTAGTAGAGCCGCACGTCGGCGGATTCCGTGAAGGGCATCGCTTCTCCTCGCTTTCGGGAACGGGACCAGCGCTCGGGTCGTGCTGCGAGTCTAGGGTCGCTCCGCGAGAGAGGTGATGTGCCGACCGCATACAGAGAGAGCGGGACGATGAGTGTTCCACCCATCGTCGGCCCTGTCCTGCGTTCCTAGTGTCGTCCTTGACCACAGCGCCGAGGACGCGGTCGCTGTCACTCAGAAAGGTGGCCGATGTCGATCAACAGCCGGATCTCAGGATTGCGCGATCATGCGCCGGACGAGCGGCTCGCCCTCGTCGCCCACGGCGCGGGTCTGGAGTCGGACGCCCTCCGGGCCCTGCGCCCGGACGCCGGCCTCTCGCTCGCCCAGGCCGACCACATGATCGAGAACGTCGTGGGGCTGATCGGTGTCCCGGTCGGCGTGGCGACCAACTTCGTGATCGACGGGCGCGACCGGCTCATCCCCATGGCCACGGAGGAGCCGAGCGTCGTCGCCGCCGCGTCCAACGCCGCGCGCATGGCACGCGGGCACGGCGGCTTCACCACCTCGTACACCGGCGACATCATGATCGCCCAGATCCAGGTGCTCGACGCGGGAGAGCCCCACGGCATCCGGTTCGCCCTGCTCGAGGCCAAGGACGAACTGCTGGCCCTCGCGAACGAGCAGGACCCGATGCTCGTCTCGCTCGGCGGCGGCGCTTTCGACATCTCCGTCCGCGTGCTCCCGACCCGCGCCGGTGACCAGGTGATCGTGCACCTCCACGTCGACGTCCGCGACGCGATGGGGGCGAACGCGGTCAACACCATGGCGGAGGCGATCGCCCCGCGCATCGCCGAACTCGCGGGGGCCCGCACGCTCCTGCGCATCCTCACCAACAAGGCCGAACTGCGCCTCACCCGCGCGCGCGCCGTCTTCGACGCGGAGCTGCTGGGCGGCGCGCAGGTGGTCGACGACATCGTGGCCGCGAGCGCCTTCGCCGAGGCGGATCCGTACCGCGCCGCCACGCACAACAAGGGCATCATGAACGGCATCACCGCCGTCGTGCTCGCGACCGGGAACGACACCCGAGCCGTCGAGTCCGGATGCCACTCCCACGCCGCGCGCTCCGGGCGGTACACGGCCCTGTCGCAGTTCGAGAAGAACGCCGACGGCGACCTCGTCGGTACGCTCGAGGTGCCGCTCGCCGTGGGACTCGTGGGAGGCGCGACGCGCGCGCATCCGACCGCGCAGGCCGCCGTGACCCTCCTCGGGGTGCAGACGGCTCGCGAGCTCGCGAGCGCGATCGCCGCCGTGGGCCTGGCCCAGAACCTGGCGGCATGCCGCGCGCTCGCCGCCGAGGGCATCCAGCGCGGGCACATGACGCTGCACGCCAGGACGGTCGCCGCGAGCGCCGGGGCCGACGTGCACGAGATCGGCGCGGTCGCGGCACGGATCGTCGCGGATCGACGCATCCGTGTGGAGTACGCCCGAGAGGTGCTCGACGAACTGCGCAGGACCGGCTCATGACCACCGCCCTCCCCGAACCCCGGGTCTTCCGCGAGGAGGGTCTGCCCGCACGGGTGACGGTGTTCGAGGTCGGTCCCCGGGACGGACTGCAGGCCGAGACCGACATCATCCCGGCCCGGATCAAGGTGCAGTTGTGCCGACGGCTCTACGCGGCCGGCAGCCGTGACCTCGAGGTCACGAGCTTCGTGCCGCCGGCCTGGATCCCGCAGCTCGCCGACGCGGAGCAGGTCGTCGCGGAGCTCGACGTGCCGGACGGCGCGCGTGCCGTCGGTCTCGTGCCGAACCTGAGAGGCCTGCAGCGCGCGATCGACGCGGGCGTTCGCGAGGTGTCGGTCGTCGTCAGCGCCACCGAGTCGTTCGCGCAGGCGAACCTCAACACCACGCGAACCGGCGCGATCGACCGCGCCGTCGAGGTGATCCAGGCCGCGAACGCCGAGGGGGTCCCGGTCCGGGGGTACGTGTCCATGGCGTTCGGGGATCCCTGGGAGGGCGCGGTCGATCTCGACGCGGTCCTCACGGCGACCACCGCGCTGCACGACGCCGGCAGCCGCACGGTCGCGATCAGCGACACGATCGGCGTCGCGACCCCCGGTCATGCCACGGCGGTGATCGAGGCCGCACTCGCCGCAGGCGTCCCCGTGGAGCGCATCGCGCTTCATCTGCACGACACCTACGGCCAGTCCCTTGCGAACGTCCATGCGGCGCTGCGCCTGGGGGTGGCCGAGTTCGACTCGTCGGTCGGCGGGCTCGGCCGGTGCCCGTACGCGAAGGGCGCGACCGGTAACCTCGCGACGGAGGACCTCGTGTGGATGCTGCACGGTCTCGGCATCGAGACCGGGCTCGATCTTCGCGCGCTGGCCGCCACGACGCTCTGGCTCTCACGCATCCGCAGCACCCGCCCCGCGTCCCGCATCGCCCGCGCCTACGCGGCGGCGGGACTCGACACCCCCGACATCGCCCAGGAGGTCACGAACACATGATCGACACGACGCTTCCCGCACCCGGGGCGCTCTCCGGCGTCATCGTCGTCGACCTGTCCCGCGTGCTCGCCGGGCCTTACGCCGCGCAGATGCTCGCCGACCTCGGGGCCACCGTGATCAAGGTCGAGAACCCGCGCGACCCCGACGTGTCGCGCGGGTTCCCTCCGTACCTCACCGACGGGATCGAGGAGTTCAGTGCGTATTACGCCCAGTACAACCGCGGCAAGCTCGGGGTCGGGCTCGATCTCGCCACGGCCGAGGGGAAGGAGGTCCTCAAGGACCTCGTCCGCCGGGCCGACGTGCTCATCGAGAACTTCCGGCCAGGGACCATGGACAAGCTCGGGGTCGGCTACGAGGTGCTGCGCGAGGTGAACCCGCGCCTGGTCTACACCGCCATCTCCGGGTACGGTCGCACGGGTTCGCGCAGCCGCAGACCCGCGTTCGACAACACCGCCCAGGCGGCCGGAGGGATCTGGTCGATGAACGGCTACGCCGATCAGCCGCCGGTGCGGGTCGGCGTCACGATCGGCGACCTGTCGGCCACGCTGTTCGCGGTGGTGGGGACGCTGGCCGCCCTCCGGCACGCCGAGGCGACGGGCGAGGGCCAGGTGGTCGACGTCGCCCAGGTCGACAGCATCGTCGCCCTGACCGAGACGGCGGTCGTCGACTACACCGTGAACGGAACCGTCGCGTCGCCGCAGGGCAACGCGCACGCGTGGGTGAAGCCGTACGAGCTCTTCGACTGCGCCGACGGCCAGGTGTTCTTCGGGGCCTACACGGACAAGCTCTGGGACGCGAGCTGCGATCTCTTCGGCACTCCCGAACACAAGGCGGACCCCGAGATCGACACGATGCGCAAGCGATTCGACCCCGACGTGTACGAGCGACGCGTCAAGCCGATCGTGGCCGGGTGGCTCGCGAGCCGGACCAAGCAGGAGCTCGAGGATCTCGCCGGCGACGTCGTGCCCCTGACGGCGGTGAAGAGCATCGGCGAAGTGGTCGAGGACCCCGGCACGGCGGAGCGGGACATGATCGTCGAGGCCGACTACGGCGAACTGGGCGTTCTCCGCATGTTCGGGCAGCCCATCAAGCTGTCGGCGACGCCCGCCACGCCCGCCCGCACCGCGAATCGCTTCGCCGAGCACGCCGACCAGGTGCTCGCCGATTTCGCGGGATACGACGCCGTGCGCATCGCCGAACTCCGCGCGGAGGGGGCGCTGCCGTGAGCGTCGTGCGCACCGAGCCGATCACGGCGTCGACGGTCGAGGCCTACCGCGGCACGTTCGCTCCCGGCGAGGCCGGATACGAGGACGGCGAGGAACTGCCCGCCGCTTGGGAAGGCGTCTTCTTCCCGTTCGCCGTGCCCCTCGCGGACCTGCGCCCCGACGGCACACCGGCCCGGGACGGGGTCGTGCCCGAGATCGACCTGCCGCGGCGCATGTACGCCGGGGAGACGACCGACTTCCTGCGTCCGATCCGCATCGGCGAGGAGGTCGTCCAGACGACTGCGCTCGGCGACGTCGTGGAGAAGACGGGATCCCGCGGCCGCCTGACGTTCGTCGACATCGTGCGCGAGTACGCGGTGGGCGGCGAGATTGCCGTGCGCAGCACCTGGCACGACGTGTTCCTCGAGGCCGCCGACCCGGACGTCCCGGCGAGGGCCCCCAGACCCGATCCGACAGTCGCGGAGGCGGCCGAATGGACGCAGGAGCTGACGCTCGACGCGCGGCAGCTCTTCCGGTTCTCGGCGCTGACCTTCAACACGCATCTCATCCACTACGACCGGGCGTGGGCGCGCGAGAGGGAAGGCCTGCCGGACCTCCTCGTGCACGGACCGCTCACCCGGATCCTGCTCATGGACGCCGTTCGGAGCCATGTGCCAGGGCGACGGCCCGCGCAGCTCGGCATCCGGGCGATCGCTCCGATACTGGTGGACCGCCCTCTGCGCATCGTCGGACGCTCCGACGGCGCGACGACCACAGCGGCGGTCCTCGACGCCGAAGATGTCGTGCTCGCGACCGCCGACGTCGGGTGGGTCGCCTGAGCGGGCGGCGACCGATCCCACTCAACGCTTCCGACAGGAGAGTCCATGAGGCACAACCCCGACTACGCCCTCGATGACGTCGACGCCGTGCGCGCGCTCGTCCGCGAGAACCCGTGGGCCAGCATCGTCACCCATGTACCGGGGGAAGGGCTCGTCGCGTCGCACTATCCGGTGCTGCTGGACGAGGATGCCGACGGCATCGTGCTCCTCAGTCATGTCGGCCGTCCCGACGAGCGGCTGCACCGGCTCGGCGAGCACGAGGTGATGGTGATCGTCTACGGTCCGCAGGGCTATGTGTCACCGGGCTGGTATGGCGTCTCGCCCGCCGTTCCGACCTGGGACTTCGCGGTCGCGCACCTGCACGGCACGCCGGAGATCCTGTCCGACGAGGAGAACCTGCGGGTGCTCGATCGCCTGGTCGAACGGTTCGAGCGTCCGCTGCCCGAGCCGTTCCTTCTGGCTCGGACGCTGGAGAACACCGCATACGCCGAGCGCATCGTGCACGGCACGGTCGGTTTCCGTCTGCGCGTGCAGCGCTTCGAGGCGAAGGACAAGATGAGTCAGGACAAGCCGGCGGACGTCATCGGGCGGGTCGTCGAGGCGCTGCGCCGTCCCGGGCCGTACGAGAACCCGAGACTCGCCGACCGCATCGCGGCCGTCAACGGGCAGCGCCTCGGCGAGAGGGAGATGACGTCGTGACGCGCTTCGTGGGAGTGGCGGACATGATCGAGTGGATCTCGCGGCGCGGCGCCGAGACGATCATGACCGAGATGGCCGACACCATCGAGTCCGACTTCCGTCGGTGGGAGTCGTTCGACAAGACCCATCGGATCGCGAGTCACACGCCGTTCGGGGTGATCGAGCTGATGCCCGTCAGCGATCCGGACGTGTACGCCTTCAAGTACGTGAACGGCCATCCGTTCAATCCGGCGCGAGGCTTCCAGACCGTCACGGCGTTCGGCGTGCTGGCCGACGTGCACAACGGATATCCCGTGTTCCTCGCCGAGATGACCGTGCTGACGGCCCTGCGCACGGCCGCGACCTCGGCGATGGTCGCGCGTCGTCTCGCCCGTCCGGACTCGACGACGATGGCCATGATCGGCGCCGGCAGTCAGGCCGAGTTCCAGGCGCTCGCCTTCCGCGGGGTCCTCGGCATCTCGCGGCTGCGCATCTACGACGTGGATCCGGCTGCCTCGGAGAAGTTCGTCCGCAACCTCGCGTCGCGCGGGTTCGACATCACGGTGTGCTCCTCGGCAGCCGAAGCCGCCGCCGGCGCGGACATCGTGACGACATGCACCGCGGACAAGGCGGTCGCGCAGGTCCTGACGGATGCCGAGGTGGTACCCGGCATGCACATCAACACCATCGGCGGCGACTGCCCCGGAAAGACGGAACTGGACCCGCGCATCCTCGAACGCGGTCCGGTCTTCGTCGAGTACGCCCCGCAGACGCGGATCGAGGGCGAGATCCAGAACGTCGCTCCCGACTTCCCCGTCACGGAGTTCTGGCAGGTGCTCACAGGCGCCGCCGTCGGCCGCACGTCCCCGGAGCAGGTGACGATCTTCGACTCGGTGGGTTTCGCGATCGAGGACTTCGCCGCGTTGCGGCACGTGCGGACCGACCTGGTCGGCACCGGCCTCGGCGAGGACATCGACCTCGTCGCCGCCCCCGAGGATCCGAAGGATCTCTTCGGATTCACGACGTCCCCTGTCCCCGTAGGCTGACCGCCGAACAGCATGCGCGCTCGGATGAGCGCCGAGAGGAGCATCATGACCGAGTCCCTCACCCTCCGCGGCGTGCGTCCGTACGATGCCGCCGAACCGGTGGACATCATCGTGAACGGCGGCGTGATCACGGAGATCGCGCCGACCGGAAGCGTCGCGCCCACCGGAGAGGTCGTCGACGCGGACGGCCGTTGGGTGGGCCCGGGACTCTGGGACGCGCATGTGCACTTCACCCAGCACGTCATCCGTCGCCGGCGGCTCGACCTCACGGGCACGCGCAGCGCGGACGATGTGCTCGAGATCGTCCGGCGGGCGCGCGCCGAAGGCGCGCCCCTCACCGACGGGATGCTGATGGGCTACGGGTTCCGTGACGGGCTGTGGCCGGTGCCCGCGAGCCTCGCGGCGCTGGAGGGCGCCGTCAGCGACATCCCTGTGGTGCTCGTGAGCGGCGATCTGCACTGCGGGTGGATGAACCGCGCTGCCGCGAAGCGGCTGGGCGTGGAGCTGGATGAGACGGGTCTTCTGCGGGAGGGGCCGTGGATCGGGCTGCTGCATTCGTTCGACGAGGCTGCGCACCTGCCCGCCGATGCCTACGCCGAGGCGGCCGCGGCAGCCGCCTCCCGCGGTGTCGTCGGCATCGTGGAGTACGAGAAGACCGACAACGCCGCCGAATGGTCGGCCCGCACGGCCGGCGGCCTCACGTCTCTGCGCGCCGACATCGCCGTCTGGCCCGATGCGCTGGAGTCGGCGATCGCGGACGGACATCGCACGGGCGAGATCGTCGACGAGGCGGGACTCATCACGTTCGGACGGCTGAAGGTCGTCGTCGACGGCTCGCTCAACACCCGGACGGCGTGGTGCTGGGATCCCTACCCCGGAACGGACCCCGCACATCCGCATGCGTGCGGCATGGAGAGCGTGCCGATCCCCGAGCTCCGGCGGCTGCTCGAGCGCGCCCGCGGCGCCGGCATCGAGGCGGCCGTGCACGCGATCGGCGATCGCGCCAACAGCGAGGTGCTGGACACCCTCGAGGCGCTCGGCATGAAGGGTGTGATCGAGCACGCTCAGCTCGTCCGCGAGGAGGACTTCCCCCGATTCGCGCAGCTCGGGCTCATCGCCAGCGTCCAGCCGGAGCATGCGATGGACGATCGCGATGTCGCGGATCATCATTGGGCCGGGCGCACCGGCCGTGCGTTCGCCTTCGGATCGCTGCACCGCTCCGGCGCGGTACTTCGCCTGGGCTCGGACGCGCCCGTCGCCCCGCTGGATCCGTGGATCTCGCTGAGCGCCGCGACCACGCGAAGCCGCGGCGAACGCGACGCGTGGCATCCGGAGCAGCGTCTCGACCTCGACGTCGCGCTCGCCGCATCCGTGCGCACCTCGCTCGCAGTCGGGCAGCCGGCCGACCTCGTGCTCAGCGATCACGATCCGTACGCCTGCGACCGCGACCAGTTGCGGAACATGCCCGTCGCGGCCACGCTGCTCGGCGGCCGCTTCACCCACCGGGCGCTGTGAGCATGGCGAGCCGGACCTTCACGAACGGCCGCGTCTTCACCGGCGAATCCGAGACGCGCTTCGCCTCGGCGTTCCGCATCACCGACGGCCGGATCGACTGGGTCGGCGAGGCCGCCGACGTCCGGGATCCGGACGCCGTCGATCTCGGCGGGCGCACGGTGCTGCCGGGACTGCTCGACAGCCACACCCATCCGGCGCTTCTGGCCGGCACGGCCGCCGCCGTCGAGTGCTTCCCGCCCGCCGTGCTCTCGCGCGACGATCTGGTCGAGACGCTGCGCGCGCATGCTCGAGCGAGCGACTCGTCGGATGCCTGGATACTCGGCCGCGGGTATGACGACACCCGATTCCCCGGCGGTGCCGGGCCGACGGCCGCGGACCTCGACCGCGTCAGCACCGAACGCCCCGTGCTCGTGTGGCGCTGCGACGCCCACTCAGCGGTGTGCAACACCCGCGCGCTGGAGATCGCCGGCATCGATGCGACGACCCCCGATCCCGAGGGCGCCCGCTTCGAGCGCGATGCCGACGGGGTGCCCGACGGCGTGCTGACGGAGATCGCGGCCGTGAACGCCGTCGCGCGATTCGTCCCTGCGCCGACCAGGGACGAGCAGATCGCCGCCCTCGTCGCGCTGGGGGAGGAATGGGCATCGCGCGGCATCGTCGCCGTGTGCGATCTGCTGTCCAGCCGGATCGACGAGCCCTTGGCGACGTTCCGCGCCGCGGCCGAGCGCGGTCTGCGTACGCGTGTCGCGCTCTACCCGGGATGGGACCCTGAGGCCCCGCTCGCCGATCTCCGACCGGATGACCGCGAGGGGCGCATCCGCATCGGGGGCGTGAAGGTCGTGCTGGACGGCGCGTACTCCAACCGCACGGCATGGGTGCATGAGGCCTACCCAGGCTCCTGCGACCACGGTCTGCGTCTCGTCGACGATGCCGACGTGCTCGCGGCCGGGGAATGGGCGCGCCGCAATGGCGTGCAGCTGGCCGTTCACGCCATGGGCGACCGCGCCCTGGACCGGGTGGTGGAGCTGTTCGAGGATGCCGAGCCCTGGCTCGACGGCATCCCGTCGGTGCGCATCGAGCACGCGACCATCGTGAGCGACGACTACCTCCAGCGGCTGTCCTCCGCGCGGATGACGTTCGGGATCGCGACCCACACCGTCTTCTTCTTCGCCGAGTACGACGGCTACGAGAAGGCCCTCCGCGTCGAGCAGGTGCCGGACGCCTATCCGATCGCTCGCCTGTACTCCGGTCTCGGGGCGCTCGCGCTGTCCTCCGATCGCCCAGCGACGGCCTGGAGCGGTGCGGACGACGTCATGCTGTCAGTCGAGGCGGCTGTGCGTCGGCGCACGTACAACGGCGTCGAGTTCGGGCCCGAGGCGGCCATCACCGTGCCGCAGGCGCTGCTGCTGTACACGTCCCGCGCCGCGACGCTGTCGCCGCTCTCCGGGGTCGGCGCGCTCGTGCCGGGGTCGGACGGCAGCTTCGCGATCCTGGACCAGGACGTGTTCTCGGCGCCGGCGGAGGACATCTCGCGCGTGCGGGTCGCCGAGACATGGATCCGTGGAGAGCAGGTCTACGTCCGCTGAGCGGGCGACGGCCGTGGAGGGACGAGCAGATGAGCGACGAGTTCCGCCCGCTGGAGGGCATCCGTGTCATCGACTTCACGCGGCTGCTCGCCGGACCGTACGCGACCATGACGCTCGCCGAACTCGGCGCCGACGTGATCAAGGTCGAGCAGCCGGGCATCGGTGACGAGACGAGACACTGGGGTCCGCCCTTCGTGCACGGCTCGAGCGCGTACTTCCATGCGATCAATCGCGGCAAGCGCAGCATCGCCCTCGATCTCACCGACCCCGCGGACATCGAGACGGCCCATCGGCTGATCGGAACCGCGGACGTCCTGGTGGAGAGCTTCCGGCCCGGTGTGGCGAACCGGCTCGGAATCGGAGCGGCCGCGATGCGCGAGCGCTTCCCCCGGCTGGTCTATGCGTCGATCAGCGGATTCGCGCAGGACGGCCCCCTCGCCGGTGAGCCGGGTACTGCGGTCACGGTCGAGGCGGAATCCGGCCTGATGCACGTCACCGGGTACGAGGACGCCGACCCGGTGCGCTCGGGAGTGGCGATGGTGGACATCGCCACGGGCCTGTCGATGATGGGCGGAGTGCTCGCCGCCCTTCTCGAGCGTCAGCGCACGGGTGTCGGGCGACGCCTGGAGTTCTCGCTGTTCGCGACAGCGCTGAGTTCGCTCGGGACGGTGATCGCCGCGACGTCGGCGGGCGGACCTCCGTCGAAGCCGTGGGGCAGCGCGCATCCGTCGATCGTGCCGTACCGGGCGTTCGCGGCGGCGGACGGGCATGTCGTGCTCGGGGCGACGAACGACCCGATGTTCGCGCGGCTCGTGGCCGCGCTCGACCTCGGCGAGGAACTGGGAGCCCCGCGGTGGGCGGGCAATCGGGAGCGGGTCGAGGGACGCGACGAGCTGGAGAAGATCCTCGCGGCCCGGGTCGCCGCGCTCCCGCTCGAGACGGTGGTGGAGCGGCTGCGCGCGGCGCGCGTGCTGGTGGCCAGGGTCCGCAGCCCCGAGGAGGCCGCGCGCAGCGCGCAGGCGCAGACGCTGGGGCTGATCGAGGAGGACGACGGCCTGTCGGTGGTCCGTTCCGCGATGGGGACGAACGGCACCGTGCGGCTCGCGCGCGCTCCCGAGCTGGATGCCCATGGGGCGCCCTTGCGCCAGGAGCTTCGGGATCGCGTCTGAGGATCGCCCTCAGCCGGCGGCCAGCAGGCGCACGCGGCAGGCCAGCTCGACCGCGAACCGGGCGTCCGGGTCGTCGAGATCGATGCCCAGCAGGTCGCGGATGCGCCGCATGCGGTACCCGACGCCGTTGGGGTGCAGCATCAGCTCCCTCCCGGCATGGACGAGGGATCCGCGGTGCGCCAGATAGGCGAGCAGGGTGCGCGTCGACGTCAGGGCGCGTTCCGGGCCGAGGTCGTCGAGGGGCCGGAGGATGTCGTGCAGGAGCTCCCTGCTGATCGGAGAGGCGTAGAGGTCGAGCAGAACGCGGCGGAGTCCCGTGACGTCCGTGAGCTCCACACCGCCGAGGCGGCCGGCAGCGATCGCCGACTCCGCCGCGATGCGCGCCTCGGCGGCGGACTGCCGAAGCCCCAGGGCGCCGACCTGCGGCGTGCCCAGACCCAGCGTGTAGGCCCAGTCGGCTCCGGCGAGCTCCTGAGCGCGCTGCTGGACGCGCACCGCGACCTCGCGCACGCGGCGCTGATGGTCGCCGGCGCCGTGCTCCTCCGTGCACACGAGCATCAGGTCGTCCTGCAGGAAGGCCACATGCCAGAGCTCCTCCCGTGCTTCCACGAGTTGCAGCGCGAACAGCTCGAGCGCCGGCTTCACGCTGCGCGGTGCCTGGGCGTCCGGGTCGTTCCGGCGGGTCGGTGCCAGCCACGCGACCACGTGCGACTGGGGAAGCGGCAGGCCGAGACGCGCGGCCTGCGCGACGAAGCCGTCCGCGCGGGAGGAGTCGGCGAGGACCAGCTCCACCAGCAGATCGGCACGCGACTGCGTGGGGGCGTAGCGGTCGCGACTCTGTCGCTGGGCGACCCGCGACAGCAGCGAGGCGATCACGGGGAGTGCGACCTCCGTGGCTCCGTCGGCGCGCTCGGCGACCAGCCGCCCGATCACGACCTCCCCGATGAACACGGCATCGGCGTCGCTCCATGACACGGACGGATCGGATGCGACCCGGAGCTCGGTGCCGAGACCGGCCGCCGCGGTGGAGAGGATCGTGTCGGTCGTGCAGTCCTCGTCGGCGGCGGCCTCGGTGGCGAGGGCGACCGCGCGCGCACCGCGCATCATGGCCTCGGACGCGCCTCCGGAGATCGCACGGTCGACGGTCTTGGCGAGGTCCGCCGCGCCGACTCCCGTCGCCGAGAACACCGGCACGCCGCCCCGGTCGGCGAGGACCCTGGCGGTCTCGGCCAGCGTGAGGGGGGCCGTGAAAACGAGTCCGGCGAGCCCGCGCGCGCTCGCCTGGCGCAGGGCCACGTCGATGCGGAACGGCGGCGGCTGCTCGTCACCCGGGATGATCGCGAGCGTTCCGGCGGCGAGAGCGTCGACGCGATCGACGGCGGCGAGATCGACGCGGCTGACCTGGCGCTCGTCGATCGGGCCGGCGTGCAGGCGCAGGCCCAGGCGTCCGGCGTCCTCGTGCAGGTCTCGTAACGAGTACTGTGCCATGCGCACAGTATGCCCGGAAACACTGGATGCTCGGAACATTGTCGCGGCCAGTGCGCCTCCGTACCGTGAACACATGGCCCAGACTTCCTCCGCCGCACGCACCGCGGCGCCGATCACCGAGATCACCGCGGATGACATCGCCGCCCTCGGCGTCGGCACCGCGATCTTCGGCACCGGCGGCGGCGGCGCCGTGTACACCGCCCAGATCATGGTCGAGAACGCCCTGCGCGCCCACGGTCCCGTCCGGCTCGTGACGGTCGACGACCTCGGCCCCGACGATGTCGTGATCCTGATGTCGGGCATCGGCGCCCCGACCGTCGGCATCGAGATGCTGTCGGCGACGGGCCAGATCCACGCGCTTCTCGCCGAGGCCGAGCGGCTGCTCGGACGCAGGGTCACCACACTCATGGCCGCGGAGATCGGCGGCAGCAACGGCGTCCAGCCGATCGGCTGGGCCGCGCGACTGGGTCTGCAGATCCTGGATGCCGACGGCATGGGCCGTGCCTTCCCCGATGCGGCGATGGTCGCGATGAACGTCGCCGGCGTCGCGTGCGAGTGGGCGGTGCAGAGCGACGTCGTCGGCAACATCTCCGTCATGAAGACGATCGATCTGCACTGGCTCGAGCGTCACGCACGCGCACTCACCGTGGCGAGCGGCTCGATCTGCATCGGCGCGCACTATCCCATGACCGCCGACACCGTGCGCGGAGCGGTGATCGAGGGCACCGTGAGCGCCGCCATCCGGGTCGGACACGCACTGATGTCCTCCTCCGACCCGGTCGCAGCCGTCGCCGCCGAGCTCGACGCGCGCGTGCTCATGACCGGCAAGATCACCGATCTCGATCGCCGCACGGTCGGCGGATTCGTCCGCGGGTCGGTGACGATCACGGGCACAGGAGCCGATCGCGGACGCCTGCAGCGTCTCGAGCTTCAGAACGAGAACCTGCTCGTGCTCGAGGACGGCGAGGTGCTCGTGAGCGTCCCCGACCTGATCACGATCATCGACGCCGAGACCGGTCATGCCATCACGACCGAGATGCTGCGCTTCGGGCAGCGAGTCTCGGTGCTCGCCTGGGCCTGCGACCCGATCTGGCGGACGCCCCGCGGCCTCGAGCTCGCGGGACCGGCGGCGTTCGGCTACGACCTCCCTTACGTCCCCTTCGAAGGAGTGGCCCGATGACCGCCCGCGACCTCTCCATCGGCGTCGACGTCGGCGGCACCAACACCGACGCCGTCGTCCTCGACGGCGAGGGCGCCGTGCTCGCGTGGACGAAGCGGGCGACCACCGACGACATCACGGGCGGCATCCGTGCCGGGATCCGCGACGTGCTCACGACGATCGGCGAGGACCGGTCCCGTGTCTCGCGGGTCATGCTCGGCACCACGCATGCGACGAACGCGATCGTCCAGCGGCGGCAGTTGGACAAGGTCGCGATGATCCGCTTGGGAGCGCCTGCCGCGACCGAGTATCCGCCGCTGACCGGCTGGCCCGAGGACCTCGTGCGCATGGTGCTCGCCGATTCCGCGATGCTCGGCGGCGGCCACATGGTCGACGGCACCCCCATCGCGCCGCTCGATCGCGACGGCATCCTGCGCTTCGTGGACGGCCTCGACCACTTCGACGCGATCGCCGTCGCCGGGATCTTCAGCCCGTCGTCCCCGGAGCAGGAGCTCGAGGTGGCGGAACTGCTGCGCGGCCACCTCGGTCAGGACACCCGGGTGTTCCTGAGCCAGGACATCGGCCCGACGGGCCTGCTCGAGCGCGAGAACGCGACGCTGCTCAACGCCGCGCTGTACAGCGTCGCGCGTTCGGTGACGGATGCCCTCGTCACCGTCGTCGCGGAGGAGGGGCTCGACGCCACGACCTTCTTCGCCCAGAACGACGGCACATTGATGTCGCTGGACTTCGCCGCGCAGTACCCGGTGCTGACCATCGGCTCGGGTCCCGCGAACTCCATCCGCGGCGCGGCCTACCTCTCAGGTCACGACGACGCGATCGTCATCGACGTGGGCGGCACGACCTCGGACCTCGGCGTCGTGGTCGGCGGCTTCCCGCGCGAGTCGACGCTGCCCCGTGAGATCGGCGGAGTGCGCACGAACTTCCGCATGCCGGACATCCTCAGCGTCGGCATCGGCGGAGGAACCGTCGTGGACATCCGGTCCGGACGCGTCGGGCCGGATTCGGTGGGCTACCGCATCGATCGCGAAGGTCTCCTGTTCGGCGGGTCGACACCCACGCTGACGGATGCCGCGGCGCTGTCCGGCAGTCCCGTGGCCGGGCGCTCCCTGCCCTCCCTCGACCAGGCGACGGCTCAGGCCCTCGAGCACGCCCTCGCCGTCGTGGCCGATCGCCTCGAGGAGGCCGTCGAGCGGCTGTCCCTCGGCCGGGTGGACATCCCCCTCGTCGTCGTGGGCGGCGGCGGGTTCCTCGTGCCGGACCGGCTCGCCAGTGCGGGCCGCATCCTGCGCCCCGACCACGGCGGGGTCGCCAACGCCGTCGGCGCGGCGATCTCGCTGGCCGGAGGCCGTGCGGATCAGATGGCGCCGATGGGCGAGCGAGAATCCGCCATCGAACAGGCGTCCGAAGCGGCCATCGCCAAGGCGATCCAGGCGGGCGCCGATCCGCTGCAGGTCTCGGTCGTCGAGGTCCTCGAGACCCACGTGCCGTACACGGCGCAGCCCACCGTCAACGTGACCGTCAAGGCCGCGGGTCCGCTCGCGCGGCTGTCCGCCGAGGTGCCGGCCCGCTGACCGCAGCTTCACCCCCACCCGAAACCAGGAGATCGCTATGAAACGCAGTACCGCAGTACCCGTGGCCGCCGCTCTCTCCGCCCTCGCGCTGACGCTGGCGTCCTGCGCGGGTTCGACCGATCAGCCGTCGGCGGAGGAGGAGGGCGACTTCGTCTCCGGCGGCACCTTCGTCACCGCCGTGAACGACGACCCGGGCGACCTCAACCCGTTGAAGGCGATCTCGCCCGACACCTGGGGCGTCGTGAGCCTCGCGTACGAGTCGCTGATCTCCGTCACCCCCGACGGGGAGTTCGAGCCCTGGCTCGCCGAGAGCTGGGAGGAGACCGGCACCGAGGTCGTCTTCACGCTCAAGGAGGGCATCACCTGCTCCGACGGGTCCGAGTTCACGGCTCAGACCGTCGCGGACAACCTGAACTACAACGCCGACCCGGCCAACGCAACGTTCTCGTACGGCTCGGTCATCGACGAGAACGTCTCGGCGGTCGCCGACGGCGACACGGTCACCGTCACGAGCGCCGTGAACTCGCCGTTCCTCGCCGTCAACGTCGGCACCATCCTGATGGTGTGCGACGCGGGGCTCGCCGACCCCACGACCTTGTCCGACACCACCGACGGCACCGGCCTGTTCGCACTCAGCGACGTCAAGCCCGGGGACACGTACACCTTCACCAAGCGGGACGACTACACCTGGGGACCCGATGACGTGACCAGCGAGACCGAGGGGCTCCCCGACGCCATCGAGGCGCGCGTCGTCACCGACGAGAGCACCGCGGCGAACCTGCTGATCTCCGGCGAGATCAACGCCGCGTCGATCTCCGGAGCGGATCGGGCCCGCCTCGACGGCGCAGGCCTCACCCACGTGGGCGTGCGCAATCCCGTCGGGATGATGCTGTTCAACGAGAAGGAGGGGCGCCCGTTCGCCGACCCGCTCGTGCGGGAGGCGCTGTCGATCGCAATCGACCGCGAGGAGGTCGGCACCGTCATCGCCGACGGCGAGGGGCTCGAACCGGTCTCGCTCGTCACGAAGACGCCGCTGCTCTGCGTGGCGGACGGCCCCCGATGGGAGCTGCCCGAGACCGACCTCGACCGTGCGGGCGAGCTGCTGGACGAGGCCGGCTGGGCGCTCGAGTCGGACGGCCTGCGCTACAAGGACGGTCAGCCGCTCACGATCAAGTTCGTCTACAACGCACCCACATCGACGCACGCCCCTGCGGCCGAACTGGTCAAGGAGACCTGGGACGAGCTGGGCGTGACGACCGAGCTCGCCGCGAACGACGCGGCCGCCTGGTCGGAGCAGCTGTGGTCGACGTTCGACTGGGACACCGGCTGGATCCAGGTCGCTCCCGGCGGGCCGCTCGTGCTCTCGACGTTCTTCGACGGCGCGATGCCCACCGACGGCGGACTCAACTTCATGTGGGTCGAGAACCCGGAGTACTCCGCGCTCGTCGACGAGGCGTCCAGCGCCACCCCGGAGGACACCTGCGGGATCTGGCAGGATGCCGAGGCCGAGCTCATCGAGCGATTCGACGTCTTCCCGGTGATCGACAACATCCTGCCCACCTACCAGTCGGGGGCGGTGTTCGATCAGCCGAACTACATCCTGCCGACGTCGATCCGGATGCTGGGCTGACATGACGACGACTCCTCCTCTCCCGACCGCCGAGGTGGCCGACGCGAGCACGGCCGCCCTGGCGGCGCGAGCGGAGGAGCGCCGTCTGCGCCGAGGGCTCTCCCCGCGCACCGCGTTCCTTCTGCGCCGCCTCGGACGGCTGGTGATCTCGCTCGCCGTGGTCGTGGTCGCCTCGTTCCTGCTCATGTACCTCGTGCCCGGCGACCCCGTGCGCGCGGCGCTCGGGCAGAGTGCGACTCCGCAGCTCGTGGAGGCGACGAGGGCGCAGCTCGGGCTCGACCGTCCGATGTGGGAGCAGTTCCTCCGATTCGTCGGCGGGCTGTTCACCGGTGATCTCGGGGTATCGGTGCGGTTGCAGCGTCCGGTGGCGGACGTCATCGCGCAGCGCTTCCCGACCACGCTGCTGCTGGCCGTGCTCGCCTTCGCGATCGCCGTCGTGTGCGCCCTTCCCGCAGGGATCGGCGCCGCGGCGCTGGCCCGCTCCGGCCGCCGGCGAGGACTGTCGATCACGCTCTCGGGCGTGCTCGGCATCCTCATCGCGGTACCCAGCTTTCTCGTCGCGGTCGCACTGATCGCCCTCTTCGCGGTGCAGCTCGGCTGGCTTCCGGCGGCCGGCTGGGGCACGCCGGCGGATGCAGTGCTGCCGGTCATCGCCCTCGCCGTCGGGCCGCTGGCGTACCTCGTGCGCATCGTGCAGGTCGAGATGATCGCGGTGCTCGACACGACCTACATGACCACGGCACGAGCGAAGCGGCTGCCGCGACGCCTGATCCACCTCCGGCACGCGCTGCCGAACATCGTCACGGCGTCCCTGACGGTGGGCGGGATGACGCTGGCCGGCCTGACCGCGGCGACCGTGCTGATCGAGACCGTGTTCGCCATCCCGGGTCTCGGCATGATCATGGTCTCGTCGGTGGGCGCGAAGGACTACCCGATGGTGCAGGGCATCGTCATCGTCTACGCGCTCATCGTGCTGGGCGTGAATCTCGTCGTGGACGTGATCCTCGCCACCATCGATCCGCGTTCGTCCATCACGGAGGGCTGAATCATGTCCCTGCGCACGAAGCTCCTGAATCCCACGACCATCGCGGCGGTGGTCGGATCCGCCCTGCTGCTCTTCCTCGCGATCGCGGGGCCGGTGATCTGGGGTGCCGCGGCGGAGGCCACTGACGTCTCATCGCGGCTGCTCGGTGCGAGCGCCGCGCACCCGTTCGGCACGGACGAGCTCGGGAGGGACATCTTCGCCCGGGTGCTGGCGGCGACGCGGCTCACGCTGGTGCTCACGCTCGGAGCGACGGCGATCGCGCTCGTGGGCGGGATCGTCTTCGGGCTGGTCGCGAGCATCCTCCCGAAGTACCCGCGCCGGTGGTTCACCGGGCTCCTCGACATCCTGCTCGCGTTCCCGTGGCTGCTCATGGTGCTGTTCTTCACCGTCATCTGGGGTGCGACCGCGACCGGCGCGATGCTCGCGATCGGCTTCGCCGGAGTCCCCTCGTTCGCGCGGCTGGTCTACAACCTCGCTTCATCGGTGTCGGGCCGCGACTACGTGCGGGCCGCGCGTGTCGTCGGTGTCGGCCCGATCGGCATCCTGTGGCGTCATGTGCTTCCGAACATCGCCAATCCGTTCTTCGTCAACGCGGCCGCGACGGCGAGCGTCACGCTGCTATCCTTCGCCGGCCTCTCCTTCCTCGGGCTGGGCGTGCAGGCCCCCGCCTACGACTGGGGCCGGATGCTGCAGGAGGGCATCCTGCGCATCTACGTCAACCCGCTCGCCGCGATCGGCCCGGGCATCGCGATCGTGCTGGCCGGCCTCGTGTTCACCCTGCTGAGCGAAGCTGTCGCCGGGGCGCGGGGGCAGGGCTGGCGGGCCGTCGCCGCGCGGGCCGTCGGCGGAGTGACGCTGAGCTCCCGTCGCCGCGCTCCTCACTCGGAGCCGACCGCCGATGCAGCGGACGTGGTCGCCGAGATCTCCGGCCTGCACGTCGCCTTCCCGACCGCCGACGGCGGTCTCGTGGAACGCGTGCGCGGTGTGGATCTGCGCATCCTCCGGGGTGAGGTCGTCGGCATCGTGGGGGAGTCGGGATCGGGCAAGTCGCTCACGGCGATGGCGCTCGCGGGGCTGCTCGGTGACGACGCCCGCCTCACGACCTCGGTGCATCGGTTCGACGACATCGACATGACCCGTCCGCTGACGGCCTCCGACCGTTCCCGGCTCGGCGTGGAACTGGGCATGATCTTCCAGGACCCGCTCACCTCGTTGAACCCCGCTCTCACCGTGGGCCGCCAGCTCACGGAGGTCCCCGAGGTCCACATGGGCATGCGCCCGGCCCAGGCACGCGTGCGGGCGGCGGAGGCGCTGACAGCGGTCGGCATCGCCGACGCTCCGTCCCGCCTGAAGCAGTACCCGCACGAGTTCTCCGGCGGCATGCGTCAACGAGCGATGATCGGCATGGCGCTGACCGGCCGGCCGCGACTCATCATCGCCGATGAGCCGACCACGGCGCTGGACGTGACGGTGCAGCGTCAGGTCATGGGCGTCCTGCACCGCGCCCAGGAGGAGACCGGAGCGGCCATCGTCTTCATCTCCCACGACATCGCGCTGGTGTCGGCGTTCTGCGACCGGGTCATCGTGATGAAGGACGGACTCATGGTCGAGAGCCTGCCGGCCGAACGCATCCGCGAGGAGGCGACGCACCCGTACACGAAGGCGCTGATCGCGTGCCTGCCCGACATGACGAGCGACCGGACGCAGCCACTGCCGGTGATCCCCCCGGAGCTGCGCCCGGACGCGCTCGACGAGCAGACTCTGGACGGGTCGCCGCTGGATGAGGAGGTGCCCGCGTGAACGCGCTGGAGATCACGGACCTCAGCGTCCGGTACGGACGCATGCGCGTCGTCGAGTCCGTGAGTCTTGCGGTGCCGAAAGGACGCACCGTCGGACTGGTCGGCGAGTCGGGGTCGGGAAAGAGCACGATCGCGGCCGCCGCGGTCGGCCTGGTCCGACCGGAGAGCGGATCCATCCGGGTCGACGGCGTCGAGGCGGCCGGTGCGGGAGCCGCTGCGCGTCGAGCCCGTCGCCGCATGCAGCTGGTCTTCCAGGACCCGTTCTCGGCGCTCGACCCGCTCATGCCCGTCGGCGACTCGATCGCGGAAGCGCTGCGGGCGACGGGGCGCCGGTTCACCCGGGCGGAACGGGTCGCGCGGGTGCGGGAGCTTCTCGCCCTCGTCCACCTGGACCCCGATCGGGCGGACGAGCGTCCGGCCGCGTTCTCCGGCGGGCAGCGGCAGCGGATCACCATCGCACGCGCCCTCGCGGGGGAACCGTCCGTCCTCATCGCCGACGAGGTGACGAGCGCCCTGGACGTGTCGGTGCAGGGCGCGATCCTCAATCTGCTGCGCGAGGTGCAGCAGGAGCTCGGGCTGTCGATGCTGTTCATCTCGCACAACCTCGCGGTCGTCCGATACATCAGCGACGAGGTGTGCGTCATGCGTCACGGGCGGCTGGTGGAATCGGGGCCCACCGAGGCGCTGCTGGCGGACCCCGCCGACCCCTACACGCGGGATCTCCTCGAGGCGGTCCCGGTACTCGGAGAGAGGATGCGATTCGGATGACTTCCCCCGTCGACGACAGCTCGTTCGCCCACGCTGCGGAGGCTCTGCGCGAGGAGCTCGTCGGTGTGCGCCGCGAGCTCCACCAGGCCGTCGAGATCGGCCTCGACCTTCCGCGGACGCAGGAGATCCTGCTCCGGGAGCTCGACGGCCTGGGGCTCGAGATCAGCACGGGCGCCTCTCTGTCGTCGATCACCGCCGTCCTCCGGGGCGGGAGGCCCGGCCCCGTGGTCCTGCTGCGCGGCGACATGGACGGCCTGCCCATCGCCGAGGCGACGGGGCTGCCGTTCGCCTCCGCATCCGGCGCGATGCACGCGTGCGGCCACGACCTCCACATGGCTGGAATGCTCGGCGCGGTGCGCGTGCTCGCGGAACGCCGGGCGGAGCTCCCCGGCACCGTCGTGTTCATGTTCCAGCCCGGTGAGGAGGGACAGGCCGGCGGGCGGATCATGATCGAGGAAGGGGTTCTCTGCGCCGCCGGCGAGCGTCCGGTCGCCGCGTACGCCATCCACGTCGACAGCGCGACGCCGCGCGGCCGCCTGGTCACACGCGAGGGGCCGATGATGGCGAGCGCGAGCGCCCTGCGGATGACGCTTCACGGCACGGGCGGGCATGCCGCCTTCCCCCAGCTCGGCATCGATCCGGTGCCCGTGGCCGCGCAACTCATCCTCGCGGTGCAGACCTTCACCGCGCGGCGCCTGCCGGCGACGGACCAGGCCGTGATCTCGATCACGCGTCTGAGCAGCGACTCGGAGGCGAGCAATGTGCTGGCTGCGGCCGTGCACCTCGAGGCCAACATCCGCACGCTCTCGATGACGACGCTCGAGACCGTGCGCGCGGAGCTTCCGGCGCTGCTCGCGGGCATCGCCGAGGCGAACGGATGCCGGCTCGAGAGCGAGTTCATCGCCTCGTACCCCGTGACGTACAACGATCCGGTCGAGACACGCGCCGTGCTGGCCGTGCTGGACGAGCTGGTGGGAGCCGAACGCGTCACGCGCCTCGAGGCGCCGTCCATGGCCTCGGAGGACTTCTCCTACGTCCTCCAGGAGGTGCCGGGCACGCTGGTGTTCGTCGGCGCGGCACCCGAGACCGGGCCTCTGCCGCTGCATTCCGAGAATGCAGTGTTCGACGACTCGGTCATCCCTCTGCAGGCGTCGGTCCTCGCGGAACTCGCCTGGCGGCGGCTCAAGCGCGACCCGTTGCGGGGGTAGCTCTCACGCACATGGTCCCGCGCCCGATGTGGTCGCGTTCGCCATGGATCGCCCTCGCCCGACCTGTCAGGCTGGCTCCGCCCGGCGTCAGCGGAGACGCCGGTGGAAGGGAACGCACTCATGACTTCGGCCTCCACCGACACCCGGAACCCAGCCCCGGAATCCGGCGCCGACGACGCCTCGTCGTCGCGGCAGATCCGCACGATCGTCGCGTCGAGCGTGGTCGGGACCACCGTGGAGTGGTTCGACTTCTTCGCCTACTCGACGGCGGCGGCGCTGATCCTCAACAGCCTGTTCTTCCCCGACTACGACCCCCTCGTCGGCACGATCCTCGCTTTCGGCGGCATCGCCGTGGGTTACTTCGGCCGACCGCTCGGCTCGATCGTGTTCGGGCACTTCGGCGATCGCATCGGCCGCAAGCGGATGCTCGTGGTCTCGCTGGTGCTGATGGGAGCCGCCACCTTCCTCATCGGGCTCCTGCCGACGTACACGGCCATCGGGGTCGCCGCGCCGATCCTGCTCATGCTGCTGCGTTTCGTGCAGGGACTCGCTCTCGGCGGCGAGTGGGGCGGTGCGGTCCTGCTCGTCGTCGAGCACGCCTCCCCGAGAAGGCGCGCCTTCCTGGGCAGTTTCCCGCAGGTGGGTCTCGCCGTCGGGCTCACGCTGTCGACGCTCGTGTTCCTGCCGCTCGTGGCGCTGCCGGGCGACGCGTTCTCCGTCTGGGGATGGCGGGTGCCGTTCCTCATCAGCGCCGTCCTCGTGCTGGTCGGGCTGTTCATCCGTCTGAAGATCACCGAGACGCCGGAGTTCGAGCGGATGCGTCGTTCGGGGCAGGCCGTCCGCGTGCCGCTGTGGGAGACGCTGAAGACGCACACGGCCCAGGTGCTCCTCGCGGCCCTGAGCTTCGCGGTCATCGGCGCCGTGTTCTACATGCTCTTCACCTTCAGCCTCACCTACGGCACCGAGTTCGTCGGCCACGCGCAGTCCGAGATGCTCACGATCGCGACGATCTGCTCGCTGCTGGCGCTCGGAGGCCTCCCTCTCGCCGGCCGGCTCGCCGACCGATTCGGCGTCACCCGCGTGTTCGCCGTCGGGACCGTGATCTCGATCGTCCTCGCGTTCCCCGCGTTCTGGCTGATCGACACCGGCAGCCTGGCAGCCGCCTTCGTGGCCTACATCGCGACGACGGTCGGCTTCTGCGCGACCTACGGCACGCTGGGCGTCCTCTATGCGCAGGCGTTCGACGTGCGCATCCGCTACACCGGGATGTCGCTCGCCCTCGGCATCGGCACCATCGTCGGCTCGGCGTTCGTCCCGATGATCTACCTCGAACTGCTGACGGTCTTCGGCGGATCCTGGGCGATCGCGCTGTACATCGTCGTGGCGGGCGTCGTGACGCTCGTCTCGGCCACTGCCCTGCACCGCATCACGCGCCGGCGGGGCGCTCTCACCCCCGCCTCGGAAGGAACTCCTCGATGATCGACGACCTCACCCGCGCCCTGTTGAACGACCGGGGAGGGATGGATGCCGCGCCGGGATCGCTCGCGGGGGTCGTCGTGCTCGACATCACCCGTGTGGTGGCCGGCCCGTACTGCTCGATGATCCTCGCGGACCTGGGCGCCACCGTGATCAAGATCGAGAATCCGGACGACCCGGACTACACGCGCACGTTCCCGCCGCTGCTGCCCCGCGACGGGGAGGAGCCGCTCAGCGGCTTCTTCGCGCAGTACAACCGCAACAAGCTCGGCTTCACGCTGAACCTGAAGAGCCCGGATGCCGCGCAGGTGCTCGACCGGCTCGTGCAGCGCGCCGATGTGCTGGTCGAGAACTTCCGGCCGGGCACGATGGATCGGCTCGGGCACGGCTACGAGCGGCTGCGCGGGGTGAACCCGCGACTCGTGTACGCGGCGCTGAGCGGCTACGGGCAGTCGGGCCCCTACCGCCTGCGTCCGGCGTACGACAACAGTGCGCAGGCCACCGGAGGCCTGTGGTCGATGAACGGCGAAGCCGGCCGCCCGCCCACGAGGGTCGGCACCATCATCGGCGACCTCGCGGCGAGCCTGTACGGGGTGATCGGGGTGCTCGCCGCGCTCCGTCACGCCGAGCAGACCGGCCAGGGGCAGCTCGTGGACATCTCGCAGCAGGACTCCGTGCTGACCCTGACCGAGAACGCGGTGGTGGCCTACACCGCCGAGGGCGAGGTCCCGAAGCCGCTCGGCAACGAACACCCGTTCGTGCGTCCGTACGAACTGTTCCCCTGCCGGGACGGGTTCGTGTTCTTCGGCGGCTACACGGACAAGTTCTGGCGCATCTCATGCGAGACGTTCGGGTCGGCGGCCGACTGGGACGAGCATCCGGACCTGCACGCGATGGCGGCGCGCTTCGATGCGGACGTCTACCGCGAGAAAGTGCGCCCCATGGTCGTCCGGTGGTTCGCCGACCGCACCAAGAGCGAGCTCGAGGCGCTCGCGGGAGATCTCGTCCCCTTGAGCGCCGTGAAGGACATCGGCGAGGTCGTGGAGGATCCGCAGATCGCGGCTCGCGGCATGATCGTCGCCAACGAATACCCCGGTCACGGAGAGCTGCGTACGTTCGGCTCGCCCGTCAAGCTCGATCGCACTCCGCCGCGCACCGCCGGCCTCGCTCCGGAGAAGGGCGAGCACACCGATCGCGTGCTGACGGACTTCCTCGGGTTCTCCGTCGAGGACGTCGAGGCGCTGCGCGCCGGAGGGACGGTCTG
This sequence comes from Microbacterium cucumeris, assembly GCF_058349845.2. Taxonomy (NCBI): domain Bacteria; kingdom Bacillati; phylum Actinomycetota; class Actinomycetes; order Micrococcales; family Microbacteriaceae; genus Microbacterium; species Microbacterium cucumeris. The sequence goes on from NZ_JBYRIZ020000007.1 coordinate 98,088, forward strand.
ATGGGCATCCGTCTGGAGCGATCGGGATCCGTCGCCGTCATCACGATCGACCGGCCCGACAAGCTGAACGCCCTGACGCTCGCCATGTACGAGGAACTGGGAGCGGCCTTCGCCGAGGTGCGCGACGATCGCCGCATCGGCGTGGCGGTGCTGACGGGGGCGGGCGATCGCGCCTTCTGCGTCGGCGCCGACCTCGGGGAGTCGATCCCCGCGCTCACCGAGGAGCGGTTCGACATCAGCGAGTGGGATGCCGCGCACCAGAAGCACTCCACGCTCGAGAAGCCCGTCATCGCCGCGGTCAACGGCCTGTGCCTCGGCGGCGGATTCGAGATCATGCTGTCCACCGACATCCGCCTGGCCGCCGAAGGCGCGCAGTTCGCGCTCCCGGAGACCGGGGTGGGCGTCGTGCCCGCCGGCGGGACCCTCGTGCGGTTGATCCGTCAGATCCCGTACGCGTTCGCGATGGATCTGATGCTTCGCGGTGGTCGGATCGACGCCGAGACGGCGATGCGCTACGGGCTCGTGAACCGGGTGGTACCCGCGGCGCAGCTGCAGGACAGGGCGCTCGAGGTCGCCGAAGAGCTGCTCACCCGCAGTGCCACGGCTCTCGCGACGGTGAAGCGGGCCGTGAGGGCGCTCGCCGATCTTCCCGAGGACGAGGCGTTCCGTCACGAAGCCGTGCTCGGGCAGCAGGCGTTCGCGAGCGACGACGCGCGCGAAGGGCTGGCCGCCTTCGCCGCGCGGCGTGCTCCCGCCTTCCCCTCGCGCTCGCCCGCGCCCGCGCCCGCAATCGCCGAGGCGGGGCGTGCCGACGGCTGACGAGGCCGCCGCTCGTAGACTGCAGGCAGTCCGGATTCCGCTGCTCGAGGAGGCGCGTTGAGCGAGAACCGCGCGATCCCGTCTGCGCTGGTGCGCGAGGTCGTGGCCGCGACCCGCGCGGAGCCGGGCGAGAGCACCGCCCCCCTCGCGACGCTGCTCGCCGAGGCGGACGTCTCGGCGGTCGAGGTCGAGGAGCTGCTCGACTCGGTGCAGGAGTCGCAGCAGCAGACCGCGCGACTGCGCAGGAGGACGGCCGAGCTCGAAGCGCTGTTCTCGACGGCCCGCGAGCTCGTGCGATTGCAGGACGTGACCGACGTGCTGCGGCGGCTCGTCGAGCGCGCGCACCAGCTGATGGGCACCGACGTGACCTATCTGTCCGAGGTCGACAACGCGCACGGCGACCTGCGCGTGCGCTACTCGGCCGGAACGGTGACGCCGGAGTTCCGCGATCTGCTCGTGCCGGCGGGGTACGGGCTGGCGAGCCTGGTCGCGAGTACGCGCGAGCCCGCCTGGGTGAGGCAGTATGCGGGCATGGCTGAGGCCCCGCATGACCCGGCCATCGATCTCGCGGTCGGCCGGGAGGGGCTCGTCTCGTTCCTCGGCGTGCCGCTGGCCGTGGGCGACGAGGTCCTCGGCGCTCTCTTCGCGTGCAATCGCTTCGCGCACGATTTCACGCCGGATCAGGTGCTGCTGCTCTCGGCGTTCGCCGACCACGCGGCGGCCGTCCTGCACAGCGCCCGGGTGCTCGCCGAGAGCGCTGCGGCGCGTGCCCGTGCCGAGGGCGCCTATCGTGAGCTCGAGCGGCATCTGGCGACGACGCAGGTCGTCAGCGGCATCCACGAGGAGCTCACGGCCGCGGTGATGTCGGGAGCGACCCTGGTCGACCTCGTGGCGACGGTGTCGGAACGGCTCGGTCGAGCCGTGCTCGCCGTCGATGAGTCGGGGCGTCCCTTCGAGGCGCCGAGCGGCAGCACGGACGGGTTCCCGGGGCGGCGCGTTCTGGCCGAGGCGATCCGGTCGAGCCGTGCCAGCGGGCACGCGGAGTCGATCCGCGGGGATGGCAGGACCTGGCTGGTCGTCGCGGTGCTCGGTGCGGATCGGGTGCTCGGGGCGATCGTGGCCGAGGACGTCGACTCGCTCCCCGATGATGTCGCCCGGCCGACGCTCGAGCGTGCTGCGCACGTCGCCGCGCTCGTCTCGTTCAAGCGCGACGCCGTGGCTGCCATCCGCGCCGAGCGGCGGTCCCGGCTGCTGAGCGCGGTGCTCGACGGGACAGCCGAGGTGTCTTCGTTGGAGGCCGAGGTCACGGGTCCGATCGTCGGCGCGGCGGTGATCGAGGTCCGCGGGCAGGAGGGTGCGCTCGCTGCGGCGGCGGATGCCGTGGGCGATGAAGGGCTCGTGGCCGCGCGCGATTCGCATCTGGTCGTCGCCTGGACCGTTCGTGATCAGGAGGCCGCGACCGAGCGGGTGCGCCGGGCGCTCGCGGCGCGCTTCGGCGACGGGGAGGTTGCCGCGGTGGTCGGTCCGCCCGCTGCGGACCTGCCGGCTCTGCGTGCTTCCGTCGAGCGGGCGACGCAGGATCTGCGCGTGCTCGCGCCGCTCGGCATCACCGGGGCGACTGTGCGGTCCGAGGACTTCCTGCCGTATCACGCGCTCGCCGCGGGCGAGCCCCACGTCGTTGCGCGCTTCGTCGACGGTGTTCTCGGTCCTGTGCGCGAGTGGGATGCTCGACGCGGCACCGTCCTCGTCGACACGCTCTGCGCGTACTTCGACGCCGGGGAGAACAGGCAGGGCGCCGCATCGACGCTGCGCGTGCACACGAACACCGTGCAGCAGCGTCTCGACCGGATCTGGACGCTGCTCGACGGTGATCCCGCCGACTCGGAGTACCGGTTCCGCGTGCAGGCCGCCGTGCGGCTGGAGCGGTTGCGGCGGTCGCTCACCGGCGAGGTCTGAGTCTTCGCGCGGGTCTGGTCGTCACTCGCCGATGTGCTCGCGACGTCCGGTCCGCAGTTCGCGGGCGGCGAGATTGGGTCGGTAATCGAGTTCCGCGATCGCCGCTTCCACGCGTTCCCGCGTGCCCGGTGACACGGGAACCGCGCCGGTCACGACGTTGGACACCGTCTTCATGGAGACGCCGGCCAGCGCGGCGACGTCCAGCATCCGCGGCGGGCGGTCGCGGGGTGCGATCGTGTCGGACTCGGACGCCTCGGGCGAGTTGCGCCGGCGCATCTTGATGTAGTTGCCGCAGCCCGCCATGGTGCACCACCGACCGGATCGGTTGCGCGATGCGTCCCAGTACGCCCATCGGCACGAGTCGCGGGAGCAGGCCTTCACGCGGGTCCAGCTGCCGTCGGCGCGGGCGGCGTCGAGGGCGGCCAGGACGGGATCCAGGAAGGACGCGGAACTGGAGCTCAGGCGCGCATCGCCGCCGTCCCCGAAGCGGAGGTGCATCGGGAGCTCGGCCAGTGCCGCATTCAGCCGTGGGATCGCGCCTGGGAGGGGCTCGTGTCCGGCGTGAGTGAGCAGAACTTCGCGCAGGCCCTCGCGGATGCGTTGCGCCAGGGCGAGATCCTCCGCGGTCGCGGTCGCGGTCGCGGTCGCGGTCGCGGTCGCCGTCGCGGTCGCCGTCGCGGTCGCCGTCGTGCCCGTGCGTGCGTGCAGCCAGTCCGTCAGTGCGCGCGGCGATTCCCACGTCTCGTCGTCGGTCTGCCATTCGATGGTGTTCACGAAATCGATCAGCAGCTGCGCCGCTGGCGGCGTCCTGTCGGTGGCCATGACACCAGTGAAACCGGTTTGCCGGTGCGCGTCAATAGGCCGGTAGCCGGTAGCCGGTAGCCGGTAGCCGGTAGCGGGTCGCCGGTCGTCGGTCGCGGGATCGATTCATGGGGTCCCGGGCGACGGAGGGGCGCACCATGGCGCCGGGTCTCCACGTGCGCACGCCCGTCCTCCACGCACGTACGCGCACGCACGTCCTCCACGTACGCACGCGCGCACGCCTTCTACGCACGCGTGTGTGTGCGCCGGTGCTGTCAGGCGGCGAGGGTGTATCGGGCGGTGCCGCCGAGGCGTGGGGTGCGGGAGGGGTCGA
>NZ_JBYRIZ020000008.1:0-2825 GCF_058349845.2 Microbacterium cucumeris
TAAGATAGAGAAGTTGCCCTTCGGGCCTGGTTGTGATGGCTGGGTCGGGGGAGCGTCTGATCCTTGAGAACTCAACAGCGTGCACTTGTCAAATGCCAAATAACCTCGTTCCTGCTTCGGCAGGGTGAGATTCCTTTGGATCAATTTATATGGATGTCAGTTTGATATTCATTCTTTTGGTCAGTTTCAAACTCGCTGCATGATCGTTTTCCCGGTTGTGTATGCATTTCTTTTTTACGGAGAGTTTGATCCTGGCTCAGGATGAACGCTGGCGGCGTGCTTAACACATGCAAGTCGAACGGTGAAGCAGGAGCTTGCTCTTGTGGATCAGTGGCGAACGGGTGAGTAACACGTGAGCAACCTGCCCCGGACTCTGGGATAAGCGCTGGAAACGGCGTCTAATACTGGATACGAGAAGCGACCGCATGGTCAGTTTCTGGAAAGATTTTTTGGTCTGGGATGGGCTCGCGGCCTATCAGCTTGTTGGTGAGGTAATGGCTCACCAAGGCGTCGACGGGTAGCCGGCCTGAGAGGGTGACCGGCCACACTGGGACTGAGACACGGCCCAGACTCCTACGGGAGGCAGCAGTGGGGAATATTGCACAATGGGCGGAAGCCTGATGCAGCAACGCCGCGTGAGGGATGACGGCCTTCGGGTTGTAAACCTCTTTTAGCAGGGAAGAAGCGAAAGTGACGGTACCTGCAGAAAAAGCGCCGGCTAACTACGTGCCAGCAGCCGCGGTAATACGTAGGGCGCAAGCGTTATCCGGAATTATTGGGCGTAAAGAGCTCGTAGGCGGTCTGTCGCGTCTGCTGTGAAATCCCGAGGCTCAACCTCGGGCCTGCAGTGGGTACGGGCAGACTAGAGTGCGGTAGGGGAGATTGGAATTCCTGGTGTAGCGGTGGAATGCGCAGATATCAGGAGGAACACCGATGGCGAAGGCAGATCTCTGGGCCGTAACTGACGCTGAGGAGCGAAAGGGTGGGGAGCAAACAGGCTTAGATACCCTGGTAGTCCACCCCGTAAACGTTGGGAACTAGTTGTGGGGTCCTTTCCACGGATTCCGTGACGCAGCTAACGCATTAAGTTCCCCGCCTGGGGAGTACGGCCGCAAGGCTAAAACTCAAAGGAATTGACGGGGACCCGCACAAGCGGCGGAGCATGCGGATTAATTCGATGCAACGCGAAGAACCTTACCAAGGCTTGACATACACGAGAACGGGCCAGAAATGGTCAACTCTTTGGACACTCGTGAACAGGTGGTGCATGGTTGTCGTCAGCTCGTGTCGTGAGATGTTGGGTTAAGTCCCGCAACGAGCGCAACCCTCGTTCTATGTTGCCAGCACGTTATGGTGGGAACTCATGGGATACTGCCGGGGTCAACTCGGAGGAAGGTGGGGATGACGTCAAATCATCATGCCCCTTATGTCTTGGGCTTCACGCATGCTACAATGGCCGGTACAAAGGGCTGCGATACCGTAAGGTGGAGCGAATCCCAAAAAGCCGGTCCCAGTTCGGATTGAGGTCTGCAACTCGACCTCATGAAGTCGGAGTCGCTAGTAATCGCAGATCAGCAACGCTGCGGTGAATACGTTCCCGGGTCTTGTACACACCGCCCGTCAAGTCATGAAAGTCGGTAACACCTGAAGCCGGTGGCCTAACCCTTGTGGAGGGAGCCGTCGAAGGTGGGATCGGTAATTAGGACTAAGTCGTAACAAGGTAGCCGTACCGGAAGGTGCGGCTGGATCACCTCCTTTCTAAGGAGCACTGCAGTCCTTCGGGGCTGTCAGAGCCGGATTCGCACCGAATGTGTGTGACCGGAGCTCATGGGTGGAACATTTGACATGACACCAGGACCAAGGGTTCTGCTTAGTACGCTGCTTCGGCGGTGGGAACGGCGGGGGTTTTGGGGTGGGTGTCTGCACGCTGTTGGGTCCTGAGGGACCAGACGTTTTGTCTGAATCCTCTGGGCCTTTTCTGGTCTCCCCGTGGGGGAGGGTGGGAGGGGTACCGCCCGTACTTTGAGAACTACACAGTGGACGCGAGCATCTTAAAGATCCCATGCCTTCGGGTGTGGGGTTCGTAACGATAGACAATTCTTTTTGGATTGTACTCATGTGATTTCAAGTCTTTAAGAGCAAACGGTGGATGCCTTGGCATCTGGAGCCGAAGAAGGACGTAGCAATCTGCGATAAGCCTCGGGGAACTGATAAGCAAGTTTTGATCCGAGGGTGTCCGAATGGGGAAACCCCGCTGGGCGGCGTGCCGACCTAGTGACTCCCGTCTGAATATATAGGGCGGGTAGAGGGAACGTGGGGAAGTGAAACATCTCAGTACCCACAGGAAGAGAAAACAACATGTGATTCCGTGAGTAGTGGCGAGCGAAAGCGGATGAGGCTAAACCGAGTGTGTGTGATAGCCGGCAGGCGTTGCATGTTCGGGGTTGTGGGACTTTCCTACCAGTTCTGCCGAGCTGGTGGCGTTACAGAAGCGTGTAGACGAACCGTCTTGAAAGGCGGGCCATAGTGGGTGCCAGCCCCGTAGTCGAAACATGTGTTCTGGCGTGGAGAGTATCCCAAGTAGCACGGGGCCCGTGAAATCCCGTGTGAATCTGTCAGGACCACCTGATAAGCCTAAATACTCCCAGATGACCGATAGCGGACAAGTACCGTGAGGGAAAGGTGAAAAGTACCCCGGGAGGGGAGTGAAATAGTACCTGAAACCGTTTGCTTACAAACCGTTGGAGCACCCCTGGTAGGTGTGACAGCGTGCCTTTTGAAGAATGAGCCTGCGAGTTAGTGATATGTGGCGAGGTTAACCCGTG
>NZ_JBYRIZ020000008.1:2925-5562 GCF_058349845.2 Microbacterium cucumeris
GGGGTAGCCGTAGCGAAAGCGAGTCTGAATAGGGCGATTCAGTCGCATGTCCTAGACCCGAAGCGAAGTGATCTATCCATGGCCAGGCTGAAGCGACGGTAAGACGTCGTGGAGGGCCGAACCCACTTAGGTTGAAAACTGAGGGGATGAGCTGTGGATAGGGGTGAAAGGCCAATCAAACTTCGTGATAGCTGGTTCTCTCCGAAATGCATTTAGGTGCAGCGTTGCGTGTTTCTTGCCGGAGGTAGAGCTACTGGATGGCCGATGGGCCCTACAAGGTTACTGACGTCAGCCAAACTCCGAATGCCGGTAAGTGAGAGCGCAGCAGTGAGACTGTGGGGGATAAGCTTCATAGTCGAGAGGGAAACAACCCAGACCACCATCTAAGGTCCCTAAGCGCGTGCTAAGTGGGAAAGGATGTGGAGTTGCTTAGACAACCAGGAGGTTGGCTTAGAAGCAGCCACCCTTGAAAGAGTGCGTAATAGCTCACTGGTCAAGTGATTCCGCGCCGACAATGTAACGGGGCTCAAGCACGCCACCGAAGTTGTGGCATTGACATTTTTGGTAGGCCTTCGTGGTCCAGCCGTGTTGATGGGTAGGAGAGCGTCGTGTGGCCAGCGAAGCGGCAGAGTGATCTAGCCGTGGAGGCTACACGAGTGAGAATGCAGGCATGAGTAGCGAAAGACGTGTGAGAAACACGTCCTCCGAAAGACCAAGGGTTCCAGGGTCAAGCTAATCTTCCCTGGGTAAGTCGGGACCTAAGGCGAGGCCGACAGGCGTAGTCGATGGACAACGGGTTGATATTCCCGTACCGGCGAAGAACCGCCCCAGCTAATCCAGTAGTGCTAAGCGCCCGAACCTTCACACCGTCACCTTCGGGTGGCATCGTGTTGGGGAGCGCGTGACCCCGTTCTGGTGCGGCTAGCGTATTAACAGGTGTGACGCAGGAAGGTAGTCCATGCCAGGCGATGGTTGTCCTGGTGCAAGTGCGTAGGCCGAGTCATAGGCAAATCCGTGACTCGTACAGGCTGAGACACGATGCGGATGAAAAGTGGATGATCCTATGCTGCCGAGAAAAGCATCGACGCGAGGTTCTAGCCGCCCGTACCCCAAACCGACTCAGGTGGTCAGGTAGAGAATACCGAGGAGATCGAGAGAATCGTGGTTAAGGAACTCGGCAAAATGCCCCCGTAACTTCGGGAGAAGGGGGGCCTTCGACGTATTAGGACTTGCTCCGAAAGCGTTTGGAGGCCGCAGAGACTAGTGGGTAGCGACTGTTTATTAAAAACACAGGTCCGTGCTAAGTCGCAAGACGATGTATACGGACTGACGCCTGCCCGGTGCTGGAAGGTTAAGAGGACCGGTTAGCCGCAAGGCGAAGCTGAGAATTTAAGCCCCAGTAAACGGCGGTGGTAACTATAACCATCCTAAGGTAGCGAAATTCCTTGTCGGGTAAGTTCCGACCTGCACGAATGGCGTAACGACTTCCCAACTGTCTCAACCGCGAACTCGGCGAAATTGCATTACGAGTAAAGATGCTCGTTACGCGCAGCAGGACGGAAAGACCCCGTGACCTTTACTACAGCTTGGTATTGGTGTTCGGTGTGGCTTGTGTAGGATAGGTGGGAGACTGTGAAGCGGATACGCCAGTATTCGTGGAGTCATTGTTGAAATACCACTCTGGTCACTCTGGATATCTAACTTCGGACCGTAATCCGGTTCAGGGACAGTGCCTGGTGGGTAGTTTAACTGGGGCGGTTGCCTCCCAAAGAGTAACGGAGGCGCCCAAAGGTTCCCTCAACCTGGTTGGCAATCAGGTGGCGAGTGTAAGTGCACAAGGGAGCTTGACTGTGAGACTGACAGGTCGAGCAGGGACGAAAGTCGGGACTAGTGATCCGGCAGTGGCTTGTGGAAGCGCTGTCGCTCAACGGATAAAAGGTACCTCGGGGATAACAGGCTGATCTTGCCCAAGAGTCCATATCGACGGCATGGTTTGGCACCTCGATGTCGGCTCGTCGCATCCTGGGGCTGGAGTAGGTCCCAAGGGTTGGGCTGTTCGCCCATTAAAGCGGTACGCGAGCTGGGTTTAGAACGTCGTGAGACAGTTCGGTCCCTATCCGCTGCGCGCGTAGGAAGTTTGAGAGGATCTGACCCTAGTACGAGAGGACCGGGTTGGACGAACCTCTGGTGTGTCAGTTGTTCCGCCAGGAGCACCGCTGATTAGCTACGTTCGGGATGGATAACCGCTGAAAGCATCTAAGCGGGAAGCCGGCCTCAAGATGAGACTTCCATACCTTCGGGTGAGAGGCTCCCAGCCAGACTACTGGGTTGATAGGCCAGATGTGGAAGTGCGGTAACGCATGCAGCTGACTGGTACTAATAAGCCGATGACTTGATAACACACCGTTCTTGGTGTTCGCGTCCACTTTGTGGTTCTCGATGTACGGTCGAGAGCCCTACAGGCACACACGCTGTGTCTTTAGGTTTGATTGAAACATCAATAGTGTTTCGGCGGCCATAGCGTGAGGGAAACGCCCGGTCACATTCCGAACCCGGAAGCTAAGCCTCACAGCGCCGATGGTACTGCAGGGGGGACCCTGTGGGAGAGTAGGACACCGCCGGACTTCTTTTACGAAA
>NZ_JBYRIZ020000009.1:0-2877 GCF_058349845.2 Microbacterium cucumeris
CGGTGGAGGCCGGGGGGACGGTGTCGTACAACGTTCTGCCGGACTGGACCGATCCGGACGGCGACGACGTCTACCTCCGCGACGTCGTTGCGGCGCCCGGAGACGAGGTGGACTTCACGACGGACGGCCAGATCACGTACCGCGCCATCGCGAGTCCCCCTGGTCGGTACGAGGTCCAGGTCGTCGTGGCGGACGGCGAGGGAGAACTCGCGAACGGTGTGCTGCAGCTGGACGTCCGGCCGGTCGGATCGACCTTGCCGAAGACCAACGCGGATCACGTCGTGACTCAGGTCGGCCAGCAGGTGACGGTGGCGCCGCTCGCGAACGACACCAGCTCCAGCCGCGAACTGCTCCGGCTGAACCGGGTCGACCCGGTGGACGGCGCGACCATCGTCCCCGACTACCCGAACAAGACCTTCACGTTCTCGGCCCCGGCTCCCGGGGTGTACTACGTGCAGTACCTGGTGACCGCGGGCGTTCCGTCCGCATCGGGGCTGGTGCGCATCGACGTGCAGGAGCAGAGCGACGAACAGCTCGCGCCGATCGCCGTGCGCGATGTCGCGTTGCTGCCGACCGGTGGCGAGGTGCTCGTCGGGGTGCTGAACAACGACACGGATCCCGGTGGCGGCATCCTGGTGGTGCAGTCCGTGACGGTCGAGCCCGGCAGCGGCGTCTCGGTGTCGGTTCTCAACCATGAGACGCTCCGCATCGGCGATCAGGGCGGGCTCGAGAGCCAGGTGCGCATCACCTACCGCATCTCGAACGGCACCAAGACCGCCGAAGGCGATGTGGTGGTCATCCCGATCCCCGCGCCGGACAAGCTGCTGCCCCCGGTGGCGAACGATGACACGGCGACGGTGCGTGCGGGGGATGTGGTGAGCATCCCGGTGCTGGACAATGACACGCATCCGAATGATGCGGCGATGCATGTCGAGCCGGAGCTGGTGGAGCCGTTCATCGATCCGGAGGATGGTGAGGCGTTCGTGTCTCAGGACGAGGTGCGCTTCCGTGCCGGTCCGGAGGCGAAGACGGTGTATGCGACGTACAACGTGGTGGATGAGAACGGTCAGGTGGATGCCGGGTACATCACGATCCAGATCCTCGCAGTGGACGAGGAGAAGAACGCCGCCCCGCGTCCGCGGGATGTCACCGCCCGCACGCTGAGCGGTTCGACGGCGAACATCGCGATCCCGTTGGACGGGATCGATGCGGACGGCGATTCGGTGGAACTGCTGGGGCTGGACTCGAACCCGAAGAAGGGTCTCGTCACGGTCGAGCAGGACTACCTGGTCTATGACGCGTTCGAGGACGCGACCGGTGTGGACACCTTCACCTACAAGGTGCGGGACAATCTCGGCAAGGAGGGCACCGCGACCGTTCATGTGGGCATCGCCCCGAGCGAAGAGGTGAACCAGGCCCCGTATGCGGTGAAGGACACGGTCGTCGTCCGGCCCGGACGCGAAGTCGCCGTCCCTGTGCTCGCGAACGATTCGGATCCCGAAGGGGCGAAGGTCGTCCTGGTCGAGAACGGGGTGACGTTCCCCTCCGACGTGTCCGGTCTGGACGCGCGGGTGTCCGGGGATCGCGTGCTGGTCCAGGCTCCGGATGCCGAGGTGGAGACGTCCGTGCAGTACACGATCGTGGACGACCGCGGCGCGGAGGCCAAGGCCGTGCTGCAGGTGACGGTGGACGAGGACGTCCCGTTGCTCTATCCGATCGCGCGTGACGATCGTGTGAAGTCCGAGGACGTCAAGGACGAGCTGACGGTCGACGTCGAGGTGCTCGCGAACGACGAGGATCCCGACGGCACGACCGAGTCCCTCGAACTCGAGGTCGAGTCCGGGGGCCGTGTGCTGGATGACGGCAAGGTTCGGGTGACGGTGGGGGATGAGCGTCAGTTGATCCGTTATACGTTGACGGATCAGGATGAGCAGTCGACGTCGGCGTTCATCTATGTGCCGGCGTTGGCGGATCTGCGTCCGGTGGTGGATTCGACGGAGGGGATCGAGGTCGTCAGTGGGGAGACGGTCGAGGTTCCGTTGGATGAGTATGTGACGGTCGCCGGTGGTGGGTCGGTGGTGATCACGGAGGCGGAGAAGGTCAGTGCGGCGCATGCGAACGGTGATGCGCTGATCAAGGATGAGCGCACGTTGGTGTATACGTCGGCGCAGGGGTTCTTCGGCAAGGATGCGTTGAACTTCGAGGTGACGGATGGTGCCGGGCCGGATGATCCGGAGGGTCGCAAGGCGACGTTGTCGATTCCGATCACGGTGCTGCCGCCGGAGAACCAGCAGCCCACGTTCACCCGGGGACAGGTCAACGTCGCCCCCGGGGAGTCGGCGGTCGAGCTGGATCTGGCCGAGCTCACGGACGATCCCGATCCGGAAGACCAGGGCAAGCACACGTTCGACTACGTCAGCGGCGCCACCGACGGCATCTCCGCGCGCATCGACGGCGATCAGCTGCTCGTCGAAGCCTCGTCCAACACCGCCAAGGGAACGGCTGCGACCCTCACCATCCGTGTCTCGGACGGGGAGACCGAGCCCATCGAAGGAACGGTCGACGTGACGGTGACGGCGTCGACGCGCGAGCTCCCGACGGCGAACACCGACACGTTCCCGGAGACGAACCAGGGCGAGACGATCACTGTCTCTCCGCTCGACAACGACGTGAACCCGTTCGAAGGCGAGGGCGATCTCCGGCTGATCCGCGCCGAGGTGGAGAGCGGCGACGGATCCATCACGGTGGTCGGCGATCAGGTCGAGGTGACTCCTGCCCAGTCCTTCGTCGGCACGCTGGTCGTGCGGTATCGGATCGGGGATGTGACGGAGGATCCGGATCGTGAGGTGGATGGTCAGATTGTTCTGACGGTTCAGG